>NZ_JAGUCN010000010.1 GCF_018271975.1 Carboxylicivirga mesophila
ATGAAAATGAATATTTATAAGTGAAACTCTAAGCTTTTCCTTAAATAATCGATTTACTGCTTTAAATTTCATCACCGTAGCTCGCTACGCTTCTGGGATTAGCATTGTAAATCAGTTATTTAAGAAATTTTGAGCTTTGTAATTTTAATCGAACTCAGGTTAATAAGTAATTCACTTGATCATTAGCTTTTTGAATACATTACTTTTCTGTCATTAAAACAGGCGTACACCCAAGCGCACAGAAAAGCGGTTGTAGGTTATTTTTCGCGTAACGTGAGTCGCCAACCAGTCGCTTCGGGTGAATTCAAACTCATGATACCTGTAACCAATGGCTACAAATACATTGTAATTATGCCGGCTGGGAAACAGATAGCCCACCTCTGTATTAAAGTAAGCACCTCCTTTGGTATCTGTAATTTCCATATCCATAAACTCCATATCTTCCAGAGCTATTGCATAGCCAGGTGCCAGGCTCCAGTAATAGGCTGCTTTTTTCTGTTGAGGTAGCATTAATTTTAGATTGGGCCCGAGTGGCAATACCATTACATCAAACCATTCCAGTCCGGTTACAAGTCCCAATGACAGGTTTTGGTTGAGCTGATAATGGTGCTCCATCCAGAATGATGTAATATGAGGTTGCTCGTCGCCTGATGAGCCTATAAGCATACCAATGGATGTATAGTTAAAGTAACCTTTAGTTTTGTTAGCAAGCGTGTTTTCGTCCTGGGCATATACTATGGTAACCAGGAACAAGCTAAAAAGGGTGAGATGTTGTTTCATAGGTGTGGTTTTAAGAGTTAGATTGATTTTTATTCGAATAGTTGCGTCATCTTTCAAATTAATCCTACGCAACCATTCATTAAAATTCGCATCTAATGAAATGATAGAATGTGGATTACCACTATCCAAACATTTAAAACCCTATGCTATGAAAAAAATTAAACACCTGTTTATCGCTTTAACCATTGGTTTATGTTGCTTTTCCTGTAGCGACAAGATTGAAGAAACTTACCTTGTTCATACTCCTGAGTATTTAAGTTATGAAGACTTAAGAGCCTCCTATACCATGAAGAGTGCTCAGTCTATTTATCAACCAGGTAAGATTTATTTTAAAGACCAGTTCATTTTCATTAACGAATATCAGAAGGGGATTCATATTATTGATAATTCATTGCCTGAACAACCACAGAAACTGGCTTTTCTGGAGATACCCGGAAACATTGATATGGCCATCAAAGGCACCATGCTATATGCCGATAGTTATATTGATTTGGTAACACTCGACATCAGTGATATCAACAATGTTGTTGAGGTCGATAGAGATGAGAATGTATTTCCGTACATCATTCCTGCATTTAACGAAGGCATCGTTTCTGAGGTTGATGAATCGAAAGGGGTTATTGTGGGGTATAGTGTAAGTACCGAAACGGTGAAAGTGAAAAGGGATGAGCTAATGTACAGTACATTTCCGATGTGGGAATCGACCTTTTTTACTGCTGATGCTTTATCATCCGCCAAGGTTAACGGAGGTGGAAGTGGCATTGGTGGTTCCATGGCGCGATTTACCTTATATGATGATTATCTGTATGCAATTGATAAGGCATCGTTACACCTGTTTGATGTTTCTGTTAATTCCAATCCGTCATTTACTAAGCAGATACCTATTAGCTGGCAAATAGAAACCTTGTTCCCTTATAATAAAAACCTGTTTATCGGCGCCCAGAGCGGTATGTTTATTTACAGTCTGCAGAATCCGGCTAATCCGGAGTTTATTGCCGAATTCAGGCATGCAACGGCTTGCGACCCGGTGGTTGTGGAAGGTGACTATGCCTACGTCACCCTGCGTGGTGGCAATTTGTGCGGAGCCATCGAAAGTCAGTTAAACGTAATTGATATCAGCACGCTGGAATATCCCGCTTTGGTTGAGGCATACGCCATGAAAGAACCCTATGGCTTAGGCATAGATAATGGTTTGTTATTTATATGCGATGGTAGTGCTGGTCTAAAGGTGTATGATGCTGATGATCCTTATGCGATTGACGATCATCTGGTAGCTCACTATCCGGATATCAATGCTTTTGATGTGATTCCTTTGGGCGATATTTTGCTGATGATAGGTGAGGATGGTTTATATCAGTACGACTATTCATCCGTTGATCAGATTAAACTGCTAAGCCATATTGCGATAAATTAGTTCTGTCACAACTAAACAATCTATATCAAAGGAGCTGTTTCATCATTGAGACAGCTTTTTTTACATATGTTACCCCAAGGTCTGTCTCAAACTGGCTATTATTGCATTTTTTGTAAATTGCGCATTAAGACTAAACTAACAGCATATCTGAATGAAGAAATTAGCATTGCATTGGAAAATAATTATCGGTTTGTTTCTAGGGATTATCTGGGCTGTTCTCTCAGGCTTTTTCGGGTGGAGTGAGTTTACCACTAACTGGCTGGCTCCCTGGGGACGTATTTTTATTAATTTGCTGAAATTGATAGCTATTCCATTAGTGCTGTTTTCTATTATTGGTGGGATTGTTGGATTGGGCGATCCAAAGCATCTTGGGCGTATGGGGATTAGAACGCTCGTACTATATTTAAGCACAACTGTTATTGCTGTTTCGCTGGGTTTGCTTATTGTTAATGTAGCTAAACCCGGAACGTGGATGGATGAAACGGTACGGAAAGAAAATCGTATTGCCTATGAGCTTTGGGCCCAACAAGAAGGGGAGGAAGTGCATGATGATATCAATATGCTGGCCGATCCGGTTAATAGTGATTTAATAGCTGAAGTGGCCAAACGCAGAGGCTTTGATGAAGATGAGAATGTGCAATCGCGACTCAAGCAGGCCGAAAGCCAAAAAGATAGCGGACCATTAACTTTTATTGAAGACATGGTGCCCGATAATGTGTTTAAAGCTATGACTGACAATGGGAGCATGCTCAAGGTCATCTTTTTTGCCCTGTTCTTTGGTATTGCCTTGCTATTTGTGCCCAATGACAAGGCGCAGCCGGTGATTGCGGTGGTCAATGGTTTAAGTGAAGTGTTTCTGAAAATGGTAGACTTGATAATGAAAGGCGCTCCGTTTTTTGTGTTTGCTCTAATGGCCGGCATCGTGTCTGAAATGGCCGGTGATAACCCTGCGAAAATATTTGAACTCTTTAAAGGTCTTACTTGGTATTCATTGTCGGTTTTGGGAGGTTTGCTGTTGATGGCCTTCGTGATTTATCCAACCGTGATGAGAGTGTTTGTAAAACGCCTGAGTTTTAAAGGTTTCTTAAAGGGCATCAGTCCGGCGCAAATGCTGGCTTTCTCTACCAGTTCCAGTGCAGCCACATTGCCGGTTACCTTAGAGTGTGTGGAAGAGAACCTGGAAGTGGATCCAAAAGTGTCGAGCTTTGTACTGCCCATTGGTGCCACCGTTAATATGGATGGTACCAGTCTATACCAGGCGGTAGCGGTTATCTTTCTGGCACAAATGCATATGATAGACCTGGACCTGGCCCAGCAGTTGACTATCATTTTAACGGCCACTTTGGCAAGTATTGGTTCAGCAGCTATCCCAAGTGCCGGATTGGTGATGCTGATGATTGTCCTTAGTTCGGTAGGATTGAACCCGGCCTGGATTGGTATCATTTTACCCGTTGACCGTATTTTGGATATGGTCCGTACAGTAGTTAATGTGACGGGTGACGCGACAGTAGCTACGGTGATAGGAGAGGTGAGTGCTGGTGAAAATGAGGAGGTTGGCGTGTTTAATGATTGAATAATAGACAAGTCTATAAAATTATGAGAATTTCTATATGCTTCCTTCTGATTCTTTACTCGCTAAGTTCATTTTCTAAGAATGATTCAATATACTGCTACTTTAATGGACAAAGCATTGTTTTAAAGAAAAATGATGTTTTAAATCTATATGGGAAACCTCTAATAAATGATAAAAAGGCGGGAGGTTTTAAAGTTGATAATTCAAAAAAGTGGATTAAATATGGAAAGCTGTATTATGAAGATTTTTATATAGTTTATTATAAAACTTTAGCATTTCATAATTATATGAAGTTTTACCAAACGACTAATTCATTTATTTTCGAAGGTAATACCCTAAATGCTATTACCACTCTTGATGATGTATTAAGGTTTTACAAGAATAAAGAGGTTTTGGTCAATCACACTGTTTGTCAACTTTTTTCTATTGACAATGAGTTTTACTTTGAGAATGGAGATAAGATAAACCATGTTCTTATTGATTCAGAGATGTATGGAATGATTGAGTTGGTCTTCTATAGTAAAAAGTTGTATGCAATAATTATAGATCCACAGGGAGTTTTGGAAGAACTAGAAAAATGGTTATAGCAAACATACAAGAGGTGACGCGACAGTAGCTACAGTGATAGGAGAAACATCTTCCGAACAACAGCAGGGAATTATTTAGCAGTAGATTGTTGTTGTATGAACGGTTTGTTGCCTTTATGAACAGGTGCCGAATATTGGCTCGAATCAACTTTGTGTATTGGTGAAACGCTTTGGGTGTAATTGAGCGAATCAGTGGCAGACAATTCCACTTTTTGTCCATTTGATAATATAAGGGTAGCCTGGCGCTTGCCGGGTTTAATCTTATCCTTTAACTGAGTTTGGTCGTGCTGACCCTTTAATGTTAGTGTATAAACCAAAAATATCAGCAACGGTAGGCAATAGCGTAGTTTTGTTTTTTTGACAGCTTGTTTCATTAAAATTGTTGTTGGGTGAATTTTATACTAAACCTAACTGGTTTATTCAAAAGACACCCAATATAGCATAAGAGGTGACAAAGTATTTGTTATTGATTGTTAAATAGCTATTGATTTATTTTGTCACTTTATAGTCAACCGGAATTTCCAGATGAAAGGAAGTGCCCCTATCTTTTTCTGATTCAAAATACAGCTTTCCTTTAAGTAAATGCGAAAGATTTTTGCTGATGGTTAATCCAAGTCCGCTTCCATTAAAGTTGACAAGCTTATTGTCGCTATCCTGCTCAAATTGATTGAATAAACTATCATGTTTTGATTGGCATATGCCCAGCCCGG
This sequence comes from Carboxylicivirga mesophila, assembly GCF_018271975.1. Lineage (GTDB taxonomy): Bacteria > Bacteroidota > Bacteroidia > Bacteroidales > Marinilabiliaceae > Carboxylicivirga > Carboxylicivirga mesophila. The sequence goes on from NZ_JAGUCN010000010.1 coordinate 5,065, forward strand.
TATCTTCAACAGTAAATTTGATTGAATCACCAATTATTGCATAACTCAGGTAAACATGACCTTGTTGAGTAAACTTCAGGGCATTAAAAGTTAAGTTGCTTAGTATTTGGTAAAGAAGTATAATGTCTGAGTGAATCATTACTGATTCATTTGTTTTCTTCAGTGTTTTGAAATCTACACCGTTAGATGCTTTGAATGACAATGATGCCTGAATGCGTTTCAATAAGCTATCAGGGTTAAATTTAGATAGCGACACTTTGGTGCTGTCTTCTTCAATCTTCGCAATATTAATGATGTTATTCAGTAGGTTGAGTAAAGTGTGGCCGTTGTCATTGATAATATTAATGTATTCCTTTCTTTCAGCTAATTCCAGGTCGTCCTGCTCCAATAGCTCGGCAAAACCCAGTATAGCATTCATTGGTGTTCTTATTTCATGACTTAGATGGGTTACATATGAGGTTTTGATTCTTTCAGAATGAAGGGCCTCATTTCGTTGGTTTATAACCAGATTTTTAATGTATATAATAAGAGGTATTTCGAATATGATAAAAATGAGGCAAACCATCAGAATGTCCAATACACGCTGAATCTCACTCGGGTAATAGGTTATTATTTCGGGGAAATAGGCTTCGATGAGTAACAAGCCCGGCACATTGATGCCAATAACCATATAGGCATACTTCAATAAATTGTTGTTAAGTAAAAAAGTAAGCAATGGCACAAAGGCCAGTATGTAAAATAATGTTGGTCCCGAGCTGCCGGCTGTCTCCAGCCACAAAAAGTTGATCATTAAAACGACAAACGCAAGGTATAAGCGCTTAGCAATTCTAAATTTTCTCTTTATTCGTGCCACCCAGTATATGAATGTAATAATTAGGGATGAAGCAAAATTGGAATATATTACACTCATAGGGAGCCCCAGAAAAGGATTGAATATGGCAGAGATAACTATCAGACACAGCGTTATATGGAGCATGTGTATAAGTACCAGCTCCTGAATAGTGTACTCATCTGGCTTAATTAATACCAGTTCTTTAATTCTGTTAATAAACTGCTTTCCCAACATCCCGACTCTTTCCTTTTCTGTATTGCATTACGCAAAAGTCAGGAGAAAGTTATAAAAAATAACGTATGGTGCTAGTGCTTTTGTAAGATCGGATTTATAGTGCAGATTAGTAGGTGTTTAATTGTTGAATTTCTTGATGTAAATCCATAGGCCTGATAATAAAAGCGCAATAGTAGTTAATCCAATAATTGGTACAATGAGAATATAAAATGAACCAATTAAATCCTGGAAGATTCTGCCTGTATGTATTTCTAATGCAGCATTCCATAGTGATACAGGTGCAGCGTTTTTGATAGATTCCTGCATGGGATAGAAATAACTACCTTGGGTGAGCATTTGAGCCCCGCTGTTGTAGTCGAAATATACTTCGCGAGGGCCATCCTGGTAATAACCAGTGGCCATATGTGTGCCTATTGGGCGCGACATGCCTGTATTGGCCTTATGTGGCTGCCTGGTAATGTAGTTGAAACAACTGTTATCAAACGGATTCCACAAATAAAGTCCGCTAAAGGAACCAATTAAGTAGTGCTCTTCACTTTTTTCCTCAAACACATTAATGCCCATCACCGATACAGGAGGTTGATTTGGTACTTTAACCATCTCGGCAAAATCAGCTGTTAAAGCATACATGCCTTTAGAAGTAGATACAAAGAAGACGTCATACTTTTGATTGTACCTGATGGCCCTAAGTTGGTCGTACCAGGCATTAGGCGAATCAAGTACGGTAAAAGGAATGCTTTTAACCTGCGCATTAGCAATGGCAATTAATAGCGGCGGACGCAGAAACATACCGGTAAATGTTGTGAAAACTAACAGTATAACAGCGTAGTAGCCAATCTTATTGTGCCATTTTACCGAAAATCGAAACAGTTGCTTATGCTTGCTGGCTGATCTTTGCCTTTTCTTTCTCTGTTTAATCAATGATGGCGAAAGAAACCAGATAATACCTGTTACTGAAAGGAAAATAATGATGATGGCGATAATATCCACGATGATTTTTCCACTAAAACCAAGCACTTCACCACTGTGGAGTAGCCAGATGGTTTTGAACAGGCTGCTTTTACCATCAAAATCATTCGGTGCTGGAAGCTGCATAAATTGATATGAATTGCTTGTTAAATCAAACTTAGCAAGCTCGCTTCTTGTAAGCACAAGCAGTTGTTGCTTGTGTTCAATTAGATCAGTAATGTGCTCGTTTTCTATATCTAGTGAGATATAATTCCATCGGTTATTGCAGAACTCATAGAGCCCAAACAGGGTGCCGGCAAATAAACGTTGATTGTTCGTTAGCAGCATGCTGGTCACTTTACGCTTATCAATTCCTTTATCAAAGCCCTGATTGAAATCTGTCCATTCATTGGTAGCTGATGATAAGGCCCAGCAACCGATGTTGCCAAAAAAGATACTTTGGGTACTGTCGAGCTTTATACTTCCTTTAATGGCCGCATTGTTCCAATTATCGTATTGGTAACTCTCTGACAGGTATTGGCGCGGAATATCAATAGAGCTGATAGCTTGCCTGTGGTTTAATAAAATGCCTGAAAAAGAAAACAGGATGAGAAAAAAGCAAAGGATGATGCCCGCCCATTTGTGGTATTTACGCCAGAATTTCATGGCTACGAAAATAGAAACATTTAAGTAATTGTTTGCCTGTTATTGAAAAATCCCTACAATTCGGGATGAATTGCAGGGATTAACTCAATTACTAATACCGCTTTTTCATATTCTGTCGCTTCATATCACGTACCAGCCTCGACAGATCCTTGCCTTTGCGCTTCTTATCTTGTTGGGAGGCCGAATAGTGCTCGGCTTCTTTTCGCAACTTCAGGTAGCTCTCATAAAGATCGTGTTGCAACTGTCCACTCTCAAGAGCTTTTAGTACGGCACAATCCGGTTCGTCGGTGTGCGTACAGTCCTGAAAGCGGCATTGTCCACCCAGTTGTTGAATATCCGAGAATGTCAGTTCTACCGCATTTACTTCACTCATAGCCAAACCGAATTCCCGCACGCCAGCTGTGTCAATCATCAGGCTGCCATTGGGCAATGCAAATAACTCCCGGTTAGTAGTGGTGTGCCGGCCTTTGCCAACTGAGTCACTAATGGTGTTGGTTTTTTGCATTTGAGCCCCCATCAGGCTGTTGAGTAATGTACTTTTACCTGCACCGGATGAGCCAATCATTATATAGGTGTGCTCAGGAATCATGAATTTTTCAAGGGCTTCGATACCTTCATTTAACAGAGCACTAATCCGCATTACCCTTGTGTTGGGCAGGTTTTGACTTATTTCTGCCATTTTATCCGCCGATTCAGTAGCTATATCAGCCTTATTCAAAAGGATGATGGTTTCAATGCCGGCATCATTCAGCACGGCCACCATACGTTCTAATCGCCTGGGATTATAATCCTGATCGAGTCCCTGCACTATAAATGCCAGGTCAATATTTGCAGCAAACAGTTGCTTATCGGTTTTTCGGCCGGCTTCTTTACGACCCAACTCGCTGTAACGTTCCATCACACTTGTTATGATGCAGCTGGTTTCGTAGGGCATTATCTGCACCCAGTCGCCTGTATGGGGCAGGGCTTCTTTCGTGCTCGAATAAAGGAGTTGCCCGGTTGTTTCACCACTAATAATACCGGTTGAAGTAACTACTTCATAATTGGTTTTGTTAACGCTTTTGATTCGGCCAATGGTATCTTCAGTTAAATTGTTGGTGTGCTTTTGGCAGTAGTGTTGCCATCCGTATTGTTGTAATATGCTAGTCATTGTTTATCTGATAATCGTAAGTTTTAAATCAAATTTTAAAAATGTGTGGATACACCAAAGACAGGCCGACCGGAAAGGTCGAAGATGAGAATTTGTAAAGACTTGCCTGTCTTTACTTTACCAGATACGAAACAACTTGTGTCATAAGCTGCAAATATAGCCTATTTTTACAGAAAGGCCTAAAAATCCCAACAAATGGTGATTGCACGGCACCTGGCTGAGCGCTATTTTTGTACCGGTTATTAATGAAGTCATATTATTACAAGCGATTTTAAATTATTGGTTATTAAAAATCCCAAAAAGTTCTTCAGCCAGGAACTAGTTGGGATTTTTCTGTATTAAGGAGTTTCTTAATTAAAAGCTGTTTTACTTAAACTGTGTTTTCTGAAACCATTTTTCGCTAAAAGTTAGTCCAACACGTATGGTATTAAACTGCTCGTTGATTAAGCCATTTGATGTAGTTCCGGAGTGTTTATATTCATAGGCCAGGTTGACCCTCGATTTTCCGCGCAGAGGTATGGTTAAACCGGCCGTGATACCTTTTGAGTCAATATCCTGTTTGAGTACTGAGTAATACTCCTGATTATAAAATGCGCCAATACGGTAGTGCAGGCGTTTAAAAAACGAATCATAATACCTTGTGGGTGCATATTGTAAACCCAGGTTTCCCCCATAGGTATCGCGGGGTGAGCCATATGATATAGACAGGTCAGATTCGGCCCAGTTGTTATAGCGAAAATCACCGACGATTGTCCATCCTTTATGTGTTTGATAAGCAAGCCCGAATTGATAACCCATAGGTATTGAGAAGTTGCGCGTGTCGCCCGAGCTTGAGCTTAGGTCGGATGTGACATCGTTGTAAATGCGATGCGTATAATGAGAGTTGAGTTCGGTTGAGAAATTGGCAGTTGCGGCCAGTGAAAACATATTTTGTCCGATAGCCTGATGCCACTGGAAACCATAATCGAACATGAGGGTTGAAAAATGGTAGTTACGTTCATTGTAAATCGTTTCGCCAATAATGGACGGATAATACGATACTTCGGTAATATCACTTGAACCCCATAGGTAGGATGTGCTGACTCCCAGTGATAATCCCTTAAAAATTCGGAATCCATTGTGCCAGGCAATCTGATTTAAGCCACCCTTACCATTGTATTCAACCGGATATTTATCAATGGTGCCCAGTATATATTTTTCTGTATTAACACTATAACCAATGCTCGAATAGGGCGATAAGCTAAATCCCATACCCCAGTTTTTACCGGCCCTAAATCCAATGCTGATGGCTTCATAGTTGCTGTCCACATTTCGCTGTTGGTCGTTGCTGGTTTCGTAATTGGCGAATGATAAGCGACCCTGGATATTAAAAATCAGGTTAGTGCTATCTAATGAACTATACGATGCCGGATTGAGGTTATTCAGGAACCCATCGGATGATAGAGCTACTCCGGCGTGCCCCATTCCGGCAGAAGTAACATCAGCTTTCGACTCAAGTATGCCAATACCGAACCGGGAATAGGGCGAGGATGTATTGTTTTGTGCTGTTAAGCCGAGTGTTAGCGTTAAAAGTAATAGGGCTAATGTGAGTTTATTCTGTGTCATAGTAATAATAGTATAGCAGAAGTTCTGAAGGATTATTGCCTGATGTTTTTCCATTGGCTGCTAACCACGAATAGGAGCTGCCGACATTATCGGGCAGGCTAATTACCAGGCCGCGGTCAATGTCAACAACCGGTTCAAGCAGGCGTGAGTTAAGGTAGTAGGTGATATCAAAGGTATAATAGGTATCTTCCTGGTAGATGTAATCAATCACTAAACTGCTGTTTAGGGTGTTGCCATTCGAATCGCTCAGATAACCCCAAATCTCGTTAGCCCGGTAAATATCAGCTATATATAAGGTGGATGGCAGATCTTTGATGGCCATTACTTCCATGTTGGGTTTAATTCTCAATTCGGCTTTAACGATATGCCCCTGCGCCTTTAGCTCAAGTAAATTATTAATGGTAGGAAAATCAATTCTGAATTGTAAACCAGACCCATTCTGCAGCAGCGTCATATTATCTGCGTCTTGCTCTCTTAATAAAGTCTTTCGATTATCCAACTGGTTATACTTAATGCTTTTATCGTTGGAGTAAAAGTGGTTAAACTGGGTTAGGGTGCCATCAATGCTTAACTCATCAACTATTTCCTCTTTCTCAATGCCTATCGTATGCGAATAGAATCTGAATATGGCCGACTCATCACCACTTGAATAGCCAATGGCCGATCTGGTTGTGTTAGTGTCGCAGGTAAATACCAGGCCTTTAAACTGCTCCTTGAACAAGGTTGATTTATCGGAGTGGTTTTTGTATTCATTTACAAAGTCGATGATTTCTTTGGCAAAGTTATCGTTTAAACGTATGGTAAGCTCATTACCTTTCCCAGGAGAGGGGTGAAAGCTTTTGCTGGCAATAGGCACTTCATCGTAACTAAACGAGTTGGTGCTGTAATAATAGCCGTCATCGCTGCTTATTGTTTCATTGACACGATGAACGTGGTACTCTGCATCAGCAATGGTGTCACCAATATAATAGCCATTGGGTTTGAGCACCACCAGCAAGCTGTCAAAAACCTGTTTTTCGGTGTCCCAGCTTAAATCATTGGGATAACTCATGGTGAAGTAGGATTTGGCTTCCTGGCCTCCTAATAGCTTATGGTGTATGTGCCCGATAAGGGCACTGCCTGTTGATGAACTGACTACCGAATCGGAACGAAAGGTGGACATCTGAATCGTTACTGTATCAATTAGTGCTGTGTATGAATCTGAGCCTATAAAATCGTCTCTTAAATCGAGTTCGCCTTGCTGACAGGAAGCCAGACCAACTATAAGAACAATGATAAATACAGTATGCTTATAAATAGTTTGATGTTGCATGTGCATATGATGATTTCTATTACAATTGAGCCACAAATTAAGATACTGCCTCAGTCAACTTTAAATTTTATCAATATCGAAGAAGAGGAATTCAACTAATGGCGCTTTCACATCATCAAATGGAAATACTGAACGGATTATCTCTTTTAAAACCGCTGATTTAAGATATCTGACCGAAAGGTGAAAAATACGGTGCGTTAATCGAATTGTTTGTAATGAACCAACGAATGGCAATTAGATTTGAGCGAATTTTAAATACGTACCAATGAATAATATAAGCCAAGTAAGTTTTTTAATGATTGTTGCTGTCTGTTTATCTATAACTGCCTGTTCATCGAGTGATGACGATGACGATTTAATGGGTAACTGGACTGAGCGGGGAGCGTTTGAAGGTGTACCTCGCACTGGAGCCGTTAGTTTTGTTATTGGTGACTATGCCTACGTTGGAACAGGTTATGACGGTGTGGAGGATGAGCGTTTACAGGATTTCTGGCGCTATGATGCCCAAAAGGATTTCTGGACGCAAGTGGCTCCTTTTGAAGGTGCGGCGCGCAACGGTGCAGTAGCCTTTGCTGCCGAAGGCAAAGGATATGTGACTACGGGTTATGATGGTCGTGACCGCCTAAAAGATACCTGGGAGTATGATGCAGCATCGAATAGCTGGATGCAAAAAGCTGATTTTCCGGCTGAAGCACGTTATGGTGCAGTAGCATTTTCGCTCGACAATAAAGGTTATGTGGGAACAGGGTATGCCGGCAACCTGATGAAGGATTTTTGGATGTATTCGCCTCAATCTGATAAATGGGAGCAGGCAGTAAGTATTGGTGGTAAAAAACGACGCGATGCGGTGGCCTTTGTTATTGACAATAAAGCATATGTCTGCACAGGGTCCGATAATGGGCAATACCTCGAAGACATGTGGGAGTACGAGGCAGTATCGGGCGAATGGACCGAAAAGCGCAGTATTGGGAACGATGCCAATGAAGACGAAAGCTACGACGATGATTACAACATTGTGGCGATTAATGCAACAGCCTTTTCCATTAATGGACTGGGGTATATTACCACCGGCGGTCCGGGTGCACCTGGCAATCTGACCTGGGAATACAATCCTGATTCAGATATCTGGCTGCAAAGAAGCAATTTTGATGGTTCACCTCGTTACAATGCAGTTGCTTTTGTAGTGGACAATCAACCATACGTTGTGGGAGGTAACAGCGGAGGCTATTATTTTGATGACGTGTGGACATTTAACCCATATGAAGAGCAGGAATAATGATTAAATTAAGAATGTGTAATAGTTTTTCAGTGCGCCATCGTTTAAGGTGGTGCATTGCGTTTTTGCTTTTGCTCACCGTTGGGGTTTATTTTCACGAGTCAGCCTCCGCATATACCTATGCTGTCTATGAGTGCGAAGGAGGCTATGGTTATCGCATCAGCAAAAATGAAAAAGTACTTATACAGCAGGATTTTGTTCCAACACGGGAAGGATATCAGGCCTTTGAACACAAGCAGCAGGCGAAGAAAGCGGCCCGTTTGGTGATTGCTAAGCTAAAGAACAAACAAGCACCCGCCTTGTCTTCAGAAGAAGTTGATAGTATCCTCGATAATTAGGTTATAACTTTTGCTGGAAGTAATATGAATGGAGTTAATGATGATTTAAGCAAAGTCCATATTCAAAACAACCTTATCTTTGACTTTAATTGAAAATCTTTTCGCATCTTTATGCGCAATTTGTCAATTAAGGTGAATCAGAAAACGAAAATAGAAGCGCAATATTTTAAACTCATCGGTGTAACACTGCTGATGACGGCTGCGTGTGTGTCTGATTCTGGTGCCAGAAAGTCACTGTTTTTTGATGATATTGATGTTCGTGAGATAATTCTTGAGCAATTTCAACTCCTGTCTACAAGTCACTGGCAAGAAGTTATTGACTGGGAAAATGCCATTGACGAATCTCGCGAATTACCTGCGAACTATCAGGCACTGCCAGTTAAGGTAGCCTATAGTGTTGTAAAGAGCAGTCAGTCATTGCCTGGTTTGAATGATGAAGCTGATACTGCTTCTGCAGACCATCTCTCTTTGGGACTGCGAAATATTGCAGATACGTATTCCAGGTATGAACATACGCTGGGTATCATCGATCGCAATAAGTATTCTTTGATTACCAGGGCAGGACCTCTTGCCTGATACCTTCCGCATTTTTATTTGAGACATATATCGTTGTCTCATATCTTTATTTTTTAAAACTCTATAAAACAATAATATGGCAATTAGTGGTTTGATTTCCAAACTGTTTGGAAACAAGTACGACAGAGATATGAAAGAGGTGGATCCTTTCGTAAAGAAGATTAAAGAGGTGTATCCACAGATTGAAAAACTTTCACATGATGAACTTCGTCAGAAGTCAACCGAGTTGCGTCAGCGCATTCAGGATGCAGTAAATGCTGATGAAGAACAGATTAAATCATTGCGCGCAAAAACAGAGGATGGCAATGTAACTGTTGGCGAAAAAGAGAAGATTTATAAGGAAATCGATAAGATTGAAAAAGACATTACTGAGAAACTTGAAAAGGCTTTAACAGATGCTTTGCCAGAGGCATTTTCGATTGTTAAAGATACAGCACGTCGTTTGTCTCAGAATCAAACATTAGAAGTGACAGCTACGCAATTCGATCGTGATTTATCGGCCACTAAAGATTTTGTGGAGATAAATGGCGATAAGGCTACTTACTATAATTCGTGGTCAGCCGGTGGTAATGAAATTACTTGGGATATGGTACATTACGATGTACAGCTGATTGGTGGTGTTGTTCTTCACAGCGGTAAAATTGCTGAGATGGCAACGGGTGAGGGTAAAACACTGGTAGCTACATTGCCGGTGTTCCTGAATGCATTAGCTGGTCGTGGTGTGCACGTGGTAACCGTTAACGACTACCTGGCCAAGCGTGACTCGGAATGGATGGGGCCTTTATATCAATTCCATGGCCTGTCGGTGGATTGTATTGATAAGCACCGACCCAACTCGCCTGAGCGCCGTGCAGCCTACAAAGCAGATATTACTTTTGGTACCAACAACGAGTTTGGTTTCGATTACCTGCGCGATAACATGGCTATCTCGCCTGACGATTTGGTGCAACGCAAGCACAACTATGCCATCGTCGATGAGGTCGATTCGGTGTTAATTGATGATGCTCGTACGCCATTGATTATTTCTGGTCCTGTGCCAAAAGGCGATGATCAGTTGTTTGGCGAATTGAAGCCTAAAATTGAAAAGATTGTAGAAGCACAAAAGAAGCTGGTAACAGGTGTATTGGCTGAGGCTAAGCAAAAAATGAAATCGGACAATAAAAAAGAGCAGGAAGAAGGTTCGTTGCTGTTATTGCGTGCTTTTAAAGGATTACCAAAGAATAAGGCCATTATCAAGTTCTTGAGTGAGCAGGGGGTGAAGGCCAGTATGCTAAAGACGGAGAACTTCTACATGCAGGAGAACAGCAAGAATATGCATGTGGTGACCGACCCGCTTTATTTTGTGATTGATGAAAAAAATAACTCCATTGAGCTGACTGATAAAGGGCTTGATTTGATTACCGGTTCGGCCGAGGATCCTAACTTCTTCGTTTTACCCGATGTAGGTTCGGAGATTGCTACCCTGGAGAAAGAGACAATGCCTGAAGAAGAGCGCACTAAGAAGAAGGATGAGATTCTGCAGAACTTTTCCATTAAGTCGGAGCGTGTTCATACCATCAACCAGCTGTTAAAAGCTTATACATTATTCGAAAAAGATGTGGAGTATGTGGTGATGGACAACAAGGTGAAGATTGTGGATGAGCAGACTGGTCGTATCATGGAAGGTCGTCGTTACTCCGATGGATTACACCAGGCCATTGAAGCCAAAGAGCGTGTAACAGTTGAGGCGGCTACACAAACATATGCTACCATTACCTTGCAGAACTATTTCCGTATGTACAATAAGCTGTCGGGTATGACCGGTACAGCCGAAACGGAAGCAGGCGAGCTTTGGGATATCTACGAGTTGGATGTGGTGGTGATTCCGACCAACCGTCCTATTCAGCGTAACGATATGGAAGATATCGTTTATAAGACCAAACGTGAGAAATACAATGCGGTGAGTGAAGAAATTATTCGCTTAGTTGAGCAGGGACGTCCCGTATTGGTAGGTACTACATCAGTCGAGGTGTCCGAATTATTAAGCCGTACGCTAAAAATGCGTGGTATTAAGCACAATGTACTGAATGCGAAATTGCACCAGCGCGAAGCAGAAATTGTTGCTGAAGCAGGTGCGGCTGGTATTGTAACAATTGCTACCAACATGGCAGGTCGTGGTACTGATATTAAGCTGACGCCAGAAGTTAAAGCTGCTGGTGGTTTGGCCATTATTGGTACAGAGCGTCATGAATCACGTCGTGTCGACCGTCAGTTACGTGGTCGCGCAGGTCGTCAGGGTGACCCGGGTTCTTCGCAGTTCTTTGTTTCGCTGGAAGATGATTTGATGCGTCTGTTCGGTTCCGATCGTATTGTGAAGTACATGGACCGCCTTGGACTGGAAGATGGTGAGATGATTCAGCACAGTATGATTACCAAGTCCATTGAGCGTGCGCAGAAAAAAGTGGAAGAGAACAACTTTGGTATTCGTAAGCGACTTCTGGAGTATGATGATGTGATGAACTCACAACGCGAGGTGATTTATACCAAGCGCCGTCATGCCTTGCATGGTGAACGTATCCAGGTTGATATTTCCAATATGATGATGGATACATGTGGCGATGTGGTTGCTGAATACCAGGAAGCTGGAGACTTTGAAGGTTTCAAATTAGAACTTATTCGCATTTTCTCCGCCCAGTCGCCATTTACCGAAGAGGAGTTTCTGAAAGGACGGGCTGATGAATTGTCGGATAAGCTTTTTGCTAAGATGTGGGAGGCATATAAGCGCAAAAATGAAATGATTGCTAAGCAGGCTCATCCGGTAATTAAAGATGTGTATGAGACCAAGTCAGAGATGTACAAAAATATTGTAGTCCCTATCAGCGATGGTCAGAAAGTATATAACATCACCACTAACCTAAAGAAGGCCTACGAGACTGAGTCTGTTGAGCTGGTGCGCTCATTTGAAAAAGCTTCGATGCTGGTTACTATTGATGATGCCTGGAAAGAGCACTTACGTGAGTTGGATGATTTGCGTCAGGCAGTGCAGAATGCTACTTACGAGCAGAAGGATCCATTATTGATTTACAAGTTTGAGTCGTTCAACCTGTTTAAGTCAATGATTGGTGATAACAACAAGGCAGTGGTGTCATTGCTTTCGAAGGGGCATATTCCTATTCAGAATGCTGATGGTGTGCAGGAAGCACAGGAGCGCAAGCGTCAGGATTATAGTAAAATGCAGACGCGCAAAGATGAGTTTAGCAGAGGTGGTGGTTCAGGTGATGGCGAGCAGAAAAGGCCTGAGAGAGTGGAGCCCGTGCGTGTTGAAAAGAAAGTGGGACGTAATGAACCTTGTCCTTGTGGTAGTGGTAAAAAATATAAACAGTGCCACGGTAAAGGATTGTAGATTAAAAGCTTTTTAGTGCGTAGTGCCTTGTGCACTGTGCACTATTCACTAATTACTAAAATATGATACTCAATTCAATCAACTGGAATGTAGATCCCGAAATATTTTCATTAGGTCCAATTCATGTGCGTTACTATGGCTTGCTGTTTGCTATGGGCTTTATGCTTGGTTACTATATTATCGAGCGTATGTTTAAGTCAGAGGGTATTCAACAGGAATGGCTCGATAAGCTCTTTATGTACGTGGTGATTGCCACGATTGTAGGGGCTCGTTTAGGTCATGTAATTTTCTATGGCTGGGATTACTATTCGCAGAATCTTGGTGATATCATCAAAATATGGGAAGGTGGTCTGGCCAGTCATGGAGGTGCTATTGGTATATTGGTGGCCCTGTATTACTACTCTAAAAAGGTAACTAAACGTAGTATGATATGGACGCTTGATCGTCTGGTAGTGCCGGTGGCTTTGGCTGCTGTATTCATTCGTTTAGGTAACCTGATGAATTCTGAAATATATGGTCATGCGACTGATTTGCCATGGGGATTTGTGTTTGAGCGAAGGGGAGAGACGATTGCCAAGCATCCAACACAATTATATGAAGCCATTTGCTACCTGATAACCTTTGTGACCGTATTCTTCACCTATTGGAAGACAAAAGCCAAAGAAAAGCAGGGGCTTATTTTCGGTATCTTCCTGATTGGCATATTTGCGTCACGTTTCTTTATTGAGTTTGTGAAAGAAAATCAGGAAGCTTTTGAGGAGGGGATGACTTTCAACATGGGACAACTGTTAAGCGTGCCATTTGTTATAGCAGGCATTTATTACATCTATAAAGCATTGAAAAAATAATCTGTACCTGATTATTTTGAATAAGCCGGAATCGCTTAATGTGGTTCCGGCTTTTTCGTGCTTCATTAGTTTCGTCTCTTGTTGCGATACTTTATTAATGATACGAACCCTTGATTTCAGACTTTTGCACGTCGCCGTCTGCACTTCCAGCATGCGAAGGTATTGATTGGTTGCATTGCAAATGCTTCCCTTGGGAAGCTGTCCGCTGGACTGAAGGGGCATTATTTATTCAAAGCTTGTTCATCACTCTTACAAACAGCAATTTTCTTCTTGTAATCGACTCAAAATAGCCCGCTATTCTTTTGTCAATATACAGTTGAAACTCGCTATTTGTAAGTGTTATGAGTTCAAAATTTTACGTCGAGCTCAGGTTATTAATTCAATATTTGTCTTGAATTAACAAAAATAGCAATTTACATATGTGAAAATAATATACGAATAGTATATTAAAATAAATAAAACGTATATATTTGTACTGTAAGTATATTTAGGATGAAGGATTTTACCAAAAACAAGAAATATCAGGCAGCACTTTCAACCGGTAAAAAGCTGTTTTGGAAATACGGCCTTAAACGGGTGAGTATTGAAGAGATATGTAAGGAGGCATCGGTGAGTAAGATGACCTTTTATAAGTACTTTCCAAACAAAATTGAACTGGCTAAATCCATTCTAAAAGACATTATGGAGCAGGCGATGGGGCAATTTGAGGAACTGATTAGCTCCGAATTGTCTTTCGAGCAAAAAGTGGAGCAAATGATGCACATGAAAATGGAGGGCACTAAAGAGCTAAGTGCGGAGTTTCTAAACGATATCTATGCCAACCCAGATAATGGCTTGTTGGCTTTTATGCAAAAGTATAGCGAACAATCTGCCAGTATTTTTGCAGAATTCCTGAAGCAAGCTCAACAAAACGATGAAATACGGCAAGATGTAAGCATCGATTTTATCCTCTACCAGATGAATCTGATGACGCAAACCGTCAATGACAAAACTCTATTGGCAAGGTATGATTCGCCCGGTGAACTGATAATGGAAAATATGCGCTACCTGTTTTATGGTATGATGCCACAGAAGTGAATAGGATGAGACTGCAACTGTTTATATTATTATGGTGTGTAATAGTTGATGCTAATGCCCAGGTAGTCGAAAAACCAAACCGTATCGATTGGCAAGGGCAAATGGTGGGATGGATGCATTATAACCAGGATAATCCTTATCCGGTGTATTTTGGCGGACGGTTTATTCCTCAGGCAAATTATACGGTTGATTTAAGCCTTGACAGACGTTTGGATTTTGAGGCATCTGCCAATATGGTGGGTGATGTGGGCTTGCAAATACCCGATTCGAGTGACTGGAATGGTAAAGTGAGTCCCTATCGCATCTGGGGGCGCTATTCAACCGATCAGCTGGAAGTACGGCTGGGACTGCAGAAAATCAACTTTGGCTCGGCGACTTTACTGCGCCCATTGATGTGGTTCGACCAGGTGGACCCGCGTGATCCTCTGCAGCTGACCGATGGTGTGTGGGGTGGATTGATGCGCTATTACTTTATGAATAACGCCAATTTGTGGGTGTGGGTGTTGTATGGCAACGATAATGTAAAGGGATGGGAATATATGAGGAGTAATCGGTCTATCCCTGAGTTTGGAGGGCGTATTCAGGCTCCTGTGCCGCTTGGAGAGGTGGCCCTATCGTATCATCACCGTGTGGCCGATAGCAGACATTTGAATGGTGAGGTAGCCGAGTGGGATAAGATACCTGAAAACCGATTGGGCTTCGATGCACGTTTCGACAAGGTGGTGGGTTTCTGGTTTGAAGGTGCCTGGGTAAATATGAATAAAGATATGGGCGAACTCACCAACCAGGTTAATCTGAATATTGGATTGGATTACACTTTTGGTATAGGCAACGGTTTAAGCATTATTGCTGAACATTTAGTAACTTCCTATGATAAAAAAGCATTTGCATTTAATGACGCCATCAATATTACGGCTTGTTCACTGAATTACCCCATTGGTATGTTTGATAATGTCAATACAATTGTGTTCTATAGCTGGGCCGATAGCAAGTGGTATAATTTTATCAACTGGAGTAAGCAATACGATGCCATTGCTCTTAATATGATGGCTTATTGGAATCCGGATGACTATAACATGCCGTTGCAAGGTAATGCCGAAAATCTATTTGGTGGCAAAGGTATTCAGCTAATGCTGGTGTATAATTTTTAATGGTAAAACGAATTGTTGTCGATGATATTATATTTCAAGATATGGATAATCAAATCATACAATTGGAGCATCTGACCAAGCGTTTCCCGGTAGGAAATGGCTTTTTTACGGCTTTAACCGATATCAACCTGAGCTTTGGTAAAGGTGAGTTTGCAGGCTTGGTTGGTCCCAGTGGTTCGGGAAAAACCACTTTGCTAAATATTATTGGTTCGCTTGATGTACCCAGCGAAGGAAAAGCTACCGTATTAGGCCGCTCCATTGCTGAGTTGTCGCAAAAGCAGGCTGCCAATATGCGGAATCACCACATTGGGTTTATATTCCAGACTTATAATCTGCTGCCGGTGTACACTGTGTATGAAAACGTGGAATTTGCTTTGTTGCTGCAAAATATTTCTGCCGAAGAACGCCGTAAAGCGGTGATGCAGGCCCTCGAATGGGTGGGGTTGACCGATAAAGAAAAATCAAAACCATCGATGCTGTCGGGTGGCGAGTGTCAACGGGTAGCTATTGCCCGTTCCATGGTGAAGAGGCCGAAAATCGTTTTGGCTGATGAGCCTACTGCCAACCTCGATTCGAAGAATTCGCACCACATCTTACAAACTATGCAGAAGTTGAATGAGGAGCTGGGTGTGACCTTCATTTTTTCTACACACGATGAGAAGGTGATGCAGTACCTGAAGCGTCAGATATCGTTGGCTGATGGGAAAGTGGTAGCCGATGAGCAAGTGGAATTGGTCAGTAGTCAGTAATGATTAGTCAGTGGTTAGTAGGCAGAAGGCCGATAGCAGAAGAAAAGAATGAAGCACCATGAGAATCGCTAGTTTCTACTAGCTAATCTCTGGTTGCTATTTAAAGACATAAGATCTAGGACGCAAAAACACCATCATTCAACTTGTAAACTCTTAAACCCTAAACCCTAAACCCTCAACCCTTAAACTTTCAACTAAAATAAATGGTCGCATTTAAATTAGCATATCGAAACCTGATTGGTGCAGGCACACGCACCTGGTTAAATGTAAGTGTTTTGTCCTTTGCTTTTGTGCTCATCATTTTCCATAATGGTATGCTTGATGGTTGGAACAGACAGAGCCGTAAAGATACGCAACAGTGGGAAGTGGCCAACGGACAATATTGGCATCCACACTACGATAAGCTGGATGTGTACAGCATAAAAGATGCCCATAAGCCCTTGGATGCGCAAATCATTGGCAAGGTGAAGGATGGGAGTCTGGTGCCGATGTTGATTCAGCAGGCTACAATTTACCCACAAGGGCGCATGCAGAGTGTGCTGCTCAAAGGCATACCTCATGATCAACAGCTATTAAAGCTGCCTACCCAAGAGCTAAAAGGCGTGACCGAAGGTTTGCCTGCTGTCATTGGTAAGCGAATGGCTACAGCCGCCAAACTGGGCATAGGCGATAAGGTGTTGATACGCTGGCGCGATAAGAACGGCACTTTTGATGCTACAGAGCTCACCATTGCATCGGTTTTTAACGCAGATGTGCCTTCGATTGATAATGGACAGATATACATCGATTTTGAAGCCATGCAAACCATGATGGGCTTACAAGGTGATGCCACTCTGCTGGTGACTGGAGAGGAAAAACCTGCCACTATGGATGGCTGGGATTTTAAGGATATAAAGTTTCTATTAGCAGAGCTTGACCAGCTGATTGAATCGAAAAAGGGTGGTGGTATTGTGCTGCAAGCCGTGTTACTGCTCATTGCTCTTTTGGCCATCTTTGATACACAAGTGCTGTCCATCTTTAGAAGGCAGAAGGAAATAGGCACTTTTATCGCCCTGGGATTGACTCGCTGGCAGGTGGTTGGTGTCTTTACCATCGAAGGGGCAGCGCACAGCATATTGGCAATTGTGTTAGGAGCCGCCTATGGCATTCCATTTTTTATATGGCTCAATGCCATCGGACTTAGTTTTGGAGATGTGGACGTGGGCATCACTATGGCCGCTACCATTTATCCTTATTACAGTGTGCGGCTCATCCTGTCAACCATCGTGCTGGTAGTCATTGCATCTGCTATAGTGAGCTATCTGCCGGCCCGAAAGATTGCAAGAATGAATCCAACGGAAGCATTAAAAGGGAAAATACAGTAAGACACAAGATAAAAAAACACAATCATTCAACTCTTAAACCCTGAACCCTGAACCCCAAACTACTAAACTCTAAGCTAAAATATGGTCGCATTTAAATTAGCATATCGAAATCTTTTGGGAGCAGGCTTACGCACCTGGCTCAATGTGAGTGTGCTGTCGCTGGCCTTTGTGCTCATTGTATTTTACAATGGTATGATTGATGGTTGGAACCGGCAGAGCAGAAATGATACGCAGGACTGGGAGATTGGACAGGGGCAATACTGGCATCCTGACTACGATAAGTACGATGTATACACCATCAACGAGGCGCATCAGCCGATTGACGAGCAGGCTCAACAAGAAATCGACGGCGGGCACCTGGTACCACAACTTCTGCAGCAGGCCACCATTTATCCTCAGGGTCGTATGCAGAGCATTCTTTTGAGAGGTATACCGCCTGAACAGACATTATTGAAGCTGCCCACCGATGCGCTGAATGGTGATGACGATGAGGCAAAAGTGATAATTGGTAAGCGCATGGCAAAGGCGACCAAACTGCAGGTAGGCGACCAGGTACTGCTACGATGGCGCGATCGACATGGTACTTTTGATGCCAGGCAGGTTGTGGTGGCTCAGGTGTTTAATTGTGATGTGGCCGAAGCCGACCAGGGACAGTTATACATCGATTACCAGGTGATGCAGCAGATGATGGACTTTGACAACGAAGCGACTTTATTGGTGAGTGGGTCAGAAGTTGCCGGATTGGCAGGGTGGAGCTTTAAGTCAGCCGATTTCTTGCTAAAGGATTTAGATGATTTAATTAATTCGGAGCGCATAAGTGGGCGTATCATACAGTTGGTTCTGCTGATGATTGCTCTATTGGCCATTTTTGATACGCAGATACTGTCCATCTTCAGGCGCAAGAAGGAGATTGGTACCTATATCGCTTTGGGTTTAACCCGCAAGCAGGTGGTGGGTATTTTTACTATTGAGGGTGGTGTGCACAGTATTCTGGCGGCCTTATTGGGTGCGGCCTATGGCATTCCACTGTTTGTGTGGATTAATACTATCGGCATCAACTTTGGCAGTGCTGACATGGGCATTACCATTGCCGAGCGCGTGTATCCCTATTACAGCTGGCAGCTGGTGTTGGGCTCGGTGCTCATTGTGCTGGTGACATCCACCATCGTCAGCTTTATCCCGGCGCGTAAAATAGCTTATATGAGCCCAACGGATGCGCTGAAGGGAAAATAAGGAAGAGAATAAAGAGAGGAGAGAGATGAGAAATATAGATAGTACATTAGTAAAAGAACTGGTATGATTGAAATACAGTCTAGAGACCAATAAAATTAAAGTTGATTTTAAAAAGACGTTAGTTGTTTGATTATGTAGGAATAAGGTTTTGTTGAAATTAAATGTTTTGACATCATGTAAATCAGTCTCATTGCTCATATCTCACTACTCAAATCTTATTTTAACTACTGACTAATAAACGAATCATGATACAATTTTTAATCAAAGGTATATTACGCGATAAGAGCCGAAGTCTGCTGCCGGTAATAGTAGTCTCTTTGGGCGTGTTTCTGACCGTTTTTATGAGCGGATGGATGAAAGGTGTATTTGGCGATATGATTGACATGAATGCCAACTACACCATGGGTCATGTGAAGGTGATGAGCCGTGCCTATGCCGATAATGAGGCGCAGATACCAAATGATTTGGCATTGCTCGATGTGAGTGAGCTCATCAGCCGTTTGGAAGCCGATTATCCCGATATGGAATGGGTGCGACGCATTCAGTTTGGTGGACTCCTGGATGTGCCCGATGCCAATGGCGAAACAAGGGCACAGGGACCAGCCGCCGGACGCGCGGTTGACCTGTTAACACCCGGATCGAAAGAGGCAGAGCGCCTTAATATTCCTAAATCGATTGTTAAGGGGCGCTTACCTGAGCAGCAAGGTGAAGTGCTTATAAGCAACGAATTCGCCGAGCGTTTCGCGGTCAATATTGGCGATGATATTTCGGTGATGGGTTCAACCATGTATGGCAGTATGGTGGTGCCGACCTTCAAGGTGTGTGGGACCATTAATTTTGGCATGGCCATGCTCGATCGGGGTGCCATCATCATGGATATTACTGATGCCGAACAGGCCTTTGATATGATAGATGCCGCTGGTGAGGTGTTGGGCTACTGTAAATCAAACATATACGACGATGAGCTGGCTTTAGCAGTGCGCAACAGCTTCAACCTGAAGTACAATGATGAAAGCGATGAGTTTGCACCCCTTATGGTGCGATTGCGCGATGAGCCTTCGCTGAAACAGTACCTCAACATGGCTGATAACATGAGTGCCATGATGGTGATGATATTTGTAATTGCCATGTCCATTGTGCTTTGGAATACCGGGCTGCTGGGTGGTTTAAGGCGTTACACCGAGTATGGTGTGCGACTGGCATTGGGTGAGGAAAAAGGGCATATCTTCCGCACTATCATCTATGAGGCCATCATCATTGGCTCCATTGGTTCGGTGGTGGGGTCGGCACTGGGCATTGCAACATCTTATTACCTGCAGGAGAACGGTATCGATTTTAGTTCGATGATGGAAAACGTGACCATGATGATGCCTATGGTTTACCGCGCTAAGGTATCTCCCGAACTGTTTTACATTGGCTTTATACCGGGACTGCTGGCCATGACGCTGGGGAACGCCCTGGCCGGATACGCCATCTACAAGCGCAAAACAGCTCAGCTGTTTAAAGAGCTGGAGGTGTAAATCTATTAGGTGTTGGACTGAGGAATGCACGAATCGAGTTGAGGAGTGCAAAAACAGGGCTGAGGAACGCACGAATCGAGTTGAGGATCGCACGAACAGAGCTGAGGAACGCATGAATGGAGTTGAGGAGCGCATGAATGGAGTTGAGGAGCGCATGAACCGAGCTGAGGAGCTCAAGAAACGAGTGTAGGAACACAAGAATAGCCGGTAGGAATACACGACCCGAGGGTAGGAACGCATGATCCGAGTGTAGGAACACACGACCCGAGTTTAGGAATATATCAATCTCAGGCAGGCGTTAGTTTTTTGCATTAAATCAACTAACGTCTACTAACGAACAACTAGAAAACTAACATAAACACATATGACACGATTATTAACTCTATTGCTGATAGCCATTTTCGCCATACCAGTTAAAGCACAAACCGCCGATGAAATCATCCAAAAGATAGACGATAACATGTCGGCCGATACGCGCATTGTTGAGTCGAGCATGATCATTCATGGCCGTCGTAACAGCCGCACCATTACATCGGTAAGTTACACCATGGGCACTGAAAAGTCGTTTACCGAATACCTGTCTCCGGCGCGGGAGAAGGGTACAAAAATGCTTAAGCTCGATGACCGCCTGTGGACCTACTACCCGGCCAACGATCGCATCGTGCAGATTTCCGGTCACATGCTGCGCCAGTCATTAATGGGGTCTGACTTGTCCTATGAGGATATGATGGATGATCGTAAACTGTGTGATGTATATACACCGGTCATCGAATCTACCGAAACCATTGATGGACACAAAGTGTTTGTGCTAAAGCTTACTGCCAAGGTGGACGATGCAGCCTACTATTCGCGTAAGCTTTGGGTTGATGAAACCTATTTTTTACCTGTTAAAGAGGAGCTTTACGCCAAGAGTGGTCAGCTGCTAAAGCGCACAGTATTGAGTGATTTTAAACAGATAAAAGGCCGCTGGTACCCCATGAAGTTTAACTTTAAGGATGTGCTTAAGCAAGGTGACGGTACCGATTGGGAAATCAGCAGCATCAAGTTTGATGAGGAAATCCCTGATTACCTGTTTACCAAAGCGGCTCTGAAGCAGTAAAGCATCTGGCGAACTATCGGTTTGTATGTGCAACCTGGGCGGTCATCCAGATTGTTTCAAATATGAGTTGCGTTATTTTGCTCATCTTTTGAATCAATTTTTGATTGTATATGAGTTGTGTTGAGCAGCTCCTCCAGGTAGCCTTCAATTTATGCACACTGCACGGTGAGCGCAGTGTGGTGTTATTTCCTCTGGATTTCGTCAATAAAGAAGTTGGCAATCGTAATTGTCGGCTCGGCTGACCAATCGGCATCCAGATTGCCAAGCCAAATGACACTCAGTTCCAAATCGGGGTATAGCATAATGGCAGAGCAGCCGCCCGTAATGCCCCCGAGGTGGCCATATAGTCTGTTACCGTGCTCATCTTTGGTTACCACCCACCCAAATCCTGTATCACTTTCGTTTTCGCCACTGTACTTGTAGGGTGTAAATAGTAATTGTTGGCTGTTATTATTCAAATAAGTACCATATTGAAGTTCATTACATATTTTAGTCAGATCCTCGGCACAGGAAAGTATACCTCCTGAAGGTATTTTGTAACGGTTGTCGAAAAAGTGCGCATTAATAATTTCGCCTTTGGTGTTTAATTCATAGCCTGATGTACGATTAGGTATTATTTGATACGGATGGTCTGCTATAGAATTATTCATGTTCAATGGTACAAAAAGAGAGTCTTTTAGTAGTTTTTCGAATTTTAGGTTTGTCTGTTTTTCAATATAGGCTGCCGCAATATTGTACCCATAGCTTGAATAGTGGAACTTATGACCAGGCGCAAACAAAAGCGAATCATCTTTCAGGATGTTTAAGCCTGTTTGAATACTGTGATGGAAGTTAATACCCGAGGTGTCTTTGGGTAAATAATGCCTGATGCCAGCAGCATGGCAAAATAATTGCCTCACAGTAAACGACTCCGGGATATGCTGAAAACATGCAAGTTTATCGTTGACGGCTTGGTCAATGTCCACAATTCTGTTTTGGTATAGACGGGCTGTTAGAACTGCTGATACGGACTTAGATACGCTTGCAATCCTAAATTTGGTCTCTGGATGAACCGGAGTACTTTGCTCCAGATTCGAATAGCCAAAGCTTTGTGACCAAACTAAGCTGCCTTTGTGTGATACGGCTATCTGCATTCCGGGAACTTTATGTGATTCCATAAAGCCTTCGATGTAGGAATGAGATCTTTCGATGGAAACACTAAAATTGCCAGTTTGATTATTAGAACACGATAGAAGTAGAGTTAGGGCTATAAAAATAATTGGCTTGTTCATTTATGTCTGTGTTTCTTATGTTTTAAACTATTTCTTGGGTATACGCTTCATAAAACCGATAGCCATTATTGGTAAATCACTACTAATTTATGATTTTGTTTGATATGTCGGTGTTTTCGGTTTCATAATATTTTGCTGATGAGTGCTATCTGTTAAGCTGGTTTTTGATAGATGAAGGATGTGTATAATTTGAATGAAGGGTGTAATAAAATGGGGTCAACATCTTATAAAAGCAATTAAATGCATGTTATATGGTTTTAATATGGGGTTATAAAATAAAAAATACTAATAATTTGTAATAACACCCCATATTTATATATTTGTATCCGAAAACTGATAAATGTCATAATTATTCTGACAAGGGGAATTGGTATTGCATGTTTGGTATTTAACATTGTATATCCTAATTGAGCAGATTAAAGTTGGATTTTGACCAATCGAACTGGGCATTGAATCAATAATCTTTATCACATTATTATGAAATTAAATCTTAGACTGAAAAAAAGAATGTTGGCAACCCTGGCAATTATAATGGGGTTAGGAGGACTGATGGAGTTAAGTGCGCAACCCGGTGTTGATTCTGGTGCCACGGCCTGGATGATCACCTCTACAGCTTTGGTATTACTCATGGTTCCTGGTCTGGCCATGTTTTACGGTGGACTGGTGCGCTCAAAAAATGTGTTGGGTACCATGATGCATAGTTTTGCTGCTATGGGCGTCATGAGTGTGCTTTGGGTAACAGTTAGTTATAGCATGTGTTTTGGAAGCAGTGTGCTGGGTGGCTGGTTTGGCTGGAATTCAGATTACGTGTTTTTGCAAGGCATCGATGAAACAATTATGGAAGGTGGCGTACCCGAATATGTATTTTCCATGTTTCAGGGGAAATTTGCCATCATTACACCAGCTTTAATAGCAGGGGCATTTGCCGAAAGAGTGAAATTCAGAGGTTACCTGGTGTTTATTACCTTATGGGGACTACTGGTATATAATCCATTGTGTCACTGGGTGTGGGCCGAAGATGGCTTCTTGTTTAATATGGGTGCCGATGGTGCAATTGACTTTGCCGGTGGTACGGTGGTGCATATTTCTGCTGGTGTAAGTGGATTGGTGGCAGCTATCTACCTGGGGGCTCGTCGTGGTTATCCTCACCGTCAGATGCGTCCCAATAACCTGGTGATGGTGATGATGGGTGTTGGCCTGCTATGGGTTGGCTGGTTTGGTTTCAACGCGGGTAGTAGTGTATCAAGTGGATTGAGTACAGCTCAGGCATTAACTGCAACTCAAGTGGCTGCCGCAGCTGGAGCTTTAACATGGATATTAATTGAAGGATTCCATCAGGGTAAAATGACCGCACTGGGTTTTGCTTCAGGTATATTATCTGGTTTGGTAGCTGTTACACCAGCGGCTGGTGTCGTACAGCCTTTAGGAGCCATGGTTTTAGGTGCCCTGGCGACTGTTATTTGTTACCTAATGCTCATTGTTAAAGATAAACTTGGCTACGATGATTCATTGGATGCCTTTGGGATTCATGGAGTAGGGGGTATTGTTGGTGCGATTGCCTTAACCTTTTTTATACGGGATAGCTGGATGGCTAATGCTGCTGAAGCTGCCGGAGGAAGCTGGAGTATCTGGCAACAGTTAGGTGTGCAGGTAGCAGCTGTGGCTATAGCAATGGCCTACTCAATTGTCTTAACCCTGATTATATTGGTGGTAGTTGAAAAACTGTTTCGCCTTAAGTCAACACCTGAAGAGGAGATGCAGGGATTAGACCATGCTTACCATGGAGAACGCGGTTATGGCATGTTAAATCCTAATTAATTAACTTATCACTTTAAGTATTGAGTTAATAAGTTGGCAGGCAGATCAGCCGCTTTGCAACCAACAAGAATAAACTATTAAAGACATGAAACGAACTAGTAAATTTTAAATAAAGGGCAAATAAGTGTTTGATTAAAATTTACTTGCGAGTTCCATCTGACAACAAAAAGTAAAATTACACAGATGAAATTAATAACTGCTATTATACGTTCATACCAGCTTGATCAGGTTCGAGAGAGCCTTATAGCTGCCGGTATTACCAGAATTACAGTCAGTCGGGTGTCGGGCCATGGCGCTCAAAAGCGAGAAGAAGTTTACCGTGGTAAAAAAGTAATTCCATCACTTATTCCTAAAATGCGTGTGGAAATTGCTGTCAATGATGAATTTGTTGATACAACCGTTAATGCCATCATCGAAGGGGCAAAATCGGTAAGCGAGGTAGAGGGAGAAATTGGTGATGGTAAGATTTTTATAACACCATTAGAGGAGTGCATCCGAATAAGAACCGGTGAAAAAGGTAGTAATGCTATTTAATGAAACTATGGAAGTTCTTCCATAATAACTCCAAATCTATGAAGCGAAAATCCCTCTTCACATTGTGAAGAGGGATTTTTTATTGAATAGTAAATGGTTACTTCTCAGGTTGATGTTGAGGCCTTAATAAGTCCATGACCGTTTTAACAGGATTAAATGTGCTGATGGGTACTTCTACGAAAAATGTCAGCCAATGTGCCATTGCACCATTCCACAAACCTGGCAGTTCAAGTGCTTTAAGTGCATTTCCGTTCTGTGTTTTTTCAGAAATAAAACCGGTCTCAGGATCAACGAACTTCGTCAGGTCAAACTTTTGCCCTTTGTAATCTTTGGTGTAGCACACCAGATCTACGGGGTTGAAGTGCGTGCTGGCTTTTAATATGGCTTGCTGTTCGGCATTGTTGGGATCTATTTGTGCTCCCTCCACAATCTGCAGGTTTATACTGTCATCCTTTTGTTTTACCCAGAATGGACCTCCGCCAGGTTCGCCTTCATTTTTAACCATGCCACAAACACGTATAGGACGGTTGAGTTTATCTAATAGTAAGGAACGCTTCTCGTCATTAGATAATTGTTCAATGGCCGAACGTTCCATTTGCAGGTCATTCACCAGAAAGTCAACTCCCGCATCCGTGGCCTCGTCAGATGACTGATCTAGTCCTTTGAGTATATCAGATATCTGTGCTTGTTTATCCAATACAATACCGGCCAGTACTTGCTTATATGCAACCGTATCGCTTTGTAAATGCTCAGGTACCACGTTATCAATGTTTTTAATAAAAACAAGTTCTTCCTGCAGATCATTCAGGTTTTCAATGAGTGCCCCATGCCCGCCAGGCCTGAAGAGTAGTTGTCCATCATCATTTCTGAATGGTGTATTGTCAGGATTGACGGCAATTGTATCAGTGGATGGTTTTTGAAATGAGAAACTCACATCAAATTTGACACTAAACTGCGCTTCTATTTGTTCCTTACCTGCGTCAAGCTGCTGTTTAAAAAGCTCCTCGTGTTCAGGACTAATGGTGAAATGTGTTTTGGCTTTATCGTTTACTTTTGCATACTGTGCCGCTTCCTTCAGATGTTCTTCCAAAGGAGTCAGTGCCGACTCAGTACCCATGTGAAACTTCAGCAGGCCTTTGGGCAGGCTGCCATAATTCAATCCCTTGCCAAGTAAAAGATGTTCTACTACTTGTGTAGCTAACTTTGTGTCAATGTGTTTGGTATCTATTCTTTTTTGCAAAGCTTTTTCAAGATCATCGATAAAGGCAAATTGACGAATGTGCGCAAAAAAAGCATCATATGGTGCTTGCTGCATCATCACGTCTTTTTGTTCTTCATTCGCATTTAGAAACTCAAAAAGAGCCTTAAACATGCGGGTAGCTGCTCCTGATGCAGGTACAAACTTGATTGTCTTCAAGCCATCATTCAGAGCCTTATTATATAAATTGATATAACGCTCATGATCTTTTGCAGAAGCTTGAATGATTCCATCGTCAATGGTTGCTGCTTTACGCAACTGAGCAAAAGCAAATCCATTTTTGAAATGCTCCAGTTGTTGCTCAATAAGCTTAATATCTATTCCTTTTTTGTTGATTTGTTCAAGGTCGTTTTTCGTAAACATGTGGTTGAATTTTAAAGATACGTAATAATAAGTTTTTTCAATGTTGATAACAAATCAAGGCCGTTAAATTAAGGTCAATATCCTTAACTAATTTGAGCTGGAATGCCTAATACCTATCCGTTATTTCTCTGAAATTTAAAGGTTAGGATAGTAGACTAATGGAACAAAAGAACAAAAAGTTCAAATGTACTGATAATCAATTATTTAAATGTTTAGATATTTAAAAAATAAGGCTATCTTCGCCCTGTTAAAATTTCTTAAAAAGTATTCACTAATCATTCTTTTATGAAGAGAATCGGATTATTCTGTGGGTTACTTATGCTTAGTTTTCAGCTATTTGCTGAAGGTTATCAGGTAAACCTGCAAGGCAACCGGCAAACTGGGATGGGACATACCGGAGCCGGATTAATTATGGGCGCCTCAAGCATGCACTTTAACCCAGGCGCATTAAGTTTGATGGATAAAAAGTATGATTTTTCATTGGGCGGTAGTTTTATTTTTTCTAAAAATACGTTCCACAAACAAAGTCCATCAATGTATGAAGCTAAATCGGATAACCCAATGGGAACACCATTTTACTTCTATGGAGCAACAAAAATAAATGATAAGCTGGCAGCCGGACTGGCGGTCACCACTCCTTATGGTAATTCACTTAATTGGGGTGACGATTGGGATGGTAAGTACCTTATTCAGGATATTTCTTTACGTGCTATTTTTATTCAGCCTACCATTGCGTATAAAATTACTGATAAACTTGGTTTGGGTGTTGGTTTTATGGCCGTAAATGGTGATGTTGACTTAAACAAAGCACTGCCTGCCCAGTCGGCCGATGGTGTGGCAAGTGTTAATATTTCTGGTAATACCTGGGCATTTGGCTTTAATGCTGGTCTTTCTTTCCAGGCAAATGAGCAATTGTCGTTTGGACTAAGCTACCGCTCAAAGGTGATGGTTGAATTAGATGAGGGAGATGCTGATTTTACAGTGCCACCATCGCTTGGAGGATTATATCCCGATACCAAGTTTCAGTCTGAACTACCGATGCCTGCCAATATTACTTTTGGTGTAGGTTATCAGGTGAATGAGAAACTATTATTGGCCGTGGACCTGCAATATGTTGAGTGGTCGGCCTACGAAAGTTTGAATTTCGACTTTGAAGCTGAAACAGTGCCAGATTCGCATAACCAACGTGATTTTGAAAACACCATGATATACCGCCTGGGAGCTGAGTATACCCTAAATGAGAAGTTTCAGTTCAGAGGGGGTGTGTATTACGACAGTACGCCAATTCCCGAAGATTTGCTGACACCCGAAACACCTGGTACCAACAAAATTGGTATGTCATTAGGTTGTGGTTATCACATTAACGATAAGCTATCGCTGGATGCTTCATTACTTTATATCCATGGTACCAAGCGTGAAGATGGCTACGCACCAACCAATTTTTACGGAACTTACTACTCAAATGCAGTAATTCCTGGTATTGGTATTAATTATTCATTCTAAAAAAAGTCGGAGTAATGATGAAAAAGAATATATATCAATATATGCTGCTGGCAATGGTAGTGCTTTTGGCTGCTTGTGAGCCAAAAGTAGACGACTTTAACCCCTCAAAGGGAACAGCAGATTTTACTAAATTTATAGCTATTGGAGATTCTTACACCGCAGGATATACCGATGGTGCTTTGGGGCTAAGAGGACAACAGGAAAGCTTCAGTTACATATTAGGACAACAACTGATGTATGTGGGCAATGAATCATATCATCAACCATTGGTTCAGGCTGAAGGAAGTGTTGGTACTACCGTTATTGATGCACAAGGTACTTTAAACGGTTACTTTGAGCTAAAAGTAACAGAAAGGGGATTATCTCCTGTACCTTCAGTTGGTAATGTGGCCATTTTAGCTGAAGATGCCTATGATGAAGATAATCAGAATTTTGGTGTTCCAGGAGCAAAGGTAACTCATTTAGTTGCCGCTGGTTATGCTCAGGCTAATCCGTTTTTTGCTCGATTTGCCAGTTCAGATGTGACACATGTTTTGGGAGATGCTGCTACAGCAAATCCAACATTCTTTAGCTGTTGGTTAGCCGGAAATGATGTATTATCGTTTGCTTTAGCTGGCGGTGTTGGCGGAATTGGCAATGGCGTAACTGACATTACCGATGCTGCAACCTTTGAATCTGCTTTAGCAGCAGTATTAAATACTTTAACAGCAAAAGGAGCAAAAGGTGTTGTTGGCAATATACCAGATGTGTCATCCATCCCTTTCTTTACAACTGTTCCTTATAATGCATTTGTAATTGATGCTGCAACAGCCGCAGCTTTAAATGCTAAATATGCAGATTACAATGCCGCAGCAGAGTCTGTAGGGTTGCCCCAAATGGTTTTTGCAGAAGGACCTAATGCTTTTGTGATTTACGATGAATCAATCCCGGCACAACTTGGGCATAGAAGACAGGCGACAGCAGAAGACAGACTGTTACTGACCGCTCAGTCTGAGGCTTTAAGCTGGGGACCGACAAGTGATCCGATTTTAGGTAATGAATTTGTATTGACAAAAGATGAGCTAAGTATGATAAGTACGGCCACTAATCAGTTTAATGCGATAAGTAAAGAACTGGCAGATGGTTTTGGTTTAGCTTTCTTTGATGCTAATGCATTAATGAAGGAGTTAAGCACAAAAGGTATTATTATTGACGGACATCACTATACTGGAACTTTTGTGACAGGAGGTATATTTTCTTTAGACGGTATTCATGCAACGGGTCGTGGTTCGGCTATCATTGCCAATGCCATGATTGATGCTATAAATGATACATACGGCTCTACTGTGCCACGTGCCAATATTAACGATTACGATATGGTAAAATTTCCTTAATGGGAATTGATATATGAGTGGTAAAAAGGAGGGGTAACCCTCCTTTTTTTATTTTAACCGGGCAGCAATATCTTTTTCCAGTTCAACTCTAAGTTGCTGCAATAACGGGTGATTCACTTTCAGACTGTATTCGCCAATTTGATTAACGGGCAGCAGACGGGGAGATGTTCCGCTGATAAATGCGGCTTCCATTTTACTAATATCCTCAACAGGCAGGCATCTGTATTCCAGAGATAAGCCTAAAGCCTCAATAATAGATATGATATGCTGGCGCATTATCCCGGGAAGCACAACTGAATCATCAGCAGTAATGAGCGTATTACCATTAATAAAAAACAGGTTGGAACGACTACCTTCTGTCAGGCAATTATCACTATTCACCAGCAGCGTTTCGTATACATGCCGTTGTTCTATAATGGTATTGGCTTTGCCTCTAACATCAGGGTTGTAGATTTTGGCGTTGGGGTGGTGACGCTCAGAAAACTGGAGGGAACACTTAATGCCTTTTTGCCTTTGCTCTTCAGTAGGGTAACTGCTTGGTATGAAATAGGCCATAAAAACCTGCTCGCCGTCGGGCATAAACCTGAAATCGAGCTTTACATTGCCATCTGAAATATTGTTGGCTGCATAAAGCATTTTTAGCCGGTTGCTTAGCTGACTGATGCGAATGATTGGTTGCTTGTTGGCAATTTTAAGGCTGTTCTCCAGACGCTTAAGGTGCTCTTCAATAAACAGGGGCATATTGTTCTGAATGCGAAATACCTCATAAATGCACACTTCTTCGTCGGTGATAGCGCTGTTGAAAAAGTTCACCGACTTAAGTGTTCTGTCCATCAGGAAATATTGTCCTAGTATAACAGATTGCATTGAATATGAGGTATGGTTATAAACGAAGATGAAGATAGACATTTTTTTATACTTCTGACCTATATGGTGAATTATTAGTCAGTTGTAAGAAATAGCTAGCGTCAAGGCTCATCTAAATAAATATGTGATAATTTAGGGGTGTGAATATATAATCTCGATTCAATGAAGAACTTTACAATTCTAGTACTTTTTATGGCATTCGTCATAGCCTCTTGCCAGTACGGGGGTACTGCTTCATCTAATAAGCAAACAAACGACACTATTCAAACGGCCAGTGGGTTAAAGTATTTGTATCTTAAAAAAGGCGATGGACCAAGGATTGTATCAGGAGCAAGGGTAGGAACCTATTTAAGCCTGATGGTGGATGATTCAGTTGTTTGGAACACTAATGAATTGCCTGATTCACTTTTTACGTTTATAGCTGATTCTACACGTTTGATTAAAGGATTTACAGAAGTGTCGATGCTGCTTCGTGAAGGCGATGAGATAATTGCTGTATTGCCTGATTCGCTGGCTTATGGAGCTATGGGTGCAGGAGATGTTATTCCGCCCCATGCAACTTTGGTTTATGATCAGTTTAAGGTGGTGAGTGTTATTTTGCCTGATAGTGCACAAGTCATAGATTGATAAAAGTTTAAGGTAAGCTGGTTAATGATTCGTCACTAATCAATTGATTGGAGTAATACAAATAGTTGAGCAGTTCCAGCTGATATTTGATGTAAGCTTCGGCCAACTTTAGTCTGCTGCCTATGTATTTCTCCTGTCTTTTGTTCAGCATAAAAACAGAGCTCTCGCCGTATTTAAACTTTTCGGCTTCACCATCCATCAATTGTTTGTAGTTAATGGCATTTGTTTCGTTAATGTCTATTTGCTGTTGTAACACCGATTGCTGTAACCAACTAGCTTCGGCCTTATTTAATAATTCATTTTGTTTGTAGTTTAAATCCAGTTGTAGCTCCTGAAGCTTTAGTTTTCCCATCTTTACTTCAGCGCGTTCCGAACGCAGCAATAATGGCATTGAAAAGCCCACGCCTATTTTGTAATTGGCAATGTCAAAACTATGAATCGCCATGTTATCTGAAGTTGTCAGAAGAGGGTTGTATTTCACCTTTAATTTAGGCTTCAGCTTTTCACGCTTCAGTCGCTGTTCAATCTCGGTTATAGATAGCTTGTTGATAGAGGCTTGTATAGCAGGGTGATTGTGAATGAGCGCACTGTCGTAACGTACAACCTGGTGACGATAAAGCTCTCTGTAGTGTTCAGGAAGAGTGTTCGATTGCAAAGTAAGAGCTTCGTTGTTATACCATAAATAGTTTTCTACCGACTGTCTGGATTTAATCAGGTATATCTCATTTTTGTTGAACAGACTAATGGCTTCCTGGTATAAAATGTGTGCTTCAAGTGTATCCATTGAAGTTTTTTCCCCCTGCAGGTACGATTCACGGGTGTTAGTATAATAATCGTAAGCGATGGTGATGTTTTCACTCAAAACATCCATGAAAGAGTGGTACAATTGCCAGGTATGGTAAGTGTACATTGCATTGTACAGAAGGTCGTTGAGTAAGGTGTTTTGCTCATTAAGTGAAAGGTTCTGAAATTCTTTGGCCTGACGGATAGCAGTGTTTCGTTCATTAACCAATAAACCATTCAGTACATTAATTTCAATGCCTAAATGCCATAAGCCATATTCATCAGTGGTATTTTCTGGATTGAGATAATCACCTTTTGTGTTTTCATATCCGCCAACAATAGTAACACCTGTGGATGTAGGAAACCTTAGGCGACTTTGAAACTTCTCATAGTAAAGTTTATCATTCAGGTTTTTTTTATCCCAATCAGCATCGAGTGTAGGGTCGGTGCTGCCTTTGGCTTTCATTAAAGCGGCTTCGGCATAAGATGGCTTAAGCTTAGCTTTTTGGGCAACCGGGTGATAGAGTAATATATTGGTAATGTAATCATCGTAACTAAGTACCAGGCTATCTGATTGTGCCGAGGCGCGTATACCTGTCAGACTCATTACTAGAAGAATGCAAATGTGTATTATGTATTTCGTTGTATTCAACTTGCCGTTGTTTTGTATGATGTCACTTAATTATGGTTTATTTAATTGATTTAATAGGAGCTTTCAGTTTAACCTCCTCTTTATCAACTCCTGATTGGTAAAAATCGGGTGGGAAGCCGTTTAGCTGGCGCCATAATTCATACCATACAGGTACCTTGTTTAGGAGCAGGAAAGCTTCGGTTCCGGCACCAACTCTCAATTGCTCGGGCCAGGGTCTGTCAGCTACTTCAGGGCTAATGAGTACCCGGTAATGGCCATTGTCGCTAATGTACTGATCGATGGCCACTATGGTACCATTAAATACGCCGGTTGATGATTGAGGCCATCCGCTGATAACAATGGCCGGCCATCCGTCAAAGCGCAGGCGTGCACTATTACCCACATGTAATAGCGGAAGATCATTAGGCTTAAGATATACTTCAACAGCAAGGTCATAATTATCGGGCACAATGATAGCGATGTCACTGCCTTCTTTTATTGTTTCGCCAATTCCTTTTCTTAATATTTTTGTGACATAACCAGATTGAGGCGCCGTGAGGTAATAGTATTGCTGGCGCATGCTGTAATTACTTATTGTGCTCTTAAGTTTGGCAATTGTAGCTTCGTTCTCCATCTTGGCCGAAATAGCCGATTGCAGGTCCGATTGTGATTTAGCCAGCTTATCGGTATACTCCTGTTCAATGGCCAATAATTCAATGGTGAGAATACCCACAGTGTTTTGCTGGTTAATCCACTTATTTTGTTGCACACTTACCTTTGCCTCTGCTTCTTGTTTTTTGTACTGTTTTTCCTGCAATTCAGATAAGGTCTTCAATCCTTTATCATACAGTTCCTTTGTTCGGCTATACTGGTTAACAGCTATTGCCAGGTTATTGCGAAATACTTCGAGATCGATGCTGTCCATTGAAGACTTGTTTCGTTCTTGCGCCAGCTTTTGAAGCGTTTGCTGACGTTTAAGTGCCAGACCTTCATCAAGTGCTCTGTATTGCTTTTTTAGTGCTTCAATTTTACTGTCGTATGAAGTCCTGCTTTGGTTCTTCGCTTCAAGTTGTTCGGTTGTATTGGCTATCAGATTAGGATCGAAGTATTCGGCTTTTACTTCAGAAATATGCAATATGGTATCGCCTTGATTAACAAAGTCACCTTCGCGCACAAACCATTCTTCAATACGACCTGATATGACAGATTGTATGGCCTGAGGATGTTGTTCGGGCTGACGGGTTGTTACATAGCCCTTAGTACTTATATTTTGTGTCCACGGAAGAAACAGGCCAATTAGCAATACCACAAAACAGCCCAGCATCACATATATAGGAGCTTGCTTAACCTGGCATTTCAGAATGATCTGATAGGATTTAAACTGGCTCAGTTCAATATCATTTTTAACACTATTATTTGAGATATCTAGCATGTCCTATTGTCCTATTTGGTTTAAGTCAATAATTCTTTCACATTTCTCTTTCCAATAATTGAAGTCTGATACCACAAGTACCGTACAGTTAAACTCTTTTGAGGTCAGGTAATCAATGATTCTTATTTTTTCATCTTCCTCAATAAACTGCAAAGGTTCTTCAAGTAACAATAACCTGGGTTTATGAATTAATATACGGGCTATCTGTATCTTCTGAATAACACCGCGGGGAAGCCTGCGCCCACCACTGTCGATGATGGAATCAATACCATATGATTGTCTTCTCAGAAACTCATCTAAATGCAGAAAACGCAGGGTTTTATCTAGAGCTTCATCGGGCAGGTCTCGCCCCATCAAAATATTATCTCTGATGCTTCCTTCAAACAGTTGATTGGTGGGCAGCCCAACACCAATAGATGAGAAATAATCATCACGTTTATAGTGCGATATAGGTACATTATCTATCAGTAGTTCGCCTTCAGTTGAGTTAAACAACCCGGAGATTAACTTTGTTAAAATCGTTTTGCCACTACCTGAAGTGCCGTAAAGAACCACTTTTTCGTTGGCTGCAATGTCAAAGGAAATATTGTTCAGAACTTTTATATCTTCGCCTGGAAATGATAAGGAAATGTTTCGGGCCTTAACAGACAGTCCTGTTGAGTTATTAATGGTGGATGTTCCTTTATTCTCATCCAGTTTTAGATCACTTACGTAGCCTATTTTTTCAAGGGCTGTCAGTACATCATAGATGGTTTCTATCACGCGTATCACCTTTTCAACCGAATTGATTATAAGAATGATAATGATTTCGGCTGCAACAAACTGGCCAAGATTGATTTTTTCCTGAAAGACCAGAATGCCTCCCAGTATTAGTAAGCTGGCAGCTACAGTAAGTTTAAAACCAATGAATAACCAAAATTGCTGCAACAGCACACGGAAATGACTTTGGCGACATTCTAAGTAGCTACTAACAATATCGTCTGTTTTGTCGAGGTGTAGTTTGTTTTTATTGAATATTTTAAAGGTGGCATTGGTTCTTGCAATTTCTTCTAGCCAGTGGGCAATTTTATACTTGTATTTGCTTTCTTGCAAACTGGTATCCAATCCTTTTCGACCGGTTATTTTATATATGATCCAGATTATAACTGCCAGGATAAATCCCAGGATAATAAAATAGGAACTATATATAGTTAACAGGATCAGGCCAAAGAATATTTGGAAAATGGCCATTGAAAAATCAATCAAAATTTTAGGAAGACCTTTCTGAATCGTTAAAGTATCAAAGAAGCGATTGACAAGCTCCGGCGCATGTACTTTGTCTAGTTGAAGAAATGCTATGCGCGGAAATCGAAATGCAAATTCGAACGCAGAGCGGGCAAAAACATCCTGCTGAATATTTTCAACCAGCCGTAACTGGAAAATTTGCAAGATACCTGTAAGTGCCATGCCTACCAGCACAAATCCAACCAGTACTATCCAAGTTGATGTTAGTTCGCCAGTTTGTAATGAGTTGATTATTGCTTGTATACCAACCGGTAAAGTCAGGTTAATGATTCCAATAAAAAAAGCATACAAGTATATCTGTTTTAGTACTGAATTATACTTCTTCAATAAATTCCAGAGCCGTTTTGTCGGTTGTAAAATCATCTGCGGTCTTATTACGTCTGTTTGTTTTATGATGTTAAAACACCTTTGATGTAGGTTTGTTTGCAAGTTGGTTGAAAACTTAATGTAGTTTAAACGCCTATAAAATTAAGACTATCCTCTGTTTTATTAGCAATTATGAAATGTATTTTGTTTTAGTTTAAGTCATTTTAACTAAACAAAATACGTTAAATCATGTTTTTCTTATAAAAAGCCTATGAAACTGTTAGAGAAGATATTAGTTCCTGTTAAGGTGAGTGAGGTATCCAAAGCGCAGATGGCTGTTGCTGTTGAACTGGCAAAGAAGTTTAAATCGCAGCTTTTGCTTTTGCAAGTATTGCCTGCGGAGGCCAAAACTGGTAATGTAAAAAACATTATTGAAAAGTATGTTGGAGACGATTTTGCTGAACTGTTAAAGCGTTTTACGGATGCAGGTGTGCATGCCAAAAAGCTGATTGCCTATGGTAATATGTTCGAGCAGATTATACGATTAGGCGAAGAGCATAAGGTTAATATGACATTGATTCCGGATGATTTTCACCTTTCGGATAATCAACAATCGGTGGATTACATGGTGGAAAAATTGTTGCGTAAATCAGAAAAGCCGGTTTGGGTAGTGAAAGAAAGTAGTCGGGTGGTGCCATCATCCATTCTTTGCCCGGTTGATTTTTCCGATGCCTCGGCTCGTGCACTAACTAATGCCATCAAAATAGCTCGCATTTTTAAAGCAAAATTGAATGTTCTTAATGTGTTTGAACCTTTGGAAGAAATGTATTCACTGCGTTACAAGGTGGATTATGACGAGGAAAACAGAGTGCTCGTGCAAGAAAATGCCGATAGCTTTCAAACATTTCTTGAGCAGTTCAATTTTAATGATGTAAACTATGAGTTGATTACCCTGCATGGTCAGCCTTACAAGGAAATATTAAAATTTGCAAAGCAGCATCAGGTGGATATCCTATTTATGGGCGCTACAGGTAAAACACTTTTTCAGCGGCTTTTACTGGGTAGTGTTACCGAACTGGTAGTTCGTGATTTACCTTGCTCCATGGTGGTTACCAAGTCGGAAAATATATTAAACCTCAAAATAGAGCAAGATATTACAGATTTGGAAAAAGCACTATCTAATGCCAATCAACTGGAGGAGGCTGGCTTCTATGCTGATGCTATTGAACAGGTGAATGCTGCACTTAAAATAAATGATTTACACCTGCCCGCCATCTATGCACTGGTTCGATTGTATTCAAAAACAGATAATCAGGAAATGGCTGATGTCTACAACAAAAAAGCCGATGAAATATTGAAGCGATTGTGGAATAAAAAAATTGAGTTGGAGATACGTAAGGGCATGGATAAGAGTTAGAAATGTAATTTTATACAGTGCTGATGCAAAGCAAGACTTATGGCATCAGCACTGTACACTTTGCTTATTTAAATTGTACTCTTACTTACCAGAAGTGCGCGTTATTGTATAAATGTCTTTCCGTCTGTCTTTGAGGTTGCGCACACTGCCCAGCTGATTTAATTCTCTCAGTTTATCAATGTCAACATCAGCTATAAGTATCATTTCAGTATTGGGGGTGGCCTCTGCCTTGATACCATTTGTTGGAAAGGCAAAGTCGCAAGGCGTAAATACCATCGATTGTGCATACTGAATATCCATATTATGAACTTTGGGCAGGTTACCCACACTTCCGGCAATAGCCACGTAACATTCATTTTCAATGGCTCGTGCCTGTGCACAGCTTTTTACACGCGAATAGCCATTTTGCGTATCGGTTAAAAAGGGTACAAACAGGATATCTATACCATCTTCGGCCAATAGGCGGCTCAACTCCGGAAATTCAACATCGTAACAAACCAAAATACCAATTTTACCACAATCAGTATCATAGGTACGAATGGTATTACCTCCCTGCAATCCCCATACTTTTACCTCGTCAGGTGTCACGTGCAGCTTTTCAAAGCGTTCTATACCACCATCACGCTTGCACAGATAGCCTGCGTTATACAGGTTGTTGTCCACCACCTCTGGCATACTGCCTGTAATGATATTAATGTTATAGGTGATGGCCAGTTCGGCAAAACGCTTGGTTATATCTTCTGTGTATTCGGCCAGTTTGCGTATGGCTTCGGGTTCCGACAGGTGATTATACCTTGACATCAACGGCGCATTGAAAAATTCAGGGAATAGGGCGAAGTCGCACCTGTAGCCCGATACAGCATCGACAAAGTATTCGGCTTGCTGCATCAACTCTTCAAAGTCGCGGTAAAGTCGCATCTGCCATTGAATAAGACCAAGGCGAACAATGGTTTTTTTGGTAGCTGCTGTGTCTGTTTCTTTTTCGTAGTAAACATTGTCCCACTCCAGCAATACGGCATATTCTTTTGATTCCTTGTCGCCCTCCAGGTAGCCCTGAAGTACCCGTGCCGGGTGAAAGTCATTTGACATCTGGAAATTAAGAACCGGATCGTGAATTTCTTTGTTACGCACTTTGTCGATGTATTCACGTGGCGATATCTCAGAAGAATATTGATGATAGTTGGGGATGCGTCCGCCAAATACAATACCTTTCAGGTTGAGTTTTTCGCAGAGTTCCTTACGGTAATCGTATAAGCGACGACCTAAGCGCAGGCCTCTGAATTTGGGTCTTATAAATACATCAATGCCGTATAGCTTATTACCATCGTGGGTATGTGTGTTGAAAGTATATGAGCCGGTGATTTGGCTGTAGGTATGTTTATCGCCAAATTTTTTGTAATCAACAATGATTGACAGAGCACATCCTGCTAATTCATCGTCTACCTTTATGCCGACTTGTCCTTCCGGGAATTTTTCAATCAGTGTTTTAATGTGCTGTTCTTTCCAATAGGCTTCGGGCATGTTCGAATAGGCCTCCTGCATGGCATTCTTAATTTCATCATAATCATCGAGGGTGAGGAAAACCAACTCTATATTATCAATAGCCTGAACGTCTGTTTTTGTTTCCATGGTAATCTATAATTGTCAAATTAACAGATGATTGTAATTAAGTAAAAGATAGCATTAATGGCTGGCTAATTTATAGATATAATTGACACCTGCTATTATTTCGTAAAATTATTTTAGGATAATCAAATAGCAAAGTCAAACGTGCTTAGTGTTTAATAATCAGCTTCGCTGATGAATATAGTCGATTAGTTTTAGTCTGGTTTGCATCCAATGTAACTTGATGCAACAGGTCAAACAGAACTTCTTATCTTTGTTACTTATACTAATCAGCTTAAGCATAGATTATAGTCCATGCCCAATACACATTTGCTAAACAGACCATTTAACCTGTTAATGCCCGTCAGGTCCAGATTATTTTTTGTAGCATTTATTACCATCTACCTGGTGCTGTTTCTCAATATTTATAAACCCTATAACCTTGAAACGTGGTATGTCTTTTCGAATAACAAGCAGGTATTTGAATTGGGATTATTAGGGCTTATTGGGGGATTATATTTCTGTTTTTCGCAGCTTTTATTACCCAAATTAATAAAGTTCAGAGTTAGCAAAGTGTGGCATTTTGCACTATGGACTTTAGCTGAGCTTGCTCTGCTGACTCTTTTACTCACAGTACTATATGATGATATAAGAAGTTTCTGGCAGTTTGTTGCTGAATTTTCCTCCAATTTAAAATACGTTGGGTTGACCTTGCTTCCGCCGTATAGCTTTTCGTTAATACTACTGTCGTGGTATCAAAAGCAGCAAGCAATTAATGAGTTCAGGCAGAAATCTAAACATCATAAAGTTGCCAATACGCTGGTTCAGTTTACCGATGAAAATGGGAAAATAAAATTGTCCATACAGTTAAGTGAGATCCTCTATCTGGTTTCAATGGATAATTATGTGGAGATATATTATCAGATCGAAGGAGAGCAAGTTCGCAAAGAACTTATACGCAATTCACTTAAAAATCTGGAAGAACCATTACAGCAATTACCCATCAGGCGATGTCATCGTTCTTATATGATTAATACAAGTAAGATCACCATCATTAAAAGACTTGAAAAGAAGCAGGTGGCCATGCTTAAGGGAATCCAGGAACCTATTCCGATATCTAAAACTTACCACAGCCACTTTAAGTCATTTTTGTAAGTGAAATCAACTATAGTTATTCATGCTGACTTAAAAAAGACTTGACATTCCTTTATTTTCAGGTTAACTTGTGTCTTTGTGTAAGTGGTTGTGTGAGTGTTGTTTGTTGATGTATCGGAAGCTTGAGTATTGACTTGTGTTTGTCAAAAATCATCCTTGTCAACCTTACTTATACAATCTTTCAACTAATCGGTGACGTTTTTGAAGTAAAGTGTAGTAGCTGTGCATATTCCCCTTGTTCGCTACTGCTTAATGCTAATCGATTAGTTCTTCATGCAAAATGGAACAATTTTTCTTTACTAACCGCAGCATCATTACTGATAATGGTGCAGAAAAGGTAGATACCAGCCATTCGGCCGGAGCTACTATGAATCTTCGTTTTGGCTTCCTTAATCTTGAAACTGAAAGCTACCGTTTATTGCCCGATGTGGCTATTAAAAATGGTAACTATCAGGATGTTGACTATCTCACTGATAAAACGCAGGGGTCCGCAGCCTGGTTTCATCAGTTATATGCTGATATGCTCAAAGATGATAAAAAGAATGATACACTTGTGTTTATTCATGGTTTTCAGTGTGGGTTCGATTGCTTTATCCAAAACATGCAACACCTGCAAAAAGCATATGTAGAAAACGATGACTCCAATATTGCGAGAATTGTTGGCTTTACCTGGCCGTCTAACAACAACATATTGCAATACCGGGCCGATCGTGCTGATGCCCGCTATGCCGGAGAGGCTTTTGCCCGCGGGTGGTATAAACTATTGCAGTTTTTTAGTCAGGTAGTAGGTACCGACAAGCGGTGCGGAAACGGCATCCACCTGTTGGCACATAGTCTGGGTGGTCAGGTGTTTGAGCAGATGGTGCATAGTGTGAGTAAAGGGCCTTATGCCGGCATTGGTCAGGTCTTTAATGAAATAATATTGGCGGCACCTGATGTGCAGCACGATACCTTCGAAAAGGGTAAACCGCTCTACCGAATCAACGATTTTTGTGAGCGTCTGCACGTGTATACTCATAAAAGTGATGATGCGCTTCGTATTTCTAAATACACCAAAAATTTTGAAAGCCGCCTGGGTAAAAACGGTCCTGTATCGCCATTTAATATTCCTAATAACGTGCATGTTGTCGATTGTACGAAAATAAGCGATCAGCAAACAGGGCGCGAAAAGCTTATTGACCACTGGTATTATAAGAACAGTGCAACAGTCATTAAAGATATTGGACAGGTGCTGAATGGAGCCGACGAAGACCAAAATCCGCAGCGCACCTATATGGCTAATCAGAACAAGTACCTTTTAAAATAAACACCATGAAAACGTTTGATTTACATTGTCATCCAACCCTGAAACCGATGCTGACTTTGCAGAAACATCGGAAGAGCCCCTGGGACGAAGTAGATAATATTGCCAATAAGATATTTGATTCACAATCAAACTTAAATCAGCTCTTGGATGGCAATTGTAACCTGGCATGTGTTGGTTTAATGGCCATCGAAGCAGCTTTTCTAAAAGGGGCTTTGGTTCAAACCGTAGCCGGTCCGGTACGTTATATCGATAAACGACAGATTAGGCGGATGGCCCGAAAGGTTAAAGGTTATTGTTATCCCGATTTGTTGGAGCAGGAAATAGATTCTGTCATAAACAATGCTGTTAATAAAGAAGAGCCCTGGGAACGGGTAAAGTGGATCAATTCAATGGATGAGTATGAACCTGATGACATGGATACACTGTATTTAATAGCAACACTCGAAGGTGGGCATGCATTGTATTACGGACGCAATGAATCAAGTGATATCAATATAATTACCGATAAGCTAAAGGAATACCGCAAAGGAGATCCGTTGCGTTTGTTATACCTCACATTAACGCACATTAGCCCAAATGTGTTTGCCAATCATGCGTATGCCATTAAAATACTGGGTAAGAAACCCTTCTTACCGCTGGGAAATGGCATCTCTGATATGGGCCATCAGGTGATAGATACCTGCCTGAATGCTCGATGGGAAGGAAAGCCCATTTTGATTGATATCAAACACCTGAGTATGGTAGCACGCAAACAGTTCTACGCGAAATATAGCGATAAGCCAATAATAGCCTCTCACGTAGCGGTCACCGGGTGTTCGTGGAGCACGAAACCCATTGCGAAGTTTCGTAAGAAAAAGGCGCATCCGGTATATAAGGTCAAATATGAGCGGCAGAGAGGACACATAAATGGAACCCGCTTTAATCCGGATAGCATTAATCTGTATGATGAAGATATTAAGGCGATACTTAGGTCGGGCGGACTAATAGGGTTAATACTGGATGAGCGGGTGCTTGGTTATGCCAAAGAAGAAAAAAAGACGAGTAAAGAGTTTATTAGTGATAGTGAATGGAATGAATTTATAGCGCCCATGCCACTAGCAGAGCAACAACACCGGCATATGGATGACGATGAAAACCAACTTGACGAAGAAGAGGAGCGTCAGAATGAAGAAGAGGAAACGCTTTTGTTGGTAGGAGAGGGGGCTAAACGGAGCATGGCCCAGCAACGCAATCATTTGCTGCACCTGCTAAATAATATTATGCATATCATGATAGTGGGACAAACAATGGATAAGCCTGTTAACCCCGGAAAACACATTGTAATAGGTTCCGACTTTGATGGTTTAATTAATGCCATTGATTGCTGTCCAGCGGCAGAGGACTTTGAATTTCTGCAGTATAATCTCGAAGAAGCGATAGAACTATATGCCAGCGACCTGATTCCTGATCCGGCTGCTTTTGTGAGTGATGTATTTTATAATAATGGGGTTGAGTTTTTGAATAAGCACTTTTAAGATTTAAACGATGTATTAAGGGTAAAAAACATTGAGACATGAAAAAGATACTGTTTTTTAATTTTGATGGTACCGATAATGAACCTGCTGATGCCATCCAGGATAGAAGGTTGAGTGGTAAAGAAGAAGATGATAGTATAACCAATGTACTTAAGTTTCATCTGCTTCTTGGTGGCCAACTGAAGGAGGAATATGGGAAAACACAACTGTCAAATGGTTCGTATACATTCTATTATCACGGCATTGGCACGTACGGAAATTTCTTTCAGCGTAAATTTAATGCAGGCCTATCAAAAGAGAGCAAAGATGTGAAAACAATTCTTGAAGATGCCTCTAAAAATTTCAATGATTATTACTCCGAAGATATAGATTATATCGTTGTTACAGGTTTTAGTCGGGGTGCTGCCTTGGCCAGGCGATTTGCAGCCATTATCAATAGCACTGTGAATAGACAAATAGTTATAGAAGGTGTTTTTGATACAGTAGCTTCCATAGGTATGCCAAATTTCAGAAAAGAAGACAGGCCTTCGTCAGATGTGGTATTTGAGCATGGTCATACGCTTCCTTCCAATGTTCTGAAAGCTTTGCACCTGGTTTCACTGGATGATAAGCGAAAGGTCTTTCAGCCAACATTAATGAATAAGGATGAAAGAGTAACCGAAATTTGGTTTCCGGGGGC
This sequence comes from Carboxylicivirga mesophila, assembly GCF_018271975.1. Classification (GTDB taxonomy): domain Bacteria; phylum Bacteroidota; class Bacteroidia; order Bacteroidales; family Marinilabiliaceae; genus Carboxylicivirga; species Carboxylicivirga mesophila. Next base: position 48,151 of record NZ_JAGUCN010000010.1, read on the forward strand.
TCATGGCGATGTGGGTGGTGGCTATAATTACGATGGTTTATCGGATAATGCGCTCCGCTTCTTTTTAGATTGGTTTGAAGAGTTGCCTGAGCTGGAGATTCGCTTTTTATCGCCCAAAAATATTCAATACGATCAGGTATTTCATTCTGATTCCGGACTGGAAATTGAACCTGATGATGTACAGATTGATCCCAATCCACTTGGACTTAATCATCAACAAAAGCGACTGCCTGTAATATCGCACATCACTTTAACCGACCGCTTGTGTTGTGTGATTAAAGAAGATAAGGTGCTTAAAGAGGAACTGCCAATGGTACACTGGTCAGTAGCCGATCGTATCTTCCGTGATGCTGATTATAAGCCACAATCGCTTAAAGGGATTGAGCATACAATCTGGTACCGCGACGATACCACCAAAGAGTTTAGGGGGACTTCGGAACATAAGCTGATGAACAGAAGTAATCTGAAGGTGCCATCTAAAGGAGGTGTCGTAACACGTGTGTATGCCTATTTAAAATACAATCATACTGGCATATATCTTCAGAAAGGTAAATCTTATAATATCGAAGTGATTGAAATAGACAAGTATAAATGGCGCGATGGAGGTATTCATCCGGTTGATGGCAACGGCTGGAATAGAGGCAAAGTTAAGCTTGCTGCGCGCGAAATCGCCATTGCCATTGCCGAACCATTTAAACGAGTGACGGGCAACGGTGTAGACTGGTTCACTCTATGTGGCTGCATTGGTCATAATGATGACGAGGCTTTTGCCATAGGAAACGGACTAAAGAACTACTCCCCCAAAAAGTCAGGCGAGTTTTGTGCTTTTGCCAACGATCTGAACGGTTACTATGGCAACAATAGTGGCTTTTTGAAGGTCAGGATTGAGGAAGCGTAAATGCCTCTATGTTTTACTGACTATAAACTGTTAAAAGGGAGATGAATATCTCCCTTTCTATGACGATTTAACCATTCATTCTGCCAGCCAAACTAACAATTATGCAAAAACTAACAGGTAAACGATTTGGAATATTAATGACGGTCTCCCTGGTTATTATACTGGCCATGGGCTTGTACTATTTCCATATTCAAAGTGTAAAAGAAGATAAAGTAAAGCGACAGGCTTTTAAAATGTTATATCGATATGCCGGAGATTTGAGGGAGAAGGAGAGGGATATTGAAACTACGGGAGCTAATAGTTTTAATATTCTTAAGCATGATATTGATGAAGTCAATGCTGTTAAAGATTCAATTAAGCCTCTTTATCAGGAGATGAGTGAGATTGAATTTGATCTTGAGGAGTTGTATGATACTACATTTTCAGTACTGTATAGATATGAGAATAGAAGCTATCTGATCGAAAAAGAGGAGCCGCTAATGCTAAGGTACATTGTTCTTGATGAACAATTTGAAAAATACCTTGCCGTCTTGGATGAATTGCTCCCTGCTATGCAGTATAAAATAGAGCGAGAAATAAAAAACAGGTACAATTATAACGAAAGCAACAAAGAAGACTATTTGTTTTATGATATTGATTATTTGGCAGAGCCATCAAAAGTTAACTACTATGAGTACGAAATTGACTCCATTCTTAATGACGTCATAGCACCATACCTAAGTCAATTACCGGTTCATAAAGATAAAATCTTTCCCAACGTGCTGGATGAAGCTGATTTTTTCGAAGGGTTTATTGCATTTGATTCCACAGAAGTGGTGTATAATCAGTTTGATTATACGCATATAGAACTAAAGCAGAAAAAGTCAAAGCAGTCAATAAATATTGATACGCTGATGCATCTGTTTAACACTTCCAAAAAAATAGAACTATCACTCGGCGGAGGCTCCTCTGATTTTTCATTCGAAAATCCTTATGAATTATCAATTCCCATATCATTAAAGGGTGAAGACTATCAGTTATTTGTAGTTAAAGTGGATGGGGTGAATATTCATTACCTGGCTGGCCTGATACCAAAAGTTAAATATGCTTCATTAAAGCGTGGATTCGACCGGGCCCTTCTCACCGCCATTACGGTATTTGTTCTGCTACTGTTATTTAGTATTCCGGTTATTAAACTCTTTGTAGTGGCTGCGGGTGAAGCTTATTCCATCAAAAATCTGATAACATTAGTACTCAGCTCGGTTGGCCTGGTGTTTATTATGGGTTACTTTATTTTGTACGAAACTAACCTGGCATACATCAAGGGGCATCTGAAGGGTGATGGTGAACATTTAGAACAAATGTCAAATGGAATACGCCATGACTTTAACGCGGAGTTGGATAGTTTACTGATTAATATCACAGCAGTAAAAGATACATTGTCAAACTTTGTAACCTCTGATAGCTTTAAAAGTTTTAAACGAGACTCAGTAACTCTCCACAGAATTATTGCTAAAACCAGTTTTTTGACCATCGATACCTTGTCGTGGCTCGATATCTTCGTAGCCAAAGATCGCGAAAGACATATTGATCCCAAACGCTTTGAAGGTAAGTTTATTGCAATGGAGATGTCAGATGTAATTGTAAGTAACGATTACGGGAAAATACTCAATATAACTCACAATAATTGCAGATACTCCGATATTGATACCATGGATGGCATTGACATAAGGATGCGTGACTACTTTAACGCTCCAACCCTTTTTACGCAGAATGGCACTGCATTTGGCATGCAATCCATTTTTTCTTTAACAACTGCCCGGCCACAAGTTATTTTCTCGTCGAAAATCGGAAAGTCCAGCTATTTAGCTTGTATTGGTACTGAACTAACATCGGTAAGCAATACCATTTTACCCCATGGCTACTCCTTTTGTGTTATTGATAGTAAGGGTAAAGTGTGGTTTCATAAAGACCCTGAAAATAATGTTCGGGAGAATCTTTTTTATGAGACGGATCAGCATCCTGATTTAAAGGCAGCCATATTAAGTCACCGAAAAGATGTTTTTAAGGCCGATTATAAAATGAAACCCACCCTTATGTGGGTGGAGCCCCTGAATGTTGATTTGGATTTATTCATCGTCACCATGTGCGAGGTGAATAATTATGCTCAAATCATCAACCATGCCGGATACATTATCATTGCAGCTTTTATCCTTATTGTGCTATTCTGGTTTCTGTGCACATGGGGGTACCGCATGTACAAAAATTTTAACTCAGATATCCACAATCCGCCACACTCGCTGTTGTATTTTTTTCCGAAAAAGAAGATCGCAGAAAAATATATCAGTTTGGCTCTGCACAATAGCCTGTTAATAGTTCTTTGGGTGGTGGTAGTAATGTTATTTTTTAGACGCATTTATGTTATACACTGGATAAGTCTGCTGGCGCTTATAGGAGCCGGTTCATTATTGGCTCAAATGCGTTTCTTGTGTGGTAAAGGTGCATGCAAAATCACCTTTAAGTTGTTCATCTACTATGCCATTTTTTCAGTTGCACTTTTAAGTCTGGTTGAACTGATGATGCCCAAAACCTGCTTTATGAGTTATTCTTTTATAGGGAGTGTTTTTATCCTAACGACTTTCAATGGGCTATTGTTTGTTTCCTTTAAAAATAATGGCACAAGGCTGAAGGCGATTAAAGATAAGGTGGCGGCTGTTCTTAGAAAGAAAGTGAGTGTGTTGAATACTTTCCGGATAAAATACTACCTATACGTTTACACACTGCTGCTGCTATTTGCTTTTATGCCGTTGGTGGTTTTGTATACCGTTGTTTACCAGCAGGAAACCACCTTGCATTACATGGCACAGCAGCGGTATGTGGCTGAGCAGATTCTGGAACGCAGAGAGCTGTTGCTGGAACAAAATAACCGTAAGAGTACGATTAAACCGCTGGAACGAAAAGGGAATTACTATGAGCAGCTTCATCATATGAAGTTTGATACCCTGGTAGATGAACAAGGTGATAATAATATTGAATCGTGTAATTTCAGGTTGGATCAACTGAAGGGAACGTTTAATTACGTTCATGTTTTTGGTCAGGCCAGGGCCAATATGTTCTTCTTAAATAACCTCATTGAAGATCGTGGAAACCGGGTAAAGCCCAGTTATATTAATTCCGATGATACTCTTAAGCAGTATACCTACTTTATAAGTGGAGATAGTCTAAATCTACAAGTTAAAACAGGTGGTTTTCCGCACAACGACCAACTGTTTGTGATGCGGATGGACAAACCAGGGTTGTGGCATATCACCAAGCGTTACTTAGGTATTGTCTATGGTTTTCTGGTAATTTCGGTGCTGTATTTTATGTATTTACCTACCATGGCCAATCGGTATTTATTTCCCGGGTTTAAGTATGCAAAAACCATGTTTACCGAAAAACAGAGTAAAACGCAGTTACATGAGCTCGAAAAGGGTGAGAACAAATACATTGTAACTATGCCCGATAAGGCTTTTTACCGAAAATGCATCGAAAATGAACACACAAAAATGTATCGGCTGCATCTGCCACAGAGCTTAATAAGCTTGTTGCGCGACAACAATGCCAATAAGCATGTGTACCTTTTTATCGATCATATGAGCTTTAAAGGGGTGAGTCAACTACAAACCTTTGTTGAGTACCTCGAAAATGTGCTGGAAACAGAACAGTTCCTGAGTTTCAACATCGTTTGCTTTAAAATGCCTCGTATATTAATACAGCATTTTCGTGATTCTTTAATTTCAGAGTTGCGCAAGAACAATAAAAAAACAGCGAAGAAACGGATGCAGCTGGATACGATCCTCAAGCGTTTGGTTAATTGTTTGGCCTACTTCTCCATGACCTATGTACCCATAACCAGGCAGCCCCTAAAAGAAGATGTGCTTGAGCAGATAGGTGCGCTTAAGCAGGAGTGGGAGGATGAGTTCAGGCCTGAAAGATCAATTACTGGTGACACTTACAAGCAGCAATGGAAAAAACACATTAGCTGGATAGATGATGAAATTGGTAAAAATGCCGCATTGGTTGATAAATACCAGCTGTTCAGGCGGCAGGATACCCTGTCGGAGAATGACTATAAATGGGGTAATGAAGAAACCGAAGAGATTAAAAATAAGGTAGTCAATGAAGATAATGTCCTTCAGGCCTACCTCATTAATCGTACCTATTACCAAAAGATATGGGATAGTTGTGATAATGAAGAAAAATCCATTCTTTATGATATAGCTGATGATTACGTTATCAACCTGCATAAAAAGGGCGTGATTAATATTCTTATTAATAAAGGCCTGATAAAGAATGGGCAGTTTCTTAAGCTGTTTAATCTGAGTTTCACGCTGTTTGTTACCCGCCAGGAAAATGAAGTGGATGCCATCAATGCATCTTTGCGCGAGCATAGCAAAGCGGGCTGGAGCCAATACGGATTGCCACTTAAGCTGTTGGGCGTGGCCATCATCGTATTCCTGGTGGTGACCCAGCAGGAGTTTTTAACCGGCATTCAATCCATTCTTATCTCCATTGGAGCCATTCTCACCTTTGCTTTACGCTTCTTTAATTTTCCGTTAAGGAGCGGAAGTTGATAGGCGTGTGTTAACAATACCAAGAGGGTCTCTTAATGCGGATTCCCTCTTTTTTGTGTTTTATGATTTATCTCGAGACATGGAGACTAAAGTGATTATAATTCTGGTATAGACAAGTTTAGAGTACAAATGGGGGTGTAAAGTTGTTTTGTTATTTAATTGGTTGCCAATCAATAGGAAAGCAGGGTGAAATGTTAGTTCTCGATGTAGAAAACATTATTAGAGACATTGGCATGGTGATTAATAAAAGAGCTCAAAAAGGTTTAACTAATCTTTAAAATTCCTTATATTGCCTAATTGATTAATTATAAGGGAGTTTAAATAACTGTTCGATAACAAGAGATTATTTCAAAAGAAGATCATTATGCCAATATACATGGATCGTCACGATTTACCAGGTGTAACGGCTCAAGATGTAGCTGAAGCTCATCAGCAGGATTTAAAGATTCAACACTTGTATAACTGCCGGGCATTAACATATTGGTTTGATGAAGAGAGGCAAACAGCATTTTGTTTGATTGAGGCACCAACCAAAGAGTCCGTTAAAGAATTGCATAAAAATGCACATGGTCTGGTTCCTCATCAGATTGTTGAGGTCGATAATCAGGTCGTTGAATCATTCTTGGGAAGAATAAAGGATCCTGATGATATCAGGCATGATAGTTCGCTTTATCTTAAAGAATCGGCACTACGTTTTTTATTGGCTTTTCGATATTTTTTTATTGGACAGAGCAGTAATCAAACTCAAGATAATATTTTAGCTGAAATACAAGTTGTTTTAAAAAAGCATAATGGGAGGTTAGCAGATCGTATTGGTAACACAGAGCTTTGTTCATTTACTGCTGCCGAAGATGCCATAAAATGTGCTAACGAGGTACGTCATCTTGTTCTTGCAACCAACAATTCGGGTATATCTCGTAATAAAATTAAATTAGGCCTATATGCCGGCACTCCAATAGATAATGATACTAATTTCTTTGGTCATTCTATCAATATGTCCAAATACCTGTGTTTTGTTTCAAATAATAACGGCATTATGGTATCACATACTGTAAAAGATTATTGTCAGCATAAAGGATTAGAATGTTGCAAGGGTATTGATGGGCTTAAGCTTTTAGCACCAATGGAGGAGCGTTTTTTGGCACAACTTGGCAAGAAATTGGATCAATTGGGTCATTTACCAGGATTCACCATTAATGATTTAGCAATTGAATTAGGATTAAGCAAATCGCAACTGTATAGAAATGTTGTGGCACTGTCAGAAATATCTCCAAATGAGCTGATTAAAGAGTTTAAATTAGACAATGCTCTCGTTATGCTTGAACGGCAGCATAAAACAATTGCCGAAGTTTCTTTTGAAAACGGATTTGGAAGCCCGTCTTATTTTTCTAAATGTTTTAAGAAAAGATTCGGCATCTCGCCCTCTTCTTATCTTGCCTCCTCAATAGGTTGACTTAATAGTTATAGGATTTAAAAGGTAATTATTGCTTAGTTGTTATTAACACCATCTAGGAATTGAATTGATTTTACCAGTATTTGAATCAATATTGCTAGTTCTGTCTTTCTTTTTGCGCATAAATTGCATATAAAAGATAAAGGCATGCAAAAATCATTAAAAGATATAAATCCTTCTAAAGTAGAAGAATTTATTACTCAGATACGAGGTGATGTTGTTCTTCAAAACGATAAGCAATATGATAATGCCCGGCAGGTATATAATGCAATGATAGATAAATACCCATCTTTGATTGCATATTGTCAGGATGTTACTGATGTTCGTTTGTCTGTTAATTTTGCTCGTGATAATAATCTTCTGCTGGCCATCAGGGGAGGTGGTCATAATGGTGGTGGTTTAGGAATATGCAATGATGGAGTGGTAATAGACCTGTCAAGGCTTAAAAACGTTAGGGTTGATACATCTGATAACACCGTTCGGGTAGCCGGAGGCAACCTATGGGGCGAGGTGGATCACGTCACCCATTCCTATGGTCTTGCCATACCGGCAGGGATCATTTCAACAACAGGAGTTGGAGGCTTAACACTCGGTGGTGGCGTTGGTTATTTGAGTCGTAAATTTGGTTTAACTATCGACAACTTACTTGAAGCTGATATGGTTTTGGCTGATGGTTCTTTAGTAACGACTAATAAAGATTGTTATCCTGAACTATTTTGGGCAATTAGAGGTGGAGGTGGTAACTTTGGAATAGTTACTTCATTTAAATTTCAGGCTCATCTTTTGTCAACTGTTATTGGAGGTCCAACACTTTGGCCCATCGAACAAACAGAAGAGATCATGGAGTGGTATCATCAGTTTATACACAATGCCCCTGAAGATCTAAACGGGTTTATTGCCACCATGGTTATTCCGGGAGACCCCTTTCCTTCAGAGCTACATGACAAGGCTTTTTGTGGCATTGTATGGTGTTATACAGGTGATAGTGATAGGTTCGAGTCTGACTTTAAGGAAGTTCGTTCGAAGAGTCCCATATTTGAGTTCGTAGGTGAGATGCCATATCCTGCTATTCAAACTCTTTTTGATGGTTTATTACCACCTGGTCTTCAGTTTTATTGGCGCGGCGACTATTTTAAGGACTTAGGTGCAGAAGTTAAGGTGATTCATCGCGAGTTTGGCTCGAAGATACCAACTCCTTTGTCTCAAATGCACATGTATCCACTCAGCGGTGCTGCTGCTAGAGTTAGCAATACCGATACTCCTTGGGCTTATCGCGATGCCAAATATGCGGGTGTTATTGTGGGAATTGATCCTGATCCAACGAATGCAGAAAAGATCACGCACTGGTGTAAATCGTATTGGGAGGCCTTACACCCTTATTCAGCAGGAGGTTCCTATTCAAATTTTATGATGGAAGAAGGACAGGAGCGAGTACAGGCTTGTTATCAGCACAACTACCCACGTTTACTCGAAATCAAAACGAAATATGATCCAGATAATCTTTTTAGGGTTAATCAAAATATAAGACCTTAAAAGAAACAGCAAAATGTACAAGTTAATGTGATTGTTAAATAAAAACTTACAGCTATGAAAATTGCGAAAGAAAATGTGCCGGTAAAAATTAACTCACCGGCAGCTGTTGCCCGACAGAAAACAGGATTTGGTGATTCAACAGGGTATGGTAGAATTAGTGGCGAATTTTTTACTTTGAACAAAGGAACTGATATTTCTCCATTACTCGAAGGATTGCATGAAGACAAATGTCAATGTCCCCATTGGGGCTATGTGTTAGATGGCCGTATCCGGGTAGAATACACAAATGGTACTGAGGAAACTGTTGTAACAGGTGATTTGTTTTATTGGCCTCCCGGACACACAGTTATCGCCGAGGAATCGTCAAATATGGTGTTGTTCAGTCCACAAGATGAACACTCGCATGTAATTAGTCACATTATCAATAAAATGGCTCAACCGGCTAATGGTTGATAATTAACTGAATATAATATGTAGAAAGGGAAGTGTTAAAGGCTTCCCTTTTTTTATACAGTTTATTTGCAAAATCAATTCGAAAATACTAAGGAGTTGATAATTAGATTATAATGTTTTATTTGGTGCAATTGGGGGAAAAGTTGTTTTGTTATTTATTGGGCTGTATATCTGCTTTATAGATGGTGTATTGTCCGGGGTGAATGTAGAAAACATTATCTGGTACATCGTTTAGAAATAAATGGGAGCATTCATATCTTTTACAAAAGTGGCTGAAGTCACAAGGTGTATACAATATCTATCCTTTAAAATAGTGCACTTAGGCTCAATAATCAATTCCTTAAAGTTTTCGTATAAGATAACTTTGAAATGATTACAAATCTTTTGGGACTCTTGGTAGCTAAAAAGAAAGGTGCGTTAACTGCGCACCTTTCTTTGTATTTGATTAAATCAGTATCATGCCATTTTTTAGTATGCAATCTATTTTATTACCTCTTCATCACAACTGCCAGGTCCGATTATACCATTGTTATAGGCATCCAATGTACTGGCTAATTTGGTCCACATATTTTTATCTTTTCCTTTGAAAGAAGCTACCTCATCCGGGCTATATTCTTCAAACAAGTTTGTTGCTTTATTAAATGCATCAATAATATCTCCATTTGAAGCGCCATTAAGCATATTCAGTTCAGCTGCGATATATTGATGGGCCAGTTGATAGTAGGCATTACCAGCCGGTGGGGTCCAAAGTACTTGGTAGTAGCTTAGTCCACTTGAGAAAAAGCCAGTTGATGCCCCCTGTGGCAGTTGAGCCCAGGTATCATCGTAAGGAGCGGGGCCGAATTCAGAATGTGTTTTCCAGTAGCCTTGGGTGAGTGTACATCCATTGTCGCACGGCACCGTAACTGATATTGTCCAGTCATCACTTCCCAAAGTCTGTGTATCATTCGTTTCGAAGCTTGCTGTGTTTGTGAACTCATACTCACCGCATTCACTTGGAGGGCTAAGTGTATATTCAAATATATAAGGAGAGTCACTGCCGCAAATAATGCCAAGCAAGCCACCGAATTTATCATCACTGACTGTGATACATTCGTCAATTTCATTAGTTGGTTCTCCAAAAGTATAATCAGCAGTGGCAATACCTCCTTCCACCATTGGGGTGCTGGTTACTACTGTTACAGTATTGGTGCCATCCGCACCAGAAGGCAGATCGGCGTAGTAATCACATTCTAGTGTTTCTCCAGGTGCAAGTGTGTGTGGCAGTTCGCATGCCAAAGTTGCTGTTACTCCTCCTGCAATATCTGTTATGTCAGTAACAACAGCTTCCAGTGGTGTTTCGTTAAGTATAGTGATAGTGCCGCTTACTTTCCAGTCGCTGTCAACTGCAGATGCAGTAGTGGTGACATCATAATTCACATTGAATACCTGTCCTTCAGAAAGCACCAGTTCTGATTTATCTGCAACTTTATCAATTACCCAATCCCATTTTCTGGTGAATTCTGTTTCAGCCGTTTTAGCAACAGTCAATTGATAATGAAAAACAAAGTTTACATGGCTAAAGTCGGCATATGAGCCACTTGGATTGACAGGACAGTGTAGGTTGCCATCGTTTTTCGGTTTTGGACTTTCACCAGTATAGTCATAGTCGTTGTATTTATCGCTACCTTTCGCATACACGTGATCGATTACAATATTGTCGGATACTTCCCAGGTCATCACTTGTCCGCACGATTCATTGCTAAATGCAATAGTTACCGTGCCAGCACCAAGAGCGTACGTTCCTGCTACTGGTGGATCAATTTTCACATTCGTGGATGTCACCGCGGGGGTATTGCCATCTACTACAACTGGGATAATGTCTACCGGAACTGTGGGATCGGTACTTGAACAGGTTGATTTTAATGTCATCGAATTTTCGGACTCAATGAATTCCTTCTTTTCTTCATCGCAACCAATACCCATTAGCAGTATCGACAAAGAGAGTACTACTTTAAATGCATTAATTTTTTTCATTGTTTACAGGTTTTAAGTTTCCTAATAAGCGATAGAGTAATGCAGATGTTAAGGTGATGCTATGGGAGATTTAGCTGTTTCTCCCACAAACAACATTATAATCAAATGATAGCTGATAACTATTTCCCTTGTTTAAAATTATCAGACCCGCCTAAAATAGCACGCCTGGTAAATTTCGTCAAGGGTAATTGCCTTATAAATGATTGCCAGATCTTAATAACTATAGAATAGCAGAACTTACTTCCATTAATTTGTGGCTGGTGAAAAAGGATGATAAGTGTCGATGTAACTAATAGGTATTCAGTGTTATAGGTGAGGTGTGAATCTTAATGTATTAATGCTATTCTGAAATTGCATCATTTGTATCACATTGAGGTATTGCATTATTGAGCTAATCCATAATTAAATCTTATGGATCCGCTTGGTTTAGTTGGGTAGAGTGCAAATTGTATATTACTAAGTTGGCATATACTCTAGGAAACTAGTTTTTATTCTTGCTTCAAAAACTTTGTATTTATGAACAAATTTTGTATGCTTGACGTGTATTTAAGCATCTAAATATCAGTGTTATAAATCATTTTCCGATACAGAAATTCTTAAAAATGTTACCTAACACTTCATCTGTGTTGATCTGTCCGGTGATCTCACCTAAGAAATGAAGCACTTCGCGAATGTCCTGAGCAAGAAAATCACCTGTAATACCAGATTGCAGGCCATCAACCACGCGCAGGATGGCTTCGTGCGATTTTTGTAGAGCCTCGTAGTGACGCACATTGGTGACAATCACCTCGTCATTGTCGATAGCTGAGAGATTAACGGTTTTGAGCAGAGCGGCTATTAAAGCATCGATATTCAATTGTTGCTTAGCAGAGATGGGCACTATGGCATCGGTGCCGGATAACTCTTTGAAACTGCTCTTCTGGAAGCGCTCCTGAACACCGTCGTTGGCCAAATCAGTTTTGTTAATAACCACAATCAGCTGCTGATGATCATCCATGCGTTTTTTTACATCAGTAATGGCATCATGTATCTTATTATCCGGATCGTTAACATCAAGCATGAGTAAGATAATGGTTGCCTTACTGATTTTAGCATAAGTGCGCTCGATACCAAGGTTTTCAATCTCATCTTGAGTGGCGCGAATGCCCGCAGTATCGATAAAACGGAAGCTGATACCTTCAATGTTGATGGTATCCTCAATTACATCGCGAGTGGTGCCGTGGATGTCCGATACAATGGCACGCTCTTCCTGCAATAAGGTATTTAGAAGTGTTGATTTGCCGGCGTTGGTGTGTCCCACAATCGCCACCGGAATACCATTTTTGATGGCATTACCCAATGCGAATGAGTTAACCAGCTTTTTCAGTACCGATTCAATTTCAGCAACCAGTTTAGTAAGTTCATTGCGATTGGCAAACTCCACATCCTCTTCGCTAAAATCCAGTTCCAGTTCAATTAGCGAAATGAAGTTGAGTAGTTGCATGCGCAGATTAATCAATTCACTTGAAAAACCGCCACGCATTTGTTGCAGTGCAACACGTCGGGCTGCTTCGCTTCGTGAGGCGATTAAATCTGCCACAGCTTCAGCTTGCGACAGGTCCATTTTGCCATTTATAAACGCACGTTGGGTAAACTCACCAGCTGTTGCCAGTCGGGCACCGTTTTTTGTGAGTAACTGTAATATCTGCTGCTGAATATAGGGGGCACCATGGCAGGCTATTTCAATAATATCCTCACCTGTAAACGAATGAGGCGCTCTAAAGATGCTAACCAATACTTCGTCTAAGTCTTTGTCGCCATCACTAATGCTGCCAAAATGAATGGTGTTAGCTTTTTGCTCCATTAATTTCTTGTCTGCTTTGGCTGGTCTGAAAACTTTTTCACAGACAGCAATGGATTGATTGCCCGATAGACGGATAACAGCAATGGCACCCATTCCCTGGGCAGTTGATATGGCGCAAATGGTATCTTTTTCGCTTAGCATTTTTTTGGTCTTTCAAACCAGTGCAGAAGCGCTGGCTATGTGTTAGAATCTTTAATAATGTTGCAAATATACGCAATTGAGCCCTTAAACCATTCATTAAAGAAAAATGTCCTCATCGGTTTGGCGCTTGTAAAATTGTATTACATTTGCGATCATAAATGGTGAGTCAAAGTCAACCTATTCGGACTTTGGCGGAAAGAGGGAATCCGGTGTAAATCCGGAGCTGTACCCGCAGCTGTAAGCTCTGTTAACTCCATTGCATAAGGTCACTGTTTCAGTTTAGCGAAATGGGAAGGCGCAATCAGGAGGGAGTAAGTCAGAAAACCTGCCATGTAACAAATAATTATTAATCAAAGCTTTCGGGTTTAAAAGTTTGATACATGAATAAAAAGCATATCAATAGTTACGGCGCTTAATAGGTGCAGATAGTAATGGCGACAGGCCGTTTCAGATGGGTTATTAACCAATTTGACTGAAACGTATGGTTGCAGGATGTTGTATGCTTTTTTATGCATTTCACTTTCATTCCGGGGCGTTAAAGTGTGTTATGAATAAACATTTTAATGGCTTGATGTATCAAGAGGACAGAACAGGTGTGTTAAATACCAAACAGGCTTAACATGCAGTTCTATCCAATTCATATCAACATAAAAGATAAAGCTTGTTTAGTTGTTGGTGGCGGTAAAGTTGCTCAACGAAAAGTGAATAAATTGCTGTCTGCCGGTGCAGCCGTAACTGTCATTTCCAAAGAATTAACACCGGCTCTGCAGGAGTTACTTGGTGATAACAGGATGAAGCATATCAACCGATGTTATAACAACAACGATGTCGTTGGCTTTTTCCTGGTATTTGCCGCTACCAATAACAAAACAATCAATCAGCAAATCATCTCAGAGGCACAAGAGAATGGTGTACTGGCAAATAGTGTGGATGGTGCCGATAAGGGCAACTTCATCATTCCCGCCACTTGTCAGGTTGGGCATCTGAATGTGGGGATTACCACCGAAGGAACTTCTCCTGCATTATCTGCACGTTTACGTAAATACTTTATGGCCAAATTAACAGCAGTTACGCCTGAAGCGATAGAGCAGATTGGTGCGAAACGGAAGCAATATCTTGAAACCGGAGACCTGGCCCGTCAGGATGAAATGAATGCTTTGATTGATGAGTTAATCAGTCAGATAGAAAATTACAATGTAGACCTTAACTCAATATAAATGAATCCCAACTACGGTAAAGTATGGTTGGTTGGCGCCGGTCCCGGCGATGCCGATTTAATCAGCTTAAAAGCTGTGAAGTTGCTCAAACAGGCCGATATCGTTTTATACGACTACCTGGTTAATAAAGAACTACTTGACTATTGCCCTGATGCTTGCGAAATGGTTTACGTGGGGAAGAAGAAGGATAAGCACACTTTTCCACAGGAAGAACTAAATGAGTTGATAGCCCATTATGCTTCAAAAGGTCAGAATATTGTGCGTTTAAAGGGTGGTGATCCTTTTGTGTTCGGACGAGGAGTAGAGGAAATAATGACCCTTATCGAATATGGAATTGATTACGAGGTGGTCCCCGGCATTACTTCGGGTGTAGCCGTACCTGCTTACATGGGGATTCCTGTAACAGCCCGTCATGTGGCTTCGTCGGTAACATTCGTAACCGGGCACCCAGCAAAAGGAAACAATTCTGTTGATTGGCAAGCCTTGGCAAAAGCATCAGATACATTGGTTGTGTATATGGGCGTGAGTAATGCGCAACGCATCGCCAATGAATTGATTACTGGTGGTAAGAAAGAGGAGACTCCGGTGGCCCTGATTCGCTGGGGAACTTACCCGCAACAAGAAATGCTGACAGCTACGCTTAAAACCATTGGCGATGTTATGGAGGATAAAGGGTTCTTACCTCCAGCTTTAATGGTCATTGGCGAAGTAGTCAACTTTTCCGAACAACTCAAACCGGTTATTCAATCTGTTAAACCTCAAGAATTAATACATGTCTAAAAAAGGAGTTTTAATCTGTGGTCATGGTACCCGTGTGAAAAGAGGCGAAGAGGCCTTTTTAAAATACACAAAACAAATAGAGGCTTTATTAACCGATTATGAAGTGGAAGCTGGATTTCTCGAATTATCGGAACCTGGTTTTGAGGAGGGAGTGAAACGTTTGGCTCAGCGCGGCGTAACAGAGATTGTTGCTGTTCCTGTGTTTTTGTTTACCGGGGTCCATATCCAAAAGGATATTCCTTGCATGCTCTATCAGTTGCAGGCTAAGTACAACGTATCTATTAGTATGGCGCACTATATTGGGGATTGCGATGAGATGCTGCATCTGTCAAACGATCTGATTAGTAAAGCGCTGAATGGCGCAGAAGTGGAGGCGAATGATACATTACTGTTTGGTTTGGGCGTTGGTGCTTCGAAAGTTGCAGCTAATGGCGATTTAGCACGATTAACACGCATGGTCCAGGAGACGAATAAGTACGCTTTTAGCATAAATGGTTACTGTAGCCGGATGACTTATCCATCAGTGGCTGAGGCATTATCTATTTGCGAAAAGTTACCATATAAAAATATAATAGTCGTTCCTTATGTGTTCTTCCCTGGTGTTTACATGGATAAAGCACATGATTTACTGGACGAATTTTCAAAACAGCATCCGGATCGCAAAGTGTTTATGGCACCATTGTTAAGCGAATCGGAGGATCTGGCGCAAATATTAATTAAGCGTTTGGAGAGTGCTGAGCGGGGGGAAGTGGATATGATTTCGTCCGTAGATAAGGAAACGTTGGAGAATTACGTGCCGCATCATCACCATGGGCATGATCACGGTCATCACCATCATCACGGACACGATTGTTGTGGCCATCATCACTAACAGATAGACATGAAACAAACAATATACGGTGTGGCACTTGGTCCCGGTGATCCGGATTTGATCACCATTAAGGCACTCAAAACACTACAGCAGGCGGATGTCATTTATTATCCTGAAACAACCAATGAAAAAGGGATGAAGAGTTCCATGGCAATGCGTGTACTTGGCTCGTTGGAGATTGATGAGACAAAGTTTCGTCCGGTTTCAGTGGCGATGAAATACGATCGTTCAGAGGTGAATGAAACTTATCGTCAGTTGGCCGCTAAATGCATTCAGCATGCCAAGGCAGGAGAGATGGTGGCCGTTGTCAGTGAAGGAGATATCGCTTTTTACAGCACATTTGCCTACTTGATTGATGATTTTAAAAAGGCTGGTGTGAAATACGAAATGATTCCGGGTGTGCCGGCATTTATATTAGGAGGATCATTAGGGCTAGAGCCAATTTGTAAGCAAACAGATAAAGTGCTGGTTGTTCCTGAAGTGAAGAGTGAAAACCAGCTTGGTGAGTATGTCAGCGCTAATGAAACGGTGGTGATTATGAAGGTGTCGAAGCTAAAGGACTGGATTGCTGGATTTTTGCAGAAGCATCAGCTCGACTTCTTCTATGGCGAATACATGGGTGCAGACAAGCAGTTTACAACCAGAGATGTATCCGTTTTAACCGAGCGAAGGATACCCTATTTTTCAATCATCATTATCCGTAACGAGGAGCAAATTAAGCTAACTAATAGCTGAGCAAAAAGTACGTAAATACATATGAGCAATATAAAAGTAATAGGTTTAGGGCCAGGAAATCCAGAGTTGTTTTTAAAGCCGGCCATTGATGCTATTAAAGAGGCAGATGTGGTGATAGGCTACAAATATTATTTCCAGTTTATTCAATGTTACCTGGCCGAAGGAACGGAGTGTATTGATACTGGCATGCGTCAGGAGGTGGAGCGTGCAAAAATCGCCTTTGAAAAAGCTGAAGCGGGTCAGAGAGTCGCTGTTATCAGTTCAGGTGATGCCGGTATTTATGGCATGGCTTCGCTTATTTTGGAGATGGCGGATAAACGTCAGTCATCGATTCCGGTTGAGGTGGTGCCTGGTATTTCTGCTTTTCAGGCTGCCGCTGCCAAACTGGGGGCGCCCTTGAGTCACGATTTTGTGATTTTATCGCTTTCTGACTTATTAACGCCGTGGAAACTGATTGAAAAACGGATGAAGGCAGCGGCAATGGGCGATTTCGTGACAGTCCTTTACAATCCGCGCAGCAAGAAACGCTACTGGCAGCTGTATCGCTTACAAGAGCTCTTTCTCGAGGAGCGTTCACTATCAACGCCTGTTGCTGTATTGCGACAGGTTGAACGTGAAGAGGAGCATATTACATTAACTACTTTGGGTGAGTTTGATCCAGAGATTGTGGATATGTTTTCCATCGTTGTGATTGGTAACTCGCAAAGCTATGTGTCCAATAACAAGTTTATCACGCCGCGCGGTTATTATTCCAAATACGAGCAGGAAGGCGCTCCGGGTCCGTTAATTATGCAGGAGAGCTTTCGAACCATTGCCGGGCAATTGGCCGATTTGGATATTTCTCACGAGGAGAAATGGGTGATGATGCACTGCATTCACACAACGGCTGATTTTGAAATGAAACAGCTCTTACGCGTTAAAAACGAAGCCGTGGCACGTATGAATGAGTATCTGCTAAACGGCGGAACCATTATTACCGATGTTACCATGGTGCAGAGCGGCATTCGCAAAAAAGCGTGTGAGCGTTATGGCATTAATGTTAAATGCTATTTGCACGATGAGCGTACAGTAGCTTTGGCGCAGGAAAAAAACATTACGCGCACACAGGCAGGTATTCGCCTGGCGATTGAGGAACATCCCGATGCTTTATATGTCTTTGGTAATGCGCCAACTGCATTGATTGAATTGACTGAGCTAATGCGTAGAAAGGACTTTCAGCCGGCTGGTGTCATTGGTGCGCCTGTGGGTTTTGTTAATGTGGAGGAGTCGAAGCATCGTCTGATGACTTTCAAGAATCTGCCGTACATTAGTATTGAAGGGCGCAAAGGTGGCTCTAATCTGGCAGCGACAATCGTAAATGCGGTACTGAGTCGCGACGAGGCCGTAACGCTTAAACCTGGTCGTGATGTGTAGTTTTCGCGTAGTTGGCATCAGCGACGAAACAAGTCCTGTTTTTAGTGATGAGGTGAATGGCATCATTGCATCTGCTCATTACTTCTCGGGTGGTGCGCGTCATTATGAGCTTGTGAAACACTTACTGCCTGTTCATCACCTTTGGATTGAAGTGGAGGTGCCTTTGCAGCTTACTTTTGAGCAATATCGTGCACTGAATGAAGAGATAGTGGTATTTGCTTCGGGCGATCCGCTCTTTTTCGGAATTGCCAACACACTGAAACGCGAATTCCCGGATGCACCACTGAAGGTGTATCCTACATTTAACAGCCTGCAAATGCTGGCTCATCATTGTCATCTGCCCTATGGCATGATGAAGGTGGCAACATTAACCGGTCGACCATGGAGTAATCTCGAAAAAGAACTGATTACTGGTTCGGAGCTGATTGGTGTGCTCACGGATAAAAACAAAACACCTGCTGCCATTGGTCAGCGAATGAAAGAGGCTGGTTTGCTCAATTACAAGGTGTATCTTGGTGAGCGTATGGGGGGTGAACTCCAAGTCGTTCGTGAGTTGTCGGTTGATGAACTGGCATCTGTTGAAAGCATCATGCCCAATTGTTTAATTCTGGAAAAAACAACTCATTTTGAGCGTACTTTTGGCATTCCAGAAGAGGGTTTTCACCATCTTGAGGGAAGACCTAAGATGATAACCAAACGCAGCATTCGTCTGATGACTTTATCCATGCTTAAATTGGATACGGCCAAAGTATTATGGGATATTGGCTTTTGTACAGGTTCGGTTTCTATCGAAGCCAAACAGATGGCACCGCAGATGGAGGTTTTTTCCATCGAGAAGCGTGAGGAATCGAGAGCGTTAATGCAGAAGAATCAACAGAAATTCCGTATTCCGGGCATCAATTATTGTATTGATGATTTTTACACATTCGATCTCTCTCAATGGAAAGCTCCCGACAGGATTTTTATTGGCGGACATGGCGGACGTTTGAAAGAAATGGTTACCCGTTTGGAAACTTACTTACAACCGGGTGGCATCATGGTTTTTAACGCAGTAAGTGATGAAACTGCTACTGCGTTTAAGGAAGCCATCGAAGCAGTAGCGATGACCATAAGCGATAAGATGCTTATACAGCAGGATGACCATAATCCTGTTACTCTTTATCAGGCAATAAAAAATAATAGCTAGCACAAGTTTTTTAATATGAACAAAACAGCAATCATTGTAAATAATCGCCATGCCTTGCCTTTGGCCAATACGCTTCAACAAGAGCTCGATGCAGTCATTTATTCAACAAGTGGCTATGATGGCACACAGGCGATTGAGTCATTATCTGGTTTCATAGTAGCGCATTTTAATGAGTTGGATAGCCTGATTTTCATAGGCGCATTGGGAATTACGGTTCGCTCTGTTGCGCCAGTTTTGGGCAGCAAACAAACTGATCCTGCTGTGCTTAATATTGATATCCATGGTCGTTTTGTGCAGCCTGTTGTGTCGGGTCATAAAGGCGGTGCCAATGAGCTGGCTAAGCGAGTGGCACGTATCACAGGCGGTCAGGCTATTGTGACTACAGCGAGTGATTCTCTTGAATTGTGGCCATTGGATATTATCGGAAATAACTTTGGCTGGACCAACGAGTATCTGGGCTTGAGTGAGAATGAATTCATTGCGAGCTTTGTGAATGGGGCTTCAACGGCTTTAGTGCTCGAAACAAAAGATGCAGGAACACTGCACCTCGAAAATACTTTACCAGATCATGTAACACTCTTTCACCACTTTAGTGAGGTGGACGAGTCGCAGTTTGAACTAATTATTGCCGTGTCGCCCTATATCAGTGAAATTGACATACCTTGCTTATTCTTCAGGCCTAAGTGTCTGGTGCTTGGTGCGGGTTCTCAGAAGGGTTTATGTTCCGAATATTTCAATAAGGCTATTTGTACTATTCTTGAGGAGGAAGGTTTAAGCTGTGCCTCTGTAAAGGCTTTGCATACCATTGATATTAAGAAGGACGAGCAGGCGTTTATTGATGTAGCACAGCAGAGAAATATTAGTCTGGTAACCCATACTGCAAGTGATTTAAACCGTGTGGCTGATAAACTGAAGATATCAGAAGCGGCACTTAACGCAACCGGTGCAAGTAATGTGTCAGAAGCTGCGGCTTTATTGGGTTCAGGTAATCTTAATCTGTTGCTCGAAAAAACTAAAGGTTGCGATGAGGCAGGGAAGCATTTTACTTTAGCAATTGCTATGGATTTAGCGCAGGAACGACGCGGTCAAGTTGTGATTGTTGGTGCTGGTCCTGGTGACCCTGAATTAGTTTCGGTGAAGGGAAAACGCTTGTTACAGGCTGCTGATCTGATTCTTTATGCGGGCAGTTTGGTGCCTGAACAATTGACACATTATGCCAAGGAAGGTTGTGTGGTGCGCAATTCTGCACAAATGGATTTGGAAGAGCAGTTTGACACCATGAAAGAGACCTATGATAAAGGAGGTTTGGTGGTGCGTTTGCATACAGGTGATCCATGTATTTATGGTGCGATTCAGGAGCAGATGAATTTCTTCGATCAACACAATATGCCATACGAAATTGTACCGGGTATTTCATCGTTTCAGGCTGCCGCCGCGCGACTACAATCGCAGTTTACCATTCCGGAGCGCATTCAAACAATTATACTCACTCGTGGAGAAGGTCGTACGCCAATGCCGCCGCGCGAAAAGCTTTCGGAGCTGGCCAAGTTTCAGAGTACGATTTGTCTGTTCTTGAGTGTTAGTCTGATTGACGAAATGCAGCGTCAGTTGTTGGAAGGTTATCCACCCGAGACACCTGTTGCAGTCTGTTATAAACTAACTTGGAAAGAAGAGAAGATATGGCGAGGTCAGTTGATGGATTTGGCTAAGATTGTTAAGGAGAATAACCTAACGCTAACCGTTATGATTGTAGTTGGCGAAGCCATCGATAATCGCGATAACCGTTCCAGGTTGTACGATCGTAAATTCACACACTTATTTCGTCAGGGCAAAGATGCATAATACTCCTTTCATATTATTGTTTGGTGGTACTACCGAAGGTAAGGCGACGGCTAACTGGTTGAATGATATGGGATTCACCTATTTCTACTCGACCAAAACACCAACTGCTTTCGAGGTGCATGAGGACTGCTTTAAGCTGGAGCAGGCCTTACCTGCCGATGAGATGATTCATTTTTGTAAGGAGCAGAATATTAAACTTATCATTGATGCAGCGCATCCGTATGCCAGGGACTTGCATTGGAATATACATGCTTGCTGTGCGAAGCTGGAATTGGCACACATCCGTATTGAGCGTTCTTTTGCTGACAAAAAGCAAGCTGATAATGTGCATTATCATGAGTCATTGGATGCAATGATTCAGGCTTGTAAAGCGACGGGCTACAATAGGATTTTATCCCTGATGGGTGTTAAAAGCGTTGCCAAGCTGCACGATAGTCTGGATGATGCCGAGGTTTGGTATCGCATATTGGATCGTCCTTTGTCGTGGGATGAGGCTTTGGCTTGTGGAGTGAGTCAGGATAAAATCATGGGTTCATTGGCGTTTGATAACTTCAAAGATGCTGAAGAACTTATTGAGCAAAAAAAGATACAAGTGTTGCTGACAAAAGACAGTGGGCATAATGGCTTGTTTGAACAGAAAGTGGCTTTAGCGCAAAAGTATCAGTTACCGCTGCTTGTGCTCGAACAACCTACATTGCCTGAATTCACCAAAGTTTTTAAATGCCGGGCCGAGTTACGTCAGTACATGGAAGCGAACTATAGCTTGCCAAAGCCAGACTTAGCACATGGATATACCAGCGGCACATGTGCGACCATTTGTGCCAAAGCTGCGGCAACATTATTGCTCACAGGTGAGTGTAACAATAAAATTGCTATTCGTTTGCCCGATGGTGAGCAGGTAAGTATGCCACTACATACGATGGACAAGGAAGAGTATTCGGCTTTTGCAACAGTGATAAAAAACAGCGGCGATGATCCGGATTTGATGGATGGTTTGGTCATCGGCTGTCGTGTTTACCTGAATCAAAAGGGTGATATCCGTTTTGTTAGGGGAGAAGGTGTTGGCATTGTTAAGTTACCAGGTTTGGGTTTGCCGCTTAATGAGCCGGCTGTCAACAAAGTGCCACGTGCGATGATAAAGGCTGAGATGGAACGCTTGCTCGATGAACATGGTTTACCAAATGCTGGATTTGACGTTGAGGTGTTTATTCCGCAGGGCCAACAATTGGCTCTTAAAACCTTTAATCCGCGATTAGGCATCGAAGGCGGTTTATCCATTATTGGCAGTACGGGGCGTATCAAGCCATTTTCATCAGAAGCTTATGTGCAGACCATTCAGCGTCAACTTGATGTGGTTGAGCAAAACAATGCAGAACAGGTCGTATTTAACTCTGGTGGCCGAAGCGAGCGTTACCTGAAAGAGCATTTTAAGCATCTACCTCCTTATTGTTTTGTGCAATATGGCAATTACATCGGAGATGCTTTGAACGCAGCATCACAGCGGAATATTAAAGTGGCGCATTTGGGTATCATGATTGGCAAAGCCGTTAAACTGGCAGCCGGTCATCTTGATACGCATAGTCGTAATGTGGTGATGGATAAAGAGTTTATCGCTCAATTGGTTAGTGTGGCCGGATATTCTGAAAATTATCAGAAACAAATAAAAACTATTCGACTGGCGCGGGAGCTGGAAAGTATCTTTCCTTTCTGCCCGGATGAGCCATTTTTCAAATTACTGAAGCAACGTTGCGAAGAGGTTGCATCTGTCGCGGTTAACGGATATCAACTTCAGCTCATCCTCATTAATAATGACGGTGTGTTGATGAATTAAAGGAAATTAATGTGTAGAAGATATAAATAATGACTAAAAAGAATCTGCTTATACTATTTATTGTGCTGTTGCCTTTACAGGCTTTCGGTATGCACATTATGGAGGGCTATTTGCCAGCGCAATGGTCTGTAATCTGGAGTATTGTATTCATTCCATTTTTATTTCTTGGAGTTAAAAGTGTGCGTCAGCAATTGTCGCAGGCACCCGAGCGACGAATGATACTGGCTATGGTAGTCGCATTCGCGTTTGTGTTGTCATCGCTCAAGCTGCCATCGGTAACCGGTAGTAGCTCACATGCAACAGGTATGGGCTTTGGTACGGCTTTGGTTGGGCCAATGGCTATGTCGGTTGTAGGCTGTATTGTATTACTTTTTCAGGTGTTTTTGTTGGCACATGGTGGCATCACTACATTAGGTGCTAACGCTTTTGCTATGGCCTGTGTTGGGCCGATTATTACGTTTGTTGTGTTTAAGGCATTGCAAAAAAGTAAGTGTTCTTTACGGATTGCGTTGTTTACCGCTGCAGTTATCGGTAATCTGGCAACATATGTTGTCACGTCGATTCAGTTAGCTTTGGCTCATCCCGATTCGATTAGTGGTTTTCAAGGGGCATTCATCAAGTTTATTGGGATTTTTGGTGTTACACAAGTGCCGGTAGCCATCGTTGAGGGCTTGTTAACAGTCATTGTAATTAATGTTTTGGTGCAGAACGATTTTATTAAGGAGTCTGCTATATTTTCACTAAGTACTATTAAGGGGTTCGGAAAAAATAAGCTGGCGCATGAAAACAAATAAGAACTTAAAAAAGCAAAACTACATACTGTTGCTAGTTGTATTGATTATCCCTGTTGTAGCCTTATGGATGGGAGGTGATTCGGAGTTTGGTGGTGCTGATACAATGGCAGCCGATGCTATTGATAACGCCAAGGAAGCTTACACACCATGGTTCGAGTCGGTGTGGGCCCCGCCAGGAGGTGAAACAGAGAGTTTATTGTTTGCTTTGCAGGCTGCTATAGGTACGGGAGTGTTAGCGTATTTTATTGGTTATATCAGAGGTAAAAAAGTAGCTTCAGATGCTAAGTGAAAATCCGGCAATAGCGGGCATATTAAAAGGAACAGGTGAGAAAGTGTTCTTGGTGACAACGTGGCTTGTTTTAGCCATTTCCATACAGCATTGGCTATCGCAAAGCCTTATGCTGATTGCGGGATTAGTGCTTTTATTCCGCTTGGTTCCTAAATCTAATGATAAGTGGCTTTTTTTATTATTTGGAGGAGCATTTATCTTTACCGGAACTCTTGGTTTGATATTTCAAGTAGGTAATCAGACCGCAGATGCTATAATGCAGTTTCAGCTGTTTGGTTTGTGGTGGAATATCACGCAAACGAGTATGCAGCATGCTGGCATAATAGCTCTTAAAGCCATCAACGGTTTGTCTGCTATTCGTTTGGCTATGTATTGTTTGTCGTTTGAAGAGTCAATGACTTTAGCAAAACGTTGTCGTATTCCTGATGTTGTAATTGAATTAATGCTTCTGTCGTATCGTTATTTGTTTGGAATTAAAAAAACTGCCAATGAAGTGATGATGGCTCAACGGCAGCGACTCGGCTATGTAACGCTTAATAATACTATCCGTTCATTCGCCGCAATGCAGTCTGCCGTGTTTATAAAAAGTATGCGATTATCCATGCAAAATTATCAGGCGATGCAGGTTCGGGCGTATCACGGTCGAATATATTGTCCCGAAAAATGGGAGAGGAGTTCTTTCTTGAACGTGCTGGCTATTGCCGGAGTTGCATGTTGTTTTGTGGCATTATCTTTTATCCGTTTATAATATGGCTATAGAGCTAAGAAATATACAATTTACATATCCGTCTGGTATTAAGGCTTTACAAGATATGTCGCTAAGTATTACCAATGGAGAGAAGGTGGTCTTGATGGGAAGTAATGGTTCTGGAAAGTCAAGCTTATGTTTGTTACTTGCAGGTGTAATAAAGCCCGATGAAGGCGACTATTATATTCAGGGACAGCGTTTCCGCTATTGTCGAAAGCACCGAAAGCAACTTTGTCGGAGTATTGGGTATGTTTTTCAGGACCCGGATGTGCAGGTGGTGGCAACACATGTTGATGAGGATGTGGCCTTTGGTTTACGAAATATAGGATTGAAAGAAGAGGACGTGCAGCAGCGCATCACCGTGTATTTGGAGTTAACCGGCATAAGTGATTTAAGAAAGCAAACTGTGCATACCCTGAGTTATGGACAAAAGAAACAGGTGGCGCTGGCTGGTGTATTGGCCATGGAGCCGGAGATTATTATGCTTGATGAGCCCTTTGCCTGGTTGGATTATCGTCAATCGCAACGTTTGTTGGGAATTTTAAATTTGCTCAATGAAATGGGGAAGACGGTTATTGTAAGTACTCACGATTCGCAGTTTGCCTATGAGTGGGCCGATAGAGCTTTGGTAATGCAAAATGGACAATTGAAAGCCGATGGTTCAGCCAGTGAAGTGTTTGCCAGGGAGCAGCTTTTGGAGGAATTAGATATTGCGCCGGTAAAGCAAAACCTATCGTGCCTTCACCACTCATAGAGTTATGGCTGGTTAGTACAGGTCTGTCGACCTGTCTTGATACGCTATTGCCTTTCAGGCAATTTGATAATATTAAGATGTTGCCCTGAAAGGGCTTAATGTATCAAAATTACCTTTGGCCGTCTTGAATCTCTTTTGTTAGCTGTTTGCCTTTTGGCAAGATATTACCGTTAATTAATCAGCTCTGTAAGAGCGGAATGTATCAGAATAGGCCAAAGGCCTGTTTGACTTTGCATAATGTGAATGGGAGGGCTGAAGGCCCGATGTGTCATTTGAGAAATATTTATGTAAATTGGATCCAACCAAACCAATTTATTATGTCACAATCATTATCCAAGGTGTATGTTCACATCGTTTTTTCAACAAAACAGCGTCAAGAATTGATAAATGAAGGAGTAAGAAAAGAACTTCAGGCCTATATGGTTGCTACATTTTCTCAGTTAAACTCCTATGTTGAGGCAATATATGCCAATCCTGAACATGTCCATGTTTTAGCCACACTACCTCGAATACTCAGCATTGCCTCTTTGGTGTCAAAGGTTAAATCATCATCATCTAAATGGATGAAGGGCAAGGGCATTCAGGATTTCTTTTGGCAGGATGGCTATGCTATTTTCTCAGTAAGTGCTTCTAAGGTTGAAACGGTAAAACAGTATATCCTCAAGCAGAAGCAACATCATCAGAGGACCTATTTTAAAGATGAGTTGCGCGAGTTTCTCAAAAGATATAATGTTGAGTTTGATGAGCGATATGTGTGGGATTAAATATATCGTGCCTTCAGCACTCATAGAGTTATGGTTGGTTAGAACAGGTCTGTCGACCTGTCTTGATAAATGATTGCCTTTCAGGCAATTTGATAATATTAGGATGTGGCACTGAAAGGGCTTAATGTATCAAAGTTACGTTTGGCCGTCTTGAATTTGTTTTGTTAGCTGTTTGCCTTACAGGGAAAATATTAGTGTTAACAAAGAAGCTCTGAAAGAGCTAAATATAATAGAACAGGCCATCATCCAGTTTTATGATGTATAATAGGAATGGAAGGGCTGAAGGCCCGATGTGTCTTTACAAAAACTCCAGTAATTCTTTCAAATCACTAATCTCATAGGTGATGTCTTCTTTACAGGCAACCTGTTTGGTGTTAAAAAATACCTGGTCGATACCTGCTTTTTTGGCACCCATAATATCAGCTTCCAGACTGTCACCAATAACTAAACACTCTTTGCGTTTGGCGTGGCAGCTTTTAACTGTGTAATCAAAGAAATAACGGTTGGGCTTTTGAACACCTATCAGCTCAGATATGTAGATATTGGTAAAGAACTGGCGCAAACCGCTGTTAATCAGCTTTTGTATCTGCACTTCCTTAAAGCCATTGGTGATGATGTGCAGTTGATAGTCCTTTTGTAGCTGTTCCAGTACTTCCAGGGTGTTGGGAAACAAAAGTGTTTTAGTGGCACTGATGGACAGGTAATCACTGGCAAATTGCCTGGCTACGGTTAAATCATCAAAGCCCACTTCGGCAAAGGGGAGGTAGAAACGTTGTGTATTCAACGTTTTCTTATCCACTTTATTTCTGCGGTACTGCGCCCACAGATAGAGGTTATGTACCTCGTAGCGCTGATGAAAATCCTCGTAGTCTTTAAAAAAGCGCGATAGCTTATAGGATACAAACATCTCCTTTAAGGTGGCTTCAGAATTAGCTTCGAAATCCCAAAGTGTATGGTCCAGATCAAAAAAGAGATGTTTGTATTGTTTCATATCTGATTAGTCGAATTAACAGGCTTTAGTTGAGTTGAGAAGCCTGTTTGTTATCAAATTACTTACTTACCTGGATTACTAAATGACGACTCATGCTCCAAAAACTCTCCTTGTCTGATATCTTAAGCACCATAGCGCCTTCTTCACTCGCTTCAAGTGTATATGACGATTCCGGATGGTTCGAAAGAATTTTAGCCTTTGCCATATACACATTCAATGAGTCTAGCTCGCGGTAGTCGATGGTTGTGAAATAGTCTTGCGAGTAACCTTCTGCCAGAAGTTTTGCCTTACTTAAGAATCCATCACTCGAAAGTATTTCCTGTTCTTTCAATTCTTTTTTAGTACCAAACACATAATAGGCGCGGTACAGCTTTTCTGTTGTTTCGTCAAGCGCTTGTTGCGTAGCGTATTTTACCCCTTCCAGTGAGTCAACCACAATTTGCAAGCCTTCGATTGTGAAATTTAAATCATCAATCTGCAAACTCTGACTTTCGAGTTTTTGTTGCAGCCTGATGATTTCAACAGTTTTATCTTTAAGTTGCGCATTTAACCGCTTCACCAGCTTATTCAGGTTGGTATTGTTGGCTCCTGATTGCTGAAGTTGTTTTTCCAGCTTGCTTATCTGTTCTTTATTTTGAAGCATCAGGTCATATATTACCTGTATATCGCGGTTGATTCGCTCTTCAAGCGCTTCACCACCTGTTTCGTTACTGGCTACATTCAGTGTTATCAGGTTTTCTTTTTCTTTTATAGCCTGCAGGTTATCATCTATTTCAATTAAGGCAGCTACTAAGTTGTTCATCTGGCGATCTTTTTCCATCGAAAGCATTCTTAGTGAATCCATTTCTTTATCAGAATCAGATGAGCCATTTTTTTGCTGACAGCCAAACAGTGCCAGTAGCAGCGAAAGGGTAAGTAAATATCTCATTTGCAAAATGTTTAAGTGTTTTTATGATGACTTAATGTGAATTGGTTTTGGCCTGTTTATGTTCCTTCTTCTTTTTCTCTTCACTTTTTCCCTCAACAATCACAACTATCTCTCCTTTAACGGTCTTTGATGAAAAATATTGCATAAGTTCATCGAGCGTTCCTTGCTTGTTTTCTTCATGAAGCTTACTAATCTCCCTGGATACCGAGGCTTTTCGATCTGCGCCGAAATGTTCAATAAATTGGCCAAGGGTTTTTACCAACCTGAATGGCGATTCATAAAACACCAAAGTGCGTGTTTCTTCTGCCAATAGTTCCAGTCTTGTTTTTCTACCCTTTTTTTGTGGTAGAAATCCTTCAAAACAAAAGCGGTCATTTGGTAAGCCTGAATTGACCAATGCCGGTACAAAGGCTGTTGGACCAGGCAAACATTCTACCTCAATGCCTTCTTCAACACATTTTTTGACCATCAGGTAACCCGGATCTGATATGGCCGGTGTACCGGCATCAGAAACCAAAGCGCCTGTTTCACCAGCTTTTAGTCGTTCTGCCACTTTATCAACAGACGAGTGCTCGTTAAATTTATGATGCGAAAACATGCGTGTAGAAATATTCAGATGCTTTAACAGAAAGCCTGTGGTGCGTGTGTCCTCAGCCAAAATAAAATCCGCTTCTTTCAATATGCGAATGGCTCTTAAGGTTATATCTTCCAGATTGCCAATAGGTGTTGGAACTATATATAGTTTGCTCATTTATCAGATTGTTGAGTTGCTCATTTGTTCATCTGTACAATTGCCCCGAAATCTCAATTCAAATTAGCAGGTAAAGGCATTAACAGATTACCATTAAATAAAACGTCTTTTTATACTTTTGTAAAAGGATTCACTGGCTTCATTATCTGCGGGCCAGTTATAGTTCGAACGTAAAAAACTGATAGCCGAATCGTATGAGTCCAGATTGTTTATTTGTTCCAGTGTTTGGTTAAACAAGTCGGCATTGTTGCTGAATAGCTCGCGCTGATAGTAGAAGCGATCATTTAAACCAAAAGCTTTTCTGACATCATCAACGGGTTTACCAATTTGCTTGATATCTTCTACTGATTCTTTGCGGCTGGCAATGGCCTCATTGACTGATGCGCCATCTTTCCGAATCACTTCACCCAATACCGATGCTCTGGAGGCTGGTTTAGCCCCTTTCATAGCATTGCTTGAGGTTGTTGGAGTATTTACATTCATCTCTGTTGGCTTGTCAGTGGTCTTTGATTCACTTTCAGGATGATTTGTTTGAATGTCATTCTCCAATGTTACGTGTTCATCTGCCATTGTTTCAGTGTCAGATGCATTTACTTCACTTGCAGGAGCGATTGTTTGCTTGTCAGCCTTCAATGCTTGAGGTTCACTTGCCTTTGTTTGTGTGTCAGCAGCGGTTGTTTGACCCGCAGAAGCTATTGTTTCTTCATCAGCATGGATCGCTGCGCCTAAATCACCATTATCTGAGCGAACAGCATCCTGCGCACTATATGATTCGCCCTCGGCAAAACGGCTTGATGATTCGGCATAAGCCACACTATCATTGCCATTTGAAGTATTAAGGGCTTCCGATGTTAGCGATGATTCAGTATTGGGCTGTTGTTTTTTTTCAGTATTAAGTTGCTCCAACAGGCTTAACTCCTCACTAATGTTTGCTATTTTAGTGCGGGTTAAGTTGATAAAAGCTGCATTGATCTCATTTTTACCTTTAAAGGTGTTAACCAATGCGTGAACTTCTTTAATGTCATTCAGGATTATATCAATGAGTGCTTCTTTTTCCATAGCAGTAACGCAGTTTTTACATACCTGACAAAGTTAACGATTGCAATTAAATAATTAGGATACGCTAAATGTTTCTTGAAAATAAGGCCAATAGGGATTCAGAGAAAGGATGGATCGAAGTCATTGTAGGTTCGATGTTTTCGGGTAAGACCGAAGAGTTATTACGTCGGCTGAAACGCGCAAAAATAGCACGTCAGAAGGTGGAAATATTTAAACCATTGGTGGATGTACGATATAGTGAAGAAGAGGTGGTGTCGCACGATGCCAATGCGATTCGTTCCACACCGGTGGAGTCCTCAGGCAATATTATGCTGTTGAGCAGTAATGTGAATGTGGTAGGGATTGACGAAGCACAGTTTTTTGATAACGGACTAACCAATGTTTGCCATCAGCTAGCCAATCAGGGCATCCGCGTTATTGTGGCGGGCTTGGATATGGATTTCAAAGGCAAACCATTTGGGCCAATTCCCTCCTTGTTAGCAACGGCTGAATACGTGACTAAAGTACACGCCATCTGTATGCGATGTGGCGATTTAGCACACTTCTCGCATCGTTTGTCTAAGGAGGAAAAACTGGTGGTGCTTGGTGAGAAAAACGAGTACGAGCCCTTGTGTCGCTGTTGTTTCATGAAAGCCAATGCCTGATATGTTTCACTCACTCACTCAACTGGCTAAATGGTCTTCGGCTAAAGTTACTGGCAATACTGATTTAATGATTCAGAAAATTGCCTATGACAGCCGTAAAACATTCGTTGCAGATCAAACATTGTTTGTGGCTATTAAAAGTGCCAATAACGATGGTCATGCTTATATCCCGGAATTATACGAAAAAGGGATGAGAGCTTTTCTGGTTGATGAGCAGGTGCAGGTAAACTATTCCTTATACCCCGATGCCGGCTTTATTATCTGTAAAAATACGGTTCAGGCATTGCAAGCTATTGCAGCATCTGTCAGGCAATCTTTGGCTATACCTTTTATTGGTATTACTGGTAGCAATGGAAAAACCATTGTTAAAGAGTGGCTGGCACGCTTGCTCGAAAGTCATTTCAAAGTAGGCCGTTCACCACGAAGTTTTAACAGCCAGCTGGGTGTGCCCTTATCCATTTGGATGCTGGAGCAGGATATAGAATTCGCATTAATTGAAGCCGGTATCTCTCAACCAGGTGAGATGAGAGCTCTGGCTGATTGTATACACGCTGATTTTGGCATATTCACCAACATTGGCCGCGCTCATCAGGAGAATTTTGCTTCCATGGATGAGAAGCTGGAAGAGAAATTAAAGCTCTTCGAATCGGCTCATACTATTTTTTTTCACGGTGATGATGTGCTGATAGGTGAAGCATTATTAAGGCTCTATCCTGAAAAAAAATTGCTTAGCTGCGGTAAAGGTGATGGCAATGCGTTGCAACTGCTGCAGCACGATTTAGGCTCAGAAGGGGCTGTGCTTCAGCTTAATTGGAAAGGGCAGCCGTTTACTCTGCATTTTCCTTACCAGGATGTGATAGCTATTGATAACCTGCTGCTGGTTGTACTGGTGGCATTGGAGTTGGGGCTTCCAGTTCAAAACATTATCAATGAAGTACCCAAACTACAGACCATTGCCATGCGATTGGAGCAGAAGGAAGGCATTAATAATTGCCTGCTGATTGATGATGGTTACAATGCTGATCTGACTGCTTTGGAGTTGGGACTCGATTTTCTGAACCAGATGGGTGCTAAGCGCGGGTTGTCCAAAACACTCATATTGTCAGATATTTATCAGAGTGGCATGGACCACCAGGAACTATACGCACAGATACAAAAGCTGGCCAGTGAGAAGGGGGTTGAGAAGCTGATAGGCATTGGAGAGCATCTCTATGTCGCTATGGATGGAGCTAATGCCTACCGCACAACAGCTGATTTTTTGGCGAAAGTGGATGTCAATAATTTTAAAAATGAGGCCATATTACTAAAGGGATCACGTCAGTTTGCATTTGAACAGATATCGGCCTTGTTGGAGCAACGCAGGCATAAAACAGTATTGGAGATCAATCTCAACGCCTTATCTCATAATATTCAGTATTTCAGGTCGAAGCTAAAGAAAGAAACCCGGATGCTAGCCATGGTCAAAGCCTTCTCATACGGAACAGGTAGCTTTGAGATCGCCAATCTGTTGCAGCATCAAAAAGTGGATTTCCTGGGTGTGGCTTTTGCCGATGAAGGCATTGAACTGCGTAAAGCCGGCATTACACTGCCCATCATTGTGATGAATCCGGAGCTGAGCAGTTTCCCTATGATGCTCGAATATGAACTTGAACCGGAGATTTATAGCTTTCAGGTATTGGATGCTTTTCTATCGGCTGTTCAGCGTCAGGGGTTAACCAATGTGCCTGTTCATATTAAGATCGATACTGGTATGAATCGCCTTGGTTTTGTGCCTACGGAAATTTCTCAATTGATTGAGCGATTAAAAAGCTGCCACGAATTGATGGTGAGCAGTGTATTTTCGCACTTGGCAGGAAGCGACGAAGCGATGCATGACGGATTTACCCGCAAGCAGATAGACCGTTTTAAGCAGGCATGCGAAACCATGCATAATGGCTTAGGACATGGATTTATTCGTCACCTGCTTAATTCAGCCGGTATTGAACGCTTCGCTGATGCGCAGTTTGATATGGTGCGCCTGGGCATAGGTATGTATGGGGTGTCAGCTATCCATGATGAAGCTCTGCAGCAAGTGAATACCTTAAAATCGTATGTATCGCAGGTTAAGGAGGTTGAAGCCGGTGCAACAATTGGCTATAGCCGCAAAGGGCAGGCTGAATCAACTAAACGCATTGCTGTCATTCCCATTGGTTATGCCGATGGGTATAATCGCCGTTTAAGTAATGGAGTGGGACAGGTATTGATTAATGGGCATAGAGCACCCGTTATCGGTAATATTTGTATGGATATGTGTATGGCTGATGTAACACAAATACATGTTCAGGAAAGTGACGAAGTAGAAATTTTTGGAGCAGGCATCAGCATCAGTGAAGTGGCCGAGAAACTAGGTACGATTCCCTACGAAATTTTAACCAGTATAAGCCGGAGAGTGAAGCGCGTTTATGTAATGGAATAGTGTTACTTATGCGCAAACGTAATAATAATGCGGCTTTGGAGTACGCGTATTAGCTCTTGTAATTGTCTTATTGATGGAGTTAAATACTATTTTTGCCACCATGAATAAGACATCAGGTGATATTTCCGATTTAATAAAGGCGCATATTCAGGCATTGGATCCCTATGCTGAGGTCATCATATTGTTTCCTCAGGGAACAGGTTTGCATGAAGAAATACAAGTATATGTATTCACCAATGAGAAGGTGGATTTTAGTCTGGAGCAGCAATATATGGATGCGCGCTATAAAGTGGAAATTCACTCAGGCCAATCACTATCCTTATATACTTATTCGAAAGAAGAGTGGCATCAGCAATTTAGTGAAACCCCTATTTACCAGCGTGTTCATTGCGAAGGCGTATGTTTGTAGTGATTAACATATCTTCCCTGAATTTCTGATCGTGTTAAGATGTTTTCTTAAAAATCGTTAAATTGCGCACTCTCTAAAAGGTAAATGGCGAGTGGGCATACACGAAGAAGATACTATCAGGCGATTAAAAAAAGGTGATGATCAGGCCTTTGAATTACTCTATCACAGATATTTCAGGAAGTTGTGTGCATTCACCAATAAATACCTCAATGACTATGAAGCAACACAAGAGGTGGTTCAGGAAGTTTTTTATAGCATCTGGAAGAACAGGGCTGACCTTAATGCTCATAAATCAATAACTGCTTACCTTTTTCAGCTGGCCAAGAACAAGAGTTTAAATATTATTAAACACTCTCAGGTTGAGGATAAGTACTTAAATGTGATTAAATCAGCCTATCTGCAGGGTGATTTTGTGGACACTCATGATTCTTTACTGGCCAAAGAAATAGACATTAAAACTCAGGAGGTCATTGATTCTCTGCCCGCACAATGTCGTAAAATCTTTCTGATGAGTCGGCACGAAGGGAAAAAACACAAAGAAATTGCTGAGGAACTTAATATCTCGGTGAAAACAGTTGAAACGCAGATAGGGCGTGCCTTAAAAGTATTCCGTAAAGAGTTGAAGGAATACCTTACTACAGTATTGTTGACCTTTATTTAATCTTTATTTACATTTTTTTAATTTTCATGTAGGGGTAAAACTCTTCTTCATTGTACTACCTTTAAGAAAGGCAAAAAATGAAGGAAGATATAGACTACAGAAACCTTATGGTTCGGTTTTTTGACAAAACTGCCACGGATGATGAATTACAAAAATTATCGGAGTGGTTGAAAGAGTCGGATGAAAATAAGCAGCTCTTTAATGAGTTTAACGAAAGCTATCAGTTTGCCGACATTAGTGTTAAAGGCTGGATATATGATACTGATGCTAACTGGAAGCAAATAAAGAACCGCATTCAGTCTAAACAAAACTCAGGTAAAATAAGGATGCTAACAAGCCGCCAGTACAACTGGCTGAGCGTTGCAGCTATTATCACCTTGTTATTAATGGTGGGGTCAATGGCTCGTTTGCTAATGAATCAGTCACAAAATGAGTTCAATAATCAAAAGCTTAGTGTAATTGCACCCTCGGGACAGAAAAGCCAGGTGGTATTGCAGGATGGCACTAAGGTTTGGCTAAACTCAGACACTGAACTAACTTATAAATATGATGTAGACGACAATAAAAGAATTGTGACGCTGGATGGTGAAGCTTTTTTTGATGTGGCCAAAGATAAAGAGCGACCTTTTATTGTACAGACAGATGGTATTGATTTAGTCGTTTATGGAACCCGTTTTAATGTGCATTCCTACAAGGATGAAAGGATCATTGAAACAACGCTTGAGGAGGGAAGTGTTGGTGTAAAAGTGCATGCCAGCGGCAAAGAGTGGTTAATGAAGCCAGGACAACAATGTATTTATAATAAAGAATTGCAGGCAGTGGAAATGGAAGAGACAAACGTTAGTTTCTATACTGCCTGGACCAACGATAAACTCATATTTGATGACAATACCTTTATTGAGGTAGTAAGAAAGCTGGAGAGGTGGTATGGCGTTCAGATAGAGCTGGATGAAGAATTATTTACTTCTGAGCGATTTACCCTAACCATAACGCATGAAAGTCTTACCGAAGTAATGGAACTAATTAAAGTGGTTGCACCAATACAATATACTATCAATGAACGAAATGTACGAATAACCAAACAGTAATGAAGTGAAGAAAAGGGAAGTGCTACAACACTTCCCAATGTTTAACACTCGTGCTACAACACGAGGTATTATTAACAATAACAATTCAAATCTATGAAAAAAAAACTGATGTTTAACGTCAGCAGGGAGAATTATACCTTGTTGAGATGGTTTCGGATTATGAAATTAATAACCTGTATACTTTTAATTGGCCTCATGCCAATATCCGCAAGTGTTTATTCACAAGAGAACGAAATCAATATTAAAACCATGAGGTCTTCTATTAAGGATGTGCTTCGTCAGATAGAAGAAGTAAGTGACTATTCCTTTGTATACAATGATGCCACAATTGATGTAAACCAGGTTGTTGCGTTACAAGGTAGGAATCAGAGTATTGTGGAGTTACTCGATGGTTTGCTGGAAGGAACGAATATTGTGTACAAAATTGTAGATAACAAAATTATCTTGCATGCCGCTTTACCTCAAATTCAGAGTGACCAGCAGCAAAAAACCTTAACGATTTCAGGTATTGTTACTGATAACACAGGCGAACCACTACCAGGTGTGAATGTGTTTGAAGAGGGAAATCCTACCAATGGGGTTATTACCGGTATTGATGGAAAGTACGCAATAACAGTTAGTTCAGAAGAAGCTCAGATTACCTTTTCTTATATCGGCTTTGAGAAGCAAACAGTGCAGGTGGCAGCCCGCAGCACAATTGACATTGTGTTACTCGAAAATATAAGAGGATTAGACGAGGTTGTTGTAGTAGGATTTGGTTCTGCTAAAAAGGAGAATATTACTGGGGCAACTTCTTTTGTGAAAATGGATCAGATTGTCAAAGATCGTCCAATAACAAATTCAGCCCAGGCATTACAGGGTGTATCAGCCGGTTTACAAGTTGTATCAAGCTCTGGACAGCCAGGTAGTACATCAACCAGCCTTAATATCAGGGGAATGACGTCTATCAATGGTGGCTCGCCATTAGTATTGGTTAATAATGTGCCAATTGATGACTTGAATGATATTAATCCACAGGATATTGAATCTGTCTCAGTGCTTAAAGATGCGGCAGCTTCATCTATTTATGGGTCACGTGCAGCCTTTGGTGTGATATTAATTACTACCAAGTCAGCTGATAAGAACCAACCAATGAAGTTTCAGTATGCTACAACTACTAGTATATCAACACCAATGGAACTGCCAGAGAAGGCAACCACACAACAGTTTGTAAAGGCACTTCAGGATTTTGGTGTATATGAATATTTTGCCGGGCAGAAAGTTGACACCTGGTCATCTTATTTGGATACATATGAAACAAATCCGGAACAACTTACTTATGTAAAAGATCCTGTTAGTGGAAAGAATTATGCCATTGTTGTGGACGAATCAGGGCAATATTACCCGTTGGCCGATACCGATGTAATTGGTGACTTTTTAGATGATACTGGTTACTCAACTATCCATAACTTCACGATGAGTGGAGGTGCTGATAAGATCAGCTATCGTATTAATGCTGGTTATAGTTATGAGGATGGTGTAATGGTTACTGATAAGGATTCTTACGAAAATTTCAATATTAATGCCTTGCTTAATGCTGATTTAACCGAGCGTTTAAGATCATCAACCAATATCATCTACCGGAGTAGTTTACGCTCGCAACCTCAGGCACAATATGGCAATGCGATTCAATTAAGAATGTATGATCCAACCGGTCACATAGATTTACTTGATCCAACCGGAACGCTTGAACTTTCATCCAGTAATATTCTGCCTTTCGATACACCAGGAAATGTAGTGCGTTATTCGGAGCCTGGGATGACAAATAATGATAATATCCGAATTTTTCAGAAACTGGAGTTGGATGTGATCAAGAATCTGACACTTACCGGTGAATACACATTCGAAAAAGGTTACTATAAATTCAGTCGGGTGGAGGAGCAGGCTGGCTTTGCCAGTTCGTTTAAGTTTATTGAAAACAGTACCCCTCAGCAGCGCTATGAGAATACGAAGCTATTTCGCAGTACTTCCGACAATGTGTACCATGGTTTAAATATATATGCAAAGTATAAAGTGAGCTTTAATAATCACTCGCTTAACTTTCTGGCAGGTTATAACCGTGAAAAGAAAACCTACAACGCCTTTAATGTGAATCGTAAAACCCTTATTACAGTTGATCAGCCATCGCTTAACCTTGGCCTGGGAGAGTTTGATGGGGGCGATAACTATTATGATTGGGCTGTGTTAGGATACTTCGGTCGGATTAATTACAACTACAACGATAAGTACTTCATTGAAGTTAACGGTCGTTACGATGGTTCATCGAGCTTTGCTGAAGATGATCGTTTTGTGGTACTGCCTTCGATATCAGGTGGATGGAATATTGCTAAGGAACCATTTATGTCATCAATTGACTACTTGTCAATGTTGAAATTACGCGCTTCCTGGGGTGAGATTGGTAACCAATTGGTGAGAACAGATGGGGCACGTGATTACTACCCATATATAGCTGGCTATGAGCAGTACAACCCATATTGGATCGACAGAAGCTTAAACATGCGTTATACCTCCTTTAATCCTGCTCAATTGGTGAGTGGCGGTTTTACCTGGGAAAAAGTACAGACAACCAATGTTGGTTTAGATGTAAGCTTCTTCGATAATCGTCTGGGAGCCAATGTGGATTTATATTCCCGTAAAACTTTAGGTATGCTCAATGCCGGTGTACAATTGCCAGCTGTGTTGGGTACTGATGCACCAAAACAAAACATCGCTGACCTTGAAGTACGCGGATGGGAAGTTGAATTGAAATGGAATGATCGAATAGGTCAGTTAAGATATGGTATCAATGTTAACCTGTCTAATTCGGATGGTGAAATCACTAAGTTTCTTAACGAAGGTGGCTTAATTAACCAGTACTATGTTGGACAGAAGATTGGCGAGATATGGGGTTATGTAACTGATGGCTATTATACAGTAGACGATTTTGTTGAAGGTTCATTGGATGCTCACCTTTATGGAGATGATCGTCAGTTAAAGGAGGGTGTTGTATATATTGAGAATGCACCAACACCATTGCCTGGTGATGTCAAATATAAAGATTTAAACGGCGATGGTATTATCAATAATGGTAATGGAACCATTTATCCAGAATACGATGAGGAAGGAAATTTAATAGCTCATACCGGTCCTGGCGATCGCAAGGTAATTGGTAACAACACTCGCAAATATCAGTTTGGTATCAATGGATTTGCCGAATATAAAGGGTTTGATTTCTCTTTTGTGTTAAGTGGTGTTGGTAAGCGCGATCTAAACTTGAATTCAGATTTGATTTGGCCATATCCAAGCCAGTTTGATCATATTTATGCACATCAGTTGGATTATTGGACACCTGATAACCAGGATGCCTTCTACCCCAGAATCTATGGAAATCCTGAAGGTAATACTAACAGTAACTATGGAAGGAGTCGATATACACAAACAAAGTACCTATCAGATGGAAGTTATGTAAAGATTCAGAACATTACACTCGGTTACACTATCCCCAAACGTGTTGTAAGTAAGGTAGGTATTAATTCATTAAGGGTTTTTATTTCTGGTGATAATATCTACACTTTTGATCATTTGCCAAAAGGGATGGATCCTGATCAAAGTGCTAATGGAGCTTATCCATTTATGCGCAATTTCTCTATGGGCTTAAATCTGACATTCTAAATCTAAAAAACTGAAAGAAATGAGACAAATAAAATATATATCAGTACTCTTTTTACTGTTGCTGTTTAATGTTGGGTGTAACGACGATTTTCTGAACCTGGCACCAAAAGATGAACTGTCAGAAGCAACCATGTTTTCAACCTACGACAACTGCAAAGTGTTTGCCTGGGGTTTTTATGAGAATCTTAATCCTTATCCCTGGTCTGGTCATACCGGAAAATATTATACAACCATTGCCTGGGATGCTGAAGCTGATCTGATTGAGAATGGCTATGCCACCAATGGGGAAGCTTACCTTTGGGATAGAGTGACCATTCCGGCAACAGATGGGGATTGGACCAATAGGTATGAGAGCATACGCAGGGCAAATTTATTAATTGATAATGTGGCTAACGCCGAAATGTCTGATACTGATAAAGCACACTGGCGTGGAGTCGGTTTATTTTTCAGGTCATATGAGTACATGAAACTGTTAGCCAAATTTGGCGGAGTGCCATGGGTGGAGCATGCGCTAACCGATGCCGATACGGATATATTATATGGTCCAAGAGATTCGCGCGAGGTGGTTGCCGATAATATACTGAGAGATCTGCTGGAAGCGGTAGAAAGTGTTAAAGAAGAAGGAGATGGTGAAAATACAATTAATGCCAATGTTGTAAGGGCTTTAATTTCCCGTTTTGGGCTATTCGAAGGAACCTGGCGTAAATACCATGGTTTGGATGACTATACAAAGTTTTTAGAAGCCAGTGTTGCAGCATCTGATAAGCTGCTTCAGGATTATCCGGATTTAATGCCGTATTATGATCAAATATTCAACCGTGAGGATTTACAGGGCCAGCCTGGTATTATACTTTATCGTCATTACATTGAGGATGATGCCGGCTTCCATATGATGTCGACCAACACCCGTTCGACCAATAATAAGTATGATGTAACCCGTAAAGGTATTGATATGTTCCTTTGTAAGGATGGACAAACGATTTGGAATAGTCCACAGTTTCAGGGCGACAAGGATGCATATGCCGAGTTCAGAGACAGAGATACACGTTTGCTTATTATGACACCTCCTCCATATCGAGTTAAGTCATCAGGTACAGGTGTTTGGGAGCCAACTGGCAACCCGGCCGATGAAGAGTGGATTGCAGAAATGGCCCGTGTGAGTGGTGCAAAGTTGGGTGATTTGGAATCACATTACAAGCAAGTGCCCGACCGTAACTGGTCAGATCGTATTACAACT
The DNA here is from genome assembly GCF_018271975.1 of Carboxylicivirga mesophila. GTDB lineage: Bacteria > Bacteroidota > Bacteroidia > Bacteroidales > Marinilabiliaceae > Carboxylicivirga > Carboxylicivirga mesophila. Next base: position 88,220 of record NZ_JAGUCN010000010.1, read on the forward strand.
GAGGTGCCAAATTTTGAAGGTTTGTTACCAACACAAACGGCTACCGGATACCGATTCTGGAAGTATTTCAGTAACGTTAGCTATCGTACTTCGTCAAGAGACTTTAATGATGGACCTATCTTCCGTATGGGTGAAATATTGGTAAACCATGCAGAAGCTAAATTCGAGCTGGGTGAGTTTGACCAGGCTGTGGCTGATGCTACCATTAATAAGTTAAGGGTACGTGGAGAAGTGGCTGCAATGAATGTTTCTGCAATTACAGCTGACTTTGATCCATCGCGCGATCCGTCTGTTAACGAAGTGTTGTGGGAAATTCGCAGAGAGCGTGCAATTGAACTGATGGGCGAAGGTTTTCGTCGTGAAGACCTGAGAAGATGGAAGAAAATGACTTATGCCTCTGCTCCAAAGTTAGGACGCTGGATAAAGCAAAGTGATTATAATAAGGTAATTCCGATACAAGGTGGTGCAGCTGAAGGCTATGTGCAATTAGTGCCAGGTACGCCTCCTGTGTTTCCTGAGTATTACTACTTGTTTCCACTACCTAGTGAGGAGCAGGTACTAAATGAAGCTTTAAAGCAAAATCCTGGTTGGAAATAACAATTTACTGGCAGTTGCATGTTTGTAGCTGCCAGTATAAACAAGTTTAAATTTTAGGACATGGAAGTGATGTTGCATAAATTATAGAGTAAAACTTCTGTGTATTTCTTACTAAAAATTTTTAGGTGATGACTAAACTAAAAAAATTCAGATATATAATTGCATTAAGTTGCATAAGCTTATTGTTTATCCAGTGTTCAGATGATGAGACGGTTAATTTAGGCGATAAGCCAGTGGCTGATTTTACTGCCGATGATGATGATATGACAGTAGAAGTAGGTACAATTGTAACTTTTACAGATGCTTCAACCAATGATCCTTATTTATATACATGGCGAATTCCAGGTGGAAATCCGACATATGATAATAAAAGTAGTGTTGCTGTGGAGTTTCTGGCAGAGGGTGAACAACCCATTACTTTAACAGTTCGAAACGATGCTGGTGCCGATGAAATAACTAAAATTGTAACCGTCAATCCTCTTGTTATTCCTGATTTGGAAGGAGTAACTCCAACTGTTAAAATGACTTTCGATAATAATATTGAAAATAGTGGATCAGCTGGTGGTACAGGATCTGGAGGATCATCGACTTACGAGCCAAGATCAAAGTTTGGTGGTATGGCATTAAAACTTAATGGAACTGCAGGTCAGGATGTACTGTTGGATAATTACAAAGGTGTAAATGGTAGTAACGCTCGTACAGTAGCTTGTTGGGTAAAAACTGATGCAACAGCAACAACTGCCCTTGTACATTGGGGAGCCGCGGGTACATATAGTCGTGCTTCATTTAAGTTGCAGAATTCAGGTGTCATTCGATTCGAATGGCAAGGTGGTGGTATGAATGCTGCTACTCCTGTTAATGATAATGCCTGGCACCACGTTGCTTATACTTATGATGGCAGCACTGTTAAGCTATATGTTGATGGGGTACTAGATGCATCAGTTGCATCCTCCACGATTAATACCGGTGTTGCTGGCGAAACAGGTATTTATATAGGATCACAATTAGGAGGTTCGAGATACATTGGTCTAATCGACGATGTACGTATCTATGAAACAGCATTGGATGTTGATCAAATTAGCTTCTTAGCAGGTATTCACTAGTGTAACGGAATTTCTTTTATAAAAGGATCTGACAAAAAGTGAGTATGGAATTACATACGCTTTATTTATGTAATTCCATGCTTCTGACTTTTGAGGCCTAAAAAATAATCCCATGAAAAATGATTATTCCTTAAAATACTATATGAAGTTATACAAGTTTAAAATGCTTGGTGCAATTGCTTTAATGCTTATGTTTTGCCAGTGTAATAAGGCAGGTATATCAGAAGAAAGCATAAACGAAGAAGTGCCAGTTGTATCAGACACACTAACTCTTACTACCAACGAAAGCTTTTTTTCTCCTGTTGGAACCTTAAGGGCTCATCTGGTTGATAAAACCTCAGGTGAAGAATATAATAAGTTTGAATATTACGACTATATCTATAACTGGAAACAACTTAATGACACTATCTTATTTGGGGTGACCATTGAAAAGGAAGGAAATCTTTTTATACATCCTGAAATGAGTGTTGCCGATACCCAGGATGGCTCTGAACTATACGTCTACCTAAACGATGAACGGAAATCGCTTACTATCACTTCAACTGGAGGTGATAATAAATATGAAATTCAGAATGGGGCTGAATTTACTGATGTGAAACCAGGTTTTTACATGGTGAAGCTTCAGATAAAAATGGCAAAAAGCGAAGGGGCTGATATTGGCCGACTGAAAAATGTACACCTGGTTGGTTCAGCTGCAAAAGATGCAAAAATTGAAATGCGTCGATATCGACCATTTGCTGTGCATGGCAAGTGGCAGACTGAAAGTACTAATCCTGTTGAAATAAGTGTGCATGAGTTGACCGTTATGAATACAACCGTTAACTGTTATCAACCAATAACAACTCCTTTCGGTTATACCGGATCACCATGGTCGTTAAATACTGTAACATTTGGCGGGTACAACTTTTCATTGTGGTCCTATGGGCAGAATGACCCGGTACCACCTTTTTACCAGGAGAGTCATTTAATTGCGGTTGGACCAGGCCTTACATTTGGTTCGTATGGTCATGAGGGTACAGGGGTAAAACCACGAGGTCCGCATCCTTATGTGGGAATTGATACCAATACACAGCTTATTGCTGTTAGAATGCAGCCGGGAGAAGTCTATAATACGTATTGGAGTTATTACTTAGATCCTGTTGATAGCCATTGGAAACTTTATGGATGTGGCAAAAAGTACAATAAGACAGGAGTCATTAAGTACCTGGAGACAGGTACATTTGTTGAAGTCGCAGGAGCCGCATCTACCGAGCGAAGTGGCCATGAGTTGAGAGAAACCCAATACAGAGGCTGGCAGATGGATACAGATAAAAACTGGTATCCAATAAATAAACTGATTGGAAGTTCTTCGGTTAATGAACTTAGTTATCGTAATTGGCGTACTGTCGGTAATAAATTTTCGATGCAGATGGGAGGATGGGGTGAAGTCGGAACACCTGCAATAACAGTTACATTGAGCAATCCGGATGCCGTGCCTTATTACCTGAAAGGAGAGTATCTGGCTGAATTATACATGATGCCTGCCACGTTTGAAGATGGTACTGCCGAAAACATTAAAGCCAATTCGGCTGAATTACCATTGAACATTACAGATTTAGGAACTAACGCTCAGGGATACCTGTTTTGGGGCAGGGAAGAAGGCTTAACAAAAGAGGACAAGTGGGAAAACAATAAATCTATTGAACTGGCGTCTGGAAATCAATCCATATTCCTTGACGGACTAGAGGCCGATACAGAGTATTATTATCGAATTAAAATTAAGAATGATCAAGGTATTACATGGTCTTTCGATACACAAAAGTTCAGGACTTTAACTGAATAGGAATATTAGCTGCTCAAGAATTGTAAGAATTTAAAATTAATATCAGAACCAGTAGAATGAGAACGATTACACTATTAGCGTTGGTTGCATTGTTTACAATTTCATTAAATGGATGCTTTACGACTAACACGAAGCAAGCAAATGAAGCCGATAAGCCAAATATCATCTATATTCTTGCAGATGACCTGGGTTATGGAGAATTAGGCTGTTATGGGCAAAAACTGATTGAAACACCAAATATCGATGCACTTGCAGCAAGTGGAATGCTTTTTAAACAGCATTATTCAGGCGCTCCGGTATGTGCGCCATCGCGTTGCGTTTTATTGACAGGTAAGCATATGGGACATTCCTATGTGCGCGGAAATGATGAATGGAAAGAGCGGGGTGATGTGTGGAATTACAGAGCCCAAATCGCCGATTCAACACTTGAAGGACAAAGGCCGTTGCCCATAGAAACACAAACAATTGGCAGGCTCTTACAGTCAAGTGGTTATAAAACGGCAGTTGTAGGAAAATGGGGACTGGGAGCCCCACATACAGATGGTATTCCTACAAAGCAGGGGTTTGATTATTTCTTTGGATATAATTGCCAGCGTCAGGCGCATACCTATTACCCGGTGCATCTTTATGAAAATGAAAACCGGTTTTATCTGAATAATGATACTGTAGCTCCGGGAACAAAGTTAGCTGAAGGTGCTGATCCATATGATATTGATAATTATAAACCATATAATTTAAATGAATATACACCTGATGTAATGTTTGGTCGCATCACCAATTTTATTGAAAACTCTAAGGATGAACCTTTCTTTCTGTATTGGGCAACACCCATACCGCATGCTCCTATCCAGGCCCCTCGGCATTGGGTAGATTATTATACACAAAAGTTTGGCGATGAAGAGCCTTATGATGGTAAACGAGGCTATTTCCCACATCGCTATCCACATGCTGGTTATGCTGCTATGGTATCATATCTGGATGAGCGTGTTGGCCAGCTTATTACACAGTTAAAAGAACTGGGATTATATGAAAATACTGTTATCATGTTCAGTTCTGATAATGGTCCTACATATAATGGAGGGACAGATTCACCTTGGTTTAACAGCGGAGGTCCGTTCAACAGTGAGTATGGCAGTGGCAAAGGCTTTTTGCATGAAGGAGGGATTCGTGTGCCAATGATTGCAGCCTGGCCAGACCATATCAAAGCAGGTTCGGAAAGCGGACATATATCAGCATTCTGGGATGTGCTGCCGACCTTATGTGATATAGGAGGTGTTGAAAAGCCGAAAGATACAGACGGAATAAGTTTCTTACCGGAATTAATGGGTGAAAAACAGAAGGAGCATCAGTACCTGTATTGGGAATACCCTGAATACGGCGGGCAGCTTGCCGTTCGTGTTGGCCAGTTTAAAGCAATTTGTAAAAACGTTAGGAAGGAAAACAATACACAATTTGAATTATATAATCTGGAGCTGGATCCGCAAGAACAAAATAACATAGCAGCCAGGCACCCTGAAATTTTGGCTCGAGTTCGCCAGATTTTAGAAGATGAACATATTGAATCCTGGAACAACCGTTGGAAGTTTAAGCAATTAGGTGATAGCATAATCAAAGAGTAATTGCCTCTGCTTTTTAAACACTAAATCAATTTCGATGAGAAAAAATCTACATAAAGCTATATTCCTGATAGGAATTATTGCCATAAGTATAATATATGCTTGTAGTAATGATGAATCAATTGAGGTTGAGATACCTAAATTTGAATACATACCAGGTGATCCGGATGAGATTATAAATGGCGATCCGGAAAAAGTGAGCATTAATAGTTTGGAATTGCATGTCAACCATACTGAACGAGCTTCACAGCCCCTGAGTATGGCATTTGACGGAGATTTATCAACCAAGTATCACAGCCCGTGGATTACGGATAATCCACCAACTGAATTTCCTGTTGTTATAACGGCAACATTTCCCGATAATGCTCCATCTTTTGAGTTTATTTATTACTGGCCGCGTCAGGTTGGGAGTAACGGTAGGATTAAAAAGGGTACAGTAAAGGTATCAACAAAAGATGATCCTGAGAATTTCATCAACATCTTTGAAATGGATTATGCCGATGATCCTGCACCCAAAAAGATAAAGATACCTGCACAATACCAGGATAAAATTAAAAAGCTGGTTTTCGATATATCATCAGGTGTTGGAGATGTTGTTTCCATTCAGGAAATTGAATTTTATAATGAAGGGATTAGCATGGATATTCCTGATGCCTTCACCGATAAAAGCTGTTCTGCCATAAAAGCTGGCGTAGAGCGAGAAGCACTGGAATCGATATCTAATTCTGTGTTCCGAAACATAGCATTATCTCTTTATGATGAAACTTACGATGATCGTCGCATAAAAACGTACAAGAGTTACCCGCATCCTTCCATTCAAAGTAGCCTTAACAAAACATCAACCTATGGTTTGCTTGATAATGTAACCGGGATCTATATTGCTCAAGGTGACGAACTTCTTGTTTTTGCGGAGGAACACAGTGATGAACTGGTGGTTCGGATAATTGATCATGATGACGATAAAGGATCCGGATTTTCCGGTCAAAATTATGTACTCAAACCTGGTGTTAATAAAATAAAGGCTGAAATCAGTGGCTTGATTTATTTGCTTTATCACAACAATTCGGATGAACAGGTTAAAGTCAACTTTGCGAATGGTCAGGTCAATGGATGCTTTGATATTGAGCAAAACACCAATGAGGAATGGCAAGGTATGCTAAGTTCAGCAGTAAGTAATCGCATTGACTTGTTGGGTAAATATTCCCATATCATATTCAATACTGAGGACCTGAAAAAGTATACTCCGGATCCGACGCGCTTAATAGAAGTATATGATTCGATCGTGTGGCTCGAAGAACAGTTTTTGGGATTTTACAAATACAAGCGCACCAATAAATCAAGAATGCTCTTTAGGTCTTCTCCTGCGGCTACCTATATGCATGCGACAAGTTTTCGGACAGAATATAATCCATCTACGATGCCTAAGTTGTGTGATGTTGATCGTTTAAGAACAACTGATATTTGGGGACCTGCTCACGAAGTAGGACATGTTAATCAGACCAGGCCAGGCTTTAGGTGGAAAAATATGGCTAACGAGAGCGTCCTGGGTGAGGTCTCAAATAATGTTTATTCATTATATGTGCAAGCGGCTTTTGGCAATCCGTCGCGCCTCGAAACGCAAGATAAATATATGGCAGCGTATAATTCATTTATGGTTGAAGGTATGAAGCATATGGATGCAACTGGAGCCGTTGATAAGAAATACTTTTTTGAACAACTGGTTCATTTCTGGCAATTGGAGCTGTATTTTTCACAGGTATTGGGAATGGAAGATTTCTATAAAGACTTGCATGAGGAAATAAGGATTACGCCGGACCCTGAAAGGGGAGTTGAACATCATGAATTTGCCTACCTGGCTAGTAAGATAAGTGGTTACGATTTGATCAGCTTTTTCGACCTGTGGGGGTATGATTTATCAGCTGATGTAAAAGCACGTATTGAGGAATTGGGGTATAGCGAACCCTCACAGCCCTTACACTATATCCGTGAGGCACTGGTGGATGTTTATAAAGGAAATAAGGCAATTGTTACCGGAACTGCTAATCGTTACAACACAGGAGCAACATATACCTTTAATATGAATGGTTATGAGAATGTTGTTGCTTATGAAGTGTATGTAGATGATACCATAGTTCATGTCAATATAAACAATCAATTCTCGGTTAATTTACCTGAAGGATCTATTGCTGTATTGGCAATTGGTGCAGATAATAATAGAATGGAAGTGACATTTTAGTTGGCTCATTCTTCATACTCTTCCTAACACTTTGAGTGTGTAGAACCAAGATTACGTTGATATTCCTCCATTAATACAGGATAAGGAGTTATCAGCGCTGGACATCCTATATCCAAAATTTGAAAGAAAAAATAGTCATTAATATCATTTATTCATCCCTAATTGGCAGAAAATAAAGCACTTCTGTGATGTGGGGTAGTAATTATAAATCATTGAAAATAATGGCTGACATCACTCTGGTAATGGATGAATTTAAAAGGGAATAGCCCCAAAATCATCCAGGCCATGTTGGTGTCGGCTGCATCAAACCCTTATTTTATAATCCATGAAAAAAATTTACAAAATGAGAAAAGTGAGTGTATTTAGAAAAGTGGCATTAATTGTTGCAATGGTATCGGTAGGCTTTGTTACAAGTTATGGACAATTAGCAAGTTATAACTTCAGTGGAAATCTGAATGATGACGGTTCAAATGCCATTACTGCCGTTTCCAACTATGGAGCGCCTGTTTTTGGCAATGATAAGGACGGAACCGCCAGCAGTGCCTGGGAAGCCCCTGGTGAAACGCTTAAGTACTTATCAATAACAGGATATAAAGGTATTGGAGGGGATGGCCAAAGGACGGTAGCTGCCTGGTTTAAAACCCCTTCATCGGGGCCATCAAGAAAGTCCATAGTAGCGTGGGGGACTAACAGCGGTAAACAAATGTTTAATGTGATGATTCATAATGCCACTGGTACAATTAGGATTGAAGCAGGAGCTTGTAACGTGCAATCAACTGTATCAGGCTTAAACGATGATCAATGGCACCATGTTGCCGTTACCTACAATCCTGTTGATGGGCCAGCTGTTCAGGATGTCAAAATTTATGTGGATGGTGTATTTACGCCTATTAATATAAACGCTTCTTATAATCCTGCTCAAACTATAGAAACTGTAGTTAACCAGGATGTTCGCATTGGAGCAGCGGAATACAGCAATAATTATTTTTGGACAGGAATGCTGGATGGAGTCAGGATCTATGATGTTGCACTGTCGGCCAGTGAAATCACCGCTTTGCATGGTGTATCAACTGATTTATATGACGATAAAATAAATGCCTGGTGTGAAGTATTTTCTACCGGCAATGGTATAAATATTTCTTCAGAGCGCTCGACTTCGTTATCGATCTATTCTGTTAATGGACAGAATATTTATAAAGCAGATATCGAAGCCGGGCAAACAGTTATTAACCCAAATGTAATCAATGGGATTTACCTGGTTAAGATTGAAGATGGTACTGGGAAAATTCTGGTTCGGAAAGTAGCATTATCCAGATAACAGGTATGATTAGATAGAGTTTCTTGAGTGGATTCATGCAAAGCCGGAAAAGAGAAAGCTCTTTTCCGGCGCATGAGAAAAACAATAATGATATGAAGAGTTATAAATTGTGGAGTGTGATGTTGCCACTACTTGCCTTTATAGTGGTTGGTAAATTATTAAACTTTAATCGTAAAGTATCAACAAGCGATAATAGTACGGAACATTCAGATTTGCCAGTTTGGATTGATATGATGGAGCAGCCTGATGTGAACATGCAGGAGGCGCGTGATGCTTTTGATGCCTATTGGTCAAACCACGAGCATTATCAGGGAGACCGACATAAGCAGTTTGAGCGTTGGTATGCCATCAACTCAAAGCGTAGCGATGAAAATGGACATCTGATACCGGCTAAAGCAGTAAGCAGCGCTTACAGAAATATGATGAATGCGGCAAATGCTGAAATGGAAGGGCATTGGTATTGCTATGGTCCGGTGAATGTAGGGCCTCGTAATGGAACCAAAAGAGATGGTGGCCGTGTTAAAGATATTCAGTTTCATCCCAGTGATCCTCAAACCTTGTATGTGTCCTGTTTCAAAAGTGGATTGTTCAAGACGATGGATGGGGGAGCCTCATGGGAACCCTTATGCGACAATATTCCTGAGCAGGTGTATGTGAGTGCCATCAAACCCTCAGAACCAAATACGATTTTAATTGGGACAGATATGGGGGTGTATATCACCAATGATGAGGGTGACACCTGGAATACGACCTCAATAACTACAGAAGTGAAGGCTTTATTGATTCAGCCGGGCAATGAAAATGTTATTATTGCTGGAGCTGGTAATGGTATTTACCGTTCTGCCAATGGTGGTGAATCCTGGAGCCTGGTGCAGGCATCCAGCAAAGTTGAAGACTTAAAACCTCATCCGACAAATCCGGATATTTTATATGCGGCCACCAATGGTGCCACCAGTCAGTTCTATCGTTCAACCGATGGTGGTGTCAGCTGGACAGAAAACACCTCATTCGGGCAAGGCTGTTTTATGAAAATAGCGGTTACTTCTGCAGCACCTGATCAGGTATTTGTATTAAATGCCAGAGACCATCTTGGTGATGACTCCTTTGAAGGCTTCTATAAATCAACCAATGCAGGAGTAAGTTTTACCAAGCAGTCAGGTACCACTCCTTGTATAACAGGCTATAAAGATGATGGTGCTATTTCGAGGGGACAGCCCAACTATAATCTGTTTGTAGTGGTTGATCCTGCTGATGCATCCAAGGTATGGGCCGGTGGCGTTAAAAGTTGGAAATCAGAAGATGGCGGAAGCACCTGGACGCAATTTTTCAATGGAGTGACCACTGATGGGGATAATCTGCACATGGATCAGTTGAACTGGGCTTTTTCACCACATAATAATGCCCTGTACGCTGCCAATGACGGAGGCATCTATTACCTGAATGACGCCAATCAGTTTCAGATGATAACCGATGGTTTGCCTATCGCCGAGGTGTATGAATGTACCCAAAGCCAGACAAAGAAAACAAACGTGGCTGGTGGTACTATGCATTGTGGGGTTAAACTCAATAATAATGGAGTGTGGTATACTCCCTGGGGCGGTGATGAAGCGACCTGTATTATAGACCCAACTGATGAACAATACGTATATCACCTGAAGTATGAAAAGGTGAGCCGTTCATCTAATGGTGGGTTTAACTACTCTAGAATTAATCCTGACAACACCGATCGTGGTGAGTATACCGGGACCGGTGTATTACATAAAAGCGATGTTAATACGCTTTTTGCCGGATTTAAGCAGCTGCAACGAAGCAATAATGTGCGCGCTGCGTCAGTTAACTGGACTACCATTTCATCGTTTGCAGGAACGTCTAAGATACAGAAGGTAGAACAGTCTGGAGCTAATGAGGATGTGTTTTATGTGGCCAGGGGAACAGAACTCTATCGCAGTGATAATATAAATGCTGCTACCCCATCGTACACCAATTTAACGGGCAATCTGCCATTGTCAGGGGTGTCAGTCAATGATATTGCTGCTCTTTCAACTGATGAGAGTGTGGTTTTCATCCTGCAGGGTAGTAAGGTTTACCGCTCATCCAATAAGGGTGCTTCATGGACTGATTTAACCAGCAATCTGCCGGCAGTAGCTTTACTGGAGATGACGATTGATCAGACAGCCACTGAGGGCATCTATGTAGGAACCGATATAGGCGTGTTTTATAAAGAATCCGGCATGTCTGACTGGATCAACTTTTCCAATGGTTTACCGGCGGTTCGGGTGTCGGGTATGGATATTTACTATGGTGATACTCGTGACGAAAGCCTGATTACCGTGTCCACCGATGGGCGTGGATTCTGGTGTTCGCCACTGCATGGAGTGGCTGTAGAAGCGCCTGTCGCCAACTTTGAAGCCAACTATGTGAATGCAGTGGTGGGCAGTTCAATACAGTTTACCGATTTAAGCACACAGCATCCACAGAGTTACCAGTGGCAGTTTGAAGGAGGTTCACCGGCTACCAGCCTGGACATTAATCCAATTGTTCGCTATGATACACCCGGTACTTATGAGGTAAGTCTCACGGTTGCCAATAGTGCCGGGACTGATACAAAAACGCTTACTGATTATATAACTGTGGCGTCCGAAGGGGGCGATCTGCAGGTGCACTATCAGTTTGATGGAGATGCACAGGATGCCTCATTATACCATCGTGATGGATTGAATGCAGGCGTTGAATTTATTACTGATTCAAAGCATGGTGCAGTCGCTGACTTTAATGGAAGTGCGCATATTACCGTACCTGGATACAGAGGGGAAGAAGGAACCAATGCCCGTACCATTAGTGCCTGGATTAAGACATCGACTAACAGCAAGGCCATAGCTGCCTGGGGTAAAGCAGCCACATCTACTAAATGGGCATTTCGCCTGGAGACAAACGGTGTTTTACGACTGGAGCCTGGCGGTGGTAATATCATCGGTAGTACCAATGTAGCTGATGGTCAGTGGCATCATGTGGCATGCGTGTTTGACGATGATGGCAGTCCTACAGTTGATGATGTTAAGCTGTTTGTTGATGGCATAGAGGAAGTTACCTATCCATCGAGTGTGGCAATCAATACAGTGGCACAAGGCGATGTCACTATTGGAAACGATCAAATGGGGCGCAGGTTTGTTGGACAAATGGTTGATGTCAGAATATATAGTTCTGCATTAAGTGGTGGTGAAATAACCCAATTAGCAGCTACTTCAACAGCTATTAAACAATCTGTTGCCGGGCAATGGGTAAACCTATATGCGCTTAAGGGTGGTCATATAAAGGTTGAGCTTTTGGGTAGCAAGTCAGCACAGGTAAGTGTTTATAGTTTAGCTGGTAAGATGTTGAAAAAGGAAATTATTCAGGAAGGCGTATCCACTATTTCACTATCATCCCGACAAAAGGAGTTGGTGGTTGTACAGGTGCTTGATAGTACAAAAGGAGAGTTTGTAAAAAAGATACTCCTGGAGTAGCAGAATTGTTTGAGTTGATATATTAGTATGTGAGAATGGATCTGTCTCCCTCGGGTTGCAACAGCACGAGGGAGACAATTTAGCTGAAAAAAGAAATAAATAGAACATGCAATTAAAAACGTTTGTAGTCCTTGCATCACTGTTGGTTTTAACAACATTCAATAGTTATAGTGCTATAAAGCCGAAATCAGCAAGTAAGCCTAATATTCTCTTAATCCTTGTGGACGATTTAGGTTGGCAGGATGTGAGTTATCGTGGTTCCAACTATTTTGAAACAAAGCATATTGACCGCCTGGCTGAAACCGGTGTCATGTTCAATAACGCCTATGCACCCGCAGCCAATTGTGCGCCAAGCAGGGCCTGCATCATCTCTGGTCAAAACACACCAAGGCACGGGATATACACTGTTGGTTCCTCGGAAAGGGGCAAGTCCATCAACAGGAAGCTCATACCAGTCGTGAATAGTACTGTATTAGCTGACAGTGTAGTAACGATAGCCGAAAAACTGAAGTCAGCGGGTTATAACACTGCTTCAATGGGCAAGTGGCATTTAGGGGAAGATCCTTGTTCGCAGGGGTTTGATCTGAATATTGGCGGTTCGCATGCCGGTCACCCTAAGTCTTACTTCAGTCCATATAAGAATGCTGCTTTGAAAGATGGCCCTGATGGTGAGTATCTGACTGACCGGCTGACAAGTGAAGCCATTGATTTTATCAAAAGCAGCGCTACAGAAAGTGAACAACCATTTTTCCTCTATTTGCCCTACTATACGGTCCATACACCTCTGCAAGCAAAGGCTGAGCTGATTAAAAAATATGAGCAAAAGTCAGGATGCATAGGGCGCAATGATGCTATTTATGGCGCCATGGTGGAATCCATGGATGATAATGTTGGGCGACTGCTTGCTTGTCTCGATGATTGTGGTATTTCAGAAAACACCCTGGTTGTATTTTTCTCAGATAATGGAGGTATCGCTAATATCTCGTCACAATACCCTGCCAGGGCAGGGAAAGGCTCATACTACGAAGGAGGTATCAGGGAGCCACTTATTATGCGATGGCCATCCGTTTTCCCTTCTGGTAAAGTGATAGACCAGCAAGTGTCAGGCCTGGATTTTTACCCGACATTTATGGCTATTGCGGGTGTCAAACCGGATACTAAGCAGATATTGGATGGCGAATCACTGGTGAAATTGATCACAAAAGATAAAGACTTGAAACGTAAGGCGCTCTTTTTTCATTTTCCCATTTATTTGCAGGCCATTAATCCTGAAACGGATCAGGCACGAGATCCTTATTTTCGGACAACACCTGGTTCAGTCGTTATAAAGGGAGACTGGAAGTTACACGTCTACTACGAAGACAATGAGAGGGAGTTGTACAATCTGAAAGATGATCCGGGAGAAAGTACCAACCTGGTGAATACATATCCTGAGGTGGCTGAAGCCTTGAATAAACAACTGGTTGATTGGCTTAATGAGACTGATGCTCCTGTGCCAACCACTCTTAATCCCGAATATCAAAAAAAGTAAACAGACGATGAACAGAATAAAATATGTATTGCTGGCAAGTGTCATGATAAGCTTGACAAGCCTGTCGGTGTTTGGCAATGAGCCAGTCAGACAACCTAATATCATCCATATTTTAGCGGATGATGTGGGTTACGATGATTTAAGCTGTTTTGGCTCCAAAGACATCTCAACACCCAATCTGGATGAGCTGGCGGCCAAAGGCATGAAATTCACCAGTTTTTATGCACCACATGGCACCTGTACACCTTCACGGGCTGCTTTGTTAACCGGCCGATACGCGCCAAGAATTAATGAGGGAAAGGGCTTGTTTGTGTTGTTCCCTCACTCGAAGCATGGCCTGGAGGATGAAATGGAGACGACCATTGCAGAGTTGTTGAAGGCTCAAGGCTACACCACCGGTTTATACGGTAAGTGGCATTTGGGGCATCTGCCACAATATTTGCCTTGCGTGCACGGTTTTGATGAATTTCTGGGTATTCCTTACCCGAATGATCATGGACCGGAACGGATTGGTAATAGTGGCTGGCGGCCCAATGGTGTAAGCGATCCGGCTATTCCGCTTATTGAGCAGGCTCAGATTATCAAGCGATGCGACAATAATGATTTGGCCGAGCTACCGGCTTTGTTTACCCGTGAAGCGTGTAAATTTATATATCGTGCCGTGAAGGAACAGGATAAACCGTTTTACCTGCAATATGCCAATATCGAAACCCATACGCCATGGTTTGTACCCAAGGGCTTTGAAGGTCGAAGTAAAGCAGCTGCCTATGGCGATGCTGTGGAGTACCTGGATACATCGGTGGGCATCATCATGAATACTTTGAAGCGCCTGGGCATCGAAGACAATACGATCATCGTGTTTTCGTCAGATAATGGTCCGCTGGTGCACCGCGATGAGGAACTGGAGAATTGCTATGGCAAATTTGGTTTTACCAATCCTGAGCGTAAGCATTTACTGCGCGAAGGCAAATACCAGGAGCGATACGATGGAGGCATTCGTGTATCCTGCATCATGACATGGCCGGGAAATATTCCTGCCGGAGCGACCTGTGATGAGCCAATTGCCGCTATGGATTTGTTTACCACAATGGCACGCATAGCAGGCGCAGATGTGCCTGATGACCGCGTGATCGATGGCAAAAATATCCTGCCATTGATGAAGGGAGTAAAGAGTGCAAAATCGCCTCATAAAGCTATATACGGCTTCAGGGCAACCGGTGGTTTGATGAGTGTGCGATATAAAAACTGGAAATTAATACTGCCTGGTAAACACTGGACAGGAGAACTAACAACACCTCATTTATATGATTTATCATCTGATATTGGGGAAACCATAAACGTGGCAGAGCAGCATCCTGATGTTGTAAAAACTATCATGCGTTTGGCCGATGATGCCAATAAAGCCATTGAAAGTAATCAGCCAATTGAGCAGTAAATAAAATTGCTTTTCATAGGATTAGTAAGCTCCCCTGGTATTTTGGATAGAATGTCAGGGGCGTTTTTTATACAGGCAATGAGAAATAGAACACCGAGCCTTTACCTGGTTCACTTTCCAGCCATATTCGGCCATTAAGCAGTTCAACCACTTTTTTTGAGATGGCCAAACCAAGGCCCGCACCTTCATTAATGGAGCTCGAATTGCTGGCTTGCCAGAAAGGTTTAAAAATTGACTCCTGGTCTTTTTTATCGATGCCAATACCTGTGTCAGACACAAACAGTACTATTTCTTTGGCTGTTTTTGTAAACCCTACTTCAATGGTTCCTTTTTGAGTGTACTTAATGGCATTGGAAATAAGGTTGTTTAATATTCGTCGTACCAATAATTCATCAGAAACAATAAAGGTTTCAGGATGAGAAGAGTCGGTCCGGTTGATGAGTTGGATATTGCTTTTTAAACCATAAGAAAAGAGCTTGATGCCATCTTCAATGATATGGTTAACTGAGAATTTGCCAGGTGACGGTTTTGTAACGCCTGAATCCATTTTGGCTACTTCAATAATATTGTTGAGGATAGCCAGCAGGTGATGACCATTCTCAACAATAAGGTTAGCAAAGGGGCTGAGCTCTTTATTGTCAATGAGTTCGGCATGTAGCAATTGTGCAAAGCCCATGATGCTGTTCATTGGGGTGCGCACTTCATGGCTGATATTGGCCATAAATGCTTTGGTCAGCTTCTCACTTTCTGATGCCTTTTCAATGGCGGTGTTCAATTCAATATTGATGCTTTTTAGCTGGCTTTTCTCTTTTTCCAAATCAGCATTGGCGGTGTTCAGGTGCTTTATCACCAGCGATAGCTGCTTCTGCATGCTGGCAAACTCTTTGGCCAGCTGACCTATTTCATCGTTGCGATTAACCAGTTTTTCTTTTACCGTAACATCCAGTTTTGAGTGTGCCAACTGGCTGGACAGCTGCGTGAGGTGTACGATTGGCCTTGAAATGTTACGGGCCAGCCACGATGCAACTATTAGGGTCAATATCAGCATAATGATGGTGAGCCATACGGTATTATACCCAATAACATCTAATATTTCCAGCAGGTCGCTTTGGGGTATAATCATCACCACCTTATAATCGGCAGCACCAACGGGCATGGTAGCCAGCTCATATTTTTCATTGCTGAAATGCACCTCGCGTATAATCTGTTCTCCCAGGCTGTTTAATATACTATCCACCACATAGGTTTCAAACAGACCCGACAGGCTGGTGTTAATCTCCGCGGTATTCTCTGATAGCAGTATCTTACCTTTACTGTCAATTAACCATAGCAGGGTATTGGACGATGGTTTGTTTTGTTCAAACTGTTTGATAAGAATACTCGGATCAATACCTACACCAGCTACGCCTATCGGTTGATGGGTATCACCCATAATCACATTCACAAACAGCATGGATTGTTTTAGCACATTATTATAGTCGAAGTTGAGTGTGCTTTTGCGCGTATGGCGCAGTGTTTCAAAAAACCAGCTGTCATCGGGGTCTTCCTCAGAAACCACATCGAGCAATCGAAAGTCTTCGCACCAATACTCATTGGTGGTATTACTTACTGCAAAAACAGACGGATAACCCAGGTTTTTATGCAGAAAGTCTAACTTCTGTAGGGCAATTTGCTTAGTTTCGGGACTATCATCCATTCCACTAAACCACTGAATGAAGGCGGGATCATCGGCAATGGTAGCTGATGTTTCAATGGCTTTTTCCAGTATAATCAGCAGGTTGCTTTGATGGGCTTTCAGGTCGGTGATTAGCTCGTTTTTATAAACATCGTCCATGATAGAAGCACGCACCGCATAATAATGCACCCAGCCCAGTGCCATTACCGTGAGCATCACAAATAAGCCCATAGTAAGGGCCAGATTATTCTTTATGGATTTAGGATGGTACTTCAAAATAATGGTGATTTGGCGTAACTAATTCCTTAGCGAATATGCAGAATAATATTTGTTTACGCAACGGAAGTTAATTAAATGATGGTATGGGCCAAAGACAGGGATTGTGCTTTAAACTATAGATGGATTAAATTCCCTCTTTTGTCCACTAATTTCATGACTACAATAACTTTAAATCCTCATAGTGAAACATTTTGCGTTAATTGATGCAGTTAGTCGATTAAAAAACTTAATGTTGCGTTAAGCGCTAAATATTTTTTTATAACCACAGATGACACGGATTATCACAAATTGTTCCGCAAAGCGGAACTAAAAATCTGTTTAATCAGATATTGCTGTGGCTAAAATAGCATGTAATATCTAATACTAGTTTTACAGGTAATACCCCGGGGCTTATTAATAGGACAATCGCATTTAAAATATTTTCAAGTTCTTAGTAATTTGTTTCCGACTTAGGTTTCGCAGCTTGGGCCCCATTGGTTGAAGTTGATGCAAAGAAATAAAGCTGTTTGAGCGTAGTGAGTTCTTTATTTCTCATCAACAAGGCCTTGATTGGTAAGTGAGAAACCCGTCGGCGGTTTTCTTTGTTTCCTTTCTTCAACTGAAGGAAGAAAGGAAAGACTTGTCCCGTGTCAAAACGGGAGCCATAGCGGCTTGAGCTAACACAATGGAAATATTACCGTTAAATGCAATTTGCCTGGACTTATATATAGATTTTAACCGTACACCAATGTTTTTTATTATCTTATACCGTTTAAATATTAAAATGCGCTGGTATAATGCCGATACATATTCATAGTGTTTTTAGGAGTGAAACGAACTAAAGGCGCATTTTGAATAGTTATCGGTATTAAACGACCATTCAAACACATCAGAACTATGACAACAATTCCAACCAGAGAACAGGCGCTTGAATTATTTCGCACCTATAATCAAACCGATAGTTTGTATCGCCATGGCTTGGCTGTTGAAGCCGTGATGCGCCATTTTGCAGGGCTATATGGCGAAGATGAAGAGAAATGGGGGATAATAGGGCTGGTGCATGATCTCGACTATGAAATGTATCCGGATGCGCATTGCCTTAAAACAGAAGAGATATTGAAGCAAGCCAACTGGCCCGATGATTATATCCGTGCCATCTTAAGTCACGCCTGGGGTATCTGTACCGATGTAGAGCCATTACATACCATGGAAAAGGTACTGTATGCCTGCGATGAGCTGAGCGGATTGGTAACCACAGCTGTATTGGTGCGGCCCGATAAGAGTATTCACACCTTAAGCGTTAAATCAGTTAAGAAGCGTTGGAAAGATAAGCGTTTTGCAGCTAAGGTTGACCGGGGGATTATTACCAAAGGCGCCGAACTATTAAATATGCCAATTGAGGAGCTGATTGACGAAACAATCAAAGGCATGCAGCAGGTAGCTGCTGAATTGGGTTTGAATGGTGTGGAGCAGGAATAGTATATTATACCACGCTTGCACTGTGTAAAATGTCTTAGACATGATAAGTATAGAAAATAAGCACTTCATTAAAATAATATTCGGAATAATTGTAGGAGCAATTGTGATGGCATTTTATGTTATTTTTAAATATAATCAAGACTGGCAGAGCTATGATGAACTTAGCTATCAGCAAAGATTTGAAGGGGAAGTAACTAAAGTGTTTATAGGGGATGATACTTATATACAATTAAGTAGTGGCTCGAAGTTGAAGTTACCAACATTAATTAATGACGACTATTATCCTGAAAGCATAGGTAGCTTTTTAAAAAATGGCGATTCTATTTCTAAAAAAGCATATTCTGATTCAATATTTATTCTTCGAGACAGTAAGGTATACTTCTTTGCTATTGATAATAATGACGAATTTACTGGACTCTAGCCCAGCCCCCGTGCTAATCCATCGCGTGGAATAGTGGACTAAAATGAAGGAATTTAAGCAAATAATTCAACCTAATATTATGAGTTCCAAGGCCGGCCTATACTTTTTTCTATTTGTCATTTTTCTAATTGGATTAAGTTATTTAGGAGTACGAATGATGAATAATATTACTGAAGAAACATTAGAAAAGTTTCCTTTAGTTAAGAACAATGAAGCTATTAATCTAAGGGTTAAAGCAAGTGATGAATACAAAGGAACCACATTGGTTCATACTATAAAAGGTGATTCATTGAGTATCATGGCTTATGAATGGGGCCCAACTTCGTACAACCCTCTTGTCGAGTTTCTGGAATGTGGTGATTCAATATTCAGAAAGGCCTACTCTGATACGCTTTACTTATATAAGAAGAAAGATGGAGTGGTAATGGAATTTCAAGTACAGTGCTTTGAATAATATAACAAAATCCTCTGTTGAGGCATATATTATAATTTGTGCTGTTTTCGTAAAGTACTGGCATGGATTACAATTCCGTGTAAACTGTGAATAGCATTGAACAATAAAATTGAACCAATGACACATAACTTTCCAAATAGAATTGTATTAGTAACAGGTGCTGGCTCTGGTATAGGGCGAGAGATAGCCAGGAGTTATGCCCGTTGCCAGGCAACAGTTTTGGTGGTGGATAAATCTGGGCAGATGGCCGCGAATACGGCTGATATGATCCATCAGGATGGGGGAGTAGCAGCGGTATATCAGGCGGATATTAGTGTGGCAAATGAAATTGTGAACCTATTTGAAAGCTTAAAGAATCAATATGGTTGTCTTGATATATTAATCAATAATGCCGGTGTTACCAGCTTTAAATCACCTTATGAAATAACTGTGTATGAATGGGACAGTGTGATTAACACAAATTTGCGAGGTGCCTTTTTATGTGCACGCGAAGCTGCTAAGCTGATGCGGCCAAATAAAAGAGGTGCCATTGTAAACATTGCTTCCACAAGGGCTTTGATGTCGGAGCACAACAGTGAAGCCTATGCAGCGTCTAAAGGTGGTATTATTGCCCTGACTCATGCTTTGGCGGCTTCAATGGCAACAGATAACATACAGGTTAACTGTATTAGTCCGGGGTGGATAGAAACAGGTGATTACGCTCAACTGCGCGCTAAAGATCATACACAGCACTTTTCAGGACGGGTAGGCCGGCCGGCTGATATTGCCAGGGCCTGTATGTATCTCACACAACCAGACAATAACTTTATAAATGGCACTAACCTGGTGATAGACGGTGGTATGACCCGCAAAATGATGTATGAGGAGTGATGGTAAAGTACGCCGCTCCCGGAGTAATCCTTTCGCGAGGTTTAGTAAAGTACAAATGATTTAACAACAAAAGCGGCTCTATTTTTAGGGTAGCATTTGTTATATTTGATGCTATGAGCCCATCGCTAAGCGAAGTCTGTCACTTCCCCGCCGCTAGCGCAGATTTGAAATCTGTGCTATGGAAGAAAATGGCTTCCTGGATGTTTTGGTTATAAAACTGTAGCATGTATTCAAATCCGCGCCAGCGGCGGGTATTATAAAACAGCTAAAGATAATACATCTGTAAGTTATGATTATTGGGAATATGTATTAAACAAACCTTTGAGAATGAGTGAAAAAATGCCACTGCAAAAAAATGAATAGTAGAAGTAAGAAATATCTTGGAATAGGTTTCATTATCTTAATATCAATTATAATGATAGATTTGCTATTGGGAGATGCTCCATCAAGGTTAATGGGACGCTCTCCTGAACAGGTTACAATTTCCTATGTGCTCAGTAATTTTCATATTTATATTTTTAGAGCTATCATATTCACAGGGTTTGTTGCTATGATATCTAGTAAATTTGATAAGTGAGATAGAGAGGAAATCAGATCACCCCGTTCCTTATAGGAACTAAATAATGTAAATCGTTTGGCGTAGCGTCTCGCTACATCATAATCAACAAGGCCTCCGGCCTATATAGTAACACAAAGCCACGTTAGGGATAGCCTGGCTTTTGTTATGGATTGATAGAGCATACAAAGTGCGCTTGGTAACCATTTTTATTACACAAAAAAAACGATGCTTATCGATCTTAAAAACCGATAGTTATCGGTTTCTGCATGGATAGTTATCCGTTTTAAGGGCTGTTGGATTTGAGAGAAATCAAAGGCGAGGGCCAACAACCAAATAGGCTACAAAAAAGAAAACCTGTCAGGATTTTAAATCCCGACAGGTTTTAAATTGTATTAGAAGTAGTCTTTAATCTTGTGTCTATCGTTTCGATACTATAATAAAGACTTGCTTATTTCTTCTTGTTCAAAATAGCTTCAATCTCGTTCATGATGCCGTTCATGGCTTCAATAGCCTTATCAAACGGTTCTGATGAAGTCATGTCCACACCGGCTTTCTTTAAAAGCTCAATAGGATAGTCTGAGCCACCTGATGACAAGAACTCGATGTAACGCTTGGTGGCTTCTTTATCACCTTCCAGCACTTTGGCTGCTAAAGCCTGTGAGGCCACAAAAGAAGTACTGTACTGGTACACATAAAAGTTCATGTAGAAGTGAGGAATGGCAGCCCATTCAACTGCAATATTATCTTCAACAGTACACACACCCTTGTCGTGTCCGTAGTATTTGCGGGTAATATCGCCATACATCTGTGTTAACACTTTACCGGTTAAAGGCGTACCTTTTTCAGCTGCTTCATGTATAGCCAGTTCAAACTCGGCAAATTGTGTCTGACGAAACAAGGTGCCTTTGAAACCATCGAGCATGCTCATTAATAAGGACAGACGTAAATCATCGTCTTTCAGCTTTTTCTGCATCATGTCGTTCAGCAACACCTCGTTGAAAGTAGAGGCTACCTCAGCCACGAAAGTGGCATAATCGGCTGTAGCAAAAGGCTGTGTTTTATTTGAGAAATAGCTGTGCATGGTATGTCCCAGCTCGTGAGTAAGTGTGCTCACCTCGTTATACTGGTCGGTGTAGTTCATCAGGATATAAGGATGCACATCGTAAGCACCACCGTTTGAATAGGCACCGCTGCGCTTACCGGGGTTAGGATACACATCAATCCAACGGCTGTTGAATGCTTTATCAACCACTTCTACATATTCCTTACCAAGTGGCTTTAATGATTTTAGGATAAGCTCCTGTGCCTCCTCGTAAGAGTATTTCAGTTCCACACCTTTCACGGTTGGTGCATACATATCTGAGTACATCAGCTCATCAACACCCAGCATACGCTTCTTAAGCGCCAGGTAGCGGTGGAAAGTCTCCAGATTATTATTCACATTCGCAACCAGCGACTTGTATACTTCAACCGGAATATTATTGGGCTTAACGGCAGCTTCTAAAGCCGAATTGTAGTTACGGGCTTTGGCACGGAAAACGTTTACTTTAACCTGACCGTTCAGCATCTCACCGAAGGTGCCTTCGTATTTCAGGTAGTTGTCCCAGTATACTTTAGTGGCTTCCTGGCGCAGCTCACGGTCGGCCGATGAGCGGGCAACGCTAAAGCTGGCTGGTGTCAGTTCGGTTTCTTTACCATCCATCATAATGCTGGCGCGTGGCATTTCGGCATTGCTGAATACACTGAATGCTGCATTAGCGGTACCGGTGATCATACCTGTTTTAGCCATTACAGCTTCTTCCAGTTCCGACAGGGTGTGCATCTTCATGCGGTACACATCCATCAGTCCCATCTCATAGATTTTTAGTTTCGGTTCCTCACTGATAAACTGCTTCATGGTGGCTTCAGGGATGGCAGCCAGCTCAGGTGTTACAAACGAGGCCTTCTGGCCATAGTCGATAAATACCTGGCGGATTTCCTTCACGCGACCCATGTTATCTGCATCGCGCAGGTCAACATCCGATTTAAGTGAAGCATAAATGTAAAGGCGGTAACCTTCCTTCATCAGTTGTTCTGAATATTGCATGTAATCCAACAGGCTGGCGGCAGATGTGCCCAACAGGCCTTTATAGCTGCTCACCTTTTCCATTTCTTTAGCCAGCTTATCTTTGGCAGCCGACCAGGCCTGGTCACTTTCATACAAATCAGTGAAATTCCATTTGTATTTGTCTTCAATCTCAGAGCGCTCTTTTTGAGCAAAAGAAGTCATTACAGTCAATAGCATTAAGGCCAGTGACAGCAGTTTGGTAGATACTTTCTTCATGGTTTAATCGTTGTGTGTTAATTATTAGTGCCGCAAAATAAGGAAAGTAAATGAGAAGCACATGTGTTTTGGGGGCTTATTGGCGATATGAAAAGATGATTATCATCAATTATGAAGAGCTGCCAGATGCTTGTTGTTAGCATTTTCCGTGATGCTAATTAAAAGGCTAATTGCTTATGGCTGATAACGAATCTCATGGTGCTCTAGATTAAAACGTTATTTTTCTTCTATCTTCATTCCTCTGACTACTATCTACTGACCACTGACTTATTTCTTCTGCCTTCTGCCTTCAAAACTTCTGCCTGATAAAAAAAAATGAACTTTCGATAAGGGTATGGAAGTTTATGAGCTGTCCTTATGATGACAATGCAATAAATAAACAATTAAACCTAAATATCATGAAAGCAAATAGTCAATCAATTGGATTAAGCACACGTTTCTTTTGGATTTTGATGGCAGGAATGCTCTCCATCTCTTTTATGGCCCAGGGAGTGGTAAAAAAAGAGAAGCGGGTTTTTGAAGAAGGCACCTATAAAGAAATCAAAGGAAAAGTTGTGGATGCAAACAGTGGCGACGACCTGGTATTTGCCAACGTAACCATTGAAGGAACGAACATTGCAACAGTTACTAACTCCGAAGGTAGTTTTGCACTAAAAGTGCCTAATGAAATGCTGAATAAGAATATGACCTTCTCATACATCGGCTATGAAAAAAAATCAGTACCTATTGCATCTCTTAAAGACGACAAGAACAAGATTAAGCTGGAATTACTAACGGTGTCATTGGATGCCATTACAGTGTTTCCCAAGGATCCTAACCTACTCATTGAGGCAGTTTTGAATCATCGAAAAGACAACTACTCGCAGGATGAGAATAAAATGACTGCTTTTTACCGCGAAACAATTCGTAAGCGCCGCAACTATGCATCTTTATCAGAAGCTGTAGTGGAAGTATACAAGCAAGGTTATTCGAACCATAAGGACGATGCAGTGAAGCTGCTGAAAGGACGTAAGAGCGTTGATTACAGCAAGCTGGATACGGTATTGTTCAAATTGCAGGGTGGCCCATATTCAACACTGATGCTGGATATTATGAAGAGTCCGTATATGATTTTACGATACGACTTACTTGACCAGTATGATTTTGAGATTGCCAATATCACCCGTCAGGACGATCGTATATTGTATATCTTAAATTTCAAGCAGAAAGACTGGGTACCTGAACCATTGTTCTATGGCAGCTTATACATCGACTCTGAAACCATGGCTATTGTAAGTGCTTCTTACAATGTTAATACGGAGGATAAAAGAGCAGTAGGTGAGATGTTTATCAAGCGTAAGCCTGCCGGTGCCGATGTTTATCCAACAAAAGCTTCTTATCTGGTGACCTACCGCGAGAAAGATGGTAAATGGATTTATGGTTACTCGCGTGGTGAGATAACATTTAAAGTGGATTGGAAGAAAAAGTGGTTTAATACCGTTTACCATACCGGTATTGAAATGGCTATTACCGATTGGGAAAGAACAAGTGAGAAAGCCTTTAAAGGTACAGAGCGTTTGAAGAAAAGTGTGGTAATGAGCGATACTGAAATGGGCTTTGCTGATGCTGATTTCTGGGGAGCCTATAATGTAATTGAACCAGAAAAGTCAATCGAGTCGGCTATTAAAAAGATTCAGAAGAATATCGAAAAGCTGGATAACTAGCATTAAAACCAATACATCATATATCAAGCTGGTAGTCCCTGGTGACTATCAGCTTTCTTTTTGCCCAAATGCAATGGCCCTGTTAAGGCGCTTAAGCTCGTAAATTAGAAATACTGATGTAATCAGCGCCGATACGGTATCGGCAATTGGTCCGGCCAGCCAAACACCATCAAGGCCAATGTGCTTGGGCAATATTAACAATACAGGTACCAGCACAATCACTTGGCGAAGCAAAGAGATTAGGGCTGCCAAACCGGCTTTTCCGGTCGACTGAAAGTAGTTACCGGTAATAATCTGAAATCCAACCAGTGGCAGGGCCAGCAAAAAGAGTCTTAACCCACGTGTGCCTATATCAAGCAGCTCCTGGCTGTTGTTATTAAAGGCTTTAATAATGGTGCGCGGAAATAATTCGCTCAAGGCAAATCCCAGTATAGAGATGATGGTGGCAAATATCAGTCCTATAACCAATGTTTCTTTCACTCGGCGGTAGTTTTTAGCCCCGTAATTGAAACCTATGATGGGTTGAGCGGCCATATTAATGGCAATAACGGTCATTACCAATAGCATGGCCACGCTCATGATCACACCCATGGCACCAACCGCCAGATCGCCCCCATATTTTACCAGCTGCACATTAAAAGTACCAAACACCAGGCTGGAGGCCATTTGCATTGAGAATGGAGCAAAGCCAATGGAGATGATGTACCAGATAATCTCATTGTTGAGCTTAAAGTTTCGCACTCTAAGCCGTATGACCGAACGCCGGCTTCTGAAATGCGCAATGACCCATATACATAAAGCCAGCTGCGATAGAATAGTGGCATAGGCGGCTCCTGCCACACCCATGTTAAGGCCAAAAATAAATATCGGATCCAGTATCAGATTTAAGCCGGCACTGATGAGCATCGATATCATGGCTACCTTTGCACTGCCCTCAGAGCGTATCAGATTATTCAGCGAGTAGCCAACAATATTAAATACCGATCCAAATAATATGATGTTAAGATATTCATTGGCATAGTCGAAGGTTTCGTCATTAACACCAAAAAAGCGAAGCAATGGATCTTTAATTGTAAATCCCAGAAACATGATAAACAAAGCAACAATCACCATGAGTACAAAGGCGTTGCCAAGCACTTTCTCGGCCCGGTCGAAATCTTTTTTGCCAAGGTTTAGGGACACCCTCACGCCAGCCCCCATGCCTATCAGCATACCAAACGCCATCATAATAACCATGATGGGAAATACAGCACTTAGACCCGATAAAGCCATAGCTCCTACACCATGCCCGATAAAAATGCGGTCGACAATGTTATAAAGAGAGTTGATGATGACACCCGCAAAGGCTGGCAAAAAATACCTCCAAAGGAGCTTTGGTATCTTCTCAAATTCCAGCTCTTTTACATTTTGTGCCTGTTTCGACATGAATAAAGTTTCTGTTGTGCGGCACAAAAGTAACAAAAGCTATTCAACGGCTCGGTCATTTCATGCTTTTTGTCAGTTTTTATCATTTATTGCAAGAAATTAAACCTTAGCGCTACGATTATCTGATAGCGTGTTTAACTTTGAAATATGTTTTTCTCATTATAAATGGCTAATTTGTTATTTGTTTAATCACTATACCCCATCCTATGAGAGTCAGATTGCTGATCATTTTAAGTGTCATTTTGGGTAGCGTTAGTGCCCAGGATGCCCATTACTGGACTGAACAATACGGAACACGCTCCATGCTTCTGAGCAACTCGGTGTATGGTAGTGTTGAGGATTTAGGCGCTGTTTATTACAATCCGGCCCGCTTGAGTTTTATCGAAGAAAATGCCTTTTTGATTAGTGGTAAAGTGTATCAGCTCAGCTCATATGCCTTTGATACAAATAGTAATGGCGATCGCACGTCACCTAAAAGGCAGTCGTCTTTTGGTGGTGCGCCCAGTTTGCTGGCTGGTACCTACCGCGTTAAAGGGTGGGATAAGCACTCTTTTGCCTACTCATTTTTAGGGCGTCGTAATATGGATATCAGCCTTACGGAAAGCAGCAGTACTTATGGAGATGTGCTACCTATCATTCCTGGAGAAGAATATTTTAGTGGTGATGTTTACCTGCAAAAGAAGTTCAATGAAGAATGGTTTGGTCTCAGCTGGTCATTTGCCCCCAACGAACGATTTAGTATAGGTGTTTCCAACTTTTTAACCGTTCGTAAGCAGAATGCTCTGGATGAAACGCAGATATATGCTTATACCGAAGCACAGGATGTTGAATCTTATAAAAACAATAATAGCTATAGTTTTTCGCATGCTGGTTTGTTGTGGAAAATTGGCATGGCATGGAATCTCGACCCGATAATCTGCGGGATTACAATTACAACGCCAACAGTTTCTCTATCGGGTAATGGCTCCTTTAACTACGACTACATTTATACAGGTATCAATGAGGCTAACCCTATATATGAGCGCAACAAGCAAAATGATTTAGATATGACCTATAAAACTCCCTTTTCGATAGCAGGTGGGGTGGGAGTAAACATTGAGCGAAGTTCAATACATGCCAGTGCCGAGTATTTTGGGGCGGTGAGTGAATATACGCTGATGACCAGTGAGCCGTTTACAGGTCAGAGTACCAATACAGAATATCAGGCAGTATTGGTTGATAAGCTGAAACCGGTGCTCAACTTTGGCATTGGTTATAATTTTGTTTTTAGCGATGCTGTTTATGGATATATCAGTTATTCAACAGATTTTTCCGCAGCTTCGGCAACAATTAACGAAGGAGAAATATTCAGGGCTAAAACCTACGCGTCTACATTTAAGAGTAATATTAACCATTTTGGCGGTGGGGTGGTGATGCACCTCAAAAGAGCAGATATTACTTTTGGTGCTTCGCTGGCAACAACTGACTACCGTATTAAGCGCTCGCTGGTATTTCCAGAAGATGGCGGTTCCGGTATTTTTGATCCAGATGCCTACACCGATGTTCATTGGAATCGTTGGCGTTTCATCGTCGGGGTATCTATACCTTTCTTAAATGATTTTGCTAAAAAGTGGGAGGATAAACTGCTGAATAATGGCGATAAGGCCAATTAATATCAGGCGATCGCTTCTAAAATTTTCTTAGCCCTGTTGACTTCTCCTTTACTGCCGTACGGGAGCAGATTCTCGAGCACGGCTTTGAGTTCGGGAATGAGTTCCGGATAGGTGGTGGTCAAATTATAAATGATTTGCATACAATGGGCTTTCACGGCTATGGGTGTTTCCTCAGTCTGTAGCCAGGTAAAACAGCAATCGAGCAAATTACCATCAGCTTTTTCGCTAATATCGTGCTGGGTAAGTATTCTCAGGTAATGCCGCCTGATGCTTTGATTAGTAAGCTGTGGGGTGCGTTCCAAAATCAGCTCCAGATAGTCATCCAGTACATGCACATCTATGTCATGAGCCAGGTCAAGCAGGTATGCAGAACGCCAGGCGATTTTACCATCTGCATGTTCGTTTAATTCAAAAAGAATTTGAATATCATGTGATGATTGGTATAGTTCCTTAGCCAGGCTTTTAAATGAATCGCCTGCCCATTCGCCATCAATCAGTGATATTAGTTCTTCTTTTCGTTTATGCATAGCACAAAGATACAGCCCTTGCGCAATAATCGATTGCAGCAAGATGTTTTTTGGCAATGATAATTTTATATCTTCGACAAAAAAATAGAAAATGCGTTACCTCCTTATACTCTCTTTACTGCTGGGTTTTACTTTTCATACGTCTGCCACACAGCAGTTGTCAAACGAAGCCAGTATCTCATTATTAACCTGCTCGCCTGGCGATCAGCTCTATTCGTTGTTTGGGCATAGTGCTATCAGAGTGAATGATCCGGTTACCGGATACGATCAGGTATTTAACTATGGTACTTTTGACTTTGATACACCAAATTTCTACCTCAAGTTTGCAAAGGGCGATCTAAACTATTGGCTTACCTATTATAGTTTTGAGCGTTTTAAAAGAGCCTATGCCTATTATGGACAAAGCGTAGTTGAGAATAAGTTAAACCTGAGCAACAAGGAGAAGCAAAAACTGTTTGATGCCCTTTTGTTAAATGCACAGGAAGAAAACCGC
This sequence comes from Carboxylicivirga mesophila, assembly GCF_018271975.1. Taxonomy (GTDB): domain Bacteria; phylum Bacteroidota; class Bacteroidia; order Bacteroidales; family Marinilabiliaceae; genus Carboxylicivirga; species Carboxylicivirga mesophila. The sequence continues at coordinate 117,220 of NZ_JAGUCN010000010.1, forward strand.
TATTATCGCTATGATTTCTTATTCGATAACTGTGCTTCGCGCATCCGTGATATTATAGAAGCTAATGTTGATGGAACGCTAACTTATGATTCCAAAGAGGTGCAATCATATAGCTATCGCGAAATGTTGCACCTTTACAATGGTGCATATCCCTGGATTAGCAACGGCCTTGACATTATTCTTGGCCTTAAAACAGACGATAATGCCAGCCAGTTTAACCAAATGTTTTTACCTGATTATTTGCAGCAGCATTTGGCAGCAGCCAGCATCAGTAATGAAGATGCCAAATCGTTATTAGGACCCGATATACCTGTAATAACCATTAAAACAACTGTTGCACCTGGTAGATTTGGACCTGCACAGGTATTTTGGTTCCTGTTTATCCTTTCAGTGTTTATTGCTTACACCGAGCTAAAGCGGAAAAAGCCATTGGTATTCCTTAATCGGCTGATTTTATTGCTGACAGGTATCGTTGGAGCATTAATTTTCTTTCTCTGGTTTCTTTCAAGGCACAGTGTAACAGGTGAAAACTTCAACATGCTGTGGGCTATGCCGTTTAATTTGTTTGTAGCATTTTTTGCTTCATGGTTTTACAAGTCAAAGGTATTTAAGCTATACCTGGCATTGCTGGTAGTATGTGCAGCTATTCCTGTTGTGTTCTTTTGGATGATACCGCAATACGTGCCTGTTATTGTGTACCCTTTATGTCTTCTGCTAATTAGCCGGTATGCTACCTGGCTATATCTCTTAACAAGGCGTTAACACCATTGCTTCGAACCATCTATGCAACTTTCTGTTTTTGATAGTATGAAACGGATGGTTCTGAGTTTATTTGTGCTGACTGGACTTTTTACGCATACTTATAGTCAGCAGGTGGAAGAGGTGACTATTAAGCAATTACTGCAACGTGTTAACCAGCAAAATGACAGTGTTTATGTAGTCAATTTCTGGGCTACTTGGTGTGGGCCTTGTGTTGAAGAGTTACCTGTTTTTAGCGCTGATGAGCTTCATCAATACCAGAAACACCTTAAAGTTTTACTGGTCAGCCTTGATTTTAAATCGCAAAAGGAAAAAACTCTTATACCCTTTATCCGTCAGAATAAGATGGAACAGGAAGTGTTGTTACTGAATGAACGGAATCCGAATGACTGGGTTGATTTGATTAATCCTTCGTGGTCAGGCGCTATTCCGGCAACAGTGATCTATAAGAACAGTTCATCTGTTTTCCATGAAGGGGAGTTAAACCTTCATGAATTGAAGGAACTAATTAAGACTATTCACCATTAATGAAATATGTTATGAGAAAAATTAGCACGTTGTTATTCATGTTCGCCTTGTCTTTGGTTGCAATGGCGCAGGTACAGGTTGGTGATGTTGCGCCGGCATTTAAACTGCTGAACACGGATTATACTGAGGTGGCATTAGACGATTATAAAGCTCAGGAAGGGGTTATTCTGATTTTTACATGTAACCATTGCCCATATGCCAAGTTCTACGAAGAACGTATTAAGCAGCTGCACTCAGCTTATAAATCACAGGGATTTCCGGTTGTAGCCATTAATCCTAATGACTCGGTTAAATACAAAGAAGACGGTTTTTCATACATGGTTGATAAAGGCTATGAGTTTCCTTATTTGCTGGACAATGAAGGGATTTATAAAGCCTATGGTGCTACTAAAACGCCACATGTGTTTTTGCTGCTTAAATCCGGTGCTGATAAGTTTAAAGTAGGATATATTGGAGCGATTGATGATAGTCCGCAGGATGCCAGTGAGGTCCAATTAAAATATCTGGAGAATGCCATTAAGGCTGTTAAAAACGGAACGGCAATTAATCCTACATTAACAAAAGCAATTGGGTGCAGTATCAAACCTTTTTAATGCATAAAGCTGCCCAATTCAGTCGCATAACTCTCGAATTACTTGTTTGAAAGTTTTAAAACTGAGCAGAAAGCTTTATTTTTGCGTGGTTGGACATTGAATACATGAAGTTACTATATAAATCTCTGGCAGCAGTTGCCATAACAAGTTGTTTGTGGGTTTCATCAGCAATGATAAATCCGGTTACCGAATCATACGGTAGTGATTTTAATCCCCCCGGGAGCAAGGCCAGTTCGTTTCACGTACCGGCCTATTTATCCGATAACGAAGAGTTTACTCAGTTGGAGAAGCAATTGCAGCGCTTTATGCGCCGCGAGGTGTTAGAGGGTGCTTCTGTGGCCATTGCCAGAGATGGAAAATTGGTATATGCCAAAGGATTTGGTTTTGCCGATAAAGAGTCAGGAATAGCAGTAGAGCCGCAACACCTGTTTAGAATAGCAAGTGTTTCAAAGCTGATTACTGCAGCAGGCATCATGCGTTTGCAGGAGCAGGGAAGAGTATCCTTGGATGATAAAGTTTTTGGGGCTGATGGTATTTTAAACGATTCAATCTATTTAAACTATCGTGATAAACGGGTGGAAGATATTACGGTGCGTCATCTGTTGGAACATAGCGGGGGCTGGACTACTCGCTGGGGTGATCAAATGTTTATGCCAACTATTGTGGCCAGTTCGCTGAACAAGTCCTTGCCTGTCAGCAAAAGTGATATTATTCGTTTCGTGCTTAATAAACGATTACATTTTACCCCTGGAGAATCATCCTACTATTCCAACCTGGGTTATATGATATTGGGCGAGGTAATCAGTCATGCTTCAGGTATGGATTACGAAAAGTACATACAAACCAACTTACTATATCCATTGGGTATATTTGATATGCGCATTGGAGGAAGTCATTTGCATGAACGTGCCGCATTAGAAGTGAAGTATTATGAGCCCACCCCTACATTTATGGTAGCTGATCATACAGGTGCTGAGGGTGAGGTGCTGCGCACTTATGGGGGAAATGATATGTATGCCTTAGGTGCAGCAGGTGGATGGATTGCATCTTCTACAGATCTGATGAAGCTGATGCTGTCAATAGATGGTTTTGATAGTTATCCTGATTTTCTGAGTGCCGAAAGTATTCAAACGATGGTGGATGATGAAAGTAATAAATATGGTCCACTGGGATGGCGTCGTATACGCTCCAATACTTGGTTTCGAACAGGAACACTAGCTGGTACCTCGGCGTTGATGGCCCGACAAGAAAACGGAATTTCATACGTTGTACTATTTAATACCGGTAGCTGGAAAGGGCCTGCATTAGCCAACGATATTGCACGAGTAATGGATCGTGGTTTGGGTGCGGTTGAAAACTGGCCTGATTATAACCTTTTTCAGATGGACAATACCTGGGCTTCAACGCGAAAGCGTCCACAGGTAATTTATTAAATTCTTTTAAATCAATTCTTAAGACTTCTTAAGTAGGTTGGGTATCTTGCTAAACTTCTCTTGGTGTAAACATATGTGCTAATGCCGTGAACATGTTTTGAGGGGGATACATGCCTGTTATGAACACCGATAAGAGTAATTGAACACGCTGCGGTTTTACAAGCATTTGTTTTTGGTGAATTTTATGATGAATTAAAATACGCCGAAACATGAAACAATTGCACATGCTTTTATTTGTTGGATCCTTACTGTTTTTAGTCGCATGTAACAATAAGGAGGCCGATAAAACACCTTTAATTCCTTTACCCAATAGTATCCATTACCATTCCGATGCTTTTGTTCTGACCAATAAGACCCAAATTGTGATTGAGCAAGCGGATTTGTTACCGGGCATTGAAGCATTCAATGAGAGGATTGCCCGACATTGTAAAAATAAACTGAAGATTACGGATAATGCCCTTGCAAAGTCTAATATTACCATCAATTTTAATGGGCAGTTACCTGATGAAGGCTATAAACTGGAAGTAGGCAGCGCTGGTGTGATAGTTGAAGCATCCGGTGCGAAAGGAGTCTATTATGCGCTCCAAACATTCCTCCAGATGTGCCCGGAATTATTGGTTGATGGAGAAAAAAGCCAGTTTAGTTATGCAGTTAAAGGTGCCAGTATTGAGGATAGTCCTCAGTTTGCCTGGCGTGGAATGATGCTCGATGTATCGCGCCATTTTTTCACCAAAGAAGAGGTGATGGAGCTGATCGATTATCTGGCATTTCATAAAATAAATGTATTTCATTGGCACCTGGTGGATGATCAAGGTTGGCGAATCGAAATAAAGAAATATCCGAAGCTGACAGAAGTGGGAGCCTGGCGCGTTGATAGGGAACATTTACCCTGGAATGCCCGTCCGGCTATGCAGGCTGGTGAGGAAGCCACTTACGGAGGTTATTACACCCAGGAAGATATCAAAGAAGTTGTTGCATACGCACAAAAGCGGTTTATCACAGTTGTGCCTGAGATAGAGATGCCTGGCCATACAACCTCTTCCTTAGCTGCCTACCCTGAGTATTCATGCACTGGAGGACCCTTTAACGTAGTACCGGGAGGCTTATGGCCTATAACTGATATTTATTGCGCAGGTAAGGATGAAACATTTGGGTTTATTGAAGACATCTTAACCGAAGTTATGGAGCTATTTCCATCAAAATACATCCATATAGGCGGTGATGAAGCCAATAAAGCTGAATGGGAAAAATGTGCCAAATGTCAGGCTCGGATTAAAAGTGAAAAGCTGGCCGATGAGCACGCATTACAAAGCTATTTCATTAAGCGTGTAGAGAAGTTCCTAATGGCCAATGACAGAGTTTTAATTGGTTGGGATGAGATTTTAGAAGGTGGACTGGCTCCGAATGCAACAGTAATGAGCTGGAGAGGTTTTCATGGTGGCATTGAGGCGGCACAAAGCGGTCATGATGTTGTTATGACGCCAACTTCGCATTGTTACCTTGATTATTATCAAGGGCCAATGGATACGGAACCTGTAGCGTTCAATGGCTACATTCCTTTGGAAAAAGTTTACCAGTTTAATCCTGTTCCGGCAGAATTAAGTGCTGAAAGCGCCAAACATATTTTGGGTGGACAAGGTAATTTATGGACAGAACATGTGCCCACAAAAGAACATATGCAGTACATGACATTTCCTCGCATGGCTGCAATGGCTGAAGCACTCTGGACAAACGCCGAAACACGCAACTGGAGTGATTTTACAACACGGATTGGGCAAATGACACAAAGCTATGATGTTATGGGCTTAAACTATGCCAAAAGTATGTACACTGTACAGTTCGAGAGTGTGTTTAATGCCAAGAATAAAACCATTGCGCTTGAGCTGAATACAGAAATACCGGATGCAGATATATATTATACACTGGATGGTACACAGCCGGATCTATCGTCAAATCATTACTCAGGAGCCATTGATATTAACTCATCGGTAGAGGTGGTGGCTGCCTCATTCATTAATGGTAAGCAGGCCGGAAAAGATGCCCGTGTGAACTTTAGTCTGCATCTAGCTACGGCAAAGCCATTGAGGTATGAGAAGCAACCAAGTGATAAATATCCGGGCCTTACAGATATAACCTTAGTTAACAGCCTACGCGGTAGTCGAAATTTTAATGACGGCAACTGGCAAGGTTTTGAAGGAGATGATGTGGATGTAGTTATCGATTTAAATAAGGTTGAAGATTTAACGAAGGTGACTGTTGGTTGTCTGCACCAGACTGGCTCATGGATATTCTTACCACAGCAGGTTAAGGTACAAACATCGCTGGATGGTGAGCTTTTTACTGAAGCAGGGGCAACCATTAATAACATTCCACTGCAGAGTGAAGATCAAGTGATGGATTTTACGGTGGATATTTCAGGTACAACCGCCCGGTATGTAAAAGTGACTGTAGTTAACCAGGGGATGCTGCCCTCATGGCATGGAGCAGCTGGAAGTAAAGCCTGGTTGTTTGTTGATGAAATAATTGTAGAGTAGGTTTAGGTTAATAATGTAGTGATTGGAAGTAAAGGGCAGATATCTTCGGGTATCTGCCCTTTCAATTTCAGAATTTCTAATCTTTAGTGCTGCAGATCAATTGGTGTCGGTAGACAAATAGTTCTATGTTTAGCTTACTTCTTTTGCTTTGGTGTAGTACGGAGCTGTTCAGCAAAGAAAAGCCCCATCGACAGATGAGGCTAAGCTGTATTGTTATAGCATAAATATATAAATAATTGGTATGGCCAGGCCCAGCAGCAGGTAGTATTTACCTCGCCCGGCCAGTCCTTTGGAGCCTTTCACCATGAACAGGCCAGAAATTGCGAAGAATATCAATGTAAAGGCAAAGATATCGCCCATGATGGTCCAGCCACCTACTTTATTGTAATGTAATTTGTTAATGAAATAAATGAAAGGTTTTTTGCGGTGCTGCTCATACACCACCTCACCATTGTGACTTTGGTAAACGCCAATCCCCCCATCGAGCATTAGCCGGTAATGCTCAGTGTCAATAGGAAGAATGCGTTTTAGGGCAGGTACGTCAGTCTGCAATGCCCATGCCGTTTCAACCTGTGTCTTTGATAAGCCAGCTGGCAGCATTAGTGTTCCTTCAATGGTTTCGTAGGCCGGGTCTTTGCCATCCATATGATTGAGCACATAGCCCGAAATGCCATATATAATAGTAATGCCCACCATCACATAGCCCAGGTCGCGGTGGATAATGCGGAGCCATTTTCTGACAGCTTTATTCGACCACTTCATAGTTCAATCCTTCAACAAAGTATATTGAATAATGGTCTTTATTATTTGCTTTCATCCAGCTACGCATATCATTAATGTTATTAATTTCTGTAGCGCAGCTTTCGGCCGATCCATCTTCCTTCGCCTTTTCATTGACTTCATGCTCCATCTGGTCAATATATTCTTTCGATAAACGACGCTCTTTGAGAACACCTTCCACTTCGATAGTGTTTCCAACCAGTTCGCGATTAAAGCCAGTAATCTTTCCGCCTGCTTCTATGCGAACGGTAAACTGTTCATTGTCGCCAACCAAGAAGCAACGTTTGCCCGAGTGCTTACAAGTATGCGTTACATGGCCTTTCACTTTAATGGTTTTCTCTACTAGGTTGTCGGCTTGAGCCAGCAGGTTATCGACAGATACTGATTTAAGTTGTTGTGTTTCGTTTTGTGTTTCGTTGGTTTTCTTAGCTGGTCCGTTGCAGGCGATCAGGCTAATAAGGGCAACGGCTGCCAATAATAAATGTTTCATGTTACGATTAATTTTAGTTTGTTGATGGTCTGTAAAAAATATTTATCGATGATAAAGCTACATATTTAGCTCTAATAAGAATCGTAGATACTTAATTATTTCCTTGGTTTAGTCTGGGTTTAACATCGTATTAACAAGTTTGAGCAGTTAATTGCGGATGGTAAGTTTTTTTAAGAGTTGTGTCACCCAAATCGCGTATATTAGTGTCTTTATGTTGAATATGATTTTTAACCAAAATCATTACAAGAGATTTTAAGAAGATAATTTGGTCGTATATTTGTTGTATCCTATTTACACTAACGTATAAGTTGAAGATAATACGGTTTCATATTAAAAACAGTAATCAATGATGAAAAGAAACATTTTTGCCTTAATGGTACTCCTTATTTTTGGAGCAATAGGGGTAAGTGCTCAGGTGAAAGAGCCTGTGAAATGGAAGTTTGAGATTAAAGAGGTTAACCAGTACGAAGTGCAGGTAGTTGCGCATGCTACTATTGAAGATGGCTGGAAAACTTATGGCGTAAATGTGCCAGAAGGTGGCCCTGTAGCTACAGAATTTACTTTTGAAGGCATGGAGAATGCCAAAGAAATTAAAAAGCCCGTGGAAGTGACTAAACCAATTGTAAAGCACGATGATGTGTTTGATATGGAGGTGCCATTTTTTAAGCACGAAGCAACCATTACGCATAATGTGCGCATTACAAAGCGGCCGGCAACTGTTAAAGGCTATTTGACTTTTATGTGCTGCGATAATGAAACGTGTCTGCCCCCAACTGATGTAGAATTCGAATTCCAAGTGAAGTAAACACATCTAAAATACAATAAAAAATCCCGCATTTTGCGGGATTTTTTATTGTGGCACATATTCAATTATTTATTTGAGCGTGATAATTGCCAAATCATAATGGTTTTTCAGTTCTCGTTCTGAAAGTTTCATGCTCAATAGCTCTCTTCTTTTTTCGAGCATATTAATCATGTCTTTGTGCATACCCAGTTCTTCATAGTTACGTGCTTTCCAAAAGGCAATTGTTGGATCGTTAGGCATGTAAACAGTGGCTATGTCCAGCTGGTTTAATGAGCTGTTAAATAAGCGTTGAGATTTACGTTTTCTTTGATTGGTCGATAGAAGCTGATTATCTTCGATGTACATGCCTTTTTTGAAGCGTTTAAGAGCTACCAGGTAATGGTCTCTGGCAATTTGTTCGAATGATTCGTTGTCAGGATTGTCAAACCTTACATACACTCTTTTTTCCATAGGCGATGGCTGCCCGTTAACTTCACCAGGTTGCCACATACCTTCTGTTTCCTTAATGCAGGCTATCACTGCTTGTTCCAATGTGTAATTCACCCGGTTGGTAACAGTAAAGTTACTTAAGGTACCATCACGATTAATTGTAAATTCAATAGCTACAGTACCTTCTGGCAAGTAGTCATTTATAGGTACTTCTAATTCTAGATTTTCTTGCAGGTAGCAGCAAATTGGGGACTGCTTTACCTCTTCTTTAACAACTGGTTCAACTCCTTTAAATTTTGGAGGGACCACTTGTTGGTCACTGAGCATGATGTTTCTTTCTTCCTGTGCAACTAAGCCAAGAACAAAAAAACACATAGCAATTGTTAACAATGTCTTTTTCATGGCTTGTAGATTAAATGAGTAATTGATTGAAAAGCAACAGTAATCAAATAGACAGAAGAACGTTTTACTGTTAGATTCAATATGCAAATTACAATGAAATTGACGTGTTAACTGTACTATGAAGTTGCAGGTTATTGCAGCATCAAGAGTAGATATGTTTCAGTTATTGTAATTTAGTAGCACCTCACAATAAGGCCTGCACTTTTATTGTAATATTGTGGAATAAAAGTGCATTCGTGTTACTATTTTGTATACGGAAGTTTCATTTTTTGTAAAAGATGTATATATCGAACATCATCTTTAATGGCTTTACTATGGGGGTAAAAGTTAAGATAGGTAATGGGGTATGTTTTATTATCAATGGCTTCATTCAGATATTTAAAGGCATCGTCTTTAAAGCCTAAGCAAGAAGCCATCATGCCTCTGTAGCAAGAATTTATAGGTTGGGTTTGTGCTAAGGTTTCATAGTGTTGCCATATTTCCAGAGCTTTTTCTCGCTGCCCGCTTTCAATGTAGCAAAAGGCGCGTTGGGCGTCCCAATACATACCCTTAGGCAAGCGCTCGTGATAGGCTATTGCCTGGAGGTACTTTTTTTGGTAAAGGCAACATCTGCCCAGTATTAGTTGACCATAGGCGGCTTTGGCATTTAAGTCCAATGCACGGCGGGCAGATTGTTCAGCTTTGTCAAATTGATGGTTGTGGACATATATTAGTCCCAGCCAGGCATGAAAGGAAGCGGAAAGAGGATCAAGTATAGTTGCCTGGTAGGCATGTTCAATGGCTTTCTTATTGTTATTGAAGAGTACGTAATACCACGCATAATGAGCATGAGCCACAGCATTATTAGGATTGACATCAAGTGCACTTTCGAATGATGATGCAGCAAGCGACCAGTTCCAATCCTGATAAAGAATTAACAAGGATAGAGCAGTGTATGATTCATCAAGAGTAGGATCCAGTTTAATGGCTTTATTGGCAGCATTAAAAGCTTTTAAAAAAGCTGTATGAGCATCAAGCTGGCCATGACCCATAGTGGCATAGCCAAGTGCCATGCCGGCATAAGCAAATGCATCACCAGGATCTTTTTCAATGGCTTCTTCCAGGTAGGTGATACCTTCTTCAAAATCTGCAGTGTTGCCCTGATGCAAAAAATACATTCCTCTAAGGTAGGCTTTGTAAAGTTCCGGATTAACAATTTGTGTGTTTTGCATTTGTTTGTATTCCTTATTGGAGATGTTAGCTCTGATTTTTTTAGCTATAGCTTGTGCAACCTTCGATTGTATGCTGAGTATATTGGCTAAACTATCATGAAAGTCTAATGTCATCAAGTGTTCTTCTTTACGGCCAACTTTTATGACTTGAATAAGCAGGTGAATACTATCGCCAGCTGATAGTATTGAGCCTTCAATGATGGTGTTAACATCCAGTTCTTCAGCAATATCTTTAATTAACATATCGCTGTCTTTATAGCGTAGTGTAGATCTGCGTGAGATGACTCTTAGTGCTGAAAACTGACCTAATTCACCAACTAATGCGTCGTGTATACCATCTATAATATAGTCATTATCAGCTGAACCTGTCAGGTTTTCAAGTGGTAAAACGGCTACGGATTTAGGTGTAGCTAATAGTGCGGTTAGAGAGAATAATAAGATTAAACCGATACCTGCCAATGTAATAATAGTAACTATGAATTTAACTCTAGTTTTAGTTAATAGGAGGTGTACGCTAGTATTGACAGTTGTTTGTTGAAAGCGTTTGACCTGATCTTCGGCTTGCGCTTCTTTTTTGATCTCGCCAGGTGATATGTGGTAATAGCTTTTAAATACTTTATTAAAGTAACTGGGGCTTTTAAAACCTACGCGGTAGGCTGTTTCTGATACGGTAGCAACGTTGTGTTCCAATAAATCTCTAGCCCGGCTTAAACGTACATGTGAAATTGTTTCACTAGCACTCTTACCTGTTAATTTGGTTAGTTTTCGATGTAACATGGAACGACTCAATCCTACCTGGCAGGCCAATTCTTCTACCGAAAAATTCTCATTGTCAATGTTCTGTTCAATGATATCCTGAACTTTGCTAATGAATTGATCATCCATAGATTGATGTTCTTCCATGGCAGTAGTTGTGAATAGTGATGATTGAATGTTCGCAATAGGTAAAGATACGACCTCATGGCAGACCATGACAAGAGTGAGGCGGTATAATTTGATGAGTACTAAATAATGCTTACAGTCCTTTGTTATTGGCGTTTTGACTTTCTTTCAGAATATTAACATTTGTCGTGGCATCAGCTGATTTATTCAATTTATATTTGTTGCAAAAATTTAGGCGATGATTAAGATGATTGTGTCTGATATGGACGGTACACTATTAAACTCCAATAAGCAACTGCCCAAGGATTTTGCTGAGGTCTATGAGCAAATCAAACAGGCAGGTATACAGTTTGTAGTGGCCAGTGGAAGGCAATATTATACATTGATAGATGAATTTGCCCACCTCGATCATAACATTGCCTTTGTAGCTGAAAACGGCGGGTATATTGGCTGGAATGAGCAAACAAAAGTGATGCAGCCATTACTTATGACAGAAATAAAACCACTGATAATGGCGGCCAGAGAAGCAGGGGCTAATATTGTGTTATGTGGCAAAGAAGCGGCTTATGTTGAAAACACTTCCTCAGATGCATTTAAAGCCGAACTGGCCAAATACTATGCAAAGCATCAGTTGGTTGATGATTTACTGCGTGTTGATGACCACCTGTTGAAAATTGCTATTAATGACTTCTCAAACATCGAGTCGCAGGTTTATCCACTGTTAAAGGAGCGTTTTGGGCAATCATTTCAGATTAGTACATCCAGTCCTATTTGGCTCGATGTAATGCCCAATGGAATTAATAAAGGCAGAGCGCTGCAGTTTCTGCAACAAGAGCTTGGTATTTCGGCCAATGAAACAATGGCTTTTGGCGATTATCTGAACGATTATGAAATGCTGCAGGTAGCAGGGCACAGTTATGCTATGGCCAATGCGCACCCTGACATAAAAGAGGTGGCCAGGTTTTCAACCCTGAGTAATGATGAAAGCGGCGTGTTGCATGCCATTCGTAAGAGCTTGGCTCAATTGACCAATTAAGGGTTGTCGATACCTGTTTTAACTCTTTCTTGAACATTTGTTCCCTTTATATGTAACAATGGCGTTTAATTTTGTAGTCAAACTACAATTAACTCAATTTGAAACATATGAAGATTTTTTGTTGGTCGCTACTGACTCTCATTTTAGCGAGTAGTGCAATAGCGCAGGATTATTCAAAACAGGGGACAATATCTTACAAAGTATTGTATAATGGCAAAGAGCGGGTCGATATGCCGCTATTGCATGTTATGTATGCCAAGCAATCTGCTAAAGTTTGGCGCGACCAACCTGCGGTGGAACAACTGATACCAGGTTATGCTCACGAGGCTACCTATGTTGATTACATCAAAAAGGAATTGATTCAGATGGCTTCGTTTGATAATGGTGATGTTTATAATTCGAGTACTGGCTTTGATGGTTTGCCAACATTGGAATTAACTGATAAAACACGCGAAATAGGAGGCTACAATTGTAAGCAGGCCAAAACAGTTATCAACTCCAATCATATTGAGGTGTGGTACACCACCGAAGCTGGCATTGAAGGCTCGCCTCAACCACACGTGGGTTATGTACCTGGTCTGGTGCTCAGCATTGTTCGCAATGGAAACTATGAGACACTCGCCACCAAAATTGATATTAAAAGAAAGAAAGCTAAAGAATCAGTATTGCCTGCTTCTATTGGGCAGACGGTAACGAAAAATGAGCTGGGTGATATCAAGCGGGAGAAGATGATTATCACCACTCGAGTGTTTGACGATGAGCAAATATGCTGGGGTAAAGATAAAATGGAGGTGACAGAGCCAGTGCTGGATTCGGTTTATCACTTCGCTGGTGGCACCTTGATTGTAAAAAAGGTGAAACTGCCCGAAACACCCGACCATTATTCGGTGTTTGCTGAGATTGAGCAGTATAGTAATGGCGATGCCTACGACCGCACCGGCTCAGTGTTTGTGATACCAACCAACCAAGAGCAGAGTTTCTGGGATGGGCTAAGAGATGGCATGGGTACCTTGCCCATTTATTACGATGCCGACAGTCTCGATTATCAGGGTGTTGTAGTGACAGATAACTATGAGCCAGTCGTTGAACTGGTGCGTTTCTTTACCACCTTTGGAGTGCGTCACTTTAATGACCGGGTGAAAATTAAGGATATTGAATGGGAAGATCATTCAACGTATAAGCAGGATATTACTGAACTGAAGCCATACCTGGAAGGCGAGGTGCTGATTGGGGCATTTATTGGAAATTATGATAGGGGCGGACATAAGCTGTCGCTCGATATTAAGGCCTATCCGGGTAGTTTCGATTGGAAAGAGGATGCGGGTAAAAAGCAATATATGCAACCGCTCTTTAATACCTGCAATGTGATGGAGATGGGTGGTCAGCGCTATGGTACCATGTTTAAAAATGACAGCCTGACACTTGATTTCACGGTACCCGAAGGAGCGAAAAATATCAAGCTGCGATATATAACAACCGGTCACGGTGGCTGGGGTGGCGGCGATGAGTTCAATCCTAAGCAAAATGAAATTTTTATCGATGGTGAACGTGTATTTGTATATACGCCCTGGCGTACCGATTGTGCTGCATATCGCAAACACAATCCTGTGTCGGGTAATTTCTGGAATGGCATTTCTTCATCGGATTTAAGCCGAAGTGGCTGGTGTCCGGGTACGGCCACCAATCCCGAATATGTGGAGTTGCCCGATTTAAAGCCCGGACGTCACCAATTGAAAGTGGCTATTCCACTTGGAGAGCGAGCCGGAACAAGTTTTAGTGCCTGGAATATTTCAGGTATTCTGATAGGTGAGTTTGAGTAGAAGTTAGAATGTGTGAATCTGAAAAGGTCAATACAGAATTGTATTGGCCTTTTTCTTTTTATTCAGCCCCATAATGGAGGTTGTGAGCATATGGTGTAGGCTTCAGTTTCCTTCTTCAAAAATCAGGACGTTATCAAATGGCATATTTCTGTTCACTATACAATTATTAGGATAGCAGAAATCCATTTTGAAGCCACAATTAAAATCTATGGTAAGGTTTATGTGAATGATGGCAAGGGTAACTGGATAGGTAGTGGTTGTTGATTAATCTGATTACGAAGGAAGTTGGGTGGTCTATAAAAAAAGAGAGGACAGATACGTTTATCTGTCCTTACCCTTAAATCAGCTAACTAAATCCAAGTTTTATGAAAAAATCCATTACAAAGATGGGGATATTTTTGGGGGTTGCAAGAGTAAAAGTGTTAAAAAATTGTAAAAGCACCATTAAAATAGGGGGTGTTTCTGTAAAAACACTAATTAATGACATGTTTCGGTAATATAAATAGGGGGTATAGTGCTGTATATTGCATAAATTTATCCTGGAAATTTCATTTTAGTAGGGGGTGTAAGCAATAATCCCCATTTGATTGCCATTTTAACTGCAATAAATGGGGGTTGCTTAATGTTTGACACTTTTTAATATTTAATGCTGTTAAGTTGAAATCTGAAGCGCTTTTTTATTCAGCTTCTGAAGTCGAAAATGGAAAAGCAAGGCACAAATGCCTAATCCGACCGGAAAGCCCAGCCAGATGCCTATTTCTCCAAATCCTCCTATAAAGGCAGCCGAGTAACTAAATGGGATGGCAATACCAAAATAGGAGATAATGGTTAAAATGCCGGGGATGGTAGCGTCTGCCATACCTCGTAAAATGCTTGAGTAAATGATTTGTATGGCATCGAAAAGCTGAAAGATTACCAGTACCACAATCATTTTTGATGCTAAGGCAATCACCTCCGCATCGTTAGTAAAGAGCTGGGGCAGCCAGTTGCGCAACAATATAAAAGCAGATGATATAACTACTACCATCACAATAACAATCTGAAAAGAGGCCTGTGAGGCTTGTTTAATCAATGCCGGTACCTGGCGGGCTGAAAACTGACTGATGCGAATAGTGGTGCCTGCACCGATGCCCTGGTAAAGCATAAATCCAAAGGTGGAGAGGCTAATAACAATCTGATGGGCAGCCAGGCCAGTATCACTTAGCCAACCAATCATAATGCCGGCCACAATAAACGCCGATGCCTCTGAAAACAGGTGTAAACCCATAGGAACACCCAGTTTGACAATTGATTTAACCGTCTGCAATACCTTACTAAAAGTGAGCTTAACAGCTTCAGATTTCAGAGGTTTATACCTTCTGATGAAGACAGTCATTATAACAGCCATTGCCACCCTTGCAATGAGCGTCGACCAGCCGGCTCCGTAGAGGCCCAGTTCGGGTGCTCCCAGCTTTCCAAAAATCAGGATGTAGTTGCCCAGGATATTCATTACATTAGCAATTAGGGTAACAACCATGGCCAAGCGTGTGTTTGAAAGACCTTCGGCGAGTTGCTTGCCACTTAAAAACAGCATGAGTGGTATAATAGACAGGCTGATGATACTAAAGAAGGTTTGTGATTGTTGAATTATACTCTCGGGCTGATGCATAAAGGGCATAGCATAGTATAGTGCCAGGCAGGTGATGGCCAGGATGATGCCCATCAGGCTGTTGGTGGCATAAGCTCCATACTTCAGAAAATGCAAATGTTCGTACTGCTTTTTACCAAATGCTTTACCTACCAATGGCGTGATGGCCATGGCAAAACCCATTCCGAAAATAAGTGGTAATGAAAACAAGGTATTGGCAAAGGCTGCAGCAGCCAATTCTGTTTTACCCAAATGGCCAATCATCATGTTGTCAACCATTCCAACGGTAATTTGTCCTACCTGCGCTATAATAACAGGCAGCGCTAATCTTCGTGTTTCGGCATAGTGCGGACGAAACAAACGCCAGTATCGCTTCATAATAAAAATAAAATAAACAAATTATAATGTGGGCGAGACCTTGCCCTTTAATACACCTGCAACATTCAAGGCTTGCAAAACGAGGTTTTGGGCTTCAAGGTGAGAAGCTTTGAAATGCCGGTCATCAATGTATTAAAGTCGCCAAAGATTGGCACAAAAGTAATTGCTTTTTGTGTTAATCAGCGTTAAAAAATTAAGTGATTTGGTAATTATGTCAGTCAAAAATGCAAATATCTTAATGCCAATTTTGACTTAATCCTGAAAGGATGATACAATAATAACCATAGGTGTAACCCATGGGACAAAGTAAATAGGAAAGAGCACCGAAGAGGGCTCGACTTCATAAACTACCTATATGTCTTCAATACGGCCTTCATCTTATTGGCCGAATCAGTCAGGCCTCCTTCACGGTTTCTCATTCGCCAGATGGTTTGGTGCTGAGCAATAAGAGCTTCCAGTTCTTGCTTTAGTTCGGCTTTTCTGGCTGCATCCAAACTGGAAAAATGTCCATCTGTGGTGGTGAGCTTGGCCAGTGCCAGATGACAGGCATGTAGTGCTAATGCGCAGGCTTGTGTCACCTCTTGTCGGACAATATCTGCATCTGCACATTGGATAGGAGCAGCTTGAAATGCGGCGAGTTGTTGCTCAATAAAAGCAATGGTTGCTTCAGTATTGGTTTTATTAATCCTCTTAAGCCATCGATCGGTTTTAATGGATTTGCTGTTACGTTTCAGTAATTGATGAAATATATTACTGTTGTCAGTCGGGGCATGCATCTTAAGGTAGGCATCGCCCAGATTGACCAGTGCTGTTCCACTCTGTCCGCTTGTGTCATTCAGTATCTGCAGCGAAACGTGTTGTGCAATGTCAATTTCGGTATTGCTTTCAACGCTCCAGCTAAGTGCTGCTCCATATAATAGGGCAGGATAGCAAATGCTGAGCGGTTGCCAGTGGCCCTGATCGCCCCAATTAGTGTTCAGAAAGCCCTTGGCACCGTATTGCTTGCCATTTACGGCGGCATTTTTTAGGTTGGCAAACGCATTTTGGTTACGCCCAATAATACTGTTCCAGGTAGACGTCCCCGGACATACATAATAGGGTAGGCCTGCCTGCTGAAACTTTGGACAATTCTTATCGAAGGGGTAATCGGCCTCATAGCCCCAGATAAGGGCCACCATGTCTTTGGGTAGCTCAGGTATTAACTCGGGATGGTGCAGAATGATATCGCCCCAAAACTGTGTGGTGCGGTTGTATTTATCCACTTCCTTTTTAAGTTCGAGAACAAAATCGAGGTACACACGGCCTTTGCCTTTTTGCTGGCACAGCGCTTTTGATTTGCCAACGCCCAGTTCAACAGTTTCGTCACAGCCAATATTAAAATACTGGCTGGTAAAGTTGGGCAACAGCTCGGCATACAGCTCTTGCATCAGCTCCAGTGAGCCGGGCTCAACG
This sequence comes from Carboxylicivirga mesophila, assembly GCF_018271975.1. Taxonomy (GTDB): domain Bacteria; phylum Bacteroidota; class Bacteroidia; order Bacteroidales; family Marinilabiliaceae; genus Carboxylicivirga; species Carboxylicivirga mesophila. The sequence continues at coordinate 134,379 of NZ_JAGUCN010000010.1, forward strand.
GGGCTAAGGCTGGTGCGCGACATCATGCCCCAGATGGTTTTGCCGGGTTGTGGCAGTTCGGCCAGGTGCTCATATTCTTCGTGTATCAGCCAACGCTTCATATGGCCAAAGGAATTCTGGTTGGGCACCAAATCGATATAATGACGCCGGCAATAGGCATCTAAGACCTGTATTTGTTCGGCTGTCATTGGACTGGCATCTTGCCATACGGTCTGGTGATTCTTGTAAGCAAAGGTATGTTCGGTATACAATTGCAGCTCATTAATTTTCCATGACGCCAGCTTATCCACAATGCCATACAGTGTTTTCATGGTAGGCACTTTATCACGGCTGATATCCAGCATCACACCACGTCGTTCAAAATCTGGTTCGTCAACAATGGATACCATTGGCCAGTAGCCATGGTCAACAGCATAGCGGCCTACTTGCTGTAGAGTTAGCAGTCCGTAATACACCCCGGTTTCGCTGCCGCCAGTTAGTTGTATGTCATATTCGCCAATGGTGAGCGTGTAAGCTTGTGGCTTTAGTTGTTGGTCAATTTTAATTGAGAGAGCAGATTGGCCAATTAGCGTTGGGGTAAGTAAAAGTTTTGATTGAATACCGGTTTGTTCAAAGTTGCTTAGTAAATGGAGTAATGGTTTGCTCCATTGAATAGCAGTGCCGGGCAGGTGAATCGTCAGTTTGGTGGCTTGCAGTTGTCCCTCAGGTATTTGAAGTGCTTTAGGCGCTGGCAACAGATAGTTGCTTAAATCAGAGGCGATGGTCAATTGGCCCGTCAATAGGGCAATGCATAAGAAAAGGATTCGCATATTACTGGTTTATCAATTTAATTCCGAAAATACGAAATGCACTGGCGATTGCAAGGAAAGGGCGGGAATTCTTTTGTGTGCTGTTACATCCTGCATAATAGAAAAACACTCAACTAACGCATTATTTTTACACACATGATTGTCTGCTTTTTATAAACCATTAGTTTTGTTAATGTGAAACTCCTTAAGATTATACTATGTGGACATTTGTTGGAGCCATAGTGGCTTTAGTACTTGGCTTTATATTTTACGGCAGATTTATGGAGCGCTTCTTTGGGGCGGACGACAGCAGACCAACACCAGCAATTAAACAAGCCGATGGTGTTGATTTTGCGCCCATGCCTACCTGGAAAGTATTTACAATTCAGTTTTTGAATATTGCCGGACTGGGTCCTATATTCGGAGCTATTTTGGGAGCTATGTATGGGCCAATGGCCTATGTATGGATTGTGTTGGGCTGTATTTTTATGGGGGCTACACACGATTATTTCTCTGGTATGCTGTCTATACGCCACGGAGGGGCAAGTATTCCCGAGATTGTGGGTAAATATCTCGGACCGGGATTTCAGAATTTTCTGCGGGTGTTCACTTTGTTGTTGCTAATCTTTGTTGGGGTAGCTTTTGTTTCTGGGCCAGCCGGCCTGTTGGCCAACCTCACCGGCGGCGGTCTGCGCATCTGGTTATACGTGATATTTGCCTACTACCTGATTGCCACTTTATTGCCCATCAATAAAATCATTGGTAAAATATATCCACTCTTTGGCGCTGCTTTAATAATTATGGCACTGGCCATTGCCGGAGCGATGCTTTGGGGTGGACTGTCGGGCACAGTACAGATGCCCGAATTATCGGCTGCCAGCTTTGCCAACTGGCACCATCATCCCACCGAAAATATCCTGTTTCCTATGATGTTCATTGTCATATCCTGTGGAGCTCTGAGTGGTTTTCATAGTACGCAGGCTCCCATGATGGCCCGTACCATTCAAAAGGAAAGCTATGGCCGTTATGTGTTCTATGGCGCGATGGTGGCCGAAGGGATTGTTGCTATCATCTGGGCAACCGCTGCAATGACCTTCTTTGGCGGCGCCGAAGGCTTGAATATAACTATGCAAATGGATGGACATAATCCGGCCTGGGTGGTGAACGAAATTAGCGTAGCGTGGTTAGGGTCTGTTGGGGCTGTTTTCGCCATTATTGGTGTTATAGCCTGTCCGATAACAACCGGCGACACAGCTTTTAGAAGTGCAAGGCTTACCATTGCAGATGTATTTATATACGATCAGTCGACCATAAAAAAGCGCTTAATCATTAGTCTGCCGTTATTTGCTGTGGGTTTTATATTGTCGCAGCTGGAGTTTACAACTATCTGGAAATACCTGGGACTATCGAACCAAATACTGGCTGTGGTGGTATTGTGGACAGGGGCCATGTATCTCGCTAAAGTCAATAAGGCGCACTGGTATTTGTCATTACCTGCTACATTCATGACCGTGGTTTGTATCACCTATTTGATGGTGGCTCCTTTGAAAAATGGCGGATTGGCTATGGAAGTACAATTGGGAACTGCAATTGGCTTGCTGTCAGGTTTAATGGCTTTAGGCTTATTTATATTCCGTACCAGGCGAATCGCCATGAAAGCACAAGCTGTATATTTAAAGGTAGATGATATAAAATAGCACTTTATGGGCGATGAGAGCATAATACAAGCGACTGAGAAGCAATGGCTGATTGAGGTTTTGGCTAATAAGCAACCAAAGTGGCCAATGAGCTGTGATGGTGATAATGCAGTGCATATCGCAGTGCAAAATGGAGTAGGAGCCTTGGTGTTCCAAACCATCAGTGAACAGAAGCTGGATTGCCCGCAGGATGTAAAAGCTGAGCTGAAAAAAGCGTATTTTACTAACCTGATGCGTAATGCCAATATAGAGCAGGTTTGGAAAGAGTTGAATGTGAAGATGGGGCAACTTCAATTTAGCTATATACCGCTCAAAGGCATTTATCTATCGCAATACATCTACGCTGATTCTACCCTGAGGGCCATGAGTGATATTGATGTATTGATGAAGCCTCAGGAAGCCGATGAACTCTATCTTCAATTACTTGAAAAAGGAGCTGTCAGTGCAGAACCCGGATATCAGCCGTATTCTTCAACTACTGATCATCATCTGCCTGGACTTACATACAAAGGTGTATATATAGAACTTCATCGGGGATTATTTCCGGATGACGCTAATTATAACTTACCGGTTGATCTTATCTGGCAACAGGCTATCAGACACAAGCATACTTTGGGTATTCATCCACATCTGAATCTAATATATCTATGTCTGCACCTGTATTATACCGTAAAACGTGGTGGATTGCGCATTGGGTGGCTCTACGATTTTATTGTCTATAGCCAATCTGATGAGTTCGGGCAGTGCGAGGGCGATTTTATGCAGCAACTACATGAACTTAATTGCGCTGAACCGGTGTTGGGTTTGCTTTATGCCACTGAAGAGCTCTTTGCTCATCACTTTGACTTTATTGAGCATGGAATTGAGGGTAAAACAATTCGCTCGGTTAAAAAGCGAGTGATTTACTTTTTGAATCACCAAGGCGAGGGTGGAACTGATTACAGCTACGAGATAGCGCTTGAACGACTAAAAAATACAAAGGGATTGGCCGCAAAGTTGGCTTTTGTAAAGCAGCGTATTATAAAACGTGATAATAATTCACAATCAACCCTTAAGCGTCTTGGCACCTTAAGCATCCGCATGCTGGGCATGCTGCGCCAAAAGATGATTAGTTTCTTCAGGTTTTAGGGAAGTGTTTTTCTTCCTTATTGCCGAATTATACAGACAAGGAATCACACAAAATGAGCAGTATGAAAATCCGGTTATTGATTTGTTTCTTTGCAATTGTTCCTTTCTTTAAAGCAAAAAGCCAACAAGCGGGAGAGGTGACACAACGAAACTACCCGATTGTTGATACCAATGTGAAAACATTCTACAGCGATGTTGCCATCATAGCAGAGCTATCGGCAGGCGATGCTTTTTATGGGCAGGATGCCTGTTACGATGGTCATCAGCCTTCATACACTGACAATGGCGACGGAACCATCACCGATAATGTAACGGGCTTGATGTGGGAAAAGGATATGGGCGCAAAAATAACTTTTGAAGAAGCCTTTGAGAAAGCACAATCATCCAACTTAGGAGCTTATACCGATTGGCGTGTACCGACCATTAAAGAGCTGTATTCACTTATTCAGTTTACTGGCCAGGTCAAAGGAGCCAGGGCGATACGTTTATTTATTGATACCAACTATTTTGAACAGCCACTGGGAGATGTTAGCAATGGTGAGCGGGAGATTGACGCGCAAAGCTGGTCGTCGACTGAATACGTAGGCCGCACCATGGGGGGAGATGAAACCGTGTTTGGTGTTAACTTTGTTGACGGACGAATAAAGGGTTATCCCAAATACAATCCACGCAGTAAGCGACCTAATAAAATGTATTTTCGGCTGGTGCGTGGAAACAAGTATTATGGCAAGAACCAATTTATTGATAATGGCGATGGTACGGTGAGTGATAAGGCCACCGGTTTGATGTGGCAAAAGGCCGATGACGGCATCGCCCGGAACTGGCAGGAAGCATTGGCCTGTGCCGAGAATCTGGAGTTAGGTAAACACAATGATTGGCGGCTGCCTAACGCCAAGGAATTACAAAGTATTGTGGATTATACCCGTTCGCCTCAAACAAGCCGTTCTGCCGCTATCGATCCCATTTTTGAAACCAGAACAATTGCCGATTCGAAAGGTAACAAAGGACACTATCCATTCTTTTGGACAAGTACCACGCATCAGGATGGTCGAAACCCATACGCCAGTGCTGTTTACATTGCGTTTGGCGAAGGCCGGGGGATGATGCGGGGTGTGCTGATGGATGTACACGGGGCAGGCTGTCAGCGAAGCGATCCTAAAAGCGGCAATCGAAATAGCTACCCGCAATTTTTCGGCCCGCAGGGTGATGTACGCTATGTTTATAACTTTGTGCGATGTGTGCGTGATTGTGATACTGACTAATGTAATGGTATTATTTACAAAATAGCTGATATTATTGGGGCCAGAAAAACAGATTTTACTATGAAACTCCAGACTAAACGACTCATTATCCGACCCATTGACGCCGATGATGCAACTGCGTTATTTAAGTATCGTTCAGACAAGGAAGCCAATCAATACCAGGGGTGGATACCCGAAACCATTGCAGATGCAGAAGCATTTATTGCCAAGGTGGCGAAGCAAGTGAATGTGCCCGATACCTGGTTCCAGCTGGTGCTGATAGAGCCAGCTACTCAGCAAATAATCGGTGATGTAGGCTTACACTTTTTCGATAGCGATAACCAACAGGTTGAGATTGGCTGCACCATCGATAAAACGTTTCAAGGCAGAGGATTCGCCACTGAAGCACTTGAGGTGGTGGTAGACTATCTGTTCAATCACCTTAGCAAACACCGAATCATTACTTCTATTGACCCGGCTAATAGTAGTTCTATAAAGCTGGTTGAACGCCTGGGCTTTCGCAAAGAAGCGCATTTTGTGCAGAGCTTGCTGATTAACGGGCAATGGGTGGATGACCTGGTTTATGCTGTGCTTAAAAAGGATTGGAAAACTATAGTATAATTGAAGGAATAGTAAACTATTGCGATAAAATTTGACATGGTAGACACGGTATTTGTTGGCAGGACATTAAAAATACCGAAAGGCCCTGCATTTTATTTAGCAGGCCCTAGAAAATATGGGAAGGCCGTTGCGTTTTTATAGCAGGCCATGGAAAATACGGGAAGGCCGTCAAAAATATCATATTTTCAGCGCCCTTTCGTTTTTATACTATTTACAAAGTAGCTGGATGAATGTTGTTTACATTTGTGGTTGTTATGGTGGAAGAAATACCTGACAAGGATGTGTATCGCAGTTTTTTTTATGTATCACAGAGGTCATGTTCAGGTGCAAAGTATTGTGGTTCTGGTCAGGCTCTGTGTGCTGTAGTCATTAGAAAGCTGTTGTTTAATATAATTTGAAGATATACGTTTCCGTTTGCTTGTTGAGGTTCTATACTATCAGTTTTTGGTATCAGGCTGTTAAACTTCCTGATAAACTGGGATAATCTCTTTACCTTTAGTGGCAAAATACGCTTTAGCAGCCGAGTAATTACGTGTAAAACCCAGGAAAAAACCTCCGCCGCCAGAGCCACAAAGCTTAAGGGTATAGAGTTCTGTACTAAATCCTTCTTCCCAAAATGCCTGAATTGGCTCAGGTATCATCTCCTTAAAATAGTTAAGCTGAAAATTCGAAAGTTCTTTTAACGAGTGAAACATATCATTCAACTGCCCACTTAACATTGAACTGATACAGCGATTGGTGGTAGGAATCAGTTGGGTGTCAATCAGCTTTTTAAAGCCTGGGTCGCTCACCTTATCCATAAACTGCTTCACCAATGGAGCCGTTTTACCGGTAGTTTCGGCATCAAGCAAGAAGATGGCATCTTCGTTGAGTATATCCTGTCGAGGAATACCTACAGATGAAATATGATGTGCATTTTCCAGTACAATTGGGTGTTTAAGATAGCAGATAAGCGGGTCGATGCCCGAACTGGTACCGTGGTAAAATGATTCTATCTGAGCAAATATTTTTTTAAGTTCAAACAACTCTTTATCACTGATATTTATATGCGCATCAATCCGGTTATTGGCATACGAATTATAAAGCGCAGCCACTAAAGCACCACTGCTACCCAATCCGTATCCTTCAGGGATCGATGATTCGAAGTACAAGCCTTTTTTCAGGTCATTAGCCAAACCTTCGGTATTCAAATCGGCCAGCAGCACCTTTTGTTCTTTAAGCGAAGCAATGTAATCAAACAGTTCTTGCAGCTGCTTGTTTGAATTTTTAGCAAACGTAAGATTTGTATAGCTATCGCTGTTGATGAATTTGAGTTCACCATTAAAATGGGAGTAGGGTATCGTGAGTCCCATTGAGCCCAGGATAATACTGTACTCCCCGAAAAGCATCACCTTTGAATAATAGATATCTTTTTTAGTTTGTTCCTGCATGCTTCTGTTAGTCAATCGAAATTTCGTCATAGATTACTTCCTGGTTGTCACAAAGCGGCCTAAGGTGCTCCTCAATAAATGGCAACATCACTTTACTCTGCGATTTAGGATAGATGAGGTGGATGTTGGGGCCCGCATCTAGGGTGTAGGTCACTGGTATATGCTGATGTTCCCTGAATTTAACAATGCGCTTAATTGCCCGCAGCGATTCCGGAGCCATCAGCGTATAGCCAGGTGAAGAGCTCATCATTAAGCCGTGTAGGCTAAGGGCTTCTTCTTCACAAATCTGAGCAAAAGCTTTAAAATCACCATCTTTTAGTGCTTTCAGCAGGGCAATGGTATTTTTATTGGCTTGCTCAATACGTCCCTGACGGTAGGGGTGATGAGTCATTAGCTCGTGCCCCAATGAGCTGCTTACCGCTTTGCTGCCTTTACGTATGACCAGTATCGTGTCTTGTAAATCATTGAATGAATCATGTACCTGCTGGTTAATGCTAAGGCCATACTTGTTGGATGCCTCTGGCAGGGCTAATGTTTCACCCCATAATACCCAGCCTGAGATAGTTGAACGGCAAGCACTCCCAGAGCCGAGACGAGCCATTTCGGATAGCATCTGGCGATAATCATCGGGTAGTTGTGAGGTATCTAACTGCTTCTGAATAGCCAATAAAGCTTTGGCTATGGACGCCATTGAGCTGGCCGAGGAGGCGATACCACTTGAATGGGGAAAGGTGTTGGAGCTTTCAATCTTCAAACGTCCGCTATTTAGAAAGGGCAGAAACGCTTTCAGTCTGTCGCTTAAGGTTTGTAATTTGGGTAAAAAGTCAGGTTTAGTTAGTCCTTCAAACAGGAACTCTATATTTAATGGAGCATCACCTGGCTGATAGGAGACCGCTGTTTTGGTTAATGCTTTTGACAGCGTAAAGCTGATGCTTGGGTTAACCGGTTCCTGTATACCTTTTTTTCCCCAGTATTTGACAATGGCTATATTTGATGGGGCACTGGTGGCTGACTGATAGCTTTGAGTTGATATAGACATGTTACCCTATTTTTAATTCGTTTAGTTTAAAGATGGTGTTCAGGCCTTTTTCAGAAAAATAGTTTTTAACATATTTTTCAGGTTCTGTGGAAGCTACCATGATAAAATCGCCTCCCCATGCACCCAGTGCTTTAATAAAACCACGGAAATCCTTAAAATGTTCACTTTTGATTGGCGATAATTGAACAATATTGCTGATATGGGCTTCATGCTCTTCCATCAATTGGCCAAACTCATATAAGTCGTTACATGCAAGCATCCTATCAGTAAGAGAGCTGATGTGCAGGATACTTTCAGGGTGTATTTCCTTTTTGTTAAAGCTGGCAATTGCTTGTTGGCTGCTTTGTTTTCGGCCCGAATAGATGAAATATATTTGTTCATGAAATTCAGGCTGAAACTTTACAGATTCGTTTTTAGGAATGCCATTCTTCAGCTCATAGAAGATAGGCGATGTTGCTGTTGCACAGGCAATGTCGTAACCCGAGCCACCAAAAGTGTCTTGCAGCAAAAGGTAGGGATTAACCCCCAGCCACTGCGCCAGTAGTGATATCAATGTTGAACTGCTTCCCCATCCCCAACTTGCATTAAACTCCAGGTGAGTTGATACATACATGTTCTGTAATAATTGTGTTATATCTTCCCTGTAGTCCTGGCATTTACGAAGTATGTCAGCCAATCTTTGGGCCAGTAATAAGTTGTCACATTCTAACACTTCTAATGATTGGTTGTAGCTGGCCTCAAACCAGCTGCCATTGACTGTGCTTGCCTTCCATGTCAGAAAATGCATTTCATTTTCTTTAACCGTCAGCCTTTGTCCGTACTTTATAGGTAAAGCCAATGCTTTTGCGCCTGCTAATACCAGGTATTCGCCGCTTATCAGCAGTTTTCCATGTGCATAGTATGATTGTGAGTTATCCTGCAGCATCTAAGGTCTCAAAGTGTTTAAAAAGTTTTCCACCATCGTGTAACTAACCACGCTATCCTTAAAATGTTTGGTAGCTGCAGCTTTTTCCGCTTCATTAGCACCAAAGGCATTAAGTATGTTGCTCAGATGCAGTTTCATGTGGCCTTTTTGTATGCCGGTAGTTACGAGCGATGCTACTGCAGCAAAGTTATTGGCCATGCCTGCTGCTGCTGCCACCTGCATTAACTGTTCGGCCGATGGTTGCTGTAATATGTGCATAGCTGCTTTGGCCATGGGGTGATTGTTCGTTAATCCGCCAACCGTACCCAATGCCAATGGCACTGTTAATGTGTATTCAAAGTGTTCGTTCGTCAATTCAGCGTTGGTGAGTGATGCATAGCGGCCGTTGCGCGATGCGTAGGCCTGTGCGCCGGCTTCAATGGCTCTGAAATCATTACCAGTGGCCAATACCACAGCATCAATGCCATTAAAAATACCTTTGTTGTGAGTTACGGCCCGGTACGGATCATTAACAGCTATGTCCACTGCCGTTTTAAACCGTTTTGCAAATTCTTTCGGTGTGTAGCTGCCTGCGTAAGGTCGCAGTTGTTCAATTGAGCAGCTAACTTTACATTCAACCAAACACTCAGGCGTATAGTTACTCAATATCGCCATAATAACCGATGCCTCCTGTTCCTGCAGAAGCTGGGGATGTTGGTTGATGTAGGCCATTAGCTCGGGACCGATGGTTTCGAGGCAAGTATTAATAAAATTGGCGCCCATCGAATCAGCTGTCTGAAATTTAATCAGTGCCTGACAGGTATCCATCATATTGGGTACCGCCTTAAACTCAATTCCCTTTATGCCGCCACCTCGCTGTCGCATTTTAGAAGTGATGGTGGCTGTAACAGAATGTATTAAATCTTCTATCTCTTGCTTACGTTCATTAAGAGCATTGACATTGCCTTGCCAGTTGAAGAAGAGTTGACCATTCTTTATGGTGCTGATGACTCTGGTTTGAAAACCACCATTTTTAGCCCAAAAACCTGCAGCCTTTGAAGCAGCAGCCACAACTGAGCTTTCTTCAATCACCATGGGTACTATATACAGCGTTTCATTTATCAGGAAGTTTGGCGCCAGGCTAAATGGTAAATAGAAATTTGAGATGATATTCTCCGAAATATCATTAAATAAATGTTGCTGTTCAGGGTGAAGAAATACGTCAAAGGATGCGGCAATTTCAGGTGCCAGCTGCTGTTGCTCAACCAGCACCTGAATTTTTTCTTCACGACTCAATTTAGAGAAGCCTTTTATCAGTGATTGCATATTATGCTTGTTTGACTTTGAGGAAATTAGTTGCCAGGCTCCAGCTTTGGTCAATCTTCTCGACAAATACACGTAGCTTACTGTAATCGCCCATGGCATGACGAAGAAAAGCAGAACCCATGCCATAAAATGCGGGTAGCTTCGAGATAGATGTAAGGTAATAACCATCCAGCACACTTGAAATGCCACCTGATATGATGAGCTGTTTCGCCTGTATGGCTTCAAGCGGTAGTTCATCCACCAATTTATTCACCATGTGTGTCATTTCTTCAGCTGTATGGCCGACATGTATAAAAGGATTAAACACCTCGGCAGCAACGGCATCGGAACGGTTGAGCTCCACCAGTGAGAAATTGGTACCGCCCATGGCCGCAAACTCGATGGCTTCTATCGGCAATTGTAACAGTTGTTTCAGGCTGGCATAGCCAAATCCCTGACCAACCTCTTTGATGATGATCTTCATGGTGGTGTTCTCCAGGTATTCCTGAAGCAACTCCAAAGCCGGTCGCTTTAATTGATCGCCTTCGGGCTGAAAAGCTTCCTGTAATGGATTGATGTGTACAATCAAGCCATCAGCATCTAATTTTTCAACCAGTTCAGCTAATTTATCTGAGCTGCCATCTTGCAGCATGCTTTCTAACTGGCAGATGCCAATATTAGCAAACAGCGGAGCATCATTACCCATGATGGGGCGAACATCAAAATCTTCAAAGTGTTCAGGTGAGTCCAATAGAATGCGACATGAGCCCAAACCCATTCCCAAACCAAATTCGGCGCAGGCCTGAGCCAGGTTCTTGTTGATGGTACCGGCTCGTTTGGTGCCACCCGTCATGCTGGAGACCCATAATGGTAACCGCATTTTTTTACCGGCGAAATGAAATTCCTGCTCCGTTTTTTGATGGATTCCAAACAAGGGCTCGTAATCAAAGCGGTTATCGGCATGTTTCGCTTCAAGTCGCGAGCTAAAAGCTAAATCAATATGGTCGCGTTTCCTGTCTTCCATTACCTGTGGTTTTGTTTAATTATGGTAAAAATAAGGTGAACTTAAACCAATCCCAAATGCTTGCTGATAACAATGCGCAAAATTTCAGATGTGCCTTCACCAATTTGCAGAATACGCTGATCGCGATAGAAGCGCTCTATGGCGGATGATTTTAGTAAGCCTTGTCCCGAAAAGATCTGAACGGCCTCATCTGCTATTTCTTTGGCAATGTCGCTGCAGTAAAGCTTGGCCATAGCCGCTTCCTTGCCAAAAGGCTGTCCGGCATCTTTCAAAGCGCAGGCGTTGTATAAAGTATTACGCGCCAGCTCAAGCTTCAGGGCCATATCAGCCAGTTTGAAAGCAATCACCTGGTTGCTGGCAATGGTCTGACCAAATTGTTCACGCTTCTGAGCATATTCCAGGGCCATCTCATAGGCTCCCTGTGCCAGTCCCAATCCCATGGCAGCAATGGATAAACGGCCTGAATCAAGCGTCTTTAGCATTTGCCCCAGACCTTTATCTTTTTTACCTAAAAGCTGATCTTTATTGACCTTGATATTAGAGAATTTGAGTTCGGCGGTATCGGAGGCCCGCCACATCATCTTTCCAAAAATACGTTTGGTTTCAAATCCTTCTGAGTCCCTGTCAACCAGTATTGTTGAGAAGCGCTTCTTGCCATCTTCTTCATTTGTAACGGCCAGTACGGTAATACCTTTCATCAGTTCATTACTGCCATTGGTAATGTACCGTTTACTGCCGTTGATCAGCCAGTGATCACCTTTGTCTTCAGAAGTTGTTTCAACGCCCTGAGCATCGGATCCTGCCATTACCTCAGTCAAACCAAAGGCCCACAGTCCTTCTCCGGATGTTAATAAAGGTACATATTTCTGACGTTGCTCTTCGGTGCCAAAATGATATACGGGAGCCAGTCCCAGGCTGTTGTGAGCAGCCATAGTAGCAGCCTGCGAACTATCCACACGTGCCAGTTCTTCAACGGCAATAATATAAGACAAGGTGTCTTTGCCTTGTCCGCCATGCTCTTTGGGAATATCAATGCCGTATAAGCCTGCTTGTCCCATTTTACGGGATAACTCCACCGAAAAGGTTTCGTTCTCGTCGAGCTGGGCGGCCATTGGTTTAATCTCTTTTTCGGCAAAGGCTCTCACTTCTTGTCTAAAAGCTTCGTGTTCTTTTGTGCTTAGTATTGACATGTAATTTTTTGTTATGCTATATTTCAAATTCAGTTATGTTCTTTTGTGTTATTCAGCTTTGTAAGCCAGCAGGTTCTGATTGAGCTTTACCTGCTGTCCTGCGCTGATATGTACTTTATCGATGATGCCATCTTTCCAGGCTTTAATATGGTTTTCTGTTTTCATGGCTTCAAGTACCAGCAGCAAATCGCCTTTTTTCACCTCTTGCCCTTCATCCACATGCACCTTCATCACCTGCGATGGGATAGGAGCCAGGTAATGATCGCCATTTAAAGTGCTCTCCCCATTACTTTCAGGATGGTAATCCGGCAGCCAGTCATCGGCTTTAATGCTTAGCCATTGTTGATGATGATTGATAAGTACAGTATCCAATTCCTCAAAGCAATAGAAATGATGAATTTTACCTTCCAGCTGAAACTTCAGAAGATGATTTTCTAATGTGCACTTTTCAAGTTGAAAAGCTTCCTGATTGAGTTGAATGTTAAGGTTTTTATCAGCCAGACTTGCTTCGCTCAGGTAGCGATTATCACCAATACTAAAAGCAAACTGAAGCAATTGTCGCCAAAAACGTCCCTGTTGCCGTTTGATGCGGTAGGCTGTATAAGCCAGACCGATTAGTTTATCATCGTCAGCTGTAGTTTTCAATAATTCTGCGAGATGCTCATCGCAGAAGCGGGTGTGTAAACTCACCTCTGCAAAAGCCTGGTGCTGCAGTATTGTGTTCAGGAAACCGGCATTGGTGGTAATGCCTCCGATGATCAAAGCATTATTTGCGTTTAATGCTTTTCGTATGGCTGATGCCCTGTCTTGGGCATGCACCAACAGTTTGGCAATCATCGGATCAAACTGCGAATGAATTTCACCTGGCTTATTAAAACCTATCTCTAGTCGTGCCAGACTGGTATCAGGAAGCAATAAATTCTTTATCACTCCAGGACTCGGTCTGAAATTATTAGTCACATCTTCGGCACATAAGCGTAGTTCAATGGCATGACCATTAATAGCCAGGTCATCCTGATTGAAGTCAAGCGCTATACCATTGGCAATCTTAAATTGCCATTGAACTAAATCTACACCTGTGATTTCTTCTGTTACGCAGTGTTCAACCTGAATGCGTGTGTTCATCTCCAGAAAATAATGCTGTCCCTCATCATCCACTAAAAATTCAATGGTACCGGCATTGGTGTAGTTAATGGAGCGGCAAAGTCGCAGCGCCTCATCATATAGTCGTTGTTTTATGTCATCAGAAAGATTTGCAGCAGGTGCTTCTTCTATTATTTTCTGGAAGCGACGCTGAACAGAACATTCTCTGTCGAACAGGTGAATTAAATTACCATGCTTATCAGCCAATACCTGTACCTCAATGTGACGCGCCTTTTTAATGTATTGCTCAACATAGAGACGTTCATCGCCAAAATACCTTAACGCCTGCTTGCTTAAAATGGGCAGGTATTCCAGCAGTTCCTCTTTGTTATGGCATATTTGCATGCCTTTCCCACCACCACCCATGGTAGCTTTAACAAGTACCGGGTAGGGTAGGGCATCTGCCTCAGCCAAAATAGTTTGCAGAGAACCTTCCCATGATTTGGTAAGTGATACATTGGCCTGTTGCGCAATGCTGCGGGCTACTTGTTTATCGCCCATCCGTTTAAGATTATCGGCTGATGGCCCTACGAATGTAATATTCGCCTTTTGGCAAGCCTCTGCCAGGTGTTGATTCTCCGACAAGAAACCATAACCCGGGTGGATGCAGTCAGCTTTATACTGCCTGGCAATATCAATAATGCCTTCAATATTCAGGTAATTCTCTTCGAATGGTCCATCAGCAAATAGGTGTACTTCGTCACTTAGCTGTGCCGGTAGTGTATCTTTTTCGAGTTCAGAGAGTGTGACAACCGTTTTCAAACCCAACTGATGTGCTGCCCGTATTATTCTGGCCGCAATTTCTCCTCTGTTTGGTATCAGTACTTTCCTCATCATTCTTTCTTATTTATTCCATTCAGGCAGGCGCTTTTCAAAAAATGCTTTTACGCCTTCCACGCCTTCGGCACTGCTGCGTGCTTCTGCAATTGCACTGGTACATGTTGCTTTGTTCTGTGACAGACTGGCCTGACCCATTTGATTAATAAGTTGCTTGGTTGTTGCCATGGCTTGTGGTCCGTTTCCTTTAAAGGCTTCACATAGCTCATCAATACGTGCTGGTATGTCTTTGCTGGCCATTGTTTCGTGAACTAGGCCAACCTGACGTGCTTTTTTTGCTGTAAAGGATGCAGCACTTAACATGAGCGCTCTGGCATGTGAGTTGCCAATTTTGTTTATCACAAAAGGAGCGATAGTGGCTGGTACCAATCCCAGTTTAACTTCTGAAAATGCCATACGGGCATCTTTATCGGCTACTACATAGTCGGCTGTGGCCAATAAGCCCAATGCACCGCCCATGGCATACTTTTCTACCCAGATAATGACTGGCTTTGGAAAGTTATTGAGCAGTTCAAAAGCTTCATAAAACAAGTTGGCATCAGCCAGGTTTTGTTCATGAGTCTGGCTTAAACCTTTCTGCATCCATTGTAAATCGGCTCCTGAACTGAATACGCCTTCTGCTCCTCTGATAACAACTATTTTTTGCCGCTCATCGTCTTTTATCTTATTGAGCGCCTTTATGAGGCATGACAGCATACCTTTTGAAAGTGCGTTTCGTTTGGTAGGATCGTTCAGCAATAAACGACTGATGCCATTGGATTGATTTAGCTCCACAAGTGGTTTAATACTACATTCTAAAGACGCCATATTTTGTGTTTTTTGTTTCGTTGTTATACATTATTTTTAATACCAGTCCTGCAATGGAGCGAGTGGAGTCAGGCGTGATGATGCCGTCGTCCCATAAGCGACTGGTACTGTAATAGGGCGAGCCTTCCTCTTCGTATTTTTTGAGGATGGATGCCTCTATTTCTTTCAATTCAGCTTCGTCAACAATCGTATTTTGTGCTGCTGCCTGGTCACGTTTAAGAGTGGTTAATACTTGTGCCGCCTGTTTGGCACCCATCACCGAAATACGGGCATTGGGCCACATAAATAAAAAGTGAGGATCGTAAGCACGACCAGCCATTGCATAGTTGCCGGCTCCGTACGAGCCTCCCATAATTATGGTAAAGTAAGGTACGGTTGAATTAGCCAGGGCATTCACCATTTTGGCTCCGTCTTTGGCAATGCCACCATGTTCATAATCTTTACCTACCATGAAGCCGGTGATGTTTTGCAGGAATAGCATGGGAATACCACGCTCATTGCACAACTGGATAAAGTGTGTACCCTTTAGGGCCGACTCTGAAAAGAGAATACCATTATTGGCCAAAATGCCGACCTGTTTGCCTTCAATCCTGGCAAATACAGTAACCAATGTATTACCATAGTCACTTTTAAATTCATGGAATTGACTGCCGTCAACCAGGCGGGCAATTATTTCACGAACATCCGGGAACGGTTTACCTGTTTCTGGTACTAGTCCGTTAAGTTCATTAACAGGGTAGCTGGGCTCAGTATTTTCGTCTTGTGCAATTGCAGCATGCTTAGGCAAGGTTTCAATGATGTTTCGGCAAATATGAATGGCATGCTCATCGTTATCGGCCAGATGATCGGCAACGCCGGAGATTTGCGTGTGCACAGCACCACCACCTAACTCTTCTGCACTCACCACCTCGCCGGTAGCTGCCTTTACCAATGGAGGGCCTGCCAAGAAGATGGTGCCTTGTTCCTTAACAATAATTGTTTCATCACTCATGGCTGGTACATAGGCACCCCCGGCTGTACATGAGCCCATTACGATGGCAATCTGTGCAATGCCTTTAGCCGAAAGGCGTGATTGGTTGAAAAAGATACGACCAAAATCATCCCTGTCGGGAAATACGTCAGCCTGGTTGGGCAAAAATACACCTCCACTGTCCACCATATATATACAAGGCAGTTGGTTTTGCAGTGCAATTTCCTGTGCCCGCAGATGCTTTTTTATCGTTTCTGCAATATAGGTTCCTCCTTTTACTGTGGCATCGTTGGCCACAATCATTACCTGCCGGCCATGCACCTGTCCAATGCCGGTAACAATGCCAGCCGATGGAAAAGCATCGTTGTACTGGCCATTAGCCGCCAGAGCAGATAACTCCAGAAAATATGAATCCTTATCGAGGAGGTAATCGATGCGCTGACGAACGCTTAGTTTACCTTTTTGCATGTGCTTTTGCATAGCTTTGGAACCAACACCTTCATGTACTTTTCGCAGTTTTTGAAGGTATTCCTGAGCCAACAACCTGTTTAACTTTTGGTTATTGATAAATTCCAGAGTGCCGGTATTTATGGTTGTTTTATACTTAAACATCTTTTATTCGCTATTCGCAAATAATAACCTTTTCACAGGGTAAATGTTCAGCAAAATGAGGAAATATCTGAACGTATCGGCTGCCGATTTTAATATCTTATGAGGTTTACCTTCTGATTCTAAAACAATAGCGAATGTATTTGCTTGCTTCTGGGAATAAATCAACCGATACGAAATGGTATTTGCCTGTCCAGCTGTTAAAACGGACCGATACTAAATGGTATTCGCTTGTACAGCTACTAAAACAGACTAATACCAAATGGTATTTGCTTGTCCAACTACTAAAATGGACCGATACCAAATGGTATTTGCTTGTTTGGTTCTTAAGACAGACTGATACCAAATGGTATCGTCAAGAAATTAAAAAGACGTCGATACCAAATGATATTGGTTCTTTTTTTGGCTCTATATAATCTGTAGTGGGTAAAGTTTCAAGTAACGTATTGGGGTTTTCAACCCCAAGCCCCGACTTCATTTTTTCAAAGATGAAAAAACGCAAGCAAAAAAACTTCGGCTATGGCTTACCAG
This sequence comes from Carboxylicivirga mesophila, assembly GCF_018271975.1. Classification (GTDB taxonomy): domain Bacteria; phylum Bacteroidota; class Bacteroidia; order Bacteroidales; family Marinilabiliaceae; genus Carboxylicivirga; species Carboxylicivirga mesophila. The sequence continues at coordinate 151,643 of NZ_JAGUCN010000010.1, forward strand.
CCAAGGCTGTTGGGGAATTCCTGAGTTTACCCACTCATATCCATACAGAACCCTTTTTTTGAATTGGGGAATGTTTTCATGCAAAAAAAAAGTCCGGCATGAGCCAGACTTTTCATTCGAATATTTTCAAGTTGTTTATCGCATATCAATAACATCCACATTAGGATTGGCAGCCTTGTCAAATGCAAAAGTTTTATCATCAAATGACTTATTGGTTTTCATGTCCTTCACAATTACCGTGTAGTTGTTGCCATCTTTACCCACCTGGCGGATTGAGTATAGCTGCAAATCATCCTTCAATACTAATAGTTTAATGCGCGAAAAGGGTTTGTCGCGGTTCACCGGATACAGGTCAATTTCGTGACAGGCTTTTCCGTTAGCAGTTCCTTCAGCCACATAGTTATATGTATAGCCTTCTTCATAAATGGTAAATATGGTTGCCGGGTTAAGCGTTTCTTCATCGTCCAAATCCGGAACAGTGATGTTTACTTCATCGGCATCTATCATGTGAGTATATAATATCTCACCATCAAAATAGGTGTCCACATCCATCAGGTTTACCTTGTATTTATTGCCTTTCAGGATGATGTGGCCATCATATACTTCGTTGATGTCTTCCTGCATGTTCTCCAGGGAAAATGAAAAAGAGGCTTCAATGGAAGTGAAGGCTTTTGTTTTAGCAGATAGCTGGTCAAGAATGGTTTTAGCTTTTTCTTGTGATTGAGCATTGCTAATTAGGCCGATAATAGCCAGTGCCAGTGTGAAAATGTATCTCATATTAATCGTTTTTTTCATATGCTGTTTTGTTTAGATGTGCTATAGCAATCAATAACTGTTCCAAAAATAGACTTTAATTAAATTGAGCCAGATGTTTCTCCAGTTCCAGTTCATCAGGTATGAGTACCTGGCGCGCTTTACTACCCTCAAACGGACCAACAACACCCGCTGCTTCCAACTGGTCGATGATGCGTCCGGCACGGTTATAACCAATGGAGAAGCGGCGTTGAATAAGCGAAGTGGAGCCACTTTGGTTAGCAACAACCACGCGGGCGGCTTCTTCAAACATGGGATCACGCTTACTTAAGTCAACCTCTCCGGCGGCAGGTTCAGAACTGCTTTCACCAACATACTCTGGCAGCAGGAAGGCCGACGTATAACCCCGTTGCGAACCAATAAAATCGTTGATGCGTTCCACCTCAGGTGTATCAACAAAGGCACACTGCACACGCACCAGGTCGCTGCCTTGTGATATCAGCATATCACCGCGACCAATCAGCTGATTAGCTCCGGGTGAGTCTAAGATAGTTCGTGAGTCAATCATCGAAGCTACTTTAAAGGCCACACGTGTTGGGAAGTTAGCCTTAATGACACCCGTAATAATATTGGTAGACGGACGCTGGGTAGCTACAATCATGTGAATACCTACCGCACGTGCCAGCTGGGCTATACGGGCAATTGGTAGCTCTACTTCCTTACCTGCGGTCATAATCAGGTCGGCAAACTCATCAATGATAACTACGATGTATGGTAAGAAACGGTGTCCTTTTTCAGGATTCAGCTGACGTTTAACAAACTTATGGTTGTACTCCTTGATGTTACGTGCATGGGCTGTTTTAAGCAGCTCATAGCGGTTGTCCATCTCAATGGCCAGCGAGTTAAGCGTATTTACCACTTTCTGCACATCGGTAATAATCGGATCTTCCTCATCGGGCATTTTCGCCAGGAAGTGACGCTCTATTTTCGAATAGATATTCAATTCTACCTTTTTCGGATCCACCATCACAAATTTCAACTGTGATGGATGTTTCTTATACAACAGTGAAGAGATGATGGCATTCAGTCCAACTGATTTACCTTGACCGGTGGCACCAGCTACCAGCATGTGAGGCGCTTTGGCCAAGTCAATCACAAAGGTTTCGTTCGAAATGGTTTTACCTAATGCGATAGGTAGTTCATATTTTGTATTCTGAAATTTCTTGGCGCTTATGATCGAGCGCATTGCAACTACTTCTGGTTCTGAATTAGGCACTTCAATACCAATGGTACCTCGTCCTGGTATAGGCGCAATGATTCGAATACCCAAGGCAGCCAATGAAAGGGCAATATCATCCTCCAGATTCTTAATCTTAGAGATACGTACCCCTGGGGCCGGCACAATCTCATACAGAGTAACGGTAGGTCCAACAGTGGCCTTAATGTTTTTAATCTGAATCTTATAGTCTTCCAGAGTTTTAACAATCCGGTTTTTGTTGGATTCCAGCTCTTCCATCGAAACTTCCGAGTTGTCGGCACTGTGATCGTCCAGCAGTTCAACACCCGGCAGCGTGTATGATGATAGATCAAGCGTTGGGTCGTAATCGCCTAACGGCTCGTTTTCGTAGTCATCCGATACCTCTTCCTCTTGCACCTTTTCAATGGTTAAGTCCAGGCTGGCTTCATCATCCACCATGTTCTTGTCAACAGTTGGCGAAAATTCCAGTGTTGAACCAGCTATTGGTTCCTGGGGTGTTTCAACAGGCGTTTCTTCTACCTGTTTAATTTCTTCCGTTTCTTCCTGTTCAATTTCCTTATCAAAGCTTAACTCTTCAACTGGCGTAGGAGTGGTTGTGTCAGGCTCTGTTACATTGTTTGCAGACACTTCACTACCTGGCTCATTGACAGCAAGCTCTTCCTCTGCTTTTTGATCCTTATTAAGCGGCTTACTTATAAAATGGAAAAAGGAATCAAAGGTGACAGACAGGTATATAAGTAGTGTTACAAGGAGTAAAATGACAGTGCCAACACCACCAATAGCAGCAGTCAGCCATTTACTCATGAAATAGCCGTGCGTTCCACCCAATAAAAGGTACTGGTCATTAACTGAACCGATGAATAAAAAGCCTAATGCTACCGACAGCCACACTGAGACAACAAAACAGTGCAAAAAGGTTTTTCGCAATGGTAGCACACGTGCTCCCAATAAGCGGAATCCGATAATAAATAAAAGCAGAACGATAGAAAAGGCTGCAATACCAATTCCTTGGTTTATAAAGAGGTCGGCAATAAGTGCACCACGATGCCCCGTCCAGTTCTTCACTGCAATGTCTGAGCTGGTGAATAATTCCCAACGGTTAATGTCAAATATACTTTTATCGGCAAACCCGGTGAAAAGGAATGAGAAAAAGGCCAGTAGGAAATAAAAGGCTACACCAATGGTGATAATACCCAGTATAAAGCGAAATTTAAAGTTTTTGAAATTGTCCTTTAGTGCACTTAGTCTTCCTTTGGCTGATGTTTTCTGTGATTTGGTCTTCGTTTTCTTCTTTGCCATAAGATATTTTTGTTGTCTGAGGTCTTATTTAATCACAAAAATAATAAAACCACCACCAATAAAGTCATTCCTTTATTAGTTTTTAAAACTATGGCAGAAGAACAAATTATATGGGTCTTGTAAATGTATTAAACTTATTGAATTAGTGAACTAACAAGTTCTGCAATTTCACCCGAGTCACTTTGACTATAATTGTTAGGAGTAGCAAAGACCTTGTCATTTATCTTTTTAAGTTCTATGTTTTGAGCCGTAAATGTCAGGTTCAAATCTTTATATGGCAGTGAAAATTCCAGCAAAACGCCTGGTATGTCATCAAACGGGCTGTTTTCTTTAGGGCGATTAAATTTTATCTCTTCTGAATAATACACTTCAATGTCAGGCTTATTACTGCCGTTAAGATACACCAAAGCCTTGTTCGCAATCAGTCCTGCTATTTGTTTGTGCGTATCATTTATAAACTCTACTCTTGATTCACCGTGTTTCTCAAAAAGGAAAAGATGTTCACCAGTTTTATGATTATGGAACATACGCTTGTCAAACACTCTAAACAAGGTTGTTGCGCTGTCACCATCGGCTCTTGAGATGTATTCAAGACTATAAAGACTGAGTTCGCCTTTTATAGAAACTTTATAGTTTTTGTTTTTAAAGGTGGTTTCCATTTTGGTAGGCAGGAAACTGGCATATCCTTTTTCCTGAATCTCTTCGGGGTATGCAATTTTATAGCTTATAACTCCCTGGTTTTTTGGGGCCTGTTGGTTGATGTTACAGGCTGTAACAAAAGCTGTAAGAAGTATTAAAACAAATAATTTGTGCATTGTGTTTTGGTTTGTAGATACCCTTAATGGGTTCACGTCAAAAGTAATAATAATAAATGCTTCGGATATAATCGTTGACAAGGTAAAAACCATGATTGGTCAAAAACAAGCTTTGATTACGTGTGGTTTATTCAGAATTATTGTGCAGATTCTGATACTAAATTATCACGTACTTACAAATTGAAACCGCCGAAATATGCTTAATAACAGCTTATGTGGGATGAGTGATAATAATCATGTATTAAATCACTAAAAGTTTGTTATATCGCAAAAAGAAGACCTAATAATTATAAACCAAGTAACTAAAATCTAAAAAACCATGGGCAAATTAGCAGTTATTGCACTTGGAGGAAATGCTCTGTTGCGTGACAATCAGGTTGGTACTATTGATGAGCAAGAGCAAAATACTACTGATACACTAGAGAATATCGTATTTCTGTTGAAGGAAGGCTACAACATTGTCATATCTCACGGCAATGGTCCGCAGGTTGGTAACATTGTGATGCGCAACGATGCTGGCGAACAAATGTATAATATACCTCAGATGCCATTAGATGTTTGTGTAGCTGATTCACAGGGAGGTATTGGATACATGATCGAGCGTTCGCTTAAGAATGTGATGCGTAAGCACGGTATTCAGCGTAATGTACTTACCTTGATGACAACAGTGGAAGTAGATCCTAATGATGAAGCCTTTAAGAATCCTACTAAGCGAATTGGTAAAATTGTTTCGAAAGAAGAAGCCGATAAGCTGGCACAGGAAAAAGGCTGGACCTTTAAAGAGGAAAAGAAAACTACAAGTGGCTACCGACGCGTGGTACCATCTCCTCAGCCCAAAACTGTGGGCAACTGGGAAGTGATTGAAAAGAACGCTCGTGAAGGAACCATAATTATTGCTGTTGGTGGTGGTGGCGTTCCTGTTTACACCGATGAAAAAGGGGATATTCGTCCAATAGAAGCTGTTATCGACAAGGATTTGGCGAATTCTTTATTGGCGCGTCAGATTAAAGCAGATCGTTTCTATATTTTAACGGATGTACCATTTGTTTATACTAACTTTGGCGAGCCTGATCAAAAGGTGTTGGAATTCCTCAACGTGGAGGATACCCATAAATACCTCGAGGCCGGAACATTTGGCGAAGGAAGTATGGCTCCAAAAATCAAGGCAGCCCTTCAGTTTGTTGAAGGTGGGGGCGATATGAGTGTGATTACCGAAGCCACAAAGCTGGAAGATAAAGCGTATGGTACAAAAATTACCACAGAGTACGACGAGGCAGATTTGAATAAGTACGAGAAGTAATTAATTCAGTAGCTTTTAGGCAGTAGGTAGAAGTTGTAGAGAGAAGAGTATTATTGTTTTTTCAAGCTGTTTATAGCTAATGACTATCAGCCAGAGGCTAATAGCTAAATTTAAACCAAATAAATAACATATAAAAACAAAGAATTATGGCATTCAACCTTAAAAATCGGAACTTCCTGAAGTTGTTGGATTTCACACAGGAAGAGATTAAGTTTTTACTGAAATTGTCACAGGATTTGAAAGCTGCCAAATATGCAGGTATCGAGCAGCCACGTATGACCGGTAAAAACATTGCTCTGATTTTTGAAAAGTCATCGACACGCACAAGATGTGCTTTTGAAGTAGCAGCTCACGATCAGGGAGCGCACGTTACTTACCTTGGCCCTTCAGGTTCACAGATCGGACATAAAGAGTCGATGAAAGATACGGCACGCGTTTTAGGTCGTATGTACGATGGTATCGAGTACCGCGGATATGGTCAAAAGATTGTTGAAGAGTTGGCTGAGTATGCAGGTGTGCCTGTATGGAATGGTTTGACGGATGAGTTCCACCCAACACAAATTTTGGCTGACTTCTTAACCATGATGGAGCACACTAGTGTGCCATTAAATCAGGTGTCATACGCTTACCTAGGCGATGCCCGTAACAACATGGCCAATTCATTATTAGTGGGTGGTGCTATTATGGGTATGGATGTGCGCATTGTAGGTCCGGCTTCATTGCAGCCAGATGCAGACTTAGTGAAGCAGTGCCAGGAAATTGCTGAAAAATCAGGTGCTACCATTACCATCACAGATGACGTGAAAGAAGGTGTTGCAGGATGTGACTTCCTTTATACCGATGTTTGGGTATCAATGGGAGAAGCTGATGAAGTATGGAAAGAGCGCATCGACCTGCTGAAGCCATATCAAATCAATAAAGAAACCATGGAAGCTACAGGTAATCCGGCTTGTAAATTCTTACACTGTCTGCCAGCATTCCACAACCGCGAAACAAAGGTGGGAGAAGAGATTTTCCAGAAGTTTGGTTTAGACGGAATGGAAGTAACTGAAGATGTGTTTGAATCACCTGCTTCAATTGTATTTGATCAGGCTGAAAACCGTATGCATACTATTAAGGCTGTTATGGTAGCAACTTTAGGCGCATAATACTTTTTAATAACAATATGAAGGCATCTCATCTGAGGTGCCTTTTTTGTTTCAAAAATGTCTAACGATTTTTCTATCTTCGGTATTCAATAACACATATTAACTATGCAGATATCTACAATTAAAACTACACTTATCTTATTATTTGCGTCATTGATTTTTGTCCCATCAATGGCAGACGAAAAAAAGCAGTTGGATGCATCCGTTTATGATGGATGGAAATCGATTGACAGAGGTTATGCTGTTTCTAACGACGGGAAATTTGTTTCGTATGTTATTAAGCCTCAAAAGGGCGATACATACCTCTATCTATACAATGTTGCCACCGAGGAGCTCGATTCAGTGCCAAGAGGAAAGTCTCCTGTTTTTTCTTATAGCAATCAGTTTGTTGCTTTTAATGTGCTGCCTCAGGCAGATAGTATTCGGGCATTGAAACTGGAGAAAGTCAAAAAAGATAAGTTGCCTAAAGATAGTCTGTTTATCATGAACCTGTCTACGGGTGAAATGACTAAGATAGCTGACATTAGTAAGTGGAGTGCGCCAAAGAAAGGTGGTGATTGGGTGGCTTATTTGCTTGACAAAGAAGTAAAGAAAAAGGATGAGCCGAAGGATACCACCAAAGTAGAAGAGGCTATCGAAGAAAAGAAGGATAAGAAAGACAAGAAGAAAAAGTCTTTCAAGTCAAAGGGTAAGCCGCTGGTTTTCTACCGTCCATCCTCAGGTGATAGCCTTTATATCGAAAAAGTGAATCATTACACACTGGCCGAAGATGGTTCGGCAGCTTATATTGTGCAAAGTATTGGTGATACAACAGAGGTGTCAAAGGTGCTTAAATTTAATCCACAGAGTTTTACTGTTGATACGCTATTTAAGCAAATTGGTAAAGTGGAGAAGATTGCCAGCGCTTATGATGGCGCACAGTGTGCCTTCTTCTTTTCGCCAGATACAGCTGATGTAAAAGTATACCGTTTATATCATTTCGCTCCTAAAATGAAGGTGCCTCAAATGATCATTGACACGCTACATGTTGCATTACCTGCGGAATGGGCTGCACGCACAAAAGGCGATTTGAAGTTCTCAAAAAATGGTGAACGCCTGTTTTTCGAAGCTGGTTTGCGACCATCTCCCGAACCAAAGGATACATTGGTAGCTGATGAAAAAACGCATGTTGACATCTGGGGCTGGAAAGACATGGATATTCAGCCGATGCAGAAGAAAAATCTGAGCAAAGAAAAAGACCCGAGCTACAATTGTGTATACCACATCAAGAAGAAACAAGTGGTGCAACTGGCCGATGAGCAAATTAAATCGGTTGAAGTGTTAGATAAGGGCAACGGCAATATCGCCATTGGCTATGACAGTGCCCCCTATCGTTGGGCCAGAACCTATTCAGGGCGCTGGGCGGCTGATATCTATAAAATTGATATTATCACTGGCCAAAGAACACTGTTGGTGCGCAATCATTCGGGGGAAGAGGCTGTAGCTGAAAATGGTAGCTGGATTGCATACTATAACGCCAATGATGGTCAGTATTACTCAGTCAATATAAAAACCGGAGCCAACGCACTGATATCTAAAGGGGCTAATGTTAGTTTTGCTGACGAGCTGCACGATACACCTAATGAAGCAACAGCCTATGGTATTGAAGGCTTCACCAGCGATAATAAATTCCTGGTTGTATATGATCGTTACGATATCTGGAAGCTCGACTTAACCGGTAAAACAGATGCTCAATGCCTGACCAATGGAAATGGACGTAAGCATACAACCGAGTATCGCTATGTGAAGCTCGATAAAGAAGAAAAAACAGTTGATCTGGCAAAAGACTGGTTACTAACTACCTTTAATGATTTAAACAAGCAATCTGGTTTTTCAAAGCTATCATCAACGGGCATTGAGGAAATTATGATGGGGGATTATCGTGTATACTCACCCATAAAGGCGAAGAAAGCAGATGTAATGTTGTGGCGTAAATCCACATTCACTCAATACCCCGAATTGCGATTGAGTCAGGGAGATTTAACTCAATCAAAAGTTATTAGTAATACCAATCCTCAGCAAAGAGACTACGTTTGGGGCGATATTCAGCTGGTCGATTGGGTTGCGTCTGATGGTTTAACACATCAGGGATTATTGATTACACCGGAAAATCTGGACCCAAATCAAAAATACCCGATGATTTCATATTTCTATGAGCGCTACTCCGATAACTTGCATGGATACAGAGCGCCTGCTCCAAGTCGTTCAACCGTTAACTGGAATTTTTATGCCTCCAATGGCTACATCATATTTGTGCCGGACATCTTCTATCGCGATGGTGATCCGGGGTTATGCGCCTACGAGGCTGTAGTTAGTGGTTGCCTGGCCATGGCTGACCGTTTTTCGTTTATAGATCGGGAGCATATGGGTATTCAGGGACAGAGCTGGGGTGGCTATCAGGTGGCGTACCTCGTAACACGCACCAACCTGTTTAAAGCAGGTATGGCGGGCGCACCTGTAAGTAACATGACCAGCGCCTATGGGGGTATACGCTGGGGATCGGGTATGAGTCGTCAGTTTCAATACGAAAAAACACAGAGCCGCATTGGTGGAACCTTATGGGAAAAAACCAATAAATATATCGAGAACTCACCTGTGTTTTTTGCCCCTCAGGTGGAAACACCTTTGCTGATGATGCATAATGATAAGGATGGTGCTGTGCCCTGGTACCAGGGAATTGAGTATTATATGGCCCTGCGCCGTTTGGAAAAGCCGGTTTGGATGCTGGTGTATAACGATGAAGAGCATAACCTGACGCGTCGCGCCAATTCAAAGGATTTGAGTATTCGAATGATGCAGTTTTTTAATCATTACCTAAAAGGTGAATCTGTGCCAGTATGGATGCATGATGGTATTCCTGCTGTTAAGAAAGGTAAAGAGCTTGGCTACGATCTGGTTGAGTAAGAAATTGACAACGAATTTAGTGAAGCCCTCATCATTTTTTTTGATGGGGGCTTGTTGTAATGTTAAACGGGTGAATGACTTAGTGCATATTTTCTATGTCACTTGACGAAATTTGCTTTTGGTGTATTTGTATTTGACTAAATAATGTAAATTGCCAAGGCATTATTATTAGAATTAGATTTTATAACGTACAGTATATCTGTTGGATATGGAAGATTATGCGCTTGTTGTCAGAGTAGGTGGGGCATTAATAATTGCTTTTTTACTTAATTTTCTGTTGCGACGAATCATTAAGCTGTTTATTAATCGCTACGCTAAGCGCGTCTCTGCGGATGCTACCTCGTTTTCATTTTTAAAGAATTCGGTTGGCTTCATTATTTTTTGTGTTGCGGCTATCTATATATTGCAGTACGTTCCTGGCCTCAAGCAGGTGAAGACGGCTCTGTTTGCCAGTGCAGGTATTTTTGCTGCGATCATTGGTTTTGCTGCGCAAAAGGCCTTTGCCAATATTATTGGAGGTGTTTTTATTCTTATATTCAGACCCTTCAGAGTGGGCGATGTTGTTTTTATTGGTACAGAATACAGAGGCATTGTAGAGGAAATAACCCTGCGGCATATTATCATTCGCAATTACGAAAACAGGCGTATCATTATTCCTAATGGTATTATTAGTGATGAAACAATCGTCAATAGTTCAATATCTGATTCACGGATAAAGAAACACATTGAGTTTACCGTCGATTTTAACTCAGATATCGAAAAAGCCCACAACATCATCAGGGAGGAAGCGGAAAAGCACCCATTAACATTAGACGTCCGCAAGCCAGAGGATGTAGAAAAAGGGAGCTATAAGGTGATTGTTCGAACCATAGAATTAATGGAGTATGCCATTAAGTTAAGAGCCTATGTATGGGCGAAAGATAGTGATGATGCGTTTATTATAAATTGTGATTTGAACAATATTATTGTGCGTCGCTTTAAAGAGGCCGGAATTTCTATTCCTTATCCTTACCGAAATGTAATCATTCAGCATGCCAACAAGCAGGAGGAAGAGTCCTTATAATTCTGTACATTGAATACCTCTATAAGAAGCAATGATAACGGCTGTTTATACCAGTAAAATTCTGTATAACATGAGAAAAATGCTCATGTTCCTCATTATATTCTCAGAACTATAATTGCGATAATAATGGAAGGTGCCCATTATTCGGCAAGTAGATAATCTAATGCATAGTTAGTCCAGTACTTGTGCGCCTAGTTGTTTTTTGCAGTCATTTTCTATTTCCTTTTAATGGAAGCAATTTATAGTTGGTTAAACTCACTGGTTAATAAAAACAAGGGTGAGTTTGCAAAGTGGTCGTCAATTAATTGGTTGAACCCTTATAGTGCTTCAGACTATGAAGCTCAGAGAACTGTTTTACTTGAAAAACTCGATAACAGTGTCTTGTTTAATGCTACCAAGCCTTATCATCAGCAAATATCCAAAGGTTGCTCAATATGTGGAGCAGGCCAATGGAGCTGTTTATTTATCACAAATAAATGTAATGCAGCATGTTTTTATTGTCCGGTGCCGCAAAATGATGATGAACGTCCATCTACCCAAGGGCTAGATTTTAATAATGCCATGGAATATGCGGCTTATATTAAACATTTTGACTTCAAAGGTGTCAGTTTTAGTGGGGGAGAGCCATTACTGTTCTATCAGCGCACAAAGGATTATCTGAAAGCAGTAAGGAAACACTGTAAGGACGATATTTACATATGGATGTATACCAATGGCTTGTTGGCCGATGCTCATAGAATGGCAGAGTTGGCCGATAACGGACTCAATGAGATACGTTTTGATATAGGGGCCACTAATTTCTCGCTGGATAAAGTAAAGCTGGCGAAGGGTATTATCCCGAATGTGACCATTGAAATTCCGGCTGTGCCAGAGGAGAAAGAACAATTGATAGCTATGTTGCCTGCTATGAAGAAGGCTGGTGTCACTAACCTGAATCTTCATCAGATGCGATTGACACAGCATAATGCCAGTAAATTGCTCAAACGCGGCTATACCATTATTAATGCAGAAAGGCCATTGGTGCTAGAATCTGAAATGGCTGCATTGGAAATACTTAACGCTGCCAGAAGCCAGGATATGGAAATAGGGATTAATTATTGCTCCTTTCATTATAAGCACCGTTTTCAGAAGGCAGGTTATCGTCAGATGCTGGCACGTGAGTTGTACCCACCTGAAATGATTACTTCAGCAGGTTATGTGCGCGAATTTTCTGGAAATGCCATTGCCTATAAATTAGTTAAACTATTGACAGGTAACAGCATAAATAGGGGTGCGAAGTCAACCAGGCTAGATAATAAATTATGGAACTACGAAGAGTATTACATATTAAAAGAGGAGAACCTTTCATTGACATTACAAGGCAAAATCGAAGCTTTGTTAGCTGCTGAACCAAGTGTGCCTCCTGCTGATAGCCTTCTGTTTCGTATCTGGCAACTCGAATATATTGAATCCGGCTTAAGGGCCTATTTTTAATCAGCAATTGAATAGTATTGCTAAAATGACAGCATTAAATATAAGAAAAGCCACATCCAGTGATTTAGTTTTTCTCCTTAGGCTCGAAAAAGAAGCCTTTCCGGTATTCCAGCAAACGTCAGCTAATAATCTGAGGCATGCCATTAAAAGTCCTTTTCAGGAGGTGTTGATTGTGGAAAGCGGACGCCCACACAAGCAATCCATTGCATGTGCTATTCTGTATAAGTACAAACACACTTTACGCATTTATTCCATTGGTGTTTGTAAAGATTATCAGCAGAAAGGAGTTGGGGAATATATTCTTTGTTACATTAAAGAAATGGCCAGTAGGTTGTATTTCAAGAAAATAATATTGGAAGCAAGTGCCGATAACATACAATTACTCCGGTGGTATGAAGCGAAAGGCTTTGAAAAGAAAGATATTCTGGAAAATTATTACGGGGAAGGCCACCATGCCTGTAAAATGGTTATGAGCATCGGCCGTGAGTCAGGACAAACCAACAACTTGATTGTCATAAACCATCCCAATGTTTGGAAAGATATATCCGTCAATGCAAGAATTGTCTCGGTAAAAGAGTATATCAATAATCCGACTTATCAGAATGGTTCAGGATTCAGGGTGTTTAATCTTTGTAGCTCATACAAGTATCAGAGCTACGGCTATTATGTGTCCCTTTTAGCCTCAGCCCGTGGACAACGGGTGATACCGAGTAATGCGACAATTCGTGATTTAAGAATTAATCTTGTGATTCAGTCTGCAGCCTACGAAATTGATGAACAGATGAATCGTTTGCTTAGCAAGTCTGACGCCAGCCAGTTTTCATTGAATGTATATTTCGGACAAACCCCCGATAAGACTTATAAGGCTTTGGCATTGAGCTTATATCAGTTGTATGAAGCCCCTTTGTTTAAAGTCACATTTGTCAGACACGAGCGATGGCTAATAAAGGACATCAAGGTGTTAAATATAAAAACAGTGCCAAAAGAAGATGAGTCAACCATGTATGATTTCGCCAATCGCTTTTTTAAAAAGAAGCGTTATAATTTTCCGCGATTGACGAATTTTAAGTATGATTTGGCCATCCTGGTGAATGCACAGGAAGAAAATCCACCTTCGAATGATGAGGCTTTGCAGAAGATGAAAAAGGCAGCCAACCGAAAAGGTGTATATGTTGAATTTATAACTAAGGCTGATGTGGATAAGCTGAATGAGTTTGATGCCTTGTTTATCCGCGAAACCACCAATGTGAACCATTATACCTATGAAATGGCTCGACTGGCCTATGCCGAAGGATTGGTTGTACTGGATGATCCCTGGTCTATACTTCGTTGTTCCAACAAAATTTATCAGAATGAACTCTTCCGGAAGAACAAGATAAAAACGCCAGAAACACTGGTGTTGACTAAAAACTTTTTTAATAAAAATCAACTGGACCAATGGAAGTACCCAATGGTGCTAAAGCAACCAGATAGTGCCTTCTCTTTGGGTGTTATTAAAGTAGAATCACGCGAGGAAGCCGAAGCACAGTTGATGAAACTGTTTAAGAAATCGGATATGATTGTATGCCAGGAGTTTTTGTATTCAGAGTTTGACTGGCGGATTGGCATTCTGGATAATAAACCGCTTTATGCATGCAAGTATTATATGTCGGGCAACCATTGGCAGATATACAATTGGGATAGTGCAGAAGATGACAAGGCTGGTGCCCATGAAACTATAGCTGTAGTGGATGTGCCTGATGTGATTATTCAAACAGCTCAAAAGGCGGCTTCATTAATTGGAGATGGCTTGTATGGGGTCGATCTAAAGCTGGTGGACGATGTGGCTTATGTTGTAGAGGTCAATGATAATCCTAACATTGATGCTGGTATTGAGGATTCATTGCTCGAAGGCCGATTGTATGAGCAATTGGTCGATGCTTTTATTAATCGGATAGAGCAGGCTAAAAACGTGAGCAAGATTAATTTCTCAAACGATAAAGTAACTTCAAAATACTAGTTGATATGCCTTAAAAAAAACCGGCTCATGCATAAGCTTGAGCCGGCTGATATTCTTTTTATGGTCTTGTGTATTTCAAATCTCGTTCAACCGCCTCTATCATTTTGCCGGCAATATCCTTATTGGATGCCCCCTCTATACCTTCAAGGCCTGGCGATGAATTGACTTCCAAAAGTAACGGCCCGCTATTGCCCCGTATAATATCTACACCAGCTACTTTCAGGTTAAGCGTTTTGGCAGCCAATATGGCAATGCGTCTTTCTTCAGGAGTTATTCTGGTAATGGAAGCGGTGCCTCCCATATGAATATTCGCCCTGAATTCACCAGGAGCAGCTGTGCGCATAATGCTGGCCACTACTTTACCATTAACTACAAAACAGCGGATATCCTTGCCATTGGCTTCCTTTACAAATTCTTGCACAAGTATGTTGGCTCTCAGGCTTTTAAAAGCGTTAATCAGGCTTTCGGCAGCTTTCTTGGTTTCTGCCAATACAACCCCTTTTCCTTGTGTGCCTTCCAGTAATTTCACAATTAGCGGAGCACCACCAACCATCTTTATTAACTCATTAGTATCCAGTGGTGAATTGGCAAAACCAGTGGTTGGAATAGGTAAGCCATTGTTAATGAGGAGCTGCAAAGCATACAGTTTATCCCTTGATTGCGTGATGGCCGAAGCCGTGTTGAGTGTATAAACGCCCATGGCTTCAAAGTGCCTGGTTAGTGCACAGCCGTAGAAGGTTGCACTGGGTCTTATTCGTGGAATGATTGCATCAAAATTATTCAGAATACGTCCACCACGATAGTGCATCTCCGGGTTTTTACCATCCAGTTTAATGTAGCAATCTTTCAGGTTGAGGAACTCCATTTCGTGCCCGCGTTCCTGGCCGGCTTCAATAATTCGCTGGTTACTATACAAATCAGGGTTGCTGGCCAACAGGCCAATTTTTAATCCTGTTGGACGTGTAATATGTGTATGGTAATAGCCCAGAAGCGTTTCTTTTGTTAGCTCACCTCTGCAAAAGGATGCTTCCGGGTCAACCAATATTTTGCCTGACATAGCTTGTCGGCCCAATAGCATTCTATAGCCCATCGAATCCCGGTTGGTGAGTGTTACCTCAATCTCCCAGGCTTCATCGCCAAGAGATAGTATTGTTTTGATGACAAAACGTATCTCACTGGAACCACTGGAACTCTTCACCCGACGCTTATCAAGCACTGGTGCCTCACAGTGAACCGTTGTTTTACCATCATTTTGTATTGGATGCACATCGAAGCTAATCCATGGTTCGCCATTTTTAATAAATGGGCTGATATTAACGGCATGCAGCGCTGATGTTTTTGCACCCGAATCTACCCTGGCTTTAATGCCTGGTAAATTCAATTGTGGCAGGTTGCACCATTCTTCCGAACCAACCACTATCTTTCTGTTATTCATTTAATTAATGATAAATGAGGTGGTAAAATAAGTTGTCATATAACCCATAAAATCAATGTGATTTTATGGCTGCAATATATTCAACTTTCCATTGATTGCACACGCATGGTTTAGTTAAAATAAGCTAAAATTATTGGTGTATAAATATCAGTAAATGAGGGGCTGAGAGTATGGTTTTTGTAGTGGTTAAGGATTTGTTAATAGAGTAGAGGGTCAAAAAAATCCCGCCATTAAATAGCGGGATTGCGAGTCAATATGTTTTCGGAAGTATTTTAAACTAGTCGTCGTCATCAGCAGCATCCATATCGTCATCATCATCCAGATTATCCGGCAAGTAGTCCACATCACTGTGCTTATCTGCATATTCTTTCTGAACATCAGATTTTAGTTTATAATCACTGCCAAAGTCATCATCATCATCCATAATTTCAAGGGCTCTTTCCGCTGACATGCGTAGCATATATATTTTTTCATCAGTTTCAAAGCGTAGTGCCGAAATCCGTTGCCCTTTACTATCATTAAACCAGATAATATTATCATGAAATCCCTCTGGATAAACCAGTTTTAGCTGTTCTTTAAGGTCTTCAGCCAACTTCTGATAATCCATGATTACCTTCGGTTTATTTGTAATCATAATGTAAGTTTTATCTGAGTAATTGTTACTTTTTCTACGACACTAATATAATAACTGTTTCCACATATTACCGGAATTTTTTCAATCTCGACTAATTTTTTTTGCCACTTTAAAAATCGGTGATAACGCTTACTGAATGCCAGGTATTTATGAACGAAATGATGGATGCGAAATTTAGTTGATGTTATATATGATAGGCTGCGCACTGATGCATTCCTTGATGGAAATGCCACATTTGGTAGCATCTTTTAATATTGGGGTTTAATTTGATGATTGATTAACACAAAAAGCCATCAAAAAAATAATATAAGTTGTATCTTTAAACATCCCTTTCAGCAATTCAAATCCTTTGAATTAAATAGTGTATGCCAAATCACATTACAGAAATTGATGCTTTTCTGCGGCCATTTGAGTCGGTTATTGCTACTCGTACAGAAGCTATCCTGAAGAAAGAGAGTCAACTCACCAAGACATCGTTGTATGACTTTGCCAATGGGTATAAGTATTTTGGATTACATCCGTCAGGCGAGGACTGGATAATCAGGGAATGGGCACCTAATGCCACAGCTATTTTTCTTATTGGCGAGTTTTCCGGCTGGACAGAGGAGGGACAATTCCAATTTGACAAGCTGGCGAATGGCGTGTTTGAGCTGAAAGTATCAAAGCAGATATTGCAGCATACCGATTTGTATAAGCTCATGGTTCACTGGGACGGAGGTAAAGGTGAACGCATACCAGTTTGGGCCAACAGGGTTGTTCAGGATGAAGAAACAAAATTGTTTTCGGCACAGGTGTGGCAGCCTGATACGCAGTATGTGTGGCAAAATGATTCGCAAAGAAGCGCTATTGATGTGCCTCTCATCTATGAGGCTCATGTTGGGATGGCTACTGAAAACGAAGGTGTGGGCAGCTATAGCGAGTTTATGACTGAAGTGTTGCCGCGCATTAAGGATGCTGGTTATAATACTATTCAGCTGATGGCCATTCAGGAGCATCCTTATTATGGGTCTTTTGGCTATCATGTATCCAGCCTTTTTGCACCATCATCCCGGTTTGGTACACCAGATGAGTTAAAGGAACTGATTGATGTAGCACATGGAATGGGTATAGCTGTTATAATGGATATTGTGCATTCGCATGCTGTTAAAAATGAACTGGAAGGTATTGGCTTGTTCGATGGTTCGCCCTACCAGTTTTTTCACGATAATGAGCGCCGCGAACATGTGGCCTGGGATTCGCTTTGCTATAATTATGCCCGGCATGAAGTGCTGCATTTACTATTATCCAACGTCAAATATTGGTTGGAAGAGTTTCATTTTGATGGTTTTCGCTTTGATGGTGTCACCAGTATGCTATACCTCGATCACGGGCTGGAGCGAAGTTTCACGCAGTATCAAATGTACTATGATGGTGGCCAGGATGAAGATGCTATTGTCTACCTTGCCTTAGCAAATAAGCTCATTAAGCAATGTAACAGCTATGCCATCTCCATTGCTGAAGAAATGAGTGGTTATCCCGGATTAGCAACACCCATAGCGCAGGGAGGATTGGGTTTTGATTATCGACTGGCCATGGGAACGCCTGATTACTGGATTAAGCTTATTAAAGAAAAGAAGGATGAAGAGTGGGGCGTTGGCAATATTTTCTTTGAACTGTCGAACAAGCGGGCAGAGGAGAAAACGATCAGTTATGCCGAATCGCATGACCAGGCCTTAGTAGGTGATAAAACAATCCTATTCAGGTTGATTGATTCAGATATGTATTGGGCTATGAGCAAAAAGGATAAGAGCCTGAAAGTTGATAGGGGCATGGCTTTGCATAAACTCATACGGCTGATGACATTTTGCTGTGCCGGCAATGGTTACCTTAATTTCATGGGTAATGAATTTGGTCATCCTGAATGGATTGATTTCCCGCGTGCCGGCAACGATTGGTCCTATAAATATGCACGCCGTCAATGGAGCCTGGTTGATAACGATGAACTCCGGTTTGAACAGCTGGATGCTTTTGATAAGGCTATGATTGCTCTTCAGCAGAATCAGCAGTTTATCAATGAGCCGCATATCCAGTGTTTAGAAGCCAATGAGCAGGATCAGGTATTAGCCATTCGGCGAAAGCACCTGTTGTTTATTTTTAACCTTCATCCCAGTCAGTCCTACACATTCTATGGTATTTCGGCGCCAGCCGGTAAGTACAACGTATTGCTCAACTCCGATGCGTCATCTTTTGGTGGTTTTAACCGCATTGATGATGGCATTGACTATTTCACAAGACCCGAGGCACAGATGTCTAACCGACATCGGGTGCATTTGTACCTGCCCAGTCGCACTGCATTGGTTCTAAAACACACTCCACCCAAAAGAATTTTTTGATATGGAACAGCAAAAACTAGTTATATATCAACTTTTACCCCGGTTATTTGGGAATGAAAAAACCGATATGACCCTTAATGGCAGTCGTAGGGAGAATGGTTGTGGTAAGTTGAGTGCATTGACTGATACGGCGCTTCAGGAATTAAAGAAAATGGGAATTACCCATTTGTGGTTGACGGGTGTTATTGAGCATGCTGTTGTTGAGGGGTATCCGGGTTATTCAATACCGGATGGTAATGAACTCATCATTAAAGGTAAGGCAGGCTCGCCCTATGCCATCAAAGACTATTACGATGTTCACCAGGATTTGGCAGATGGTGTGGATAAAAGAATGGATGAGTTTGAGAGTTTGCTTGCTCGCATTCATGCAACTGGCATGAAGGTGATAATTGATTTTGTGCCTAATCATCTGGCACGCGAGTATTATTCGGATGTAAAGCCTGACGGTGTGGAGGATTTTGGTGAACAAGATGATACATCCGTATCATTTAGTCAGCAAAATAACTTTTATTACTTGCCCGGTCAGGCACTTGAACTGCCTTCAGAGCTGAAGAGCAAGTTTCCGAATGTTTCATATAGTGAAATGCCTGCTAAAGCTACAGGTAACGACCGATTTACAGAAACGCCAAGTGTTGCGGATTGGTACGAAACGGTTAAGCTGAATTACGGTGTGGATTACACAGCGGGAAATAAAAAATGTTTCAGTCCGCTGCCTGACACCTGGTTAAAGATGAAGCATATTCTCAACTATTGGGTAGCCAAAGGTGTTGATGGCTTTCGCTGTGATATGGCTGAAATGGTTCCAGTCCAGTTTTGGGAATGGCTTATTGCAGAATTACGTCAGACAGCCCCCTGGCTTATTTTCATAGCTGAGGTATATAATCCAAAGTTGTATAAGTCATATGTTTTGCAGGGGCAATTTGATTACCTCTATGATAAAGTGGGGCTGTACGATACTTTGATTGGTGTTATTAAAGGTGAGCAGCCAGCCACGAATATATCAAAGTGCTGGCAGCAATTGGATGGGCTTGACAGGCATATGCTGCGCTTTATGGAAAACCATGATGAACAACGTTTGGCTTCGCGATTTATAGTGGGAGAATCCAAGCGTGCCATACCGGCCATGGCGGTTTCTGCTTTTATGCATCAGGGGCCAGTGATGCTGTATAATGGACAGGAGTTGGGTGAAAAAGGTGAGGGGCCTTGTGGTTTTAGTGGCGATGATGGTCGTACAAGCATTTTCGATTATTGGCACTTACCCGAACATCAGAAATGGATGAATAATGGATTGTTTGATGGTGCTTTGTTATCTGATGACCAACAATATTTGCGACAGAAATATATTGACATCAGCCTGCTATGCGCACAACCAGCTATAAGCCAGGGACTGTTTTATGATGTGATGTGGCAAAATAAGGACAATGCTCTATTTGATTCGCAAAAAGTATATGCTTTTATCAGGTACAGTGATTCTCAGCAGCTATTGATAGTTTGTAATTTTGATAGTTTGTCGAAACAGATGACTGTTCAGGTGCCGGCACATGCCTTTGAAACGCTTAACATTCCCAGGCCCTCAAAATTGCATTTCACAGCACTCAATGCGGTTTTGGTAACTGATATGGGAAGTGAAGAATTAATTAATCAGGGCTTAGATATTCGTGTACCAGCCTGGGATTACCTGGTATTGGCAATTAGTTATTGATTGGTTTTGGCAGCTAATGCTATGGCTGATAATAACAAATAAGGGTGGCAATAAGCATTAAGAATTAGCCGGTTTAAACAAAACTGCGCAGATGAAGTTTTACGCAAAAAGCTTACCTTTGCGCGCTATGAATTTATTTGGTAAACTTAATCAGCAAGAAGCCCGTACCTTTCGTTTACATCTGTTCTATAGCAGTATCGATGGTATTGCCAGCGGAGCACTGATTCTCAATGAGTTTATTTTTATTAAATCATTAAAAGGCTCCAATGTGCAATTGGCTTTTCTGTTCCAGTTTAGCATGGTGGTGTTTTTGTTTGCCATGGTGGCCAATGAGCTGATGCGCCGTTTCTCCAACCGAAAAAGGTTTTTACGCATTACAGGCATTATCACCCGACTGCCATTGGTGGGCTTCGCCTTTTTTCCATCCATAACTGGCGAACAGGGTTTACCTGAGATTTACCACTTGATTTTCCTGGCGGTCTTTCTCTTGTTTCATACTTCAAAAATTGCGGTAGTCCCTTCTATCAACCAATATTTAAAGGGAAACTATCGGCATCAGTTATTTGGGAAGCTATTTGGTTATGCAACCACGGTGAATAAAATTGCGGTGTTGGTGTCTACTTTTGTGGTGGGGGAATTGTTGCATTTGAATGCCAACTCCTACAAAGTGTTTTATCCGGTGGTTGGTGTTTTGGGAGTTGTATCGGTTTATCAACTGACAAAGATTGAATTCATACAGAAAGGCGAGCGCATTACCAAGCCCATGTGGTATGCCGTGGGTGACTCCTTCAAGCGGATATTATGCATCGTCAGACAGAACGTTCCATTTCGTCATTTGGAGATAGGCTTTATGCTTTATGGCTTTGCCTGGATGAGTACCCATGCAGTAGTCACCATCTTTTACAAAGAAGCATTGGATGTTAACTATCCAACGGTGGCGTTATACAATATTATCTTTAACCTGATTGCCATCCTTTTATTGCCTTTGTTTGGAAAGCTAATAGGTAGTCGTGATCCGCGTCGTTTTGCCATTCTTACCTTCGGATCGTTAATGCTCTTTATTGTCTTTACGGCTCTCACCGAATATTTTCCTTACTATTTTGAAGTGGGCTACTACAAGATATATTACCTGTTTTTGGTCGCCCTCTTTTTTAATGGTGTTTTTACCGGCAGCATGCCCATACTATGGGGGATAGGCAGTAGCTATTTTTGTAAGCCACACGAGGCCGCCGATTACCAGTCGGTGCACCTTTTCCTAACCGGATTGAGAGCTTTGTTTGCACCCATTATAGGTATTCAGTTATACGAATGGTTGGGCTTTAGTTTTACCTATGGCGTTGGCGTGCTACTATTGGTGATAGCCATTGTTTTAATGGTTTTTTCGGAAAAGCACTTTCGAAATAGTAATTAAAGAGTTGATGGGTATGGGAAGTAGGATTGTAGTAATTAATGGATAAATTTTTAAGAAACACGAAAGGATGTATTCAGGCAATATAACAAAGCTTTATCTGATTAAAATAGCCAAATGGTTTATGCTCACTATGCCTATTATGATGCTGTTTTTTCAGGATTTGGGTTTTACCGTAGAAGAGTCGTTTCAATTAAAAGCGATTTATAGCATTGCCATCGTGATTTTTGAAATACCATCGGGATATGCAGCTGATGTACTTGGGCGCAGGCGAACGCTGATAATTGGCAGTATAATGGGAACGCTGGGCTTTGCCATCTATTCTTTTACCTCGGGTTTTTATGCTTTTCTGGCTGCTGAATTAATATTAGGTGTTGGGCAAAGCTTTATCAGCGGAGCCGATTCGGCATTATTATATGACAGTTTAAAAGCCGATGGTCGTGAGCAGCATTACCTCAAATATGAAGGACGTAACTTTTCAGTAGGCAACTTTAGTGAAGCTATTGCCGGCTTTTTGGGTGGTGCATTGGCTGAGATTAGTCTGCGTACGCCATTTTTCTTTCAGACAGGTATTGCATTTATTGCGATTCCTGCTGCTTTTATGCTGGTTGAGCCACAATTATATACACGCACTCAAAAAGCAACATGGAGAGATATTCTGAATGTGGTGAAGTACGCGATGGTAACCAACCGCAGCTTGCGATATAATATTATCTACTCATCTATTATAGGTTCGGCCACCCTTACTATGGCCTGGGTGTATCCACTTTACCTCAAGGAAATTGGGTTTAGAGAGATTCACATTGGAACAACCAGCACTGTGCTTAACCTGGTGGTGGGCATGACCACATTATTTGCCTATAAAATTGAGCAGAAGTTGAGGCCGAAATCGACTGTGTGGGGAACAACACTGGTGATAACCGGTGCTTTTATTGCTGCCGGGTTATTGCATTCCATCTATGTTTTGCCTGTAATGATATGTTTCTATTTCTCCAGAGGAATTGCTACCCCTGTATTGAAGGATTATATTAACAGGATTACATCATCAGACATGAGGGCAACGGTATTATCCATTCGTAGCTTAATCATTCGGGCCAATTTCTCTGTTTTAGCTCCTTTGTTTGGTTACATGACGGATCGTCTCACACTGAGCCAGGCATTTGTGATAATTGGGATTATTTTTATGGTGCTGACAGGTTCCAGCATCTTTTTATTCCTTCGTTCTTTGGAACGCGATGGTTCATAAGTCAGTTTTTATTATTTTGCACAAAATTAATCAGTATTCATTATTAACTAAACCTGACAATGTCTGCAATTATTCTCGATCTGCCTCTCATTGAATGGGTAGGCTACGGAGCGTCTACATTGGTGTTAATCTCACTTAGCCTTTCTTCCATTGTTAAACTTAGAGTTTACAACCTGATTGGTTCAGCACTTTTTTCATTTTATGGCTTTTATATAGAAGCATTGCCTGTTGGGATAATGAATTTGATAATCTGTTTTTTCAATATCTATTATCTGAGGACTTTACTGTTTAAGAAAGAGATTTTTGACGGCATATGGATGACAGCTAAAGATGAGTTTGTTACCCTGTTTGTTAATCGGCACATAAAGGATATTCAGCGCTTCTTTCCGGATTTCACTCCTGAATCCATAAATAATTGCCACATTCTGATGGCTATGCGCGACATGAATGTGGCAGGCGTATTTGTTACTTCAAAAGCACAAGATGGTCATTCTCAAGTAGTACTGGACTATGTAACACCTCAATATCGCGATTATAAAACAGGTAGGTACCTGCTTAAGCGTTTTAATAGAGCATTTATTGATAAGGGTGTCAACCGGCTAACCAGTTCAACCCAAAATGAGTCGCACATCAAGTACTTGAAGAATATTGGATTCAGACCAACGGCAACAACTGATACTTATGCCCTCGAATTAAATTGAGGGTTGATATCTGTTCCGTGATTATTCAATAAAATCTTTAAGCTCACGTTTGCAAGCTCGCTGATTACGGGGCTTTACCGGCAGAGAGTCACGATTAAGCAGCTTTTGATACAAATCATGGCACATGACAATACCAATGTCAAGTAATGCTTTTTTTTCTTTGTGTGTAATGGATGAAAGACAAGTGATAGGGTGTAAATTCTCCAGCTCAATCCAGTCCTTCAGGTTGCCTTTGCTTGGGTAATCCCAGCCAAGTAATGTAAGACCATAATCTCGGCCAAACTTGATAGCATCTTCTGTAAAGCGTGTATTGGTAATTATCCACCCTTGTGTATTGGTGTTTTTAAGTTGTTCATCAAAGTGCCTTACCCGATTCAGATCGTCAAATCGTGAACGAATATACATCGGAACTATCACGTTGGTTTTAGTCCCCTGGTAGTTATGAAATTTACACTCAACAAATATGTGTTTGTGCTCATTGGTGGCTACCACATCAATTTCGTGACGCACACTATAGCCGTTCACCAATTTACCTACTTCTACTTTAAACCCCCGTGCTTTAAACAATTCTCCTATAAAGTATTCAAAAGGATATCCCGAAGGTCCTAATTGCAATACAGCCTGCTTTAGGCGGTAGTTGACAGCCGTTTTACGCTCTTGCTTCTGAAGCATCTGGTAGGCTTTTCTGTATATTTCACTGGTAAGCATACCATCGTGTAATTCAAGGCTGATGGCTTGCAGGATTTGGTTAGCTACCGCTTCGCTGGCGCCCGAGCGAATGAGCGAGCCAATAAGTTTTTGTCCTTCAAAATAAACTTTCTCTCCCGATGCCTTTTCAATAAGGTAGTTGGATAACGACTTGGTATGCATATATTGCGTTTTTGGTAAAGATAGAAGAAATATTGATGTGCGTATCTTTGATATCAATGGTTGCAGTAATAGAAATCATGTATTGGCAACATATGAAAGGTTGAGCATGCAGATAGGCATTATAACAGACAGATGAATGAATCTGAAATATGATTGCAGCTTATCACAGATGTTGTTAAACGCATTCAAATAGAGAATAAGCCATTGTAAAATAGACTTATTGGTAATAATGGCTACTTGCTTAATATAAGCAGATTAATCCATTCTTTTTAGTTTGATAACAACTTGATTATCGCTGATTAGGAAGAGATTCGAATTGAATCTGAAATAGGCATTTACACTTTCCAAAGTCTTCAGGTAGGTATCTTCCAGATCCTGATTAGGACATATCATTTTAGTAGCTATGAGGTTTTCAAATGTTATCTCATTTGTATTATCTGAGGTCGTGAACTGACCTCTGAAATCGTTACAGCCAGCTTTGCCAAGCAGTGTTTTTTCAGCCACATTAAGTTCAAGGGTTTGTTCGCATTGCTTCGATAGGGGGGTGATGCCGTTCAACTCAACCACGCCCCATATATCGTGCAGGTTGGTGGCTTTAGGACCATATGCTTTCGATTCGACAATTTCTATAAGTTCATAGGCTATACTACTTGCATCGGCAGGTACATCTTTTAGGGTAGTCTCCTTTACCTTAATAGTATATTCAATACCAGCCTCATGCGTAAAACCTTTAATGGCAGAGTAGAAGTACTCCCAATTACTTTCAGGTGTTTTTTTTACCAGCAGGCAGTTCATAGGTGCGACACCAACACAGCTTACTTTATACGGGGCAATATAATAGGTTATGATATTGTCTGAATCACTACCGCTATTTTGTTTTTTATTATTCTGAAAAGAACAAGCTGTTAAAGATACGAAGAGAGCTAAGTACAAAAAAAGTTTCATTACAAAGACTGATTTAGTTTGGTCTAATTTACTTCATTTTTTACTTAAATACATTCGAATAGTACATTATTCTTCATAGTAGCCGTAACCATAACCGTAGCCATATCCGTAACCATATCCATAACCGTATTTACTTCGTTTAACTTGCAGATCATTGATTAAGATACCCACATTTGATATATCTTCTTCGTGCATGTTTTTAATGGTTTGCGCAAGTGCAGATTTAATGGTATGCTGTTGCCGCACCAGGAAGACGAGTGTATCAGTATGTCTGGCTAATAAATATGGATCAGATACAATGCCCATTGGCGGGGTGTCAATGATAATTATATCAAATTCAGATTTTAGTTTATTCAAAAGTTCTTTTGTCTTTTCAGAGCTGATTAATTCTGATGGGTTCGGAGGTATGTTGCCTGTAGGGACAATTATCAAATTGTCCTGACCTGATTCCATTAGGATGTCTTCATAGCTTACTTTGCCAATCAGATAGTTTGAGATACCCATTCTGCCATTAACGTCAAAAATCTTGTTCAACCCGGGCTTACGAAGGTCAAAACCTAATAGAGCTGTTTTCTTGCCACTTAAAGCAAATGCAGCAGCCATGTTAAGTGCACAAAATGTTTTTCCTTCGCCTGGCATAGATGACGAAACGCCGATGATAGGTGAACTTATTCCTTTATTCATAAATTCTATACGTGTTCTAACACGTCGGAATGTTTCGGTAACTACCGATTTCGGATGAGCACTAACGACGTTACTCTCATCATTCTTGTTATGAATAATGTTTCCTACTACTGGTAAGGAAGTGATGCGTTCAACATCCTCGATATCGATTATCTTATTATTCAGGATTTGGCGTAGTGCCAGAAATACCAATGGAATCAGTACACCTAAAAGCAAAGCCTTCTTTTTATTACCTGCTGTATCGGGTGAAATTTGTCCTGCATACCGGGCGCTTTCAAGCACCTGATGGTCGGGTGTGTTTGAGGCCTTCTGAATTTGCGCTTCAGACTGCTTTCGTAATAAGTAGGTATATACCTCATTGCTGAGCTCAAATTTTCTTTCGATGCCCAGTAGCCTCCGCTCCGTTTCAGGCAAGCTGTTGAGAGCTTGTTCATTGGCGGTTTTATCATGTAGTAGGCGAGCCTTGTTTTCATCTATAATACTTAGCTGGCTGCCTATTGTTTTTAGTAATGTTTTGCGGGCAATCTCAATTTGGTTTTCAATATCACGGTTGGTGAGGTTCAATTCTTCGCCATAGGAACTAATAACCGTAAGACGCTGAGAATTGAGCTCCATGATGGATTTTATTTGCTCACTTAACAATGTGTTTTCTGTTTCGTACATGGCCGGTGCCAGTACTTTTTCACTGTCAATCGTAGTGGCAAAATAATCGCGCAAATACAAATAGTAGCTGCGTTTGATTTCAATTTCAGTTAGTTTTTGCTCGATTTCCTGCATACTGCCAAAAAGGAACTCAGCTTTGGCCGAAACACTCTGGATGCGGTTGTTGGTTCTGAACTGACTAAGCTCAGTCCCGGTCAACTGTAATGTATCGGCAATAACCACTAATTGCTGGCTAATAAAATCAATTGTATTTGTAGCTATTAGGTTTTTTTGTCTAAGGTTATTGGCAATAAAGACTTCCGCCAGTTTATTTAAGAAAACGATGTTTTTTGTATTGTTTTTGCCGGTAACTGATACCCTGATTATGGATGAACCTTCGTTAGGTAACTGGGCATGTAATCGGCCTTTAAACTGTCCTGCTAATTGACGTGGGTGATTAAAAATAAAGTATTGTTCGATTTTTGAACTGTAGTTTTCAACCCGGGGAACTATTGTAAACGATGCCCAAGGAGTAATCAATGGTTCGTTATAGTTGATGGTAGCCTCGAAGTTAATTGGGCCTGTTGAGCCTTTTGCTTCAGGATTACTGTAAACAACCGTACTGGCCGGCACCTCAGTGTTAACAGTTACTTTGCATTGCGTCCTGTTAATGGGGGTAATGTAAATGGGAATATTTTGAAGTTGAGGGTGAGTTGAGTCAAACTGCACATGGTAGTTGGCATTTCGATACATCTCTGTGTTTTTCAGTCGTCCTTCTGCAAAATAGCTAACGTGAAAGTCCAGCTTGTCAATTGTTTGCTGAATAACATCCCACGATGTAAGGATGGCAATCTGGTTATCAACGCTTCTTTGCCCGGGTGTTAACCCGAAGCCTTGCATAATGTCATTCTTGGGCATCACATCGCCTCTTTCTTCCATTAAAAGGGTAATAGTGGCTCGGTATACAGGATGTATATAGCGATGAATCATAAATACTGTAAACAGGCTGATAGGAACCGTAATGGCGAATAACCACCAGTAACGCATTAAGTCCTGTATAAAGCGCTTTATGTCAATATTAAATAACGAAGTATTGGCTTGGGAATGTTGGTTTTCCAGCGACATAGAGTTTAATTAATAACTGTTTGTAGGGTTAAGTATAGTGCAAGTAAGGTAGTTATTATTCCAATGGAGAAAGATTCTCCTATACCAAATTGCTTGGCTTTCATCGGGCGAACATATAGCATATCATTGGGATAGATATAGTAATACTCTGAATTGATGATGTTTTTATCTGTCAGGTCAATTTCATAAGTAACCGGACCTTCCGGCATTTGCCTTACCAATTGTAGTTTTCGCTGTTTACCAAATGGTGTAATACCCCCGGCTTGTGCTACAGCTTCAAATATGGTTATTTGTTCACGCTGCATGGTTTGTACACCCTGATTTCTAAATTCACCCAGTGCTGTAAAAGTGTTGGAGGCCAATCTGAAAGTAAGATTATATTCTTTTAAAAATGGCTTTAGGGCTTCCTGCACTTTTACTTTACCCATTTTTACATTGCAGCCATCCAGGTTAATGTGTCCAACATAGGGAAAGTCTATGTTCATCGAATCATCGATCTGGTAATAAAAGAAGTTTTGGTTGCGCTGCATATTGCCCGAATTGCTGGCATTTTGATTGAAAAACTCCGATATTTTTGGATCTGGCGTTGATACATTAATGAACAGATAGTCATTGGGCTGCAGAAAATATTTATCGGTAATATTATCGAGTGGATTATAAGGATTTTCGTATTTTTTATCAGTGCTTTTATCCTGCAATAAAACATATTCCTTCTGAGGTATACATCCTGTAAACAATGAAGCAGCAACTGCTAAACAGCCTAAATATATTTTTAGGTTTTTCATAGGGTTGATTTGAGCGACGTTTTTCTGATTAATCATTTGGTACTGTCGTGAATGGTCTACCTTTTAAAAGTAGAAAAAAGAACTTGTATAAAATATTCTAGCAACAAAAATATACTTTTATTCTTTATTGTTAATCCCAATTAATGGTATGTAAGATTTAAATTATGGGAAACGATACTTATGCTCATATTAAAGAAATAAAGAGGAGTGTATGTTAAATGGTTGTTTTTGAGAGTTATGTGTGTGAATAGCCTAAAGTTTGTTAAACCAAGTAATTCGCGTATGAATTAATTCTTTTGAGTTATAAATAAAATCTATCAACTATCTCTTATAATTTTTTAATTTTGCAGCAAAATTTATAAAATAGTAATAGGAATGTTTGAGAATCTAAGCGAAAGGCTGGAGAGGTCATTTAAACTATTGAAAGGTGAAAGTAAAATCACCGAACTAAATATTGCCGAGACACTTAAAGATATACGTCGTGCTTTATTAGATGCCGATGTTAACTATAAAACTGCCAAGACTTTTACCGAAACAGTTAAGCAAAAGGCCATGGGCCAAAATGTGCTTAATGCTGTTAAACCCGGTGAAATGATGGTAAAGCTGGTTCACGATGAACTGGCTGTATTGATGGGAGGTACTTCTACCGACATCAACCTACAGGGTAATCCAAGTATTATCCTGATTGCCGGTTTACAAGGTTCTGGTAAAACAACATTCACCGGAAAGCTGGCTAACCTGTTAAAAACCAAGCGTAGTAAGAATCCGTTATTGGTAGCTGGTGACGTTTATCGTCCGGCAGCTATTAACCAGTTACAGGTACTGGGTGAGCAAATTGGCGCTACCGTTTATACAGAAGAGGGCTGTAAAGATCCTGTCAAGCTTGCCAAAGATGGTATTGCAATGGCCAAAAAAGGAGCCCATGATGTGGTCATAATTGATACCGCCGGTCGTTTGGCCATTGACGAGCAGATGATGGAGGAGATTTCAGCAGTTAAGAAAGCTGTTAATCCAGATGAGATTCTGTTTGTGGTTGACTCCATGACCGGACAGGATGCCGTTAATACAGCTAAAGAGTTTAACGACCGATTAGACTTTGATGGAGTAGTGTTAACGAAGCTTGATGGTGATACCCGAGGTGGTGCGGCTCTTTCTATCCGCAGTGTAGTTGACAAGCCCATTAAGTTTGTTGGTACTGGTGAGAAGATGGAGGCACTGGATGTGTTTCACCCTAACCGTATGGCTGACCGTATCTTGGGTATGGGTGATATTGTTTCACTTGTAGAGCGTGCCCAGGAACAATATGATGAAGAGGAAGCCAGAAAGCTGCAGAAGAAGATAGCCAAAAACCAGTTCAATTTTGATGATTTTCTGAAACAGATTCAGCAAATCAAAAAGATGGGTAATCTGAAGGATTTGGCAGCAATGATTCCAGGAATGGGTAAGATGCTTAAAAATATTGATTTTGATGATGATGCTTTCAAAGGTATCGAGGCAATTATTCGTTCGATGACGCCTGCAGAGCGCGAACAGCCATCTATTATTGATGGAAGTCGTAAGAAGCGAATTGCGGCTGGTAGTGGAACAACCATACAGGAAGTTAATCGACTCATTAAGCAATTTGATGATACCCGAAAGGTGATGAAGATGATGACCACGGGTAATAAAATGGGCAAGATGATGGGTAAGATGCCAATGGGTAAACGCCGATAAATAAAGAACTTTGGAATAAGAAGCACGCTTGTGCTTCTTTTTTTATATACAAACCCGAAAAATGATAACCATGCAACTGATTGATGGAAAATTAACATCTAAAGAAGTACGTAAGGAAATTGCCGCTGAAGTAGAAGCTATTAAAGCTAAAGGTGGTAAAATACCTCATTTGGCTGCCATACTTGTTGGGCATGATGGTGGCAGTGAATCATACGTATCCGGAAAAATGAAAGCCTGTGAAGAAGTGGGCTTTAAATCCAGCTTAATACGATATGAAGATGATGTAACCGAAGAAACGCTGTTAGCCAAAGTAAAAGAGCTGAATAATGATCCTGATATTGACGGATTTATAGTGCAGTTGCCACTTCCAAAACATATTAATGAAGATAAAGTGAATGAAACCATTGATCCGCGTAAAGATGTAGATGGATTTCATCCTGTTAATGTTGGTCGCATGACTATCGGTATGCCAGCATTCATTTCTGCCACTCCTCAAGGTATTATGGAGCTGCTGAAACGTTACGAGATCGAGACATCGGGTAAGCATGTAGTGGTTATTGGACGTAGTAATATTGTTGGTCGTCCTATGAGTGTTTTATTATCTCAAAAAGGCAATCCTGGTAACGCTACTGTTACAGTAGCACACAGCCGCACCGCCAACCTTAAAGAGTTGTGTCTTCAGGCCGATATTATTATTGCTGCCATTGGTTCACCGGGTTTTGTTAAAGGTGATATGGTGAAAGAAGGAGCAGTTGTAATTGATGTGGGTACAACACGCGTAGAAGCGCCTGATACAAAATCCGGATGGCGTTTAAAAGGTGATGTATTATTTGATGAAGTGGCCCCGAAATGTTCATATATTACACCAGTACCTGGAGGTGTTGGTCCTATGACCATTACCTCGTTAATCATTAACACCTTGAAATCAGCTAAGAAGGAGATTTATAGTTAAGAAACTTATACAATATAAATGGGGGAGGCTGATAGTTTGACTATCAGCTTTTTTTATATATGTTGTGGATGATAAAACAGCGACATTGAATAATACCTTCCATACGTTGAAATTATTATCAAACCATAAAAAAGAGGATAACCATTATGGTTATCCTCTTTTAAAGGTACAGTAATAAAAACTTATATAGTTATACAACTTTCACATTTACAGCATTTAAGCCTTTTTTACCTTCTTGCAGATCAAATTCTACCTCGTCACCTTCACGAATTTCGTCAATTAATCCAGTAACGTGTACAAAGTGTTCTTTGCCATTTTCTTCAGTGATAAAGCCAAAACCTTTTGAGTCATTGAAGAATTTTACTTTTCCTTTATTCATCTTATTTTGTTGAAATTATAATATGACAACAAACATACATTAATAAACTTAGTTTCAATCGCATTTAATGAAATAGTATATTAAAATACAATAATTAACAATCGATGGCTATTGGAAGGAAAAGTTACGTAGGGAGAAAGTCTTATGCATTATCACATAGGTATTTGGGAATAACAACCAAATCATTTTGCGGTAAAGTTCAAATTCATCGAAAGTTAATATTTTGTGATGGCTGAGCATGTGATTTTCCATTATACCTATTAAGGTATTGTTAATGTTGTGGGGTGTACGCCACACTAATTGCCTGAATTGTAAACTATATCTTTTAAAATTACCTAATAATTTGGGTCACTAGTGTCCCATTAAAATTGGGACGTTATTAATGATTAAACAAATTTGGCTCATTAAGCCTAAAACGTTCTTTGTCATTTTGAAATTTAGT
>NZ_JAGUCN010000011.1 GCF_018271975.1 Carboxylicivirga mesophila
AAAATTGAGAAAAATGATATGCCCGTTGTGAGTTTGATGGCTTAGAGGCTGAATGGGTGGGTGTTAAAGGGGGAGATTTTTTTTGAGAAAACTTGAGAGTACTTCCGAAATTACATTTCTCCATCCTTTTATAGCAAGAACACAACCTCAAAACCAAACATCATCATTGCCATTGCAGAACTAAAATTCATAGTAATGATATAAAGCACTAAGTGAAGTGGAGCAGATAGTGGTCTTAGAGTAGTCAACTAATACAACATCAAGATTAGTTCTATCGTTATTGACTCTTATTTTTAATTAAAACGGATTTTTTAGCAACTTTGCACTTAGTTATACTATTTGAAACATACACAATGCACCAAAGAATAACACTTACACTACTCATATTATCTGTTGCTAGCATTAACCAAACATTATCTGCTCAAACCAAAGCAAAAGTTGAGATTCTTCATGCCAACACCGGGGAACAGCGCGCCAACCTAGGACCAAATGTCCAACTTTTATTGGGTGATGTTAAATTAAAGCATGAAAACACCATCATGCACTGTGATAGTGCCTACCTGCATAAGCACCAAGATTCCACTTTTATAGAAGCGTTCCATCATATTCACATCATCCAGAACGATTCTATCCATCTATTTGGCGATAAACTGACCTACAACACAGTTGAAGGCATTGCCAGAGTAAGGGATAATGTGAAAATAGAAAAACAAGACATAACCGTACTGACTGAATTTTTGGACTACGATCGTATTAAGAATTTTGGGTATTACTTTAACGGTGGTGAAGTTTTAAGCGGACAAAATACACTCATAAGCGATTGGGGGTATTATTATCCCGACGTAAGCGAAGTGCATTTTAAGGATTCAGTAGTGGTACACAATCCTCGATATACTATTTTTTCTGACACCCTGAAATACCATACAGTAACAGAAGTAGCTACTATATTGGGGCCAACATTTATCCACAGCGACAACAACCTAATTTATAGTGAGAATGGCCACTACGACACCATGAATGACAAGGCACACTTGCTAAAAGGTGAAAACCAGAGCTATGTGCAAGGCAGCGAAAACTTATTGAAAGGAGATACTATATATTACGATCGTCAGAAAGGATTAGGTGAAGCATTTAGCAACTTTGAGCTCCATGATACCACCAATAATCTAATTATCACGGGTGATTATGGATATTACAATGAACTATCAGAATATGCATTGGCTACTAAAAGAGCCCAATTGTTACAAATCTATCAGAACGACACCTTGTTTTTGCATGCCGACACCCTGCAAGCCATTCCATTACCTCAAGAAGAAAGTAAGTTAGTTAAGGCATACTATAATGTGAAGTTTTTCAGAACTGACATGCAGGGACGCTGCGACTCTATGGTATATGATTTCAGAGATTCGACCAATACCTTTTACAACAGTCCTGTTATCTGGGCGCAAGAAAATCAAATGACTGCCCAAACCATTAAGCTCTACAGCCGCAACAATGAGCTATATAAAGCTGAGCTTATCAATTCGGCATTTATCATCTCACCAGAAGTAGACAGCTTGCTCTTTAACCAGATTAAAGGTCGCAACATGGTCGGACACATAAAGAATAACGAAATATACCGTATTGACGTTGACGGCAATGGTCAGACTGTTTATTATCCTAAAGATGAAGACATTGTGATAGGTGTTAACCGAGCAGAAAGCAGTAATCTTTCAATATTTCTGAGTGAAAAGCAGATTACTGGCATTAAGCTGAGAACCGAGCCTGCTGGCAATCTCAATCCTCCTTATCTATTACCCGCAGAAGATGTAAGACTTCAGGGATTTATTTGGCTTGAAAAAATAAGGCCTAAAAGTAAATTGGATATTTTTAAACATGTTGAGATGCCCAGGATGGACGAATACACAAAGGTGTACGATGATTATCAATTCGGAGATACCGAGAATTAGGCACTAAAAAAAGGGGCTTTCGCCCCTCTCTTGCTCTCTTAATATTCATCTTCATTAAAGAAGAAATCTTCTTTACTTGGATAATCTGGCCAGATATCCTCAATACTTTCAAAAACTTCTCCTTCATCCTCTATTTCCTGAAGATTTTCAATCACCTCCAGCGGAGCTCCCGAACGAATCGCAAAATCAATTAATTCGTCCTTTGATGCCGGCCATGGTGCATCTTCTAATTTAGAGGCTAATTCGAGTGTCCAATACATAGCAACTCAATTTAACATTAATATAATTGTGTTATTTCTTTGTTTACTTATCTGCGAATATAAAAAAAAAATCCAATCCGCCAACTTTCATTCGCCGGGAAATTCGATTAAGCATGAATAGTTTGACGAAAAGCTTCTATAGCTGCATGAAATTACTAGCAAACCTTCGCAATTAAATGTCATGGCTATATGGATTACTTACTATTGTCAAAGCCCTCAATCGTTGCTAAAAGGCAGCCACCTGTTCGTTTACTAAGTCAGATTCTATTAAACCATCTCTAAGGCGGATAATGCGATGGGCATGCTGGGCTATATCTTCTTCATGAGTAACCAAAATGATAGTATTTCCCTGTTTGTGAATCTCATCAAACAAACGCATAATATCTACCGAGGTTTTGGAGTCCAGGTTTCCGGTTGGTTCATCAGCCAGTATTATTGAAGGTCTGTTAATTAGGGCCCTTGCAACGGCAACACGCTGACGTTGCCCGCCTGACATTTCGTTAGGACGGTGATGCATACGGTCACTTAACCCAACACTCTCCATTACCTCTTTGCCTCGCTCTTGACGGTCAATCTTTGAAACACCGGCATATATGAGTGGTAACATAGCATTTTCGAGGGCAGTATACCTGGGCAATAAGTTAAACGTTTGAAAAACAAAACCAATTTCTTTATTACGAATTTCGGCCAATGAATCATCACTTAAACGACTCACATCGGTACCATTAAGCACATATTGTCCTCCAGTTGGCGTATCTAAAGCACCGATAATGTTCATTAAAGTTGATTTACCGGAACCGGATGGTCCCATAATTGCCACATATTCACCCTGAGTGATGGAAAGAGAGACACCTTGAAGTGCTTTCACCACTTCGGTGCCTACCTGATAGAATTTTTTAATCTCGTTGATTTCAATAACCTGATTATCCATAGAGTTAAGCTTTAGTCACACAAATATAACTAATATGCCATCATATCAATCCTCAACCCGGAATTTGTTTAACCACAAAAAGTAAAACGTTGAATAAGGGGCATTCGCTTCCAAGACTATATCAACACAGCTGATTCAATACTTCACAACAAAGTGCTGCTTCTGGCACTCTTGCCTGAAAAACACTATTCCAATCTGGAATAAGTCTAAGGAAACAGTTACTTTGGGATGTTTGTAAATAATTTCCCAGGCCTCCTCCATGCCTTTTGACCAATGAATATCATCAAACACAAATACGGAGTTATTGCCGGCTTTTAAAAGACATAAATTGAAATAGTCGAGTGTGGCCTGTTTTTCATGATGCCCATCAAAGAAAACAAAATCGAGCAGAGCATGCTTCGCCACCAGTTCGGGCAAAACATCAGTAAACTGACCAACAAACTGATTAACATTAGCACATTTTAAAGCATCGAATGTACGTTTAGCATAGCCAGCCGTAACCGAACACCCTTCAATAGTATTTACCTCCCTCCTTCTATCTGCCAAGGCAAAGTACGATGCACTCATACCAATTGATGTACCTAATTCAAGAATATTATCAGGCTTGAGATAAGTGATTAATCTAAAAAGTAATTCACCGTATTTTGATGCAATAGAAGAACGCCTGGCAAGAGAAGACAGTCTGCGGGTTTTGCCATTAAAATTGACACTTCCAGCTCCATAGTCGACCATATCAAATGTTTCGTTTGAATGCGCCAATTGACGCTTAAACGCTTTAATCTCATCGAAGGCATAAAATGGATACTTACAATAAAAAACATCACGAACCAACTCAAACACAAAAGGGCTATGCAGACCATAGCCTTTTCTATACCTCGATTTAATACAATACTTTATAAAACTCTTTATCTGAAAAAAATTCATTCCTAATGCGATTTCATTCACCTGAAAGCTCTTTAAGGCAGGTGACTCTGTAAAAAGACATTTATATTTGTGCCAAACTAAATATTAAATGGCAAAGGGCAAAGGTAAAAAACAAAATAGTGGGTCGGCCGGACAGAACCGAAAAAAGACTGATGATTTTTTAGCTCAAAACAAACACAAAGAAGGCATTTATGAAACAAGCTCGGGCCTGCAGTATGAAATAATTAAGCAAACCACCGGGCAAAGACCGGACTCCGATTCGCATGTTAAAGTACACCAACGCGCCATGCTACTGGGCGGTAAAATTCTGGATGACACCTACAAAGATGCAACTCCACTGGAGTTTTGCCTGAATGACACCATTACCGGATACGCCGAAGGGCTGCAGATGATGTCGGTAGGTAGTCGTTACAAGTTTTATATTCCACCTGAGTTGGGATGGGGTAAAAAAGGTTCTGGCGGAAGAATAGGACCTAATGCCCTCACAATATTCGATGTTGCACTGCTGGAGATTGTCGACTAGGGTAATTCATTTCAAGTTGCATTAAACACTTTTTAAAAGCGGTTGTTTAGTGTTTAGAACTAAATATCAAGACCAGACTTTGCATGAATACATATATTACTCAATTAATTGAACTGATTGATGAGGCTATTTCTAAATCGCCTCGCATAAGTGAGCACGACGATTTTGAAGCGGAGGAAGTAGATGATTTATTTGCTCAGGAATTTCTGCAAGGCAAACCTGAAAAAATCTCGGAAAAGATTGGTATTGAAAAATATAATTTCCCGGCTACTGATAAGTTAACACCGGATCAGACAACAACTATATTAGCGGCGGTTGAGAGGCTCTTAAGAGCTTATAACTGGGAGTTTATGTTCCCTGAAGACGTTACCGATACCGCTAAATACCAATTCATTATCGACAACTGGGATTCTAAGCATATATTCTGCCAGCAAGGTATTGTTCAGGTAGAAACTTGTAAGTTTGATGAACAACACTGTCCATTTCCGGGCCATTGCCAGGTGTGCCATAGTTTTAAATGCGAAAATGATAATAGCCACCACCTCCACAAGGGCCAGGTCGATTTCACCAAATTAACTCCCGATTTGGAGCGTGAAGAAGATGCTCATCTGCGTGAAGAGATAGATCGGTTTAAAGCCCTGATGAAACAACCCAAAGGCGACCATTTTATCGTAGGCATCCACAATTACTGCGATGGCAGGTGCCACAGATGTGCTTTTACCGATAAATGCAGCTCATTTGCCCTGCATGAAGAACTGGATTATGCCCATAGCAACGATCATGAAACAAGCAACCAACAGCTAACAGCCATATTCAGAGCTACGTCAGAATTAATTGAAGAGGAGCTATCGAAAAAAGGAATAAGTGTGCATGAAGCCCTGGAGCAAATTGACAAGGAAGAAACCACTGGATTACCCAAACATGCACTGGAAATGCAGGCCGAATCTTATGCTGAAAAGATTAATCGCTGGCTGGAGTCTAATCAGATGGAACTGGAAAGCCGTATTGTAGCCGAAGCCGATTCTGGCATCAAGGACAACATTGAATCCATCACATGGTTCCAGCTTTTCATTCCTGCCAAAATTAGCCGGGCTGTTAAAGGCATTGGCGAAAACAAAAACGAATGCGACATTTTTGATGCGCATGGTTCTGCAAAAGTAGCGTTAATAGCTATTGACGAATGCATTCAGGCCTGGGAAGGTATTTTACAATTTATACCTCGCAAAGAAGACAGCATATTGAGTATGCTCAAACACCTGTCGAAACTACGAAATGATTTAGAAGAATTTATTCCGGAGGCCAGAGACTTTATAAGACCTGGATTTGATGAATAAAAAAATCTGAGAGTGCGTAGTGGAAAATTTAAGAATTACGAATTCTATTTTGCATCTCTCAGATATTATCGCATTATAGTTGCGAAAATTACCTTCCGTTGTAGGTAACCCAATGATGACATTGGTTTTGGTTAGTTTTAAACCGCTGTAAAACTATCAATTTATTTCAGAGTTCAATAACACGAATGTATTTTTTTGTGTAAAAAGCTTAATTTTTTATGATACGCATACTCTTTAGCACCTAAAACAGGCTCTTCGCGACTTACGGGGCCTCTTTAATATGTTTTAGCGTTTGCTCTATGGCCTCAAATACCTGATGCGAATCATCAAATATTACCAGAAAATTTTCACGGGCTTTTTTAATCATTCGTTTAGCTTTTTGCTTATGCCCTTCGGTAAATAATAGCTTCCCGTAATGAAAATGAATATTACCACATGCCTCCATATCATTGGAATTATCTTCCAAAGCCCGTTGGTATATTAAATATAAAAGCGCTTGCTTTTCTTCTTTAGTAAACAAACTATTTAGTTCTTCGGGCACCTGGGGAGCATATAAATCACTTTTGAGAGCCTTATAACCATTTTCGACAATTAAGCTGTCATTTCCAAGCTGCAACGATGCTACCACTAAATACAGCATGGTGGGACGATAGTTAGCATGCAGACTATCTGACTTTTGAAAGAAACTTAAGGCCTCCTTGGTCCTCTGTGTTTTTAGTAGCAAAATCCCAGTAATACGCGCTGCATCCGATTTGTTCAATGAATCATTATATGAATGAAATGCACGGGTAGCATATTCAACTCCTTTCTGTGGGAGTCCATCAAACAAGTAAGTTACAGCCAAACTGTAGTTAGTAAGTGGTTCATTGGGCCTTATTTTTAAGGAACGTAAAAACCAGTTTTGAGCTTCAAAGTAGTTTTGAAACAAGGATTGATAATAGCCAAGAGCATATAAGCTATAATAATCATACACACCATTACCGTATGCTTCCTGGTAGTAATTATTACTTTTTTCGAGTAATTGCTCAGAGCTTAGTCCCCAACGCTCACCAAAATCTTGATAAATGCGATTATAAAAATCACCCAAGGCCTTTGTAATACGAGAATCCTCGGGAAATTTCTCTTGCAACTCCAGCAAGGTACTATCTATCTGAAAGGCTATTGGTGTAGCGCCAAATGCCTTTTCAATCCTCAACTGTTCCAAATCCTCTCCGGGCCTGAGGTCAATAAACGAAAACGCTCGATGGTAGTAACTATTGAGGTAATAGTTGAGAGCCAGATCAACCTTTTTAAGAATACAATCAACCGATGAAAGCTGACTGCACTCGTTCAGCTGTTCAAAAGCCGTTAAGTATTGCCTTTGCACTATCAGTGAATCGATATTGGACTGTGCTTTGAGTACTGACGGCATACCAAAGCCCGCAGTAATAATTAATGTAATGAGTATCGTTCTATACAGTTGCTGCATTTATAGTCCAAATCGATATTGTAAGCCAACAATAAGTTGGGTTCTGGCACCTAAGAAGCCCATTTCGGCCCTAACCATCATATTTTTATTATACTGAAATTGAGAACCTACAATGAAATTCCACATATTCTCTGGCCTCTTATCCAGTTGATAATCGACAGATTCGGCACGCGATGCAGCATCCAGTGCAGCACCTGCCAACTCTAATTTTGCTTTTGTACCGTAGTAGGTACGTATATTTTCGGGTATTGCCTGACCAATTCTGCCCAATTCCTCCCACCATGTTTCCAGCTCCAGTGCCCTTTGATCAACCTCTTCAAGGCCTGCATTTATTTTTTCATCAAAGTCAGGCATTAAATCATAAACCAATAAAGACCCGCTGGTACCTGAATTCATCTTTACCCGGAATCCGCCAACCCAAACAGCAATATTTTGCTGCGGTTTTTTAAACTGAAAAGTCTTACCTACGCGAGGACCAAAAATAAAAATTTTTGCAGGCTTATCAAGCTCCGGTATATCAGTCCACGTAAAATTCATATCAAAAGCCATGAACCCCCCACCAACACCAATGGTTGGCGTGACGCCAAATCCGATACTGGTGGCATCAAATCGCGCTGTGGTACCGGCCTCCACCACACTCTCCCACTCCCAGTTGAGGGTTCCATCAATAATTTCGAAACTACCAGGTGCATATACGCCAAAATCTACAGCCGTTTGATTCTCTGACTTAGCAAAGATTCCATAGATGTTTAAGAATGGGAAAAGCCAAAAATCAGGTCGAATATTAACACCGTTAGTTATGGCTGTTGCATTATTGAAACGCACAATTTCATCCAAAGCAAACATATTACCGCTATTAAACCCAACCTGAAGGTTATCGATTAATATATCCGACTCTTGCCATACATACTGAACACTTACACCGGCCGAGTAAGGCAGCTCGAAACCCAGCTGTGTCACCTTTTCGCCCCATATGGGCAGTAAGTAAGGATAGTCGGCCACCGATAAACTATCGAGTTCCTGAGCACTATTCTTTCCTACAACCTTATTACTAAATGTTTGAGATGTGACATTTAGCAACAGAAATAAGCTTAAAAACAAAAATACAATCCTTTTCATACGAATCTGGTTTAATCTTACTCGAACAATTTAGCATATAGGGCTGTTCAACAACAATATATGAATAGATGATAGAAGGATTAAAATACGACTTTCCTTGTCACTATCAAACTTAAATTGCTAGTAATTATCCAATGCCCTATTGCTATTTAACTGAATTTAAATGAACTTTAATTACCGTTACAACTTATGAGCTCATTCATAAGCATTACACATTGTTATCTGACAACTTCAACTGTAATATGACATCCTCAATAATTTAATATTTAACTTAATTCTTATGAGAAAACTATTATTTATCAGTGCTATTTTAATGCTGGGCATAGCACTAAATGCGCAAAAAAACAAAAAGCCCAACATATTGGTAATATGGGGAGATGACATTGGCCAATCCAACATCAGTGCTTACACAAACGGACTGGTAGGCTACCGAACTCCTAATATTGATCGTATTGCCGATGAAGGCATGATTTTCACTGACTATTACGGAGAACAAAGCTGTACTGCCGGACGCTCCAGTTTTATAATGGGACAAAGTGTTTTCAGAACAGGCTTAAGTAAAGTTGGTTTACCAGGTGCCGAGCTGGGAATGCAAAAGGAAGATCCAACCATTGCTGGTTTATTAAAACCGCTTGGCTATGCCACGGGGCAGTTTGGTAAAAACCATTTGGGCGATAAAGATGAGCACCTCCCAACTCAGCATGGATTCGACGAGTTTTTAGGCAATCTCTACCACCTGAATGCCGAGGAAGAACCAGAATTACCTGATTATCCGCAAAACCCTGAATTCAGACAAAAATTTGGACCTCGAGGTGTTATTAAGTCATCTGCCGACGGACCAATAAAAGACACAGGCCCCCTAACCAAGAAAAGAATGGAAACCATCGATGATGAAACGGTAGCTGCAGCTGTTGATTTTATCAAGCGCATGGAAAAAGCGGGAACACCCTGGTTTGTATGGTGGAACGGTACACGCATGCACTTCCGCACCCATGTTAAGGATGAACTTATGAATGATCCTAAATACAAAGGTTTGGATGAATATGCCATTGGCATGATTGAACATGATATGCATGTAGGCGAGTTATTGGCGGTGCTAGACGAGCTGGGTATTGCTGATGAAACATTAGTATTCTACAGTACCGATAACGGCCCTCACAAAAACTCATGGCCCGATGCAGCCGTAAGTCCGTTCCGCGGCGAGAAAAATACCAACTGGGAAGGCGGATGGCGTGTACCGGCAATGGTGCGTTGGCCAAAGAACATTGAAGCCGGTTCGGTTTCCAATGGCATTATGCATCACATGGACTGGTTACCTACGTTTTTGGCTGTAGCTGGCAACGAAAATGTGAAAAGCGAATTACTAAAAGGTAAAAAAGTGGGTGACATGACCTATAAGGTTCATTTAGATGGCTACAACTTTTTACCATACCTAACAGGCAAAGCTGAAAAAGGGCCGCGTGAAGAAATATTCTACTTCTCGGATGATGGCGACCTGACTGCATTGCGCTATAATGACTGGAAAATGGTATTTATGGAACAGCGCAAATATGGAACTCTTGCCGTTTGGGCCGAGCCATTTGTGGAATTACGCGTACCCCTAATTTTTAACCTGAGGCGCGACCCATATGAGCAGGCTCCATTAACCTCAAACACTTATTACGACTGGTTATTGGATCATGCATTTATGCTTGTGCCGGCGCAAGCCTATGTGGGCAATTTCCTGGGCACGTTTAAAGACTACCCTCCACGTCAAAAAGCAGCCAGCTTCAGCTTAAGTGAGGTAATGGAAAAAATGGCTGCCCCAACTAATAATTAACAACCTCAAGAACCAAAGAGAGTCTGCTGCTTCAACCTCTCTTTGGTTCTTTACTAACAAATTAATATTAAGCCTATGAGAAAATTACTATTACTGAGTACAATACTGATATTGGGCATCGCTTTAAACGCTCAAAAAAGTAAAAAACCCAATTTCCTCGTGATTTGGGGTGATGATATAGGTTGGGCTAACATTAGCAAGTATAACCACGGCATGATGGGCTACAAAACACCCAACATCGACCGCATTGCTGATGAAGGTGCCATGTTTACTGATTGGTATGCTCAACAATCCTGTACTGCCGGACGCGCAGCTTTTGTATTAGGTCAACACCCCTTCAGAACCGGTTTGCTAACCATTGGCATGCCAGGCTCCAAGCAGGGTATTCAGGATAATCAGGCTACTATTGCTGAACTTTTAAAACCATTAGGATATACTTCAGGTCAGTTTGGCAAAAACCACCTGGGAGATCGCGACGAGCACCTGCCTACCAACCATGGATTTGATGAATTCTATGGTAACCTGTACCACTTGAATGCTGAAGAGGAACCCGAGACTTACTACTATCCAAAAGACAAGGAGTTTCATGAAAAGTATGGCCCGAGAGGCGTTATTCGTTCAACAGCCGACGGCCCCATTCAGGATACAGGCCCGATGACCCGTAAACGCATGGAAACAGCGGACGATGAATTTACTGATGCGGCCATTGCCTTTATTGAAAAAGCTCATCAGGAAGGTAAACCATTCTTTGTATGGTTAAGCGCCACTCGAATGCATGTGTGGACCAGATTAAAAGAAGAAAGCATTGGTGTAACAGGCATTGGTTTGTACCCCGATGGCATGGTGGAGCACGATAAGCAAATAGGTCGTGTGCTAGACAAACTTGAGGAGCTGGGTATTTATGACAATACCATGATCATGTATTCAACCGATAACGGTGCTGAGAAATTTACCTGGCCCGATGGCGGAACCACACCTTTTGCCGGAGAAAAAGGAACAACCTGGGAAGGTGGATTCAGAGTGCCATGTGCCATTAAATGGAAAGGGGTTATTGAACCCGGCACCATATCGAATGACATTCATTCGCACGAAGACATGCTACCCACCATCCTGGCAGCAGCAGGAGTTACCGATATTAAATCGAAGCTATTAACAGGTTACAAAGCAGGTGATAAAACATTTAAACTTCATTTAGATGGCTATAATCTATTACCATTGTGGAAGGGAGAAGTCGCTGAAAACCCGCGAAAGGAAATCTTCTACTTTGATGCCGGCGGTAACCTCAATGCCATCCGTTACAATAACTGGAAACTACACTTCACCATCATGGAGGGCTCAATAAATGAAGCCTACAGAAAAACACCATCGTGGCCATTATGTATAAATCTTAGAGCTGATCCATTTGAAGTTTCATGGAAATCGGCCCTTTATACCAGGTGGTATGGCGATAATATGTGGCTGTTTGTTCCGGCCCAGGATGTTGTTGGCAACTTTTTAGCCACCTTCAAAGATTATCCTCCTGTTAGAGGTTCTTCTCTGGGTATTGATAAGGTTGTTCAGTCATTAACGGCGCACCCTAATGCACAATAAGAGTAAATAAATATCAAATCATATACAGAGTGCAGTGCGCTGCACTCTGTATCATCACTCCCTAAACATTAACCAGTATGCGTATTTCACTATTTTTATTCAGTCTTACACTCCTACTGGCCTGCAACAATCCGGCAAATCACAATTACAATACATCCAAAGCTCTGCCTTCCTGGAATAATACACCGGTTAAAGAGCAGGTGCTTTCATTTGTAGAAAAAGTAACCGAACCATCATCAATTGATTACGTACCTGTTGAAGATCGTATCGCTGTATTTGATAATGACGGTACCTTATGGAACGAAAAGCCATTGTACATCCCTTTAGAATATGAGATAAATAATATTCAAACAAAAGTTGCGGGCGACACCTCATTGCTATCCAACGAACTATACAAAGGTCTGGCCGAAGGTAACCTGGCCATTATGAAAGACTATAGCACCTTTGAGCTCATTACACAACTGTTTGCACTGCACGATGGGCAGGATGAAGTCAAATACAGGGAGTCTGTCCACCGTTTCCTATCTTATAATCATCATTCAAAATTCGAACGCCCCTTTAAAGAGATGGTTTTCAAGCCAATGGTTGAACTGGTGCATTATCTGCAAAAACACCAATTTAAAGTATATATCGTTACCGGGGGTGAAATTACTTTTGTCAGAACAGTCTCCCAGGAAATCTATAACATACCGGTTGAGAATGTGATAGGCAGTAGCGTAAAGCTCAATTACATCTCAGATGACCAGGGTGTGCGGCTTATCAGAACAGGCACCATTCAATCGGCCAATGACAAACAGGTGAAACCAAGTAATATTGAACTGCATATAGGCAAAAAGCCAATTTTTGCAGCAGGCAATAGCGACGGCGATTACGAGATGATGGAGTATACACTATCGGGCAATGGTCCTTCAATGGCTATATTAGTACATCATGATGACGCAGTTAGGGAATATAGCTACATGCACGGTACCGAAAAGGCTATTG
Organism: Carboxylicivirga mesophila; assembly: GCF_018271975.1. Lineage (GTDB taxonomy): Bacteria > Bacteroidota > Bacteroidia > Bacteroidales > Marinilabiliaceae > Carboxylicivirga > Carboxylicivirga mesophila. The sequence goes on from NZ_JAGUCN010000011.1 coordinate 12,902, forward strand.
AGGATGCCAATTCGAAGGGTTGGCAGGTAGTGAGCATGAAAAATGATTTTAAAGAGATTTTTCCCAATTAGCCCTTGAGCTCGTCTGTTATTAATGATAATAACTGAATCATCAACCCCTTAAGGGGTGATGTACATGACTACTTACGAGAATGTCCAAGGATGTAAGTTCACGCAAAGTGCGCTAAGATTTACGCCAGGCACGCTAATATGAATTGTTAATTTTTCAGTTCTTGGCGTCCCTGGCGCTTTTTATATTTTGCGCCCTTTGCGAGAAATATCTTTGTTTATGAACACGCCTTTATTGATATATTGTCCTTTCAAATCATAGGATATTGCCGGTTAAGCCGGTTCTCCCACGCCCTATCCCGAAGAGGTTTAACAACAACCTTTGGGTAAAGCTCATGGAATCACGTGTCATATTCACGGCACATGAACACCGTATGGCGAACCTTAACCAAGGTTCAACAATCAAATGGCATAAATTATTATTTTTGCGTCTATGTCTGATTTAGCGATGCAAAATATCAATTACCTGCCGGGCGTGGGCCCGAAGAAGGCCGAACTCTTAAAACAGGAGCTTAAGGTTGCATCCTATGAGGATTTGCTCTACTACTTCCCCTATAAGTATGTCGACCGCAGTAAGTTCTATGCCATTCGCGAGGTCAATACCAAGCTGCCATACATTCAGGTGAAGGGACGCTTTACGTCGCTTAGTACTGTTGGAACAGGTCGCCAAAGTCGCATGACGGCGACATTTACAGATGGTACGGGTGTGCTAGAGCTCATCTGGTTTAAAGGGCATAAATACGTGAAGGAATCCATCAACTCAGAGGCCGAATACATTGTGTTTGGCAAACCTTCAGCGTTTAATGGCAGGATAAACATTGTTCATCCCGAGCTGGAAAAGGTGAATGAAGCGCAGGTAAAGATTTCATCGGCCCTGCAGGCTTTCTATAACACTACTGAAAAGATGAAGAAGGGCTTTCTGAATTCGAAAGCCATCAGTAAGCTGCAGCAGAATGTATTTTTATCGTTCCAGGGCAAAATATCGGAAACCTTACCAGCCAGCATTCTTGAGAAATATAAACTGCTGAATCTGCACGAATCACTTAAAGCCATTCATTTCCCGCCCAATCCGCAATTGCTGGAGAAAGCACAACTAAGGCTGAAGTTTGAGGAACTGTTTTACATACAGCTGAACATACTACGTCAGCGCAATCAGCGTACCAGTAATATCAAAGGCCATCTGTTTGGCACCGTTGGCCAGTACCTCAACGAGTTTTACGCGCAAAAAATACCGTTTGAGCTCACCAATGCTCAAAAACGTGTTATCAAAGAAATCAGGCGCGATATGGGCTCTGGCAAACAGATGAACCGACTGTTGCAGGGCGATGTGGGCTCGGGTAAAACACTGGTAGCCCTGATGGTGATGCTGATAGCGCTTGACAACCGCTTCCAGACCTGCCTGATGGCCCCGACTGAAATACTGGCCACCCAGCATTTTGAAACCATCAGCCAGATGGTGGAAGGCCTTAATATAAAGGTGGCACTGCTCACCGGCTCCTCTAAAAAGAAGGAGCGCGAGCTGATTGATAAGGACCTGCAATCGGGCAAACTACAGATACTGATTGGCACACATGCCCTGCTCGAAGATAAGGTGGTGTTCAACAACCTGGGACTGGTAGTGGTGGATGAGCAACACCGCTTTGGTGTGGCACAGCGGGCCAGGCTATGGCGCAAAAACACACAACCGCCCCATGTGCTGGTGATGACCGCTACGCCCATTCCGCGTACGCTGGCTATGACCATCTACGGCGATTTGGAGGTGTCGGTAATAGATGAGCTGCCGCCGGGACGTAAACCCATTGAAACGGCCCACTATTTTCATAACCGCCGCAACAACCTTAATAAGTTTATCAAGGGCGAGCTGGATAAAGGCCGCCAGGTGTATGTGGTATATCCGCTGATTGAGGAGTCGGAAAAAATGGATTTTAAAAACCTGGGCGAAGGCTATGAATACATGCAGCGCGTGTTTCCCGATTATAAGGTGAGCATGGTGCATGGCAAAATGCGACCGGCCGAAAAGGATGAGGCCATGCAGGAATTTGCTTCTAACCGCTCACAGATACTGGTGTCGACCACCGTGATTGAAGTGGGTGTGAACGTGCCCAACGCCTCGGTAATGGTGATTGAAAGTGCCGAACGCTTTGGCCTGTCGCAGTTACACCAGCTGCGTGGGCGCGTAGGACGTGGTGCCGAGCAAAGCTTCTGCATACTGATGACCAGCTACAAACTATCGGACGAAACGCGCAAGCGCATGGATATTATGACCCGCTCAACCGATGGTTTTGAAATTGCCGAGGCCGACCTTAAGTTGCGTGGCCCGGGCGATTTGGAAGGTACCCAGCAATCGGGACTGCCTTTTACACTGAAGATAGCCAACCTGGGCCGCGATGGCCAGATACTACAGTTTGCCCGCCAGGTGGCCGAAGCCATATTAAACAACGACCCCCTGCTCGAAAAACAGGAAAACTACATCCTGAACAAACAACTCAAAAAGCTGGCCAGCGAAAAAATGAACTGGAGCATGATTAGTTGATTGCTTATTCAGTTTGCGGTCAGTGGTCAGTAGTTAGTCCGAAGACCGCAGCCGGAAGTCCGTAGCCAGTGCATGGTGCTTAGTGCGTGGTGCGCATAAAAGATTGCAGCTTTGTTAGTACGCCTGGCATCCTCAATTATCAGCACCAACGATAACTCCGCCACCAAAGCCTCACAAATTATCAGCAATAAAAACAAAGAGCTGATAGTGATGGTGCCTGCATTGGCCCCCGGCGACTATGAGTTGCAGGAGGTGACGCAAGGCACCAATGGTTCGATACTGCTGAAAGAGCCCAGAACAGAGCAGCTGGATAGCATATTGAGCGTCCAATAAAATGGTTTTACTCCACAGACTTTTCTGTGCGGAGCCACAGAGTTTTCTGTGCGGGGCCACAGACTTTTCTGTGCGAGGCCACAGACTTTTCTGTGCGAGGCCACAGATTTTTCTGCGCGAGGCCACAAATTTTTCACTGAGCATTATGAAAACTAAAGCAGTATGCTGGTTTAAGCCCGGGAGGTGCAATAGGTTGACTGCCGACCCTCCCGGCTTTTTCATGTATTGACAGTAACTGCAACTGGCGGTATCAAATACATTACTAATCCGATGAACAAACTACTTACTTAACCATAATAATTCAAGAATAATTCCATATAGGAATGGACAATTGCATTTTTTGGGAAGCTTACATTTTGTCTTGTTATTTACCTATATTAGCATGATAAGTAGACAAAACACCTGAGCACAATAAAATGTATATGGACAAATTTATATACTATGGTGTTGTGTGCAAGTTAAACCAAGCGCTCCGTAAAAATTTATACAAGTATGCAAAAAAATAAAAAACACTACTTAATTGCGTCTAATGTAATTGGACTATTTATTGTTTTGGCAATCTTGTATTTTGACAATAAACAATCGCAGAAAGTTGAAATAATTAATAAAGGACTTAAGAGTAGACAAATATCAGGTATCATCTCACATGCATCTCAGAATAGAGGACTGACTACGCTTAAATTAAAGAATGACGAGATATTATACTTCTCCACAACGAGAAACTATAACCTGAATCCAAAAAATCTTGACGAATTTGTAATCAATGGGGATTCAATATTTAAGGAAAAGAATACGATGAAAATAAGAATATTTAGAGGTAAGAGAGTTTATGATTTTGAACTTGAGAAATCTTTAAATAATAAATAAAAACCAGCACACAACAAACCGTAATAGAGCATAAAGGGTGCAGCGCATCTTGGTCGGTCCGTAGCTTCGGCAAACATCGCCAAATCGATTTGGCATTAAAAATGAAAAGTTAAAAACAAATACAACGCTTTGGCTCCTCTCAATTTGGGAAGTTAAGAAGGTTAAATTCCTTTACGCTCCATACGGCAGGCCGTTGGGGTTAATTTGATGAAGATAACGACAACAATATTATTAAGCTTTTTTCTGCTAATTAGTGCTTATTCACAAAGTAAGGCTGACAGTATTGCTATTGAGTATTTCAAAAAGTTGATTCCATATGATTCATTGATGGCAATTCAAGATTTAAGCGAATCGAAGATTCAAATTCTGAAATTAAGTGGACTAGGTCATCTTGGGGAACCACTGAATACAAATGAAGAACTCGAACTTGTAGAACAACGATTCGGATTCAAGTTTATATTTGATTTTATCAAAGCTCCACATGACCTGGTTATTGAAAAACAAAAAGAATATAACAATCAGGTATATCGTTATCTTGACTCCTATTTACAAATAGATGCTCAAAATGAAATATCAATCGAACTTAAAAGACTTGCATTTGAAAGACTAGCATTGACAATCGAGACAGATAAACAATTAGCTAAACGAATTAAAAAGACTTTCAGAAAAGAATCCAATGAATTTAAAACTTTGCTCATTTCCGCAGACATTAAATACAGAGATAGGAAATTTAAAAGTGCACTTGAAGAATATGAGCAGCTTTTTAAACTTGCTCAAACTGAATCAGGACAACTTTACCTACAGACTTCTGAATATCACTGCAAAATGAATTTAGGTAAATATTCTGAAGCCTATGAAATGTTTATAGAGAGTCAGCAAATTAATAGAGTAGCAAAGAGAATAAAAACTAACCCCAACAAACCGCTATAGAGCCCTTAGGTTTGCATAGTCAAGGTTACTGCTACTGATTTTGTAGTTTAGTGGTAGTTAACCGGTCATCAGGAGTAAACTAGGCATAGTGCAAGGGGTGTGAACCTACCTTATGAATTAGACTTCTGATGACATGGCTTAAGATACCAGATAGAATCATAGGTAAAACCTAATAAGGGTGTTAGTACATAAAGCCATTGGTTAATCCATAAAACAATGGATCAACAGTATGAAAAAGAGCGTAGTTATTGGAATTGATTTCTCAAAGTTAACCCTGGATGTAACTTTTTTTAAGGTTGAACAACCAGATGCAAAACATTACCAGCAGTTTGATAATACTGAAGAAGGCTGTAAGCAAATTATTAAATGGATTAAGGATAGCTTTAGTAATTGTTCAGACTGGTTGATATGCGGTGAGTATACTGGCCTTTATTCAATGACTGCAGCTATGGTGTTTAACTCAAAGAGGATTGCTTTATGGCTTGAAAATCCACAGCAAATAAAACTCTCAAGTGGTATTAAAAGAGAAAAGAACGATAAAGTGGATTCGAATCAAATAGCAATGTATGCTCTTCGCTTTATGGATCGTGCTAAGCTGTACAAACCTAATGGTGATGTATTGCTAAAAGTTAGAGAATTAGTGCGATATAAAGATCGACTAACAAAGATCAGAACACAGATAGTTGTACCCAGCCATGAACTTAAGCAGGTAAGGAAGGAATGGAACGAGACTACATACATCTATAATCAGAGCGGAGAGATTATGAACGTGCTTGAGAAGCAAATCAAGGATATAGAAAGTAAGATGTTGGCGTTACTAGAAACAGATCCTGAGTTGAAACGACTCTACAAATTAGTTAACTCTGTAGTGGGTATTGGTATGCAGACAGCCATATACCTACTCATTCATACTTGGGGATTTACAGCGTTTAATACCCCTCGTCAATTAGCATGTTATTGTGGGGTAGCACCATTCTCGAAGCAATCAGGAACCAGTGTTAAAGGAAAAAACCAGGTCAGCCAAATTGCCGACAAGAAACTAAAGTCACTACTACATATGTGTGCGCTAAATGCAGTTAAATTTGACCCTTTTATGAAAGCTTATTATGAACGAAAAATGGAAGAAGGTAAACACAAGATGAATGTACTCAATAACGTTAAAAACAAATTAATATATAGAATATGTGCTGTTGTATCCTCCGGGCAAGAGTATGATAAAAGTTATTCTTTTCAACATGTTTATACCGCAGCATAATTTCATTAAATTTAAACCTTAAATTCTTGGATTAACCATAGAATTCATAAAGGGTACAGCTCAACTTGGTCGGTTTGTAGCTTCGGCAACCAGCGCCAAATCACTGATTTGGCTTTAGAAGTGAAAAGTTAAAAACAAATACAGCGCTTTGGCTCCGCTCAATTTGGAAAGTTTGTAAGGTTAAACTCCTTTACGCTCCATGCGGCAGGCCGTTGGCTGTAATTTAAAGAAACACATTGCATTAATGAAAAATATAGTATTAATAATATTAGGGCTTCAACTTAGCATACAAACTTTCGGACAGATTACACTTACAGAAAGTGAAATTGGCACTTTGACTGAGATTTGTAATCAATATAATGTCGGATTAAAAGAAAGTACGTTGTACGATTTAAAAGATAGTTCACCAGAAAGATTTAAAGGTTTTATTAACCAACTAATAATTAGCAAAGACAAACCGAAGAAAATATTGGATAACGAGATTCTGAAGAGACCAGCTCACGAAGAATTGATTTTTTGGTACGTGATTCGTGAATTTCATTATAATAACACCGAGCCAGACTCTTTACAAAAAACTCAAAGAGAGATAATTGACTGGATATTAAAAGACACCATTGATGAAAAGTGGCTATTGGACAATTACTACTATAGAATTTCAGGTCGATTAAAAAGCCTTTATAATAAAGCAAACTTGAGTAAGTATAACTTTGAAATTGACAAACTTGGATTTAAAAATGAAATAGAAAAGGCTATTTTCTTCTTCTTTGTTGTCAACTCTTGTGGTCAAAGACTTTCGATTATGAGAATGACTGGCAAAGGAGACCCTCAATCAGTAATTAAACGAATGCCTAAGATTAACGGTGATTTCTATTATAAATATCAGTGTTTTGATTATCAAGATTTCGATTGGATTGGATACAAAAAAAATGAATCTTACAACGAAAGACATTTAGGAAATTACTATTCTGTTCTGATTAATCATATGGAAATATTATTCGAGAATAAATTAGCAAAAGAGGCTCATGTGATTTTTGATAACTCTATTCTTTCAAGACCAGAGTATTTCAAATTCAGCGCAAATAAAGAAAGACTGGATAAGAATTATAAAATGATGAAACAATAAAAACTACAGCCAACACGCTAGAATAAAGCATATGGCGTTTCTAGCTTTGAGGAGGTTGAGTACGAATGTTGAACACCGCCAAATCTTTGATTTGGCTTTAGAAATGAAAAGATAAAAAACAAATAAAAGATTTGGCTCAGTGGCGTTTTGGGAGGTTTGGTTCGTAAAATCGCCATACGCTTCATCTAGCCAACCGTCAGACTGTCTAAAAACCTCCTGCACATAGAATCACGAGATCAGATATTTTGTATCTTCAGGTATGAAATACATCCAAGGCCAACACCGTTCCCAAATCCAGTTATTCACCCTCACGCTTGATGATGCTATTGAAGCCGATAATGAAGTCCGGCTGATAGACGCCTTTGTGTCACATCTTAAACTTGACGAGTTGGGATTTGATATGCAGGCTTGTGAAAACGGACGCCCCTGCTACCACCCGGGCGATTTGTTACGCTTGTTTATTTATGGGTATTTCAACCGTATCCGTTCGTCCCGTTCATTGGAGAAGGAATGCAAACGCAACATTGAACTGATGTGGCTGCTCAGGCAGTTGAAGCCCGACCACAATACCATCGCCAACTTCAGGCGCGATAATCCCAAGGCCATCAAACGGGTGTTTAAGGAAACGGTGCGGGTTGCCAAATACTTTAACCTCATTGGCGGTCAGCTTCTGGCAGGGGACGGCACCAAGCTAAGAGCTCAAAACAGTAAGAAGAACAACTTCAACCAAAAGAAGATTGACCGTCATCTGCAGTATATCGAAAACAAGCTGGACGAGTACAACCAGGCACTGGCTAAGGAGGACGGAGACTCAACACGGAAAAAGGAGCTGCAGGATGAGATTACGAAGCAAGAGCAACGAAAAGAGAAGTATCATAAGCTGGAAGCTGAACTAAAGGAAACAGGAGCAAAACAGGTGTCAACATCTGATCCCGAGAGTCGCCAGATGATTATTCGTAATAACATTACTGAAGTAGCCTACAATGTTCAAACCACGGTGGATGCCAGACACAACCTGCCTATCGACTATCAGGTAACCAACCAAAACGACAGTAAAGCGATGGGTAACATGCTAACAAGAGCGGTGGATATGATCGGGCATAACAACTTTACCGCTCTTTACGACAAAGGCTATCATACGGGAAGTGAGTTTGCGGTTGCTGCTAATTTGGGAGTAGATGTGCTGGTGGCTATTCCGGCAACGCCTAAGAACTCACAGGCGCCTGACCCGGCTTTTAATGTTGAGCATTTTAAATATGAACCAGACCTGCATACCTATACTTGCCCTGCAGGACAGATTTTAACCACCAATGGCCGATGGCACAAAGCCAATCGCGGTGGCGATTTCCAGCTATTCAGAACACCAGCCTGTAAAGGATGTGCAAGCAGAGCCCGGTGCACCAGCGCCAAAATCAATGGGCGTATTATCCGGCATACTGCCGAGAATATGTATGTAGTTGCCAACAAAGCACGCGTAGAGGCTAACCCAAAGCTCTACAAACGCCGGCAGGCCATTGTGGAGCACCCTTATGGCACCATCAAACGCCAATGGGGCTTTGATCATATCATCACAAAACAGTCGCTAAACAGAGCCAGTGCTAATGTAGGACTGATGATGACAGCCTATAACCTTCGTCGCATCATTAACATTCTGGGGATGGATAGCTTATTGAGTGCATTAATGCTCTTTATTTCGTTTTTTAAAGGCAAAAATGTACATAGAAACATCATCGACCCTCTCAATCTCATAAACGATTATTTGAACGGTAGCTTAACTGATATTTTCTGTTCACAAAAAATAAACTTAGTTTTAAACATAAACACGGTGGCTTGTAAAGTTTTTAGACAGACTGCCGTTGGTACCCATTGAAATGAACATGACTGCAAAAACATTTTTTATAGCCATATTACTCTTCGCTCAAATTGGATTTGTGAGTGGACAAGATAATGTAGACACTGAAGAAATGGTTGGTTTTGCCTGTTACTTTGGAGGACAACCATCCAAGACAGTTAAAAAAGTGACTAAGAAACTTAAAAACAGAAGGTACAAAGCAATTAAGAGCATGCTTACCTCAGACAATAATGCAGAACGTTATATGGCTGTAATTGCATTAGAAAAATTGCATGACCTAAAAGCAATAAAACTTTATGACATAGATTACGAAAACATTGACGTGATAAAGAATTCAAATGAATTGGTTTCAATCTGTTCAGGTTGTTCTTCTTTTTACAAGACTGAATTACACAGACTTTTTGAACCAGACATGAAGAATTTTGCTAGTAATTGGCTGAATTATAACTTTAAAGACTTTAAGAAATAAACAACAGGTACTAACACGCCGCAATAGCGCATAGCAGGGTGTTGCTGTTTTTGGCCGGTGGTTATTAAGAAAATACGTAGAGATATTGTGGAAATTAACAATAAAAAAATAATCAAAATAGACGGTAAGCTTACAAAGCTTGCTGAAAAAATATCCAGGTATGAGAAAATAAGAATGCCATTCACTACAATTGTTAGATTAAAGAAAAAGCATGCTGAAATAAATACCGAACTTAATAGATTAATAACTCGTCGCTTACTAATTGAAAACAATAACTTTAATAAATTAGCAAATGAAAGTTATAAACTCTTAAAGAACGGTAGCCTTAAATTCAAAACTACAGCGCAACAAATGTCTGCAACTGGGAATCATACTACAGAATTGAGAGGTCGGTTACATAGGAATGGTCACATTTACTGTGATGTAAAGAAAACAAACTTTCCGATTTTAAATTTTTTCTCAGAATATTCATTTCCATCTTCCTTTGAAGGGAATATAGATTGTTTAGGTAATGTTATTTTGAAAAAAAGTGCTACAGATTATGCTCTATTCAAAAGAGTTCCAACAAAATTAGAGGGAGAAATTACAACCAATGGAAGAATACGAGTAAACGCTACAGAATGTGACCAAGATTGGCTTTTTAGAGGAAAGCATGTAATATCTCAAATCATTAGTGAATATGCATTCAAGGATATCATTACAGAGAATGAATTCTTTGAAAATAAAAAGAAATTAGAAGATATAATACACAACTTTAAGCAAGAAATAACGAGCCACTAACAACCCACAATAAAGCAAATGGAGTCCACCTCGTTATAGTAGCCTGGTGGCTAAAACCTCCAACGTCAAAGACTGATATATCAACTACATAATAGGCATATACAATATTCATAGTTTTGCAATTAACCTAAGTAAACGATAGAAACAGATACAAACCAACCTAAATGTATATATAATGGAGCCAGAAAAAACATGGTATAACAACACTAACAGAGACCATAACTTTGTGGTATATAATGACCATAAAATTTACAGATTAAAAGCAAAGCCCGAAAATCATCACCATATTAACAGGGAGCTAAGTGTGGGCTCCATCAACCAAAACTTTATTGCACTGCCAATAAGTTATATTAAAAGGATAGAGTATCGTGCTGATGACATTAATCTCCGGATATTTTACGGAAAGAACTCTGAAGATGAAATTAGAATCAGCCAGCCAAAACTGCGGGAAGACATCTTCTTGTATTTAAAATCAAAAACCAAGCATGCGAAGTTTGAAGTTGACACCCCAGGCTTACTAAAAAGGATTAGAAAGCCGCTAATTGCATTGTGTGTTGTACTTGGCATTTTTCTTTACGTCATGTCTGTTGTCAACGGCATGAACGAGGGCTACGAATATGAATTGAGTGGTGGCCGGCCTGGTATTGGCGCTATTGTGTTAGTAATGGCCAGCTTAGGTGCAGAAGCAAATATTCTCATCTTTAGCTTACTTTCTCTTATTGCTGGTATTGGCATCTTTGTAAAGGGTAAAGATAATAGTGAAATCCATCGAATAGTGTATCGATAATTGGGTGACAACATAATTAAATAGCATAGATGTAAGCACAATCGTTATAATCCACTGTAACGAAAATCAATACACCAATAAGCCAATTCAACCAGCATTAAAAACACCTATGCTACCAGCCACTATTTCCTGGTGTTTTCTTATTTTTGCTCTACACAAAAATTAAAAACACATCGTATGAGCACAGTGAAAAATGGCTATGAGTGGGCAAAAGAATTACCCTATGCCGTTACGGTATGCGACACCGAAGGCATCATCATCTATATGAATGACAATGCCACCACTACATTTGCCAAATATGGCGATAACCTGATTGGGCGCTCCTTGTATGAATTTCACGCCGAGCGTTCTTCAGCAATGATTCGCCAGATGCTGGCCGAAGGCTCATCCAACTCCTACACCATTGGCAAGGCAGGCGTCAAAAAACTAATACATCAATCGCCCTGGCACCATAATGGTGAAGTAGCCGGCCTGGTGGAGCTATCGATTGTAATACCACAAGATATGCCCCATATCAACAGGGAGGCATAGCTCTCATTACCTTTACGCTATAAGAAGTGGTAATAAGCCGCATCCTTGCCATACTAATGGTACTGCCATGTTGCCTGGCTACAAATGCACAAGGTATAGATGCATCTCAAAAAGTTAATGCCTGCACCTGCGACTCATTAGATGGTCAACAGGTACTTTTAGTAGCCCAAGAAATGCCTGTATACCCGGGAGGTAAAGCGACATTTTCAGCTTACATAGCAAAACACCTTGCTATCCTTAATACCAATAAACCCCCGCTCACCCGGGTTGATATCTGTTTTCTAATTGACACATGCGGCAGGGTGCGCAACGCTACCATCATGAATGTGAATAGCATTGCTAAACGGCCACCGCCTGAAACAAATATTCTGGATGTCATTAACTCAATGCCACGCTGGAAACCTGGCAAACAAGAAGGCAAGGTGGTACCTGTAAAATATATAATCCCTATCAGGATAGATCTGCAATAATACAGTTAATGGTAATAATGGGCGAGCCACAGCAATGCAAAACTCCCTTAACACTCAGCGGTATTTAAGTTAACCTTCCTTTGACTCAATACTTTTTTCGAGTAGTAAACCGCCCTTGTACATACCCTTCAGAAACGGATGAATGTCTTTACCTAGTTTACTCAGACTATATTCAACCTTAGGTGGCACTTCAGCAAACACTTTTCGTTCAATCAATCCATCTTCCTCCAGTTCTTTAACTGCTTGCTTAACATGCGTTCACTGATATCAGTTAATAGCCTAACCAATTCGGTATATCGCTTATGCCCCTGAGAAAGATGCAAAATTATTGTGCCCTTGCGTTTACCTTTAACGGCATTGATAAATGTATCTATCGGACAGTAACTTTTTTCCATTTTTTTCTTTGTTCAAGCAATTGATAATCAACAAAACGGCAATAAATGTTCGTAAAGGAACATTTCGTAAGTTATTGATATCTAATTTATTTATACTGAATTTTGTGCAAAAATAAAAAATAAACAGCTTAAGCATGGAAAATACTACGAAGACTTTCAAAGCATTCAGGGTTGAAGAAACAGAAAACGGGCAGTTTAAAGCATCCATCAAAGAAATAGAAATGGAAGAGCTAGCTAATGAAGAACTATTGGTGAAAGTGCATTACAGCTCATTAAACTATAAAGATGCCTTATCTGCCTCGGGCAACAGAGGTGTTACTAAAAACTATCCCCACACCCCTGGCATTGATGCTGTTGGCATAATCGAACAATCAAATAGTCAGCTTTTCAACTCTGGTGAACAGGTAATTGTGACAAGCTATGATTTGGGTATGAACACAAATGGCGGATTTGCCGAATATATTAAAGTACCTGCTTCATGGGCCATTAAACTACCTGAGCAGCTGAGTATGAAAGAAGCCATGATTTATGGCACTGCTGGCTTAACAGCAGGTATTTCGGTTTTACGATTAGCAGAAAAAATACATCCTTCAAATGGACAAATCGTTGTTTCGGGGGCTACTGGCGGAGTAGGTGCGCTGAGCGTGGCTATTTTGGCAAAGCTGGGTTATGATGTAACGGCCATAACCGGCAAAGCTGCTGAAACAGATTACCTGATGAAAATAGGCGCTAAAGAGATCATCCTGCGCAGCGAGTTTGAAAAACTTAATAAAAAACCGCTTTTAAAACCAACTTTTGCTGGTGCCATTGATACAGTCGGAGGTACTATTCTGGAGAATATGATTAAGTCCGTCCAGCCTATGGGAGTCATAACTTGTTGCGGAAACGTGGCTTCTCCAAAACTTGAGCTCACCGTATTCCCCTTTATATTAAGAGGTGTTTCATTAATAGGAGTCGATTCGCAAAACTACCCAATGGATGAGAGACAAAAGGTATGGCAATTATTAGCCAATAAATGGAAACCAGCACAGTTAATGGATAACTGTCGTGAGATAGGTCTGGAAGAACTGCCTGAAAGCATTCATCAGATACTTAATGGGCAACTAAAAGGCCGCACTGTCATTAAAATTGCATAACACATACCACCATTGTCCGGCGTAGAATTGCTCTACCCCGGACAATATCCACACTCCTCATCATATTAAACACTTGACTTTAAGCCACATTAGCCATATATTGCCTGCCATCCACCTGTTTCGCCCGGCTGATAGCCAATACATCTTACATCCTCAATTCCGTTTACTAACTAAAACAACAAATTATGCGAACATCAACAAGTATTTTGCTGGTGCTTCTTTTGGTTGGATTAAATGGGTATTCACAAAAGAAAAATGGCACTATCTATTCGGAACATGAGGCAATTAACAAAGTAGCAGACCTCTGGAAAGCCTTTGAATCTGGCGAAAAAGATACATACATGGATTATTTTGCCGATAGCGTGATGATATTCAGCCATGGCAAAAAGCTGCCCTGGACAAAAGCGAATATTGGTAAGAACTACGACTGGTGGCACAAAGAGTTTGTCAACATTCAATTCAGAGATGCCAAGCCAGCTTATCCTGATGCATTGGAGTATAAAGAAGCGGGTGTGTGGGTGCAGGATTGGGTGATACTAACAGCCCGAAACATTAAAACAGGCATCAACGTCCATCTCCCTATCCACCGTTTGTACAGTTTTAATAAAGATGACAAAGTAACCTCAGTGCACTGGTACTATAACAATGATGTATTTGAAGAAATCCAGAACAGTCATACCACACAAAAGAACGGCGTAGCATACATTAACCACCCTCATATAATTACCACCCGAAAGGTAATGAACGCATTCATTGATCATGACTTTGAACTGTGGGCCAGCTTCTTTAATCCCAAGGCCATACTGGGGCATATTGCTTTTAAAACGGGAGAATATCAAACCGTTGATGAGAAAAAAGATATATTAATGAAGACCTTTACACCCGACAAAAAATTCCATATTGAGCAACAGGGCTACCCTGACTGCATCTATTATGCCAAGGATGACGTCTACGTGGTTTACTCGTGGTGGAATATGACCATCAAAAAGAACGGCGAAAAATATACTTTCCCATTTATGCTATCTCATACTTTTGATGCGGACGGCAAAATTGTGAATGAGATGATTTATGGCAGCAGCAACCACATGGAAGATTGGTAATAGCGATATCAAACTACAACTAAGGTATATAAGAAAAGCCCCGGCAAGTTCGGGGCTTTTCTTATATCTGTTACTTAAGACCTATAGATTTCTCAACAGGTAATCTGCTTTCATTTTGTAAAGGTGATTCCTCACGTTGCCACCGTAGATGCTGTGGTTACGATTCGGGTATGCAAACATATCAAACTGTTTACCGGCCTGCACCAGGCGATCTACATACTCCATCACATTTTGGTAATGCACATTATCATCTGCCGTACCATGAATCAGGAATAGACGACCACTTAGATTATCTACATGGTTAATAGGACTGTTATCATCGTACCCACTGGCATTCTCCTGAGGTTTGCGCATGTAACGCTCGGTATACACCGAGTCGTAGTAACGCCAATTGGTAACCGGCGCCACTGCAATACCTACTTTAAACACATCGGACTTGCTCAAGCACAGCGACGACATGAAACCACCAAAGCTCCACCCCCAGATACCAATGCGCGAAGCATCGACATAATCCAGTGAACCAAGGTATTTAGCCGCCTCAATCTGGTCGTCAGACTCCAATTTACCCAGCTTCATATAGGTACACTTACGAAATTCTTCACCACGGGCTCCGGTTCCACGCGGATCAACACATGCCACCATATACCCTTCAGCCGCCAGGTATTGCTCCCAGCCTATGCTCCATCGGTCGAGCACCTGCTGCGAGTTAGGCCCACTGTACTGCACCATCAGCACGGGATATTGCTTCGTAGCATCAAAATTCAATGGCTTCACCATCCAGCCATTCAGCTGAACGCCTTCGCCGGTTTTGAAGCTAAAAAACTCTTTTGGGCTAATTTCATACTGAGCCACACGCTCCTTCAGCGCCTTATTATCCTCTAACACACGTATCTGCTTACCTTTACCATCGTGCAAAGTCACCAGTGTAGGAGTTGTGGTATTCGACAGGTAGTTGATATAGTATTTAAAACCCTTGCTGAAAGAAGCGCTGTTAGTTCCTTCTACTGTCGAAAACTTAATTTGCTTCTTACCATCGTTACGAATGGCATACACCTCGCGCTGCATTGGCGACTTTGCCGCTGCCTGGTAGTAGAACATTTTGGTTTTGGCATTGTACCCAAGATAATCGGTTACATCCCATTGACCACTTGTAATCTGGCGCACCTTGCGGCCTGCCATGGTATACAGGTAAATATGATTGTAGCCATCCATCTCGCCCACATACACGAAGTGTTGTCCATCTTCCATGAATTGCAAGTTATCCAGCACATCCTGCTCAATGTAACGTTCATTTCTATCGGTAAATACCGTATTACAAACGCCGGAATTCGTGTTGGCAATCATTAGTTGCAAATAATTCTGATGACGATTCATTTTAATGATGCCTAACTTACCTTCTGTTTTGGTAAAGCGCACACGTGGGATGTAAATATCGGTTTCTTCACCAATATCCATGGTTTTTGTGGTGCGGTTTTTAATATTAAATACATGCACACTCACCACTGAATTGTCTTCACCGGCCTTAGGGTACTTAAACTTATATTGTCCCGGATACAGGCTATACTCTTCATTGTTTGGGTAAGACGCCTGATACACAGGGAAGGCAAATTCCTTCACATTGGACTCGTCAAAGCGGATAAAAGCAATTTCCTTACTATCTGGTGACCAGTCGTAAGCTTTATTAAATCCAAACTCTTCCTCATACACCCAATCAGGCATACCATTAATAATTTTGTTGTACTCGCCATCGGTGGTAATGGCACTTTCTGTACCAAACTTTAATTTAGCCAGGTGCAAGTCATTATTACGTACAAAAGCTACCATTTCTCCATTGGGCGAAAAAGAGGCAATCTGTTGCTTACCATTTTCCGACAAAGGTTTTAGCTCATTGTACTGAATATCGTATACATAGTAATTGGCTTTAAACGAGTGACGGTAAATATACTCAGCATTGGTGTAGATAAGAATCTTTGTTTCATTACCGTTAAATTCATATCCTTCGATGCGTTTGATATCATACTCACCTTTCATCTCCTTCTCAAGATCAAAAACTACGGCCACCTGCTTACCAGTTGCATACTGATATTTAACAATGCGCTTCCCCTCTTCCAGTGTGGTATAATGTATGCCATCGGTCATTGAACGCAAGCCGCGAACCGAGCGGGCATAAAATGTTCCATCGCGCGTAATATTATCTAACGAAACCGTTTGTTTTTGCGCCTGCATTGCCAACGAAAACAGCAATGTGGCCAGTAAAATACTTAAGTGCTTCATTTGTAAATTATTTATACTTTATAACTGTTTCAAACTACAAGAATGTCAAAACTAACAAATTACCCAACTATAAAACAATGGGATTTGACAGCATTTACTATTTCAGGGTATTATTACTAAAAAAAAGCATCACGCTTCTTAGCTTTCACGCCTTTTATTTATCTTTGCATGTTTTTTAAAATCTAAGCAATAGTAGCATGATAAAAATTACCTTTCCGGACCAAAGTGTCAGAGAGTTTGAAGCAGGCGTAACTGGTTTAGAAATTGCGCAGAGTATTAGCTCACGTTTGGCTAAAGAAGTTTTATCTATTACGGTGAACGACACCTTAATGGATCTGACGCGCCCTATTACCACTGATGCCAGTATTAAGCTGCACAAATGGGAGGATGAAGAAGGAAAGCACGCCTTTTGGCACTCTTCGGCTCACCTGATGGCCGAAGCTATCGAGGCTCTTTATCCTGGTACTAAATTTGGCATTGGCCCAACCATTGAGAACGGTTTTTACTACGATATAGATACGGGCGATAATGTTATCAAAGATTCAGATCTACCCAAAATAGAGAAGAAATTTAAAGACTTAGCCAGTCAAAAACTGGAGTATGTGCGCAGTGAAGTATCTAAAGCAGACGCCCTGAACTACTTCACTGATAAGAATGATGAATACAAACTGGAGCTGATCAATGAATTAGAGGACGGCACCATTTCATTCTATAAACAAGGTAACTTTACGGACTTATGCCGCGGCCCACACTTGCCTTCTACTGCACCAATTAAAGCTGTAAAGCTATTAAGCGTTGCAGGTGCATACTGGCGAGGTGACGAAACGCGTAAACAGCTGACGCGTATTTATGCCATCTCATTCCCTAAAGCAAAAATGCTGGAGGAATACCTGGTAATGCTGGAAGAAGCCCAGAAGCGCGATCACCGTAAGATTGGTAAAGAACTGGAACTGTTTGCTTTCTCGCAAAAGGTTGGCCAGGGACTGCCTCTATGGTTACCCAAAGGCGCCAAACTGCGCGAGCGTTTAGAAAACTTCTTGAAGCGCGTACAGGTTAGATACGGTTATGAACCTGTTATTACACCGCACATTGGTAATAAAGAGTTGTATGTTACTTCAGGCCACTATGCCAAGTATGGAAAAGACTCGTTCCAGCCAATTAACACGCCGGCTGAAGGCGAAGAGTTCTTGTTGAAACCAATGAACTGTCCTCACCACTGTGAGATTTACAAAACAAAACCTCGCTCATATAAAGATCTGCCTATCCGATTTGCAGAATTCGGTACTGTTTACCGTTACGAGCAAAGTGGCGAATTACATGGATTGACAAGGGTACGTGGCTTTACTCAGGATGATGCGCACTTATTCTGCCGTCCCGACCAGCTGAAAGATGAGTTTAAGAAAGTAATCGACATCATTTTATACATCTTTAAGGCACTAGACTTTAAAGACTATGTAACACAGGTATCATTGCGCGATCGTGAGGATCACTCTAAGTACATTGGAAGCGAGGATAACTGGAATAAAGCAGAACAAGCCATTATTGAAGCTTGCGAAGAAAAAGGCATGAACACCATTATTGAATATGGTGAGGCAGCCTTCTACGGACCAAAGCTTGACTTTATGGTAAAGGATGCATTGGGACGTAAGTGGCAGCTGGGCACTATCCAGGTGGACTACAACCTGCCCGAGCGCTTCGAGCTGGAGTACATTGGCAGCGATAACCAAAAGCATCGTCCGGTGATGATTCACCGCGCACCTTTTGGTAGTATGGAGCGCTTTGTAGCGGTTCTGATTGAGCACACAGCCGGTAAGTTTCCATTGTGGTTAACACCTGAGCAAGTGGTGATTCTGCCTATCAGCGAAAAATATAATGATTACGCAGAAAAAGTTTTAAATTTCCTAAATAATTCCGATATTCGTGCCGTTCTAGACGACCGCAACGAAAAGATCGGTAAGAAGATAAGAGACAACGAGTTAAAGCGAATTCCATACCTGCTGATTGTTGGAGAAAAAGAAGCTGAAGAAGGAAAAGTTGCTGTTCGTAAGCAAGGAGAAGGCGATAAGGGCGCAATGCTTCAGCAAGATTTTGTTGATTTCATCAATCAGGAAGTGGAAAAAATGCTTTCGGAGATCGAAAAATAAATATTAATTAATCAAAGGAGGGTTTAACAATAGCTAGACCAAACAGAAGGCATGTGCGTCCCGTGAAACAGGAGCCTGCCCACAGAATTAACAGAAACATAAGGGTGCCGCAAGTTCGCTTGGTAGGTGATAACATCGAGAATCCAGGTGTATACCCTACAATGGAGGCCATTAAAATTGCTGATGAGTTGGATTTAGACTTGGTGGAGATTTCACCAAACGCTGATCCACCAGTTTGTAAGATAACGGATTACCAGAAATTCCTTTATCAACAGAAACGTAAGCAAAAGGAACTAAAAGCCAAAGCTGTTAAAGTTGTTGTTAAGGAAATTCGTTTCGGACCTAATACTGATGATCATGATTATCAGTTCAAATTAAAACATGCTGAAAAGTTTCTGAACGAAGGAGCAAAAGTAAAAGCCTACGTATTCTTTAAAGGTCGTTCGATCTTGTTTAAAGATAAAGGTGAAATTCTTTTGTTACGCTTCGCACAGGATCTGGAAGAAATTGGCAAAGTAGAGCAATTGCCTAAACTGGAAGGTAAACGCATGACAATGTTTATCGCACCTAAGGCAAGTGCTAAGAATAAGTAGTTTATTTTTTATAACTAAATATATAGGAATAATGCCAAAAATGAAGACAAATTCCGGTGCTAAAAAGCGTTTTACGATTACCGGAAGCGGAAAAATCAAGAGGAAGCATGCTTTCAAAAGTCACATCTTAACTAAGAAGACTACAAAGCAGAAGAGAAATTTGACCTATGCTGGCACTGTTCACAAAGCTGATGAAACAAACATCAAGCTGTTATTGAACATGAAGTAATTCGAATTTCAAGAGAAGGAAACGATTTTTTTAACCAGAGTGAATTAGCTGAAAGATTCCCGAAGGGGGCGCTAACCATTCGAAAATGATTTTAAAATGCCAAGATCAGTAAATCATGTAGCGTCAAGAGAAAGACGCAGAAAGCTTTTAAAGCAAACCAAAGGTTACTTTGGACGTAGAAAAAACGTATGGACTGTTGCTAAGAATTCATACGAAAAAGGATTGCAGTACGCATACCGCGACAGAAAGAAGAAAAAGAGCAGCTTCCGTGCATTATGGATTCAGCGTATCAACGCAGCAGCTCGTTTGGAAGGTGTATCATACAGCAAGTTAATGGGTATGTTGCACGCACAAAACATTGAAATCAACCGTAAAGTTCTTGCTGACCTGGCAATGAACCACCCGGAAGCTTTCAAAGCTATCGTTAAGAAAGCAACTAACGCTTAATTTATACTTAAGCCAAGATACAGAAGGAGACCAATTGGTCTCCTTTTTTATTGTTTAAACTTTAAGGTTCATACATAATCACTATCTTGTGTGCCCATTTTACAAGTTATGAAGCATCTGAACCTGACTACACAAATTGAAATATTCGACTCATTAGATGAGATAAACTCCACAGAACAAGCATTAGTTAATGCAGCCAAAGAAGCCTGCCTAAAAGCATATGCTCCTTATTCTGAATTTAACGTAGGTGCAGCTGTATTACTGGAAAATGGCCAAATAATCACCGGCAGCAACCAGGAAAATGCAGCCTACCCATCGGGGCTATGTGCCGAACGCACAGCCATCTTTTATGCCAATGCTCAATACCCCGATACTCCCGTTACTTCAATAGCTATTATAGCGATGAATAAGAATGGGATTCTTGAAAATCCTGTAGCGCCCTGCGGTGCCTGCAGACAAGTATTACTGGAAACAGAATTGCGCTATAAAAAGGCCTACGATATACTACTGGTTGGTCAATCATCTATACAAAAAATAAAAAGCAGCAAAGATTTGCTGCCTTTATCATTCGTTGGTGAAGGACTGATAAAGTCCAAAGCTCGAAGCCCGAAGTCCGAAGACTAACGTTTACCCATTCACATTACGGAATTCCTTCCACAAGTTCTCTGTATCTGGTGTAGAAGCAATAATAGTGATTGGTTCTTTCTTAACCGGATGTTCAAACTCAATTTTGCGGGCATGTAGCGAAATACTGCCATCCTTGTTCGAACGCGGGAAGCCATATTTGAGGTCCCCTCTTATGGGGCATCCTATTTTTGCCAGCTGACAACGAATCTGGTGGTGTCTGCCTGTTTCCAGATCAACTTCCAGCATGTAATAATTCTTTAAACCAGAGATTAATCGATAATTAAGAATCGCTTCTTTGGCGCCTGCTCTTGGCTTTGGAAAAGCATAAGACTTGTTCTTTTCCGAATTTTTCAGGATGTAATGGACCAACCGGCCACTATCCTCCTCCGGCAGCTCAGCCACCAAAGCCCAGTAGGTTTTCTTCACCTGCTTATCCTGAAACATCTTATTCAGGCGACTTAAAGCCTTACTGGTGCGTGCAAAAAGCACCACCCCGCTCACGGGCCGGTCTAGCCGATGCACAACCCCAAGAAATACATCACCTGGCTTGTTGTATTTCTTTTTGATATAAGCCTTTACTTTATCATTTAAAGTCTCATCACCTGTTTTATCTCCCTGCACAATGTCTGAAGAAGACTTATTAACAGCAATGATATGATTGTCTTCGTATAATATATCCAGTTTACTCATTTTTATAGCCTTCTGACTGCTTACAGCCAATTACATTCAATATTCATTTAACTTGCAACTCAATGTACTGCATTACTAGTACTGCTCACGTTCATTAGGGAAATCCACTGTTTTTACATCGTCAATGTAATTGCCAACAGCCCCTTTTATTTCAGCAAATAAGTTATGGTAACGACGTAAGAATCGCGGTGAGAACTCCTGATTGATGCCCAGCATATCATGAAGCACAAGCACTTGTCCATCGACCTGATTACCTGCTCCAATACCAATCACAGGTATCTTTACCTGACTGGCAACCTGTCCGGCCAGTGAAGCTGGTATCTTCTCCAGTACGATTCCAAAGCAACCGGCCTCTTCAAGCAGGTGAGCATCTTCAATGAGCTTCTTGGCCTCCTCTTCCTGTTTAGCCCTAACTGTATATGTACCAAACTTATGAATAGACTGTGGTGTTAGTCCCAAGTGCCCCATAACGGGTATACCAGCACACAAAATGCGGTGAACTGATTCCAGAATCTCTTTTCCACCTTCCAGTTTAACAGCATCAGCTGCTGTTTCTTTCATAATACGTATGGCCGATGTCAGTGCCTCTTTGGAGTTGCCCTGATAAGTACCAAAAGGCATATCCACCACAACTAACGAACGTTGCACAGCGCGCACCACCGATGCACCATGATAAATCATCTGATCAAGGGTGATAGGTAATGTTGTTTCCCAACCAGCCATAACATTTGATGCCGAATCACCCACCAGAATGACGTCCACACCTGCACTGTCAACTATTTTCGCCAATGAATAATCATAAGCCGTAAGCATGGCTATCTTCTCTCCACGCATCTTCATTTCACTCAACACATGAGTGGTTACTTTCTTGCGTCTTTCCTGAGCAACTGACATAGTTTATCTGTTTTAATACCCGCTGCGAGTAGTTTTATTTTATTACTATTTTTTGCTGCATAGCAAATATTCTGCAACTGACAGCTTGCAAAGTTAATAATTTGTTACGAGCCAAGCGACTCTTAAACATCGTAAAAGGTTAAATAATCATGCTCTCCTTTAATTGACCTGCAGAAATATTTTATGGGATATTTTGGACTTTCAAAAACCGAATAAGTAACTTTTCACAATTACAGTGAGTGACAGAAGTTATGTAATAATCTGTATATTTATCAACATCCATTTGAGATAAAAATTTGACATTTGCCATCCCATTAAAAACAACACACATGTCTACCACCAAACAAGATGCCTTGCAGTACCACGAAAACGGACGACCTGGCAAAATTGAAGTAATTCCAACCAAACCTTACAGTTCGCAACTGGACCTCTCATTAGCCTACTCACCCGGAGTAGCAGAACCCTGTAAAGAAATTGAGCAAAACCCAGACGATGCCTATCGCTACACCGCCAAAGGTAACCTGGTGGGTGTAATTTCAAATGGCACAGCTGTATTAGGCCTAGGCGATATTGGCGCCATTGCCGGCAAACCTGTAATGGAAGGTAAAGGGCTGCTGTTTAAAGTTTTTGCCGATGTAGATGTTTTTGACATTGAGGTAGATGAAAAAAACATTGATGACATGGTTAAGGTCATAAAGGCCATTGCTCCTACTTTTGGTGGCATTAACCTGGAGGACATTAAGGCGCCTGAGTGCTTTGAAATAGAAACACGTTTACAAAAGGAATTGAATATCCCGGTATTTCATGACGATCAGCATGGCACTGCCATTATATCGGCAGCAGGCCTGCTTAACGCTTTAGAAATAACCGGAAAAAACATAGAGAATATCAAAGTAGTGGTTAATGGAGCCGGGGCTTCAGCTATTATGTGCTCCAAACTCTACATAAGCCTTGGTGTAAAGCGCGAGAATGTATGGATGCTTGATAGTAAAGGACTGATGACCAAGAAGCGATCAGATCTAAATAAATACAAAATAGAATTCGCACAAAACAGTGAGCTTACTAAACTTGAAGAGGTCATCAAAGGAGCCGATATGTTTTTGGGCCTATCCAAAGGCAATATCCTTAATAAATCAATGGTTCAGAGCATGGCTGATAACCCGATTGTTTTTGCACTGGCTAACCCGGTACCCGAGATTAGTTATGAAGAGGCTATCTCTGCCCGTCCGGATGTGATTGTAGCCACCGGTCGCTCTGATTATCCAAACCAGGTTAATAATGTTCTTGGCTTCCCGTTTATATTCAGAGGTGCCCTTGATGTTCGTGCCAAGGCCATTAATGAAGAAATGAAGAAAGCAGCAGTATATGCTCTGGCCGAACTAGCCAAAAAAGATGTACCTGACAAAGTGAATGCAGCCTATAAAAGTCAGAATCTGATTTTTGGTAAAGAATACATTATACCCAAGCCACTTGACCCCCGCTTAATAACCGAAGTTGCACCTGCTGTGGCTAAAGCAGCCATGGAAACAGGTGTAGCGCGTCTGGATATTGTTGACTGGGAGCAATACAAGATTGACCTGATGAAACGTATGGGGATATACAATAAGCTCATCCGAGACATTAGAACACGTGCCAAGTCCGACCTAAAACGCATCGTATTTTCTGATGCCGATAACTTTAAAGTATTAAAAGCTGTTGAAGTAGTGCGTTCGCAAAGCATTGCCGAACCAATTCTGCTGGGCGATAAGCAAAAGATTGAAGAGATTGCCAGTGAGAACAACCTCAACATTCTGGATCTTGAAATAATTGATAATAAAGCACCCGAACAAGCAAATAAGCGTAAAGAATATGCTGATATCCTCTACCAAAAACGCCAGCGAAAAGGTCTTAATATGGAGGGAGCACTTTACCAAATGCTCGATCGCAACTATTATGGCATTATGATGGTGGAAACCGGAGATGCTGATGGTTTTCTTGGAGGTTTCTCAAATAAATATGCAGAGACAATAAGACCAGCACTACAAATAGCCGGCACTAATAATACACTCAATCATATTGCTGGCATGTACATAGTCATGACCAAGAAAGGGCCCTATTTCTTTGCAGACACCACCGTCAATTACGAACCTACTGTGCGCTCTCTGGCCGATACCACCCTGTTAACGGTTAACGAAGTGCGCAAATTTAATATTGAGCCTGTAGTGGCCATGGTCTCGTACTCTAATTTTGGTTCCACACGCAAAGGTAGCCCACTTAGGGTGAGAGAAGCAGTCGGATACCTCCATGAAAACTACCCGAATTTATTGGTAGATGGTGAAATGCAGGCCAATTATGCCTTTAATGCGGAACTTAGAGCCAGCCGTTTCCCCTTCTCTAAACTGGGAGACCGAGAGGTAAATACAGTCATCTTCCCTAGCCTCAGTTCAGGAAACATTGCTTATAAGATGATGAATGAATTAGGTCAGGCGGAGATAATTGGCCCCATTCTTTTGGGTATTCGTAAACCTATTCATGTGCTGCAGCAACAATGCTCGGTACGTGAAATTGTTGACATGGCAGCGATCACAGCGGTGGATGCTCAAACAAAAGAAGATAAGATAATTGAACTATAGCAAAATAAAAGCCCTAAAGAAAAATCACTTTAGGGCTTTTTTATAATACTAGTCGAGTGTCTTAAAACTACTTTCAATCTCACACGAAACACGTGCCATAACTTCATCAAATGCATCGGTTCCGTTAATTTCAATCACATCATGAATCTCGCGGTACTTATCTATTACGGGCACCGTCTTATCCTGATGTTCCTGCAAACGCTTAACAATTTTCTCTGTGCTGGTATCGTAAGGCATACAAGCATCTGTCTTGCTCCTGTTATCCAAACGCCTGATTAGCTCAAGGGTATCCACCTTTAATTCAATAACCTTATTAATGATGGAATCGTGCTTCTGAAGAATACCGTCTAAAATATAGGATTGCACCAGCGTACGCGGGTATCCCTTAAAGATAAAGCCCTTAGCCTTCTTAGACTGCTCTATCTTTTTCTCTATCAGCTGAATCACCATTTCATCGGGCACCAGCTGTCCATTTTCATACAACTCCTTAGCCTTCAAGCCCAACGGTGTTCCTTTACCAATTTCCTCATCAATCATATCACCGGTTGACACAAACTCCAACTTATATTTTTCAGCAATGGCTTTGCCCAGTGACCCACGACCTGAACCTGGCGACCCGAAAAGCACAATATTAACCTGTTTCTTCTCAACGACCTTATTAACAGCCTTTCGGATATCAGAAGTCACCTTTTTTATTTTCTGCACACCATTAACCGCCACATAGTTTCCCTGCTCCTTATAAAAATCCAACACAGGCCTGGTTTTCTCGGAGTACTCACGTAAGCGATTGCGTATGACCTGTTCATTGTCATCCAGACGCCCTGATGTTTCGCCCCTCAGCAATAAACGTTCAACCGATATTTCCTCTGGCACTTCCACACTAATCAGCAAATCGAGCTTGGTATGAAGCTTAATCATCAACCCCTCCAGTATGTAGGCCTGCACAACTGTTCGTGGAAATCCATCAAATAAAAAACCATTGGCATCCGGATTATTTTTAATGGTTTTCTCTATTATCTGCACAATGATTTCGTCGGAAACAAGACCTCCTTGCGCAATAATATGTTTGGCCTGAAGTCCTAACTTGGATTCCTCGGCCAACTCTTTACGTAAAATATCACCCGTTGAGATATAAAACAGGTTGTACTTTTTAATTAAAAATTCTGATTGAGTTCCTTTACCGGCACCAGGGGGGCCAAACAGAGCAATGTTCAACATAGTTTTAGCATTTTTGGATGTACGTGATTAAAATTGAGCCACTTGAATATATTAATTAAATATGAAAAGGACAAACAGCTCAATACCACCTTGCATCAGCCAGCTATACTTAATAAACTACCCTGGCCCTCCAATCTCATCAGCGAGAAAAACGATTATAGGGATTACGCGGATGCATCATGGGCATAAAGCCCGGGGATGGAGAATAAAAAGTCGGGTGCTTGCTTACTCCGAACGATACTTCGGCACTAAAATTATCCGAAAACTTATAACCAACATAAGTAGAGGCTCCATAATTATTAAACCCCTGTAGCTGTGAATTGACATTTTCGGGCAGAGTAGTATCTAAAAACACCGATGCCCCGGCATACCATTTTTCATTAATCAGATAAGTACCTTGTGCATATAAACCAAATTGTAACATTGTTTCATCCAGCTTAAGCTTTGTTGCATCTGCATGTCCCCACGCTGGTATATTATAATAATTGGTCCGACTAACAAACGGCATCACATCTACCTGAAACTTCTTTGCGGGCATTAAAGTCCACTGGGGTGCCACAAAGGTATTGAAGCCATACATCCCCTCAAAGTTTGTAAAAGCACTCAGTCCGGCATTAACACTAAATGGTTTAACCTGAAATGAATCAACTGGCAGCTCTAGCTCAGCATCTTGTTGTAAACCATCATTCTGTATTATTGCTTCGTTCTGGGCATGAAGCAAAGAAATGCCAATTAACAAAAAAAAGAAAGTTACCCTATGACGCATACCATTATAATTTTCGGCTTAAACATACAAAAATTGAACCAAGTACCTCCTCTTTTTAGCCCAAGCGGATAAATATTCTATCATATAACGAAAAAACAATATTGCATTTTTACTGCTATTACTCACGCTACCCCATTGATTTTATTTTTTTGAGCCCATTTTTAATATTTTACAAACCACAACCCCTATGCTATGCTTTACAACATGTCATATTTTATCAACTTATGATTTTCATCATCAAAATCAGATTTTACAATTACCATCTTGCATTCATCAAAAAATATAAACAACAACCATGAATATATCAGTAACATTAAATCCAAATCCTCTGGTAAGATATTTACAGAAGCCTTCTGCAGATTTCACCAAAGAGGATATCATTAAATATATGGAAGCCAATGAAATAAGGATGATCAACTTCAGGTATGTAGCCGAAGACGGCCGCCTGAAAAGCCTGAATTTTGTGGCTTCAAGTCGCGAGCACCTCGACGCCATTCTATCGGCCGGCGAACGCGTTGATGGCTCAAGCCTGTTTTCTTTTATGGAAGCCGGCAGCAGCGATTTATATGTGGTACCTCGCTACCGCACAGCTTTCTTAAATCCGTTCTCTGAAATTCCATCTATTGAAATCCTTTGCTCATTCTACGATCATAAAGGGCAGGCTTTGGAATCAGCTCCCGAGAACATTCTGCGCAAAGCTCATCAGCATTTTATGTCATCAACCGGCATGAGCATGAAGTTTTTGGGCGAACTGGAGTACTATGTCAACAGCGAGCGTCAGAGCAATTTCCCGGCATCTGATCAAAAAGGCTACCACGAGTCGGAGCCTTTTGCCAAGTTTGAAGCCATGCGCAAAGAAGCGCTGAAACTGATTGCCCAATGTGGCGGTCAGATTAAATATGGCCACGCCGAGGTAGGCACCTTCACTGCCGGCAATGAAGCCTATGAACAACACGAAATTGAGTTTTTACCAACAGAACCCGAATTTGCGGCTGACCAATTACTGGTAGCTAAGTGGGTACTGCGAATGCTGGCAGAAAAACTCAACGTTGAAATCAGTTTTGCGCCTAAGATTACTGTTGGAAAAGCGGGCAGTGGCCTGCACTTCCACATGTTAGTTGAAAAAGATGGTAAAAATAGTATGCTCGGTGCCAACGGCTTAAGCGATGTGGCTAAAAAAGTGATTGCGGGCATACTGGATATGGCCGATGCACTAACTGCCTTTGGAAATACAATTCCTACTTCATACCTACGCCTTGTTCCCCACCAGGAAGCTCCAACAAACATTTGCTGGGGTGACCGCAACCGTTCGGCCCTTGTGCGCGTGCCACTAGGCTGGACCGGTGGGGTTGAAAAAATGATTTTTGATGCTAATCCAGGTATTGAAATTAACCCGGCCAATACCGATAGCAAGCAAACCGTTGAATTCCGTGCTCCTGATGGTTCGGCTAATATCCACCTTACTATTGCAGGTTTGATAGCAGCAGCCGAACATGGTCTCAACATGACTGATAGCCTCGATAGAGCAGAAAAACTGTATGTAAACGGAAATATTTTCCACCAAATGCCAGAAGGAGGTTTAGAACAGCTACCAACTTCATGTTACGAATCGGCTGTTCGCCTCGAAAGTAAAAGGCACCTTTTTGAAAATAACAACGTGTTCCCAGAAAGAGTTATTACGCACACCATCAACAAGCTAAAAGCGTTTGATGATGAGAAGCTGAGCGAGCGCCTGTACGGTAAGAACGATCAAATTCGTGAGTTGGTATTACAATACATTCATTGTCAGTAACAAAACCAAAATCTGTATATCGCAACATTGCCAGCCAATGTTTTACTTAGTATTTGCACAATTAAACCTGTTAAGGGCCGGAACAACACTCCGGCCCTTTTTACTTATCTCAACCGGTTGTTTTACGTGCTAAAAATGCATTATCTTTACTCGAAACCTTAAAATATACAACATGGCAATTATTGGCACTTTATCAACATTGATGAACCAATGCAATAACGAACGCATTAAAACAGCCATTAACTACCTGCTCAAAACAAATATTAGCAGTGTATTTACAACTGTTAGTGCAGGCACACCCTTTGAAGTAGAAATTGACGGCCGACGGATATTTGCCATCTTTCAGACCTATGAAACCAAGCCTATTGCCGAGGCCAAAATGGAAGGACATCAAAAATACATTGATATACAATACATACACAAGGGTACGGAGCAGATACTGATAGCTCCCATCAATAGAATAGTAAAAGATGACCCTTATGATGCAACAAAGGACTTATACTTTCCAAAAGTTGCAGATTACTCAAACATCAGATTAGCGACTGGTTCAGGCTGCATTCTTTATCCCGATGATTTACATGCACCGTGCATTAGTATTGATGCACCCACTAAAGTTGAGAAGATAGTTATTAAGGTGGCTGTTGATTAATGCTGTTTCATCAATTTTCCAAAGGCCATTAAGCTAAAGAAGAATAAGCCCAATAGTTTTACACATAAGCATGTTCAATTATGCTTTTTAGGGGTTAAACATGCTTTTCTGTTCAGCTGAATACTTAGTATACTCTTCTGATATTTTATTTTTTTGATCATGTTTAATTTGTCAAAGACCCATTTTTGAAATTTTTGGCATAATTTTATCATGTTCCAACGGACATGAGTAAACATCAAAGCGACATACTATCCAATAAATACCAGATAAAGCACTATTTTGAAGAATGGTTCCCGGGCCTTGTCATTTTCGCCCGGCAGTTTATTCAGTCATCGACCGAAGCCGAGGACATTGTCCAAAACGCATTCATTAAGCTGTTTGAAAACTTTGAGGAAGAGAAAAATATACTGGCAGCCAAAGGTTTTCTCTATAAAACCATCCGTAACGAGTGCATTAACATCCTCAAGCACGAAACTGTTAAACGCAAACACAGCCAACAAACACTGCTTGAAGTAAGCTCTGAAACTTACTTTCTGAATAAAATGATTGAAGAGGAGACCTACTCTACTCTGACCAATGCCATCAATCAACTTCCTGAACAGTGCCAGAAAATATTAATCCTGTCACTCAATGGACTAAAGAATAATGAGATTGCAGAAGATTTATCCATCTCCATTAACACCGTCAAATCACAAAAAAAACGGGCTTATAAACGACTAAAGGAACAACTGAAGAACGTTTACCAGATCGTTTCATTCGCATCCGGGATGTAAAAAAGAAAAAAAAATCACTTTCGTTGCACTCCTTTTTTAGCTTGTAGTTGTATTACTTAAAAACTACTTGCATGAAAGACCATGTTAAAATAGGACGAATCATAGGTAAACATTTGCTTTCTAACTCATCTGATGAGGAAGAAAAGCAGCTGCATTACTGGTTGAAAGATACGGAGAACGAAAAAACATTTCAATCCATCCATCATCATAACCAAATCGAACAACGGCTTCACGAATATAAGCAGATAGATACGAAAAAAGCTTACCGTAATTTTTTACAAAGGACGGAACAACGCAAGTTTACAGTCGGCCAAATAGCATTTCGGGCTGCTGCCATTGCTGGCTTAGTCCTGGCAGTGGGTATAGCAATCAATTACCTTCTTAACGCAGATTATGAAACTGATTATCTGGCACAGGAGGTGATTCGTCCCGGTACATCTAAAGCGATATTAAAGCTGGCTAATGGTGCGCAGCTTGAACTTGGAACTACCAATGATGCATCTGTTATAAATGAACATGGTGTACAAATTCTTCATACCGATAGTGGCTTGGTGTATCAAAATGAAGCAATTAGCGATAAAGAATTATTATATAATACCCTTGTAACCCCCCATGGCGGAGAATACCAACTGGAGCTGGCCGATGGCACAAAAGTGTGGCTAAACGCTCAATCGGAGTTAACATTTCCGGTAGCCTTTAGCGGCACCAACAGAACCGTTAAGCTGACAGGAGAAGCTTATTTTGAAGTGGCTCATAATCCTGAGCAACCTTTTATTGTTGAAACGGCTACACAACAAATAGAGGTATTGGGAACAGCCTTTAACCTATCGGCCTACCCCGATGACAAACAAACAGTAACCACCTTAGTTTCAGGCTCAGTTGAAGCGCGCTCAACTAATGGCAATGCAAGCAGTTTTGTAAAAAAGCTCAAGCCCAACCAGCAGCTAATTGTCAATAACGCTAATAGTGGCACAGTAGTTGTTAAAGAGGTGAACACATACCTATACTCAGCCTGGAAAGAAGGCCGATTAGTTTTTAGAGACCAACCACTGGAAGCCATTCTGAACGATATGCAACGGTGGTATAACATCGATGTTGTCTACAACAACGAAGCAAGCAGGAACTATCGCTTCTCCATTGACATGCCCAAATACGAGTCAATTAACAAGTTTATTTCAATACTTGAATTGACCGGTTCCGTTGACATGGAAGTAAATGGAAACACGCTAACAGTAAAAAGTATCAATTAATAAAAAAGGTGGATGCTGTAACATCCACCTAATGTTAAACGCTCGTGCTGTAACACGAGCATACCTTAATTAAACATTACTAATATATGGAAAAAAAATGTTCGGCAGATGCTATCTGTATTGCATTTGGTTTGCTTAAAAAATTAAAGCTCATTCAAATTTTGGGACTTTTTATGCTGGCCGGAACTATCCAGGTTCAGGCGGCACTCTACAGTCAGGAGCGCAAAGCAAGTATTCATCTTAAAAACAAGGCGCTGGTTAATGCACTGGATCAAATCCGCCAGCAGACCGGCTATAGTTTTGTGTACAGCTCAGATATTGTTGATGAACAAGCTAAAGTGAGCATTGATGCAGACAATATGCCGCTGCATGATATTCTTGAGCTGTTACTGGCCAAGCAGCATCTTGAATTTAAGATATTGGATGATGTAATTGTCATCAACAAATCTCAACAAGAAATGAAGCAACCCATCAGCTTTACCAAGATAAAAGGTAAAGTAATGATAGCCGGTATCAACGAACCTTTGCCTGGAGCCAATGTGATTGTGAAGGAAGGTAACCGTGGTACCGTAACTGATGTGGATGGTAATTTCATTATTGATTTTCCGTCTAACAAGACTCATCTGCTGGTCACATTTATTGGATTCGTAACAAAAGAAGTAAGTGTAGGCAAAGAAACCGAACTAACCGTCTACCTGGATGAAAATGTTAGTGAAATTAGCCAGGTGGTGGTAACTGGTATGCAAAAGCGTGAAAAATCCAAAATGATTGGTTCGGTTAGCTCCATTGATGCTGAAAAAATGGAATTTATCGGGGCCACCACTGTTGATGAGGCAATGAAAGGTCAAATGGCAGGTGTATATGTACAAAGCGCCTCGGGTAATCCGGGTCAAGTCGGACAAATTCAGATTCGAGGAATTAACACTATGACCGGTAACCGCCAACCATTATTTGTATTGGATGGCATGCCTATGGCCGATAGCGATGTAGTGGGTAATGTGAATGAAATGTTGACCCATGGACTGGGCAATATTCCTCCTGAAGATATTGAAAGTATAACTGTGCTGCGCGATGCAACAGCCGCATCGGTATACGGCTCACGTGCTGCCAATGGCGTGGTAGTCATTACTACCAAGCAAGGAAAGGCAGGCAAAGACTATATCAGCTACAGCGGTAAATATGGTGTTACCATGAAACCACAGAACAGCTGGAACTTTATGAACTCCAATCAGAAAGTTGACTTTGAATTGGGTATCTACGACAAGTACCTGCCAACATCAGGCGGACGAGCCATCCAGATTATGAACCAGGTTAACCAGGGTTACCTGACTGCCGAGCAAGGCCAACAACAAATTGATATGCTGCGCAATACACAAACCGACTGGATGGATGTATTATATCGAAATGCGTTTACCCAATCGCATAACTTGACTATGAGT
The DNA here is from genome assembly GCF_018271975.1 of Carboxylicivirga mesophila. Taxonomy (GTDB): domain Bacteria; phylum Bacteroidota; class Bacteroidia; order Bacteroidales; family Marinilabiliaceae; genus Carboxylicivirga; species Carboxylicivirga mesophila. Next base: position 45,928 of record NZ_JAGUCN010000011.1, read on the forward strand.
GGTGGTACCGATAAATTACAATACCATATCTCGGCCAATTACAACGGTTCGCAGGGTGCGTTGATGGAAAACGATTTTCAACAAGGAACAATCAACATGAAGGTGAGCCGCTTTGTTACTGATAATTTTCTGCTTAAGTTCAATATGTATTCGACCCTTAAAGAGCGCACTGAGGGTATATCTGCCATGAATGAATTTGAGTATGCGGTATATGCCAATCCATATGAAAAACCGTTTCATGCCAATGGATCATATGCTGCGGATCAAACCTATTTACCCCCGGTAACTTCAAATCCTCACCTAGGGTATTATGACTTTAATATCGTTCGTGAACTGCGTGAAAACACACGAACCAATACAGCCGGTATGATGCGTGCACAGATTGGTGCTGAATATACTTTCCTGGATGACTTTCGTGCTGTTTCAACAACTGCGATAGATTACAATACTGTGCACAGCATGGATGAATATGGTGCCGGCACCTATGCTTCATGGACGGCTAACTGGTTAAACTCAGCTGCCAGCGGTGGTAATGTATTGCCCGAATATAACTTAGGCCGCTTGCAGGAAAGTTTTGGCCGCACCTTAAACTTCACCATACGTAACAGCCTGGAATATAACAAACGCATTGACAAACATTACATCCAGGGATTTGGCGCAATTGAAATTGGCGGTAGTGCAAATTACCAGTTTAACAGCATGATGCCGGTTTATCTTAGCGCATACCGTTTGGGTGGCTATCCATCATGGACAGACATTAACTCGGGTAATTTTGACCAATTGGCGCTATCACGCTTAGGAGGTTCCAGATTCCGCCAAAGACGAAATGCCAGTTACATAGCATCAGGTGTGTATTCATATGATAATCGTTATGTGGCTAACTTTAATATTCGCTACGACGGAGTAGATATCTTGGGGAACGAAAATCAGTTTCAACCATTGTGGTCGGCGGGTGCCAAATGGAATGCGCACGAAGAAGCGTTTATGAAAAACAATGGCATTTTCGATCGTTTAGTCTTCTCTCTGGGTTATGGTTACCGGGGCAGTATTAATCGTGATCAATTGCCATTCCACACCTATTCTTTATCAGCTTACTTCTTTGATGGTATGCCAACCGGTAATTTATTTACATACGGTAATCCAAATTTGAGATGGGAGCAAAAACGCGATATCAACTTAGGATTAGAGGTGTCTGTTTTACAAGGTCGTGCCAATTTCGAGGTCAACTATTTTGATGAAAAGATTACTGACCTGCTCGATCAGATGCGCCTACCCAACTCCAGCGGACGCGAATTTGCCTATGTGAATGTGGGCGAACTAAGCAATCAGGGATTCGAAGTATCAGCACGTTTTGAAGTCATCAAGCAAAAAGACTTTATGTGGGAATTAGGCGGTAACTTTGCAACTGTAAACAACCAGTTAGACCAGGTTTACAACGTTGACTTACCTGCTAATTCGACCTATCGCACCCAAAATGTTCAGGGATATGCGGTGAATAGTTGGTATGGCTATAAGTTTTCGCACATTGACGAAAACACAGGTGCAGCTATGGTATGGGCTCAACGTAAAAACACCGATTACAATACCGGTGAAATAACGTATACCGATGAGCTAATTGACTTGAATAATACAAGCAGCCAAATCCTTAACGATGATTATGCGGCCTATCATTTGGGCCAGCGCGATGCCAAGTTTTATGGGGGTATCAATACACGCGTTTATTACAAAGGATTTGATGTAACAGCCAACTTTGTATATGCCGGCGGTAACCAGTTACTAGGTTTCCAGGATGTTCAAAATGGTCCCAACGGCGGAAAAGGTAGCTTATATGCATCACGCACAAACCTATCAACCGATCACCTTTACGCATGGACACAGCCGGGCGACATCACCGATATTCCGGAAATGTCGACCACCCGCTCCAACTATGACTTATACTTAGTTGATTCCGATCTGGAAAAGGGTAATTACCTGCGCTTACAATCATTATCTGTAGGGTGGCGTGCACCTAAGTCGGTTACTGACAACAGTCCGTTCAGTAATTTATCATTACGATTTATCGGAAGTAACCTGTTTACACTAACCAATTTCAGTGGCTCAGATCCTGAAACACGCAATGCCTTTGGTTACCCATTAACACCTAATTATACACTATCTGTAACACTCGGATTTTAATTTTTTGAGAGATGAGATTAAATAAACTATATATCAGCCTGATTACAGCAATCACTTTTGCTGCCAGCGGATGTTCCGACTTTTTATCAGTCGATCCAACCAATGAGCGTGCATTGCGCGGATACGAAGATGTTAAGATTATGTTTTCGCGTTATATGTATGACCAGTATGAGAGGGGTTTACCAAATCATAATTTGAGTAACGCTAACTATCGCCTATTTACAAGCGATATGCTCATGATGTTTGAAGCCTATGCAGACAACCTTGATCCGGAAAAAAGCTGGGAGATTTATACCGATCGCTGGAACAACCTGGTTCCCAACAATCGTGAGGTGTATTACGCTGATAAATTCTTATATAACGATTTTAGCACACCACAGCACATCTGGAACGAATACTATCGTCAGGTAGGCTTTTTAAACACTTACATCGATGCCATGGCTGACTTTGATGATTGCACCCTTGAACAGCGTCATCAGTTAGTGGGAGAATTGAAAATGCACCGCGCCTATTACCTGTTTAAGCTTTACCAGTATTTTGCACAATACAACTCTGAAGAAAATGGTATTCCTATTTATTTGCACACAGGCGATGAAGTAGTAGGTATTCAAATGCCACGAAAAACACACACTGAGGTGTATGAGATTTTATTGGACGATTTATATGAGGTAAAGGAAATGCTGGACGAAACCGAGCCCAAGAGTTCATTCAATGTAATGTATGACAGAAGAAGCCTTTATAATTTACTGGCTCAGGTATATTGGTTTAAGGCAGAGAGTCCGGCACAGGAAGGTAACGACTACCAAAATGCCAAAGAAGCCGCGTTAATCGCATCGGAAGGCATCGAAGTAATTACACCCCGATCATATACAGAGTATACAGAAAAAATGGGTGGACGCTTGCATGCTTATCCTCACCCATTTATTATTTCAAGTAATAGTAACACGGCAATTGCTCCTGTATTTGGCGCGCGCAGTGGTCGCCCTACCGGTATGTCATTCGTTGAAGAATTCTACAACTCTGTAGAAAGCAATGATATCCGCTGGAGATTTCTGCTACGTAACTCTGGTCCTATTGGTAATCCACCGGTTGTAAACCATACAACTTGGCCAAGTACCCATTTCATGTATCAGAAATATGGTTCATTTTATTTATTTGAAATCGAAAATGCCTACTTAATGCTGGCTGAATGCCATTACCGATTGGGTAATGAAGCAGCAGCTCTGGAAGTAGTGAATAATTTCAGAGAGTGGAGAGGATTGGAACAAATAACTGTCACTGGAGAAGAATTATTGGCAGAAATTATCAGCGAACGCCGTAAAGAGTTTGCCGGTATTAAGGATTATCGCTGGCTGGATATGAAGCGCTACGGGGTTTCGTTCGAGCGTTCCATCAAAGTATTCGATACCTACGAAGAACCATATACCGTAATCATTGAACCAAATAGCTATCAGTTTGCCCTACCAATTCCTTTACGCGAATTACAGGAGAACCCCCATATTTCTCAAAACCCAGGTTGGGTAAATGTAGTGTGGTAAACAATAAAACTAAAATGAAAATGAATAAATTACTATATATCATACCATTTCTGGCTGGTTTATTGGCTTGCCAGAAAGAAGATGGGTTCAACTACAAAATGCACGATGTGGATCCCAGCGAGATTGATTCGGTCTTTTTTAGTGCCGGTACAGATAAGGTGGTGACCGACGGTAAGGCAGCGCTTTCTTTTCACCTCGAAGCCTATCGAACAGTTTATTTTGGTGACAGCGCCAGCGAATTACGTGCGGTGAACCTGAAAAGCTTACCTTCTAATGCCATTCATATCTATGATGAAACAGGTGCAAAAGTGGATATGACCTATTACCCAGAAGAGGCAGGCATCTCCAAAACTTTTTATGCTCAAATTGGCTCGGCTCAGTCAGAGTTAGAAGAAGTGGAAGTGTATGCGCCTGTTGCCAATTACGAAAAACGCTATGTCAATGTGGTTTTTCATGTATTGGAACTCGATGAAAATGACGATGAATACGATCCTTTAACCTATAAAAAGATAGATTATAAACACCTGGAAACCGCATTAAATGACCTAAATCGTGTATTCAATAACGAAATGGGGAACTCACCCAATGCGGCATCTGCTAACATTGAATTTCGTTTGGCAGAATATACCAACTCCGGATCATCCATGGGTAAACCAGGATATAATCAAATCATCTACACCAGTACTCAGGCCAAAGATGCTGAAACACTAATCGCCGAATTAGATGGTTACTACAGCGGGGCTCGATACTGGAATCATGATGCGTATTTGAATATTTTTGTTATGCCTTTTTCGAGTGACCTAAAAAACACCACACCTCAATTTCAAAATGTGAGCCCTGAAAATGTCTGGCCGGGCATGGGTGAAGTTGTTGATAGTGACGTAATATCCACTGAAGATAGAACCTTTAATAACCTGGCAGCCGCTGTTGAGCGCAGCTTGTTTCAGCAGGCACCTGAATCACGTATTTCCATAGCCAATGCAATTGGAAGGTTTTATGGCCTCTATGCAACCACCTTTGGTGACAATGGAGGTGATTTCGAGGATTATTGCTCCGATACGCAAAAGTACATCACCTCGGGGCAGGTTAATCAGATTGTAAAAACGGGCTTAAACGGTGAGAAGTTTAACGCATCAAATGCCATGGATGCAATGTCAAATGCTTCGTATCGCAACCACATTACGGCAAATCAGGCAGCACGTGTGCGCTTTGCCATCGAAAACTGCCCCGGCAGAATGAATGGCTTATTGGAGTAAAAATAATGATAATATACATGGAGACCCTTGTTATATTTTTTTAGCTGAGGGTCTTCTGTTTACTTCATTATTTAAAAATCAATCAAGAACGACAATAAAACTCAACAGATGCATATACCGAATATCAAACTCCCTCAATGGGTACTTATCACCTTGCTGCTAATCGGCTTTGTAATGAGCAGCCACAAGCTAATGGCTAGTACAGAGGGCGGCATTACTTTCTTTAGCGGTAGCTGGCAGGAAACACTTGATAAAGCCAAAGCCGAAGATAAAGCCATCTTTATGGACTGCTACACCTCGTGGTGTGGTCCCTGCAAGAAACTGGCAAAAGAGGTGTTTCCTGATAAAGAGCTGGGCGCCTATTTTAACGAGCACTTTATTTCCATCAAGGTGGATATGGAGAAAGGAGAAGGCATTACTCTGAAAGATCAGCTTAAAGTATCGGCCTTTCCAACCATGTTGTTTCTCAATACCAATGGAGAAGAGATGCACCGCTTAGTAGGCTATCGAACACCGGAAAAGCTGATTGATGAAGCGAAAAAAATGCAATCAAACAAAGGCTTTGGTTACTATCAGAAACGCTACAACGAAGGCGACCGCGAGGAACAGTTTATCGAAGAATACCTGCAGGTGCTTAAGTCAGCCAATAAAAAAGACGAACTGAACGATGTGGCTGCTGAAGTATTATTAGAGATCAAACCTCAACTATGGTTGCAAGACAAAAACTGGCAACTGATTAACGACTATATTATCGATGCCGATTCAGAGATTATACGATATGTATATGATAACCGTAACCACTTTGTGGCAATACACGGCGAGCTGGCTGTCGACCGTAAGATAAACACAGTTTATTCTCGCGGTGCAGGACTGTTTGCCAGCAAAGAGGGTGATAAAATGGTTTTGGACGAAGAAGGCTACCAAAACTACATTGCGCAGCTAAAGGAGATGGGTTTGCCTCAATGGGAAAAAATTAAAAAAGATACCGACTTGCGTTACACGCTTATGCTGGAGCAATGGGATGCCCACATCAAGCTGGTAAACGCAAAAATAGAGAGTATGGGCGATAAGCTGCATCCATCAATCATATGGAACTATGCTATGCGCATTGACCAGCGATGCAACGATGCTGCCACACGTGCCGAAGCAGCCAGGTGGTGTCAGCTGGCCATTGACCGCACCAGCTCTGAGCAGGCCAAAAAATCGTATAAGCGCACGCTTGAGCAATTAATGCAGCCAAAGCAAAACAAGTAAACGACTCTACCATGACAAAGAAGATAAAACAATACCTGGCAGGCCTGATGGTCATTTGCTTCTCAGCACTGACACTTAGTGCACAAGAAAAAACGGTGGAAGACTACGGCAATTACATCAACGACAAGGAAGTAACCAGCCGCATAACACAAGAAGCCGGCGAGCTTTTCGATAATGGGAGCTTTACAGGTCTCTTCAAGCTTCGTCAGGAAATGGATCGCTATAAAAAAACAGCTGTTATCTACAACGAAGAAAAGCTAGCGAAAAAGGCAACATTTAGCTTTGATGAGCACAAAGAGGGCGTGTTGATACTGGCCAAGCTGTACCTCTGCGATAAATGCCCCAATTACCACATTTCAACGGCTACCGGCTTTGTAATTAACAAGGATGGCGTTGGCGTAACCAACCATCATGTGTTTAAAAAATCAGACAATAACAGCACCATGCATTTATCCGTTTATGCCGTCGATTACGAAGGCAACGTCTACCCTGTGAAGCGGGTGCTGGCAGGAGATGAACTCAGTGATTTAGCCCTGTTTAAGATTGATACGTCCAATGAGCTAAAGCCATTGCGACTAGGTGATGACCTTAATGTTGGTGATGACTTACACCTTATCAGCCATCCTGATAAACGCTTCTACTACTACTCCCATGGAAGAATGATGCGTCAGCATACCAGCAATAAATACAAATCGCCGCGTCAGTCCATCTCGGCCGATTTTGCCAAAGGCTCAAGTGGTGGCCCTGTTTTTAACGCTCAGGGTGAAGTAGTGGGCATTGTTACCACTACCAACTCAATCTATTATACACCAAATCAAAACCTACAGATGGTGGTAAAGGATGTGATACCGGTAAGTCTGCTAAAAAACATGATACAAAAGGATATGGTTACAACATCTATTTATAAAGGTGTGCCGGAACAATGACCATTATCCTTTTGGGGTGAGCGTCAGGTTCTGAAAACTTCTTCAACATCTTAAATCAGGCCTGCGCTTGCCTTTTTATATACTATAACTATCTAGTAGTAAGAATGTTTACACTCATCAATAATCAAGTTTTATCATGATCTCACAACACGGCATCCTGCCTCCCTCTGTTTACCACAAAGTTTAATTTTCACTAACCAGGTTCCTTTTTTCTGCGTAAGTCTGCGCCATCTGAAGGAAATAACAAACTATCTGCCAGCTTCAAAATAATGTCTTCTCTCTTTTTATAGCGTTAAATACGTAACATTAGCACGCTATTTGCAATGATTAAAAGAATCACGAACTTTCAATCGGTTTTAACCAAAGCAAATAGAAGATGGGCACTAATAAAATTCTGCTGAATGTGAAAGAGGGACTGGCGCGGAACTACATTGAGGCCATTCATGAGCGCTTCGGCGGTACAGCCACGCCCCACTCCTATCAATTACATACCGATGATTTGCAGGTAAGCATATTTACCTATGACCTGCGACCCAACATGGAACTTTCCATCACACAAGGGCGAACAGCCACCCCCATATCAATGCACCGAACTCCCGATAAAGACCTGGATTTAATACATATCAACATATTTAAGAAGGGACAAATAGAGCATGCCTATATGAGAAATAAACAGTACGTTGAGGCTACCACTTCTACAGGTGCTTTTATTCACAATGGTCGTTTTGCCCTGCAAGGCGAGATACCGGCCAACTTGTTTTACAGTTCGATAACCATCAAATTTACAAAAGAGGCTTTTCTGGATTTTATGCCCGAAGCTGCTGATATGTACGAAGAGGCTTTTGGCCATAACCAGCCTATGACCTATCATATGCAGTTACCCATCGATTTAGAGCGCCTTACGGATGATATACTCTACTACCAGGATATTGAGTTTGGCGGTCGGCCCATGATTATAGCCAAAGGCCTTGAAACGCTTACCAGTTTAATTATGACGGCACAAAAGATGAGCAGTCAGAACAACCTGAATGGCCTGCACGCCGACGACTACCAGCGGCTGATGCTGATTAAAAACCAGCTAATGTCAAGTTTCAACCAGAAGATTAATATCCAGACAATTGCCGACACCTATGGCATCAGCACCTCAAAGCTCAAGCGCGACTTTAAAACATTGTTTGATTGTTCCATCTATCAATTCTATGCCCATGCTAAAATGGATGAGGCCTACCGCCGCCTAAAAACAGGTGATTACTCGGTTATGGAGGTGGGTTACGACCTGGGCTACTCCAACCTGTCGAAGTTTGCCAGCATGTTTAAAAAGGTAAAAGGCATTACACCAAGCGAGGTGAACAGATAAGAGCGCCCGGAAGATTCCTTAAACACTAAAGGCTGATGACGAAACCTGCTCAGGAGCACATCTCGATATAAGCATGTCAATAACAGATGCACTCCCATTAATTCTGCTTTCTATCATTCGAAGTTCCGAATTGCAGCTTAGAAGTTCTAAAATAACAGATAGAAGTTCTAATTTACACCTTCGATGCTTCAAATTACATCTTCGAAGTTATAAAACAATAGCTCGAAGTTCCAGATTTGAAGTTAATAGTTCTGAAGCAGAAGTTTGAAGTTCCGAATCGGAAGTTATTAGTTCAAAAGTTGAAGTTCCGGGAAGCAAAACAGAAGTTTATAGCATTGAATCAGTACTTCAACGGCGCAATGGAGCACTTATGGGCATCACTGACTGAGTGATTATGTGGCTATTTAAACTAATGATAAATCACACCTCTATTATGCCGTTTTTGATTGCCACAATGACCAGGTCAATGGCATTTGAAACGTTGGACTTTATAAAAATATTCTCACGGTGCTTATCAACCGTTTTCTTGCTAATCTGCAGCTCTTCAGCTATCTGAGCACTGGTAAAGCCCTTGCCAATGTAACGGGTTATCTGCAATTCACGTTCGGTGAAACTTTTAAACACCGAGTTAACAGTCATATCTTCCTCGGCCTGAATTACATTTCTTCCGCCTTGGTATGCATAGCGCTTACCTTCAAGTACCGTGTGTAAAGCCTTTTTTATTTCAATAAAACTAGCACTCTTTAATACATAGCCCGAAGCGCCAGCCTTAAGCATATTGGCATACACCTTCTCACTAACATGCATGGTTAGTGCAATAATTTTAAGCCGGTGATTGATTTCAAGCGCTTTTTTTGTAGCCATTTCTCCCCCCATTATTGGCATTGAAACATCCATAAACACGAGGTCGATGTGACTTTTAGATTTAATAAGCTGAATAAACTCTCTGCCATCGCAGGCCTGGACCACTTCGTTAACATAGGGCAGTTCGTTTAACAGGCTGCATAAACCTTCACGAAACAGCTTGTGATCATCAACAACAGCTACAGAAATGTTTTTCATATTATATGACATAAAGAGATTAAAAAATACTTATCAAAGATTATACCTAACCCAACAAAAGCAGTCGAAAACAGCTAACAAAAGCACCAATATTATCACTTGCTAAGCTTTTATAAGTAGAATCCAAATTCAGATGCTTAATTTTAGTGCGACTGGTGATAAAATAACGACCAGGTGCAAATGTAAACTTGCCTGCCTTACACCTTTTTTAAACGACTCATCAAAGGCACATCAATATTAACAAACATGCCTCCGCTACTGGTATTTTCAACCACTAAACCTGCGCCTATTGCCTTGGCTCTTGAGGCGATATTCAATAGCCCCATGCCTTTACCAAACGCCTGCTCAGCATCAAATCCCCTCCCATCATCGGTATAGATAAACACCAGCATTTCAGGTGTTTTATACAATGAAACACTGGCCATCGAAGCATCGGCATGTTTAATGGTATTATTCAGCAGTTCGCAAAAAACCCTATACAACACAATCTCAATATTAAAGTCATACTTTTCATCGCTAATATTGGTATGAAACTTAACATTAAGCAGGTTCTTCACCCCGCTCCGCCTGACGAAACTCCTCATAGCCTCTAAAACACTTCCTTGCTTTAGGGCCAGTGGCCTTAGCTGATTTGATATTTCGTAAACCGATAGAACACCCTGTGCCACCGAATCGTTAATACTTTTCAATTTCGATTGCTGCTCCTCATCCAGCTTCTCAGTTTTAAAAGTAGACAACAGCATGCGGGTGATGGACAACACCGGCCCCAGTCCATCATGAATCTCCTGGGCAATACGCTTCTTTTCATTTTCCTCGGTAATAACCATTGCGGCCATAACCTTTTCTTCAGTCTTTTTTTGCTTAATACTCAGTTCCTCTAAATCATTCAGAATTCGCCGGATATAGACAGACGCTACCAGCATAGTGATGGATATAATGAGCGCCAGCCAAACATTAGATACTTCAAATACGTCATAAGAGCTATTAAAAAGATAGTCGACCATATTAACCAATAGCCTGATTGCCATCAATAGAAAACCCAGCGAAATAGCTATCCAGGCAATATTGTATCGGGTTTTGGGAATCAGGCCAGTGGCTATTGATGCCGCTGCAACCTGTATCAAAACCGAAGTAAACAACAGTACCTCATGAAGTAATGTAAAACCAGTATCTAATTCATCCATGTCTGTTTTTATTTGAAAGCGTTTGCTACTGAGGGGTGGATATTCCTTTCAAAAAGTATGCCTGACAGCCAACTAATAGCCATATATAAAGTAGCAGTAAAGGCTATCTCAAAAATGAGATAGCCTTTTGAACTGAAATAAAGATTATAGCTTATGGATTTTGATCTTCCTGACCAATTTCATCATTGGCATCAATTTCAACCTGTGGAATTCGATATATCAACAACTTGTCATTAGCCAATACATTCATTATTACATTGGGTCTATGATTTTCAGAGCCGGTACGATCAATAGCTTCATTACGACGCTTGAGGTCGAACAGACGTGTACCTTCACCCCACATATCAATACGTTTCTGAAGGTCAATCTCAGCCATCAGCTCTTCACCCGATTTAGTGCAAGTATAACCAGCCATACGTGCTTGCATAATAGTTTCCAAGGCTGCTTTGGCATCTCCTTCATGTCCATCTAAATACAATGCTTCTGCTTTTAAATAATGCATTTCGGCTACTCGCAGATAAATGTAATCTGATTCGAATCCACCTACATCTCTAAATTTCTTATTCACATATAATTTAGGATCGCGTGACACTTTAATTGGATCGCCATTCTCATCATCTTCTTCGCCATTAATCAGTCGCTCTTCAAACCACATTTGGCGCACATCGCCTTCCTGAGCAGCTAAAGCTTCAACCAACTCGGATGTAGGCTCTTTGTATTGCCCCAACGCACCTCCATAACCGCCGGCATCTGCATCAATATGACTCATAAATGAGGCATAAAAAGTATTAGTTTCTGTACTAATTAAGGCACCCCACAACACTTCGTTTTTATTACCACTAACCGTGTTAAAACCAAAACCGGCCAGCTCATCAGCTGTCATTAAAGGCACACCATCAATGGCAATGTCGGCATACTTCACCACCTCCTGCCATTGATTTGGATAATCGTTTACAAAGCTAAGTACCTTAGCATATATAGCAGCAGCTGCATATTGATTCAACCTTCCACTTGCAGAATTGGTTCCCTTTAAATAGTTATAGCCTTTATCAATATCACTCAATATTAAGTCATATACATCTCTTACCGGCTGACGGGCCAACTTCATTTCATCTTCTGTAATAATTGGCACACCAGGTGCGTCCTTATTCCACTGGTAGGGGTGCTGGTACATATTGATTAACCAAAAATAGAAGTAGGCACGGGCTGTATAAGCCTGACCAATTGCGTTACGCGAAACTGCATTTTCCAGCTCTTCACCATCTTGTGGTTTGATTAAACCAATAACCGTATTAGCACCACGAATACCATCGTACATGGTACGCCATGCGCTTCTTGGACGGCGGTATGGAGCTCCTCTATTATCTAGCTGATAGTCAAAATTAAACCATTGTGTAATATTATAGGCAATATCATCGGTCATCATATCGGTAGCCAGCATCATAGCCCTCAAACCAAAATCGTCGTGCGAATCCCTGTACTTGAACAAATCGTAGTACATCCCCAACAAGTATCCCTCAGTAATTTTATCGGGGTTTGTTTTCAATAGTTCATCCGCTCTATCTGATGACAGGTATCTATCTGGATCAGCATCCAGGAAATCATCAGAACAGGCTGTTACAAAAAGCAACAAGGCTAATAGAAGTTTGATATCTAATTTCATAGTTCTCATTTAATTAATTAAAACGTTACGTTTAATCCTAAAGACATAGTTCGAACGGCATTGTACTTATACTCTGTTGAACCATCGAAAAACTGACGTGGATCAAGTCCTTTTCGCTTGGAGAATAAGGCCACATTATCGGCTGCCATATACACACGCAATGACTGAATATTCATCTGATTCAGCAGCTGAGGCTTAAAAGTATAGCCCAATGTTATGTTACGAATATTAAAATAAGAAGCATCTGTCAGGAAACGATCTGACTGCTGATTAGCCTCCTGATAACCATATTCCACACGAGGTACATCAGTTTTTGTATTCTCAGGTGTCCACGAGTTATGAATATCTGTATGCCAGTTAGCACCAGCCCTACCTGAGCTCATCATGCCTGCATAGTTTGAGTCATAGACTTTGCCTCCAATCTGGAAAGCTGTCTGTACAAATAAATCAAAACCTTTATAGTTTAGGCTGGTACTAACACCTCCAATTAAATCAGGCAAAGAAGTTCCTACCACTTCACGGCTAGAAGCTAATGCATCATCATATTCATTAGTTGTTTCCCATACAGTGTTACCCTCAGTGTCGGTTGATTTCATCCAATACAGCGCATCACCATTGGTTTCATCTACACCGGCATACTTAACCATGTAGAAATCATAAATTGAGCCGTCTTCCTGTAATATTTTAGAACCACGAATGATGCCTTCTTCACGTTTATCTTCCGGCAAGCGTGTGATTTCATTCTTGTAATGCGTAGCATTTAACGACATGTTCCAGGTAAATCCACCGCGACGAATAATATCACCACCTACAGTAAAGTCGATCCCTTTATTCACCATATCGGCAATATTTTCAGGAACGTATGCAATACCGGTTGAGTTAGGTACCGGGTTATTAAATAACAGGTCATAAGTGTTTCTTACGAAGTATTCAAACTCCACATTTAAGCGGTTACGATATGCGCTCATCTCCACCCCAATATTGAAATTATGACTGGTTTCCCAGGTCAAATCAGGATTTCCCTTGTAGAACAATGACAAGGCAGGTTTATTATCCACATTAATCACATTATACAGATCCATGTATGGTGTATAAACAACATTGCCGGCATTATCCAATATTCCATCATTACCTTGTACACCGTAAGATGATTTCAATTTCAGGTTATCCAGCCAATCTACATCGGCCAGGAAGCCTTCCTGGTTAATACGCCACGAGCCACCAACAGACCAGAAATTACCCCAGCGATTATCAGGGTGGAATTTAGAAGAACCATCGCGTCGTATACTGGCTGAGAAATAATACTTACCACCATAATCGTAAGTTAACTGTCCTAAATAACTCTCAATAGAATGCACATTGGTGTATGAACCCATATCGTTCATTACCGCACCATTATTCAACTCGTGATTTTTAGGATCCAGAAACTGAATCTTTGATGCCATCAGATAATTCATCTTATAACCATAGCTCTCGTGACCAGCTAAAGCACTAATGGTATGCTTACCAAATGTTTTGTTGTAGTTTAATAACTGGTTGAAAGTAGTGGTTTCGTATCGATAAGAATATTTATACGAACGCCCATTAACATTCTGCGCATCACCGTGCAATGGTGAATAAAAAGTGGTGTTTAAACGGTTACGCACATCATACCCCAGATTAGACGTAAACGATAAACCATCATAAATATCAAACTTAACGAAAGTACGTGTACTCAGGTTATCATTCAGTGTTTCATTCAAATCGGTTTGAGATGAAGATGCCGGGTTGGTATTGGCTCCCCATGGTCTCTGTCCCATATCATGCCCTTTACCACTGCCAAAATCATACAAAAGCTCTCCGCTATCGCTATACTGTCTATCTCCATTACCGTCATATACAAACACCGGATATACTGGCGCAATATTCTGGGCAAACATAAATGGATTAGAGAAGTTTGAACTCCCAGTTGCACGAGGTTGAGATTGGATACCGCGCGAATAAGAAATATTACTGCCTACCTGGAACCAATCTGTTACATTGTGCTCAATATTGGCACGGGTTGAAATACGCTCATAGCCTGTATTGGCTACAATACCTTCGTCATTCAGATAACCCAATGACATAAAATACTTGGTTTGATCATTGGCACCACTAAAATTTAGATTATACTCCTGACGTATACCACGTGAGAACATTTCATCAAACCAATTATCATTATATAGATAAGGCGCATCTGTCAACACACCATCAGGCGATACAATTTGAGTTACATTTCCACCATAGGCATTATAACCACCCAATTCAGAAAGCAATCGCTGAGAAGCTAATGCTCTATCGCCCAATTGAGTTCCAAGAGCCTCCCACGACTTAAGGTAGTACTCACCGGGATCTTCCATTACATCATACATTGGTACTCCAAGTGAGTTGACACCAACACGAGAATCGAAGTTTACTTGCATTTTCCCCTGCTTACCTTTTTTGGTGGTAATCATAACAACACCATTGGCAGCACGCGAACCATACAGTGCTGCAGAGGCCGCGTCTTTCAATACTGAAAGAGATTCAATATCCTGCGGATTAATAGAACTGATGGTACCGGTATAAGGCACTCCGTCAACAACAATTAGTGGTGAACTAGCCGCATTAATCGAGCCAATACCACGAATTCGAATCGAAGCATCACTGCCCGGCTGACCTGTTCCGGCTACCTGTAAACCTGCTGCGGTACCAGCTAAAGCTTGTGTTACTGATGATGTTTGCATCTTGGCAATGTTGTCACCTTTAACAGTGGCTGCCGAACCGGTAAATGACGATTTCTTAGCTGTACCATAGGCCACCACCACTACTTCGTCAACATCCATTGACTCACTTTTAAGCGCAACATTAATGGTAGACTGCCCAGTGTATGCCACTTCGCTGGTTTGCATGCCTACAAACGAAAACACAATAGTAGATGCATTGCCAGGTACATTTAAGGTATAACTTCCGTCTGGTGTTGTAACAGTACCAATTGTGGTACCTTTAACAAAAACTGATACGCCGGGGATTGGACTCCCATCCAGCTCATCAGTCACGGTTCCCTTGAGAACGCTTGTTTGAGCCATTATATGGCATGCAAACAAGAACATCACAGTAAGTGATAAAACTACTTTTTTCATACGCAAATAAAGATTTAATTGATAAAATTTGAACTGATATATTTATATATATAGATCAAGTACAGACTAACCGGCAATTGGGTAATTACCAACATAAGTCCAAGGCATTGACTTGTGTAATAAGCCAACAAAGGCAGGACATAAACGAACGATTATACTAAGGACTTTCATAGTTGTGACCATTTAATGATTATTAACGAATCGGGACGATACCGGGACTTGAATAAAAAAAGAATGCCTGACCAACTGCTAAGCAACTAATGCCAGAGCATTCCTTTTGTCCTAGTATATTAATCTAAACCTAACAGCCACGTTTGACTGCCTTCGCGTCTATGATTCATGTATCAAAAATTCTCCTGGGTTGATACAAATGTAGGTTTCGGGTATGAGCGCCTTATCAGTAGAAATCCCTATACTGCCACACTGATCAGCCACAACACATTCAAACAAGAAATAGGAATATTTAACACTTACTACCTGGATAGTTATGCCCTCAGGCAAATTAAATCGGAAGAAATAATACTCAAACTAAATGGCTCCTCAAATAACAATGAGGTACTATATAAGATGTTACGAACATACTAACTCAACTCATTTCAGCATTTCATTAATTTTAAAATGCCACTTATCATGTGTTAAAAGCTATATATTTTGTTCAATTTACTTTTCAAAAAAACAGACTATAAAACTTGATTTTTTTAAAGATTCACTTAAAAAAATTGCTCTGCCGAAAGTGGGAGTTAAAAATGGACAGGTATCAATAGCTGCAAACATGACAATTGTCAGTATTAATAGGGATCCAATGAGAGATTTGTAGGCACCTTCAGCAAAAACAAACCTGGGAATAACAAAAACGAAGTGGTAATTTTACAAGACGATGGGAATTGACCTAAAACAATAGCTATCAACACAAAAGGGCATGCCTATAAAAAGATGTTCATTAGAGCTGAACGATGCACCATGCCACTGCAAATCGTATTGATTGTTTCTAAAGCAATTATTGTGCAATATCCATGGATATGCTCAGAACACCAGCACATTCATAAATTCGGAAGGAAACTTTCCTTATAATGCTCTTTTTATCTGACTAACATATAATCAAAAGATTAAAGACCGATAAGCAAACTTAGATGAGTTGCTCCTTATTCAACCTCCAAAAAGGTTTTAATGGCTCCCAGGTAATAGTCATTCCACCCCTCTACAATATCGTCATAGGCTTCTTCTGGAATATTGGTATGTAGCAAATCAATTTGCACTTTGCCGCCTCCCTGAGGAAAGAACTTAATGGTTGCAATTGAAGGTTCATCTTGTTCGCCAAAATACCACTCCTGCACTATTTTCTTTTCTTCTTCAACTTCTAAAACACGTCCAACAATATCGCCCTCCCACAGCGAGAACTCTGAGCCGGCCTCACTACTCATCACTGCCGGATAACCACTCCAAAGCTCTATGGTAAACGGATTGATAAATGCCGCAAAAGCATCTTCCATTTCAGCCTTGACTTTAATACGTGTTTTGAAATCTTTATACATGGTATCAAATTTTAGACAAAGGAAAGCAAAATTGTTGAACCAATGCATTGCAAAATTGTCAATTTTGGGAGAGTAGTTCAGATCGTTCTCCCAACCAACCTATTACAAAGGAATAAATACTTCCACCTCTTTACGTTCCTGACTTTGTTCCTCAAAACGTTTGCGAGTCATGTAGTATAATAAACCACTGAATTTACGGGCATTATACGAACACATTTCCACACAGCGTGCACAGGCAATACATGCTTTTTTATTGGTTCTCTTAGGATTATCCTGATCAATAGCTCCAACCGGACATAAACGTGCACAAGCTCCACAAAAGTTGCAATTTGAATTAGCTCGTGCTGCAATCGGCACTTCACCTGCCACATGGTTGGGATGATGTCCTTTTAACCTTAACTTGCCGTCGGTAGTGAGCCTGGCATGCTTAACGCTTTGCTTACCAAATTGCCTGGCTTTATCAAGATCCTTCTTATCCGGACGCCCTTTTGCCACTTCCTGGAAAATTGAATGCCTGGCGACAAAAGCGCCTGAACTAATCGGAATAAAACCGGCATCGCTACATACCTGAACCAACTCATCCAAGGTGTACTGATAATCGTTATTCCCATAAACGCAAGTAATTACAGTTCTTGCTCCATTACCGTTGATCTGCTCAAGGTATTGGCGTGCCAATTCCGGCACTCTGCCCGAGTATGCTGGCACTCCTACAACCGCCACATCCTCAGGAGCAATACTAATTTTCTTCTGAAGGCCTTGCGTAATATCATAACTAACAACCTTTCCGGGTATTCCGGAGGCAATGGCTTCAACTACTTTTTTGGTAGATCTGGCAGGACTAAAAAAAATAGCATGAACCGTTCGGTTATGCTGTATTTCAGTTATTGATGGCTGCAACATGATATAATTAGCGCTTCTATAGTTAACTAAATGTTAATGTAATCGAGGCTGTTGTACCTATTATTTTCGTTGCAAAATTATTGAATGCTAATACGCTAAAAATTGACTAAAATCACTTTGGTGAATGTTGCAAAACACAATTTTTACACAAAAAGAACTTGCAACAGTCAGAAGCGTTACAAGTTCTTTGTCCAAGCCATTTCTGATAATACATTTATATGCCCAAAGCTTTAATTAAATCGGCTACTCTGTAAAAATGAATATTGGATATATCCTGCATCTTTCCCCTTAGCACCTCATGATCGAGGTAATATTGATGGGCTGGTGTAATAGGAAAGTCTTTATTATAAAACTGCAGTTCATTCTCCTGCACTTTAATACGATTGAACAGCTTATTCAGTTGATCAGTATGCTCATCAAGCACCATCAGCTCAACGGTATTAAGCTCCGAAATAAATTCTTCATCTTTCACTTCTTCATTCCGATTCTTCAGAATATCAATCTCATTTATAAATAGTTTCAATCGATTCTTCCAGATCTTGTATTCAAAATCGAGATCCATTAAGTTGATGTTTCCCCCTTTCATGCCGTAAGGTTTTAATCATTAGCCTTAAAAAGTTAGCAAAAAAAGAAAGAAAAAGCAGCATAATTCTGGATAAAATTTGGAAATATCACTACAACTGATATTGAAAGAAACAATGTTGCTTTATGCTATTGCAGCCACAACTGCATTACCTATTCGAACCAACCGGGTAATTCCAATTGCAGTTTCTCTGTTGCAGATTCATGAACTATTGGCACCTCGCCCCACAAAGCTTGAGGATAATAAGACTGAAGATAACGCCTCAACAGCTTAGCCGAATCAGCAGTAATCTGAACCTCAGTAACAGGATAATGATTATAAATAATCCCATATACTGGAATATTACGTGCTTTCAACACCTCTAATGTCAAGAGGGTATGATTAATGGAGCCCAAACGACCAGATGTAACCAATATTACCTGGAAGTGGTGGTTTTGTATAAAATCTGCCACCAGCAATTCCTCATTTATGGGCACCATCAGGCCACCTACTCCCTCAACGAGCACATGTTCATACTTTTCATGGATGCATTCAATTGCCTTTACCAGCTTATCTTCCGATATATTTACATTTTCCATCGCTGCCGCAAGATGTGGACTGGCCGGAAATCTGAACAAATAAGGACACGTTAAGCCATTTATATCATCCTCCAACAGCTCCATTCCCATTAACTGACGATGCACAGCAATATCATCAGATAAACTCTCACAGCCTGTTTGCGACAGCTTCATAGTGATGACATCTTGTCCCAACTGTTTCAAATATTTTCCGAGCAAGCCTGTCACCACGGTCTTGCCAGCATCTGTATCTATAGCGGTAACAAAATAAGTTGACATATCTATTTCTTTTTAAAAATCATTAAATAAGGATGATAGCTTAAGGGATACCCTTTTAATTCGACAAATTGACCGTAGGCTTCACAATATTCGTTTAATTTACGTTTGTTCCACGAACAGGCTGATACACCGTTGACACCCGTGTTGCGCATATGTTTTAACACATCGACAGGCCTCTTGAACCAGAGATGCTCGTGCCACTCTTTAAAATCGATCATCTCAAAATAATTACTTGCTGCTGAAATTATCTGCTCCTTTGTTTTATAATTGATGCCATTGCCCGTAGTAGCTTTTATCTCACGATAGTTATCAGGTCCAAATGACGACATTACCAAAAAACCTTTCGGCTTCAGTAGATCAGATAGTTTATGAAGAAATGGCTCAATTTGGTTAATCCACTGAATCGTAGCCCCCGACCAAATGCTATTCAGATCTTCAGGAAACTTAGTACACTCGGCATCACCCGCTATAAACTGTTGCCTGACAACATTCCCTTTCAGCATCCTCTGAATTCCCCCTTCCACATTATTAACCAAATCGTTTGAAGTATAGTCTATTACAGAGAAATGCTGAAGTAATTGCCGGGTCAATAACCCTGTACCACATCCAAACTCCAATACTCGCTCCTGCTTGGCTGGCAAAAAATTTCTGGCCATATCAACCAGGCGAAGGGCCATCTCATGTTGTACCTTGGCATGTGCACAATAGGTTGATACAGCCGATTCGAAGCGCTTCTTAAGCAACACTTTATCTATCCGTAGCTCTACCTGCAATAACTCACTCATTATATATCAATTAAATGGATTAGTTCTTCCCAGTTATCGAAGCCGTAAAAGCAAAAATGTCCGTGATTCAGTTCAATGATGTCTGCTTTTCCTTCCCAGTAATGATACTGATTAGCACTTGGAAATATTAAATCACTTCTACTAATTAGCGCTGTATCATAAAAATCATCCTTCATCCGTTGACCCCTAAAATGCTGCAACAGGAGGAATAACTCATTTTTAACCTCGGCAAAAGGGCGAAGTGGCTTGTTCTGATTAAAGCACTCCCATTGTTCTTGCTCTGAAAACATTCGACGCTGAAACTTCTCCAGGTTTCTGTCGTTGAGCCCCGATAAGGTACCCATTGCAATTGGAGCCGGAATGCCAGAATATTTATCAACAGGCTTTACGGTGCCATTAACTGCAATTGTACGACTCAGCATATTCTTAAGCGGATAAAGCGCCAATTGCGCCACCCAAACACCAAATGACCAAGCTATTACAGACACCGTTTCATATAGATGGATGGATTCTATCACTTGCTTTGGTAAGGTTAAATCATGATAATCATATACCATTAATACATCACTGCCATCTGAACCTACAGTTTTAAAGGGTTGTTCATCGCAACTCCAACCATTAAAAAACAGAATTAGCTTTTTTGAATCACTTTTATGTAACCATTTATATTCCATCACAAGTTGTTATTTGGTATGTATTGTAACATTCGCTCCATATCGGCCTGCTGCATATCAGATATTAATGAAATCCTAAGTCGTGCTGTATTAACCGGCACGGTTGGCGGCCGAATAGGAAAAACCAGGTAACCTTTGTTTTGCAGATGTTCGGCCAATTGCACAGCCACATCATTGGCCCCGACCAAAACAGGCATTATATGACTCTGGTGCACCGGATAGCCTTTACTGAACAGGGCCTTATACATAAACTCAGTCAAAGCCTCCAGCCGCTTGCGTTCATCAGTAAAATCAGCCATTTTCTCAGTGACAAATTTCGTCCAAGCCATATTAACAGGTGGTAAAGCGGTTGTGTAAATTAGGGTGCGCGACTTGTTTACCAATAAACGCTTAATGGTAGTGTTTACAATTGCAAATGCCCCAACGGAAGCATAAGCTTTCCCGAGGGTACCCACAATAATATCGATACGATTGATTACCTGCTGTACTTCGCATAATCCCAAACCTTTATCACCCAACACTCCCACAGCATGGGCTTCATCAACATACAAAACACAGCCGTATTGCTCCTTAATTGCCACAAGTTGCTCCAGGTCTGCCGCATCACCATCCATACTAAACACCGACTCGGTGACAATAAAAACCCGTTGATAAAAATGCCTCCGCTTATTCAAGATGGAAGAAAGTTGCTCGTAATCAAGATGACGGTAACGAACATGTTCTGCATCACTCAAGCGAATACCATCAATGATGCTGGCATGACATAACTTATCAGACAGTATCAAATCCTTCTTTTCAGTTAAAGCCGGCAAGATGCCCGTATTGGCGTGATAACCACTGTTGTAAAACAAAGCTGCCTCAGCCATATAATTGCACCTTAACAAATCCTCCACTTCATCATACAGCGCAGTATTACCTGTAAGCAAGCGCGAGGAGGAGGCTCCCAGTTGCCCTGTTCCAGCTTCTACCTGTTGCTTATAGAATGTTTCTCGCAACTGTGAATTATTGGCCAATCCGAGATAATCATTGGATGTCAGGTTGAGTAATTGCTTATTGTTGTAACGACAATAGGCACCATGCAAGGGCTCAACAGCCCTTAACTTGCGCAGCAATCCGGCGGATTCAATCCCAGCCAGTTGTTCATCATAAGTCATTTTACGCCCTCCTCTTTTACAACCTGATAAACAGCTGCACATAACTTATTCAGCTCATCATCACGAATAATGAAAGGTGGCATCAGGTACACATTTCGTCCAAACGGACGCACCCAAACACCCAACTCAACAAAACGCTTCTGTACAATGGCCATATCAACCGGCTGCTCCAGTTCAACCACACCAATTGCGCCAAGACAACGTACATCTTTGACATTGGATAATTGCTTACAAACACTCAGTCCTTTTAGCAGTTCAGCTTCAATGTGTTGTACTTGTTCTTGCCAACCTGATTTCAACAACAGATCAATACTGGCATTGGCCACTGCACAAGCCAATGGATTACCCATGAAAGTTGGCCCGTGCATAAATACCCCCGGCTGACCATTACTGATAGTTTCAGCCAATTGACTTGTAGCTAAAGTCGCTGCAAAGCTCATGTAGCCTCCTGTAATGGCCTTACCCAGGCACATTATATCGGGCTCAATACCTGCATGCTCGCAAGCAAAAAGTTTACCTGTACGTCCAAATCCGGTTGCAATCTCATCAGCTATTAAAAGCACATTGTAACGTGTACACAAGGTCCTCAATTCGCGCAGGTAATCGGCTGAATAAAACCACATACCTCCGGCCCCCTGAACGATTGGTTCAAGTATAACCGCAGCTATTTCGCTTTGGTGTTTTTTTAATATTGCGTGTATCGCATCTATATCAGTCTGAATATCAGATGAACCAAAGCGACATCTTGGCTGATCGGCAAAGAAATGTACCGGCAAAGCCTTACTGAAAATGTGATGCATACCAGTTACAGGATCGCATACCGACATGGCATTCCAGGTATCACCATGGTAACCGGAACGAATGGTAGCAAATTTTGATTTCTCACTTTTCCCTTGTGCAATCCAATACTGAAGGGCCATCTTCATAGCCACCTCAACTGCAACTGAACCTGAATCACAAAAAAACACCTTCTGCAAAGATGATGGAGTTAGCTCGATCAATCGAGAGGCAAGCTCAACAGCCGGTTCGTGTGTTAAGCCGCCAAACATGATGTGCGACATGCTTTTCATCTGCTTTTGAACAGCCGCATTTAACACCGGATGATTATAGCCGTGAACAGCCGCCCACCATGATGACATGCCATCTGTCAGTTCGCGACCATCCTTCAGGTAAATAGTACAGGCTTCGGCACGATCCACCGGATAAACAGGCAACGGATTGACCATGGAAGTATATGGATGCCACACATGTTTGTAGTCAACATCTATCAGCTGATGTATATTCATTTCAATTGCAATTAAGCTTTACAGTATGTGTTTTCTTCAAGCAGCTCATGATCAAGCTTAAAACCGGCACCCGTGAAGGCTTCTTTATCCTGGTTGATATTGGTTCCTACTGTTGTTAAATAATCGCCTACCAATGCCGCACTCACACCTGCTTTTAGGGCTTTGTTCTGGATATGACTAATCAGGTTACGGCCACCTGCCAAACGGATGTTAGCCTTAGGATTAATAAAGCGGAAGAGTGCAAAAGTGGTCAGCACCTCTTCATCAGACAAAGGTGCGGCGGCAGCTAACTGGGTTCCTTCCACGGGCATCAGCACATTAAGCGGAATGGACTCAATCTCCAATTCAGATAAGGTAAACGCCATCTCTATGCGCTGTTCCATAGTTTCGCCCATGCCAATGATTCCGCCCGAACAAATACCCATGCCTGCAGCGCGAGCCGCTTTTATGGTACGAATCTTATCCTCCATGGTATGTGAGGTACACACTTGTTTAAAGTACGAAGGAGCCGTTTCAATATTGCAATGATAATGGCCCACACCAGCTTCCCGCAACTTATCCAGCTGCGAACGGTTTAACAAGCCCATTGACGCACAGAGGTGAATTGGCGTTTTACGCTGGATGTTTTTATAAACACCACACAATTTATCAAGGTTACCATTGGAAATAGCTCTTCCACTGGTTACAAGCGAGAAACGATAAACCCCTTTGCTGGCATTTTCTTCGGCCAGTTGCTCGGCTTCCTTTAAGTCAACCAATTCATACTCCTCCACATTGGTATTATGAAACATGGATTGTGAGCACCATTTACAGTTTTGCGTACACTTGCCCGACTTTGCATTCATAATGGAGCACATCTCCATAAAATCGCCCTTAAAATGACGACGAAGTTCATCAGCTGCCTCATAAAGCTCCTCTTTGTTCACCAAATTGATTAAATCCAATGCTTCCTCCTGTGTAACAAAACCACCTTCCAGAATTCGTTCCTTAATTTCTTGTACCATATGCATAAAATAAAAAACCGCCAACAAGGATTACCCCTGCTGACGGTTGTTAATAATGTTCGTTTATTATTACATCACATGCTACAGCATCATTAGTTAATGCTAATACCTGTAACACATCCTCATTTATCTCATTGAAAGTTTCATCATCATCCTGTTCTGTTTTTAATGCATGCTGAAGCTCTGTTTCAACATGCAACACAACCTGACCAATCCATTGTACCAGGTCGACAGACAGCCGGCCAATATGCACAACATTACCCAGCGACCCAAAAATAGCATACCCTTTACGGCTCCACTTTTTGAATACGCAAATGACTGATTGTTTCTTATAACCGGATAAAGAATTCACGACGCAAATCTAACAGATATTTTTTATTTCATGCAAGATACCCTGTTGCTATGCAACATATATACCTCAAACTTCTGCAAGGTGTTTATCAACGAAGAACAAAAAATTAGACCAAACGGTCCATCTACACTTATGTTTATATACAGATATTTGCACCCTCTTAATTTACTATAATATCACTATCAATACTGATAAACAACCATTTAGAACAAAAACAAATAAGACAAGAAGCCGATTTAAGCAAGGCAAACTTCATGGAAATATCTAATTTAGCTCACCTAGTACCTCAATCACATAATAAACAATCAACATGAGTGGATTTTTTGGCAGCATTTCGAAAATTGACTGCGTTACAGATGTCTTTTATGGGACAGATTATCATTCACATCTGGGAACCAAACGAGCCGGATTAGCATTTTTCTCACCTAAAAAAGGTTTTCAAAGGGCCATACACAGTCTTGAAGATGGCTATTTCAGAAACAAGTTTGAATCAGATATTGAGAACTTTGAAGGCACCAGCGGCATTGGTGTGATCTCCGACACAGAGGCACAGCCAATAATTGTCACCTCCAACTTAGGCCGATTTGCTGTTGCTACTGTTTCTAAAATCGTCAACATCGATGAGCTGGAAGAACGCTTCATTAAACAACACCGCACCTTCTCCGAAACAAGCCAGAACAGCATCAATCCAACCGAGCTGGTGGCCATGCTTATTGCCGAAGGTCAATCATTTAAGGAAGGTATTGAAAATGTGTTCAACAGCATCAAAGGTTCGTGTTCGATGCTGATACTAACCGAAGATGGTTTGATGGCAGCGAGAGACAAACTGGGCCGAACGCCAATTATCCTTGGAAAGAAACAAGGTGCTTACGCGGCCTCATTTGAAACTTGTGCCTTCTCTAACCTTGATTATGAAATTGATAAATACCTGGGACCTGGGGAGATTGTAAAAATCACCAGTGATGGATATGAGCAACTTCGCCAGCCCAATGAAAAGATGCAGGTATGTTCATTTTTATGGGTCTATTATGGCTACCCACCATCATTTTATGAAGGCATCAATGTTGATGAAAGTCGCTACCGCTGCGGAGCTGCTTTAGCAAAGAGCAATGGCACCGAGGCGGACTTTTGTGCTGGCATTCCTGATTCAGGTGTGGGTCATGCCATGGGCTATAGCCATGCTACAGGTATCCCATTGAAGCGCCCGTACTCGAAATACACGCCTACATGGCCACGCAGCTTTATGCCACAAAGCCAGAAAACCCGCGACTTGGTGGCTAAAATGAAGCTACTACCCAATAAAGCATTGATAGAAGGGGGACGTGGTATATTCTTAGATGACTCTATTGTAAGAGGCACACAACTAAAAGATAACGTGCAGGACTTGCATAAGGCAGGCATTAAGGAAGTGCACGTGCGCATTGCTTGTCCGCCATTAACTTATCCTTGCGAATTTCTAAATTTCAGCCGTTCGCGTTCAAACATGGATTTAGCAACCATCAAGGCAGCCTGCAAGCTCGAAGGACGTGAAGACGTTGATATGAAGGAGTATTCGGACAATAATTCGGAGAAGTATGAAGCAATGGTGGAGGAAATTCGCCAATCACTGGACTTAACTTCACTGAAATTCCAAAAGCTGGATGACCTGGTTGAGGCCATTGGCTTACCTAAAGAGAAATTATGCACACATTGCTGGGATGGTTCAAGCTACTTTTAAATGATTCAAAGTTATCTGATACTAAAAGAGCGCTTCCAAAAAGAAGCGCTCTTTTAACTTTATGAACAAGTTGGGTTATTCAACCAACGAAACTTCATTAATAATTTCACCTCCACGCGTGATCGCTTTCTCATTCATTGGAATAAGGTGGTGGTGACGCTCTGGCAATGACTTTTTAAGTCCTGCGATAACATTCTCCATCTTAACAATTGGCTTCACTTTCAGGTATCCGCCCAATACAATCATATTGAATGTTTTAACAGCATGCATGCGTGCTGCTTCTTCAGTAGCATCTACACGATAAATATTGATATCGGTACGCTCAGGATGACGCGTAATACCATTACCATCATAAATTAAGGTACCACCAGGCTTCACATCCTTCTCAAATTTATCCATCGACTGCTGGTTAAGAATGATGGCAGTATCATATTCGTGTAAGATAGGCGAGCTAATACGTTCATCACTAAGGATAACTGTTACGTTAGCTGTACCACCACGCATTTCCGGTCCGTATGCTGGCATCCACGATACTTCCATATCCTGCATTACGCCTGAGTAAGCTAATATCTTACCCATTGAAAGTACTCCTTGTCCACCAAATCCGGCTATTACTATTTCTTCTTTCATTTCTTCAAATTTTAAGAGATTAAACCGAACTACTCGTCCTTGATATCACCAAGAGGGTAGTATGGGAACATGTTTTCTTCCATCCATTCATTGGCCTTTGTTGGTGTCATTTTCCAGCCTGAGCTACAAGTTGAAACCACTTCAACCAATGATGTGCCTTTGTTAGCTGCCTGATTTTCAAAAGCCTTCTTCAGTGCCTTCTTTGTCTTACGAACGTTAGCAGCCGTATGAACTGCCTGACGGGTCACATAACAAGTACCTGGCAATTGTGCCAGAATTTCAGAAATCTTGATAGGTGCACCATCGTGGCTAACATCACGACCTGCCGGACAGGTAGAAGCTGGCATGCCTGGTAATGTAGTTGGCGCCATCTGGCCCCCTGTCATACCATAAATACCGTTGTTGATGAATACCATTACAATGTTCTCACCACGATTACAAGCATGAATGGTTTCAGCTGTACCAATTGCAGCCAGGTCACCATCACCCTGGTATGAAAACACATAGTTCTCAGGCATCAAACGCTTAACAGCTGTTGCCAATGCAGGAGCACGGCCATGAGCTGCTTCCTGCCAGTCAATCTCCAGGTAATTGTAGGCCAATACCGAACAACCAACAGGTGCAATACCAATGGTTTTATCCTGAATACCCATTTCTTCGATTACCTCGGCAATTAATTTGTGCACTGTACCGTGGCTACATCCGGGACAATAGTGCAATTCGTTTTCTGAAAGAACATCCGTCTTTTTATAGATGATGTTTTCAGGTTTTATAATTGTGTTTATATCTGACATTGCTTATCCTCCAATTAGTTTTTGTTCAAGTGCCTCAACCACTTCACCAGGTGAATGTACCGAACCACCAAAACGTCCATAATGCTCAACCGGCACTTTACATTCTACAGCTAGTTTAACATCCTCAACCATTTGGCCCGCACTCATCTCAACTGATAAAATACCTTTTACCTGCTTAGCTCTTTCCTGCAGCTGCCTGGTTGGGAATGGGTAAAGTGTAATTGGACGTAACATACCTACTTTGATACCCTTTTCACGCGCCAGCTCAACTGATTTCTGACAGATACGTGCACTGGAACCATAGGCTACAACCAAGTATTCAGCATCATCACACATTGTTTCTTCAAACAATACTTCGTTTTCCTCAACCTGCTGATACTTGTTCTGTAATTTATGGTTAAAAGCTTCCTGAACAGATGCTTCTAACTGCACTGAAGTGATAATATTTTTAGCACGGTCTTTTTTCTTTCCGGTTGTCGCCCAGGGATGGTTTTGCTCAATGTAATCAGCAGTCCAACGTGGTTTGAATTCCTTCAATTCCACCTTCTCCATCATCTGACCAATTACACCATCAGATAAAATCATTACCGGGTTACGATATTTGAAAGCCAGGTCGAAGGCTGTTTCAACAAAGTCAGCCATCTCCTGCACTGAAGCAGGTGCCAATGTGATTAATTTATAATCACCATGTCCACCACCTTTAACAGTTTGGAAGTAATCAGACTGTGCAGGCTGAATGGTACCTAAACCAGGTCCTCCCCTCACAACGTTTACCACCACACAAGGTAGTTCAGCTCCTGCAAGGTATGTTAAACCTTCCTGCATTAAACTCACGCCAGGACTTGAAGAAGAAGTCATTACGCGCTTACCGCAACCGGCTCCGCCATAAACCATGTTAATAGATGCGATTTCGCTTTCTGCCTGCAAAACAACCATCCCGGTTGTCTCCCAAGGCTTTTCGGCCATGAGGGTTTCCATTACTTCCGACTGGGGAGTAATAGGGTAACCAAAGTAACCATCCACACCAGCACGGATAGCTGCTTCAGCAATTGCCTCATTACCTTTCATTAGTTTTAATTCTCTCATGTGTGACTAATTTCCTTTATGAGTTTTACATTAAGCAGTAGCTCCTGCCTTAGCGCGATAAACAGTAATACAAGTATCAGGACAAACTATCCCGCAATTAGAACAACCGATACAGGCATCAGGATTTGCCATGTAGGCATAGTGATACCCCTTGCCGTTAACCTCGGCAGCTAATTCAATTACCTTTGTGGGGCATGCTGTTGTACAAACGCCGCAGCCTTTGCACCTTGCTGTATCCACCACAATTGCACCTTTTGCTTTTGCCATATTATAGAGTCTTTAATAGATATTACAAATTTAAACTTAAGTATCGATTTTCAACATGACGACTATCAGTATTTACTTGTTTATAAAGGATATAAACAAGCTTACAAATTATCACCAATATATTGAATCTATGGATTATCAGCTCTAAAAGCCTCCAAGCGAATCCTTAAGTCTTCAAAGCGTTCTTTTCCTGTTTGCGACACACAAGCCCGCAAGCTCTCCTGCTTACTACCGGTCTTTCCCAGGGTTATAGCACTAATTCCATAGTAAAGTAGTTTTTCAAGCAACTGCCCTCCCGTCATATCCTTATACGATACTGTGAAATAAAAACCGTCGGCCAGAGGCTGATCGATATCCTTATCATATGTCAGATTGAAACCATTAGCCAGGAACAGCTCCTTCATCACATGCCCTCTTTCCTTATAATCCTTAACCTCCTCCAGGAAGTTAAATTCACCATCATTGGCAGCTTTTAACATGGCCGCTAAGGCATGCTGTGCCGAATGACAAGTACCTGAAGACAAAGCATACAATACGCGAGTCACCAGTACCTGACCATATTTATCTACCCCAAACCTTTCCTGAAGGTTTTTGTAGCGACGATTGTACAAGTATTCTGACATACATGTCATACTTATGCGCTGACCGGCATAACTAAAGGCCTTAGAACTTGAGATAAGCAGCACATAATTATTCGTATAATGCCCAACAGAGACCTGGTATGGTGGCTCAAATGGCTTAGAAAGATCCTGACGAAAATCCATTGCAAAATAAGCCAGATCCTCAATAACTACTACATCATATTTTGTTGCCAGCTCACCAATTATCTGTAATTCCGACTCAGTAAAACATACCCATGTCGGATTATTCGGGTTCGAGTATATTACCGCCGAAATCTTACCGGTTTTGAAATATGACTCCAGCTTTTCCCGCAGTGCCTCTCCCCTGTAATTATATACATCAAAAGAATCGTACTTGTACCCAAGTACGTCTAGCTGCTGCTTTTGCACCGGAAATCCAGGATCAATAAACAAAAGCGTATCTCTTTCTTTATATATCTGACCACATACCAGAAAGTTTGCATATGATCCCTGCATAGAACCCACTGTTGGCACGCAACACTCTGAAGGGATATCCAGGTTCAGAAAGGCTTTGACAAATCGACTTGATTCATCCTTAAGCGACTTAATGCCTTCTAACATCGGATATTTAGATGCCACCCCTTTTTTAAGTGCACCAATCTCTGCATTAGTAGCTATTTCAGAAGGTATCAGCCCGGGAACACCCATTTCCATCCGAATAAACTTCTCACCACTCTGTTCTTCAATATCATTTACAATAGAAACAATCTCCCGGATAGTTGCATTATTAAGATCGCCAATTTGATACTTAGCCAGAACATTATCAACTATTTTGGCATCAATTGGTGTATTTGTGTGTGATTGCATTAGATTAATTTTACATCGTGAGCTGATAGCTCTTTGTGATTGAAAACAAAAAGGGTGGCACAGCGCACCACCCAATTAGATATCATTTAAAAACCAAACTCGTTTATGAGTCGGTTAATCCAATTTTCGACGCGCACATCAGTTTTATCCGCTTCATTATCCTCATCAACTGGCAAGCCTAAAAACTGACCGTCTTTAATACCTTCTGACTCCTCATAGGTATATCCTTCGGTTGAGCAAAAACCCACCACTTCAGCAGCTGTATTTTCCAATCGATCATACACCCACCCAAGAGCATCGACAAAATGTTGCGGATACTGAATGTGATCTCCCAAACAGTACATGGCAATCTTTTTACCTTCCCAGTTTACTTTGCCAAAACACGTAGCAAACTCATCCCAATCAGTATCTTTATATTCAGAATCCCAATTTGTTTTACCAATTGTAGACATACCGAAAATCAGCTTATCGAATCGTTCCAATACTGATTCGTCAGCCTTTTTAACAGCAATTAGTTCTACTTTATCTGCTCCTAACTTTTGTTCGATAACATGAGCAACTTTCTCAACGCTACCCAACTCAGGACCATAAAAAATACCAATCTTAGACATAGTTATTGATTTTTACAGAGGTTTCTATTACTTCAAATATGCTTTTTTTACCCGAGATATGCAACCTATCAGCTCGCCGAAGGCTTCTTATTTCCTGCTATTGCAAGCAATACGCCCAATACAATTCCCAGCAAGGCAGCAAACAACACCCTATATTCAGGTGCCATCAGAAATGTGATTGTATGTGCCGGTATCCAAAAGAACGGTATCGTCTTTTTAAACACAAAATTCCATTGCACACCCCAGTCCATCTCTTTCATAATTTTACCAAAAGCGACAGGCCTTAACAAACAGGCCAAACTGCCATTATTCATTATAATATGCGTATCTGTTATGCGGTGCAAAGTCATCATAACCGGCGCATAAATGAGGTTCATGGCTGCACTAATACAAAATGCCACGAGTAACTTTTCAGCAGTGAAAGATTGACTCATCACACCAAGCGCTCCTTCAACTCCCATTTTCTCAAGAAAAACAGGCACACCCGATGCAAATATCACAAACGCCATTTTAATGGTTAGCCCCAACAATCCCCAGATTACCGCCCGGGGTAGTATCCCAAAGCCATCAGCTGTGTATCTGCCTGTCTTTATTCGTAAGCCAATAACTTCACCAAGAGTAGCCAGCACCGCAAACTTAAGAAAACTCATTACCATTGGATGGTTAAGATTAAATCCCTCGTACCAGCCAAATAGAGTTGCACTCAAAAAGAAGGGTGCAAAAAACACCACTAAAGACATGCAAAAAAATATATCAATCGTCAATTTCCTACTCATACCATTCTATCCAACAGGCTTGATATCAATCTCTAACACAACTTACACCACCACCCACACAAAAGACACACTAAACCCTATTAAACAATTCATTAGGCACTATTTCAAATTATAAGCCTTCACAAAAATAACAGGATTTATTATTATTAATGCATCCCCAATAATGATTTAGATCAAGTTTAAGGTATTTTTTCTTTAAAACAAAAAAATCATCCATTAGAAACCCACCCATTCATAGCCACAGTATATTATTTAATGATTTTTTTCTTTAATTTACATCGCAACAATAAAAAAGCCGGCCTTCCTTTGAAGAGCCGACTTTTTCATCATTATCAATACACAAACAGTTACTTTTGAATCCGTATCCGGGCATCTACAGCAATCACTTTTTCACCGTCACCCAATAGCGGATTTATATCCATTTCTTTAATTTCAGGAGCATGCATCAGCATAGATGATAAACGAACAATGATTTCGGCATATTTGTTTTCATCAATGCCTTTTTGCCCACGCACTCCTTCAATAATTTTATAACTCTTTAAGTCCCGAATCATTTCGAGAGCTTCACCCTGATTAACAGGCGCTAAACCAGAGCTAACATCTTTTAACACTTCAATAAAGATACCGCCCATTCCACACAATACCATGTGTCCGAAACCTGGCTCATAAGTTGCACCAACAAACAACTCCTTCCCTGTAATCATTGGTTGCAGCATTACACCTGTAGCATCTGCTAAATGCATCATACGCACAAATTCAGCATTTAGTTGCTCATCAGAGTTAACATCAAGTACAACTCCACCAACATCTGACTTATGAACCGGTCCAACAACCTTCATCACAACCGGATAACCAACCTCAGCTACTGCCGCCAGTAAATCTTCAACTTTATCACTCACAAACTCTTTAACCCGTGGCACCCCGGCCACATCAAGCAATTCCTGAACAACTTCAGGCGAAACGTACCCATCAGGTTGTGCTTCAACAATCCGACGAAGCGCCTTCACATCCAGATCCTCTTCACCGCCAGTGATCACAACAGGTTTAGGCGTATTATAAACCTTCGTTAACGCATTACCAAACAGTACTTCATCCGGGAAGTTAACATTTCCCAAATTAATAAACATCTCAATATCATCCTTCACGTTAACTACGGACGGCAAAATCGGATATATTGGTTTCTTACACTCCCTTATTTTACGGTGAAGCACCTTGTAAACTTCCTCATTAGTGAATAAACCCGGACTACCAAATACAACAGCCATAGCATCGATGTGATTGAAGTCATTTTCACAAGCATCAATTATATCACCCAGCTGCTCAGCCGTTCCGGTTGCCAGAAAGTCAATTGGATTAGCCACACTCGAACCGGGATACAACTTTTCTAACAATGCCTCAGCTTTTGGCCCATCAATGGCCGGTACTTCCAGACCACCATTAGACAATGCATCGGTTAACATCACTGCTGGTCCGCCCGCATGGGTAATCACTGCAACATTCTTCCCTTTCAACTCCTCGACCATGAAAACAGCTGCCACATTGGCCAACTCCTCACGCCCATAACAACGAACGATTCCTGCTTTTTTAAACAAGGCATCAACTGCCAAATCACTACTTGCCAAGGCACCCGTATGACTAGAAGCCGCACGACTACCTGCTTCTGAATTACCAGCTTTCACAGCCGCAATTTTACAGCCTTTATTAATTAAGGATGCAGCATGCTTCAGAAGTTTCTGAGGCTTGTTCACACTTTCGAGATATAGCAGTTTTATCTTCGAACTCTTCCCTTCCTCATAGGTATTATCCAGATACTCCAGTACCTCTTCCACACCTGTTTGAGCACTATTACCTACCGAATAAACACTATTAAACTTCAAGCCCTTGGCCATTCCAGCCTCAATAATAAACACAGCCGTTGCACCGGAACCTGAAATAAAATCAGCTCCCATTGGCTCCAATGCCGGAATTGGCGTTGTAAACACACTACTATGGTTGGTAGTAAGCATCCCCACACAGTTAGGACCAATCAAACAGCCCCCTACCTCATTAATTGTATTAACAATTTGATGCTCTAACGCAGCCCCTTCTTCATTTTCTTCACTAAAACCTGCAGAAATAATAATAAAAGCCTTGGTACCTTTTTGCTTAGCCAGCACCTCAACAGTTTGCGGGCAAAATTTGGCAGCAATAGCCAACACTGCCAGATCAACATTTTCGGGTAAATCAGCCACATCACGATAGGACTTTATCCCCTGAACCTCATCACTCTTCAGGTTGGTAACATACAAATCACCTTTAAAATTGCCATCAACAATGTTTTTAAGAATCTTTCCTCCGGGCTTCATAACATCATCGGAGGCTCCCACCACCACAATGCTTTTAGGATTTAGCAGCTGTTCGTTTATCATTTGTGTATTATTTTGTCTGTCTAACTATTCTCCATTGGGTATTTACCGAAAGTCATGTAATAATATGATGAAAATCATAAGTTACCAAAATGCCTATAAACAAAGACACTAACACAACCATCAACTTACAGCAAATAATTTTTAGTAACAATCTGTTACCTGCGCAAAAATACACGAATGATTCAATT
The DNA here is from genome assembly GCF_018271975.1 of Carboxylicivirga mesophila. Classification (GTDB taxonomy): domain Bacteria; phylum Bacteroidota; class Bacteroidia; order Bacteroidales; family Marinilabiliaceae; genus Carboxylicivirga; species Carboxylicivirga mesophila. The sequence continues at coordinate 80,514 of NZ_JAGUCN010000011.1, forward strand.
ATCAAACCATCAGCCAATGATTTTTTGTTATTTTTACGCAGTCTAAAAAGAAGCGAACCGTGAGCAATAAGATTGATAATTTACTTGTAAAAGAAACACTTACAAGAGACGAACTGAGTTTTTTAATTAGTTTAGAAGGCGTTGAACGCGACTATTTTCTGAAGTCGGTGGGAAATAAATACGTTGAAACACTCGGAAAAAAGGTGTATTTCAGGGGACTGGTTGAATTTTCAAATTATTGCACCAAGGACTGCTACTACTGTGGCATCAGAAAAAGCAACAACCACTCTGAACGCTACGATATAGATGACCAAGCCATAATCGAAGCTGCTATTTTTGCTCATGAAAACAAGTACGGTTCATTGGTTTTACAGTCAGGTGAAAGAAGCGACACAACCTTTACTTCGCGCATTACCAATCTATTAAAAGCTATCAAAAAAGCTACCAACGGAGAATTGGGCATCACTATTTCATTAGGCGAACAAAGTGAAGAAGTATACAGAGAGTGGTTTGAAGCAGGCGCTCATCGTTACCTCTTACGAATTGAAAGCTCGAATAAGGAATTATACTACAAGATTCATCCTGAGGATGAGAAACACAACTTTGAAACGCGCATCAACTGTTTAAAAACACTGCAGAAGATTGGCTACCAAACCGGGACTGGTGTCATGATTGGCTTGCCACTTCAGAGCTATGAGCAATTGGCTGACGATTTATTATTTTTCAAAGATATGAATATTGATATGGTAGGCATGGGGCCATTTATCGAGCATACCGAAACACCGTTATACGCACATAAAGACATCCTCTGGCCACTTCAGCGACGTTTCGATGTCTCCCTGAACATGATCGCTGCTTTACGATTACTAATGCCCGACATTAATATTGCAGCTGCGACAGCCCTCCAGGCAATCGATCCGATGGGCCGCGAAAAAGCTCTACGCTATGGTGCCAATGTGATTATGCCCAATATAACACCTACTCTGCATCGTAAGGATTACACACTATACGAAAATAAACCCTGTACTGACGAAGGTGCCGAGGATTGTTCCAACTGTTTAAGCATCCGTGTAGAGATGGCCGGACGAGAAATTGGCTATAGTGAATGGGGCGATTCGAAACACTACTTCAAAAGACAAGGAAAGAGTAACTAATAGCTCAAAGCCTCATACTCACTGTCATCAAATTCCCAATTCATTACATTCGCAATAGTTGGAATAATATGGCGTGCCATCTTTAACTGTCCGCGATACGACGGATGGTAATCAGAGCCTAAATCGGAACTTTTATTTAATAAGCTGGCAGGAATACCGATAAAGTAGATGTGCTTATCGCCATATACACTTCGAGCTATCTCAACCACCTCTTTTACATTTGAATAAGCAGGCTCATCGCGCATAGGACCATTAACACAAAACACTGGGATATCGCCATAGCAATCTCTCAACTGTTTTATAAACCGCAAGTAGCGCTGCACAAAAACCGATTTTTCAGGTGCTACATCGGTGGAATAATCATTAGTTCCTAAATTAATGACCACTGCATCGGGTTGCCATTGGGAAAAATCCCATGCCAAAGACGTGTCCATATCAAACACCTGATGATAGCGATTGGGCAAGGTTGCCAATTTGGTAGATATTGGTTCTTTATCGCCATAATTACGCACCACACCCAGCCCAGAATGTGCAGTTACGTAGCACTCTGCCTTGAATGCTCGTGCCGCAATAAAAGCATAGGATTTATTGATATTCTCTGTCTCCGGCAAGAAATCTTCTTCGGGCAATTTACCTTCAGTGCCATAGCCACAGGTAATAGAATTACCAATGAACTCTATTTTGCGCCATTGCTGATGCTCCACAGATCTTATTTGTGCCTCCTTTTCCAAATGAACACCTTTGAATACAACCATTCCCATTTCACCCTCGGTACGTTTTTGAATACGGCACGAATGCCACCCCTGACCATTTATACCCCTGACCGGATAAACCGTATCAGCAGGCACATGCATCACCTCATGCAACAGTCCATCAATAAAAACATTGAAATAGTTGCGCTCACCACCGTTTAAACACAAATCCAGTGTTTCTCCTGTGAATTGAAAATTAACAGACACCCCGGGCCAGTCAAACCTTGCAACATCCGATTGAGATAAATCAACACGGCCTGAGTAATAAAAAGCTTCATGACCAGCTGAAACAAATCGTTCCTGAGCATGCAACATATGTCCAACAAACAACAATAGTATACCAATGAAATATTTCATAATTAACAGTACAAAAAAAATAAAGAGGGCATTACACCCTCTTTATCCCATTTATTTAATTACACCTTAATATCCGGGATTTTGCGTTATAACACCACCCGTATTATCCACTTCACTTTGCGGTATTGGGAAGAACATATTTTTAGGCATCTGCAAGTTTGTTGCCTTAAACACTGGCTCGCCAGAATCAGAAACAGTTATCGAACCATCATCTTCCTTGGTCAACGCAGCCTTTACTTTATAACCATCCACCTTCAACTCCTGCTCCAGGCGACCTGTTCGTACCAAATCATGAAAACGATGACCTTCACCACACAGCTCCACTCTGCGCTCGTGGTAAATTGCCTCTAACAAATCAGCACCACCAACTGTAACATCTGGCAAAACAGCCTCATTGCCCTGGCGAGCTCGCTCACGTACATAATTCAAATACGTCCTCGCTATACCTTCTTCGCCTGTATGGTAGCAAGCCTCTGCATATACCAGGTAGATATCAGACAGTCGGATAATACGCTCGTTGATTGGCGAGTTACGGAAGTTACCAAGACTAAAGTAACGCTCCCTTGACAGATAATGCTTGTAGTTACTAAATCCTGTCAAATCTTCATTAACAACAGGAATAACCGTTTCTCCTTCACTATCTTCATAGGCCCACTCTTCACCAAAAGTCAATGAATTCATTAACGACTGCTCACGACGAGGGTCACCATCTTCAAACTCCAGGTACAAATCGTATGTAGCCTGATAGCGACCATAAGGATCGGCTGCACCCAACCATGGCATATTCAGGAATGTAGTAAAGTTACCGTTATTGGTAAATGCACCATCATCCAATGGCGAATCATAAAACTGCACTTCAAAAATAGACCCAATGCCATTTTCACCTTCCTCTGTGAAAATATCATGATAATCACCGCGGTACAAATCATATCCTAATTTAAATACCTCACCGGCATATTTCTTGGCATCTGCCCACTTTGAATCGTCATAAAACGACTGACTTGAGTAACCAGAACTTGCCTGAGTCATACACACTTTGGCCAAAAGACCATAGGCAGCTCCTTTAGTAGCACGGCCTAACTCATCCATATCTGCCACCTCAGCTTTAGTTGGCAAGTCGGCTGCAGCTTCAAGCAAATCTTTTTCAATTTGTTCAAATACTTTATCAGCACTTTCACGAGTTTGTGTTAGATCATCCTTTAACAACGGCACCGTAATAAGTGGCACATCACCAAACATTTTCACCAAATCGTAGTAGTAATAAGCACGCATATACTTAGCCTCAGCCACTACACGCTTTTGAAGATCCTTATCTTTCACACCAGGGATATCGGCACCTTCCACATTGTAAATAAGCTTATTGGCAATCAAAATCCCCCTGTAGTTATAGCGATAATTGTACAAAAACAGGAAATGACCGGCATTATAGGTAAACTCGCGCAATTGTAGATCCTCGCGGTCAACAGCATCATCAGTACTTGAGTTATTCATTGAGGTACGGCCCCAGTTGTAGTGGTATTCCCAAAGTGGCGCATAGCAAGCATTAGCTGCCTTAATCAACTCAGCATCATTGGAGTAGAAACTATCTTCAGTTTGCTCTCCAATCTTTTTTGTGTCCAGAAAATCTTCGCTACATGCACCGAAAGCAAAGACCAATAGTCCGGCTAATAATATGTTTTTAATATTTTTCATAGTCGTTTACGATTAGAAGTTTACACTTGCGCCAAATGAATAGGTTCTTGACTGAGGATAAGTTCCATAATCAACTCCTTGAGAAAGGGTTCCTCCACCAATTTCAGGATCTAAACCCGAATAGCTGGTAAAGGTGAGTAAATTCTGGCCTGAGAAGTATAACCTCACACTTGATAACCAAGGAGCTACATCTCTGAATGTATAACCTATCTGCAAGTTTTTTAAACGCAAATAGGAACCATCTTCAATATAAAAGTCAGATTGCTTCAGGTTATACTCAGTTGTTGCGGCATTAAGTCCAAACATTGAGTTGGAACCGTTTTGTGGTGTCCAATGCTTCTTATAGTCCTCCGTTAGAGCAAAGCGCTTGTAATCGGCATAGTTATAATACTTAAAACCGTTAAAAATATCATTACCCTGAACTCCCTGGAAGAATATGGACATATCCCAGTTTTTATATTCCAGATCGAGGTTAATACCATAAAATAAGTCTGGAATCGGATTTCCAATCATGGTGCGGTCATTGGCATCAATGACACCATCCGGCTCTTCCAATACGCCATCATTGTCTTTATCGGTCCATTGATCTTTAAAGCGGAAATCACCGGCTCCAATCGGATCAGCCGACTGCGGACTATTGGCTACTTCCTCATCCGTTTGGAAAACACCTTCCACCTCATATCCGTAGAAAGAACCAATTGGCAGACCTTCCATCGTGCGTGTTACAGAACCAACCAGACTAACTGAACCGCCATAAATAGGCTGTCCACCACCTAAATCGGTTACTTCATTTTTCACATGCGATGCGTTTACATTAAGCGCAAATTTCAAGTCACTACCTATCTTACCGCGATAGCCAAGGTCAATCTCAAAACCTTTATTTTCTACGTTTCCAGCATTCACATAAGGACTTCCGTCATATCCGGCATACTGTGCAATTGGGACCTGCACTAACATATCCTTGGTCTCCTTAATAAAATAGTCAGCCGATAAACTTATCTTATCGCCCAAGAATGCCATATCAATACCAAAGTTGGTTGACTCAACAGTCTCCCATTGAACCTCTGTATTGGCCATTCTTACTGGTGCTGCACCGGGCTGCTCCTGTCCACCAAACACATAACTATACTCTACACGACTATCTTTGGTTTGAACGGTTGATGTAAATGAATAGGGAGGAATCTTAGCATTACCAACACGTCCCCATCCGGCTCTTACCTTAATACGGTTCACCACATCGTATGATAACCAGTCCATAAATGACTCGTTTCTTAGTTTCCATCCTAAAGACATTGACGGGAAGCTACCCAAGCGTTTATCAGGACCGAAAACCGACGAACCATCGCGACGGAATGAGGCCGTTAAGAAATATTTATCAGCATAGTCATAATTGACACGGGCCAGGTATGAGTACATACGCACATCAGTACCTGAGTTCCAGGCATTAGTACTTTCAATATCAGCCGAAGCAGAAATATATTGCAACTCTTCAATATCATTAGGCACATTATTTCGCGATGCACCCAGGTATTCGTACTTAGTTTGCTCTGCCGTAAAACCACCTAATAATGATAGGTTATGCTTCTCTCTGGAGAAGATATAGTTAATGGTGTTTTCAGTTAATATACCATCAGTATCGCTATACGTCTTAGAAATATTATTTACGGCTCTCAACTCATTACCATAGTCATAAGCAGGATAATACGTTTTGCTTTTATCACGATACATGTTAAGGCTGACAGCTGTTTTAAAGAACAAATTATTAATCGGTTCAAACTGCACATAAGCTCGTGCTAAAACACTCAACTCCTTATCTTTATAAACATCCCTATTTAACTGTGCTACGGGATTGCCCAAATCAGAATATGGTGTTGATGCATACTCGCCGTTATCCTGATAAACAGGTGTTAATGGATCCATGCGTTGCGCCAATGTTAAAATACCATTGATCGCATTTCCCGTAATTGCATCTGTCTCCTCATGCGAAACAGCAATATTAAAGCCAGCTTCCCACTTGTCTCCCATAAAATAATTGTTATTAATACGGGCATTGAAACGCTCATACATCGAATTCAAAACAATACCTTCATTTTGGAAGTAACCTGCACTAATCAACGAGTTTGATTTTTCATCACCTCGCGAAATAGTCGCATTGACTTTATAGACCTTACCCGTTCTCACAACTTCGTCAAACCAATTGGTTGTGCGCGTTACATCATCAGATGGCGCTTGCAGGTTAAGTGGCTTATATGCGCTCGAACCAGTAAAGCTAGCTGCATTCATTTGCGACATATTGTACGTATCCAACCAATCCTCAGAATTCATTAAGTTTGGCTTGTTCCATACTTCCTGAACACCTCCACTAACTTCTAACTGCACTTTAGAATCAGCTGTGCTACCCGTCTTGGTTGTAATTAATATAACACCATTTGCACCTCTAGAACCATAAATAGCTGTGGCAGAAGCATCTTTTAACACCTCCATATTAGCCACATCCGATGGATTAAGAAAACCTATATCATCTAATAAAATACCATCCACCACATATAAAGGCGATGAATTATTAACAGTACCTGTTCCTCGAATACGCACCGACAAACCAGAACCTGGTGCACCTGATGTTTCTGTTACCATAACACCCGAAGCTCGTCCCTGCAGCATGGTAGCTGCACTTGCCACTGGCTGTCCATCTAACACCTCAGCATTTACAGAAGCAACAGCTCCGGTAATATCACTCTTCTTCTGCACACCGTAACCAACGGCCACTACCTCATCTAATCCAATGAATGCCGATTCCATAGTGACATTGATGGTGGTTTGCCCTTGCACAGGCACTTCCTGCGATTTCATTCCAATAAATGTGAACACGATTGTTTCACCTTCAGCAACCTGTAATGAATATTTACCATCAATATCAGTAATTGTACCTTGCGATGGATCGCTTTTCATCACCACATTAACCCCGGGTAAGGGTAAATTTTGATCATCCGTAACCGTTCCGGTAACGGTTATTTGTGCTTGCCCATAGACTATGAGAGAGCACAAGAAAAATAGACTTAATAGATACTTTTTCATTGATTTAATTATTTAAATAGTACGAGTTATTCAGATTAAAAAGGCGTATTCATATGCACTTCACCATCATCACCAATGGCCGCGTACACATCTGCTTTTAAGTATTTAGTGTACATACCTATCGTTTCTGTCTTTTCATAGTTGCCCTTAACGGCTCCATTCCATTTACCAGCCGGATCGAGTACCATAAATTCAGTTTCGTTAGAACCTACCAAAACGATTTGGTGCAAATAATCAACATTACGGAAGTTACCATGCACAATTACCGGAGAACCATTATTAATGGCCTCTTCAATAGCTTCATATGTCCCTGTTGTTGTACCTTCTAACACTTTAGGACCACCATACCATGGGGCTTCAGTATTATAAACTTCATTCACCTCATCTACTGTTTGCGCAAAAATTGGAGATGACAATTGGGTCACATAATACCAGGTAACAAAATCAACATCATGAACTGCAATATTGCCTCCCATATCATTTTGAAAATTGGCATTATCAGGATCGAATCCATAAAAATTCATGACCATATTTAAAGCCGAATAACCTGCTGAATGCTCAGCCTCAAAACCTTGAGCCGACCAGCTTCCGTTATTCCACATATAAAAATATGGCAAACCACCAATAACATTTTTAAACTCTACCACCTGAAATTCAGCAACAAATCGCTCCTGAGATGTGCCGTTCTGCGTATAAAAATCGGCGAGCAGTTGCACTTTCTTATCCAACAAATCAGATGGTATTGTATAGCTCATATCTACCTTGTAATGCAACTCTTCTGCTACATATTCATAATCAGATGGAGCATACTCTTTCACCTTTGTCTTTTGACTCACTTCGCCGCTTGTTGGATCAACAATTGCAGTACTTAACTCAATAAACGTTACTTCATTGCCATTATGCACCTTAAATGGCACTACAAACTCCAGCTCCGTTCCATCCAGATATGTTGACTTTAACATTTCACCATCCGAATCAACAACCGGCATCCAACTAATTGGGTAATAACGATTGATTGTTTCGTCATTATCACACGACTGAAACAGTCCCATAACCATCATTACCAGACCGAATAACAATACATTTCTTTTCATAGATTTTGATTTTGCATTAGATAAATTGGAAATTATTTAACTCATAAACTTTCGTGTAAAACTTAGCTTAGTGGTTACAATCCGGCAGATTAACGGCTGCTGGCGTGCTAAAAAAGGCAGGCGATAGACACTATTGGCATTACATCCAGACACTACAACTTCATAAAGTTTTCTGCCTAAAGCATCATACAGCTCGATGCACTTTACTTGTCCCAGCTTATGCATTGCAGGCATCTCAACGGTTATATGTTCTGCATTTCTTTCATGATACACTACCACCTTAGCCGTATCTTCAGCCAGTTCATCATCAATGCCTGTCCTTTTTTTATAATTAAGCTGTGATGGATTATAGACATAGTCGAAATTTTGAGACATGCCGCATGGATCAAATAACTGCGTGCGCGTTCCTACTTCAAAGTGTAAATGACGCAACTCACTTCGTCCTGAATTACCCATCTCACCAATCAGCTGCTCTCCAAACACGACATCTCCCACTTTAACCTGCACCGTTCCTTTGCGCAAATGCGCATATCTCGAATAAATTGAGCCATGTTTAATAACCACATGATTTCCCCAACCAGCTCCGCACTCACGGCTGTAATTGTTGTGGGCAAACAAACTGCTTTCTGGACATCCTTCGCGCACATAAACCACCTCTCCTGCACCTATTGAGTGCACATAAACGTGTGGTTGCTCCTTGTTTTCATGTACATAATCTACACCTTCATGTGAAGCTTTACTGCCGACACTCCCGCCAAAAGCCACCAAGCGCGTGTAGTCTGCCGGAAAAAACCAATCCATTTCCTTTGCATCAACAGGCAATGTAGAGCCAGTCACTTGTGCCGGCCCAGGATCCTCTACCGAAGAAATCACTTTATCACATTGTGCAGCAGTGCCCAAACTCGTTAATACGATTAATATCAGCGTATAAAAAATTTTCATTGATTATCTGTTTTGAGTTAAGTTTTCAGTCGCCTTATCCACCAAATACAAGATGGACTGGTACGTCAGGCCACTATGCACCGACAGTCCTATCTCACAAGTACGGCTGGTGCTATAGCCAGCCACTGCTCGTTCCGGCACTTCTTCTTTCAGGTAGCGCAAAGCTGATTTGTTTAATTCCGGCAGATTGAATCCTTTATCGCCTGCCCATCCGCAGCATCCCGTTTTTTCAGGCTTAATCACTTCTTTTGCGCACAGCTGAGCCAGTTGCACCAATTGCTCATCCAGTCCCATTTTAGTACTACTGCAAGTCACATGCACCATCACCGTTTCATCCTTCTGCGTAAACTGCAGCTTATCTTTCAGAAAGCTTAAGGTGAATTCGATAGGCTCATACAGCTCTAATCGCGTATCCATCAATTCTTTCATGCGCAACAAACAAGGGCTCATATCACACAAAACCGGATAACGACCATAATCAGATGCTTCCAATAAAGCATCCTCCAACTCTTTAAGTTTCATCATTCCCTGTCCATGAAATCCTTTGCTGTCGAATGACATTCCACAGCAAAGGCCGGACAGGTTCTCAGGATAAATTATTTCATAATCTGCTTTATTAAGCAGTCTTTTAGTCACCTTAGTTAGTGAATCTTTATCTTTCATACTGGCATCATTGCCCATCATGCGATTGATACAAGCCGGAAAGTACACCACCTTATGGTCTGACTTTACATCAGATACCACATCAACTCTTGCTGCCGCATGTGGCATATACCGGTTCCAGAGAGGCACATTTCGACCAGAAACTTTATGCACAAAATGGCCTCCTTTTTCCATTACTGTTAACGGCAATACCTTCTGCAGTGCGCCAACAGCACCTAAAGCTCCCTTAACAACTGCACTGGTTCCCCCATAATGATTGGCTATATAAGTGGCCACAGTATTTGACAAGCGACTTTTTGATTCAAATCGTAAGTCTTTAATTAGCTTACCGGTATTAATCCCAACCGGACAATTAAGTGCACATAAGCCATCGGTTGCACAACTTTCTTCGCCCTTATACGCGAATGCTTTAGCAAGTGCCTTCATATCTTTCTGTGATATTTCTGAAGCATCAGCGTTCAAAGCACGGAAAACAGTAATGCGCTGTCGAGGTGTTAATGTTAAATCACGCGATGGACAACTGCTCTCGCAAAAACCACATTCGATGCAGGCATCAACCAAGGGGTGACTTTGAGGCAGCTGCTTAATATTTTTAGTATAAATCTCCGGATCGTCATTAATTAAAACGCCAGGATTTAGAATATTCAGCGGATCAATCGCGCGTTTTACCCGCCTCATCAATTCATATATCACATGTCCCCATTCATATTCAACAAATGGCGCCATATTACGACCTGTTCCATGCTCGGCTTTTAGGCTCCCGGTAAACTGATGCACAACCAACTTAACCAAGGCATGCATAAACAGCTTATAGTTATCCATCTGCCAGTCCTGGCCGAAATCAGGCATTACTAAAAAGTGTATATTCCCGTCGAGCAAGTGGCCCCACATTACTGAGCCTGCGTAATGGTGCTTATCCAGTAAATTTTGTAAAGCCGGCAAAGCCTCAGCCAGCACCTCACCCGGAAAAGCCACATCTTCGATGATGCAGGTTGTACCACTTGGGCGTGTGGCTGCAGCCGAGGTAAATAGCCCCTTACGCACTTTCCAAAATGTATTGTAATCCTTAGCATTATCAGTGAAGTTGATAGGAAACAGCTTTTGAATCCCTGATAATTTAGCCAGAATTTCCTCCTGATGGCCTTTTAAATCCGCTTCACTTGTTGCTGCCGTCTCCACCAACAGAGCAGCCGCCCCATCTGGTAATTCTTTCAGCTCAGAAGGTAAGCCATCAACATCCTCCACTGCCCGTAACGCATTGCGATCCATTAGCTCTGCTGCGCTGACACAACAACTTCTTAAAGGAATAATACACTTTGCCGCTTCCTGAATATTGGGCAAGAAGATTAATGCACAACTTTTATGTGCTTCATCAGGAATCGTGCGCATGGTCACTTCCGAAATAAACCCTAAAGTTCCTTCTGAACCCACCATGAGATGCATTAAAATATCAATCGGATCATCAAAATCCACAAAGGCATTCATCCCATAGCCAGTGGTGTTTTTCAGCTGATATTTAGACTGAATCTTAGCATACACCTCCGAATCATTTTCAAGCTGTTGCTTTATACAAAGCAATTCATCCAATAATTCCTTATGCGTTTCCTGGAAGTTCTGACGACTAGCCGCATCATCAGTCACCAACAGGGTACCATCAGCCATCACTATGCGCATGGATCCAATGGTATTGTAGCTGTTTGTGATGATTCCATAACTGGCACCACTGGCATTATTAGCCACAATTCCGCCTATTTTGGCCGAATTAATTGAAGCCGGACTAGGCCCAATTTTATAGCCATACCTGGCCAGCTGTGCATTGGCAAAACCACCTCTTACACCGGGCTGAACTTTTATACGCTTGCCATCATCCAGTATATTCAGCTGACTAAATTCAGGCCCAATCTCTACCAGCACCGAATCGGTAATTGTTTGACCCGATAAGCTCGTACCGCCTGCCTTAAATGTGATGGCCACAAAATGGCTACTTGCAGCTTTTATCACGTCCTGTAACTCCAATTCAGAGTTAACCAGCACCACCAACTGTGGCACCAAACGGTAAAAACCTGCATCCGTCCCTTTGGCATAGCGATCGATATATCGGCTAAACACCTGATCTTTGCCCAATTCACGGACAATCTGCCTTTTAAAAAATTCTATGTTACCTTTCGTGCCCATTCTTTCTATCACAATTTGACAACACCAATTCCGGGGCGATCATTTAATGTCACTTTACCATTAATCACTTTGACACCATCAAACACATCATTTGATATCAGCAGATTTCCGTCTAAATCAGCCCAGTCAACCAGTGGCGATATTTGTGAGGCGGCAGAAATAGCGCACGAAGTGGCAGTCATACATCCAATCATCACCTTCATATCCATGGCACGAGCCAAGGTCATCATCTTACGGGCCGCCCGTAAGCCACCACACTTCATCAGCTTAATATTTATACCTGAGTAAATGCCGTTTAATGGCAACACATCTTCCACCGTTTGCAAGGCCTCGTCGGCAATAGTTGGCAGCGGACTGTTTTCCGTCAGCCAGGCCATATCATCCCGGGCATCCTTAGCTTTTGACATGGGCTGCTCTACAAAAACTACCCCTTGTTCTTTCAGCCAATGTATCATATCCAGAGCGGCATGCTTATCTTTCCAGCCCTGGTTAACATCTACGCATAAAGGTTTATCAGTAATGGAACGAATCGTATTGATCATCTCTTTATCGTTCCCTCCGCCCAGTTTCACTTTTAGGATATTATATGGCGATGCCTCGACCACTTTTTCCCTTACTACATTAGCTGTATCAATACCAATGGTAAAGCTGGTGTTGGGGCTTTTATCCGGGTCCAATCCCCATATTTTATGCAGTGGTTGCCCCACCAGCTTGCCTAATAAATCGTGCAAAGCAATATCAAGCGAAGCTTTAGCTGCGTAATTCCCAGGCATCACCCCATCCACATACGCCAATATATCTTCCAATAAAAACGGGCTCTCAAACCGCTCCAGGTTCAGCAATGACAAAAACTTAGCAGCCGTTTCATGCGATTCACCTAAATACGGTGGCATTGACGCCTCTCCAAATCCCACCACACCATCATACTCTATCTCAACTAACATTACCGGTGTAGTAGTCCTTGAATTGGAGGCAATGGTGAAAGTATGCTTTAGCTGTAAATCGTAAGCTTTATAGCGCAGCTTCATTTTAGCGCCCCAAAGCGGATTCCCTTTCGCCTTGCCTGAGCCACAAGAGCCCTGTGTTCCTCCAAGCAGAGCAGCTCCAGCCAGTAAGCCAGTATTTTTTAGAAAAATTCTTCTGGTATTCATTACTAATTCCCCTTATTTATCATTCACATACCAAGGATGCTGATTGACAGGCATCAATCCTTCCCCAGGTTTTTGTCCGATATAGCGCTAAGCTCCCAACCAGGATGCTCTGCGGTAACCACTGTAGTTCTCCCGCGTTTCATCCAAACTATTAACCTTTACACGACCCGACGAATGAATAAACTCTGTATCACCAATATACATCCCGACGTGTGTTACCTTTTTCGATTCTGCATCGCCAAAGAATAGCAAATCACCCACTTGCAAAGCTTCCACCTGTAGTGGTACAGGTTGACCATATTTGATTTGCTGAGAAGCATCACGCGCTAAAATGTAGCCATTCAAAAAGTAAATGTTCTTGAGAAAACCGGAGCAATCAACTGCTTTTGAGGAAGTTCCGCCCCACAGATAAGGCAAGCCCATGAACTCTTTTGATACTTCAATAAGTTTCTCCCCTTTTAAAGCCGGTAAGTCACCCGTCATATCAAACTCCCTGACGATATCCGATTCGACCGATCCGCTTCGTCCATCGGGCAGTGTTATGATCACCTTATCTTTCTGCTTCTCCACCACGGTCAGCAGGCTCCCTTTAACCAAATCTGAAACATGATGACCAAATCCATCTTCCAACCAACCATCACTTAAAACGAGCACCCGCTTGGCAGAACGCCATGCATCGAACTCTGCTTCATTCATAAATGCCAGAGAAGAATTATTGGTCCAGGCGATATAGCCATCAGGTGATTGCACAAGGCTCCAACCTCCTTTTTGCTTCAGAATCCTTACCGGCGTTCCCATGATGGTTTGTGACACCAACTGCGCCGAATGCTTTGGCTCATCCCGTAAATTGGCAAGACTCAAAGTTGTAACGGCCCATTTTTTTTCGATGCTGGAGATGGGCAACACCACAAGGCTATCTATCAACTTATCTGTTTGCCCTAATTTTGCAAGTAATTCGTCTTTGGCCTCAGCTATAGTAGTTTCGCCTTTCACAAGCAAAGTACCTTGAGAATACACTAACTCAACATCAAAGACATCCACTCTTGAATCAGGCACCCATTTGGCTTCTACCTGCTCTATTATCAACCCCTGTTTGACTGTAGCTTTTTCACAAGCATACAAAAGAACAATAACAGCTAATGAAAGAAGTAAAAGATTTTTTTTCATTTTATTAGGTATGTTGTATTACATCTTACACATGTCAAAATTAGAAATTGTTTTAACAAATTCAAACAAAGTTTGATATTTTTATAACATATATGACATATTAATCCTGAAACGCAAACACACCTAGGAAAAACGGTTAATAATTAGCTAAAGCAGAGTGAGTTCATAAGTCCATTGATTGAAGTAAATATTCCCACCAGACCACTCAAGCTCACCTCGCTGAAAATCCCACGGCTCACTTCTCATAAACCGCTTAATCGGATGAAAATCAGCACCAATATCATCATTAATAATGAGTCTATAAGCATCAATACCACTGATATAAAACTCTTTAATACGCTCATCATCTGACTTTTGCAAGCTAAAAGACATATCTAGCGGTACCCAACCAACGCCCTGATAATATACTTCGCACCAATCATGCAGATTAATAGCATCCGGATGCAACATCCAGCCACTTTGCCATTTAACCGGAATACCTTTATAGCGCACCATGGCCATGAACAGCAAGGTTTGCATACCACAATCACCCTTCCTGTTATTCAGCACATACCTGGGAATATCAGGCATGATTGCATACTCAAGAGCACCCGCCCATGGAATATTTTCATCAATCCAGTAGTACAACCTTTTCACCACTTCATGAGGTCGCACCTCATTACCACAGATACTATCTGACAGCTGCATCATCTCCTTGCTAAATACAATATGAGGCGCCTGCTGTGCTGTATATTGTTTATAAAGAGTAGTTGACGTATCGTAGGGCAACACTTGCAACTTGCCCATATCATAATACTCAGCATATGATTGAAAATTATAGGCAACACTAAAAACAGTCTCCTTTCCGGCAATCGCTGGCTTCTCCATGTAAATAGAACCGTGCACACACGAGTCATCTGCCAGCAGATAGGATGGCTCATAAACAGATACCAACTCCACATCGCGTTGACGCCCATGCGAAGTTTTAGGAAATGGCAGCCAGCAACGCACCATCTCACCTGCAGGTACGACATCAGCCTGCAAACGCACATCAAATTGCACTTCAAACACTTGAGGTTCGGCTAAAAAAGTATTGGCAGTATCAATTGCCCGAATCACTTCATTGGTGTGCACCAGGCAAAAACTATCCAGTGCAGCATCAATCAACCCATCTCCTTTGTTTAGCAACAAAGCCAGATTGGAAGCCGCCCTTTTAAAGTAACGTTTCTCACCATTAATTACTTTATATTCCAGCTTCCCATTGTGCTCCCACCCCTCTAACTCCTCTTGTGTATAATCATCATCAATGCGTGCATTCAACTGCTCACGAACAGCTCCTTCATCCAAACTAAATTCCAATTGTACCCTGTTGGCTATTTGCCTAAACGAATCAAGCTTCATCCACAATTCAGAATACATTGGCACGGCATGCTGAGCAGAATCAACCCAAGTACTCAATGCTAATAACTGACCATTTTCCAGGAATTGCTCTGGCTTACTCCAATCTGTTTCAACCTTTTGATTTGTATCATTAACACATCCGCTGCAAAAAGCAGCAAGAATTAAGAATATCATCAGAGTCTTTTGCATAACTTAGCTCATTTAGTAGGAAAACAAAATATAGCGTCTATATTTGTATTACATATTACAAATGTATCAATCAAATAGATTTCCTCAAATTCTTTTTAATATTTATTGCGATGAGAAAAAACCTTTTTTTTGCCATACTTATTTTGATAAGCAACTCTATAATAGGGCAAACAACAGAAACAGGCATAGAAGTATTACAAAATGACAATTTCAAACAACTAGCACATAAGCGCATTGGCCTTATTACCAACCCAACAGGCATAAACAGCCAGTTTGAATCAAGCATTGACATTCTGCACCAGGCACCCAATGTTACACTTAAAGCTATGTACAGTCCTGAACACGGGGTGCGCGGCGATTACTCAGCGGGCGACAAAGTAAATTTCTTTACCGACCCCAAAACCAATGTACCGGTATACAGTCTGCACGGCAAACACAAAAAACCAACGTCAGAAATGCTAGAAGGCATTGATGTATTGGTGTATGACATCCAGGACATTGGTTCGCGCTCCTACACCTATATCAGTACACTTGGGCTTGCCATGGAAGCAGCAGCCGAGAATAACATCAAAATGGTTGTGCTCGATCGTCCTAATCCGCTTGGAGGAATCAAAATGGAAGGCATGGTTACCGAACCTGAATTTATCTCTTTCGTCAGTCAGTTTCCCATACCCTATGTGCATGGTATGACAGTGGGCGAGCTGGCCTTATTCTTAAATGGCGAACACCTGCTAAAAGATGGCGTGCAATGTGATTTGGAAGTGATTAAAATGGAAGGCTGGCAACGCAGCATGACTTTTGAAGAAACCGGTTTACCATGGGTACCATCTTCGCCACACATCCCACATGCTCACTCAGCCAGTTTCTATCCGGTCAGTGGTATATTGGGCGAACTATACGTTATGAGCATTGGTGTGGGCTACACACTGCCTTTCCAGCTATTCGCTGCAGAATGGGTAGATGCAGACAGCCTGTCCAACAACCTAAATACCTTGCACATTGAAGGTCTGCACTTCAGACCGGTTCACTACAAACCCTATTACAGCGTTTCAAAAGGTGAGTTGATACATGGTGTGCAGGTGCATTTTACCGATTACAATACAGCGCCACTCTCCCTTATACAGTTTTACGTACTACAGGAAGCTCATAAGCTGTGGCCCGAACACAATGTATTTGAACTTTGTGAACCAGCCCGCCTTGGCATGTTTGATAAAGTTAGTGGCAGTGACAAAATACGAAAAGAGTTTACCAAGCGCTGGTTGGTAAAAGACATTGAAGAACTCTGGTATAAAGACATTAAACCATTTAAGAAGAAAGCCAGCAAATACTTTCTGTATTAATGAGCCTCAAACAACTTTGATAAAAAAAAGAAAGCTGCCTACGAAACGAGGCAGCTTTCTTATTATTGATACACACAAACACAACAGCATAACAACAATTGCTGTTATACTTTAATAAATATCTTATTCCGATAAAGTACCCAACCAATCAACCAAAAGAAAACAATGTGTACCAAAGCAAACAGTAATGATCCATTCATATTTCCGGCCAGCGGCACAAAAACAGACTCATACAAAGTACGGTATCCGTTTACAACACCTTCATCGCTTTTAAACTGAACAAGCTTATATAAGCTTTTAACCCACAGACCAGACAAGGCATAAATAAACAAAGGATTCATGCCGAAAACCACAAAAAAGGAAGTCCACTTTTTGTAGCCTTTGATATCGATGACCCAGATAAGAATAGCCAGAAACATCGTGCCTAAACCGGCTGTGTACACCACATATGAGCCAGTCCAGATAGGCTTATTAATTGGCCAGACAAAATCCCACATCCACCCGGCAAATGTCAGAATAGCTCCAACAATCAATAAATGCAGAGGCAACCTAGATTTTTCAATGGTTTTGATGCTGCGCCCAACCAAATAGCCAATAAGGGTGGTTACGATGGCGGGCAAGGAGCTCAACAGTCCCTCAGGGTCGAAAGCCATGCCAAAGCCCTTGTATATGTGTTGCTCACCCAGTATCCATTTATCCACTACTGCCACCACATTACCTTCTAAACTATAGGGATCGGTTCCGCCAAAGAAATAAAGAATCGCCCAATAAACCAGCAGAATAGCGGCACCAATGCATTGAACCGTTCGGTATTTAAAGGCCAGAACCAACAGCGAACTAATGCCATAAACGATGGCTATCCGCTGCATAACGCCCATGATTCTCAGTCTGGAGAAATCAACATCCCACTGCGGGAAAGAGTTAAGGAATAAACCAATCGCAAATATCAGCAAAGAGCGTCGGCCAATCTTAATGAGCGACTGCTTATTTAATGAGTTGCCATATTTTGAAAATGAGAAATACATGGAAACGCCCATGACAAATAAAAAGAAAGGAAACACCAAATCGGTAGGGGTGCATCCGTGCCAGGCCGCGTGCCGCAAGGGCGAATAAACATATGACCAGCTTCCGGGAGTGTTAACCAGTATCATGCCTGCGATAGTAACGCCCCTGAGCACATCAAGGGCCAGATAGCGTGTTGACTTCGTCATTATTTTGTTAGTTAAGGAGTTTAATGTATTAAGTTGAGGGTTGAGAGTTTAAAAGAGTGGTCCGCACCGGGAATTGTGGCACGGACCACTTCTTTATTGCTTTTTAATACCAAATGTAGGGTCAATCTTAAGAAACTTAATAATCAGGAAGCCGGGAATAGTACAAATCATCACCCAGATAAAGAAGTTCTGATAGCCGACTATTTCCTGCAACCATCCTGATATCATGCCCGGTATCATCATACCTAAAGCCATCAGGCCGGAGCAAATGGCATAATGTGCAGTTTTGCTCTTTCCTTCGGAGAAGTAAATGAGATAAAGCATGTAAGCGGTAAACCCAAAGCCGTATCCAAACTGTTCAACCGCCACACTGCAGGCCACAATCCACATACTCTCGGGGGTGGCATACGATAAGTAAACATAGGTGAGGTTTGGCAGATTGATGGCCAATGTCATCCACCAAATCCAATATTTCAATCCATTGCGCGAGGCCAGATAACCTCCAATAATACCGCCCAAGGTTAAAAAAATGATACCAATGGTACCGTATATCAAACCCACATCGCCGGTGGTTAACCCCAGTCCGCCTGCCTCACGTGCATCGAGTAAAAAGGGCGAAGCCAATTTAACCAGCTGACTTTCGCCTAAACGGAATACCAGAATAAACAGTAGCCCGATGGCAAAGTTCTCTTTCTTGAAGAAGGATACGAATGTTTCAACAAACTCATTGAGCATGTTTTTACTTTCGGCAACCGGCTTATCAGCAGCCGGGCGTGGAAGAAAAAAGCGATGGTAGATAAGGAACACCACAAACAGAATGGCCAGCACAAAAAAGGTAACCGACCAGGCAAAAGGAATATTACCAGATAAGCCCCTAAAGTCGGCCGACACAGCTGTATCAAGCTTAGGATCGGCCTGCACCAGTACCCAGGCTTGCTGATCCCAGTTCTGATTATTAAAGGTCAGCCGATGTCCTTCAACCAGCGATAAATCTTTGGCTCCGCTTTGTCTGTCGAGGTTTAGCACAACATTTTCGCCCTCTTCGGGCATCTGTGCCAGCCTGATACCAAAGGCCGCAATATTGCCCTGCACCTCGCCCTTGAACATGGCCGATTTATCTTCCTTACCAAAACGCTCTTTCAACGATTCTTTAAGCGGCGTAGCCACGTTTGATGACCACCATCCGGGTGCTTGCTCTAGTTGCACCTCCTTTATCACAAACCCATTGCTGAGGTTTTGCTTATGTGCCCAATCTTTAATGGAATCGGCCTGAATCTTATTGAGCTTATTCAGCCCTATCACCACATCAGCCTGCGTTACAACAAACTGATTTTCGCCACCGGTAGTCACACTTTTAGCTTGCGGAACCACCCATTCGGTGTGCGTCGATTGCGTGGTAACGCTAAATTCTACCGGCTCCAGACCTGTTGACGACTCAATAAAACCCGCCAAAATAATCAACAAGCCCTGTCCGGTAATCATTGCCAAACGGTAGAAAGTGCTTCGGATACCAATGAAATAGGCCTGCTTATGCTCATCCAAATCGAGCATGTAAAAGCCATCGGCCGCTATATCGTGCGTAGCCGAACTAAAGGCCAGCAACCAGAAAAATAGCAGCGTATACTGAAAAAAGTCCGGCACAGGAATGGTCAACGCCACGCCCCCCAATCCGGCTCCAATCAACAGCTGCATCACCACAATCCACCAGCGCTTTGTTTTTAATATATCCACTAACGGACTCCAGGCAAATTTAATTACCCAAGGCAAATAGAGCCAACTGGTGTACAGAGCTATGTCAGCATTGGAGATACCCAAGCGCTTGTACATGATTACCGAAACGGTCATCACCACCACGTAAGGGATGCCTTCGGCAAAATACAGAGTGGGCACCCAAGCCCAGGGAGATGTCGATTTTTGTTTCATATTTTTTGTACTTAGTGCATCGTGCACGGTGCATAAAAGAGATGAGATTTGAGAAGAGAATTTAAGGAGTTGCAAATGAACCATCTCATCGCTCTACTCTCATCGCTTTTAGTAGAATATTCCTAGTATTTTCTATTTAATTCAGCCCCTCTGAAATAGTGCATTAAGATAGCATTATAATCGTAACCCTTGGCACCCATAACGGCCGCTCCAATCTGACACAGGCCAACACCATGGCCCCATCCGGCTCCTTTCAGCACGAAAGTGAGCTGTCCATCAGCCTCTTCCTTTTCGATGATAAAAGCTGAACTGTAAAGGTGCGACTCCGATAGTGCCTTGCGAATTTCCAGCTCCTTACCAATCGTCAGGGTCTTTTTATCGCCAACTATTTTTAGCTTTATCAAGCGACCCGAATCTCCTCGTTCCACAGGTACCATCTCCTGTATGGTTCCAAAGTCGATGCCTGTGCGCTTTTTGATCAATTCGCTCACTTCACTTTGCACATATCTTACTTCCCACCGGTAGAAATCATTAGTCTCCTGGTCGTAATCATTAAGCACCTGGCTCAGCACCTCCTTGTCGGTGGTATTGCAGAATGCATCGGGTGTACCCCGCATCCATTCTTCAGCATTGCCCTCTGTTTTTAAATCGAACTTAAAGCCTGCAGGATCGGCATCATTATCGACAAAGGCCTGCAGATAGGGATGATTAACCGGCTCCCATACATTCTCAAACTTTTCAACCATGCCACCGCAGCATTTAGAGAAGCGGGCATCGCAGATGGCATCTCCATTCATCAGCACTTCGCCCCAGGTAGCACGCACGGCTTTTTCCACCTCTTCGGTGGTAGCCCTGGTAATGCCTTGGTAGCGCTGGCAATGGTCATCAGCACACACATCGAAGTTCAGGTGATCCTCACGGTCGTACCACTTAATAAACTCATCGTCGGATTCGAACACCGACTGGTATTCGCTTGCATTACTTTGCAGGCTTTGGTTCTTTTCAATTTGTGCCAGCAACCAGCTGCGCGATATCACCGCATGAGCCTTTAAAAGCTCCAGCGACGATGTGGCACTCATCTCCGATGAAATCACACTCATCAGGTAATCCTCAACCGGCAACACATTAACGGCTGTAATCTTATCATTCTCGAGTATGAGCTTCAATCCGCCCTTAAACGACTGATCCTCGTCACGCTCCCAATGGAAATTTATACCAATAGTGACGTTATGAAGGGTAAAATAGGCATCGGGCGACTCGGGGTTAATACCAATTCCCGACTGAAGGCTAATCTCCTCTGAGCCATCGGACAGCGTAATACCACCATTTGTTTTAACGGCCTTATAGTGCCCGGCAAGCGCAATACCTGCATTGGTTTTATATTGCCCGTGCAGAGTAAATTCGATGGTTTCTTTAAACTGAATACCTACCTGTATAAGCGGAATTTGTTTCATAATATTTTCTTTAGTCGAAGTCCGTTGCACGGAGTCCGAAGCTGTTGTTATTTTTAGTGCATGGTGCGCTGTGCACGATGCTTGATGTATTTTTTTATAGTCCGAAGTATGATTGCCCGAAGTCCGAAGCTCAGTTATGAGTGCATGGTGCGTAGTGCTTGCTCTCCAGCCACTTTTCTTCCCCTTCTCCCTGCGGGTCTCTCCCCAAGGGGAGAATCACTAAATTAAGGGTAATAAATTCCTCTATCTACCCCAAAATATTACCCCAACCCCTAAAGGGTGAGTGCGGGGAAAGCTGCCAACTTAATGATATCTTCCCCTTGGGGAAGTGCCGCCAGGCGATGGGGGAATTTCACAAGAGTAAGCTTACATACGATGCTGACCATCCTTCATACGACACTGGTTGTTTTACGCACGTCTCTGTTACACTTACATTCGATGCTCACGCTCTTACATAGGCTCCTATCAGGCTTACATATGGCGCTGATGGTCTTGCATACGCATCTATCACGCTTACATTCGATACTGACGCTCTTACATATGCTTCTATCAGGCTTACATACGACGCTGACGGCCTTACATACGCTTTTATCTCGCTTACATACCACACTGTCGGCCTTACATACGCCTCTGTCTCGCTTACACACCGATCTGTCACTCATACAAAGCCTGCTTCCGTTGAAACAGACCGTATTGATTTAGTTCAATTTCTTTTCGAAACGCCAAAACACCCTTTCAACACGGGCGTTGGCATGCCAGGCGTAAAAATCAATGGGTCCTACCCAGGGAATAATTGAGCGCGACAAGCCCATCTCTTTCATGTCCTGCAGGCAGCGCTTAAGCAAGATGGCCCCCATACCCTTGCCTCTCAGGTCGGGGTGCGTACCCATTGGGCCAAACCAGCCGGTACCTTTATTATTGGCATTGTGTGCCGAAAATGCTTTTACCTCGCCGTTGAGCAGTGCAATATGCATGGATGGCACTTCATCTTTGAAAGCCATCTCCACCTCGTTGCTCCACAGCAGCCACTCATCTTTAATAAAATCCAGTACTGCCTGCTTATCCTCCGGCTTGGCGCGGCGCACCTCAATGCCGTCATTTTTTAAAGCCTTCTCGCGGGTGCTCATGTCCCAATTCTGGTTTAAATCAACCACTAAGTTAGAAGTGTCGCCAAAGCGCTCGAAGCCACTTCGCATGGCCCAGCACAAAGCCGGTGTATAGCGCGGGTCGATACCCGGCATAAAATAGTTGAGTGGCACATCATAGATGCGCACCACATCTGCCTTATGGACCTTAAATACTTCCTGCAGCTGCTTGTACATGGCGGTTGCCATGCCCTGACGGCGATACTCCTTATCCACAGCCATGAGCTTTATATAGGCATAATTAACCCCGCGGATATGCCGCATTACGCCTTGCATAAATCCGATGATGCGCTCTTTGTCCTTACAAACAAAGGTGGCTTTGGGCATCCAATAGGGGTCGCCTTCGAGCTTTTCGCTCAACAACTCTTCTGTTATGGTATCGTACTCCCAGTTTTGATTGAGAAAGGCTGTTAGTTCAGCTCTTTCGGCGGGGTTATAAAGGGTAATTGGGTATTTCATCATTGTAGACTTAAGATTTAAGACAAAAGATACAAGACTTTAAGGTTTATCTCTCAGTGTATTTTAGCTACTAGCCGCTAGCTATCAGCCATCAGCTTGTTTATTAACTTTACTTTCTTCATCCCCCTCTCCCTGCGGGTCTCTCCCCAAGGGGAGAATGGCGGAGCAACTCCCGAAAACAATCTTCCCCTTGGGGAAGTGCCGCCAGGCGATGGGGGACTTTTTATTTAGCCATCAGCTTATTTAATAATTCTTTGCACGCCTCTTCTGACAGGCACACCTGTTTAAGGATATTCGCTACATCCTTTGCGCTTATTTTCTCAAAATCTTCGGGACGAGGCGTAATAAATACACCTCCCATATCCACAGAAGCCGGACTGATGAGTATCTGTTCATCTCCCTCGGCAAAATAGCAGGCCGGACGGTGCAATATACGTGGAAATACATGCACCACATACTGCCCCTCTTCAAAATAGGCCAACACGTTGAGCATGGGCTCCACCTCATCGGGTTGACTGTCAGCCAGCATCTTATGAAGCTTACCAAACAAGCTTTCAATAGCCTCTTTATGACTTCCTTTAAAGGTGATCACACCACGATTGTAGCCTGCCCAGTTAAACACCTCCACCCCATTATGAATAGTATGCAGCTGCGCAAATCGTTTTCCCCTGAAATCGGCTTCAAGCGGCATAAAACCTTTAATACCCGCCTGAAAATGAAAATGGTCAGGCGCCGAGGCTCCACACTTTGGTCCGTTATAGAACAAGGTGAATTCATCCAGCTCTTTAGCCAGCTCCAGCATCGATGGAAAATAAGGAGCTATCAACTGCAATGTATGCTCCTTATGCGGAATCGTCAGGTGCTCGGTAAAAATTGGGAACGGGTTGATTAGAATGGTATAATCGCCATAATCAATGCCCTCCTGTTCGGCCGGACGATTTTTTTCGCATAAAAAGCACGGACGCTCCTGAATGGATTTCGTATCGACCTTGGCCGCCGATGAGCGTATCCGCTCGGGATTGAACTGTACCTTTATTTCGCTGCCGCCATCCAGTTGCACACTTTTGGTTTTCACCTTTTGAAGACCGGCGTAGTTATTGGCGGCCAGGCTCCAATTGCGGAGCTGGCCTTGTATTAGTTTTTTGGTTTTGAGAGACGTGGTCATTTTATTTAACTTCTGGCATTTAACTGATAGCTGATAGCTATTTACAGCTTGGTTATTTTTTAAAGTCCGAAGCTCGGCGCCCTTAGTCCGAAGACATTCATTCCACACGAAAGGATTCGTGCGGCAGCATAAGGTTCAAACTAACAATCTATAACTTCATCACCTCATCCCGGCCTTCTCCTTGAGAAGGTGCCCTTACTTACATAGCAATTCCTCTAATAAAATAATATCATTGCTAAGTTATTGCTTCCTCTCCTTGAAGGAGAGGATTGAGGTGAGGTATTATATTACTATTTATAAATTTTCATACACCCTAAGCATAAGAATTCGTACGGCAGCGGACTTTGTACTCCGGATTGCGGACTATTTATTACTGACTGTTTTTCACAAATTGCTGACGCGCTTTAAATTCCATGGTTCTAATCTTGTCCTTATAAAAGTTGTGCGCATTCATCTTCGCGATATCCAGCGATGCATCAGAGTTATCGTCCCAGCGACGACACAAGTACAAGGGATCGTAGATACGACCAATCTGGTATTGACGACTGATGTTCAAACCCAGCGCATAGTCCTCGCCATAGCTGGTGTTTGGTACTTTTACATCGCGCAGCACAGGCGTATAGAAGGCACGTGGCGCCCCCAGTCCGTTAATACGTAAGGCATTGTTACGTCCGTTATCTGGTGTCCATTCCCTGTGGTCAATCAATCCAGGAGGAATCTCTTCGAGCTTGAAGTTCACCATTTGGTAGCTACCCACCACCATGGCGCAATTTTGCTCATAGAAGGCCTTCACTACACGTTCAATTACGGTTTCGTCAATGTACAAATCGTCACTATCAAGCTGGATGGCAAACTTACCACATCGCTCATCGGCTACTGCCGCATTCCAGCACCCACCAATACCCAAATCATCGCGTTCAGGGATGATGTGAATCAAACGCTCATCGTTAAACGACCGGATAATTTCAGAGGTTTTATCAGTTGAGTGGTTATCCACAATAATCAGGTTGAAGGCAAAAGAGGTTTGCTGCTTCAATACTGATTCGATGGCATCGCCAATGGTTTTTTCACGATTGCGTACAGGTATAATCACAGATGCTTCCACCGGGTAGTTACCTTCAGCAAATTCAATCTGTTTAAATTCGGGCTTCAGGTAAGCACCAACAGCTTTCAGGTGAGCCGTACAGGCCAGCTCCATCTCAATCTGGCGGTCGCGGTTACGCGGATCCACATAGTCGAACATCTTCTCGCCCGACTTGCGAGTATCCAGCTCCACCTCGGTGTAAAGCAATTCGGGTAAGTGCATCAGTTCGTGCTTTTGCGACACACGCAGGCGTAAATCGTACAAGGCAGCATGCTTATAATCCGCATCCATGGCTTCCACAGCCTCTTTCAGAGCCGACGCTTTGTAGAGCAGCAAGGAGCCGAAATTAAAATCATCACGCAAACTACCAGCCTGGTATTCAATCACCGGATGTGCTGATAATTTACCTTCTTTCTTCTCGTAATAATCGGCATACACCATACCGGCACCGGCATCATCGCCACAACGGGCCATGCGCTCCAAGGCATTCAGCCCAATATTCAAGGCCATTGTTTTGGTATAAACAGCCACATAGTCGCCGCTCACCTCGCTCAACAGCTGATTCCAGGTAGCTGTTGCATCCAGGCCGCCAGTGGCCACTATTACGTTAGCACCTTCTACTTCACAAGCCTCTTTGGCCACCACAATAATGTTTGTTACACCTGCGTCCTGAAACGCCTTTAGTGTTGGCATCATCTCTTCCTTACCAGCATAAGGCAGTATGCATGTCATATTTTCACCCATCTTTATTATGATTTAGTCTTATTAATCAGTTTGTTAGTTTTTAATATATAATTCTCGTCTATAGTCAAAATAGCTATTCCATATAAAAGAATCTAAGTATCTGCTTCATTAACTGTGTACGCTCCTGCTCCCCCATTACTGTTTCAAACGGAAAGCCAAGTATGACCGTTTTAAATTCTCCATCGTACAGAGTGCCTGCACTGGCGTTATTCTCTTCATAGCGGATGGCCGTTACAGCATGAATACCAATTGGCTCAATGGCATCTGGTGCCTCAACCGCATAATAATCGGGTCCAGGTTGCGTATTAAATGTGTAATGCCCTTTCAACACCGGATGCGCATAATCTGTAGTATATACCTGGCCATTTCGCACCGCGTGGTTAGTTCGCCACCTGAAGCGTAACACATCGGCCGCAAAATCTTTGGCCAGCGTATCACGTGTTAAATGAAAGTCGGAGCCCACATAAGCACCACTCATAAATACATGCTGCTTGTTGGAAGTCACTTTCCTAAGCTGTTCCATGAAAGCAGGCGTGTATATCTGATATTTTACCTCAGTCCCCTTGTAGGATAAGGTGGCCTTTTCTTCACCCAATATGATGTCAATGGCCTTATAAGCTGACGCATCATAACTACTACCTTCGAATACCTCATCACTCACCGACACAAATGAATAACCTGCCTGCATAATGGCCTGACCATGAATAATCACATTATCGAAAGTGTTACCCTTAACACCAGTTCCTTCGCAGGAGGCATAGCTGGCTCCCCAACCCGGACTGTCATCATCGAGCCAGGGTGACTGACGGTTGAAATCATATTGATTACCGGTAAAGCCATAGTCGATACCATCGGGTATGCCCATATCGTTCCACCAAGCAACACCGGCAAAATCACCTTCATCGATAATAGCAGGCGCACTGATGCGATCGAAGGCATTTACCACCAACACCTTCTCGGCTTTTCGGCCGGCAATTCCCATTGACAGTATTTCACTTGCAAAGCTCTCTCCTCCACAGTTGATGGCCGTTACTTTGTAGCTCACCAGCTGGCCTTTTTTAACCTTGGGTAAATCGTAATAAGGTGCATCCACCAAAGTGCCATTGTCAAATCCGCCAGTACCAATCCGGCGATATACTTTATACTTAGTTGGCACTGCCGTTGCCTCAAGTGAGTCAATTATCGGCTGCCAGCTCAGGCGATAGCTTTTGTCCGTTTCTGTAATAGCCATGTGGCTTACCGGCAGTGGCTGCACTACATAATCACGCCCTTCCTGAAAAGCCAGGAACCTGAGCATGCCCTTATAAATCGCCCGGCTTACGTCAAATCGAAAATGTGGATCAAGTCCATAGCGCATATCGGCCAGGTTTTGATGTGATAGCAACTCGAGTAACATGGTAGGCACATTAGGCCGCCATGCCTCTGAGTATTGCTTATCCCACATACCTCGACGTGTCCAGTCAGCATTGTATTTAGCCCGAATATCATTTACAATCTGCGATTGAATAATATCCGTCAAATCGCGACTTGACAGCTTTGATTGTCCGTTAGGAAAATAACCACTGTCGCGTTGCGAGCTGTAGATACCTAGCGTTCCAATAATTGAATCATTAGGTGTGATGCCCGCATCGGTATGAAAGGCAAAAGCTAAATCAATGGGAATACCCAGCCCAGCTGCCTCTCTGTCTTTAGTTGGTCCGTTAGGTTCTCCCATCAGGTAATCAACCCACTCACCCCGGCTCTGATAGTCGTCGTTATAATCGTTTTTATTTTCGTTAAGGCTATACACCAAAGTATCAGGCATGCCAGCATACTGTAACCAATAGCGGGCGGCCTCCATGTAACGCGGACGTTCTGATGTTTTCCATTCAAAATGCTCAGGGTTAATCGTCTCGCCTTTTTCCGCTTTCCGATTGTCATTATTGAGTGACCATTTGTTGGGCATCAATTCCGTTGCCGGACGTCGGGCCACATTGCCCATGCCACCACCCAGTCGCACTGCATCAACCGATACCTGGCCATCGCCGCTTACTTCCACCAAAGCTTCTTGCTCCGGTGTAAAATAAAAAGTTCCTAAGTAGGCCCAGGTATCTCCACCCATAGATTGATTTAGCACAAAACTGGTTGTTCCGCCGTTATGCTGCACTTTATAGGTCACAGCTTCACTATTGGCTTCATCGCTCTTATAGGCAACATGCACTGCATACTCGCCAGCTTCAGGCACCCTTGCATTAAACTCAGCTACCTTGCCGTTAGCATTACTAACTAAGTAAGAGTTTCCTGATAAAAATGGATTATCACCATTATATAAGGTATCTTTCCAGGCAAAGCCACTTTCCAGTTGATAATCAAGTCTCTTTGCCAGCTCAAGCTTTGCACCTTCTGTTGACCAGTCATTGTCAATAATTACTTCATTACGATTAAAGCACCGTTCGCGTGGTAAAAACACATTCGCCCCGGCATTCTCGAGCATAGGTGCTAAGTAAGGTAATACATACAGCATTGGTGATAAATCCTCCACCGAACCATACAAACGAGCACGCTGCCACTCCCAACGGTCCAGCTTTGACTCATAATACCACCCGTGACTGTGCCATAAGGCAATATGATTACCACTTAAGCCACTCGTATAATTATCAGCACCGGCTCTTTTAATATAACTCCCGGCATTCTTATTACCTACCTGTCTGTGGGCATCTATTGATAAATTATGCCGATAAAGGTTAGGAATTAATTCGCTTAGTAAATAGCCATTAGTATAAACCTGGGCTTCATACCCCTCGGCAATCTCTTTATGATTAGCCTGCAAACTCATAAAAAAAGTATCCACCATTGCTTCACGCCAAGGGAGGTATGACAACTGCTTATTAAAAAAGTAGTTGATACTTTGCTTTGCCTTATCAACCTGCAAGGAATCCAGAGTTACAACACCTAAATGCGCCCATTCTGTTAAAGGATTTTGCCAATTCTTGTTAGCCTCAACAATGTACTCATGAACGTCTTTGACTTCAACATCCTGTGCCCAGGCAGATATCATATTAAGGCACATCATTAAAATAGCAACTATATTTTTCAAATATCTATTCTTCATTTCTATAGCAATTTGACGAACCAAAAATAGGAAGATTTTACAAAGTTTCAAATTTTTGTCATACATCTTACGTATTATTCTTGATTTGCTTTTATTTTATTTATACATTTGCAACGTATTCAGGCAAAAACACCTGCTCAATACATCAAGAACACTAACCCTACAAGCGATTCATAAGCTTAAACACGAACTTATAATACATATCATACATATACAATATGGTACTAATTGCAGACAGCGGATCAACCAAAACTGAATGGTGCTTACTATCAAATGGCAGCATTTTAGGCAAATGTATTACAAAAGGCATAAATCCGTTTTATCAAAGCTCAACCGACATCCTGCAAAGTTTAAGAGAGGAATATACATTAAATAATACGAAGCCTCAAGCCATTCATTTTTATGGAGCCGGTTGTGCCAACGAAGAAAAAAACAATATTGTGCACAACGCTTTGCTTGAGTTCTTTGGCGAAATGCCTATAAACATTAACAGCGATTTGATGGCAGCAGCTCATTCGCTCTGTCAGAATAATGAAGGCATAGCATGCATATTAGGAACCGGCTCCAACTCATGCCACTACGATGGACAGAACATTATCAACAATGTTTCACCACTCGGATTCATTATTGGTGACGAAGGTAGTGGCGCAGTTTTAGGCAAAAAATTGATTGCAGACATATTAAAGAAGCAGCTCCCTCTGGCTGCTATTGAGTTATTCTTTAGTAAGTACAATACAACACCGGCTGAAATACTGGATAACATTTACAAAAAGCCTTTTCCTAACCGATATCTGGCACAATACACTAAATTCATCTCTGAAAATATAGCGATTCCAGAACTTGAAAGCCTCGTAATTGTTTCATTTAAAGAGTTCATTGAACGTAACCTACTACAATACAATAATATTGAACAGCTTGAGATACATTTTACAGGCAGCATTGCATTCCACTTTACAAAACAACTAAGAAAAGCCTTAGCCAGCTATAAGCTAAATTTAGGAAGCGTTAACCAGGCTCCCATGGAGGGACTTATTCAATACCACAATGAATTAAAGCATTAATAATGATAGCAAAGACAAAGAAGAGCAAGAAAATCAGCATAACCGAATCCCCATCGCATTTTGACAACCTTGAAAAAATGTCAGTTGAAGAACTGATTACCAATATTAATAAAGAGGATGCCAATGTGCACCTGGCTGTGCAAAAAGCACTTCCGCAGATTAAAGAACTGGTTGAGCGCATTGTAAAAAGAATGGAACAAGGCGGCCGGGTCTTTTACCTGGGTGCAGGCACCAGTGGTCGGTTAGGTGTATTGGATGCCTCTGAGCTACCTCCTACCTTTGGCGTACCTAACAACATGGTGATTGGGCTCATAGCCGGTGGAGAGAAAGCCCTTCGTCAAGCTGTTGAGTCGGCCGAGGATGATGCCAATAAAGCCTGGAATGAACTGAGTGCGTATAAAGTTGACGAATTAGACACTGTTATAGGTATTGCGGCATCCGGCACTACACCCTATGTAATTGGCGGCATTGAACATGCCCGCAGAAACGGTTTACTTACCGGATGCATCACCTGCAATCCCAACAGTAAAGTAGCTGAAGTAACTGAATTTCCAATAGAAGCCATTGTTGGTCCAGAGTTTGTGACAGGTAGCACCCGACTAAAGGCCGGCACTGCTCAGAAGATGATTCTTAACATGATCACGACGACCATCATGATTAAGCTCGGGCGCGTTAAGGGAAACAAGATGGTTAATATGCAACTAACCAATAAGAAACTGGTTGACAGAGGCGCGCGCATGATTATGGAAGAGCTTAAATTATCCTATGAAGATGCCCGGGCACTACTACTAAAACAAGGATCGGTTAAAAAAGCCATTGAGGCACACAAAGCTTCATGAACACTAAATAAATACCATACAAAAAGCGGGTTATCACTTTGATAGCCCGCTTTTCTTTTTAGGTTATGCTATTTCGCTACTATACGTTTTTAAAATACTTATCGTATACCTCCATGTTTCTTTCCAAAAGCTCCACAGTATACTGGTACGAACGATCAGCATCTTTATCAATAAGCGCGTTCAGTATTTCTTTCTGCAGGCGTAAAGTATATTCTTTCTCCCCTTCAATATTAGCGTAGATCATATTACGCATACGCGGCAATAAAGAATAAATAGGCTCCATTGAAATAATCACAATGGGATTACCTGTTGCCTTGGCCATATTCATATGAAAGCGATTTATCAAGTCCACTTCAAGCTGTGTATTATCCGGATTACACAATTCCAACTCCCTCACATTGGCCTGCAAAATCTTTACATCCTCATCAGTTCTGTTAGTAGCTGCCAATCGGCCTATTTCAGGCTCAAAAATCCGGCGAACTTCTATAATCTGGCGTATAAGATTCGAATCAAATTTCATATCGTAATAAAGATTCAGCGACTTAATTGCGTCCTCAATCTTCAACTCAGAAACGTACATTCCGCTGCCCTTCTTAATTTCTATCAGGCCCCGCGCACTTAAACGCCTTAAAGCTTCACGCAGTGCAGTTCGACTCACTGCAAAACTTTCACACAGCTCTTTCTCTGAAGGCAACTTCGTACCAGGTATAAGCCGCTTGGTGCGAATTGCTTCCTCTATTTTTCGTTCTATCTTTTGACTGAGCGTTTGACTGGTGCCAATTTTTCCAAAAATATCGTCCATCAGTATAATCTTCTTAATACATCATACAAATCTAGAATAAATTCTGTAAAATTCACCACACAAAATGTTGCATTCATCACTTTTTAGGAGCAAAATACTTCATAAATACTGTTCATTTGTTCACAAAATCTATTCAATTATTGTGAAATACCAGTTGTGCTTAAGAATGTCGCACAAAAAAAAGGGATGACAACCCATCCCCTTTCATAATATATAGTGCTTCAATTACTCTTGCTCAGCAAGGAATCGCTCTGCATCGATAGCTGCCATACAGCCAGAACCAGCTGCAGTAACAGCCTGGCGATACTGATCATCTTGCACATCACCACAGGCAAATACGCCAGGAACGTTTGTTTTTGATGTTCCCGGTACAGTTTGAATATAACCTACATCATTCGTATCAATGTAATCTGCAAAAATGTCAGAGTTTGGTTTATGACCAATACCCAGGAAGAAACCATCAATTGCAATTTTCACCTCTTCCTCTTCTGGCGTACCCATATTTTTAACCAAGGTAGCACCTTCTACCACTCCGTCTCCAAACAATCCTTTTGTTTGATGCTTCCATAACACCTCAATATTAGGCGTCTTTAAAGCTCTTTCCTGCATTACTTTTGATGCCCTGAAAACATCACGGCGTACAATCAGATATACTTTATTACACAAACCAGCCAGGTACATGGCCTCTTCAAGTGCAGTATCTCCACCACCCACTACAGCTACATCTTTGCCGCGATAGAAGAAACCATCACAGGTAGCACAAGCAGATACGCCAGACCCTGCGTATTTAGTTTCATCAGGTAATCCAAGATATTTGGCTGTTGCCCCGGTAGCAATAATCAAAGCCTCAGCTTCCACTACTTTGTTACCATCGATTGTAATTTTAAAAGGACGCTCGCTTAAATCAGCAGCAGTAGCCATACCAAAGCGTATATCGGTACCAAATCGCGCTGCTTGCTTTTTTAGGTCTTCCATCATTTCCGGCCCCGTTACTCCCTCAGGATATCCAGGATAGTTTTCTACTTCTGTAGTAGTGGTTAACTGTCCTCCCGGCTGCAGTCCTTCATACATAACCGGATTTAAGTTGGCGCGTGCAGCGTATATAGCAGCTGTATAACCAGCCGGGCCAGAACCAATTATTAATACTTTAACCTTTTCTGTTTCACCCATTACTTTATTCTCATCTTGTGGGGCATCCAGGTTTTCCATTTTTCCAAAAAGAGCCATAATATCTAATTATTAATATTTCTGAATAAGTTGTAAAACTACAAATTTTACACATCCCTTTCAAAAGATGTGCCGTATCTTAAATATGACATTTCACACGCAATAATGACAGTTAATCCTTCTGCTAACTGACACTTAGAATCGATGTATTGGCAAAGTCACTTTTCAAAAACCAACGAGTCACTATCAAAGTTCATTCCGGATACTAAACCTAATCCATTTTGGATGTTGGTATGAATTTTAACAGGTTCAAATACCGGCAGTCCCTCGTAAAATCCCCCATAGCCATCTGCTAAAATAATGGAACGAAAATAGCTGTAGTAATCAAATGTATGGTGATAGAGATAATAAGTTATGCGTATCTTATCTTCGTAATAGTCAAAAAACAAGTTGTCGCGAGGTATATAGATTGTTAGTTCATACGTTTTACCGTCTATAATCGCATCTGTAAATAAACCCTGAAAATCAATTCCTGGCAAAAGACTTCCACTTTGATCGCCCTGGCTAAACACAGCATCATCCTTGTCGTAAATGATGGTTTTACGGGTATAATAAGGATCGCTTCCAATTGTCCCCCACCCTTCTCTGATAACCAATAACTGATAGAAATTATTCTGACCTCCAGGATCCTGAAACCGAACTTTTGACTTAAGCATCTGTACTGTGCCATTATCAGCCACATCCTGCACAACCGATAATGTATCTAGATCCAGAATATTTATTGCTTGTGGTATGTATGACTCAGCCTTCACTGTGTCACCATTTAGCTCATACGCATTGATTCGCAAATTATCCCCGGACCTAAACGTAAATTCAGGCCATTTACTCCAGGTGGTATCCGATGGCAGAATGTAAGCACCCTGAAAGTTATCATTAACAAAAAGCTGAAAGCGACCTTTTTCAACCTGCCCAAAATCCTCTACTGAAAGAATACTTCGGCTTTTACTTAAATGAAAGTTAAGCGTACTATCCGGATAAATAAAAGCATACATAACCAACTTATCAGACTGTGTATTAAGGTCAAGTTCAATGTCCTTTTCACAGGCTAATACGCCGATAGTTAGTAATATTATATATAAGCGCTTCAGCAACATTTTAAAATTTTACGGTATATCT
This sequence comes from Carboxylicivirga mesophila, assembly GCF_018271975.1. Lineage (GTDB taxonomy): Bacteria > Bacteroidota > Bacteroidia > Bacteroidales > Marinilabiliaceae > Carboxylicivirga > Carboxylicivirga mesophila. The sequence continues at coordinate 114,966 of NZ_JAGUCN010000011.1, forward strand.
GACATAAGGAATTGGGATTGGAAAGAGACTAAACTGCTTTAATGAACGCGTAACCTCTCCTGTTTGCTCATTCTCACTGTCCGCAAAATACAAAAAGAATGGATTCTGACGGCCATAACTATTCATGACACCAACACTCCATAACCGACTCCCCCATCGTTTCTCCTTCTTAAAATTAAACCCAATATCCAGGCGATGAAAGTTAGGCATGCGATAACTATTACGCTCATTAATCAATTGATTATAGGTTGCATTACCATTGGCTTCAGCAGTAGGCAACTGGGGAGCATAGTATTTGGTCTCAGGAAGAGTTATCGGATTACCCGTTCCAAAAGTCCAGGTAACGCCCATATCTACTTTTTTCGAAAACTGATAGGTTGAATAGATGGAAATATCATGCGTCCGGTCAAAATTAGCTGGGAATGCCTTACCATTATTTAGTTCATCAAACTGATTGGTAGATTTCGAATAAGTATAGCCGAACCAACCTGTTAAATTTCCCATTTTACGATGAACCAACAACTCAAAACCATATGACTCGCCATTGCCAACCGTCAGTTTACTCTGCCAATCAGAAGCAAAATCGAAGTAACCAGTTGTTTCTTTATAAGCAAGTATATCCTGTAGTTTTTTATAATATAATTCTAATGACACATTAAATCCTTTACTAATCTCATACTCAAAACCAAGTGCATTTTGCGTAGCGCGCATTGGGGCAATTTGATCTGATACAGGCAGCCATAAGTCAGTAGGCATTGCTACTGTTGCCGTACGAAGCAAATGCATATATTGTGTCATTTGGCTGTAAGCCATCTTAACTGAAAAATTGTCTTTTATGAGAAACCGGGCTGATAAACGTGGCTCGGCAGACCAATAATACTTACCGCTTTCTGTTTGAAATAAGGAAAAATGCCCTCCCATATTCACCTTTAACCTGGGCAGCAAATGAAAATCATCTTCCACATAAAAGCGAAACTCAGGACGATGCATGGCCGTACCTCCAAAGGTAGTATCAACAGGTGTTGAACCAGCAATTTCTCTCAACACCACATCTATACCCGGATAGAATGTGTGACTAATTGCACTGCCGCCAAAACGCACATAATGCTTAGGTGATGGCATATAGTCCAAATCAATTTTGGCACTTAAATCACGAATACCACTATAATAGTTTTGACTACCTTTACTCCAAACACCATCCGACATATAGTTTAGGGTTTGATCAATAAAGAATCGATAATCGCTATAAGCCAAAGTGGTATTAGCAAATAGCTTATTACCAAAGGTATGAATCCAACGAACTGAACCGACATAATTCCTCCATCCAATGTCACTTTCATCATATGTTTTTACTGTCTGTTCAGTTTGCTTTCCATCAGGTGACTCTACCGGAATAAACTGTTCATTATAGGATATACCATACTGATCCTTGCCAAGATAAGCACTAAAATACAAGCGATCATTATCAGAAAGTTTATAATTTAGTTTGGTATTGAAATCATAAAAATAGTAACGGCTTTTATCGACCTCCTTCAGCTGCCATACACTGGTCAGCACATCAAAGTATGTGCGTCTTAACGAGACCGAAAATGATGACTTATCCTTAATCAACGGCCCCTCCACCGCCAACTTACTCGACAACAGCCCAATACTTGCCACACCTTTAAAATCTTCATTATTACCATCGTACATTCGTATATCAATAACTGATGACAGACGTCCGCCATATCGTGCCGGAAACCCACCTTTGATGACCCTTACATTATTAACCGCATCAGCATTAAAGATGGAGAAAAATCCAAGTAAGTGACTGGCATTGTATATTGGCACATCATCCATTAGTACCAAATTTTGATCAGGACCACCACCACGTACATACAATTCACTAAAACCTTCACCTCCACTCTGAATTCCGGGTAAAAGCTGAATACTTTTTACTATATCAACCTCGCCCAGATATACAGGCACCTTTTTAATCTGTTCAATAGGCACATCAATCGTTCCGGTACGTGTACTTTTAACAGCTCCGGGCACTCGCTCGCCAACTACCGCAATTTCGTCTAATTCGGCCTTTGGTTCCATCATAAAGTAAACAGTTGTATCTCTTTCCAGATTTATGTAATGATGACCATTTTTATAGCCTACATAAGAACTGCTTAAATGCACAAAACCCTTTGGCATACTTATACTGAAGAATCCAAAGTTATTACTCATAGTACCTAACAGCAATTCAGGCTCATATACATTGGCCTGAATTAAGGCTTCCTTCGAGCTACTATCCAATACATAGCCCTTAATTACAAACTTTTGAGGCTCACCATCGATTGGTTGTATGATAATTTTAGAGCCTCTGACAATATAATTAGATGGACAATTAATAAACAAGGCATCCAGCAGCTGACGAACAGTTGGCAATTGCATCGTCAACTGATGTTCTTCTTGAAAGCACAGCTGGTTACTATAGCTAAATACAATGTTGGTTTGCCGCTCTATTTCTGACAAGAAATATTGGGTAGAGCCGGTTGTTGTAGATAATTCAACCTGCTTGTATAAAACATTTTGCCCATTCAAACTGGGGTTAACCAGCAGAATGAGCAAAACAAGAAGTGTGCTTTTATAAATATGGTTTAAGATTATTGGCATAAAAAATTAATCACCTCCGAAATTAATCAGAGATGACCAATTTGTTATCATTAATCTCAATTTTTTTCTTGAAATGAATTCTTAACTCAACTAATACATCCTCTAGCGAAGGATTAGTAAAGCGAGTGGTAATGAATAAATCACTTTCAGATGCCTTATTTTCAAAACCATGCAACTCCGAAAAGTGGTCCACAACAGTCTCCAACACTTCATCCAATGAGGCCTTATCGAAAATTATTGTTCCAGTCTTCCAGGCAATACAGTTCGATGAATACAACGGGCTCTTAACTATTTTATCATTAGACAGCACTGCTCTTTCACCAGCAGACACCTCAACCTTATCTGTTCCGGAAGTAAACATTACACGACCTTCGGTGACCGATAAAGTAACAGTATTGTTACGCCTGTTCTCATCAATATTAAACTCAGTCCCCAGCACTTTAACTTCCGCATCTCCTACTTTCACAACAAAAGGTTTCTCTGGATTTTTGGCCACTTTAAAATAAGCTTCTCCACGAAGTTTAAGTTTACGGGCTTCACCTTCAAAATCCTTTTCATATGCCAGATAACTATTTTTATTTAATGAAACTTCTGATTGATCAATTAAAACAATACTATCTACCTCACCATCAGTAACAAAAGCCTCCCACTTTCCAAAACCCGGTACTGATTGATGCAAAGTGTATGCAGCAATAATAACCAGAGCTGGTATCATCACAGCAGCAAACCTCATCAGCTTACGCTTAAACGAAAGCTTAATAAGTTTTGATTGCATGCCTACCCTGGTTTTAAATTTCTCAAAATCGCAGTCCACATCTAGGGAGCGAAAAGCGGCCAGAGCACAAGAATTATCCCAAACTTTTTGCATTTGGGTAAAGTAGGCAGCATTATCGCTGGACTGTTGTTGCCAATCTGCTAACACATGCTCTTCCTCTGCTGAAATATCTTCAGCCAGATACTTAACAATCAGTTCGTCAATATGCTTATTTTGCTCATTCATTTTTTCTCAGTTTCATCATTAACAATTACATCGTTGCTTTCTGCAATGACAGTATCATTAATGAAAATCCATCACACCAAAAATATTTGGCACCTCAGCTTGAGTTTCCTCCACCTTTTCAGCAACAGGTTCTTTTACTGGCTGCTCAGCTATTTGTTTCGCTTCGGCTTTCACCTGTTTCTCATCTACCGGAGAAAGCAAGTCTGCTAATATTTGAAATACAAATTCCATTTCTAAATGCCTTTTAAGGTTACAAACTCTTTGTGTCGTATACTATGACAACTAAGCTTCACGACACACGTAGTTGTAATTGTATTTTTATTTAAAAAAGAACAATAACAACCAAATCCAAGTCTCAAGATACCCGGCCAATTGTGTTCTTAATGTCTTTAATGCTTTACTTATTTGTGTTTCTACCGTTCTTTTCGAAAGGTCTAACTGATCGGCAATTTCCTGATTGGTGTGTCCATCAAACCGACTCATCTCAAAAATACGCTTACACTGAGCTGGTAAAGTTTGAATAATAGAGAAGATACGCTGCTCCAGCTCTGTTTCCTCTAGTTTATCATCAATATAAGCTTCGTCGTTTTTGTGTGAGATGTAAATATTGGCATGATGATCACGACGAATTTGGGTATGCTTGATTTGGTTTAAACAACGATTACGTACACTCTGATATAAATGCGCTTTTAGCGACGAATGAATTTTTATCTCTCCCCGCTTCTCGTAGAAGTTAACCATCACATCCTGAACCAACTCTCTTGCCAGATCGTCATCAACAACCACTTTTCTGGCAAAAACAACTAACTGTGTATAATATTTCAGAAACAACTCTTTAAAAGCTGCTTCGCTCCCCTTCTCAATGCCTAGTAATAGATCAGTTTCAGTCACCTGGATTTTATGAATTATTGTGATGTCGAATGTGCGCTAGCAAAAATATAAATTAACCACTAATACTGATGCTATTGACTACTTAAATATCTTAAACAAGATACTGTTTTAACTTTTTTTGGATAACACTGGTTGTTCACAAACGGTTTTTGATTACCTTTGCGCTATCATTTTCGGGATGTGGCGCAGCCCGGTTAGCGCACTGGTCTGGGGGACCAGGGGTCGCAGGTTCAAATCCTGTCATCCCGACAGATACAAATAAAGCACTCTATTAAAGAGTGCTTTTTCTTTTATGATGAAACTCATTAGTTCAAAAATAGTGCAACCTGAAAATTTTATGCTGCACCATTGAAGTTTGTATGTTTAGCCACTAATCTACTTTTAAAATCACACCCTCTTTAGGTCTTCCATCTTTTGCTATTATGCTGATTTCGAAGGATTGTGATATCAACTTCAAGACCACAAATATTCCAATCAATTTTTAATATGCAAGCATTACCAACCTGCATTTAAGCGATGATAACTTCAACATGTTAAAAAAGAAGGCAACACCAGTCAAGTAATATCAAGCTGCCTTTTCAACCTGAGAATTTAATCCATGCCTTTATAATCAAACCAGTCAAAAGCAACCATTAGTTTGGACAATTTGCCATTGCTTGTGGCATACACGCCCACGCCTGGACCATTAAACTGGTTGCCATTGCCATCAGCAATAACCCGCAGGCTTTGAGTGCCACCAACGGGGTGCAAATCATCTTCTGTTTCCCCATAACTAAACTGTACATCTAAGCCACTGCCAGCTACGTGCAGCACCACCTCATCATTCGAATAGGGCACCCTTGCTATCTCGCTTGCCCGCCCTTTAAATGATTTGATAAGCACAAGCGAATCATTATCCTTCAATAGTTTATAGTGATTTTGGTTGGTGCGATATACAGTTAGGCCAGCCTGCTCATGGCCTTTGGAAGCTTTGAAACGCATTTGTGTTTTTGCTTCGAACTGATGGTGAAGTATGCGCTGAACAAGAATGGACGAATTAACCAGGCTATCCATTACTTCGGGGCGCAATTGTACTTTTAACTGACCACCTGAAACTGTGTAAAATGGCTCATGTGGTGTACGGATGGTGCACCATTTTAAGTCAAGCTTATCGCCTTCAAAATTATCTCGCACGGGTATTAATGCAAGCGGTGACCATGGTAAATCAGGACGTTTCTGCTCCATTAGCACTTTACCATGCCCCGGATTGAATACCGGTGTTTGCCCTTCAAACTCAACCCTGGCCAGAAAGGTTTCGCGGCCAAGGATGGTTTCCCTTTCAATACGACGCTTACCCAACATCACACACCACCATTCGTCATTTTGTGTTTGCACCAAATCGCCATGACCGATGGCATGCAGCGGGTAATCCTCTCCCATGTGCCGATGTGTTAAAACCGGGTTAATGTAATCAGCTATGTAAGGCCCGTTAACCGAATCGCTATGATGAACAGTGAGTGCATGATACATACCGGTTCCTCCTTCCGACACCATCAGCAGGTACTGGCCATTGATTTTATACAAATGAGGCCCTTCGGTGTAGGAAGCATTATTGGCATGCCCATAGGTGAGATTATGGCGTTTGCCCACCAGCTGTTGCTGCTCCAAGTCCAATTCCTGGTTGTAAGCCTCCGTCTGAGTGGGCCACTCTTCATCCTCAACACCCTGCATGCCTGTATAGTAGCATTTGCCATTGTCGTCCCAAAACAAAGAGGGATCAATGCCCGGAGCATCAGGTAACCAGACAGGATCGGACCAGGGACCGGCAGGATCGCTGGCTGTCACATAGAAATTCATCCCACAAGCCACGCAGGTATTGATGATGTAAAACATGCCATCGTGATACCTGATGGTTGGCGCAAACAATCCCAGTTTATCGGGCAGGCCGCTAAAATCAACCATCTCAGGCCTGTCAATGGCATGACCAATTAGCTGCCAATTGACCAGATCTTTACTGTGATAAATGGGCAATCCGGGAAACCATACAAAGGTTGAATTGACCAGATAATAATCGTCGCCCACTCTGCAAATGGATGGATCGGGATGGTAACCACTAAGTATGGGATTTTGAAATTTTGAGGGTGCATCCTGAGCTGCAACTTGCACTGCCAAGAAGCTTACTATTAATGTACTGATGATTGTTATTTTCATGTGTCTAAAATTTTATTTCTTAATGGTCACATGGAACTCGCCAGAATAGTCATGCTCCTGTGTGAGAAAACTTCTCTCATGGCTCGTTTCATATGATTATGTTTTTACCACATGGACCAATCAATTTATCAATGCTAATCCACTGTTTGATTCTTCGATTAAGATGTATGAGCCTGTCTTGCAAGCTTTAATCCATTCTAGGGTTTAATTGTTACGATGACTCTTTTATAGGCCGATAATTGTGGTTGACCTCTATCTGTTACTTTTAGAATAAAGTGGGCGCTTACCTCCTTATCTACTTCAGGTGCAGTAAAGTGGGCTTTGTAAACATTTTCGGCTCCATTGACCGCAATCACTTCGTTATAGCTGCCGGCTTCGGGGTAATTAAACCACAGGAAACTAACACTGTCCCCATCCGGTTCGAAGGTATTAAAAGCATCCAGCGTGAAATGCGTGCCCGACTGAACTGTTATCTCTTCGGGGTGTGACAAAACCGGGACAGGTGCATGATTAGCTTCATCATAGGTCTTCAGACACCAATCCATGCGAGCCGAAAAATCATTCTGAAAATCATCGCGCCACCGAATAATGGTTTCCTTGAATCCGCTAAATGTCTGCTCACCTTTTTTTACCGAACGTCCATATTCATTGTACACATATGGCGTATACGTATCAATCGCATTAGTCCAGATAGCTCTGGTTTCCGGCTCATTGACAACAATTGAGCCCCCCTCTTTGAGTTGAGAAAAATCGGACAGATACAACTCATAGCGACCGCCCCATCCGCCCCAATTGGGATGCTCAGCACTATTAAGTCCATTGGGTATTAATGACAGAAAAGCCGGCGTATCGCCTTCCATGCTCCAAGCCACATCCGGGTAAGCGGCTCCAAGCGGACCATGCCCCTGCTGAATATGTTCAGCCAGCCAGCGGTTACTAATGGTCGTGTTATTTATCCCATTAATGTAGCTGGCATTTACACCGGTCCAGGTGGCATTGCCATAGTCATCTCCCGGACTAACGATATAAAATAAGTCAGGAAAGTTATGACGAATCCAACTACCGCTATCATCCTGATCCGAAATGGTATAAACACGTAATTTAGCCATCAAGCGTTTGGCTTCTTTTCTACTTTTTGTTTTACGAATAGTGTAAAGCGCTTGTGCCAGCGTATTAGAGCCACCCCATACTGAAATCCATAAGGGACGTTTATCTTCTTTTTCTAACATCTTGATAATCCAATCAGAGCCTTCTGAATCCATGCCTTTACCTACTCCTTTCATACCATATACCGGCAAACCCTTTTTTACCAAAGAATACAATACCGTGGCCTGAGGAAAATCAGGGTGGTGCTGTACCAGATTAGCTTGCACCTTATCATAAGTCTTTAACACTTTGATAATGGATTCAGGATGTACCTCATTGCTCATCCAGCACGAAGTAGTGGCTACAATGCCTTCAATATCTATTTCGTTGGCATATAAAAGCAACCTTACCAGTGATTGTGTATCATCCGGGTCGGCCTCAATATCTGTTAAAACAACAACGCGGTGTTTCTCCTGCGCGTGTGCATGTCCCAACACCCCAACTAAGCAAGCTATAAACAGTAATACTTTCATACTATAAATAATCGTTAATCAAAAAACTATTGCGCATCAATAATGGCATCGGCTACTTCAGGATGCATCCAATCGTAGGTACGGCGGTTAATAATCCCAAACTGACCGGCACCTCCATTATCCCACCAGATTGGGCAAATGCCTCTTTCTAAACAGCCACGAGCAAAGTATGCGGTATGCCTTTTTCGGTCCTCCATATTATTATGGTTGAGGCTTCCCCATTCGCCCATCACCACCTGAATACCTTTTGAGATAAACCGTGTCACCAATCGATCCAGTTCGGCATCCATGGCCTTTTTTTCGGCATCGGTTCCCCAGCTGGTTACAAAGTCCGTCTCAGCCAATGCGAAGTGGTAGGGAAAGTAATTGTGAACTGAAACAAGCAGGTTGTGCGAATCGGGTAAGACCAAACCATCAATAGCCACCTGGCTTGATGATGCAGCATAGGAGGACACCATGATATAGCGATTAGCATTTTTACCACCTGAACTTCTGATAGCCTCCACGGCCACTTGATGAAACTGGTTAATGCAGTCGCGTCCTTCTGCTGTGCCACCTGTCCATTCTTCAGGTGAGCCTTTCAAACGGGTTTCGTTAAGTGTTTCGAATATCAACTGCCCGCCGTAGGCTTTAAAATGATCGGCTATCTGCGCCCAAACCTTTTCCAATTGCTGTTTGGATCGGTCGGCTTTGGAGTAAGTTGGTATCAACCACTCTTCATCGTGATGGATATTAATGATGACGTACATGTCATTATCCAAACCATAATTCACTACTTCTTCAACCCGCCTGAGCCAGCTGTCCGAAATGGTATAGCTGGGGCCAGGACCAATATGGTATTGCCAGGTTACGGGTACGCGCAATGTTTTAAACCCTTTGGCCTTAACCGCATCTATCAGGGCTTTTGTGGCTATTGGATTTCCCCAAACCGTCTCGTCTTTTCCTTTGGCATCTAGGGTGTTTCCCAAGTTCCAGCCCACCCCCATATCGGCGACCAGGGCTTTTGCAGTCAATTCATTATCATCATTTTGCGGATTTACCTCTGAACTACATGCTGTAATACTCACAATCAGCAGAAGGCACACTAAGATAGTTTTCATATTTCGTTAGGATTTATTCTGATTTACATTCATTTAAAAACCGAGGCTTGCTGTGCGGTTGAGCGGATTCCATGTGGCGAATCAAATACCTCCTTGCCCCACCAGGTAAGTGTTTCCCAATCGGTGTATTCAACCAGATCCAACCACTTGTTTTCGGCATTATTTCCGGTCCACGACCAGGCCAGATACCCCATGCCTAAGTCCTCGCAGCACTGCATTATCTGCCGATGGTTCACCATACAACCCAGGTTATTGTCGCCGTTATTAAAACAATAGCCAAACTCACCTACGATAAGCGGCAGTTCAGCTGCACTCACCTCTTTCAGCTTTTGCTCAATCACCTGCTCATCATTCCACGAGCCATACATATGAATGGAAAACAACAGGTTGTGCTGCGGGTCAAGCTCCACCAATTGCTGTCCATAGTCAATAATGGGCTGTATGTTCTGGCCCCATCCGGGGGCATCAATCACAATGGTGGATGTGTAGCCGGCCTCGCGCAAAAAGCTAATACATGGCCGATAAGCCTCGGACCAAACCGCTCCTGTGACTGAATGATCGCCCCACTCATTGGCAATATTCACCATCACATAGCGCTTATATTTTTTTAGCATCTGCATCATGTCTGCGGATGTAAAATACCTGGCCAGACTTAATAGCTTCATTGCGGATGTATCACCCGTAGCATCGTGTAGTTCCAGTATAGGGATCATCTTCAGATCGCCACAGCGCTGAATGATGCGCTCCAGCTTAGCGGGTGGCAGCGATGTTTCCCACACAATGCGCACACAGTTTACATCATGAGCCGCAATGGTGCTTAAGGCCTCATAGGATGGTTCTTCAAACCAGGCATGTGGCACATTAACACCTCTTATGATGAAAGGCTGACCATTGGCATCGAGCAAGCGCCCGGCAGCGGTTGTAAACCCATGAGACCTTATGCTTTTATTCTCTGAAGCACATCCGCACAACAATGCGATGGTCAGCATGGACACACCCATCCATATGGACACACTTAGTTTCATCATCACTACTTCTTAGGTGTTAAACGTAGCAGCATGATGTCGTGTGCACCTATCTCGCCCTTTAATTTAGCCTTGGTTGTTCCCCGTTTTTTATGAGCGTAAGCATCTCTTATGGTATATTCAATGGCATTAACCGACATTTCGCGGCCCGATAAATCATCTTTCACAGGATGCCATGCCCAATCGAAATCAAGTTGAAGGGTTTCCTGCCCCATGTTGATGAAAGCGATAGCCCATTCGCCATTGGCCAGGGGCTTTGCCCACACTTCCATGTCGCCTTCATTAGTATGGCAATAGGCCTGTATGCCAAGTGCATCCTGGTTGATGGCTATCACTTCTTTATTGGTAAGCGTTTTTATGGTTTCGTTAGAGGCGCTACGCAAATCATTACCCATGATTAAAGGCGATGCCAGCATGGCCCACATAGCAAAATGCACACGGTCTTCGGCCGGTGTCATGCCATTGCCCACTTCCATCATGTCAAAATCGTTCCAATGGCCGGGTCCCGAATATTTGCGAATATCTTTACGCAAGCGGATGATGGGCCACACACCCAAAGATGACCAAGTGCCATGGCCCACTGTGCAATCCCAGCAGTTGATAATATCGCCGGTAACACGCCACATATGTCCCATTTCCTCGCCCCATTTCCATGGCTCATTATCGCCCCACTCACAAATACTGAAAAGAATAGGTCGACCGGAGGCCTGCAATGCATCGCGCATGGTTTGGTAGGCGCCTTTCGCATTCAGGTTTTCGGTATCACACCAGTCATATTTCAGAAAGTCAACTCCCCACTCGGCATATAATTTAGCATCGATGTATTCAAACCCGCGGCTACCCGGATAACCAGCACAGGTGGTGGCACCGGCGCAGTTATAAATACCAAATTTCAGCCCTTTACTGTGCACATAGTCAACAACCGCCTTCATGCCGTTGGGAAACTTATCGGGATGCGGCACCAGGTTGTAATGCTCATCACGCTCCATGGCCATCCAACCATCGTCCAGCACAATGTATTCATAGCCTGCATCTTTCAGGCCTAAATCCACAAAGGCATCAGCTATATCTTTAACCAACTGTTCATTAATATCCGTTCCAAAGGTGTTCCAGCTATTCCATCCCATTGGAGGCGTCAAGGCCAGGTTTTCGGCTTTTTGTCCGTATGATGATACGATGATCATCATCATTACCATTAAACTACAAAATGTCTTCATAAAACTATCTATTAGTGATTTCATTAATCCGGCTGATGGCCTCCATCAAGGCCCTTGAATTGTGATAAGGACATTTCCAAAAGCCCACTTTGGGCAATGACCTGTCGGGCACTCCTTCCTGGCTCACTTTCCAGTACCATTCGCCCTTTGCCCGGTCAAGCTGATGCTTTTGTATAAAACGCCAGATTTTTTCGAGCGCAGATAAATATTTCGTGTTGTGTGTATGCTGATAAGCATCTAAAAGTCCCACCATGCCTTCAGCCTGTGGCCACCAATGCTTATCGGTATCCAGATGCTGAGCATCCCGCTCATAGAAAATACTGCCATCGGTATCAAAGCCCTCAACCATGGTGACATCCACCATTTTTACGGCCAGTGCCGTCATTTGCCTGAGCAAATGGATATCCTCAATGATATGAGCTGCTTCGGTGAGCAGCCAGGCGCCTTCAATATCGTGCCCATAGGATACAATAGTGGATTTCACAGTCCAGTCCATCTCAAAGAATAGCTTAAAATGACTGCTTGCTTTATCCACTATTTTATCGCTGAACACTGCTATTAAATCGCGTATTTTTTCTTTCAGACCGACATCGGGCCAGACCCGATATAAGTTGGTATAGGGTTCAATAATATGCAAATGGGTATTCATTGATTTGGGCTCATTGGCATCCTTTTCACTCAGTCGCATATCCTTTAAAGGCTGCCAATTGATGGCCAAAGCCTCAATGTAGCCGCCAAATTTTGAATCGTGGAAGTGCGCTTCCAACAACTCAAATAGCCGAATGGCATAATCGAGGCTCTTTTGATGGCCTGATGCCTTGAAATACTCCGAAAAACCATAAATCCCAAATCCCTGAGCATAGGCCTGTTTGCGGCTATTATGGACCGTTCCGTTGGCATTTAATGACCAGAATAAACCGCCATTTTCTGCATCCCAAAACTTGTTAATCAAATAATCATAGGCACGCTGCGCCAGCTTCAGGTATTCAGCTTGCCGGGTGAAATTATAGGCAGCCGAAAAGGTCCATAACAAACGGGCATTAAGAACAGCCCCCTTTTCTGCATTGTCAATTACTTTTCCTTCACTATCCATCTCACCTATAAAACCTCCATTCGCCTCATCAATGGCATTGGCCTCCCAAAAACCAAGCATCTGCTTCAGTTCCTCCTGCATCTCGGCCTTTATCCGGATATATATCGAAAAATCTTTCATACTATCGACTCAATCCTTACTATTCCATATCAATGCTTGATGAAAAACAGGAAGCCGGCAGGTGTTGCTCGTTAAACAAACCGGGTGTGGCGCTGCTGGTCCATGCAAATCGCACCTCAACTGGCTCCTTCACTTTTGAGGCATACACTTCCACCATATTTTTCTTAATACGTGCTTTGGCCGGATACCATTTCCCATCGCTGTTTTTAAGCTCGAACATCTTTAAAGCCTCGCCTTTGGCATGCAAGCCTTCGGCATGGCTAAAGTTGACAATGACTTTTTTGCCTTTAGTAGAAAAGGATTGATACATAGGGCCGGAAACGGGTAAGTTTGATAGTCCGTAGGTTTTGTTTAACGCCAGGTTGGCAAATCGAATGCCGGCTTCTAATTTATTTCGCGGATGAATATCAATGGTATCGCCAATATCGCTGACCACCACCATGCCGGTGCTTTCGATGACGTCCAACGCTCTTCTCTGCGCCTCCCGTACCTGTGCTCCAGAAACGGGTCCATAGCCATTCCAAGGTGCTATTTGCGCATAGTAAAATGGAAAAACGTTATTAAATCCATCCCGCCACGAATTGACTAATGTGGATAACATTTGCGTGTATGCTTTGGGATTGGCCGCATTGGTTTCGCCCTGGTACCAAAGCACCCCTGCTATGGCTAATGGCATCAACGGATGTATCATGGAATTATAGGCCCGGCCGGGCTCACGGGCACTCCAGCTCATTTCTTGAATTTTCTTCGACTCCTCAAGCAAATATTCGTGCTGAGTTATTTTTTCTTCGGGTATCCATATTTCAATGGGTGAGCCTCCCCAGGCTGTGTTAATCAGGCCTATTGGCACGTTTAATGAATCTTTCAGTGTTCGTCCGAAAAAGTATCCGATGGCACTGAAATCGAGCATAGTTTCAGGTGAGCATACCGACCACTTGCCTTGTACATCCAGGTTAGGAAACTCTGAAGCCCGCCGCCCAACAGTGAATAAGCGAATATTGGAGTGATGGGCATTTTTCACTTCCTCCTCCGCATTATCAAAGCCAAAGCGGGCATTCCATTCCATATTTGATTGCCCGGATAAGAGCCACACCTCTCCCATCAGCACATCTGATAAAGTGATTGTGTTGTAGCCCTGTATGGTAATGGTATGCGCCTGATGGCTGCCTTCAGGGGTAGAAAGCACCACTGACCAACTGCATTGATTGCTGGCCACGGTGTGTAATGTATCAGTGCTCCACGAGGTAGTCACCGCCACTTTTTCGGTAGGATTGCCCCAGCCCCATAACTTAACTTCACTGTTTTGCTGAAGCACCATGTGACTGTTAAAAATAGATGGCAGTGCAATATTGGCTTTAGCCTGTTGCCCCATAAAGGCAGCTAAAACAATCGCTATTAGTAGTTTTAGTGGTTTCATTGTCGGGAAATCTTCTGTTTTTTAATAAATAAGTGAGGCTGTATCCTTCACAACCCCACTTATTCTCTAATTTATGTTTCAATCCACTTGTTCTGATTATGGATACTCATATCCTTCGCGCTTATAATGGAAAAACCATGCTCCACTCCAAGGATCAGCTCCTGCCCCACCTTCTGGTGCGCACAATACCATTTCATCTTCGGTTAGTTTAACAATCCAGAATTCGTATTGAATCACATCACTTCCAATAATACCACAAGGAATACTGTGGCCGGTTAGCTTTATGGACCCTTGTGACCATTCTGCTCCGTCGGCATCATCCAGTATATTCTCACCTCCTAAAGCCATAATCCAGGCACCAGAACCTGTTCCGGGCTGACCAACTCCAGGCATTTCAGTACTAAAGTTTAACTGACCGTCCATGCTGAATGTCAGCTTATCCATGGGCGAGGCGCCTTTGTTTTCGGCAAACCAATCCATGGAAACCGTCCACCATTCACCTTTGCGACTGGCTCTCCAACCGCCGTTACCCCACACGTTGCCGCCGGCATAATCGTTATCATCGGCCCATACCCAAGTCTTTTCACGGGCACCATCGTGCTGAGCGATTAAAGCCCAATATGGATGCGCAAAAAACTCAGGATCATCAGCTGGTATGTTAAAATCAGTGGTCACTTCAACGCGCTCATCGCCACCAAGGAAATAGGTAGTGAGCGTATAGTCGCCTTTTAATGGCGCATCGAATGTTCCACTGGTGCCAGAACTTGTCCATCCATTTGAAGAGCTCCATGCTACAGTTAAGTCCTTAATACTTGTTGAACAGGTAACCGTGTTACCCACAACCTCCACTGAAATTGATTGCTTCAATTCACCAGCATCTCTGGCAGGCGCCAATGATTGTCGGTCTTCAATTGCATCACAGGCAGATAATACCACTGTGACCAAAGTCAGAATATATAATATATTTTTCTTCATCTTATTTTGTTTTTTTCACAGTTGATAAAACAGGTTACTTGGCCCAACCCGGGTTCTGAATTAAATTACCTCGCGACAAGTTAATTTCAGATTCAGGTAGTGGCAGAAAAGCCTTCGCTTCATCAAAATTTACGCTATACACATCATCAAGACCCAATAATTTCACCGGAGCACCATTGGCTGCTTCAATAGCTGTTTTTGCATCTCCCCAACGTAACAGATCGTAATACCTTACACCTTCAAGGGCTAACTCAATTCGACGCTCTTTCTTTATGTTATCCAGTGAATAGGCCACTTCATCCAGGCCTACACGAGCACGTACTTCAGTCAATCCATCAGCTGTACCAGTCAGTTCTGAATGCATTAGTAATACATCGGCAAAACGAATAATAATATCATCCTGCATATTCCATAGCTGATAGCTTTCTTCCAAACCACCAAACAGGTTATAATACATACCCTTATAAACCGTTTGCCCGGCGTCATTGGTGGTTGCGGTTAATATGGCCGAGTATTTCTTGTTGTAAAGACCTGTTTCGTCTCTGAACTGCCAGGCACCCCACTCATGCGAACCAACTAAAGCCGGATCGGTAGTTACATCAATAATGGTCATCTCTTGTCGTGGGTCACCCAACATGGCGGCATCCAGTAAAGTACTCACCTGACCTATGCCCCAACCCTGTCCATAAGGAGGATAATCGACGCCACCGCGCATTGAATTATACAACACTTGCTGGTTGGTATACGCCAGACGTCCTGGGTTACCTGGTCCGGCCCAATGCCCCTGGTTGGTATATTTGATGGCCCAAACTGTTTCTTTGTGACCATCTCCCGGCCATGGGATATCGTCTACACCATTATCATCTTCATCGACAAACAAATGTGCATAGGGCCAGTTACTGCGGAAATCGTCTAACAAACCATGACCACTATTATTGATACAGTCTTCTATCCACTCAACTACATTGGCCTTGGTGATGCCTCCTGGCAAATCTGAGGCATTATAATAACCCGTATAAAACAAGTAAACACGAGCCATTAGCGCTTCTGCAGCCCATTTGGTAGCACGTCCGCTGTTTTCATTGGCCCAGCCTTCTGTCCAGGCTTCATCAGGTAAATTTTCGATGGCGCCTTTAAGATCACTTGCAATCTGCTGATAAAGCTCTTCGTGAGAAGCCTTGCCCAGATATGCTAATTCTGTTCCCAGGTTTAAAGGCACTTCGCCAAACAGCTGTGCCAGACGAAAGTAATAATAGGCTCGTAGGAACTGAGCTTCACCTTTGTGTTGCTTTTGAAGAACAGCGTCTTCATAAACCGCTTTATCAAAATTATTTAGCAACATATTGAGGCTATAGATACCTGAGTATGATCGCTGATAAATATGTAAGTATCTATCCTCAGCCCTGTTCTTTTGCTGGTCAATATCCCAGGCCTCGGCATCACCTGTTCCGCCACCAGAGTAACAATCATCTGATAAAACATTAGCCAATAGCATCGGGTGATTGATACCCGCATCAACCGTCAGGCGCGAGTAGGCACCAATCAGCGCTTCATCCACATCTTTTGGCGTCTCGTAATAAGTCTCCAGGTTCTTTTCGTATAGGTTTTCCCTATTCAGAAATTCATCTCCACATCCTGTCATTAAGATAAGTGAAGCTGCTATAATCGATATATAAAGTATTTTATTCATATTTCTATTTTTTAAGCCTTAATTGATGTATCTATTGATTAAAACTTAAGGTTTAAGCCCACCATCATTGTTTTAGAAGCAGGATATAATCCCAGATCAATACCAGAAGACCAACCATCAGGTCCGTAACCTACTTCCGGATCCATTCCATCGTATTTGGTGAATGTAAAGTAGTTCTGAAGCGTGAAGTATAGCTTAGCTTCTGATAGCACTTTAAAGTCAGGCACTAGTCGTTTCACATCGTAGCCAATGGTAATGTTGCTGATTTTAAAATAATCGGCATCATGAATAAAGATATCTGAGATATACAAGTCATTGCGCTCATGCAAACTAGCCGTCAGGCGTGGCATTTTAGTAGATGTACCTTCTCCGTACCAGCGATCGAAAACAGCCGTTGTGGTGTTATCCCATTCTGAGTTACCCGATTGATAAGATTGTGCAATTTGATGACCAAAAGCACCATTACCTGTAACATTTAAGAATGCGCCTTTGTATTCGAAGTTTAACTGTAAACCAACGATATGATCGGGCATTGGCTGGCCTAACATCACTTTATCCTCATCATTAATAAGACCATCGCCATTTTGGTCAACAAAGCGTAAATCGCCCGGCACCTGATCTTCAAAATATTTCTCACCTGCATTATCAGCACCTGCAGGTGCTACGTATGCATTGGCTTCGGCTTCATTTTGAATAACCCCGTCTGTTTGATAGCCCCAGAAATAGCCAATAGGAAATCCTTCCTGGGCACGATACATTTCACCACTTCCCTGAGTCATCACATTTGATTGCCCGTGAATGATCTTTTCAGTATTGGCAATGGATGTTACTTCGTTTTTGTTATAGGAGTATGAAAGCGTTGCTCCGTATTTGAACTGGCCAACATTATCATTCCAGCCCAGTGACAATTCAACCCCGGTATTTTTTACATCACCACCATTAATCATCTGTCCACTAATACCATTAGAAGCTGGTACTGATGTCCAAACTAACCAGTCTTTGGTTGTTTTATCGTACCAATCAAACGAAACTCTCATTCGCGAGCTCAAGAAATTGGCATCAAATCCAATATTAAGCTGTTCTGATGTTTCCCAGGTAATATCTTCATTAGGAATGCGCGTTGGGTACGAACCGGTCAGGCGGGTACTTGAACCGTCACTGGAACCTTTATCACTACCAAAACCATACGATGCGTCATAGTATTCGGCATCTGAATCGTAATAACCCATGGTTGAAGAATATAAAAATGGTGAGATAGCATGGTTACCAACCTGTCCCCAACTTGCTCTGATTTTAAAGAAATCTAACCAGTTGGATGCACCTTCCATAAAAGAGGCGTTACTCATCACCCATCCGGCCGATACAGACGGGAATACACCCCAACGGTTTTCTTTAGCAAAGTTACTTGAACCATCCGTTCTTAACATGGCTGAGAACATGTATGTTTCGTTGTAATTCCACGATAAACGGCCAAAATATGACATAATAGACATGCCGTAATCATCATTACCTGAAGCAGAAACAATGGTTGGTGAATTATCTATGTAAGCATTATCCCATTTATTGAATAACGTTTCTTTACCTGTTGCACTCAGGTTGTAGGCAATTGGCGTATATTCAACACTATTACCTGCCATCATGGTAAAACTGTGATCTTCTAAAGTAAAATCATAGGTGGCCGTATTATCCCAGATGTATGAATAGCCTGACCACATATTTTGAGTGACCTGATCTTCACTACTTGTAACATTCGAACTTAAGTTGTAAGCAGGCGTCCAGCTTCTTCCACCACCCCACCACATATTAAAACCAATACGTGATTGAATACTCAGATTGTTTATTGGCTCTATCCGTAAATAAGCGTTACCAACCATTGTATTATTATCGTTTTCGCCATATTTGGTTAGGTAGTCCATTAAGGCGATTGGGTTAGCTGTTTGAGGAGCAAACCCGCTGGCATAGGAATAATCACCGTTATCATCATAAATCGACATAATAGGATGCATGCGAATAAAGTTACCCACGTCGTTCCAATAGATATTACCTGTACGAATCGAGTTATTTTTTGATTTTGAGTAAGTGAGGTTCTGACCTACTTTTACAATATCCCTTTGCTCATTTGAAAACAGGGTATGCTCGGTATTTAACCTAACTGTGAATCGGTTGTAGTACGAGTCGGATTGCTTACCCATAACACCATCCTGACTGAAATAAGAAAAACCAAGCGAATAAACGGATTTATCGCTACCACCCGAAATATTTAATGAGTGGTTCAGAATTGGAGCATTATCAACTTGCGCTTTGCCAAACCAGTCAGTCCCTTTCCATTCTCCACTTACAATCTGGTCGTAATTAGGTATATTATTAGCCCAGTCAAAAAGCGGCAAACCGTCATTAACACGGGCTTCATCTTTTATCAACATGTACTCTTGAGCTGTTAATAAATCAGGGCGTTTGTATATATTTTGCCATCCATGGTAACCATCATAGGTGACAGTTGCCTTCATATTTTTACGACCTTTTTTGGTGGTTACCAAAATCACACCATTTGCACCACGTGAACCATAGATAGCTGCAGAAGCGGCATCCTTTAACACATCCACGCTTTCAATATCGTTTGTACTCAGGTAATCAATATTGCCTTGTATCACACCGTCTACAATGTATAAAGGTTGAGAATTACCAGTTGTACCAATACCACGAATATACACCTTGGTACCAGCCCCTGGTTGTGCGTTATTTTGTACAATGTTCAGACCTGGTGTAATACCCTTCATAGCATCAAGCGCATTGGCTGTATTTAAAGCCTCCAGTTCTTCGCCCTTTACATTCAGATTGGCACCGGTTACCAGTTTCTTTTTAGTCGTACCATAACCCACTACCACTACCTCGTCCAGATCTTCGGTATCCGGCAATAACTGAACAGTTACAGTTGCTTGCCCTGTCACATTAATTACCTGGCGTTGAAACCCGATAAATGAGAAAACAAGGTTAACATCTCCCTCGGGCACTTTGAGTGAGAAATTACCTTCTACATCAGAAATTGTTCCTTGAGTTGTTCCTTCAATAATGATGGAAACACCCGGCAAAGGCTGATTTATATCATCCTTTACTGTTCCTGTTAAGGTCCTCTCCTGGGAGTACATGATATGTACCATCAGAAAAATGACAATAACACTAACTAATCGCAGATTTAAATTCATAAAAATTGTTTTAATTAATTGATTAGATTACTTATTGTATTTTCTACACTTTGAATTTTTAACAAATTTAAACACCTTACTAATTCATCGTTAATACTATTGAATCAATACCTTGTATTTTCGAAGCGAAGTGTAATGTGTGTGTTAGTGATTAAGCAAACGTTTATAAAATTCTATCTATTTGAACTTTGTTTTCTATACATTCCAAACCAAAGCTGATCTATTGCAACATCAAATGTCTGTTCTTTTTTACCAAAAGGTGTGTTCAAATGTTAATGCTTTATGTGCCTAAAGTTAACCTCCTTATATTCGACTGGATATCTGCAACTTAAAACCTTCACTTTCTTTGTTTCACCAGGTAAAACATCAAAATAGTTATCGTTTAGTACCAATCCTGAGCGATTATCATACAGGTATAAACTGCGAATAAGGGCATCTGAGTGTACCTCTAAATAGGTATCATCTCCTTCTTTTAAAACTGAAATATCTAACTCAGCTTTGGGCAAAAGCAAGTCCTTTGCATTTGCGAAGTAGTGATTTTTTGAACAAAGAATACCGGTTTCATCCACCACATTTAAGACCAAAACATTGTAGTTTACATTCAAGCCTTCGATATCATTAATACTGATGGCTGGTAATTTTGTACTTGCATTGGCATTAATGGTAATGTCCCTGAATGCCTTATAGACCTGATTACCATTAAAATCCATAATCTTTAATTCGAGGATTGCTTGTTTATTCTCCAACAAGTCAGACACAACATATACCTCTACCTCTTCTCCTGAATTTATTGCGCTAATCATGACTGGACTAAAGGCTTCACGCACAGCATAGTGCATGGATTTCCATTTATGATAATAATCGGTACTGCTCCAACTGGCCACTGGCCAACAGTCGTTAATCTGCCAATACAAGGAACCCATGCAATAGGGCATGGCGCGACGATGGGCTTCAATTCCCATGCGCATTCCGTGTGCCTGTAAAACCTGGCTCATATACAGGAACTGCTCAAAATCATCAGGCACTTCATAATACCAGCTCATGTACTCCTTAATACGCAAATTGCCAATACCACTGCGCTGATGTGCAGCCATCACATCCGATTCGATATTATAGTCACCGGGCTCGGCATAGGTCTTCACCGTTTCAAAATCGGGAAACGACTGAAAGCCATACTCGCTCATAAATCGTGATTGGTATTGATCAAAGTCGCTAAACGGGTGCAAACCATGCCAAACTCCCCAGTAATGCATGTCGCCCGAGCTGGTATCATACCCGGCATGTTTATCCGGTTCATAACCCGCCTGTGGTGACGAAGGCCAGTAATCGATACTATTCGTGTATTCTTCCACTACTTCTGGCAATACCCGATGAAAAATATCCAGGTAAGCTTTCTGAATTCCCTCCTGTTGTTCTGTTGCGTAGCGTTGCTTCCAGCCCCAGCCACCCTGGCCGTAATGATGCCAGGCGGTATTTATTTCGTTATTGCCGCACCAAAGCACAATGGCAGGATGATTGCGCAAACGCTTTACATTATCAATGGCTTCGTGCTTAATATTATCAAGCATCGCCTCATCACCCGGATACATGGAACAGGCAAACATAAAATCCTGCCAAACCATGATGCCATTTCGATCGCACAGCTCATAGAAATAATCATCTTCGTAAATGCCACCACCCCATATGCGCAACATATTCATATTGGCGTCAACCGCATCAGCCACTACTTTTTCATAGTCTGCTTTGGTAACTCGCGGTAAAAAACTATCGTTGGGGATGTAATTAGCCCCTTTGGCAAATACGCGCACACCGTTTAATTCAAACAAGAACGACTCTCCCGCTTCATCTTTTTCACGCACCAATCGCACAGAACGCAAACCAGTAGATAGCGTTTGTTTGGCTATCATACTGTTTTCTTCGTTCTTTACTTCGATTTTAAAATCATACATATTGGCTTCGCCAAGTCCCTTACTCCACCACAACTTAGGCTTAGTTATTTCAAAGGGCAGAGTGACATTATTTATACCCCGCTCAACTGCAACCACTTGTTCGGCCAATACCTTTTCATGATGCTTCACCCTAAGCTTTACTTGCATCTGCTTTTCAGATTCGATATTCACGTCCGCAATTAGTTTAGCCAGCTCTGCTGTCACTTGAGGCTGTTGAATGTATACCGACTGAAGGCGTAAATCATTCCAGCTACGTAGCTCAACAGGACGCCAAATGCCTGAAGTTACAAAGCGAGGTCCCCAATCCCATCCATAGTGATAGCCGGCCTTACGCGTAAATACCGACACCTTCTTATCACCTAAACCGCCATTTTCAGATTGATCATTAGTGGCCGGATAAGCATAGGCAGCTGCATCGTATAAGGCTAATCCTTTTTTGATGGGTGAATGTAAATATATCTTCAGTTGATTTGCACCCAAATGAATATATTCTTTCACATCCACAGACCATTCACGATGCATATTATTGGTCTCTTTGAGCAGATGCCCATTCACGTAGATATCCGCATAGGTATCGAGTCCATAGAAATGTAGTTCTACTCTGTCTTTTTTCAACGTTCCGGCATCCACATCAAAACTGGTTGTATAAACCCAGTCTTGCTTATCAATCCATTGCAGCTTGGCTTCATTATTCCGATAAAATGGATCTTCTATATGCCCTTCGTTGAGTAGATCGGTATGAATTGTGCCAGGCACGGTAGCATTTCCCTTGTGCTCACCATCCACTTCCTGGTAAGTCCATCCCTTATTGATTACCTGAACAGTCATGTTTTCACGATTTGGTTGCTGACAGGCCATAAGCACGAAGCAACTGTATAGCATTATTAATAATTTCTTCATAGCTTTTTGATTTGGTTGACAAACTATTCGGCGGCTCTTCGCTGCTCTAACTCAAGGTTAATGGCCAGCATCTTTTTATCATTAAGCTGATAGAGCATCATAACCAGGCCGGATATAAGCGCTGCGACACCGGGAACGAAGCTCATCATGTATTTAATGCCACGAATGGTTTCTGATGACTGCTCCACATTGGCTTCAAAACCATAAAGGGCCAGCAGCCATAAGGTAATGGAGCCCCCAATGGTCCATCCCAGCTTTTGTGACATACTTGATGCCGAAAACACTAAACCGGTTGCTCGTCTTCCTGTTTTCCACTCCGAATAATCGGCTGCATCGGCATACATCGACCACAACAATGGGAAAACAATACCGGCACAGAAACTTATCAGTGCCTGAAGCGTGTATATCAGCCACAACTGATTTTTACCGGCAAAAAAGAAGCAGGCACTTAATATGGCAGCGCCAAACATGGCATACATAAAGGTTCTGCGTTTGCCTAAGAGCGATGAAACCGACTTGGCCATTATTACGCCAATCATATTGGTTGATTGCCCCAGGAACAGGTACAACGTGCTAAACGTAAAAGTCGCATTGGTCCATGAAAGGGCCACATCATCGCTTATAAAATACTTGAAGTAGTAAAGTGTTACGCCATCGCGCACCGAGTTAAATACCAGTGTGGCCACCCCGGCCCCCAGGAGAATAAACCAGGGAATGTTACCTGCCAAATTCTTCAAATCCTCTTTCAGGTTATTTTTCTGTCCTTTGGGTGGCGAAATTCGCTCCCGTGTCCAGCTAAAAGTCAATAAAAACATGCCAATAACAATGCTCCCCACCACCAACATGGTTAGCTGGTATGCAGTTGTTTCGGCAAAGACAGTTTTAAAGCCATCTACCAAAGGCTGATAAATCAATACCACTAAAATACTGCCTGCAAAAGCAAAGGCCATCCGATACGATGCAAAGGAGGTGCGATCATCGGATACCGGCGACATTACCCCCAGCAGACTGGCGTATGGCACATTAATGGCCGTATAAACCATCATCATTAGCGTGTAAGTCAGGTAAGCATATATAAGTTTACCAGTCAGTCCGAAGTCTGGCGTTGTAAACATCAACAAACCGGCAACACCAAACGGAACGGCCATCCACAATAAATAAGGTCTGAACTTTCCCCACCTTGTATTGGTACGGTCACATAAAATGCCCATCAACGGATCATTAGCCGCATCCCAAATGCGGGTAACCAGTAGCATGGTGCCGACAGCTGCGGCTGATATACCAAATACATCGGTGTAGAAGATGGGCAAGAAAATGGAGAAGATTTTCCAGAACATGGAAGAGGCTGCATCGCCAAAACCATAACCAATTCTCTCCTTTAATGTAACTTTATCAGTCATATCAATATACAATTTAATACCTTCCTAATCGATTAAATGCATAAAATCATTATTACTCTCAATCAATTCGTTGATGGTTTCTACACTTAAATGTGAATGCCATTTATCTTGTGGAGAATGCAGACAGTAATCAACCAATCGGTCTATAGTGGTGGTAGCTACATGCAGCCGCGTATCTGATGATGCATAATAAATATAAACGGTACCATCCTCATCGGCTATCCAGCCATTTGAGAACACCACATTGGATACATCACCAACACGCTCAGCCTCTTGTGGTGCAATAAAATGCCCATGTGGTTTATGTGTAACCTCCCATGGTTTTTCCAAATCGGTCATGAACACATACAAGGTATAACGCAATCCGGCGGCTGTGTTACGAACGCCATGTGCCAGCTGCAACCAG
This sequence comes from Carboxylicivirga mesophila, assembly GCF_018271975.1. Lineage (GTDB taxonomy): Bacteria > Bacteroidota > Bacteroidia > Bacteroidales > Marinilabiliaceae > Carboxylicivirga > Carboxylicivirga mesophila. Next base: position 139,804 of record NZ_JAGUCN010000011.1, read on the forward strand.
CCCTGTGAGGTTTTAATAGGTGCCGGCCCCAATCCATTTTTAACCTCGTAAATCGTATGGTAGGTTTTTGCATCCACAATCACCTCTTCTTTCACCTCGGGTTGTTCAATTGTTTCTGACAAACCAAAACCAATGCCTCCTCCTTTACCGGTATCAATAAAACCATCCTGCGGGCGAGTATAAAACGCATATTGTCCGTCAATCAGGTGAGGAAAAAGTACCACATTGCGCTGCTGACCCGAGGTCGAAATTAAATCAGGCAGCCGCTCCCACTGAATAAGGTCTTTAGTGCGTGCTATACCAGCTGCCGCAATGGCACTGCTCGTATCTCCTTCACCTGCATTGGGGTCTTTGCGTTCGGTGCAGAACACACCATATATCCATCCATCATCGTGCTGAGTCAGGCGCATGTCATATACATTTGTGTCAGGCACTTCTGTTTGAGGCAATGTAATGGGTTTGTCCCAAAAACGAAAACCTTCCACCCCATTATCACTTTCAGCCACTGCAAAGAAAGACTTTCGATCGTTGCCTTCCACACGAACAACCAGAAGGTATTTGTCATCTAATTTGATAGCTCCGGCATTAAAAGCGGCATTAAACCCGATACGCTCCATCAGAAACGGATTCGTTTCCTTATTTAGATCATATCGCCAATGGAGGGGCACATGTTCGCGTGTTAGCACAGGCCGTTTGTATCTGTTATACCATCCATTCAAACTAAACAACGCTTTATTTCGGCGTTTTATTTTCTTATTGTATGTTTTCCTAATCTTATCCAATCGCTTTTCAAAACTCTGTTCCATCATAATCTATTCTTCAGGAGATACTCTATTATTCCCTCTTATCTATCTTTTTTAAACTCTACCAAATCATTTAACAACCAGATATTCTTCTGTTCCAACAACTGCCTGGCGTATTTAGCCGAAGGATGCTCAGGATACGGAAAGAAGAAGTGTTTCATCGGGTCATTTCGCCACACCAGTGTATAGCTGATATTGGCTGCCACTACACTATCATTAAGTACTGTTCCCAACTTACTGGTATACCAGGTTGAATCAGGAATATTTTCATAACCCGTTTCGGTTAAGGCAGATAACTTACCCGTTTGATTGGCATAATCGATAACAATATGCAACTTGGCAATGGCTTCATCTAATAATCCATCGGTGTATAAATCGTAGTAATTATCCATGCCGATAACATCCACATATTCATCGCCCGGGTACCATTTCAGATATCCACGGAGCGAATCAAAATTACGGTCGGGCGAGTAGGCTACCAGCATCTGTTCCATCCCTTTTGCATCACGCAAATAAGAGACCGTAAACCTGAATAGCTCGATAAGTTCTTCGGGTGTACAACTGTTAATGCCCCACCAAAACCAGGTGCCATCCATCTCATGCCATGGTCTGAAAATAAAAGGCACTTTGGCGCCATCATTGGTTGTAATGCTGTTTAAAAAATCGGCCAGGACATCTAAATCTTTCTTAAAAGCCTCATGGTACTTACCGCCAGGTATGATATGCTCCACTACCCGGGTGCTGGTATCCCACGAGTCGGCCCGGTTGATAGGCGAAAACGGGTGCCAGCTAAAGGTGTTAATGCCGCCTTGCTGATAGGCTTTAAGGGCATATTTACGAATATTATCGAAGGCTACAGTATCCAAATTGGCTTTCACACCTTTCTCAATGCCACCCAGCTCCCACCCGAATACAGCCGGATAATCGCCCGTTACGCGTTTCACATCCGACATGCCTTCCACATCATTCCAATAGTAACCATAGGCATAGGTATCCTGATGCCCAAAGAGGATACCCTTTCCTTTGAGCGCCATTAGCGTTGAGCGTAATTCGTCCTTGGCATTATCATTAGTTTCTTTATTTGTTTTGCAGGAGGAAAGTATAAGCAAAACAAAGACCATTGAGAAAAGTCTGTTCATTTCAACTGATTTAAGTTAGCATTCAACGATACAAATGTATAGGCAGTGCGTAACCAGAACAACCTTTATTCTATCACTATTTGATATTATTGTATCAATGCAAATAAGTCAAAGATCAAGCAGACACAGCAATCACCAAAAACACCATAACACCTATCAAACAGCACCTTACACTAAGTTTAAAATGATTGTTAATAACCTTATTAACAAATCGTACACAATATTTTATCAAACGAGCATATATAATAGTACCAACATAATTACCTTGTAGAATCTAAATCTAAGGCTATGGAAAATCAAATACATCGTGAAATAACACCCTTAAAAGACAATGATTGTTTTCTGGTGTTTGACAGAAAGCGCAAAGCCTTTTCTTTTCCTGTTCATTTTCATCCCGAATTTGAGATCAATTTCATTACCAATGCACAGGGTGGCAAGCGTATTGTTGGCGACCACATCGGTATTATCACCGAAAAGGAACTGGTAATGGTTGGACCTAACCTATACCATGGGTGGGAAAACTTTCAGAATATCAATAATGGAGTATATCATGAAATTACTATTCAGTTTCCGCGTGAACTGTTTGACCAGAACATGCTCGATCGTAACATAATGAAACCCATTAAAGAGCTCTTTGTCAATGCCAACAGGGGTATTCGTTTTTCAAGTGACACCATAGCTCTGGTTGAACCCAGAATAAAGCGCATAACAGAGAAGCGAGGCTATGATAGTTTTTTGGAGTTTCAGTCATTGCTCTATGATTTAGCCATTTCGCGTCATCAGCAGTTACTCACCAACATTTCATTTCTGCGCAATAGTGATTTCCATAACAGCGAACGTATTGAATCCATTTATGCCTTTATTAAAGCTAATTATCAAAAGAAGCTTAAGGTAGAAGAAGCTGCTGCGCATGTTAATATGACAGTTGTTTCATTCAGTCGCCTTATTAAACAAAGAACCGGCAAATCGTTTGTTGATTTTGCCAATGAAATACGATTAGGTTATGCTACACGCCTGCTGATTGAAACCAATAAAAGCGTGGGTGAAATATGCTATTCGTGTGGATTTAACAATATCTCTAATTTTAACCGAATATTTAAAAAGAAACAAGGTTATACTCCTTCTGAATTCCGTAAAAATTTCACGGGTACTAAAAACGTGTATTAGCCATGGCTAAAGCAAAACGGCAGTGATACTTTTTACCACTGCCATTGCATTTTATCTCAGTGCTATTCTTTTTTCACCAATTGATATTCGCTTCGATGAATTCAATCAGTTGACTAGCCATCTGCCGCTGCTCATTAACCTTAGGATGGCCTCCCGTATTTTTATAAGGAAAAAAGCAGGTATAGATATCCGGATCATTGAGTTGATGAACAGCTGATTGAACATAGCCTGGCCAGGCAGAACCACTTTTGGTGGCATCCATATTACCAAGGGCACAAATAATGGCCGCATGAGGGTATTGACCACGTATGGAGCCTACAAAATCTTTATATGCCTGTATGATAGTTGTATCAGTGGGAGCCTGTTCGCCAAACCGATTGATGAATTGTTCGTTGTTAGGATCAGTCACAATCCAGGAGTCGTTTTGAAATAGGTTGATGACCACCACATCGGGTACATAGCTATTAAAATCCCAAACAGATGTAGAATCGGTGGGATCTAATCGATTATACATCTCAGGCATCACCATTGGAAACCAGCTAACCGTTATGCCAATACCACTTGGCAATGCAATGGTATTGTGCATTAAAATGGCGGGCCGTGATGGCCGCATACGTTTCATAATTGTTCTGAAAATAGCCAAACCACCGGTCCTGATCGCTGGTGTCTTCATTGCCATATCCACAGGTTATTGAATTACCATAAAACTCAATTTTCCGTTTTTTAGGCTTTGGTGGCGAAAGGACCTTACCCCCTTCGTGGAGCTTAAAACCATAAAACAGTGTTTTACCTTTATCCCATTCAGTACGTTTAAACAGCTGCACTGTATGTACCCCTTTCTTCAAATCAGAAGCCAATACATAGTGTTGCTTTGTGGTATCGGTATGTATCACCGCTGTCGGTACATCATCAATAATGACATTATAATAATTGGCTGTATCCAGGTCCTGCAAGGTTGCTGTTAATCCGGTGCCTTTAAAACTGATGGATACGCTGGTGCCAGGCCATATTAACTCGGCCACCGTATCGCGCATGAGTATACGCCCTTCATAAGTGATATCGGCATCGCTAAATAACAAACTGGTCATAGGTGGCTGACATGCCCAAAAGCCAAGAAACATCAAACTTATAACAATAAAGTATTTAGTCAATTCTTTCATCGCGTGAATCAATTATCTTTTGTATTTATTATTCTATTGGTGTGTACTTAAAATTCTTGAAAGTGACTTGCCCTGCTCCCATTGACACCAAACCAATCCGCAAACTAAGAAAATCGCTCAACACATTATGATGATAAGCCGAAACTTCAGCTGAGTTTTCTATCTTGTACCAGTTCGTCCCATCACAACAGTAATACATATCAACGGTATTATTGCAATTCTTCAGCTTTAACCAGACCCGGTTGTTCAGTACATTTTCTTCGGTGACAAATTGCCAGCCTCTTAAATTGGCTAAAACATTGGAACTATCAGCCAAAATTCCTGAAGCTATCTTGGGACTATAAAAAAGAACAAGACCTCCAATGGCATCACCTTCTATTTCCAGCTCTACCTCAGCAGTATATGAGTGATGACGAGGCACACATAATAATGGTTCACTTTCAGCTATATTATGTCCTTTTCCGCTAATGACCAGGCCATTATCCAATTTGTATCGTAAGGAATCATCGCCCCTAAAAAATTTCCATTGTGCATTTAAACGTGGTTCATCAAACGAGTCGCTCAACTCAAATGCACTTTCGCTCCCGGCTAAAACTGGTAGTTTGATCGGCTCATCAACTTGCACATTATCGGGTACCTTAAACCAATTATCTGCGGTCCATTCAACAGGCATTAACAAGCTTTGCCGCCCCATGTTGTAGTGGTCTTTTTCATAGCCATGAAACAGCATCCACCAATCATTTTGTGCATCGCCAAACACCGTTGCATGACCCACCGACCACCACTTTTCATCCTTACTCTTAGTTCGAATAATGGGATTATACGGGGAGTTTTCCCATGGACCGGTGACCGACTTTGAACGCGCAGCAACCACCATATGGCCAGTAGCCGGACCAGCTGTACCGCCTTGCGCCACTAGTAAGTAATAGTAATCGCCTCGCTTAAATAGCTTTGGTCCTTCCATGCAAAAACACTCAATACTCCAGTCTCTCGGAATGGGCCAGCCATCATAGGCATGTTTAAGCTCACCGGTAACCGATAAGCCATCAGCAGATAAAGGCACATAGCCACCGTTGCTAAAGTATAAGAAACGATTACCCTCTTCGTCAACCACATTTCCCGGATCGATATTACCAATATGCAAGTCAACCGGGGCACTCCACGGCCCTTCAACAGACTCTGAAACAACCACGTAATTGGTATTGTTAGCCGGAAAATAGATATAGTATTTTCCATCATACTTGGCTATATCCGGGGCCCAAACAGAGCCTACATATTCCGTCAGAGCATTGACAAGCGGTGTCCAGTTTACTAAATCTCTCGAATGCCAAATCGTTAAACCGGGATAATATTCAAAGGATGAATGAACAACACAAAAGTTGTCACCATCAACCAGAATACTGGGATCCGGATAATCTCCGGCAAATATCGGATTCATAAACGAGCCTTGTGCAGCCAGTTGCGAATCTGGCTGACTCTGAGCACTCACTATATTGTAAAATACTATGAAGGAAAGAATTAATACGAGTTTTTTCATCAATGAAGAATTAATATGAATGAGCAATTGATTCGAGTAGCCATGGAACAAATCAGGCTAAAGCATTTAATAGAAAATATCTCACTTTAGGGCACAATATCTAGACGTATTGCTCCTGCCTGCAATCCCTCTGACTTAGCTTTTAAGGTAATTTGCCCCGGCTCACCGGTCGATTGCACAAGCACCTGAGCTAAGCCATTAAACAGTCGGCGTTTGGGCGACTCTGCCTGAGTGATTACCTGTATCACACCTACCTTACGATTGGGCTTATCCCACTCGTTTTGTGGCTCAAATGGCTGGGTTATCACCAGCACCTGATTGCGGCCCTTTTTTAATAAACTGTTGTCAATTACAAAGCTTGCACTCTGTTCGTTGGCGCTGAGCTGATCGCTCAGGAGATGCCCATTGAGGTAGATGCGTTGCTGATGGCCAACATGGGTATAATACCAGGTATATTGTTGATTTTCGTTTGGCGTTTCTGTCAACATGAACTCAGTCACCAAGGCCTTCTCTGCTTCCAATTGCTTAATGTATTTTTGCTCCTTCTTTTTTAATACTGTCAGCTGCCCAGCTAACTCAGTATCAGTCACGCTATGCATGTTGGTTTCAGGCAATTCTATCTGCTGATAATCATCAATAAACACCTCTTTTTCATGCGATGTTGGATTGCCATTGCCCAGTCCAATTATTTTTCCCGGACCATCTATTTCAAACTCAATCAGGTTATTGGCAGTTGGTACATGAAGCCCCTTCTCATCCAGCACCTCCACCGTTATAACCGCCAGATCATTCTGTTGCTTTAAGCCCGCCTGATGTGCCTTTAAGTTGATTTGCTGCGGTGCACCGGTGCTTGTATGCGCCTTGGTCAACACATGCTCGCCTTTGTTATACCCTATCGCTTTAATGGTTCCGGGAGCATAAGGTACTTTCCACGACAAATGGCCATTTAACGGCATTGTCTTTTTGCCCAATGATTGTTCGTTCAGTAGCAGTTCTAGCTCCTGGCAATTACTATATACCCACACATCGATGGTATCACCTTCCTGCCCCTGCCAGTTCCAATGCGGCAATAGGTGTAACACCGGTTCATCCTGCCACCACGATTTAAGGTAAAACACGTTATCCTTTGGAAAACCACATACATCCATCATACCAAAATAAGAAGTGACCGATGGCCAAGTATATGGTGTTGATTCTCCACGATAATCAAATCCGGTCCATATAAACGTGCCCGACAGGTAATCTCTTTCGGCGTAATGCTTCCAGCCCTCCTGTATGGTAAACCAATCGGGCCTTGGCTTAACATCGTACGCCACTTTATATTGACGCTCATTATCTTCAAAATAAACACCACGCGTAGCAAATGTCGAACCCTCTTCGGTACCTATTGATGGCTGGTGCGGAAAATTCTTATGGTGCTTATCGGTATCGCCATGTACCAGGTAATTATACCCCATTATCTCCACAGTAGTGGATGAACCTTGCCCCCAGCCCCCGCTGATGGCGACATTTACCGGTCGGGTGGGATCAACACGCCGGGCAAAGTTTTGCATGGTTTGGGTCATACGCGCACCTATTTCGTTCCATTCGATGCCCCACTCCTCGTTACCAATGGACCACACAATAACCGATGGATGATTCCGATCGCGCTTTATCAAGCGCTCCAGTTCGTGTAAAGCTTTATTGGTGGTGCCCATTAAGCGATTTTCGTTGATGACCAATATCCCCATCTCATCGCATAAATCGAGTAATTCGGGAGTTGGTGGATTGTGTGAACTACGAATGGCGTTGCTTCCCATATTCTTGAGTTGCTGCAGACGCCATCGAATTAATTCATCGGGCATGGCACAGCCCACTCCTGCATGATCCTGGTGATTATTGGTCCCTTTAAGTTTAGTACGTTTCCCATTTAGGAAGAAGCCCTTATCGGCATCAAAATGGATGGTTCTGATGCCAAAGGATGTCTGATACTGATCCATCAATTGCCCATCTGCCCAAATTTCTGTCACTAACTGGTACATATATGGTGCATCGAGGCCCCACAGTTGCGGCGCTTCTACCTGCACACTTGTCTTCAGTAAGGCATTATCCATTGGCAAAAGTACAGCCGTTTCGGCAGCAGACTGAACTACCATATTACCTGCCGCATCCAGCACACGGTGCATGACACTAAAATGCTGCTCTACATCACCTTTGTTGTCCACTTCTGTCTCGATAAATACCTGCGCATGACTATCTGTGACCTCACTGTGTACAAATAGTCCATCTTTCGGGATGTGTAATGCGGGCGTTGTACGCAACCACACATGGCGGTATATGCCAGCCCCTTCGTAATACCAGCCTTCTTCCATGCTTACATCGGCACGAACAGCTACCACATTATCCGCTCCATAGTTGATAATGTCAGATATGTTATAACTGAAACTCTGGTATCCGCTGGGTTCATTGCCCAGGTAATGACCATTGACCCATACCTTAGTATCGCGTGATACTCCATCAAAATCGAGGAAGATTTGATGGCCCAGTTTTGTACTGTCAATAAAGAATGTTTTGCGATACCAACCAACCGATGTTTCCGGGAAACCGGGACCAACAGCTTTATAACCATGGCTATGACTGGCTTTGGCATCAAATGGTACTTCCACTGCCCAGTCGTGGGGCAAATTTACAGGTCGCCATGCCCTATGGTCGAAGTCAGCTGCTGCCGCCCCGTCAGCGCCATAGCGCGCCTTGGCCAGGTAGGTAAAGTAACTGGTTCCAGTATGGTAATCTTTTGTTTTATCAAAGGGATGGCCATAAGCAAAATACCAGTCATCATCAAAATTTATACGTTCACGTACTGTTTGTCCCAAAGCCACAAAGCCAGTCAGACAGATTACAAGAATTAGCCAGGATTTTTTCATAATTATAGAACTGCTGTTGTTTTCAGCAACAAAGGTAGGTGCCAGCAATTGCCAGTAGGTGTCCATTTGTTTCTTATCACCCGCATAAATGTTAATTCACCAGGTTTAATTGCAAAAAACGCAGAAACCTGAGGCTTCAACCACTATGCATTATCTTCTGTATTGAACGATTTCATATATGCCGTTGGCAACATACCATACTCTTCCTTAAAGTACTTACTGAAATAACGCGGACTATTAAAGCCTACCTCATAGGCAATTTCTGAAATATTCATCTGGCTTTTCTGCAACAATTGCGCACCACGCTTCAGTCGTATGATGCGGATAAACTCAATGGGCGATTTGCCGGTAATTGACACCAGTTTTTTATACAAATAGACACGGCTCATGCCCAGCTCCCTGCTCAAGTCCTCCACCGAAAAAGAGGATTCGGCAATATTGGTTTCGACCACGGCCACCGCTTTGCTTATCAACTTTTCATCCATCGAGGTGATCTGCACTTCGCTGGGTTGTATCTCCACGTTTTTTTGAAACTGCTTTTGCATCTTACTCCGTTTCTCTAGCAGTTTATTCAGTCGCAACACCAACAAATCCATATTAAATGGCTTGGTAATATAATCATCGGCACCTATCTCCAGCCCTTTGATTTTATCTTCATCAGCTGTTCGGGCTGTTAACAAAATAATTGGTATATGACTCGTACGTATATCTTTACGCAGCTGTTGACAAAGCTCCAAACCATCCACACGGGGCATCATTACATCGCTTATAATCAGATCGGGAATAACCTTGTGCACCAATTCAATACCAGCCTGCCCGTCAGCTGCCTCATAGATGTTAAACCGGTCCTCCAGGGTTTCCTTCATAAACGTGCGGAAATCGTGATTATCCTCCACCAGCAAGATGGATGCCTTGCCCTTGGCGTCGATGTGCAATTCGGGCTGCTCCTGCTCATCAATGCTCATCTCCACAGCGGTTTCCTCTACCTTATCAACCTCTCTGGTGACAGGCAGAGCTACCTTAAACGTAGCACCCTTACCCTCCGTGCTTTCAACATGAATGGTACCATTATGCAGCTGCACCATTTCGCGTGCCAGATTAAGTCCGATGCCGCTGCCCGAAAGGCCTAGCTTTTTATTGTGTTCAGATTGGAAGAAGCGAACAAATATCTTATCCATATCCGAAGGCTTAATACCGATACCGTTGTCTTTTACCGATATATACACTAATTCTTCATTGTTATCAATTTGAAGCGAAAGCTCAACAGCTCCATTCTCCGGGGTAAACTTTAAGGCATTGGACAACAAGTTCATCAATACCTTTTGAAGCTTATCACGATCAAAGTTGAGCATGAACTGATCAACTTCGTGGGTAAACGTAAAGCTTATTTGCTTTTTGGTAAAAGCCTCCTCAAAATTATTACTTACCTCCTGCAGAAAAGCAACAATATTACCATACGAAGGGTTGTATTTCAGGCCATGTAGCTCCAGCTTTCTAAAGTCGAGCAGCTGGTTGACCAGCTCAAGCAACTGCCTGGCATTGCGATCAATCACTTCCAGCAGCTTGCGGCTAGATTTGTCAGTAGCTTCATGCATCAGCTTGTGTAAAGGCGTTAGGATCAGCGTCAATGGGGTTCTGAACTCGTGACTGACATTGGTCAGAAACTTCAGCTTCATCTCATCCATCTCCCTATTGCGGTTGATTTGCAATTTCTCCTGCTCCATCTCAAACTTTAAACGCTCTTTTCGCAGCATCGAATAGCGGTAATAAATCATGGCAAGCAGAATGATTAACGAATAAAGCAGAAACGCCCAGGTAGTAGCATACAAGGGAGGCAGCACTTCTATTCGCAATTCCGAGTACTGAGTATTCCACGAACCATCGGCATTAGTGGCCTTCACCTGAAACACATAGTCGCCAGCACTTAGGTTGGTATAGGTGACCAGCTTTTGGTCGGGGTCCAAAGGCAACCATTGTTCATTAAAACCATGCAGGCGATACTGATACCTGATCTTGTCGGGGATGAAAAAGTTAAGCGCCGTAAAGCCTATGGAAAATACATTCATTGAGTGCTTTAAAACCACCTCATCGGTTAATGATATAGATTGGCTCAACAGCTGTCTCCCATGTACTTTTTGCCCGGGCACCACCGTTTGGTTGTACACCTGCAAATCGGTGAACACTACTTTAGGCTGCACATTGGGGTACTTAATATCTTTGGACTTGAACAGGTTAAAACCATTGGCACCTCCAAATATCAGCTCATTATTGCTTGTTTTGCAACTGGCATTCGGGTTAAACTCATTCCCCTGCAAACCATCTTCCCTGGTAAAGTCATATATATGAAAATCATATTCATTGCTGGCCACCAGCTTATTAACCACTATTTGACTCAAACCAGTTGATTTACTAATCCATATGGCCTGGTATTCATCCTCTTCTATGCAATTGATAATGTCCTCAGGCAATCCATCATTGGCAGTAAAAAGCTTGATGTATTCGGTTTGCGGATCGAGCATAATCAAGCCTTCGCGTGTGGCAATCCACAAAAAACCGCGCGTATCTTCAAACACTGCATTAACTGCTTTGTTGCCAAGGTCAAAGGGCTCTGTCCGGTTAATGGTAGGATGGTATTTAAAACGCTGCTCTTCAATATTGTAAAATGCCACACCGTTAGCTGTTGCGATAAACATATTGCCATCCGACAATTTGAAAATCTGGTTAATAACCGGACCCGGTGGTTCAATTGTGCCATTATTGGGCAAAGGCTTAAATTGGTCAGTCTGTCGATCATATGTCACGATGCCCCCGCCTAAGGTACCTACCCACAGGTTATGCTTATCATCCTCAATGATTGACCAGATATTATTGTTCGTTAGTCCCCTGCCACCATCAATTTCGCACTGATAACGGGTAAATTTTTTCCCATCGAAACGGTTCAGACCAGCCGCATAGGTGCCCACCCACACATCACCATGAACATCGATATATGTACTCACAATCACATTACCACTCAGCGAATAAGGATTATGTTTATCGTGCAGGTATTGGGTAAACCTGTTTTTCTGACGATCGAAATAAATCAGACCGCCACCATTGGCACCAATCCACAGATTGCCTTTATTATCTTCCACAAAGCAGTTGATATCACTAAATGGTACGCTATGAGGATCGGACCATAGATGATGAAAATGTGGGAATTTATGGATGCTTTCGTGATAATAACTAAATCCGTTTTTATAGGAGCCCACCCAAATAATATTGTTATCATCGATATACAAATCGGTGATGGAATTTTGTGCTACACTCTTATCATTATCCGGTTGATGGTATATGGTTTGAATCTCACCAGAATATTTATTGATGATGTCAATCCCTCCATGGTCGGTACCCACCCAAACTAGTCCCTTATCATCCTGTACAATGCGCCTGATTATATTACTGGTCAGCTGGGTTTTGTTACTGGTCATGGAGTAATTACTCCATTGTTGTGTTAAGGCGTTATAATGATGAGCGCCCAGGTTATTCCCATAAAACCAAACATCGTTTTCGGCATCAATAAACAATTCGGCATTGAGGCTATCTGTTCCCATCTTATCAGCAAGGTAATCATCGCTAAAGATTAATTGTGTACCAGTGTCTTTGTAACATTCAAGCGTACCATTGCCAAACAAGCAATACAGATAGCCGTTGGCATGCTTGAAATCAACCAGATAACTACCTGTTTTACTATTATCCGGAAAAACAGACCGTAATTCATGCGTGGCGGAGTCCAGCTGCTGGTAGTAATCTTTATTGTAATCTTTGAGCCATATTTGCTGGTCATTATCACAATACACCCGATCGATATTGATAATTGAGGTGTCTTTCTTCAGGTACTCGTTAGGATCACTGTAAAAACGCTCCTGACGAACATCATACACCTCATACCCTTGCGAGGTTTCAAGCCATAAATTATGCTTATAATCCTCCTGGATATTGATGATGTAATTGTCATCAATGGAACTGGAATCAGCAGAGTTGTGCTTAAAATTAACAAATGAAACACCATCGTAGCGGCTTAAACCGGCCACTGTTCCTATCCATATAAAGCCCTGATGATCTTTATGAATACAATTCACCTGATTATTGACCAAACCATCTTCGTTGCCTAGTCTTATAAAGGAGTACTGCTTTTGCGCTTGTCCACCAGATGATAGCAAGAACAACAGGACGAAACTGAACAGGATTATCTTCATTGATTTTTCAATTGCATTATTCATAAATGACCTATGCCACCCCAAAAAATACTATTTTATTCTGAATTGTGTTTGATAAACGCAATTATCTGACGCATTTCCCACATAAAGCTGGTAGCGTCCCTTCTCGATATGCCAGCCGGCTATGCTTTCATCGTAGAAAGCTAATTGTTCAACAGGTATGGTCAGCTCAACGGTGGTGATGCTGCCGGCTTTCATGTAAACTTTCTCAAAGGCTTTGAGTTCCTTCACGGCCCGTTTTACTTTCGAATCTTTTTTACCAATGTAGACCTGCACGACTTCTGCTCCGTCTTTCTGCCCCTCATTGCTAATGGTGCAACTTACTTTAATGGTTCCATCTGCCAGGTAGGAAGCGGCATTTACTCCTGCATCTGAAATAGTGAATTGAGTATAGGATAAGCCATAGCCAAATGCAAACCGGGGCTTTATCTGTTGTGTTTCATGCCAGCGGTAACCTACCAATATATCTTCCTGATAATGTTGCCTGATACTATCACCCGGATAGGACAGCTGACCGAAATGATGTGCAGCGTTATCGCTTAATTTCACCGGATACGAAAACGGCAGCTTACCCGAGGGATTAACCTCGCCCGAGAGAATATCGGCCAGGGCATTGCCCGCTTCACTGCCATTGTACCAGGCCTGAATCAGTCCTTTTACATCATGTAACCAGGGCATTTCAACAGCATTTCCGCTGACCATCACGACGGCTATTTGAGGATTTACATCAGTAATTCTCCTGATTAGCTCATCCTGACCAAAGGGCAAATGATAATGTTGACGGTCGCCGCCCTCACAATCCTGATAGTGATTCTTATTAAGCCCCCCGATAAACAGCACCATATCCGCTTCAGCAGCTGCTTTAACAGCCGCTCTGCTTAACGAATCGGCATCTAAGCCCGAAGGCAATTCGCGCCCGTAGGCCGGCGGTCCGGAGGCATAACCCATTGAGTAAATAATAGTGGCATTTTTAAAGCGTTGCTTAATCCCTTCCAGTGGCGACACCTCGTACCTTGCCTTTAATTCCGAAGAACCGCCTCCATTGGTCATGGAGCGGGTGGCATTTTCGCCAATCACAGCAATGGTGAGGTCGGTATGCTCACCAATTGGCAGAAAACCCTTATCATTTTTCAGTAAGACGATGCCATCAGCAGCCACCTTGCGAGCAACGTGACTATGTTCCACATTATTGGCGCGACCAAACGAACGTTCGCGGTTCATATTGGTACGAAACATGAGTCGTAATATCCGACGTACCTTTTCATCCACAACAGACTCGCTCAGCTCACCACTCTTTATCATATCCCTGAATGGCTTGGCCAGAAAATAGTTATCGTAAGCAAAACTTTCAGAGAAGGTTAGTCCGTTGGTCCAGGTGCCCATCTCAATATCAAGGCCATTAAGAGCTGCCTCTTTTGTATCGTGGGCACTCCCCCAATCGGTAATCACTACACCATCAAAGGCCCAATCGCCTTTCAGTATCTTATTAATCAGTAATTCATGATGACTGGTAAACTGTCCCCTGAACTGATTATATGCGCCCATTACCGACCACACGCCGCCCTCTTGAACAGCGGCTTTAAATGCCGGCAGATAAATCTCATGAAGTGCCCGATCGCTCACCTGCACATCAATGTGTGAGCGCCACCTTTCCTGGTTATTGAGTGCGAAATGCTTCACACAGGCAGCTACGCCATTACTTTGTACCCCTTTAATGTATGGCACCACCATTTTGGAGACCAGCAGCGGATCTTCACCCATGTACTCGAAGTTACGGCCATTGAGTGGGGTACGATAGATATTAACACCCGGCCCCAGCAACACGTCTTTTTTACGGTAACGCGCTTCCTCGCCAATGGCCACGCCATATTCGTAGGACAGCTGCGGATTAAAGGTAGCGGCCAGACAGGTTAATGCCGGAAAGGCAGTGATGGAATCATTGGTCCAGCCGGCATAGCCCCAGTTGTCCCAGTTAATTTCGCCACGAACACCATGTGGTCCATCAGACATCCACAACTCAGGGATACCGAGGCGCGGCACACCGGGCGAGCTGAATTTAGATTGCGCATGGCACATAGCCACTTTCTCGTCCAGCGTCATCCGGGCAATAATGGCACTAATCTTTTCTTCTACTTCATCAGGCTTTTGTGCCATACCATTTGAGCTAAATCCTAACCATAGGATGGCGGCCAACAGGATTATATTTTTCATATTTTGCGTTGTTTCTTTATTACTACAATTAAGCCCCCAGGCAGGGCACGTTCATACTGAACAGATAAAAAAGAGAGCTTCGATGCACCTTTGTTCACCGAGCCCTCTCATCCATTTATTATTCAGCACTTATTTGTACTGGTTTCCCGGAATATTTTATTTTCTGCCCTTTTAAACGGTCAAAATCGAGATCAACTTTATTCTTTTTACCGGCGAAAATCACCTCAAACTCCCGCTCCTCGGGCATACTACTATATGTTCCTATACGCTCACCAATTGTTAATACCCGCTCTTTATCAGACCACGAAACAGGAATCATCGCATAGTGTCCCTTTTCATAGTTGTAGTTGAGTCCTTCATCTTCGTATATGGTAAAAGCACCATCGGCACCGATGTACACCAATAATTTGATAGGTGCATACGGCTTTTGCCCGGTGTACTCAATTTGAGGCCCAACTGGCACAATGGAACCGGCTTTGATAAACAGTGGCATTTGCTCATATGGAGCTTCCGCCATAATGCGTTGACCACCTTCAATCAAAGCTCCGTCATGAGCGTTGTACCAGGCTGTGCCACCGGGTAAATACACCTCGCGCTGACGAGCGCCATACTCGTATACCGGACAAACCATGAATGATGGCCCAAACATGTACTGGTCGTCAATATTGGTAACAGCCTTGTCATTGGCGAAATCCATCACCAAAGCACGCATCATGGTGTAATCATTAAAATAGACATAACCCGCCAGGGAATAGATGTATGGCATCAGGCGATAGCGCAGCTTGTTGTATGCCACAATACTCTGATAGGCTTTATGCGATTCGGGCGCAATATGAAATACCTCGCGATAAGGATACTGCCCATGTGCCCTGTATAGTGGCACAAAAGTACCAAACTGATACCAGCGCGTATTAAGCTCGCGCCACTCCTCCATGTCCTCACTACCTTCACGGGCTGATTCGTAGCGTTTCTCCACACAAAAACCACCAATATCCATGGTCCAGTAAGGAATGCCTGACAAGGCAAAGTTCATTCCGGCTGTAATCTGTGCTTTCATATCTTCCCAGCGAGTGCCTATATCGCCGCTCCAGGTGGCTGTGGCGTAACGCTGTAATCCGGCAAAACCCGAGCGGGTGAGCAGAAACACACGCTTATCAGGATCTACGCTTCTTTGTCCGTTATAAATCGCATCGGCATTGGCCAGGGAGTAGGTATTGAAATACTCAGTGGATGAGCCAAGTGCCGTTGGACCACAAAGCTTCTTGCGGTAATCGATGCTGGCATTGGACAGGATATCGGGCTCTGAAGCATCCATCCACCAGGCATCCATCCCGTATTGATAAAGGTTATCGCGCATTTGCGACCAGAAAAGTTCGCGTGCCCCCTGGCTGTAAGGATCATAGAAGGAACCTATATAACCCTGACCAATCCAGTCTCTCACACTGTCTTTCACCGCCTGCTGATACATGTAGCCTTTCGCATCCAGTGCCTTGTAATTATCGGTATTGATATAAAACTTAGGCCAGACAGAAATCATGCAGTGGGCATTCATACCGTGTATATCATCCATCATTTTTTGTGGATCAGGAAAACGGCTGGTATCAAACTGATGACTGCCCCATTGGTCCTCCTCCCAGTACGACCAGTCCTGCACAATATTATCGATGGGAATGTGACGCTTACGAAATTCAGCTAAGGTACCGACTATCTCATCCTGTGTTTTGTAGCGTTCCCTGCTTTGCCAGAAACCATAGGCCCAGCGCGGCAAGATGGTGGCTTTACCGGTTAGTTGCCGGTAACCACTAATGACCTCATCCATGTTTTGGCCATGCACAAAATAGTAATCAAGCTGCTGGCCCATCTCCGACCATAAAGCCAGCTTACCCTGCTCTTCAGCTGGTCGGGGTGCTAAGGCCTTGAGCCCGATGTACGACACACCGCCATCGGGTTTCCAGCTTAGCTTAAGAGGTACCCGCTGCCCTTTCTCCAGCTCAACAGTAAACTTATAGGTATTAGGATTCCAGGCCGTTCGCCAGCGCTCTTTCACCACTTCCTTACCGGCCATCTCCACTTTGGTGTATCCGGCATAGTAAAGCTTAAAATGATAGGTGCCGCTTTCGGGTGCTTCAATCTGCCCCTCCCACTCAATGGTCGAATTTTCAAAGGGAAATGCCTCGGGAAATTGCTTAACAGCATCAAGGTGTTCATAGTCGATGTCTGCTTCATCTTGTTGCACAAACACAGTGCCATCGGACGTAGTGTATGTGGCGGTTAATCCCCCTTTTTCGCCCTGCTTGTTATACAAAGTAAACTGCGAAAGCTGCCCATAGTCGTTGGGATTACCAAAGCGGGAGAGCGAGTAATTATCCCACAAGAGGCCGTAGTTTTTATTCGACACAATAAAAGGCACTGATACTTTTGTGTTGTACTGATACAATTCCTCATTCTTGCCTTTATAATTCCACTCGTCGCTCTGGTGCTGTCCTAAGCCATAAAAGGCCTCATCATCGGGCGAGTCAAACACCTGCTCAAAGGTATAACCGGTATAGCCGTCAACGCTTATGGGGCTAAACTTTTTATGACCACCAGCCTGCTCCTTTAGCAAAGCATTGCCCTCACTATCAAAAAAAGCCACTTCGCCTGTTTGCAATGATGCTTTCACCTTAACATCAGCAGTGCTGAGCAGCAATGCGTCCTCCTTTTCCTCAAGGGTGAATTTCACCTTATTTTCGCCCTGTGGGATGACCACAAGACTCTCGCGTGGATTTAATTGATTTTCGGGTGATGCCACCACCCTGATAATGCCCTCCGACACTGCATGAATCTGCACCATCTGAGCATCGGCATTGCTACGCTCTTTGGGGTATATAATAACACCATCGCTCTGGCGCAGGTAGGTCGGTTGACTGCATGACACCAATAAAAAGCTGTACGCTAATAATTGTCCGAGATACTTTAGTTTTTGTGTTGTCCTGTTCATATAGCTGTTATCATTTTTTCCATGTGTGAAGAGTCGCTATTTGTTGACTTATACCACATACAATTGCGCTGTCACATGGCGCTTTGGCATTTGTCAATAGACTCATCACAAAAGTATCGCAATGGCACCTGCCGGCACCAAACGATTGTTAATGATAGGGGTTAAAATGATAACTGCTATGTTGCTAATGATGTGAATGTATGTATAATTTGATAATTAAGTGACCCTAAAGCAACGCGCAGACTACTGATAAACTGCTGTTTAGAGATCAATAACCTCCTCAGCCCTTCTTCCCGCGAAGCGGAACAAGCCTAACAGGTGGGAAACCCGTGAGCTTCAATTCAACAACCTTAAGAAGTATCTGGCTTATAACTTACTCAACTGAATCAGATCGACCGAGAAAGTGAGGTAACTCCTATCAGCCAAAGGGTTGACAACAGCCGCCACTTTAACCGGTAAGCGAGCATTTTCTCCAACCTTAATTTTACGGGTAAAGGCAATGCCAATATCATTGAAACCAGGTTTTGCTCCATAGAAATGAGCACCTGTCGGATCGTGTAAACTAAACGCTCCACCAACATGGGCCTTTACTTTATTATCGCCCCAATACCAACCATATTCTAATGCCAGGTATTGGGTATATCTTTGTGCCCCTCTGTAACTAATCAATTCGTTGCCAGCCTGAATGTATTCCAGTTCATTATCACGCCCAAAAACCAAAGTGGAGGATTTTAAGTGCCAATGACCGGCATTATCAAGCTGCACATTCACTATCAGGTCGAGCAGGCCCCGGGTTGTTTGTTTATTGAAATCAAATATGCCGCTTGGATCAGGGATATCAGTAATACCCTGTGTAAAGTTGTAATAGTATTCGAGGTGCACGTTAAATCGTGGTTGACGATAGACCAGTATAAAATCTGTTTCCTGATAAACGCCATTGAGGCCAACGCCTCCATACATACCAAAAATCCAATCGCCCCAAATAACACCGGCTTGCGTGGCCATAGCCGGAGAGGCTGATGGTAACAAGCCCCGAAAAACATTTTGTGACTTAAAAGCCAGGCTCATGTCCCAGTCTGCTTTAGCAGCCTTATCATTGTAAAGGCTATCTGCAACTACTTTATTATCGTGCTGTGCCCTGGCCATAAAAACAAAGCCAGACATAAATAAAACAAAAACTATAATTCGCTCTCTCATAACTTACTCATATAAATGGTGACTTATTTGATATTCAAAACTACTGTGTAATCAGGGGTTTAATTAATCCAATATGCTCATACATCACCCCAAAATCGCCAAACAGTAATTCAGATATATTTAAGAGGTAGTTAAAAAAATGGAGGCTGATATAAGAACCAGCCTCCATGTATATTGAGTCTTTACGGTGTTATTTATTTAAATAGTCTGTAATCTGTTGAAACGCATTTTCCACACGCTTCATACGCTCACGATCGGCACTTGTTTTTTCGGATGCAAAACGCACAATCACCACTTCTTTGGTTGGGTTCACATAAATGTATTGGCCATAGATACCTTTCGCCAGGTAAGCATTATCCTCATTGCCTTTTGCCCACCAAAAGTTGCGGTAAGTTCCTTCCGGATACAAATCGGCATGTGTTCCATTACTAAACTCTTCTCTGTTACCATTATTGATAATGTCTTCTGTAATGGCTGATGAGAATACACGCTTACCGTTGATCATACCGCCTTGTTGCATCAATAAGCCAAACTTGGCAAAATCATATGCCGGAGCTGACACACCACCTGTTGCCCAGGCAATACCTGCTCCGTCAAGCAAATAAATAGTCTGTCCTTCAGCCCCTAAATGACGCCATACTTCATCTGACACATTCTGCTCAAGCGTTTTGCCGGTTACACGATTCAACACCCATCCCAGCACATCAACAGCTGGAGAGTTGTACATAAATGATTCACCATGCTTACGGTCTTGCTTAATGCCGGGCAGAAAATCCATCACTCCACCACCTTCGTATCCTTTTATCTGCCATGAGTTGGCTGCGGCACCATACTGGCGGGCAAACGACTGTTCATTCATCAACTCACCAATACTTTCATTCCAGGCTGTTCCAACACTCATATCTAACAGCTGACGCACAGTAGCCTTCGCAAATCCGCTTTTTGACAATTCGGGTATGATATCTTTTATCATTGCATCAGCATCCAAGGTGCCTCGTTCGATTAAGATAGCTGCCACCGTTCCAATTACTGATTTAGAAGTAGATGCAGCCCAGTGTGGAGATAAAGGTGACATATCATTCCAGAACCGCTCATATACTAATTGTCCTTTATGCAGTACTACAAAAGCATCGGTATTATAGTTCTCCAATAGCTCGCGCAGTTCAAAGGACTGATCACCCTCAAGCCCCACCGTTAATCCATCAAGATTTTGTACTGCACGCTCAAAAGGAACAGCCGGGCCATAGCCATTATCAATATTCGCAGTGTTATGAATGCGCTGTACATTTAAAAATCCCCAACGATTAAAGGGATACATCGCCCAATTGGTAGCGTCTACCCGCTTATCTTCAGATGCCGGATAGCCTTCCATCAATCCTAACTCTTTGGCTGTATCACCCGATTGAGCAACTGCACTATTCGCCATGGTTAAAACAGCAACTGCCATTAATAAATAACTTCTTAGTTTCATAATATTACGTTTTAAATTGTTTCAACTTACATGACAAAAGTACAGGAGCTGCCAGGCTCTGAGCAATTGATTTTCTTCAAGTAAAATTCCAAAATCGTCAAAACAACACAACTAGCCTTGTTCGGCCCTACATAATCAGTTACATTTGAAAGACGAGAAAGAAACTATGAAGAACACCAAGCCCGTATTACTTGAATTAAGAGAAGGCCAGGTAGAAAACTACTTCAAGGCCATGTATGACCACTTTGGTGGTGAGCTAAAAAGCAACTCCTACTATTTGAAGAAAGGCACTACATTAGTACATGGCACTGCTATACAGCTAACAGAAGGCATTGAGTTTTCGATTATTGATGCAATACATTCTGAAGCACTGAAAATGGTAAGGATACCGGATAATAACCCGGACTATTATCACCTGGTGATTATTCATACAGGCGAGTACACACAAACATTTGAGCAGGAGCTTTTGAAACTGGAAGCTAACAGTACCAAAGGGATCTTTATCTACAACGGCATGTTTCCGCTAGAAGCTGAATTTCCTGCCAACTCGCCTTATAAAGCCATCACATTTAAATTTCAGAAATCCTGCCTCGAAGATATAATTCCCGAAGCCGCTGCAATGCTCAAAACGATGTATCCAACAGACGAAGGCCTGGCCTACCACATTCCTACTACCAATGAGGTGAATCAGCTGGTCGACGATATTCTGCGTTACCAAAAGGGAATATACGGGGCCAAAGCAATGATAAAAGCGCGGGCTTTCGAGGCCTTGGTCATCACCATGAAAATAATGGAACAAATGACAGATGACGAGCTGCATGGCTTGCATATTGACGATTACAACCGGCTGATGCGTATCAAAAAGCACCTGCTGGATTCATTAACCGACACCATCAATGTAGAAGCCATTGCTGAAGAGTTTGCCATTAGCGTATCGAAGCTTAACAGGGATTTTAAAGCCTTGTTTGATATGACCATCTATAAGTTTTACACCCGTGCTAAAATGGATGAAGCCTACCGTCGATTGCAAACAGGTAATTACTCGGTGGCTGAAGTGGGCTATGACCTGGGCTACAGCAGTCTTCCCAAGTTCTCGGAGATGTTTAAGAAAGTAAAGGGGATTAACCCGAGTGATGTGGTGGCGCTGTAAATAATAAACAATCATACTTATTGCCATAAAACTTTACTACCCCATTGCTGTAGCAACAGGGTAGTATTGTTTCTATATACGTTCTTTATGGTAAGGTCCTATACCGATTAGTGATTAAAATGACCTCTCAATGCGCTGCGCTTTTAACTGGTCTTTAATCATCTATCGGCATTGCATCCACGTCAATTTGAATGGTTTTTGGTATTATTTGTTTTCATAAACCTGCTTTCCATTCATCCAGGTCTCCACCACTTTAATTTCTGAGATTGTTGATGGCTCAACCTTACGCGGATCGTCTTCCAGAATCACGAAATCGGCATATTTACCTACTTCAAGGCTACCTACCATATTATCAACCATCATTTGCCATGCCGCTTCACTTGTTACAGCACGAATAGCTGATTCGACAGATACACGCTCAGCGGGGTTTAACACAAAATCAGGCTCTTTAAAAGTGGTTCGTGTTACCGCAATTTCAATTAGCTTGAGCATGTTAGGTTCTGTGACGGCAAAGTCGGAATGCAGGGTATAGCCAACCCCTGCTTTTTCAACGCTGGCTGTTCGGTCAAGCAATAGTGCTTTCTCTGGCCCAAACACCTCATCTCTCATCGCAGTCCCCCAATAGTGCACGTGGCCAATTAAAAAACTGGCTGATACGCCCAGATCCTTCATCTTTTCAATCTGATCGTCGTGCAAAATAGAACAGTGCTCAATACGCGGACGTAGTTTTGCTACATCTATTCCATCGTCTTTTAACATCTGCATTACTGTCAACACATTGTCAATACCAGCATCGCCATTTCCATGTAAAGCCATGTGCCAGCCTTGTTCTGCTCTTATTTTAGCCTGACGATACATTTCATCAACAGTCATATACTCTTTACCTAAGTTACCTTTCTGCTCTTCGTTATAAAACTCTTCGCGCTGGAATCCTGTATATCCCTGGTTTGAACCGTCAGCAACCAATTTGTAGCCCACTATTTTCACCAAATCATTACCATCGTACATTTTGGTTCCAGCTTCATTCCATTTCTCCTCAAGGGTGTACCATGGATAAGCCATTATGCGTGCGGTAAAATCTTCGCGTTGAGCCGCAGCTAATAATAAATCAAAATCGGCGGGGCCCTGACTGGTAATACCTAGTGAGAACTCACTGGTTGTAGTTAAACCATACTGGTTGAATTCATTTAACAAGGATACTATGGCGTCTTCCATATTTAACTGGCTTGCTGCTGGATTCGCCAACCATACAGGGAAGAATGCAATATTGTTTTTAACAACCCCAGTTAGTTTTCCTTGTTGGTCTTTTACATATTCAGCACCAGGAGGATTGGGCGTATTTTCATCAATTCCGGCAGCTTCGAATGCCAGCGAGTTTATATAAGCCAGATGACCTGAGGTATTTAAAATAAAGATGGGATGCTCGGTAGAAATTTGATCCAACTCTTTATTGGTTATTGCTGATACGCCCTCCTGAACTGATGGGTCCCAGCCACTGGCAGCAATCCACTCTCCTTTTTCTTTTTTTGAAGCTATTTGCTTTAAATGATCAAGTGCTTCCTGGGTTGTTCTAAAATTATCGACTCCTATATTTTCGGTTAAAAACCGAACCGGCGCAAAGGTCAACACATGTGCGTGAGGATCAATGAAGCCCGGCAGCATGGTTTTGCCTTCCAAATCAATAATACTGGCTTGTTTCCCAAACTCTTTCTGTAGATTTGATAAATCACCGGTTGCAACAATCTTATCACCTTCAATAGCAACCGCTTCCACTTCCGAAAAGTCACTGTCAACGGTCATAATGGTTCCACCATGAAAAATGGTGACTGCTGTCTCTTGCTGAGCGCAACTCGTCAGACCAATCATTATCAGAATACCTAATAAGTAGGTCCTAAAAAAGTATCTTCTTGTCTGCATATCTAATTATTTAATTGTTTGTAATTTCTGATACAAACATATATAGATTCACAGGGGCCGATTGCACCTTTTTCGTCAAGCACTATCCCATTTTTTGCATGGCATGCCATTAATAAGTGAGCTTAATGTTGGGGCAGATACGAACAATCTTTATTTTTGACATAAAGAAGCATAGCTAATGGCACAAGGAGAACCACTTATTTTTAAATTTAAAGAAGGCCCATTCATCAACTACATGAGTGCTTACCATCAACATTTTGGAGGTGAACTAAAGCCTGAATCCTATCACTATAAAGGGGGTAAAACTGAAATTGCCGGTTCTTCTCACATCATAGCTGACGGCATTGAACTAGGGGTAGCCGAGATAATTCATTCGGAGCCTTTTAAAATGATACGTATACCCGATAGTAACCCCGATTTGTTGCATATGGTTATTATTCATACCGGCTTTTACACCCAGGCATATGCCAACCAGCTGCAGCAACTGGAAGCTGAAAGTGCCAAAGGCATATTCTTTTATAACGGTTTGTTTCCTTTATCGGCCGAATTTCCTGCCAATACACCCTATAAATCCATCGTATTAAAGTTTGAGAAAGGTGCTTTGAAGCAATTAATACCTGAAGTATGGCCGCTCATCAATACCATGTATAACTCGTCCGAAGGACTGGCCTATCACATTATGCCGCCGCGCGAGGTTAGTCTACTGGTTGATGATATTCTTCACTATCATAAAGGAGGCTTTGCCTCTAAGGCGCTGATAAAAGCCCGTGCTCTGGAGGTATTGGCTATTACGATGAAGACAATAGAACAAATGGACGATGATGAGCTGAACGGCCTGCATATTGATGATTACAACCGGCTGATGCGCATCAAGAAACACCTGCTGGCATCCTTAGCCGATTCTATTAATGTAGAAGCCATTGCTGATGAATTTGCCATTAGCATCTCTAAGCTCAACCGCGACTTTAAGGCGCTGTTTAATATGACCATCTACAAGTTCTACACCCATGCTAAAATGGATGAGGCTTATCGCCGCCTGCAATCGGGGCAATACTCGGTTACCGAAGTAGGCTACGACCTGGGCTACAATAGCCTTTCTAAGTTCTCGGAGATGTTTAAGAAGGTAAAGGGCATTAGCCCGAGTGATGTGGTGCCTTTATGAACACGGGCACAAATAATAAGTCAGTAGCCAGACACTACTGACTACTGACTTCCATCTACTGACAATTAACGATAGTTCTGCTGCACCAACTGGCGGGCAAAGTCAGGGAAGTAAATCTGATTCATGTATACGCTTGAAAAGAATACAATAACCGTATTGGTTTCAGGCGATACGTAAATACCTTGCCCGTAACGGCCGGCTTTGTACATGTCTCCATCTGTAAAGTTCAAATCCCACTGATAGGTGGCATGCGACTGGCCATCTTTAAAGAACTTCGCTTTTTCGGTTTCAACACCTCTTTTAAGGGCTAGTGCATATTCGGTGTCGTTTACCTTAGTAAAGTAACTGTCGCTTACAATTTGTTTATCAGTAACCTTGCTCCAGCTAGGTGTGTATAGCATTGCAAAGCGACCCATATCGCGCAGGCGCGACCCGAAATATCCGGCTGATAATGGTTCACCTTGAGCCGACAGGGCATAGTGTCCTTCACTTTCCATGCCTACCTGTGTCCAGATACGCTCACTCACTACGTCTTCAAACTTTTTACCGGTTACTCGCTCTACAATAAAACCTAGTAACTGTGTATTAGGCGATGCGTAATCATATTTAACACCTGGCTCAATATAGCTTTTAACATCTTTCATGAGTTCAAAAACCGATCGGCCACCATCCTCATGACGTGCTGCCAGTGAATACATTGTCATTTGCGATAAGGCATGCTCTGGATTCATAAAATTGGCATTGGTCTCTACATAATCCATGCCCGACACATGGTGCAGTAAATGCTTTACTTTAATTCGCTTCCAATCATCGCTATCGTATTCAGGAATGTAATGTGGCACATATTCTTCCAGGTCAATTAAGCCTTCTTCTTCGAGAATATGCACAGTAAGACCTAGCAATTGCTTCGATGCTGAAAACCAGCTGTGCTTATCCAGCTCGTGCATGCCCGGGTATTCTTCCAACACAATCTTGCCATCATGAATAACCAGTAGTCCTTGCATGCGGGCTTGCTCATTTTGTAAAAGTTCGCTAACAGACATTTTACCTAAATCTGTATCTGTCATCATATCCATTAAGGATGGATCTAAGTCTTTTTCGAGCATAGCTACTTGTCCGGCTCCTCGGTAAACTGTTGCCGTGTTGTAAAACTCCGGTATGTTTATAAAACTGTAGGTTCCCAAATCACCGTTTACCAGAAAGTCCCTACTGCTGTAATTTTTTCGATATTCAACGGCTTGTTCGGGTGAAGTGCCGTCTTTCAATACAGAAACTGGCGAGAGGTCTGCAGGTTGTTGTGTTTGACCATGTACAGTATTCAAACCTAAAGTGAATGCCAGAGCTGTAATGGCTGCTAATTTCATTGTTCTCATAACGTTTATGTTTTAATTGTCTGTTACTATTTGATAGGTACAAAGTTGAAGGAAATGCCTCTGAGGTTTTGTCCATATAAGTCCAGCTAAAATCCAAATAAGTTCAAATCAGATGCTTTAGTAATTTTGGCTCTATATGATATTTAGTGGGTATAGTTTTAATTATCATGCTGGGGTTTTCAACCCCAAACCCCGACTTCATTTTTTATTCGGAAGTGTCTGTCTTTTTTGATCCTCATGAATAACAAAGTAATTTCAAAGATGAAAAAACGCAAGCAAAAAAATCTTCGGCTATGCCTGCTTACGCTCATAAAACCAACGACTTCCAACTGAAACAATTAAGAATACTCAATTCTTAATTGTTCCGATGTTTTATGGCTTACCAGCCAAGGCCGTTGGGGAACTCTTGAGTTTACCCACTCTAATCCATACAGAACCGTAATTTTTGTACTTTTAGGCATCAGAACATGGTAATTATAATGGAACAAGATTCAGCTATTCATATCCGACTTAAGGAGGGCGGAGCTGCTAATTATATTGAGGCGGTAAACAAGACTATTGGTGGCAAGCAAAACGACAACCTGGTTTTGATTGAACAAGGAGATATTAAGATGAAAGCTTCATTTTATAGCTTTATCGACGAGTTTGATATGATTGTGTCGCATATCAACTACCATAAAGACATAATAATTGAACGCGAGCCCGACAACCGCCCCGATTTCTACCACTTCAACCTGATTAACCAGGGGCAGGTAAAACAAAATTATCAGGATAGCTTAAAGTACACACAGGCCGGTAGCTCCAACGGTGTGTTTATCTACAACGGCCTTTTCCCTTTCACCTCAGTCTTTGCACAACGAAACGACATACAAACAGTTGGGTATAAATTCTCCAGAAAAGCATTGGCTAAGATAATGCCTGAGGCAGTTGGCTTGCTTGACGACCTGTTTGGCGACCAGGAACCCAAAGCGTATCATACCGCCGTTAACAAAGAGCTGGACAGATTGCTCGATGAATTATTCTTTTACGACAATGCCTCTTATGGGCGCATTCCGTTATCTGTTGCCAAAGGACTTGAGATACTGCCCTTATTAATGAAAACACTCCAGAGCCAGCTTGATAAAGATGAATTAAACGGATTGCATATTGATGATTATAACCGGCTGCTAAAGGTCAAAGACTATTTGCTCCAACACCTCGAAGATAAGGTTAATATTGAGGATATTGCCGATATGTTTGCCGTAAGCCTCTCAAAACTCAAGCGCGATTTTAAAACGCTCTACGACACTACTATTTATGCCTTTTATACGCAAGCCAAAATGGATGAAGCCTACCGCCGATTGCGCACCGGCGATTATACAGTAACAGAAGTGGGTTATGACCTGGGCTACCAGAGCATCTCTAAATTTTCGCTGATGTTTAAAAAAGTCAAAGGCATCAACCCGAAGGATGTGGTGCCGCTATAAGAAGTTGATTGCTGCTTTTGTTAATTTTTACCGCAGAGTAAAAGAAGGACGCGGAGGGTAAAAAAACTCTGTTTATTGAAAGTAACAAAAGGAACCTCCATCATCGGAAGTTCCTTGTTTTATGGAATCTTTCGCAGGGCCTGAGTCAATCAGCCACAATACCTGGAGATGGGCTATTATTTATGCTAGCAACTATGGTTTAGTGCTTCTGCAAAATCTCTAATGCCACTAAAGCAGATAATTTAGAGCCAAAAGTGATTCCTTCCAAGTCAACCTGGTAGGTAGGCTCATGAGGTGTAAACGGAAACTCTTTACCTTCTTGCTTCGCCTTGGCAAACATAACAGGATCTGCCGTTCCAATAAACAGGTAGGCACCTTTAACATTCTTAATTCCGTCAATCAGTGCGAATGCATCTTCCGATCCTGGTACACTTAAGTTATCAACACGATGATTAACAAAGTCTACTCGATCGGTTGCACTGCGAATGGTTGACATCAACGCCTCATCATTATATACAGCTGGTCCAAATCCGCTCTGTGTAATGGTAGGCATCTTATCTTCTGATACGCCGTTGGCTATGGCAATACCATTAACAATGTCGTGAATACCTTTGATCATCTTATCCATGGTTTCGGCATTTGAAAAGTGGAGCTTCAATTTCAGGTGCGACTCAATAGGAATCACATTGTGCTCCACACCAGCCTGCACACTTCCAATGGTTAATACTGCCACCTCTTCCGGATCGGTATAGCGCGACACCACTGTTTGCAATTGTACGATGGCCATACCCGCCATCACCACCGGATCGATGGCATGATGCGGTGACGACCCGTGACCACCAATGCCATGGAAAATAACATCGATGTGTGTGGTACCTGTTGTTAATCGTCCGTCGGTTGCCAGGTATGCACCAACAGGAAATGGTGAGGTGTGTTGTGCCAGGAAATAATCAGGCTGAGGCACATTATACTTGGTATACAAACCATCGTCCACCATAGCCTGGGCACCCGTAACAGGTTCTTCAGCCGGTTGGGCAATCAATACCAATGTTCCCGACCATTGATCCTTCATTTCAACCATGGTATGGGCCAATGAAATTACATAAGTTGTGTTCGCATCATGACCACAGGCATGCATCACTGGCGACTCATTACCATCCATATCAATGGCTGTTTTTGTACTGGCATAAGGCAATCCGGTTTCTTCTTTTACGGCCAGGGCATCCATATCGCCACGGTACATTAATACAGGTCCGTCTCCATTTCTTAAAACACCTGCTACACCGGTAATACCAATACCTGTGTGTACTTCAAAACCCAGCTGCTCTAACTCGCGAGCTACAACACCGGCAGTACGAACTTCCTGAAAAGGTAACTCAGGATTGGCATGCAAGTCTTTGTATATCTCCTGAATATACTCCGCTTTATTATCAACTACTTTTTCCATCTGATCGATGATGGACTGTGGTAAGGTACTTTCCTGTGCCTGTACTGTTGTTGTTAACAATCCAAGTACAGTAACATAAACGCTAAGGAGCATCAATTTGTCAATTAATCGTTTCATAACTTTCCGTTTTTATTTATTACTATTTAATGTTTATAATGCGTTAATTCGTAACTACAATGCAAAGATGGCACTACTCCTGCGCAGGCAGAAGCCCGAATAGACCAACAAGACCTCCCATTTAGTTTTATAGAGCTATTAACCAGGGTTCCTCCTGCAACTTCGTACTCTGCTTATTAATTATTGGATATACTGTATCTTTATATTACATTCACAAGCATATATTGAACTACAGACAATGAATAAAAAATCGACCTACGACATACTTGTTAAAGAAGGAGCTGTAGCAAATTACCTGGATGTCCTGGAAGAAAAATTTGGAGGCCATCGTAACGAAAACAGTTATGAAGTCAACTCGGCCGGTAACCGGATTAAAGTATCAATTTACCACTTGTTACCTGATTTTGAATTATTACTTCTGCGATCGTATGTGCAGAAAGATTTAAATGTTAATCGATTGCCTGATGAACGTGCCGATTATTTTCACCTTACGCTCATTAAAGAAGGTCAGTACGATCGCCATTACGTTAATAATACGCAACAGGCTGACGCAGGCGGCGCCACAGGCTTGTTTCTCCACAACGGATTGTTTAAGCTCAATACCAGCTATCCGGCCCATACCGATCTTCATTCGGTTTCAGTTAAGTTTTCCAAGGCTGCTTTTGAAACCATATTACCCGATGCCAAAGGCTTGTTACATTCTCTTTTTCCTGATGATGAGCCCAAATGGTATCATACCTATGTCAGCCCTGAACTTCAAAAATTATCGGAAGATGTGTTTTACCTGGAGGACGCCAGCTTTGGAAGTAAAGGGCTGGTAATGGCTCGCGGCTTAGAGCTGTTTGTTTTGCTGATGAGTGCTTTAAGTAATCAACTAAAGCAAGATGATCTGAATGGCTTGCATAAAGATGATTATCAGCGTGTGATTGACATCAAAAACTTTGTATTGACCCAACTGGAGGGAAAGATAAATATGGAAGATATTGCACAGCGTTTTGCCATCAGCCCCTCTAAGCTTAAACGCGATTTTCAGACATTGTATAACTGCTCGGTCAGCCAGTTTTACACCCATGCCAAAATGGATGAGGCTTATCGCAGATTACAATCGGGCAATTACTCGGTTACAGCCGTTGGCTATGATTTGGGCTACCAGAATGTGTCGAAATTCTCCACCATGTTTAAAAAAATAAAAGGCATCAGTCCGAAGGATGTAATACCGCTGTAACACCTCTGTGCATACAGCAAAAAAATGGCACTAACCACACCCGTGTATTAGTCCAACGAAGTGCAGCATAGTGCCTATGAAAACAAGTTTCTTTGTACAAACAGTATTAATCAGTCACTGTGTGGTATATTTTATTAACTATCTTCCAGCCATCGGCGAATTTGTATAGTTGCATGTAGTCGATATACACCGATTTTCCGTCGAGTATATAGTCCATTTTTACACTGGCCGCATTGTCGGTCACATCAATACTAAGGTAATCTACACTCACATGCTTGCCTACCCTGCGTGGCAAAACACCATTCACCATGTTGCTTTTCACGCGCTGCTTAAACTGGGCCAGTGATACATTACTCAATCGCCCATTCTCCTCCAGCACCTGCATCCTAAAATCGGTATGAAAGCCGGCATCAATCTTTGCCATATCACCAATATTCTGCACGCCGTCGAGGTAAGCCGATTCAATGACCCGTTTAATGGCCATTTCTTCTTTGATGTCTGACTGCGCAAAAGCAGTAAATCCTATCAGGGCTGTTGTAATTAGTAAAATATACTTTTTCATGTGTTTATAATTTTCTTTCATTTGCCACATGGAACTCTCAAGAAATTTTAATCATTACCCTGTGTGCAATTTTTAAGATTAAAATTTACATGTTCGTTTCATATACGCTATTGTTTTATTAAAAAGCTGACGGTACTTCATTTTAAAAGACCACCTTCCTTTTGTGGCTAAAAAAAATCGGATGAATTACTTTCTTTCTAATACAAAGAACCGATATATTACTTTTAAGCTTTAACCCTTTTCACTCAATTGCTTGTCCGTTCCGGTCAAAACACAATTAGATGTAATCCTACTCAAGCAGGCTGATGTTTAATAAATGGTTAGTTGTTTTTTTGACTGGCTCATTATCCTTCCACTTACCTCTAAACAACACCTTGCCGTCTTTACTTAGTAAAATACCATGGCCATGCCTCAGGTCATTTTTCCAATGACCTTTGTATAGTTCACCACTGCTGAAGTGGTAGATACCATAGCCATTTCGTAAATCGTTGGCATACTCCCCCTCATAGAAATCGCCATTGGGCCAGTGGTATTTACCAGTGCCCCACCGTTGGTTGCTATGCCAATACCCCTCATAAAAACTTTTACTGTCGAATATGGCATAGCCAAAGCCCTCGGCCTGCCCATCGTTAGTACCGCCTATATAGCGTATGGTCACTCCATCGGCATTTTGCAATACCAGGGCATCCATGGGAGTAATGGCTCCTATACTATCACTCAGCTCATTCACTTTCTGGCTGATATAACGATTCGACACCCGCATAGAATCGTTCTCATGCTGCAGGGTACCCAAACTTGATTTGACGCTCTCCAGGCTATCGTTCAGCTCATGTTTATTGGCCAGCAGTTGCCTGATGGCATTGCTTCTTCGGCGCAATTTATCAGCGAGCTCTGTGTAACTGGTATTATCCATCTTTCGTGCCTCAATTATCTCACGGGCTCTGTTTGAATAATGGTCACTACTGCCCATACTGTCGATAACGGCGAACAACTCCAGTGCCCTTGCATCCTCATTACTGTTCAGTAAGGAATCGGCCAGTGATTTCAATTGATAAAATGACAGTTCATCCCGGTACTGCATCAGGGTGGTGTTTAGTCCATTTAATTGTATATGGCTATTGAGCCATAAAGCCACAAATACCAGTATTACAAAGCCAGCAATAATATTTTTAAGGGATTGTTTCATGCTTTTAGTTTTATCATTTTGACAGTTTGGTAATGCCTTCACATTGCCTGGTTTAATAGCCCAGGTTAGGACGTGGTAATTTCTTCTCCAACTTTCTCAGGTCAAAGCCCAGCTGAATATTGAAGCGCAGGATATGCGATGATCGATAAGAGGCCCCATCACTTTTTTGTCCGAGCGTCCACATGTGCCCCACAAAAAAGGTGACATTATTATTGAGCACATAGCCAAAGCCATTGTAGGTTCTGAAATCCTCCAATGGATTATATACAATGGAACTACCGGTATGCATAAATATTTCGGCACTGGGCGAGAAGTACAAGGTTTTTTCGGTGATGGTTGATTTGTTTAAGGGGATATATGCAAAAAACTTATAACGGTAGCGATTGGTGTAGTCATGCACATCACCCACGTTGTTATTACGTTTCCAGCGGTGCTCAAACCTGAATTGATGGTATAAATTAAATCGTCCCATGTCAGGTGTTTTAAACAGCCACTGATGCCATATACGTGGCTCATAGGTAATTTTTTCGTACTGGTCGTTACCTGGCTCGGGGGTATAGTTAAGTACCAGTGTCGGCCCAATAACCGCCTCAAAGTTTTTATTGAAAAAGATGTTGATACCTGCCCGGTTGTAGATCTGCCTGGTACGCCCGTAAAACGATGTGACATTATCAAGGGAGTTGCGCACGCGGTAGTGGTGCTCGCCATAGTAGCCAATTTTATCACTCAGGCGCACCTTTAAGTACAAGCCATTCCATATACCGGTTTCTTCCAGGTTGGTGGTGCTGGCAGATGGTGTACTAAACTGCTGTGCCTGACTAAGGGCGGCCACTAAAAGTAATGCAAATACTATCTTTATCTTCATGAGGTAATGGTTAATTATGAACAAACCTGAATCCTGCATTACATTTGGAACTCAGGTTTCTGGTTAAAACACTGCAACTGGCAATAAAATAACACTAGCTGCACCAAAGAATTATTCACTCTTAAAGCGCAGCATAGTGCTATTACTTATTGTCCAGTACAAAGAACCGATATATGGTTGCTAACCTTTACCCCATTTCATTCATACGCTTATCCGTTCTGGTCAAAATAGAACGTGAAATAGTTTCATAGAGGAGAAGCTTAAGTTGCACACCCAATAAACCATAAAAGCAACTCCCACAATTGAGAGCTGCTTTTACCTCTTGTACCTAAAAAAATGCTAGTCGCCTACTGTATAATAGGTTTTATTCACAATCTTCCAGCCATCTGCAAATTTATACAATTGCAGGTAGTCGATATATACCGTTTTACCTTCCAGGATATACTCCATTTTAACGCTGGAAGCATACTTCTCAATATCAATATTCAGAATATTAACACTCACTTGCTTTCCTTCGGGGCGGGGCAGAATGCCCTTTTCCAAATTATCCTTAGCCATTTGCTTCCAGCCCCCAAGATCTACATTGCTTAAACTGCCATCTTTTTCCAGTACCTGCATCCTGAAATCAGGATGAAAACCGGCATCTATCTTTGCCATGTCACCAATATTCTGTGTCCCATCCAGGTAAGCTGTCTGAATAAGGTTTTTTATCATTACTTCTTCTTTCTTCAACGATTGTGCAAAACCTGAAATAACAAAAGTTGCAACAAACATTATTACTGCTATTCGTTTCATATGATTATAATTTGCTTTCATATTGCCATATGGAACTCTCAAGTAAATTTTATCATCCTCCTGTGTGAAAATTTGGATAATCAAATTTACATGGTCGTTTCATATGAAATTATCTTTATTTTAATCCGTTTATTTTAGCCGATACAGGTGCCCATTTATGCGCCCATGGTTTAGCTGCTTCCAGCTCGTAGGCCAGTTCAAGCAGGGTTTGCTCATCACCATTTCCGGCAGCAAAATGACTACCAATTGGCAAGCCGTTGGAGCTCATACCCAAAGGTACAGACATACCCGGTAATCCCAGTGCATTTTGTACCGGTGTATATGACATGTAATCGAATATACGACGAGATAAATCGTCAAAGCTTAATGAAGAATCAGTCATATAGCCTAACTTAGGCGATGGAGTTTTTGTTACAGGTGTCAACAATACATCAAACGAATTCATCCAGTTAGCTACTTCAATACCTTTATGCTCAAAGTACTTGTTGGCCTTTATTACCGATTCATTACCTCGCTTACGCCCCATAACATCAAACTCGAGTGTGAATGGCTCCAGTAATCCTGTTTCGGCCGCTGGCTTACCAGTCATTTGTTGTACAAAAGCAGCTGTTTTAACCATTTTGGCAGCAAACAGCGATAAAAATTGATCTTCAAACTCACCTGTCACGGGGTTCTTTACCTCAATAACAGTATGCCCTAAGCTCTCCAATAGTTTGGCAGTATCTTCAATGGCTTTTTGTATTTCAGGATGCGGAAGCTCTCCAAAGTAATTTTTCATGCACAAGCCAATGGTAAGGCGACGCTTACTTGGCCCCGAAACAAAACCTACCGGTTTTAAATTAGCAGGATTAGCTGGATTCTGCGTTAATGAAAACAACATGGCACTATCCCTCACTGTTCGACTGACACAGTTATCAACCATAAATTCAAGCTGGTCTGATGAACCGGGAAGCATTCTCATACGTGATGGTTTAAGACCAAATATCCCACAAGATGATGCCGGAATTCGAATGGAACCACCACCATCAGAAGCATGTGCCAACGGAAGATAACCTGCCGCTACAGATATAGATGACCCACCGGATGACCCACCAGAAGAGTATTCGGTGTTCCATGGATTATGAGCTGGTTTTAGTAAAACTGATTCGGTTGTTGGTGCCAAACCAAACTCAGGCATATTTGTTTTTCCTAAAATAACGAAGCCAGCTTTTTCGTATGCTTTGGTCAGTTGTGCCGATTCCTTGGCTACATTGTTTTCGAAAAGTTTAGAACCATTTGTTGTTTTAACACCTGCATAATTTATATTGTCTTTCATAACAAAAGGTACGCCGGCAAATGGTGCATCCGGATTAATATTTTTTACTGTTTCCAGTGCTTTTTCAAATGTAGGGGTATTAATAGCATTTAGCTTTCCATCGAGAGCCTCAATGCGATTAATTGTTGCCATCACTACCTCTTTAGGCGATACCTCTTTATTTTTAATTAATTGAGACAAGCCAAGTGCATCAAAGTCTACTAATTGGGTAGGTAGGGCACTTGTGCCTTTAGCATATATAGCTGGTGCCACCATAGCTGCGGCACCGGCAGCAAAACTTCTTTTTATAAAACTTCGTCGTGATATCATCGCATTTGCATTTTAATTGAGAATTCATTTTAACTATGGCAAAGGTATTACCTGAGCCAACTTAAACTTGTGAGCTCAGGCTTTGTGTTAGTACCAACACTTTGGTTGTGAGTATATACTTACCTGTTAACGATACATCTGCTTCACAATTTCGCGCGCATAAGCATGAACCCATACCTCGGCCTGATAGGCTGACGAATACCAAACAACAACCGTATTTGTTTCGGGAGAAACATATAAACACTGACCTGTACGACCTGATTTGTATAAATCACCATCTTCAAAAACGGCATCCCACTGATAGGAAGCACCAAATCCTGTTTCACCAAAATCGTTGGTTAAACGTTGGCTCATGTAGTCATTGCCGTAGGCTTCAGGCTTAGAAGCCGCTTTCGCTTTTCCGAAATATGAATCAGAAACAACCTGCTCGTTAGCTACCACATCCCAACTTGGTGTAAATAACATACCGAAGCGACCTAAATCGCGTAAACGGGCAGCAAAAGCACCAAACGACATGGGCTCACCACCTTCAGAAAGACCTAATACTGCATCTCCTTCCATACCTGTTTTAGACCATATCTTAGTCGAAATTAAATCCTCAATTGGCATGTTATATATTTCTTGCAGTATAAGTGTTCCTACGTGTGTATTAATAGAGGCATACTCAAAACGCTCTCCGGCATCTTGGGTTCTTTCTGATTTTTTCACAGCATCCAGAAGCGTTTGACCGGCATAGCTAGGGTGTCCACCTGTAATGGCATATAGCATAGTGGTTGGGTGTGTTGGACTGCTTCCTAAACGGCTTTCACTAATATCTAAACCAGCACGCATATGCAGGGCATCTTCAACTTTTACATTATCCCATGCAGTGCCTTTTAGGTCAGTAAGGTAAGTTGGAACATTTGCTTGTAGATTTACCAATCCCTCTTCCTCTGCAATATGCAATAAGGTTCCGGTGAAAATTTTAGTTGCCGAAGCCCATAGGTGGTTATCCCAATCACGAATACCTCTATAATCTTCATACACAATTTTACCATCGTGAATAACGGTAATGGCTTTCATTCTTGAGCGTTCATCATCCATCATCTCTTTAAGTGTCATGGTTCCTAATATGGTAGACGCTGCTACATCAGCAATTTCTTCTGATATCTCAGATTCTAAATGAGAAACATTTCCTTGACGGTGAACAACAGCCGATTTAACCACCTCGCTTAAATGCGTAGAGGCGTAACTACCTATATCATCGGCTGTAATAGCAGAAGTAGGCCCATAAGTATTTCGGAATTGCATCGTTTGTGCAGGCGTATATCCATCTTTATATTTAGAAACAGACTCTAATTTTTCTGGAATACTGTAATCCGTTTTTACGGTCTCAACCTTACTAATTTCCTTTATTGCTTTTGATTTTTCACCGGCTTGCTCACCGGTACTACAGGCTGTTAGTACAGCCATGGCAAGCATTAAAGCCTTATAGCTATTTCTTACTTTCATTTCGGTATGTTTTATAGAATTAATAATCTTGTATTTACATTTCAAAAGTAGGATTCAGGCAAGCAAAAAAAGACTCCTATTCTATCAGCTGAGAGCCGTAAACAGTCAAAACAGCAAACAAACAAAATGAGTGTAATTAACGTAGTGGTTTGCACACAAAAAAAGCCTGAACAGACGATGCTGAACAGGCTTCTTACGAATTGAAAACTAATCTAGATGAACAAATTATACTGTTTAAAAGTACTCTGTCAAGTTAAGGTACAATGCGCCATTACCATTATGATCCCATGCATAGTCAATACCCAGGTTGGTACGGGTGGCTTTCTGGATTTGAATACGTAAACCAGCACCAAATGCATACGCCCAGTTATCAAACAGCTTTACATTAGCATCACGTGCCGAAGCAGAAGTAGTATTGGCAAAAACAACGCCACCGAATAAGTCGGGATTTTTAGCCAAAACAGGTAGT
This sequence comes from Carboxylicivirga mesophila, assembly GCF_018271975.1. Lineage (GTDB taxonomy): Bacteria > Bacteroidota > Bacteroidia > Bacteroidales > Marinilabiliaceae > Carboxylicivirga > Carboxylicivirga mesophila. The sequence continues at coordinate 177,480 of NZ_JAGUCN010000011.1, forward strand.
CTGAAACGGTATTCCAGCTCAGCGTAGAACATATCATCACCTCTCCAGCGTCCCTGCGCATAGCCACGACCTGAGCGGCCCATCTGGTCCCATGCAGTTGCCGGCATCAGCATATAAGGTAAATTACCATGAGTAGTTACATTCGCATAGGTCCAAAAAGCAATCACATTGCGCGGTACTTCCTTATTTACACCAAAGTAATCGCGGTATTCCATCCATAATGTTGATGAACTTTGGTCACTTCCTAAAAAGTCGGCATTGTACTTATACGAAATATTGGCAAATCGCCCCGTATAAGGATTGGCCATGTTATCACGCGTATCATATAATGCAGTTGCTGATGCACCTACCAGACTATAACCTGTTGGATCAAACCCATGCTTCATACTATACACATAATGGTTGGTATACACGCCATTCTCCACATCCAGCATGTTGTCGTCAATATTGGCAAAACGGTCATAATGAATTCCACCTCCCAGATAGAATGAAGGCTTCACCTGTCTTAGCGCTGTTTGATGAGCCCTGTAAAAATTAAACTCCATCCCTTCTCCTTCATATAGCTCATCATCGCCAAAAGGTGATACTCCAGGTATTAAGGTATTGCCATCAGCTCCCGTACCCAACCCAAAGGTAGGTTGTGACGAATCAAAGAAGCGATAGTCTCCCTGTAGCATCCATTTGTTTTCATTAGTGTACACATTACCACGCAAAGTAAACATCAACTGATTTTTAGTGGTATAAGTGGCAGTCATCAAGGCATTTGACATTTTAGTGGTTGTAGGATCTCCTAAAAAGATACTACCAGATGCTGCCATACCATAGACAAAACCAAATGCAGGGTTTGCTGCCAATGCTGGAATAGGCGTAAAATATAACTTACCCACTTTAATGTCTGGTACTGAGCTGGCAGCTTTTTCTTGTTCAGCTCGTTCTTCAGCAATTTCAGGTGTTACTTCCTGCATGTCTTGTATTGGAGGCGACTGTGCGCCTGCTGTAACAGCAAAGCCTAGCAATGCTGCTAAAAAAGATAATCGAATCTTCTTCATGATTATATCATTTTAATAGTTTTACTCTTTTTATTTATTGTGATACAAATATCTGCCTTCTACAGGTGAGCTTTTATCCCATTTTAGTCAACCGCTTATCCAAAAAGTTCAATAGGGGAAGTGGTGATGATTAATTGTACTTATTTTGTTCTTCTAAGCCAATTAAATAGGTAATCATCAGAAGTTATAGTAAAGCCCAACACCAGCATAGGTATTAAACAGTTCGGTATGTCTGACACGCCTTGTATAAAAGGCATTCACCCCCAATTGGCGGTTAAACTTATAGCCGGCATCCAGGCGCGTAAATATGACAAAGGCATCTCTGTTGTACACCATGCGGTTATCCATTGTCACTGAGGCCGACCACCTGTTGCCCTGATAGCCAAATTGTGGCTCGAAACGGATGAATATTGGGGGCTCAGACCAATCAGCTGTGTTCGCCAACGGAAAGTTATAGCGCCATTTGTTACTGATAAAAAAGCGTTCATCGCCCAAGCGCCATGAATACTGGATGGCAGGCTCCAATATCCAGTGCCCGAATAAACCGGCATTGCCGGGCTTACCGCTTGGCATAACCAGCTTAGTTGATGCTGAAAGCCCCTGCCATCCGTGATTGGTTCTGTTGGCAGGCATAAAGTCACGCGTATATGTCAGGTTAAAGTCACCCGGTGTCCAGATAGTCTCTCCACCTTTCTGATGATAAACGCCAATGAGTTCAATATTGATATAGTCGCGCTGGCTAAGGTTAAGCTTAGCGTTTGTTACCCAGTATAAGCCATCTTCATTGGGATTAAAATTGTAAAACTCAATGTTGGAATGTATACGTGAAAAATATGGCCGGAAAACACCTTGTTGTTCATATTCATTTGACGTCGTCTGACCACAAGTCATGCTGACTGGAACGAACAGGAATAACAACGCACACAAATATTTGAAGTTTAGAAAAGCTCTAATCTCGTAACTCATGACTCCTTACATTTAATTATTTACAGTCACAAAATTGCTCTGTTCTCCACTTAATATGTATCCCAAATAAGTCAACAGACTCCCCAATCAGGTCAAATAAACCTCATCTAACGCTTGCCGTACATAAGAACAGAGTTGCGAACACGAAATGTTTCTTTTACATTTAAAGACAATAAAAAAATAATGGACGAAAAAGAAAAGCTCTTAAAACTACGCTTCGAAGAAGGTAATGTTGTTAATTACATTAATAATTATTCTGCTGCCCTTAATCATCCTTATGAGAACAACCGGCTAGAATATATCAAACAAGGTAATAATGTCTGCCTCTCATTTTATGAGTTTACAACTGACTTTGAGTTTCTCATAACAAATTCTACCTTTTCAAAGGATATTATGATCGAGCGCACCCCTGATAAAAGGCCTGATCTCTTTCATTTTACATTGGTCAGAGAAGGACATGTGGTGCAAAACTTTAATGATCAACAGGAATTTATGGAGGCAGGCACCACCACCGGGGCATTTATTTATAATGGTTTGTTTGCGTTAAACTCCTATTTTCCGGCTCATCTCACCCTGCGCTCTATCACCTTCAAAGTATCAAAGGAGGCTTTGAAGGATAAGATGCCTGAAAGTTTGCCGGTTATCGACCGCCTATTTGAGGATGATACCCCCAAAAGCTACCACATTTCATTAACAACAGAGCTGGAACGTTTAATTGAAGAGTTGTTTGTTTATGATGACATAGCTTTTGGGCGTTCGCTTATGGTCACAGGATGTGCGTTGCACATATTTACCCTTCTGCTAAGCTCATTAAAATCATCGGCAGATAAGGAAGAACTTCATGGCTTGCACATTGACGATTACAACCGCTTGTTACTTATTAAAAAGGAAATAGAGACCCAGATAGAAAGTAAAATCAACATTGAAGACCTGGCATCCCAGTTCGCTATTAGTGTATCCAAACTGCAGCGCGACTTTAAAGCCTTATTCAATAGTTCAGTCTATCAGTTTTTTACTCACGCAAAAATGGACGAGGCCTATCGGCGACTGAAAACCGGCCGTTACAGTGTGATGGAGGTAGGATATGATTTGGGCTATAGTAACCTGTCCAAATTTTCCCAGATGTTTAAAAAGATTAAAGGCGTTAGTCCGAAGGATGTAATTCCTGCTTAAGCAAATACTTATTGAACAGTCAACACTGACACTTAGGGCATCACAATTAAACAGTCTTTAAATAAAAATATATTTTCAAGCTAAATGGATTGCTTACATTTGTCGTCCCAAAAAGTAAAGACAAATGCTAGATTTTAAAATTGACGAGGCAAAGTGCACCCATTGCGGCCTCTGCTCGAAAGAATGCCCTACTCTAATTATTGACGGTAAAAATGGGATACCGGCCATTAAAGAGGGTAAGGAAAAGAACTGTATCAGGTGTCAGCATTGTTTGGCTATCTGCCCAACAGGTGCCCTGTCTATCTTTGGTAAAAACCCCGATGACAGCATCCTGGTAACAAGCCAGATACCTACAGCTGATGATATGGAGCGACTGATTCTCACCCGTCGCTCGGTTCGTAAATTCAAACAGGAAGAAGTTAAGCCTGAAACAATTGAACAGCTGCTCAAGAGTGCATCACACGCCCCAACAGGCCACAATAAAAATCAGGTACTCCTATCGCTCACTCATACCCGTGAGGAGATGGATAAAGTGCGCAAAATCGTTTATGATGCCATCAAAAAGGCTAATGAGAAAGCGCCTTTGGAAGGTTCACTGTCGATGTATGCAGCCATTCAGAAAATGTGGGAAACAAAAGGCATTGATTTGATATTCAGAGATGCACCTCACCTGATAATAGCCACTGCACCAGAAAAGAACAGCAATGGTGTGGCCGATTGTGTGATTTCACTGAGCTATTTTGAGTTGTTGGCCAACACGATGGGCATTGGTACCCTCTGGAACGGCTTCCTGAAAGCGGTGATGGAACAAATCGCAACTGAGCTTAAGGCTGCCTTTGGCATACCAGATGATCACCGCATAGGTTACATCATGGTGTATGGCTTGCCAGCCGTTAAATATGCCCGCTCCATCCAGTCCGATGGCTTGAATCTGAACAAGATTAAATTATAATATTTTACGAAGCCTCTTTTATCAACTACCCTTTATACGCTTTATTGTTAAGCGGAATGATTTTATATAAAGGATTGATAATGAACGAATAAAGTGCTCATATTATTTCATAAGCAAT
>NZ_JAGUCN010000012.1 GCF_018271975.1 Carboxylicivirga mesophila
TTGGTCGTGCAGATTCCCGCATCGATAGTCTCGTCCTCTCGGACGGACAATCTCAACGCAGAATCTGCTACAGCGCCATGCGGCCAACCGTTGGCTGCAAGCAAAACACACCTACACAACATGATTAATATATTTAAAAGGAAAAATAAAAAGACCGCAAAAGTAGAAACAAAAGCCAAAACTATTTTATGTATTCCAGGCATTTGGAAGGACAGGTCAGATATTGTTTCTTCAATTACAAAAGAAAACTTAGGTGACTTTCTTGTTGCAGGAACCATCATCATGAATTTGAAAACCGAGCAAGGATTTGAACTCGAAATTCATGAAAGAGATGAGCAAATGAGAGAAGCTTTCAAATCTGCAGGGATTGTCAATCAAATATCTGAAGACTTCTTGAATCTTATTGAACAGCACAACTATGTAATATACTTAATAGGTGAAACAGGAAGTCTAAAAGGAGCAAAAGCAATTTCAGAGGCAGGCAATGCAATTTTGAAAGCAGGAGGAATTGGAATAAAAGTTGAATCGACAGGAAAAGCATTTACAAGAGAACACTGGACTAGCTTATTATCGGATTTTCAAGAATCCAACCTATATGAAATGTTTGTACTAGATTCTATTCACGATGGAAATGGAACGACATATACATGCGGCATGCATAATCTAGGATTTAAAGACTGTATCGTTTCAGATATTGAATTTCAAGAATCAGTTCGCTTATTATCTATTTTTGGTTATTATCAAATTGTTGATAAGCCAGAAATTAAGGAAAAACAAACATTTAGCGAAGATATAAACTCACCAGTTTTTGAAATTAAAAATGAAATAAACCAACCATGTATTGGAGATGAACTTTTCGAAAACCCATATGGCATGTGGAGGTTAAAAAAGAAATAAAATGCCAGCAGCCAACAAACCGTAATAGAGCATAAAGGGTGCAGCGAATCTTGGTTGGTTCGTAGCTTCGGCAACCAACGCCAAAGGCTGATTTGGCTTTATAAATGAAAAGTTAAAAACAAATACAACGCTTTGGCTCAGCCCAATTTGGAAAGTATGTAAGGTTAACTTCCTTTACGCTCCATACGGCAGGCCGTTGGCAGTATCAGCAAGGAATATGACAAACACAAAGCAAATAATTGCATTCACTTTAAGTACAATATTGACAAGTTTAGTATGTAGCATCCTAGTGTTTTTTGTTATCAGCTGGACATTTAAAATGTATGGAATCCGAATTGAACAATCTAATATTTGGGGCACAGGCTTTATCTTTTATCTAGCACTGCTATTTTTCCCATTATCTTTTGTGCTACAGAAATATTTGAAGCGCGAAATGAAGTTGCCCAAATATTTGATTTGGCTAATTTTTCCAACAATCCATATATGCCTTTATTCAGTAGGAATTAATTTAGGATTGATTTATCAATTAGAAAAGATTGGAATATCAGAATCTCAATCATTATATGATTTACCTGTAGCAATTAATTTTAACATGGTAACCTTAAGTTACTTTTTCATATCAGGTATAATTCTCGCTTCAATTATCGAGATTGTATGGATAAGGAACTTGATAACAAAAGACAGCAAATAATCCATATAAAAAATGGAGTTCATTGAATCCAAAATGAAAAACTAGCCCCTAATAACTAAGCGTTCTGGCTGGTTGAAAACCAGAGTCTGAACGCGGTGTTGCCGACAACCGGGTAGAAATCACTGTCCATGGGGAGGGAGGTAAGTCTATAGAAGTCGTTACGCAGTGCACTACGTCTCAACAATTGAGATGGATGTCGTAAAATTTCTACAAGCCACTTTGCATGCAAACCCATAATTTTTCGTAGTTAACCTGGAGGTATAGCTGATAGATGCCCAGCCTCCCGGTTTTTTATTGTATTGGTATGTGGGTAGTGTTGTTAATAACTAACTAACAGTCAATGATAATGATGTTAGTAATTATTCTTATTTTAGGGATAAATGAAATAGAGAGCATATACTGCTTCTTGATAGTTGGCAACAAATAGAAATCAAATAACCTATAACAATCTTAATAACCAAATCATGAGACTACATTTGAAAAGCTTCGGTTCAGCAATAGGGTGCCTGCTGATATCATTTAACCTATTGAGTCAGGGAATTACGCTTCAGGACATTGTCAGGGAGACGAAACCTTTACCATCTGTTACGGTTTATACAGCTAAAGAAATTGTTACATTAGATTCTGAGAAGCCCAAAGCTACAGCGGTAGCAGTTGTAGGAGACAGGATACTTGCTGTTGGCTCGCTGGAGGAATTAACAGCTGCAGCGGGCGAGCAACCCTATACCGTTGACAATACTTTTGCCGATAAAGTAATTGTACCGGGTTTAATCGCTCAGCACGACCATCCTTTATTAAGCAGCTTAGCAATGATGTCGGAGATAATAGCCATTGAAGACTGGGTATTACCAAACAAAACTGTGCCTGCTGCCAATAACCAGGATGAATATCGCCAACGGCTAATAGAAGCTAATAAGCGACTAAAAACAAAAGATGAACTCCTCTTTACCTGGGGGTATCATCCTTCCTTTCATGGCCCCTTGGTGCGTACCGACCTGGATAAAATAAGCACCACCCGCCCAATTATTGTTTGGCACCGTTCCTGCCATGAATTTACCCTAAATACTGTTGCCTTAAAAACATTGGGTATTGATGAGGCATTTGTTGATAAATTTTCAAAAACGGCTAAAGAACAATCTGATTTATCTAAAGGTCACTTTTGGGAGCAGGGCATGTTTGGTATTGTGCCTAAAATTGTTCCTTTCCTTGCCACTCCCGAGCGACTTCAAAAAGGGTTGGAACTGACACAGGAGTTTTACCATACCAACGGAGTAACCCTGGCTTGTGAACCAGGAGGTTTATACTCCCAGAAGCTGCAGGAAGCAGAAAATGCAGTTTTATCCAAGTCATCCAGTCCTTTCCGTTTTTATTTTATTCCCGATGGTAAATCTATTTACAGTCTATACCCCGAAAATGCCATTGTGGAAACTGAAAAAACACTGGATTGGTGCCATGGAATGACCAATATGCTACCTAATCAGGTTAAGTTATTTGCCGATGGAGCTATTTACTCATTAGCCATCCAGCTTCGCGACCCATACATCAACGGTGATTTTAAAGGCGAATGGATTATGGATCCTGAATTGTTTGCCAGGGCTTTTCAGGTTTATTGGGATGCCGGCTATCAGATTCATATTCATGTTAACGGCGATGCGGGCCTGGATATGCTTCTGAATAACTTAGAAGCTAACATGCGCAGAAACCCGCGTTACGATCATCGTATGGTAGTGGTTCATTTTGCGGTATCGGGTACGGATCAGGTAAAACGTATTAAACGATTAGGCGCCATCGTAAGTGGTAATCCGTACTATGTTACTGCTTTGGCCGACATGTATAGCAAAGACGGTTTAGGTCCTGAACGAGCTGATAACATGGTGAGAATGGGCGATGTGGAAAAAGCAAATATTCCTTTCTCATACCACTCTGATATGCCAATGGCACCGGGGCAACCTTTATTTCTAATGGATTGTGGGGTGAATCGTATTACAAAATCAGGAAGAGTGGCGGGTAAAGAGCAGCGGGTTAGCCGCGAAGGAGCATTGAAAGCGGTTACTATTGAAGCAGCGTATTCGCTGGGATTGGAAAAGGAAGTAGGCAGCATTGAAGCTGGTAAACTGGCTAACTTTACCATTTTGGCCGATAATCCAATTACCTGTAAAGCATCTGAAATAAAGGATATTCCCATCTGGGGCACAATGCATGAAGGCAGACTATTGCCAATAAACCATGATAATAGTGTTAGTGGTTCTATAGGCCCTGTATTAAACGAGAATACATACTTAAGCATGCAGGAGATGGAGACAGATCATTGTCATAATGATGAACACAATCATAATAACTGTGTGTGCACCTTAAACCGGATTTTCTCCCACGCGCTTGCTGAGCAATTAGAACGATAGTAAATCTATAAAGATGCAAACAGTTAGTAGTTGATATGCTACTCATCATGCAACTAACTTTTAGTTGCCAATAAGACAATATGAAAAAGCTATATATCTTAATTGCATTTTCTACATTCATCTTGCAATTAAATTGGAGTCAACAAAAAATGGAGTTGGATTCAACAATTAACCATTTGTTTAATCAATCTGAAATTAAGGATCTCGAAACAATATTAAACTTCTTTAATAACCAAATAGCAAGGTTTATAGGCCAGAGTTCTGAAAATGAAGAACTATGTTACCTGAAGTTTTTAGAGATAATGACAACTCCTCCTGATACCGCATGCTTTGATGTGCCTATTTCATTTGAAGAACAGCTAGAAATGTATAGCCAAATAAGCGATACAACCTTTAATCAAATCTGGGTATTTCATGAGAGTATGAAAAAGAATTCAACAGTTACAAATAAACGCCTGGAGCTAACATTTCATGGTAAATATCAATTGTTTTTAAAGCAATTAGGCAACGAGTACAAATTTCTAAAAAATTATCATGAATCATTGAGAGCCATGAGGTGTTTAAGTGCTTCGATGTGGTGGAATCCGATTGTCCATCATAAAGAGTATAATCTAAATGATATAAAAGTTAGACTCTTCATTGCTATTCATTATTTAACTATTAACGACCAGAATAAGAGAAGAGAAAAGTTTTAAAATCAGAGCCTAATATACCCGATAAAGTTAAACCTAAACCAACATTCGTATGATAAACCATATAAGCGCACTTTTAGTTTTATTAATGGTTTGTAATGGCACATTTGCACAGGAGCATCGTGATACTGTATATTCTACAACTCGTTTAGTTCCGCGCTTGGCACTTAATGCGCAGAAAGGGTATGGTATTGAGGCAGGACTATTTTTAAACCGATTCTATACGAGGTATCCAAGAAAACCTGTTATGACCGCACTACCATATGCTTCATCTGGATTTTACTTATCTACAGAAATGAGCTTTCAAGACCTCAACAACTTGGTTATTGGTCCAAAAGTTGGCTGGGAATTAAGTGTAATTGGCGAGACTCATGGAAGTTACTTTGGACTGGAGTTTATTAATTATACTGATTTTGAACAATATAGTCCTGCGCTATGTTAAAAATTGGAATACCTTTAATGTGGTTAAATGTGGGGTATGGATTCACAATGTATTTTGAAGACACACTTAAGGATAAAATTGGAAAGCACAGAATAACAATTTCATACACAATAAACAGAAAGGCTGCAAGAGACTTTAAACGGATTCAGGAGAATTATTTAAGTAGATCCGGAGTAAATTAGCAACGAGTGCCAATAACTTACATTATAACACAAAACCTGCCTGACATACTGAGCTGGCACAGTTGTTGATATCACGCAGCCATCTAAAAAAACATTATCAATGCGAACCATTTATCATCACATTTTACTGATTGTAGTTAGTTTACTCACGGCACAACAGGCTGGCGCCTGGGGGAGTACGGGGCACCGTGCCATTGCTGAAATTGCTTATGGCGAATTATCAGCCGAAGCCAAAGTACGGGTTAAGGAGCTGTTAGGCAATGACTACCTGCCTTTGTATGCCAATTGGGCCGACGAAATTCGTTCAGAAAAAGATAATCCATACAGCAGGCTGCCGCACTACGTTAATATGCCCCTGGATAAGCAATATGAAGAGGCTGTTAAAAATCCCCAGGGCGACCTGGTAACCGTGTTCAATGATATGGTGCAGCTGCTTAAGGATGAAAATGCCACACCCGAACAGCAGGCCATAGCCCTCAAGTTTATCATTCACCTGGTAGGTGATGCTCACCAGCCTATGCACGTTGGCTTGCCCGAGGACCTTGGTGGTAATAGGGTGGAGGTACAATGGTTTGGGCAAAAAAGTAACTTGCATAAGCTGTGGGACGAAGACCTGATTGATTACAGCCGCCTGAGCTATACCGAGCTGGCAGCGTTTGCAGGGAAACCGGGAAGCAAGCAGCTGCAACAATGGACAAGCTTACCGGTTACTGACTGGATTAATGAAACGCATGAAATGACCAGGGTGATATACAACAACCTTGGTGATAAAAACTACAGTTTTAGATATAATCACCAGTTCAGCCCCGTCGTATATGAGCAAATACAGAAAGCCGGCTACCGTTTGGCTTTGTTGTTGAATAAGCTGCTGGTATAGAGTTTGATTCGAAATGATGATAAAAGCACTTATCGGATTGCTGGTAGGTGTTTTTTTAGTAATATCTTCACTGACCAAACTTATGGCTTTGAATAATGATTGAGCCGTAGCCAGACAAATAATTAAGAGGGAATCCTACTGCTTTGCCTTAATTCAGGCAAACAAAGTTTCAAATAATGATTAATAGAGGCCAGTAGTTAAATGCCTATAGGTAAATAGCCTGGTGCAGTTGAATAAAGAGCGTTGGCCTGTCAAAAAGGCGGGCCGGCGTAGGGCTGTGGGGTGAAGCATCTTTTTGACTAGCGTTTTTTGTTTACTTTTTGTGGCGATGACAAAAAGTAAAAGCCCATCCGGCTAGAGGATTAAGTAATATGAAGTGCTTTTTGACAAATGAGTAGGTATCTACTGACCTCAAATGATTAATTTGGCTCGAATAACGAATCCTGACGTATAATTTTATTAGCACTAATGAAAACCATTCGATTAATGACATTTGAGTCGCCTGTTGAAGCCAACCTGGTAAAAGGGCGACTGGAGAACGAAGGCATACCTTGCTTTGTAACGAATGAGCATTTCTCTAACCTGATGCCTCACTACAACCGAATAATGGATTCAGGAGTTCAATTGATGATTCGCGAGATAGATTACCAGAAAGCTATTGAATTACTGGAGCTTAATGTAGAGAAAGAACTGGTGTGTCCACAATGTCATTCGACAAGCATAAAGATGAGTTTAGGAAAGAACTGGTTTAAAAAGCTGATGCTTATTATTGTTTCGCTATTTTGTTTTGTTCCATTTAATAATATTAATGTCAATTATTTGTGCAAGAATTGTCATACAGAGTTTAAGAATATATAGAGCTATGCCTTATCTTGCTATTTCTGTGTAGTTCATTGCCGTTGATGCCTATAGTTTTGCACCACGAAGGAAATACCAAAAAGAGTTATTGGCACTACCTGTACCATTCAATTATTTATGGTAATTTTATAACTAGGAAATAAAACCCTGAGCATATGAAACATATCTTTCAGATCCTGCTGGTTGTATTGACGGTTAGTGCTTGCGGCAGACAAGAAATTGATAAATACCCGGCTAAGCAAGCCGATTGGAAAAGTAAACAAGTAAGTATTGAGCACTTCGATGATTTTTATGTTGGCAAAACCTATTTGCCCGTCTATTCTCATGTATACCATATATACGATCACCGCACCTTCGATCTCACCATCACCGCAAGCATACGCAATGTGTCGGTCAGTGATTCGCTTTTCCTGTTAAAGGCCGATTACTACAACACGGTTGGCGATAATATTCGTCAGTATGTGGAAGCACCCATTTATCTGCGTCCCCTGGAAACCCTGGAAATAGTCATTGAAGAGAAGGATATTGAAGGAGGCTCAGGTGCCAATTTTGTTTTCGACTGGGCCATGAAAAATGATAAAAATCCCCCCTTATTTGAAGCCGTTATGATTTCAACACATGGGCAACAAGGTTTGTCATTTACCACACGCGGGGTACAAATCTTTGAGTGATAAGGATGAAGTGATGACTCATTTCAAGTCTACTAAACCAGCCAGTATGATAGCATCAAAAATTCAGGAGATAAGCACCTTTTGTAAGGCCAACGCCAGCGATGAGGTGGTTAAGAAATACACCCGTTACTTCAAAGAAGGATTTGATGGTTACGGTATTGAGCAAAAAGTGTTTGAGCAGCAGCGCGATGCCTGGATAGAGCACTGGCAAGCTGAAATGACACTGGCCGATTACCTCGACCTGGGCGATGAGCTGTTTAAGCATGGCCGCTACGAAGAGAAATCCTTTGCTATTGCCTTTGTGCACTCACAGCGGGCCCATTATACCAAAGATACCTTTAACCGAATCGGCAAATGGTTCACTTATGGTATTGATAACTGGGCCACCACCGATGTGCTGTGTATGCTCGTGCTATCCGGCTTTTTATTTGATAATATCATTAGCCTCGATGAGTTGAAAAGCTGGCATACCTCTTCGTCAGAATGGCAGCGGAGGGTTATACCTGTTACATTGGTTGAACTGGCCAAAAAAGAGCTGAGGCCGGCAGATGCATTTGATTGTATTGAGCCACTAATGCTTGATGATTCGGAGTATGTGCAAAAAGGCATTGGTACATTGCTGCGTACACTGTGGAAAAAGCATCCTGCCGAAGTTGAAGCTTTTCTTTTGAACTGGAAAGACCAGTGCGGACGCCTGATTGTACAATATGCCACCGAGAAAATGGATAAGGAATATCGCAAACAGTTTCGAAAAGCAAAACTACCCACCTGAAGCATAATTTTGGGTGTATGATACCAATAAGGTACTGATTTTGATTGACGTGGCTATTGAATGGGCTTAACTTTGCTGTTAGATTGTTGACACCCTTAGTAATGGCTGCAGAAATAATAAACGGAGCAGGTTTTCAGCAACAGGTTTTTGCTGAAATACAGGCAGAGGTAAGCGCTATGCAGCGCCAGCACCAGCCAACACCCGGTATCGCATTTATTGCATTTGTTGACCACCTGCCGTTGATGAAATATACTATACCACTTCATACAGAAGCCGCTCGTGCCCTTGGTTTTCAGGTGTCTCTCGAGACATGTTCCGCCTCATCAGGTGAAGAGGCTATGCTAAAAGTTATTGAGCAACTCAATGCAGATGAGTCTGTACATGCCATTGTTTTACTTCAGCCGGTACCAAAGCACATTAATGCCATAAATCTGATTAAGCATATCAACAGCAGCAAGGAGGTGGAAGGATTTCATCCCCAGAATATATTGGCTACGCAGGTGCATGGAGTGTTTGGTACCCGTTATCCGATGTGTTTGCCCATGGCCTTTTTCGAGCTGTTTAAATATGCCGGTATTAAGGTAGAGCGCGGGCAGGAATTTGTGTTTGTGGCTGATCAGGATTTCATATCCAATCCTTTCAGAAGTCTGATACTTAAAACGGCATCGCTGCAGGTTATCCCGCAAGGTTGTTCTTATACGCTTGTTAATGCAGATAATGAGCGAATAGAAGACTACTGTAAGCGAGCCGATTATCTGTTTGTTGTAAGCGAGCAGCCCGAGTTTGTAAAGCCCGAATGGTTGAAAAAAGGCGTTTGCATTATTGATATCTATTCAAATCTGGTTAAAGAGGTGGCTAGTAAGAAAAATCCAGATGTTATGATACCCGTCATCAGGGGAGGTGTTAGTAAAGAGGCAGTAATGCCAGTTGCAGGTAAGATTGCACCCTGTCCGGGTGGCTTGATGCCGGTGTTATTGGCTGTTTTGCTGCGCAATGCCTTAAATGCCTGTAAATACCAATTGAGCCATACATCTATGCTTTCCTAATGTTTGATGATATTACCTGTAACCTGAGTTCGACCTAAAATTTTGAACTCAGGTTTGCAGTACCTGTGATTTCAAAGCCTCTTCACCAGTTTTTTGCCAGGCTCAAACAAGCCCGGTGAATATCAGGATTCGATATTATTCCTATTTTTGATATCATGCTTATGATGCTGGTTGGCATTTTATCAGCATTTTTATCACACATTATTAATTACACACACATGAAAAGAAGTAGTTTAGTCAGAGGCCGTGTGCTTCTACTGTTCGTATTGGTAGGCTCTTGGCTCACCAGTGCCTTTGCCGAAGTTAAATTACCAGCTATTGTATCGTCAAATATGGTGCTGCAGCGCAATGTCACCGTCAAGCTGTGGGGCTGGGCCGATGCCAATGAGAAAATTACCATTCAGGTATCGTGGCAGACAGGCAGTAACAAAGTAGTGGCCGATGAGAAAGGTAACTGGCAACTGGCCGTTACAACAACCGATAGTAAGGCACCGCAGACCATCAGTATTAAAAGCAAAGAATCAGACATCAGGTTGGACAATGTGCTGTTTGGTGAAGTGTGGCTATGTTCGGGCCAGTCAAACATGCAGCAACCCCTAAAAGGCTATATGGGTCAACCCACCTTTGAGGGACCAATGACTATTGCTAAAGCCAATAATCCCAACCTGCGACTTTTTACGGTTAATCGTAAAGCGGCAAAGTCACCTTTAAATGATGTAGCTGAATATGTTGGTTGGCAGGCAGCCAATGCTGCCAGTGTAGCTGATTTTAGTGCAGTGGCCTATTTCTTTGGGCAGCAATTGCAGGAAATACTTGATGTGCCGGTTGGACTAATACATACCTCCTGGGGAGGCAGTGCCATACAAGCCTGGATAAGTGAGGAGGCTATTAGCGCGTTTCAAACGGTTAACCTTGATGAGGTGGATTTAAGCCAACGCACCAATCAGATACCAACGGCTTTATTCAATGCGATGATCAATCCTTTAACTTCGTATGCAATAAAAGGGGTGTTGTGGTACCAAGGCGAAAGTAATCGTCTGGAGCCTGAAAAATATAAGGACTTTCTCCCTGCTATGGTGCAGGATTGGCGCAGTCGCTGGGAGCTGGGTGACTTTCCTTTTTATTACGTGCAGATTGCACCATTTATGTATGGTAAGGATAATGAGGTGTTTCAAAGTACCGAGAATTCTGCATTTATCAGGGAGGCACAGTTACAGTGTCTGGATCTGATTCCTAACTCGGGCATAGCGGTTACCATGGATATTGGCGATGATCACTGCATTCATCCGCCAAAGAAAAAAGAAGTGGCCGACCGTTTGTTATTCAATGCTCTGCATCATACTTACGGTTATCAGACTGTTGACTATTCGGGGCCTGTTTTTAGCAATCAGATAGCTGAAAATGGCGGTCTCCTGCTGGAATTTAAACAGGCTGAGTTGGGTGTGTTTGCCTACGATGAACTGGCAGGATTTGAGATAGCTGGTGAAGATAAGGTGTTCCATCCGGCTAAGGCCAGCATTGTTAAGCGTAAGCAGGTGTTTGTGATGAGCGACTCTGTGCCTCACCCGGTAGCAGTTCGTTATGCCTGGCGAAACTGGGTGAATGGTACCCTCTTTGACTCCAACTTACTGCCGGCTTCATCTTTCAGAACAGATGATTGGGATGATGCTACTAGAGTTGAGTATTAAACCTTCTATTATTGAATCAATAATTAATAGCATACAAACTTTATAGGCCCTATCTGGTACGAAATGTGCAGGATGGGGCTTTTTGCAGGGATAATAATAATGACCAGAAGTAAACAATAATCCTCTGTTGGCCATTGATTGACAGGATAAAAGCAAATGATGACCACCACATATGTTTTAAAGGGGTATAGGTTTGTTAATCTGGCAGTGCTTTCACCTCATTGCGCTTTAAAATATCACTAATCTGTTTAATTTAGTGGAGCTTGAACAGACAAACCAAAACCTGGTATCTAATATGAGTAAATCATCTGTCCCCAAACCTATAAACAACAAAGCGCTGTTGGTTATTGATATGCAGAAAGGGTCATTTACACCCGCCACACCCAGGCATGATGCCCGCGGAGTAATTGAGCGAATCAATTGTTTGGCAGAGTTATTCAGGCAATCAGGGCACACCATCATCTTTATTCAACACGATGGGACTGGTTCGGGTGAGTTTGAAAAGGGTAGCCACTCGTGGGAACTATTAGATGAGTTGGTGGTTGGTACAGACGACGTGCTGGTTGATAAATATGCCAATGATGTGTTTTACCAGTCTCAATTACAGCACCTCCTCAGCACCAGAGGTATAACAGAACTGTATATGGCCGGTTGTGCTACTGATTTTTGTGTTGAAGCCACTATCCAATCTGCCTTGGTGAAAGACTATCAGGTGACAGTTCTTGGTGATGCTCATACAACAGCTGACAGGCCTCACTTAAAGGCTGATAAAATAATTGAGCATTATAATTGGGTGTGGCAAAATATGATTCCAACTAAAGGACGGGTGGAGGTGAAGTCATCGGGGCAGGTGATGGAAGAAACAGGTATTTAGTGTGGCCTGTGCAGGTGTTTCAACTACAATTAAATTGAACTGAAGATGATGAATGAGATTTTGACTGCTTTTATTACATTCTTCACAGTGATTGATCCGATTGGTACAATACCTGTGTTTATTGCTGTTACAGCTAACGCTAAGGCGGCTGAAAAACGAAAGATGGCATTCACTGCTGCCTTAACAGCTGCTGGTGTGTTGTTATTCTTTATTGTATTGGGCGAACTGATATTAAGCGCCATTGATATTCCATTGGCCACCTTCCAGATTGCTGGTGGAATTGTATTATTCCTGTTTGCGCTAACCATGATATTTGGTGAAAGTAAGCCGGAAGAAGAATTGTCGCACATCGATCAAAAAGATAACAAGGCGATATTTCCCCTGGCAATGCCTTCACTGGCAAGTCCCGGAGCTATACTGGCTGCCATTCTGCTCACCGAGAATAGTAAATACAGCTTTGCCGAACAGTCCCTGACAGCGCTGATGATGTTGCTGGTTGTCTTTATAGCATGGGCGTTGATGGCCATGTCAAGCTATATCTTTAAATACATTGGTAATAGTGGGGCAGCAATCATCAGCCGGGTTATGGGACTTATTCTTTCAGCTGTGGCCGTAGCCAATATTTTGGGCGGTTTTAAAATCTACTTTAACTTATAACACCTAATACGATTCACATTTGGTTCTTTATGAATATTAAAAACTTCCTGACCCTTGTTTTTGTGGCGCTGGCAACGTCTTTGCCGGCTCAAAATAGTTTTTACAGCCAGTTGGCCGATTCGGCATTTTTGCTCACCAGGCAGCATGTTATTTACGATCCAACTTATTATTCAATTGATTATCCCAATGGTGATGTGCCAGCTGGCAGGGGTGTTTGTACCGATGTAGTTATCCGTGCCTATCGTATGTTTGATATTGATTTGCAGCAGCTGGTACATGAGGATATGAAGAATAATTTCGGACTATATTCCAAAAACTGGGGGCTCAGTCGGACGGATAGGAATATTGATCACCGACGGGTACCTAATCTCATGACCTTTTTTGAGAGGTATGGGACAGTGCTTGAAGTGTCGGACAGCGGCAATAATTATCAGCCGGGCGATATTGTGTGCTGGAACCTCGGAGGTGGATTGACGCACATTGGCATAGTATCCGATCATAAGTCGTCAGATGGTCGTCGATACAAGATTATACATAATATCGGAGGAGGACAGGTGCTCGAAGACTGTCTCTTTGCCTATAAGATAATAGGTCATTATCGTTATCATTAAAAACTCAAATATTACACTATGAAAAAAATTCTACTATTCGTTACACTATCTGTTTTTTGCGTATTAGCCTCATCGCAGGCTGTATACGAAGATGAACGTTATGTACCCGAAACAGATCCGTTGGTTCTTGAAAAGATTCAGGAATGGCAGGACCTGAAATTTGGATTATTAATGCACTGGGGAGCTTACAGCCAGTGGGGCATTGTTGAGTCCTGGTCTTTATGTCCTGAGGAGTATGGTTGGTGCGAACGCACTAAAGGTGCTAATCCAGATGATTATTTCGCCTATAAAAAGGAGTATGAAGGTCTGATAAAGACGTTTAATCCTACCAAATTCGACCCTGACAAGTGGGCCGATGCAGCAGAAAAGGCAGGGATGAAATATGTCGTTTTTACCACCAAGCATCATGATGGCTTCTGTATGTTTGATTCTAAATACACCGATTATAAAACTACAGGTGACGATTGCCCTTTTTCAACACATCCGAAGAAGAATATTGCCAAAGAGGTGTTTGAAGCTTTCAGAGGGCAAGGTATGTGGGCCGGTGCTTATTTTTCCAAGCCCGACTGGCATGTGGAGAGCTATTGGGATCCTAAGTATCCGCCACGTGACCGCAATGTCAATTATGAGCCCGAAGCTAATCCTGAGCGCTGGCAAGAGTTCATTGATTTTACCCATAACCAGATGCTGGAGCTGGTATCGGACTATGGAAAAATTGACATTATGTGGCTCGATGGTGGCTGGGTAGCAAAAACACCTAAAGATGAGATTACCAGTTGGTACGACAGGCAGCTTCAAAATAATGACAACGGCTATCTGAAACATCGCATTGTGAATCAGGATATAAAGATAGATGAGCTGGTAGTGAAGCTGAGGGAGAAGCAGCCGGGTTTGATAGTCGTGGATCGCGCTGTGCATGGAAAGAACCAAAACTACCTTACCCCTGAAAATCGAGTGCCTCACAAGGCTTTGCCTTATCCGTGGGAATCGTGTATCATTTCAGGTGGAGGATGGGCACATACCC
The DNA here is from genome assembly GCF_018271975.1 of Carboxylicivirga mesophila. Classification (GTDB taxonomy): domain Bacteria; phylum Bacteroidota; class Bacteroidia; order Bacteroidales; family Marinilabiliaceae; genus Carboxylicivirga; species Carboxylicivirga mesophila. The sequence continues at coordinate 14,382 of NZ_JAGUCN010000012.1, forward strand.
CCAATGCCAAATACATGAGTGGCCGTGATGGTGTGCAGATGCTGGTGGATATTGTGGCCAAAGGAGGTAACCTCTTGCTCAATATTGCCCCAACTCCCGAGGGTGAGTGGCAACAAGGGGCTTACGATTTATTGGAAGAGTATGCCGCGTGGATGGCAGTTAACAGTGAGGCCATTTATAGTAGTAAAGTACTGGCTCCTTTTAAGGAAAACAATATCTGCATGACGCAGCAGGATAACGGGAATGCCTACTTTATGTACATGGCAGAAGAGGGAGAAAATAATATGCCTGCCACTATTACCATTACATCGCAGCAGCCTGCCAATGGGGCTGAGGTACATTTGCTGGGATATAATAAGCCATTGAAATGGAAGAAGGTGGATGATGGTTTCTCAGTATCGATACCAAAAGCATTAAGGCAAAAGCCACCATGTAACTATGTGTGGACACTTAAAGTGTCGAAGTTGAAGTAATAAACGAAAAAGGAAATAAATTTTATCATACTTCCCATTCAACTTTACACTGCGGTTGAATGGGAAGTGTTGTATTTAGATGTTATACAAAACGCATTATCTCATCAATGCTTTTACGTGGTGTTGGTTGGGCATGTTCACCCTCTTCGTAGCCATATACAATAAGTGCTGCTACCGACTCTTCGTTGGGCAGGTTAACGATTTCTGATATCTTTTCATCATCAATCACACCAAAAATGCAGGTGCCAATGCCCTTGGCATGAGCTGCCAGGCAGAAGGTCTGACAAGCGATGCCCGCGTCAAATACTTCCCACACGTTGTTTTTCGATGGACTGTAGCTGCCTTTGGGAGTGTCCAGTTTTCCGCTTTTACCTTTAACAAAGCTTAGTACGGCTACCCCTTTGGCATTTTCCAGTGTTTTAATGTTGTATGAAAAGCCGTGAACACCTTCATCTGCCAGGCGCTTAACGATAGATTCATCATCAACCAGAGTATAGCGGGCCACCTGGTAATTGGCCCATGATGGAGCCCAGCGGCTTAGTTCTATGACTTCCCTCATTATCTCCCGATCAACTTTTTCATTTTTGTATTTACGCACGCTGCGGCGTTCTTTTAATAGTTCAATTGCATCCATGGTTTGTCTTTTATATCTGTTTTGGGGCAAAAGTATTTTATATATATCTTTGAGTCAAGTACCTACTGAAATGGTATATAGTATCTAGAAAGGTACTAATGCAGATAATAAGATAGATAGAGTGGAATTAAACCTGAAGTATGATAAAAAAAGATACTATTCCCCCGGTTTGTGCCCTTGATTATGCCTTCAGAAGAATAGGCGGCAAGCACAAGGCACGTATTTTATGGTATATCTTTAAGCAGGATAATGTAATGCGTTATGGAGAGTTGAAAAAGCGCATTCAGAACATTACCTCTAAGATGCTGACCCAAACTTTGCGCGAACTGGAAGAGGATGGTTTGCTTAACCGGAAAGTATATGCGCAGGTACCGCCCAAAGTGGAATATTCGCTAACAACTACCGGCATGGAGCTCATCCCTTTTATCGACCATATTGGTGCATGGGGACGTAAGCAAATGGAAAAGGAAAGTCAATAGGCCATGTATCAGCATAATCATGAGTGAGAACATTAAAGAGTATCCGTTTAAACATGGCTTGCCTCTGGAGTTTGAGATCATTGATCTGTCAAAGGTATTTGAGTCAAAGAAGAATATGATGACAGTCCCGCACCGGGCGCAGTTCTATCATATTCTATGGCTTGAGAAAGGGGAAGGTACCCATTTCATCGATTTTAATCCGGTGCAGGTAGAGGATAACAGCATTCTTTTCATTCCACATAATTGCGTGAACCTGTTTGATAAAGATGGCCGCTACGAGGGCAAGTCCATCATCTTTACCGATAGCTTTTTCTGTAAGAACGAGCAGGATGCTCAGTTTTTGCATGCCTCCGAATTTTACAGTGAACTGTATGGCACTGCCAGTCTCAAAACCGATACTAAAGATTCTGAACTAGGCATCCTTTTTGAAGCTATGGAAAAAGAGTTTGCCAGGGATAAGGATGAGATGCAATACAGTATTTTGCACAACCTGTTGCATGTTTTTCTGCTGAAAGCTGAGCGGGAGATGCGTCGCCAGGGCTTTAACCAGCTAAAGCCAAGTATTCATCTGGATCATTTGTTGCTGTTTAAAAGTTTACTGGAAAGTCGATTCAAAGAAGAACGCATGGTTAGTAAATATGCTGCTGAGCAAGGTATATCAGAGAAGCAGCTGCACAAAGCCACTACCACTTTACTGGATAAAACTCCCAAACAATTGATCGATGAGCGTGTCATGCTGGAGGCTAAGCGTCTGCTGGTGCATAGCCATCAGTCGGTTAAGGGGATTGCCTACGATTTGGGCTTTGAAGAGCCAACTTACTTCATCAAGTATTTTCGCAAGCATGCTCATACTACTCCTGCGGAGTTTAGGGAGAATTACTAATGCATCTGTTGCTTCCGGGGAGAAAATTACCATATTAGGGCAAAATCTTACCTTTTGCACCCTTCCAAATCCCTTCATCTTTGCATCGTAACAAAAACTTAATGACGATGCTAAAAATTTACATGCTTACAGTATTAACCCTGGCTACATGCATCTCTTGTGAAGCCAATAAAAATGATGAAAAGATGGAAATTTCAAACAAACAAAAGGTACTTGAGTTATTAAAAAGTATTGAGACTGGTGCTACCGAACCAGTGGCTTACATCAACCCTGAAAAATATATTCAGCACAATCAGTCTGTAGCTGATGGTTTGGCTGGCTTTGGAGCTGCTCTTGGAGCATTGGCAGAAATGGCAGCTAGTAATCCGGCCATGGCTCCTGCAGTAAATACGGTTCGTATATTTGAAGATGGTGACTTTGTGATCGCCCATACGGATTATAACTTTTTCGGACCAAAAATTGGGATTGACATTTTCCGTTTTGAGGATGGGCTAATTGTTGAGCATTGGGATAATTTGCAGGAGAAGGTCGACGAAACTGCTTCAGGCAGAACGCAGATTGATGGTCCTGTAGAGGTGCAGGATGTGGAACAAACAGCAGCTAATAAGGCATTGGTGAAAGGTTTGTTAGCAGACGTGTTCTTTGGCGCAAATCCGGAAAAGATTACTGATTATATTTCAACAGAGCAGTATGATCAGCACAACCCGGGAGTTAAAGATGGCCTGACAGGATTGGGAGAAGCTTTAACATCTTTAGCTGAAGCAGGTATGCCCATGGTTTATGAGAAGAACCATGCCTTGTTTGGTGAAGGTAACTTTGTGCTGGCAGTGTCTGAGGGTATTTTTATGAATGAAAGAGTAGCATTTTACGATATTTTCAGAATTGAAAATGGGAAGATTGTTGAGCACTGGGATACCATCGAGAAGATAATTCCAGAGGAATCAGCTAAGAATTCAAATGGAAAATTTGGATTCTGACAGACCTAAATGAAATACCTAATAAGAAAAGCCATGAGAATTCTGCTTCTCATGGCTTTTCTTATTCTGTGTTATAGTATTAATAATCAAAACTGCTACCACCTAAAAACTCGCGAATAATGGAGGTTGGGGGTATTTCATTGGGCTGTATTGGCTTAAATAGGCCAAAGAACTTCAGTAATCGTCTGGCCTCGGCATATTCGGGCTGGTTGGGTTGCACTTCCAGCAGTATAGGTTCGGCCTGTTGTTTCAATACCGAAAGCTCATAGAGCAAAGCGGTGTTAAACATCACATCGGCTTCCTCCTGGTAGGGGAAAATATGTGCATCTTCACCCCGGCGTACACTGCCCCATCTCGATATGGTTGCCTGTGCTGAGTAGCTACGGTATTTGTAATCACGCACAATTCGGCGAATCAATCGGTTGTCGGTGGTGTGTATCAGGTTCTGATCATCAATGTTAACTGACGTGAGCGCCGATACATAAATCTTAAACTTCGAATGATCAGGGATGAGATGGGTGAGCTTTGGATTCAGTCCATGAATGCCTTCAATCACCAGCACATTGTCCGGGTTCATTTGAAGTTTCTCACCATCGTAATAGCGCTGCCCGGTTTCAAAGTTAAATTTGGGGATTTCCACCGCTTTACCGGCCAGCAAATCCAATAGCTGTTGGTTGAATAACTCTACATCCAAGGCTTCCAGAGCTTCAAAATCGTATTCGCCATTTTCATCCAATGGCGTATTCTCTCTGTTTACAAAGTAATTGTCCAGCGAGAGGTTAACAGGTTTCATGCCAGCTACCATTAACTGGATAGCCAAACGCTTGCCAAATGTTGTTTTACCACTGGATGATGGACCACTTATCAGCACCAGCTTGACCGCTTTTTTGCGCGCCTCAATCATATCGGCGATGTGTCCGATTTTCTTTTCGTGTAATGCTTCCGAAATTTTGATAAGGGTTTCGGCCTTGCCGTTGGTACACGATTCATTAATATCAGCCAGATTTCTGACATTTAATACACGGTTCCATTCGGCAAATTCCTGGAAAATATCAAACATCTTGTTCTGAACCACAATCTCTTCGAGGTACTCAGGCTGTGTGCGTTTTGGTATTTGCAGCAGCATGCCGTTGTAGTATTTAATGAGGTCAAATACCTTCAAATACCCGGTTGATGGCACCAGGTAGCCATAGTACAAGCCAATGTGCTTTTCAAGTTGATGGAAAGAGGTGTAAAGCAGGCCTCTATGTCGTATGAGTGCCGCCTTATCCATTTGGTTTTGTTGCTCAAAGCGTTTGATTACTTCCTCCGATTCCTCAACATGCCTTATGAAAGGCGTATCCGAATCAATGATTTCTTTCATCCGGTTTTGTATGGCCATTACATCCTCAATGGTCAGCTCCTCGCCTTCCACTGAGCAATAGGTGCCTTTTGATACCGAGTGTTCGATACGCAGACGGGCCCTCGGATAAAGCTCATTAACCGCTTTGTATAGAACCAGTGATAAACTCCGGATATACATACGCATCCCATCGGGGCGTGTGATATCGATGAATTCAATGGTTTTAGGATGGTACACCTCGTAGTTTAACTCACGTAGCTTATTGTTGACGTAGGCGCCAAGGATAGGGGTATCCAGTTTTACTTTCAAATCCTTTGCGATCTCTTCCAGCGTTGTGCCTGCTTTGTAGCAATTGGTTTTATCGTTATTAAGGCATTTTATATGAACATTCTTCATTGTACTAGTTTTCTGTTTGGCTAATAAAAATAGGATAATTACCGCATAATAGCTGCAACTATTGTTTAAAATGGGTGAAATGAAGGATGAGGAATATTTATTTTCAATTCAAGTTTCAATAAATGCGATATTATTTAAAGTTATCACTTTTTCAAAAGCCCCTTTAGGGGTTTGGGGTTGTCTCGAATAGTGACTTGCATTTTTCTTCAATTACACGAATTACATTATGTATTTCACCCAAGACCTGTTCATTTGTAAATCGAATTACTGTTATTCCATAGTGTTGAAATTCTGCAGTTCTATCAATATCATACTCTTGCTCTTTTTTAGATAGGTGCGTTTTACCATCAATTTCGATGATAAGTTTAAGCTGGTGGCAATAAAAATCAGCAATGAAGATGTCAATAGGATGTTGTGCTCTAAATCTTAAGTTAAATATTTTCTTATTTCGTAGATACTCCCAAAGGATTTTCTCAGGAATAGTCATATTCTTGCGAAGCATCTTAGCTTTTTCAAAAGTGTTAGGTTTGGCACCATAGAACATATTTATTGGGATGCTTCGTTTGTTCATAATAACTGTTTTAATATCGAAAAGGTAATAAAATGAGATTAAAAATAACACTTCTTCGTATGCCATCTCTAATATCCTATTCTGATAGGTTTTTAATGTTAATAATCATTGGCCAGCACAACCCCAAACCCCTAAAGGGGCTTACCCTACGTGCTTTTAATCTAAAGGCATTAAAGGGTAATCGCGCAGAAATGAAGTATTCTTATGGGTGTACTCCAGATGCTAAGGTATTTTAGAGAATTTGTAATACAACAAAAAAGCGCCTGAACTAATTCAGACGCTTTCTGCGGTCAGTTTCTGATAATGTTATTTACTCAACCATGAGTGTAACATCCAGATGGTTTTTTCCTGTTGACTAATATAGTCGGTTAATAGTGTGATAGTTCCTTCGTCATCAGCTTCTTGCGCTAGAGGTAGCATGGCCTTCTCCAGTTTAATAAGTGTTGACATATTGTCGAGTGTCAACTCCATGCATTCGTTGCCATTTGTTTTGTTTTTGGCGGTTTTAATCTCTGCATGGTCCAGGTAATCGCTGAAGGCATGCATCGGTGTGCCACCCAGTGTCAGAATACGTTCTGCAATTTCATCAACTTTCACCACTGCGTCGTTGTATAGTTCTTCGAATTTAAGGTGCAGTTCAAAAAATTTCTCACCCTTTACATTCCAGTGAAAACCCCGCAGGTTTTGGTAGAATAGCTGGTAGTTGGCAAGCAGGTTATTTAGTTCTTTTGTCAGTTGTTCGCTTTCTTGTTGTTTTAGTCCTAATAGTTCGTTAATTGTCTTCATTTTATTTGTTTTTTGTTGTTTTAATTTTCTACGACAAATATATTTCAACAATCAATATCAATCAAATAGATAAATTTTATATATTGCATCAGTAATATTTATAATAATTGATAATCAAATGCTTGGATTAAATTTGCAACAGTTGGAATATCTGGTAGCTGTTGATAATTATAAGCAGTTTACCATAGCTGCCGAGAAATGCTTTGTCACACAGCCTACATTGAGCATGCAAATTAAAAAGGCAGAAGAGCAATTAGACATTGTAATTTTTGATCGTACAAGACAGCCTATTTTAACCACACCTGTTGGGAAAAAGATAATTGCTCAGGCCCGGGTGGTCATCAACGAGTATAATCGCCTGGAGGAAATTGTGCGAGAAGAATCAGGGCGGATTGAGGGCAATCTGACCATTGGCATCATACCATCCCTGGCGCCTTATCTGTTACCGCTATTTGTAGGCCATTTTAAAAATAACAATCCACTGGTTAATATTTCCTTCAAAGAGATGATTACAGAGGAGCTGGTTAAAGCACTTAAGCAGGATCTGCTGGATGCTGCCATATTAGTAACGCCCCTGGAGGAGAATGATATTATTGAGCAACCCTTGTTTTATGAGGATGTACTTATTTATGCTCACCCTGACCACTCCTTGCATAAAGTAGATATATTGACCGTGGATATGCTGACATCATCGGGTTTATGGCTGCTGGATGAAGGCCATTGTTTTCGTTCGCAGGTGCTTAATCTGTGCGAGTTGCAGGAGAATGTGAGCTCTGATTTGCCCCTTCATTTTGAAAGTGGGTCGCTGGATACTATTCGTAAAATGGTTGATACCGAAGGTGGTTATACCTTATTGCCCGGACTGGCTGCCGAAGAACTGGCTTTTGATTTGCACAAGCAGGTGAAGGAATTTGAATCGCCCGTGCCCTTGCGTGAAGTCAGTTTGGTCTATTCACGCGCTTTTTACAAGCGTTTGTTACTCGACCGGCTGGCAGAATCTGTCCAGGCCAATGTACCCGAAGAAATGCTGCACAAAGACAGGGGACATGTGGTTGAATGGAAATAGGGCAAGCTATTGGCTAAAAATCTCCGACTGTATTAGCTGACATTCATAGGTGGTTAATAAGGGGTGCGTATAGCTAAATGATGATGGAGGTATCAGTTGTTGTAATCCATTCTTGATAATAAATGTCTGAATTGTTTGCAAGGCTCTTAATGCTTCCAGATAACTGTTGTTGGTAGTTGATGTTTTGGTAACTGATAGTTGCTTTTTAAGCGTACCGGCTGACTGACTGAGTCGGCTGGCAACAGGATCGGTGGAGGCATTAACTGCTATATGCAGAGTGTCTCCTTGTTCGAATAATTTAATTGATGCCTGTCGTTTAAGTGCATCGCCGGTCATTGGCAGCTTGTATTCCCTTTGGCGATCAGGGTAATGATAATCGGCGGATTGAGGTTTGAGTACATCGCTATGTGTGAAGTGAATGGCAACTGCCTGGTAGTGCTGCAATTGTTCAATCAATATCGTATCGAGGTAATGAGTGTTGTATGAATGGTATTCATCGGGGTGAAAGTAATAGCTAAACGTAGTGTCAAGCTCGCTGAGCAATGGCTGGGGCGGCTCAGCTGCATTGGTCAGACTTACATAGGCTTGAACTTCGTCTTTTTGCTTCCCCCTAAGGCTATACGAGGCCGAAAGTAATCTGATTTGCAATGTCCGTTTGCTGGGATGTGAAGGAAATATAAGATCCTGAGTTTGAAAATCGAATTTTACGCCAGTGGGAAAGACGTAGTTCTCACCTTGTTTCTGCCAGGTTTGAGGATTTGGGCCACATAGTTCTACCATTTCCTTCAGTTGCTCTTCTGCTTGTATGATATCCCGGTTTTCTTTGCTCAGCTTCTCATTAAGTGTCCGGATTCGTTGTTCTTTATCGCTTAAGATGTGAAGCTTACTGTCTATCAGTCTTTTCCGGTAGCTGATGGCATTGGTATTATCCGGCTCATACTTCAGTAGAGTATCAATTTCTGCCTCAAGCTGATGTATCTCATCTTCAACAGCTGCTTTGGAGGCTAGTTCTTTATTGAAGATAGTTGTCAAGGAGTTGTCAGCTTGTAATTCCTTTAGGGGCTCAATTATATGTTTGTGCCGATATTGTTCGATCCGGTCGAAATGTGAAATTCCTTCACCTAAGTGTGCATCAGGAGATAAGGTTTTTGTATCGAAATTGGCAAATAAATGGTAGCTAATGGTGTCATCAGTAATAATCAGCATGGGTTTAAACGATGAATTAAGGCCCCAGAGTGAGGTGTGCAATGCCACACGTTGCCCGGCTGGCAGCTGCATGGTGGTTGACAAATGCTCTTTAAGTCTCACACTTTTCTGATAGGTGCGCAGCTGATAAGTAAATAAACCAATACCTTTGCCATACCAAAGTTGAGAGCTATCGTTTGGGTTGATCTCTTCTTCGTATAACAGTCCGGCAGTGCCACTCCCTTCGCCAGCGGCCAGAAAGGCGGTGTTTACCATATGAGCGCCATCACTCAGAATTGAAAAGAAATACTGGCTGCGCACCTGGCAATAGTCGGCCACCATCTGGCTCCATCTATTCAGTACTTCTTTTTGTTCCATAGCATCAAGCTTTAATGCCTCGAGTGTTTCAATCTTTTTAAATATAGGCAGAGAAGGGTGCATAACCGTTTTTATGGCTTCCTCTTGTTTCTTACTTTTTATTTTTGGTAGCAGCGCAATAAGCGGTTTGCTAAACTGAACCCAAAGCGCATGGTTTCGGTTGTCAGGATGATAGATGCATGCCTTCAGCTCTTCATTCAGTTCCCAGAGGGTGAGCTTGATGGCTGCTTCAGTAATTAGTCCATGCGATGAGGTCTTTATTGCCTGATAATTGATCTGAAGACTTTCTGGAAATTGCTGCTGGTAGTTGAATATTGCATCAAAATCGCTCTTTAATTCGCCTTGTTGCACTCTTTGAAACGGCTCTGTGTTAAATGTGAAATGTTCCTTCCAGCTGTTGCTGAGGGCAGGTGTTTTTTGCACAATACGATAGAGCCAGGCTTCTTGTTGGGTAGTCATCTCTTGCGATTGAGCCAAAAGAGCAGTAAAAAAAATTAGCAGTAATAAGGTTAAAAGACGCGGTGTAATCATTATTCTATTGTGGCAAATCCATATTAAACCAAAGATAGCTTAAAAAAAGTTGTCATAGCAGGCCGGGGTATAAGTCTGCGCCAACTAATCAGCTATCTTTGTAACATGCAACATTTATCAAAAGCAAGTAAGGCGGCTTTGCATCGCCTCAATATTCAGGCATTAAATCCCATGCAGGAAGCGGCTATGGAAGCAATCGGTCAAAGACAGGACACCATATTACTGTCGCCCACAGGTTCGGGTAAAACACTGGCCTTTTTGTTACCATTGCTGGAACAGCTCGATCGGAATATTAAAAATGTACAGGTGTTGATACTGACACCAGCCCGTGAATTGGCCTTGCAAATTGAAAGTGTTTTCAAACAAATGCAATCGGGTTTTAAGGTGAATTGTTGCTATGGTGGCCATGCCATTCGTACCGAGATTAATAATCTGAAACATCCGCCTGCAGTGTTAATAGGTACGCCCGGACGAATAGCCGATCATCTGCGACGTGGTTCATTCAAACCTTCTGAAACTCGCTTTTTAGTCTTGGATGAGTTTGATAAAGCGCTGGAACTGGGTTTTCAGAAGGAGATGAAAGAAATTGCAGCTCAGCTGCGAGGCGTGAAACAGCGTGTGTTGACATCGGCTACACCCATGGAGGAGATACCACCTTTTACACAACTTCGGGAGCCTGTTGAACTGAATTACATTGATGAGCAAAAACAGCCCGATGGCCTGCAACTAAAGGCGGCGCGGGCTAATGAAAAAGATAAACTGGCCTTGTTTGTTAGGTTGATAGGTCAGCTGGGTAATGCCCCAATGCTGGCGTTTGTCAATCATCGCGATGCAGCCGACAGAATCAGCAATCATTTAAACGATCAAAGTGTGGCGCACGATGTGTTTCATGGTGGCATGAAGCAGGAAGACCGGGAGCGTGCGCTAATTAAGTTTCGCAATGGCAGTCATCATTTGCTAATCACAACCGATTTGGCATCGCGCGGACTGGATATACCGGAAATTGAATACGTGATTCACTACCACCTGCCATCCAAGGAAGACGCATTTATCCACCGCAATGGCCGTACAGCTCGTATGCATGCCGATGGAACGGCTTATGTGTTGTTGTCAGAAGGAGAAGAGCTGCCTTCTTTTATTCCGGATACAATCTATTTTGAGGAAGTATTGGCTGAAGCGATTTTGCCCGAACCACCCGAATGGCAAACGATTTATATAGGCAGTGGTAAGAAAGATAAAATCAATAAGGTAGATATTGTGGGCCTTTTCCTGAAGAAAGGTAAACTTCAAAAGGATGAACTAGGTCTGATAGATGTGTTGGATCACAGTGCCTTTGTGGCCATTCGTCGCAATAAAGTAAAGAAAGTACTACAACTGCTGAAGCACGAAAAGATAAAAGGCAAAAAGCTGAAGATGGCCGTGTCTAAATAATGGCTTAGCCAATCTCAGCTCCTTCATAGATAATAACGCCATCAATTGAATGTTGTGTTTTGTTGTACATGGCCATGGCTACGTCACTGGCCTCAATGGCTTTATACTTCCGCAACCGGCCTTTCATCATTGGGTTGAAAAGACGCATCATTATTTCGGATACTTTCTCACCAAAGCGGAATTCATCGCGTTGGCCTAGTAGTAAGGATGGTCGGAAGATGTGAATGGCAGGAATGTTGAGTGTAGATATAGCGGCTTCCATCTCGCCTTTGGTGCGCAGGTAAAAGTTGGAGGTATTAGTGCTGGCACCAACTGAACTGATGGCGGCAAATTGCTGGCAATGCTTATTCTCTGCCCACTTGGCCAGTTCAATTACGTAAGTGAAATCGACCTTTCGGAATGCCTCCTGGCTGCCTGCTGTTTTTATGGTGGTACCCAGACAGCAAAATACGTCGTCAACATTGTGAGGTGATTCATAAGAACCAAGGTCCTCGAAGTTTATAACCTCCTCTTTAAGCTTTGGGTGGTTACCCAGCGACGGGCGTCGCACCAAGGCAATGATTTTACTGTATTGGTCGCTATGCAGCAGCTGTAGCAAAAGAGATTGGCCTACCAATCCACTTGCACCGGCAATAAGAGCTGTTTTCATTTTATTAAAAGATTAGAACGAGCAATATTATAATTAATAAAAGAATGATAATAAAAGATTGAACCAATGCTGATTTACCCCATATGTTGTTTTTACTCATTTTTATTGTTATTGGCTCTTCGTGAGTCGTTAATGCCTCACGAAGAGCTGTTTTTTAAAAATCCCAGTCTAAACCATATTTATCGCTAATCTCCAATGGGGGCATAGGGCCATCTAATGGCTGCAGGTCTTTCACATACCAATCCATCCAGCCTATCTGGCGATACAGCACATCGATGCGGCCCACTTGTTTGCGGTTGCCATGGCCTTCGCCCGGGTATTGTACAAGGCGCACAGCCGGGTGGTCGTTCATCTTCATGCGGCGATACAGCTCCATGCTTTGCGATGGGTGAATACGTGGATCGGCGGCTCCACCATAAATCAATGTGGCCGTTTTACTTTTATGTGCATGATATACCGGGCTGCGTTTCAGGTTCATCTCCCACTGTTTCTCCAGTGGTTGACCGCTGTGTACATATAGCTCTTCATAGGCAATGTCGGTCGTTCCCTTTTTGCTGATGATATTGGTGATGCCCACAAACACGGCTGCCGCTTTAATGTAATCTGTGTAATAGGTGGCAAACCAGGCTGAGGCAAAACCGCCATATGAACCACCGGCCATGCCCACACGGTTGCGGTCGGCACCATAGTTTTCAACCAGGTAGTCAATGCCATCGGCTAAATCATCAAACTCCTTGCCGGCCGGGTCTTCAAAACCTTCCATGGCAAAGTCAACGCCATAGCCGGTACTGGCGCGGTAGTTGAAATAGGCCACCAGGTAACCTTTGCCGGCCATCACCTGTCCGGGGGTTGAGTAGCCTGTTAGCCAGCCATTGGAGTGGTGCGACTCAGGGCCGCCATGCACGTATACGATTAGCGGGTATGTTTCACCCTCTTTGTAGCCGATTGGCTTCATCAGCAGGCCTTCAATGTTCAGTCCGTCGCGCGCAGTAAAGTTGATGACTTCCTGCTTACCCAGCGTTGTTTGGGCTAATTCAGGATTGATGTCTGTAATCTTCGAAAGGGCAGTTTTACCATCCCATTTGTAAAGGTTGGAAATATCATTGGGTGTATTGCCCGTGAAAGCAAACGATTTGAAATCAGGCGTAAAAAGCGGTGTGCCGAAGATGACGCCATTGGTCCCGGCATCCAATATCAGGTTTCGTTTATTGTTTTTAAGCGAAAGCGTGTAAAGTTTTGGGTAAACGCCTTCGTGCGCCAGGTACACAATTTCTTTGTTATTCTTCCAGTCGGCCCAACTCACATGCCCTTTGTACTTTTCCGAGGTGAGGTTCTGGATAGAACCATCTGCTAAATCGACTTTATATACCTGGCTTACTGCATGGTCGTTGATATTCAGCGCGCCGGTGTAGGTCAGCTGCTGCCCATCAGGACTAAAACGGTAGTTACCCAGCTTACCAACGTTATTGAGAACGCGGCTGACTTTACCCGTTTCCAGGCTATAAATATGAATCTTTCTGAACACGTACCGCTGGTCAATCAGCTTTTGCTCAGTAGCGGCATAGGCCAGTTGTTGGCCCTGGTGGTCAAAGGTAAAATCCCACACGTTAACATTTTCCGTGATTTGCACTTTAGCAGTTTGTTTAAAATGCTCATCAATCTTAATTAGATAGAGGTTGTCGTTTTTGATATTCTCTTCGTAATAGATGAAGTCATAGCCCCTCTGTTTAAGCTCCTTTTCTCGTGCCGAGTAGGGCGTAGTTGACAGATAGGCAAAACCTGTTCCATCGGGGTTCCACTCAAATGAGTTAACACCATTACTTTCATCACTTACCTGGATAGGCTCCGTGGCGTTTTCGGGTAATACAAAAATCTGATAGGCATTGTCTGCCCTCATCTTGAAGGCCAGGTGTTTGCCATCGGGGCTCCATTGCGGCGAGCTGCCTTTAATGGCTTCGTCAAACAGCGGCTTGCTTTCACCTGTTTTTAGGTTGGCCAGTATATAGCTTGTGCGCGAGCCACCAGGAGCTTCATTGGCTGTTCGCGGGGTGTACACGGCATAGATAAGCTGATCGCCATCGGGGTGTAGCTGTACTGCACGACTGTTTTTTAGTTTGAGTAATTCATCGGGCGTTAGTGTATTTTGAGCATGTAGCAGGGTGCCGATGCACATAAGTAGTGCCAGCGATAAGCCAGTTTTTATGATTGCTTTCATATGTATGTTGATTGATTTTTGATTAAAGATAGAAAGAATGTGATTATTTGAACCTGATTATTGGGTATCGCTATTCTTATATCTTTAAAATAAGTTAGTTTCGCATAAAAAATAGTTTATGCCCTGGGAAAAGAAATGGTTTCAGTTTACAGTCTTACTTCTGTTGGCCTTTATTTGGGGCAGCTCATTCATCTTGATGAAAATAGGCTTAAAAAGCTTTGATAATATTCAGGTTGCTTCGTTGCGTATGGGTTTTGCATCTTTATTTTTGTTGCCATTGGCATTGCCTCATCTGAAAACACTGAAGCGTAAAGATATATTGCCATTACTGGTGGCCGGCTTTGTGGGAAACCTGATTCCGGCTTTTTTATTTACCAAGGCACAAACACGCATTGATAGCTCACTGGCCGGTATGCTTAACTCATTAACACCGGTTTTTACACTTGTGGTTAGTGTGGTATTTTTCAAGCTGAAGAGCCGCCTGAGTCAGTATCTGGGTATTACGCTGGGTCTGATTGGTGCTTTGGGTTTAATAGTATCCGGACAAAGTGTATCGCTCAACAACCTGAATACTTACGCCTTTTTTGTGGTAGCTGCCACCATCTGTTATGCCGTTAATATCAATGTTGTCAAAGCATACCTTACTCATTTAAGTGGTGTGCAGATAACTGCCTTATCATTTCTGTTTTTCGGCCCTGTGGCCTTGTATTACTTTTTTAGTTCTGATATACAGGCGGCCACACAGAACCCGGATTGGTTACTTCATCTTGGAGCCTTGGCTTTATTAGGCTTTATTGGTACTGCCACTGCTATGCTACTGATGAATACCTTGATTAAATATTCGTCACCCGTATTTGCATCTTCGGTTACCTATGTCATTCCAATATTTGCCATTATGTGGGGCATGCTTGACGGGGAGACAGTCACCGCTTATCATTTCCTGTTTATGGGTATTGTATTGCTGGGGGTTTACCTTACTAAAAAAGGTTCCAGATGAAAAGCGACTAGCTGATAGCTGTTTCTTGTCAGCCTCAGAAGAAATTGAGATAGTTGGAGGATGGCTAAAAAATAAAGGCTGCCTTATTTAGACAGCCTTTCTTCGAGTTATGTAATTGCTTACTATTTGTTTTGCTCTTTAATTAGGTTAAGTGCCGATCCGGCCTTAAACCAGGCAATCTGCTGCTCGTTGTACGAGTGGTTGGCTACAATCACTTCTTTTGAACCGTCGGCGTGAACCACTTCCAGCTGTAATGGTTTACCAGGCACAAAAGCATCCAAATCCAGGAAGTTAAACGTATCGTCCTCCATGATTTTGTCGTAGTCTGCTTCGTTGGCAAAGGTCAAACCAAGCATGCCCTGCTTCTTCAGGTTGGTTTCGTGGATGCGGGCAAAGCTTTTTACCAATACAGCACGAACGCCCATGTGACGAGGTTCCATGGCAGCATGCTCACGCGATGAACCTTCGCCATAGTTATGGTCACCCACCACAATAGTTGGAATACCTTCGGCTTTATAGGCTCTTTGTGTGGCAGGCACTTCGCCGTACTCACCTGTCAGCTGGCTTTTCACCATATTGGTTTCTTCATTGAAGAAGTTAACTGCTCCAATCAGCATGTTGTTGGAAATATTATCCAGGTGACCGCGGAACTTTAACCAAGGACCAGCCATTGATATATGGTCAGTTGTACATTTGCCTTTGGCTTTAATTAGCAGTTTGGCACCCGTGATATTTTTGCCATCCCAAGGTGTAAATGGTGTCAGCAGCTGCAGACGCTCACTTTCAGGGCTCACAACCACTTCCACACCAGAACCATCGGCCGCTGGGGCCTGATAACCGGCATCTTCTACGTCAAAACCTTTTGGAGGTAATTCATGACCGGTTGGTTCATCCAGCTTCACTTCCTCTCCCTTGGCATTTTTCAGCGTGTCTGTAATCGGGTTGAAGCCCAAGTCACCGGCAATGGCTAATGCTGTTACTAGTTCAGGAGACCCTACAAATGCAAAGGTATTTGGGTTGCCATCTGCACGCTTAGCAAAGTTGCGGTTAAACGAATGCACGATGGTGTTCTTCTCTTGTTTTTCAGCACCTGTGCGTGCCCACATACCAATACACGGTCCACAGGCATTGGCGTAAACTTCGCCACCCATTTGGTTGAAGATATCTATCAGGCCATCGCGTTCAATGGTGTAACGCACCTGCTCAGAGCCTGGTGTGATTTTAAACTCACCGGCTGCTTTCAGGTTTTTCTCAGCTGCCTGTTTGGCAATTGAGGCTGCACGTGAAATATCTTCGTATGATGAGTTGGTACATGAACCAATCAAACCAACTTCAACCTTCAATGGCCAGCCATTTTTCTCAGCTTCTTCGCGCATTTGCGAAATAGGAGTGGCTTTGTCAGGTGTAAACGGACCATTCAAATGTGGCTCAAGTGTATTTAAATCGATTTCAATCAGTTGATCGAAGTATTGCTCAGGATTAGCATAAACCTCTGCATCGGCAGTTAAGTGTTCCTTCACCTGATTAGCAGCAGCTGCTACATCAGCACGGCCGGTTGCTTCCAGGTAACGCGCCATAGATGCATCGTAGCCAAAGGTAGAAGTAGTGGCGCCAATTTCGGCTCCCATATTACAAATGGTACCTTTACCAGTACAGCTTAACGATTCGGCACCTTCACCGAAATACTCAACGATACAGCCAGTACCACCTTTTACAGTCAGCAGGCCTGCTACTTTAAGGATAATATCTTTAGGAGCTGCCCAGCCATTTAGTTTTCCGGTCAGCTTAACACCAATCAGCTTTGGAAATTTCAGTTCCCATGGCATGCCTGCCATTACGTCTACCGCATCGGCACCACCAACACCAATAGCCACCATGCCTAGTCCGCCGGCATTAACTGTGTGGGAGTCAGTTCCGATCATCATACCGCCCGGGAAAGCATAGTTTTCGAGCACGACCTGATGGATGATACCAGCACCTGGTTTCCAGAAGCCAATACCATACTTATTTGATACTGAACTTAGAAAGTCGTAAACCTCTTTGTTAGTTACTTCGGCTGTTGCTAAATCTTTATCAGCTCCTACCTTGGCCTGTATCAGGTGGTCTGCATGGACCGTTGAAGGAACTGCTGCCTTAGCTTTGCCGGCCTGCATAAACTGCAGAAGCGCCATTTGTGCCGTAGCATCCTGCATCGCCACTCTGTCCGGATTAAAATTAACGTACGAGTTGCCTCGTTCGTATGGGACCGCAGGTTGTGCATCAGCCAGATGAGCGTATAAAATCTTTTCAGTTAAGGTCAGCGGCTTGTCAAGCAATTGTCGTGTTTTCTCCACTTTGCCTGGCAGCTCGGCATACACCTTTTTAATCATTTCAATATCAAAAGCCATTTTACTACTGGTTTAGTATTTTTACATTCGATTTTTTATCAGATTATAAGAATAACAAACTTACTAAAAACTGCTTATTTATTACCATGTTTTAGAACAGTTCAAAAATGATTTGGTTGTTCAGAAGGCCTCTATTAAAATACTTTTAGTAACTTGAAGCCTTATTCAAACCAGCTGAAATCTAACCAATATGAAGTTCACCTTGCTTTATGAAAATCTACGAATAGCCTTAGGTTCAATCAGAACCAATTTGCTACGAACTATTTTAACCATTTTGATAATTGGCATTGGCTTAACCGCTCTCATTGGTATTTTAACAGCTATTTCTTCCATTGAAGCAACCATCAGCAATAAATTCACCGGGATGGGCGCCAATTCATTTACCATTGAGAATCGTGGAATGAATGTGCAGATTGGTAAACGTAAGCTGCGTAACAAGCGTTTTGGCTCTATTACTTTCAAAGAAGCGATGCAATTTAAGGAAGAGTTTGATTTTCCAGCTATAGTGGCTGTATCGCATATAGCCACAGGTGCAGCTACTGTAAAGCATGAATCCGAGAAGTCAAATCCTAATGTGATGGTCATTGGCGTAGATGAGAACTTCCTGGATGTGGAAGGTCATAATATCAGCTCAGGTCGCAATTTTACACAACAGGAAATAAAAGATAACAGGTATGTAGCCATACTAGGAAGTGCGCTAGCTAAAAAAGTATTTCCTAATGATCAAAATCCGGTTGATAAGGTCATTGTATCGGGAGGAGCCAAGTATAGGGTGATTGGACTGCTTGACGAGAAGGGTGCCGGTTTTGGGTCACAAAGTGATAATATTCTGTTATTACCTGTTACCAATGTCAGACAGGTGTTTAGCCGGCCAAATATGTCCTACAAGATTGTGGTAAAAGCGAATGATAGCGGGCAGGTAGATGTGGCTATTTCGGAGGCAACCGGCTTATTTAGGGTAATTCGCCGTTTGACAGTTCATGATGAAAGTAACTTTAATGTGAACAAGAGCGATAACTTATCGCGACTATTGATAGAAAGTACTGGCAGTGTAACACTCGTCGCCTTTTTCATTGGCTTAATTACCTTACTGGGTGCAGCTATTGGTTTGATGAATATTATGCTGGTGGCCGTAGCTGAGCGTACACGCGAGATTGGCATTCGAAAAGCCATAGGCGCCAATTCCAAGGCTATCAGAAATCAGTTTCTCTTTGAATCAATTATCATAGGACAGCTTGGTGGAATGATAGGTATAGTGCTGGGCGTACTTGTCGGCAATTTGATGTCAATGGTGATGAAATCTGATTTTATTGTACCATGGGGGTGGGTTCTTGTAGGTATCATCGTTTGTCTGGTGGTAGGTGTCCTGTCTGGATTGATGCCCGCCATAAAAGCTTCCAAACTGGATCCTATTGAATCGTTGCGTTACGAGTAATAATTGATTATATTATTTCAGATAGGGTTGTTTTATTAGGCTCAATGTGTGAGCATCTCTACTTGCAGGTTTCATGTTTGTATTAAGTTCAGAAATTTCTGATTGGATGATAACCTGTTGTTTGGCAGTTGAATCATGTTAATAAACGTGAATAACAGCAGTTGGTTTTCAGGAGGTTTATTAAAAAAACTTAATGCAAAGCGCAACTTTAGTTAGGTGTGAGGCGTAAGCAGGAGAGTATCATCGTATAAAATCATGGTACTTTGGGGTTATTTAGTGTAGGTGGTTATATAAATCATTGGTAATAACAAGTGAGAGTTGGACGGTATCTTACATCTCACCTAACATTAACCAGCATGAAAAGGATATATCTTTATCTTCTTCTGTTGACTGTGGTATCTGCAGTGAACGGACAGATTGGTCGTGAATTTTGGTTTGCTGCACCCGACATTTGGGAGGGGTACGGCGATGCGCCACTAGTGTTGCGCGTTACAACTTTTGAAGAAGCGGCAACTATTACAGTTTCTTTACCAGCTCAGGGAGGAAAGGTACTCAGTACGCAAACAGTACAGCCTTATTCTCATCTGGGTATTGAACTGAATAAAAATGACGTTGAGAACTCACCGGCTAATCAGGTAAATAATAAGGGCTTGCTTATTATCTCAACCGCCGATATTGCTGCTTATTATGATATAAGTGCAGCTGATAATCCGGATAAATTCATTTTAAAGGAAGATAAAGCCCTGGGGTTTGAGTTTTATGTGCCAGGTCAAAATAGTTATGGTAACTGCATCGATTACAGCGGCAAGGCCAATGAAAAGGCCGATATTGTGGCTACTGAAGATAATACCACTGTCACCATTACGCCGGCTGTTGATGTTACGGGTCACCTGGCAGGGGTGCCTTATACAATTACGCTAAACAAAGGTCAAACCTATTGCATTGAGAACAGAAATATTGCACCTGCTTCCACATTGGCGGGCACGCATATACTGGCCGATAAGCGCATTGCTGTCACCATTTCTGATGATGCGATAGTGGAAGACGTCAATAGTTTTCCAAAGGATTTGATAGGCGATCAGTTGGTACCTGTTAATGTTATTGGTAACGAATACATTGCGATGAATACAAGCAAGGCTTCATCCAGTTATAAGAATCAGAATTCGGTACAAAAGATATTTGTATTGGCTATTGAGGATAATACGCTGGTGTTTGCTAATAACACTACTAAAAATGCCAAAGCCTTGAATAAAGGTGAAATAGCTGAGTTTGATATTTCGGATCATGCCCTTTACATCTATGCTACCAAAAAAGTTTATGCCTATCAGCTGACAGGTCTGGTCAACCCCAATTCATCTACCATTGCCAATGAGATTGGCAGTGCCATTCTGCCAAGTTATAGTTGTAATGGTTCCACTAGTGTGTCATTCACACGGGTGTTTAATCGTGATTTTTGGGTCAATATCATTATCAAGAGGAAAGATGTTAAGAATTTCATTCTCTACGATAATAAAGGCAATGATATTGGCGTCACTAAGTATATAAAGAGTTGGCAAACGGTACCTGGACAGGGAACGGGTCAGGATGCCTGGGTGTGTTGCGCCGTTAATCTGGATGAACTAAGTACAGGTGTTCCATATCGCCTTGAAAATACCAGCGGACTGTTCCATTTGTGTATCCTCGATGAGAGTGATTCGAAGAAAGCAGATGGAGGAGGGGCCAGCTTTGGCTATTTCTCATCTTATAATTCGTTTTATGCCGCTGGTGCCGGCGACAAATGCCTGGGCGAGGAAATTATATTGGAAGCCAAGGAGGGCATGAAAAATTATACATGGTATTCGGTTGAAACGGGTAACCAGGTGCTGTCAACAGACAGGGTGTTAACAGTTACCGAAGGAGGTAAATATTGGGTGGAAGCCGAAGTGGCTTTTGGAGGTTGTATTATCGCAGATACGCTTAATGTCAACTTTCTATTCCCCGAGGTTGATTTGGGTAATGATACGACTGTTTGTCAAGGCGAGGTGCTCGACTATGAAGTTGAAGATGCATATAGTGCTTATTTATGGAGCAATGGAGATACCAACCATCAAACACAACTAGTGGTCGATGGTAGTACCTCTGAATTAAACGTGATAGTGACGGATGCGATGGGCTGTATCAATAGCGATACAGTGCAAATAAATATTTCACCGGTACCCGATATTGTGTTGGATGCCACCACTGTTTGTGAAGGCACAGCAGTAATTAACACTACTGGATTTGAGCGCTACGAGTGGCGATACAATGGAGTTGTTTTAAATGAAGATGAATCCCAAAACTGGATTATTCCTGATCAGAGTGGAACTTATACAGTAACTGCCTGGACGATTGATGAATGCTCTGCCAGCGAAACCATTAATATCACGGTGCTTCCATTGCCTTCTTTTACCTTAGCAGATCAAACTGGGTGCCAAGGAAGCGTAGTGACCATTGACGGACCTGCAGGTTTTGTAAGCTATAACTGGAGTACGGGCGAGCAAACACAGTCTATTGATGTGAGTACTGGCGGTAATTATTGGTTAGAAGTAACTGATGCTAATGGTTGTATGGCTCGAGAAGAGGCGCAACTTAGCTTGCACGAACCGCTTTATATCGATTTAGGACCGGATAGGGATGAGTGCGTAGGAATAACATTGACAATAGGTAACGAAACAAACTATACCGGATTTAACTGGACTTTTGAGCCAGCTAATAATCCCGGCACTAGCGAAGACTTAAACCCATCACCTGCACATGCATACCAGATAACTAACTCTACTGTTGATAATAGTGGGATATATCGGGTTGAAGCCATAGATGTTAACGGTTGCCCGGTGAGTGATGAGGTGAATGTTGCTTTTTATACCACCAATCCTATCGACCTGATTATTACCAAAGATTTATGTGATGGTGAATCGGTTGATGTTATTGCCAGTGAAGGCTATGATACGTATTCATGGACGATTGATAATGTCTCCAGGCCTGAATTCGATAATCAAAATAGGATTATTAATGTATCATCAGGAGCTGTTTATGAAGTAATTGCTACCTCCGGAACTTGTACGAAGCGTAACGAGATAACGGTGGCTGAGCATAGCTTACCAGAGGTTAAGCTGCCAGATCTTTTCTCGCTATGTGATGGCCTTGAACAGGAGTTGATGGTGGAAAGCTTTTCTTCACCTGATAACGCCAAATTTGGCTACTTGTATTGGAATGGAAATGTAAATAGTCGTTATAGTGACTGGCAAACGGCATTAATCACAGTATCATCACCTGGTTTGTATTCAGTAACCGCGGTGGATGAGTTTGGTTGTGCAGCTACCGACGATGTTAATGTTAATAGTATGGCCACCACACCACTTAACCTGGTTACGCCTCCATCGGCTTGTGATGATGAAACGGTTGACTTACCAAATGCGCCTGCTGATGCGCAGAGCTACAGTTGGTACCGTTTAGGTGCTGCGGGGGAAAGTCATCTGGCAGATAATACACCGCTTACAGTTGATGCATCAGGTACCTATGTTTTAAAAATAGTTGATGTCAATGGGTGTGATGTGTCTGATGATGTTGTGGTAAATATCTATCCATCGCCTATAGTTGATTTAGGTGATGATATTAATGCTTGCGGTGATATCAGTATTGGTATTTCGCCTAAGGAAAGCTATACACAATACCAGTGGAATGATAATCCAGCTTTAAATACACAGAGTCTTTGGGTTACACAATCAGGTGCTTATAAACTTGAGGTATTGAACCGTTATGGTTGCCGTGCCGAAGATGTAGTTAATGTGTCACTATTTGAAGCGCCGATAGTTGAATTAGAAGATTTTATAGATTGTGCAGGAACCCTGGCAACGCTTTCGGGGCCGAGTGGCGATTTTCAATACCTGTGGAGTAATGGTGCAGTTACACAGTCAATAACGGTAGGCAATGGTTACTATGAGTTAAAGGTCACTGACGTAAACGATTGTGCTTCTTCAGCGGGTGCTTCAGTTGTTTGGAGGCCTGTTCCTGAAGTTGATTTAGGACCTGATATGATCATTTGTCCGGTTGATACCTGGGTACTTGATGCCGGCATTGGCTATGCCTCATATCTGTGGCATAATGGTGCCACCTCTCAAAGTATTATAGCTAACCGCATGGATACAGTTAATACAGTAGTTGTAACTGATGAATTTGGGTGTACGGGTTTTGATACACAAACGCTTAAGCATAAGGTGGCTCAGCCTATTGGTTTATTGTCTGACACTTCAGTCTGCTCGTTCAATAGCATATGGATTGATGCTGATATGGGCTTTGAGCAGTACGAGTGGAGTACCGGAGATGTGGTGCCATCGGTAGAGTTGGATGCTGCCGGCACCTATTGGTTGCGTGCTTTTGATGGTTGCGTATGGGCCAGCGATACCATGCAGCTGGTTGTTCATCCAACACCGGTTATTGCTTATCTCGATACCTCTATATATGCTCAGGCAGTTGTAATGGCCGATGGTGGTACATCTCCGTATTGGTACGCCATTAATGATGAGGATTTGCAGGAGAGTAATGTGTTTAGCAAATTACCTAATGGTGAGCATATATTCTATGTGGAAGATGTCAATGGCTGTTTTGCAGTGGATACACTGTTGCTCGATAATATTTTGGAGATAGGCGTACCGCCGGTTCTAACGCCTAATGGCGATGGCTATAATGATACCTGGCACATCAAGGGACTCGATAAACTGCCCGATTCAATTATTCGCGTTTTTGACAGGTATGGCAAGTTACTCAAAGAGTTTTATGCATCCGATCCACCATGGGATGGAAAATACCTGGGTAAACCGCTTCCTTCAGATGCATATTGGTACGTGATAGAATTGAAGCCGATAAATAAATTGATGAAGGGGCATCTTACGATTAAACGCTAAACTTAAACGAGGAATTATTGTGCGGAAGCTAGGGTTGATAATAGGTTTATTTATTGCCACTCAGATAGGGTATGCTCAAAAGTATTATCTGACAAATCAGTACGTGTATGATTTGTTCCAGATGAATCCGGCAGCTGCGGCCTTTCATAAGAACTGTTTCACTGCCACAGGTATCTTTCAAAAGCAGTGGTTTGGTACCGATTTGGCTCCAACATACCAGGTGTTTAGTTTTCAGATACCTGTGCTGGAGCAGATGGGATCAGGAACCTATGTGTACAATGATAGAAATGGCTATTATAAAGAGTTAGGTTTGCATCAGGCTTTCTCATATGAATTGCAGCTTAAGAAATCAAAGAGAAAGGCTATAACGCTTTCTTTCGGTTTAGCTTTTTCGCTTGAACAAAGTTCATTGCAAGTGCAGGATTTACTGGACCCCGATTATTTTGATCCCATATTAAACGGAGGTAACGAAAGCGGTTGGGGTTTTAATGCTAGTACAGGGGTGCTTCTGAAATACAATGATTATCATTTTGGAGTGGGTATTACCAACCTGTTGCCGCAAAACAATCGTTTATATGCTCATGAAGATGAACCTCCGCTAACGACCGATATTCATATCCACGCAGGAAGCAGTTTTAAAATACCGGATAGGGACTTTTATCTTGAGCCTACTTTCCTTTATCGGCGCAATATGTATGTTGATAGTCGTTTGGATGCTAATTTAAAGTTATACATGCCAACGCCTGATCCTGATTGGGCTACCTGGGGTTTGGTGTCGTATCGTCACACTACTGAAGATAAAATTGGTAAATCGCTTGGTATGGCTGTAACCGGGGGTATTGTTTATAAAAACTTTAGTGTAGGACTAGAGTATCAGTTTGGCTTAACAAAAGCGCGTTCGGCATATGGAAATACCTACCAGCTTGTGGTCAACTATCGTGTTTGCCGAGATAAAAGCAAAAGTGCCATCCCGTGTTCAATTGAGCGACGTAACAAAAAACACAATTACAAGTTCTTGAGCTACTAAACGCCTGCCTTTGATGGGATTTAAGAAGAGGAATGACTGTTCATTTGTTATTGGTAAAAAATGAACAAAATTTTAGCACCTAGGTTTAAGAAGTATGGGTGATTGATATTTATTAAAAGTATTGATTTTTCCCTGATTGATTCTATATCAAATAAAAGAACCTATGGCATTTTATCAGTTAATAAGGCAGCAGCATCTAAACTCCGATCTGCAAAGTGTTTGGGAATTTGTATCTAACCCAGCCAATCTGCGGAAAATCACCCCTACATCCATGGGCTTTGATATTGTTACCAGGCATATGCCTGCCCAAATGTATGAGGGAATGATAATTGAATACAATGTAAAGCCGTTTACTATGTATCGTGCTAGATGGGTCACCGAAATTACTCACATAAAGCAAGGGCAATATTTTGTTGATGAACAACGAATTGGTCCCTACAAAATGTGGCATCATGAGCATTGGATAGAGCAGACGGATAACGGTACTTTAATGACAGATATCGTGAGTTACAGTCCGCCTTTTGGTTTATTGGGGCGTATTGCCAATGCCTTGTTTATTCAGCGGCGCCTGGCAAGTATATTCGATTACAGAGAGAGGATTCTGGCGAAGCATTTTAGTCAGGTTCAGGTTAATGCATAGAGTTTGAGGTTATGAAACTGTTCTTAGTAATATTGATTGGTATGATGGTGAATACAAGCGATAAAACGATTTATGATTTCTCAAAAAATGACAATTCGTCTGGCTGGCAGGTAATTAATGATGGCGTGATGGGCGGGATGTCGCAAGGACAGCTGAAAGTTAATAGTGATGGCAAGGGGGTGTTTTATGGTTATGTTTCGCTCGAGAATAACGGAGGATTTTCTTCTGTCAGATATCAGTTCGAGCAGTTAGATGTAAGGTCATATTCAACTGCTGTTATACGATTAAAAGGTGATGGTAAACGTTATCAGTTTCGGGTAAAAAGCCATCGGGAAGACAAACATGCTTATATACAGTATTTCAATACCACGGGAGACTGGCAATTAATAGAAGTAGATTTAGGTAGGATGTATCCAACCTTTCGTGGACGACAGCTAAATATGCCGAACTATCCGGCTAATAAACTTGAAGAAGTGGCTTTTTTAATAGCCAATAAGCGAGCTGAAGCATTTCAACTGGAGATTGATTATATCCGTTTAAGATAGATGTAGGAGCATATTTTCTTTCTATTTCCAACCGTTTATTCAAACTCAAATTATAATATGTTCGTTGATGTTTATTAAATGAAATCAACTATAAATATATGCTTTTGCTTAAAAAGGTATTGACAGAACCCACATTCTCCCTTATTATGAGTTTGCTAACATACCAATTCATCAATTTTGATTCATTAGTGGGTTCAGGCCATCATTAGTATTTGAAGGTTTATTAATAGGTAGGACAATTTTTAAATTCTCACATTAAGGTTTAGGGTGCTTAAACGGTTAGAACTTAAATCTGGCATTAATGGTGTTGCCTGTTCCTCTTATGCAGAAGGGTTTGAGTACTAAAAAAGGCTCCCAGTATTGGAAGCCTTTCTTATATGATTGAGGGAATCAATTATTTTACTGATTCCATGTACTCGATCAATTCACATACTTTAGCTGAGTAACCCATTTCGTTGTCATACCATGATACAACTTTTACGAAAGTGTCAGTTAAAGCGATACCAGCTTTAGCGTCGAATACTGAAGTTTGAGTTTCACCGATGAAATCGTTAGAAACAACAGCGTCTTCAGTGTATCCTAAAATACCTTTCAATTCGCCTTCAGAAGCTTCTTTCATTGCAGCGCAAATCTCGTCGTAAGAAGCACCTTTTGCTAAGTTTACAGTTAAGTCAACAACTGATACATCAGGAGTTGGTACGCGGAAAGCCATACCAGTTAACTTACCATTCAACTCAGGAATTACTTTACCTACAGCTTTAGCAGCACCAGTTGATGAAGGGATGATGTTTTGACCAGCACCACGTCCACCTCTCCAGTCTTTAGCTGAAGGACCGTCAACAGTCTTTTGAGTAGCAGTAGTAGCGTGAACAGTAGTCATCAAACCGTCAACAATACCGAACTTGTCGTTCAATACTTTTGCGATAGGAGCTAAACAGTTAGTAGTACAAGAAGCGTTTGACACGAAAGTCATATCGTTAGTGTACTTAGTGTTGTTAACACCCATTACGAACATAGGCGTGTCGTCCTTAGAAGGAGCAGACATAACCACTTTTTTAGCACCAGCGTCGATGTGACCTTGTGCAGTTTCTTTTGTTAGGAAAAGGCCAGTTGACTCAACTACGTAGTCAGCACCTACAGCACCCCATGCAATGTCAGCAGGGTTTCTTTCAGCAGTAACACGGATTTCGTCACCGTTTACGATTAATTTACCGTCTTTTACTTCAACAGTACCGTCGAAACGACCGTGAGTTGAATCGTACTTCAACATGTAAGCCATGTAATCTACATCGATCAAGTCGTTGATAGCAACAACCTGAACAGTTCCTTTAGCTACAGCCTGACGGAAAACGAAACGTCCGATACGGCCAAACCCGTTAATCCCAATCTTGATTTTTGACATTTTATTGCTTTTTTAAGAATTGTTTTAATAAGGTCTTCAAAAATGCAACGCAAAAGTAGCAATTCATAATTAAATCATCAAGAAATCAGAAAATGATTTTCTTAATAAACTTTAAAATGGTGGGATAAAATTGTAATTGAGGAACAAAGAGATAGGTAGACTTGCTACCATAAAAATGTAACATAAAAGAAAGAAGCTGCACTTTCTCTTATGTTACGCGTAATGCTTTTTCGGACTGTGTTATTTAGGCTCGTGCAGTGTTATTGTCAACCACTACTTCTGCTTGTCCGTAGGCTGGACAATCCTGAGTACTTTTACATGAACTCATCCCCAACACCAATAAAAATAAAACAGCGGCAATCAACGAAATCTTTTTCATTTTTCTATCCTTTACTTTGTCTGTAAAATTAGGAGATTATTCCATATCTCCAAAATGTTTTAGTTTACAAGACTGTAAACGAGAAAAGTAAAAATGGGTTACGTTAAAGGTATAGCTTATTGGGCAACGGTCGGGATTTCTTTGTGAAAGCTACTTTTTTTTACATGAATGAAAAAAAGAGGCTGTCGTTTGACAGCCCCTGTATCTTAATCTTCATCATTCTTACTTCTCTCCGGCCAGCGGATCGTTTCATCATCGACCCATTCAGGCCCAATCTGAATCGAGGTAATTGCCTCTTCGTCCAGCCAGATGTTGATGTTTTCTTTCTCAAATGTGTATAGCTCTTTATCATCAAAGCCATCTTCTTTCATGTCTTCCATCTCGTAGTCTTCCATTTTTAGCTCCTTTACGGCTGCTAAAAAGTCCTCTTTCGACATGCCTACTTTTATCTTGTCATAAAGAATAAACTTGTCGTTCTCAAATGAGATTTCAACTAATTTGTAATCTGCTTCCTTGTCGAATGACATGGAAATACCCATTTCATCGAAATAAAGCACATTCGCTTCGGCGCCTTCGCCATAGTCTTGTACTTCCGTTTCATCGGGATCGCCTAGATAGTTTGATACTTCGTGTTCTTCCATCCCGAATTTGATGTTGCCGAATCCTATGTACGGCAAAATGGCTTTTGGTGTCATTTTATTATAAATAAATTAAAAAGTTAACGGGGTAAATATAGAAAACCCCTTTGATATATTCTACTGTTTTTGTTAAGAGTACTTTAAAAGATGTTTGAAGACAGATAACGAAAGTGTGCTAGATGGCAACTTAGGTCTTCTGTCTTCAAACTTTACAGCATTAATTCCATTGAGGAATGCGGCCGTTGGTATATGGTGCATTTAATGCATCAAGCTGTTGTCTGAGCTCAGGCAGCTTCACTTTAGCAATTTGCTCTACTTGTTTTAATACCGGCGGGAATTGCTCTTTAAGTATTTCAAAACTGTTTTTTGAAGTGCTTGTAATGTCAGATGTGCTGTTAATTTGTGCCCAGATGATACTGTTTAGTCGGTTCATTAATGGCATCTCAGCCGGAGGAATTTCTTCCCAACTGGCTTTGGCTCTCAATCCTCTGAAGGCAAAGCGAATCTCATCCAGTTCCTTTTCCAACTCAGTTAAAGCAGGTATTAACTGGTTATGAGCATTAGCTATTGATAGCGATGTTTGCTTCATGCTAGCTACTTCTTCCCTCATTTCGTTAACCAAAGTAAGCGTACCATTCATCGCTTTGGACAGTTCACTCACTTCTTTCTGGAAGGCCACCATTGCCGCACGATTTTTCGCCGGAAGCGTTGTGTTATTCAGCGCTTTTACTTCAAATTCAGCCGGACCAGCCAGTTGTGTTGCAATGCCATTCTGTACTTGGTTTATTTCGATGGTGTACGTTCCAGGAAGTACATACACGCTGCCTTCCGACTTTTTGAACGGATCGAACTTTTTGGCTTTAATAATTTCAGGGCTGTCGTATTGTAAATCCCAGTTAAAACGTGTGATGCCTTTGGCTGGCTTTTTAGTAAACGTACGCACTACACTGCCAGTTTCATCCTTAATGGAAATAAGCTGGTAGGCAGGCACTTCTTTTTCTTCCGCCTCTAATTCTGACCAACTTGGTTGAGGAATGCGTTCACCTTTTTCAAACAGCTCTTTTTCTCTTTTATGGCGCAGTTCCCGCTGTGTTTTAGGCGTTTCGTTCTGGTAAAACGTGAAAGTAGCACCAAACTCCGGATTGGCAGCACCGTAATATGTAGCACCCTGTCCATATATTTTATCTACCTGCATAAAAAGCAGTGCATCTTTAGTGGCAAAAAGGTGTGCATCTTTCTCCGGCAGTTGGTTTGTTAATTCGCGCAAAGGAGCATAGTTGTCAAGTACATAAAAACCGCGACCAAATGTGGCTAATACCAAATCATTTTCGCGTTCCTGAATGGCCAGGTCTCTGACGGCAATTGTAGGTATTCCAGCTTTTAACTGTACCCAATTTTGGCCTTCGTCAATGGTAAAGAAGATGCCAAATTCGGTACCTGCAAATAGCAATTCAGGCTTTTCAGTATCTTGTTCAAGCGTGTGAACAGTACCATTTTCTGGTAAGTTGGATGCTATTGGGGTCCAGGTTTTACCTTTGTCAGAGCTCTTAAGTACATAGGGTTTGAAATCATCGCTTTTCATGCCGTCGAAGGTGGCATAAACCACGTTTTCATCGAAACGGGAGGCGTAAATATCACTAACGTAGGTATGAGCAGGTACGCCTGGGAAACTACCTGCTTTACGCCAGGTTTGACCATCATCTTCAGTTATCTGAATAACACCATCATCGCTGCCGGCATAAATAAGACCAGCTTTGACAGGGGACTCATCCAGCGACACAATGGTGTTGTACTGCGAGGTAGATACATCTTTAGCCACTGCATCAATGCTCCAGTATTTATCCATTACCGGCCATGTGTTGCGGTCAATCTGAGCAGTCAGGTCATCTGATATCACTTCCCATGTGTTGCCGCGGTCAGTACTTTTAAATACTTTGTTGGCTGCCATGTAAATGGTGGTTGGGTTGTGCTTACTCAGAATCAGAGGAGCATTCCAGTTCCAGCGATAAGTGAGTTCGTCTTTTCGGGGTTGTGGTTTGATGCTGATCTTTTCTCCACTTTTCTTATCATATCTAACGACATTACCATATTGCCATTCGCTATAAACAATGTCAGGATTGGTAGGATCAACACGTGACCAGAAGCCATCGCCAAATACCGTTACAATCCATTCGCCTGAAGTAACGCCAAATTCAGAAGTGTTACGAACCGGGCCTCCCAAAGTAGCATTGTCCTGAGTACCTCCATAAACATTGTAGAATGGCGCTTCGTTATCAACAGTTACACGGTAGAATTGTGTAACCGGCAGGTTGCTAACCTGACGCCAGGCTGCTCCTTCGTCGTAGGTCATATATACACCACCGTCGCCACCAATCATCAGGTGCTTATTATCATTGGGATCAATCCAAAGGGCGTGATCATCCACATGTCGATCTTTGGTGCTAAGTTTTGTCCAGGTTTTTCCACCATCGTTAGTAACGTGTGAAAAGGTTTCAACCGAATAGACTTTGTCAAACTCAACGGGGTCACAGTAAATCTCGTTGTAATACTGACCACTTGAGTGGTGGTCGCTCATTTTACTCCACGACTCGCCACGATCTGTTGTACGGAAAAAGCCGCCTGATTCATTGGCAGCTTCAATAATCAGATACAAAACATCCGGATTTTGAGGGGAGATGGCAATGCCCATACCACCAATATGTTCTGAAGGTAGTCCGGTCATAATCTTACGCCAGTTCTGGCCGGCATCAGTTGATTTGTACACAGCTGATTCGGGCCCACCACCCACTTTGGTATGAACATGCCTGCGTCGTTGTTCAGTGGTAGCATACAGAATATCCGGGTTGCGCGGATCGCATATAATATTATTAACTCCCGTGTGCTGGCTGATGTCCAGTACTTTTATCCAGTTTTCACCACCATCAGTGCTTTTATAGAGGCCACGGTCACCACCACTTCCCCAGGCAGAACCTTCAGCAGCTACATAAACAACATTGGAGTTGCGCGGATCAATCAAAATCATACCAATTTGGCGCGATTCTTTTAAACCCATGTTTTTCCATGATTTACCGCCGTCGACCGTTTTGTATATACCATCACCATAACCCAGTGCACGCTGGTGGTTGTTTTCGCCAGTACCGGCCCACACTACATTACTGTTATTAGGATCCATAGCCAGGCAACCAATCGAATAGGCACCATACTTATCAAACACTGGTTCGAATGTGATGCCTTTGTTGGTAGTTTTCCAAATGTTTCCACTGGCAACTGCTACATAAAATTCAGAGTGATTTTTGGGGTTAACGGCAAAATCAGCAATTCGACCAGAGGTAAAAGCAGGGCCGATGTTACGAAATTTAAGACCAGAGACTAATTCGCTGTTAATAGGTTTTTTATCTTCTTCAGCTTCTATGTTTTTTTTCTTTTGGGCTGAAGTGTTCAGTGAGCACAGTAAAAGTGTACATGCTAATACAGTGCTGACCAGCTTACTGAAATGGTTCATCTTATTTTGATTTGGGTTTGAAATATTTTAAAACCGAAAAGATAAGGATAATAAAGAAGAATGTATGGTTGTTATTTGCCAAATATTTCTTGTCCCAATAGAAAGGCAAAGGGCTGCAAGATGCAGCCCTTTTAATACGTTTACAAGTGTGCGATAGGATCGGGATCTCCATCCGGGTCGTTATTAACAAAGCCTTCAGTTGACAGATTATTGGTAAGTAACAATAATCCGCAAACATGTGGAGCAGCCATTGATGTACCGCTGAGTGTTGAGTAGCCACCGTTTTTGTATGTTGATTGGATGCTGTAGCCAGGCGCACAATAATCAACACTTGGTCCGTAATTAGAAAAGTAAGCCCAGTTGTCGTTTATGTCCATAGCTGAAATGGTATAAACATTTGGCCCATTGACGCGTGCAGGCGAGTGGCTATCGGCGTCATCAGATTCATTACCGGCTGCCAAAACAAATTTCAATTGTGATGAGGCGTTTAGTACAGCTTCATCGAGTGTAGTTGAGATACCTCCGCCTAAACTCATGTTGGCAACATCGCTTGATGAAGCATTGGCTGCAACGTAATCAACACCGGCAATTACGCCTGAAGTGCTGCCACTTCCTCTTCGGTCAAGCACTCTCACGGGAACAACAGAAGCACCCGGTGCTACTCCAACAACACCGATGTTGTTATCCAGCGCTGCTACTGTGCCGGCTACATGTGTTCCATGGCCGTTTTGGTCATCAGGTGTGTCTCTCGGACCTAAAAATACAGCTGCTCTTTGGGTATCAACATTTAAGTCCGGATGATCCAGATCAATACCCGAATCAATGATCCAGGCTGTTTTGCCGGCACCACTTACAGGGCCACCAACGCGTGTGATGCCCCAAGGTGTTGTCTGAGCCGGATCTTCTTTGCCTGGTTTAGCTTTTGCTTTTGGAGGAGCCAAGGCAATGATTTTATCAATTTCTACTCGTAGCACACTCTCTTCATTTTGTAGGGCGGCAGCTTCCATTTCTGTTAAATCCATTGCAAACCCTTTAACAGCTTTACCGTAGAGGTGCTTGAATTGCTTCGATTTAATTTTGTTCTTTTTCAACAGTTTATCAGCATGTTTAAACACCTTCTCCTTTTTGGCATTGTACGATTCACCTGCTACATCAAAGGTGGCGTCTGATTTAAACACAACAATGTAACTGTTGAGTTCTGTCTTTGCACCCTTTAGTTCGGGTGTTGCTGTATCCTGTTCCTGCAGGACGATTTGGTCTTTTTCACAACCGAAAAATAGCATGGCTGATATGGCGATAGCGCATGCAAAAAAATAATTTCTTCTCATTTTTTGACGATTTAAAAATTAATTGAGGTAATTAACGGTAAAATATTCATATTGTCAAGTAAGATATTTCTTCAAATCTTTATTTTATTTATTAACAGGCACGAAATGAGGGGAGTGTGGATGTTTTTTTCTAAAATACTAGAAAAATAGTTGCAATACTAAAAAAATAGTATTAGAATTGTAGTAGTTGTGATTTATACCTTTGAAGGATATTAATATATTTTTATAATCAAGTGATTGTTACGATGAAACAACTGACAAAAGCGGAAGAAGAAGTGATGCAAATCCTATGGAAGATGAAAGAGGGGATGATAAAAGATATATTGGAAGGATTTACAAATAAGCAGCCAGCATACAATACGGTGGCAACAGTATTAAAAGTGTTGAAAAATAAGGGTGTTGTTGATTATAGGAAAGTGGGCAATGTTTATGTGTATTATCCTGTGATTACGAAAGAAGAGTATTCGTCGTTTCAGATGAAACATCTTCTGAAGAATTACTTTGGCGGAAGTTTTACTCGTTTGGCTGCTTTTTTTGCCAAGGATAATGACATGTCACTAGAGGATTTAGAAGCCATGTTAAAAGAAGCTGATACGCAACATCTAAAATAGGAGCCATGGAATTATTAACTTATTTAGGACGCTCAATTGTAGTACTGATGCTGTTTGTGATGGTTTACCGTCTTTTTCTAAGAAGCGATGCTCATTATTCAGCCAATAGGTACTTTCTGTTGTTGGGTTTACTGGCTTCTTTTATAATGCCATTGGCTCAGCTACAATATACGGTGTTGCTTGATGTGGTTGAGCGATCTGAACTTTTTACACCTGTAGCACCTAGCGCAGCTGTTGAAGAATCTATTATTGCAGAAGAAGTCGCAGGTGTCAATTGGATGGGAGTCTTATTGTATGTTTATGCAGCCATTACCATATTCTTTGTACTTAGGTTGTTCGTGCTGTTTGGTAAATTGCTCCGGTTGGCTCATCGTTCGGAGAAAGTGGAAATTGAAGGGATTATCATTTGTATCAATGAGCAGGTTGATGAACCCTTTGTGTTTGGTAATCGCATATTTTTGAAAGATAAAAATTACCTCGCGCCTGAGAATGCAGAAATATTGGTGCATGAGCGAGTACATTTATTGCAGTATCATTGGGTAGATGTGTTTATAAGTGAACTGTTGATTGCTGTGCAATGGTTTAATCCACTGGCTTGGTATTATGCCAGAATTGTTAAGCAAAATTTGGAGTTTCTGGCAGATCAGGGCGTGTTGAAAAAAGGCTTCAAACTAGAAAAATACATTCAACACATAATTTGTGAAACAATGGGAGCGGAAGTGTCAGTGCTAGCCAATCACTTCCGTTTCTCCCAAAATAAACGACGACTAAAAATGATGAAAAACGACAAGAAATCCAAATGGCGACTGTTGAAGTTGCTGCTGGTACTGCCTGTATTGGGCGGTTTGCTGTGGGCTTTTAGTGAGCCGGTGTATGAGTATCCTTCTAATCCTGAATTGATAAACGACAATATAATACAGGATAGTAAAGAGACCTTTGTTGTAAAAGGGTATGTGTATGGGCGCACAACAATCGGGAAGAATGACAATGCTTCCGGTTTAGATGAGGAAAAGCCTATACCAGGTACGAGTATTGTGCTTAAAGGTAAGACCATCGGTACTGTTGCGGATATGGAAGGTTACTTTGAATTAGAATTAAATAAGGAGGATATTATTGTATTTTCTTTTGTTGGTTTTGAAACAAAAGAAGTGGTGCCCCAAATGGGTGAAGAGATAAAAGTGGTGTTGACACGCACGGCCTATCAGCTTGATCCATCTCCTTACCGTGGTAAATATAAAGGAAAAATGGTTCCTCCTCCGCCACCTCCTAAGGCAGCTAAGAGCAAGGCAATGGTGCCTCCACCACCTCCACCACCTCCGGGTGATGATAAGCCGGTTTTTTATGTAGTTGAGGATATGCCAAGCTATAAAGGCGGTATGGAAGCTTACTTTGCAAATTTATATACAAGCATTACCCAGGTTAAAAGCAAAGCTAATTTGAGTGGGACAATTAATGTGCAATTTACAGTTAATGCTAAAGGTGGCATATCAGATGTAAAGGCACTGAACAGGGGCAATAAAGATGAAGCCCGTCATGCGGTTGAGATTGTATCGGCGTTAAAAAACTGGCAGCCCGGCGTGCAAAGGGGGAAAGCGGTTTCGACTACTTTAGTAGTACCGGTTGAGTTTAAT
This sequence comes from Carboxylicivirga mesophila, assembly GCF_018271975.1. GTDB lineage: Bacteria > Bacteroidota > Bacteroidia > Bacteroidales > Marinilabiliaceae > Carboxylicivirga > Carboxylicivirga mesophila. The sequence continues at coordinate 49,822 of NZ_JAGUCN010000012.1, forward strand.
TAAAGGAAGTGTTATACAATATGTAAGGGCAGTGTAAAATAAAATGCACTGCCTTTGTTTATTTCACTTTCTACCCAGATTTGTCCCCCATGCATTTCAATAAATTCTTTGCAAAGGCTAAGGCCGAGTCCGCTTCCTTGCTCGTTATTTGTGCCTTGGGTCGATAAATTCTGGTCAATCATAAATAGCTTGGGGATATTATCTTCAGCAATACCAATGCCATCGTCTTTTATAGTAAAAGTTATATGCGTTTTATTGGGATGGCAGGAAAGCTCAATGAGTCCTTTATTATCAGTAAATTTAATGGCATTGGATATGAGGTTTCTAAAAACCGAGCCAATCATGTATCTGTCGGCAAAAACTTGTGTTGTTACAGGTATGCTCTTCTTAATTGCAATATTCTTCTGTTTGTAATTGGCCTCAAGGGCCTTTAACTCCTCATTTAACACATCGCAAATGTCAAGGGTGTCGGGCTTGTAGTCAATTTTGCCACTTTGCGAGCTGGACCATTCAAGCAGGTTGCTGATTAAGGCCATAGCCTGTTGTGAAGATTTTTGTATACTTCTGGCAGTTGCTTCAATATCATCTTTATCTATAGCTTTTGAGACTAACAGGTCACTTAATCCCAGAATGCTATTGAAAGGGCTTCGTAAATCATGGGCAATTATTGAAAAGAACTTATCCTTTGTACGGTTTAGTTCCTGAAGTTGCGTTTCACTTTTCTTTAAGGCTTTTTGAGCCACAATGCGCTGCGTGATATTGTTGGCAAAAAAGGACGCACCAATAACCTGATTGTTGCTTAAGATGGGGTTCATTGACACTTCAACGTAGTAAATCTGTTTGCCGGTATCTATTTCATCGATAAACGAAAAGCGTTCATTGTTCAAAGCCCGGTCATATCGTGGTTTCCAAATCGGCTTTAATATGTCAGGAAGTGCCTTAAGTAAATTAGTACCCTTGCTAAGTTCAACTCCAAAACTTTTACTGAATTCACTTTTAAATACAGAGTTAGTGAACAGGATATTGTAGTTGGTATCAATGGCCCAGATAGACTCTAAGGTATTGTCCATAATAGCCAGGATGTTGGTATTGTTTTCGGCAAGGGCCGCTTCTACCTGTTTCTGATTGGTAATATCAGTACTTAAGGCTGATACGCCTGTTACCTTATTGTTGGCTAATACAGGATTAAGTGAGACCTGGTATATTGATTCTTTGCCATTAGAGGTATTAGTGAATTCGAAATCAGTTTTTTGACCTGCTAAAGCGATGTCGTATTTCTCTTTCCAGAAGTTAGCTAAATCAGGTGGCAGAATGCCTAAGGCTGAAGTGCCTTTCTGTAAATCAATGCCAAAAGCCTCTTTATATGCTTTAATAAAGAAGTTATTAAGAACAACATAGTTGTAGTTGGTGTCTATGGACCAGATGGAAGCATCCTGGTTGTTGATTAATGAATTAACCTTAGCTTCAGATGTTTCAATCAGTTCATTGTAACGACGATAGCTTTCAAGCTCTTTTTGCAGCTTTTGGCATTCGTTAATAAGATCCTGATATGTTGCTTCTTTCTTACTCAAGATGTTGGAAATAGGTATAACCCCCAAATAGCTGAATTTTTACACATTCATCAGCATTAAAAAGTGTCTTATAATGCGTTTGAATGGTTTTAAATCAGCTGCTTATAAAGTGAAACAAAAATGATAGGAAAAAGATTAATCCATTCGGTACTTTTTCGTCATTATATGTTCTGTATTTTAAGCAGGAGGCAGGAGCTACTAATCATTTATTGAGAATGATGCAGAACTTTATTATCATGCAGCGTGATATTACTTCTGCTTATAAGCTGTTTTTAAGTTTTTAAGTATGGTAAAGCCTCTATCTACATCTTCATCGTTCACAATAATGGTGAACTCATTAGTAGTTGAAATAACCTCTTTAATGTTGACACCTTCCCACGCTATGGCCTTTAATATGTGATAGTAAAATCCTGTTACCTGCACATTGTCAGCTGGTAGCTTTAGTGTGATGGCTGATAATTCTCCCTGTCTAAGCAGGCAATCTTCTTCGGCAAAGTACTTTTCAACCAAATCTTCATAGGCAGAACTTACTACCAGGTTGGATTCAAATACTCCTCGTACCAGTGTGTAAAAAACATCCTGGTGATTGCTTATTTCCTGCATTACCTTTGTGTGGCTGTTAAAAATGGTATTGCTATTCCGAAATGTATAATCTGTCAGGTTAGAGCGTACAATAATATCACCCAGAGATTCCAGTAGTTTCTGCAGATTACGGTTAAGTGAATAATCAAGTTGGGGAGTCAGTCGGTTTAGGGCCATTACAATGGCACCTTGCTTAACAGGTTTCTCAGTTAGCTTTTCTACCATGGGCTGTATCTGTCGTGCTAATGACGAGATGTTTAATAATCCTTCGCACAGGGCTTCTATAACGAATGGTTTTACTTTAATAACTGACTCAACGGCTTGACTTACTGTTTTCATGGTTTCCTGATATTTGGTCACAAATATATACAATGTTAAGATATTAACAAAGTGTTATAAAGAAGTTTTTTTTGTTGAAAAACTTTTGTAACCGCAATGCATTTGATATTTTTGACACTTGATTAGAAGAATTTGTATTTGGTCGAAACAAGATAAGGATGAAAAAATTTGATTTGAAAGGCTCTATAGTAGCAATTGTTACTCCCTTTAAAGATAATGGCGAGATTGATGTGGACGCATTTGATCAATTGATTGACTGGCATCTGGAAAGTGGTACAAATGGATTGGTTGTATGCGGAACAACAGGTGAAACGCCAGCGCTAACTGGGGATGAAGATGCCTTTTTAATTGAACGGGCAGTTAAACGAGTGGCAGGGCGAATACCTGTTATTGCCGGAACTGGCAGTAACTCAACCCAGGAATGTATTAAATATACGCGCAAAGCAGAAGCTATTGGAGTTGATGCCGTGTTGGTAGTAGGTCCTTATTACAATAAACCTACCGAAAAGGGGATGTATATGCATTTTGCCACGGTAGCCGAGGCTGTTGATGTGCCAATTATACTTTATAATGTTCCGGGTCGCACCGGGTCAAGCATTTCTGTTGATAACTCTATAAAACTGGCGAATACCTATAATAATATAGTTGGTATAAAAGAGGCATCGGGCGATTTATCTCTTTTTACCGAGTTGGTTGCGCGCAGACCTGATAATTTCCTAATTTACAGTGGTGATGATTTTCTGGCTGCTTCAGCCAATGTGTTAGGTGCCGATGGTTGTATCTCGGTAATAGCAAATGTAGTACCTCAGCAATTTGCACAGCTTATGGGTGCTTCATTGACCGGTGATATAGCTGATTTGAATGCAATTTTCTATAAATACCGCCGATTAATGGATTTGATGTTTATTGAATCAAATCCGATACCGGTTAAAACGGCTTTGGCTGAGATGGGCAAAGTAAATGAAGTGTTTCGTGCTCCAATGTGTAGCATGGAAGAAAATACCAGGAGTGCATTAATAGAAGAACTTAAAAAACTAAATATTATTTAGATAATTTAGTTGTTGTTGGATTGGATAAAAAAGAGTGTTTCAACGGAAACACTCTTTTTTCGTTTTGATTTTAGCTTTCTATAATCTCGTTGTTGTCTTCTTTTAAGGGGTCAACTGGTTTGACTTCTTCAATCACTTTCTTCCCTTTCAGATAGTCAGGTAGTTGCATTCCCGCCATGTTAAACAGCTCGTCCATAGGAGGTAATGAGCCTAACATACCAGATAGAAATTTAGCCGACGTTGGTGAATTGCCATCTTTGCCTCCTGACATAGAGTCCCATACGGTTATCTTATCAATCTTAAGGTTTTTGATAGCTTCTACTTGTGTTTTAACAAGTTCAGGTAGTTTGTCAGCGATCATCAGCATCACTGCGTTGTTTGAATCGCCACCCGAAGCTTTTACTAACTTATCGAATCCTTCTGCTTGCTTACTGAGAATCTCGAAAATACCTTTAGCTTCTGCTTCCATTTTCATATAAATAGCATCAGCATCACCTTTGGCGTGTCTTCTTGTTTGTTCGGCAACAGCTTCTGCTTCAATCTCAACTTTTTGTTTGTCAACTTCAGCCGGAACAACAACATCAGCTGTTTGCGCGGCCTTATCTCTCAATGCTCTGGCAGTCTCCGCTTTTTGCTCTGCAGCATAGGCTTCCTCCAATGCTTTGGCCTGACTTACCTTTTCTGCAGCCACTGCTTTTCGTTCTGCTTCAGCTTCATTTTCTCGACGATTGGCATCTGAGTTGGCAATGGTGATTTTGGCGCTATTCTCACCTTCTACGGCAGTTGCATCAGCGCTGGCTACCTGAACGCGTTGGTCCTGAAGAGCGTTTGCCTCACCAATTGAACCATCCCGGTTTTTTTCAGCAACACTCTTTTTTGCATCATTGATGGCCTTGGCGGCTGCCTCTTTACCCAAAGCTTCAATATAACCCGATTCATCATTGATGTCGGTTACGTTAACATTGATAAGTTTTAGGCCAATTTTCTTCAGTTCTTGTTCCACATTGCTTGATACTGCAGCAAGAAATTTATCGCGGTTGCTGTTGATTTCTTCAATGTCCATGGTTGCAACAACTAGCCTTAGCTGACCAAAAATAATGTCTTTAGCCAGGTTGCTGACATTCTCCTGTGATAGGCCTAGCAAACGTTCAGCGGCATTGGTCATCACTCCTGATTCAGTTGAAATGCCGACAGTAAATCTGGATGGGACATCTACCCTGATGTTTTGTTTACTAAGTGCATTGGTCAGGTTGATTTCGATCGATATAGGTGTCAAATCCAGGAATGAATAATCTTGGATGATTGGCCAAATGAAAGCCGCACCACCATGAATACACTTGGCAGATCTTGAAGCTGCCCCTGTACCTTTCCCAACTTTTCCATAAACTACTAAAACACGATCGGATGGACAGCGTTTATATCGTCTAAAAAAAGAAATTATGAGAATAAACAGGAATAGAACTACTGCTGCGATAAGAAATACTAAATATTGTCCCATTGTTTAAATGTTTGTTTTACTTATTGATTTTTACTAATAATATATCATTGTTTAATACATCCACAACTTCAATAATGGCTCCGGTTGCTATATCCTCATTGTTGTCGGTCACGGCATCAATGGTTCTATAGCCTTGCGCATTAATCTGAATTTGGCCTCTTCCATTTCTTTTGGCAGGTATTGTCAGATAAACTGTTCCAGATTTCCCAATTGTACTATTGATTTGGAAGGTGCCATTTTCAGTTAGTCTACCCATTAAGTACATTATGGAAGCCATCATTAGCATCATTACTAATCCGCAAAGGGTAGAAATTAAGATTGTGGTCCATGTGCTTAAGTTAAGATTCAAGCAGATGATACCAGTCCAGCCAAATATAGTGAAGAAGGCTACAATATTTTTTAAACTTAAAAATTGAAACTCTATTCCATGGTCACTTTCAATTGAAACATCAACATCACCACTGGCTTCAATATCATGCATGTCACTTCCTAAAATAGTGAGGAGTACTTGAATGATAAAGACTAAAGAAAAGGGAATGGCAAAACACCAATAGATTTTTTCAAGTAAAACCATGGTTTCCCATGATTGTGTAAAAGATTCCATCATATATCTGAATTTTAGTTCGTCCTAAATTAATAAAATAGTTGAAATTTATTATTCGATTTGTTAAATAGATTATTTGATTTATAAACTATTGGAAAGGAGTTGAGAGCAATATCATCGTATTATGCCTTTTATTTTTTTACATTTGGTTTTCAAAAAAAAATCGTTGTAATGATAGATATTTTAAAAAAACACAAGACCATTCGACAATATACCGATAAACCAATAAGCGAGGAGTTGCTCAATGAAATTCTGGAGGCGGGAGTAAGAGCCTCAACGACCGGTAATATGCAAGTGTATAGTGTTGTGGTAACACAAGATGAGGCCATGAAAGAAAAGCTGGCTCCGTGTCATTTTAATCAGCCCATGGTTAAACAGGCGCCGGTTACTTTGACGTTCTGTGCCGACTTTAATCGGTTTAACCAGTGGTGCCGTCAGAGAAATGCAGAACCAGGCTACGATAACTTCTTGTCATTTATGACTGCCGCAATTGATGCACTTTTAGTAGCACAGAATGTGTGTGTGGCTGCCGAGACAAAAGGTTTGGGTATTTGTTACCTGGGAACAACCACTTACTTAGCGGATAAAATCATCGATGTGCTAGAGTTGCCGAAGGGGGTAGTGCCTGTTACAACTGTAACCATTGGATATCCTGATGAAAATCCAGAACAAGTTGAGCGTTTGCCATTGGATGCCGTTGTGCATTATGAAACATATAAGGACTATACTACTGAGCGTATTGATGCATTATATGAAGCAAAAGAAGAGCTCGCAGTAAATAAGGCCTTTGTTGCTGAGAATGAAAAAGAGACACTCGCGCAAGTGTTTACTGATGTCCGCTATAAAAAAGCAGATAATGAGCATTTTAGTAGTGTTTTGCTGCAAGTCCTAAAAAATCAGGGATTTATGTAGTGCCACATGTTCGAAAAAAATAACGGGGCAGGCTATTGTAGCTTGCCTTTTTTGTATGTTTTGTTTTGTCAAGCCCTGGCGTTCTGTCGTACCTTTAAATATTGGGAATTATTCGTAATAGGATTAAATGTATTTGTTTATTAAGGTTGGGGGAACAGCAATGAAATCACAATTGTTAGGTTTGGAATATAGTTTTCTGAGACTACTGCTGGCTGGACTTTTTACTATAATTGCTTTAAGTGCAGCCAATGGTCAGGTGGTGTCTGATTCGCCTTTGAGCAAAACAGTTGTGTACGCTGATGCTGGTGTTCACTTTGGAGCGCAGGTGTCGGCAAATATTGAATTTCAGATGGCTAATGGAGAAAAGGTTACCTGGTATGGACGAGGCGGAGTTGGATTTGCAGGTGTTATTATGGCAACCGGAGGCCCAGGTGTCTTAGGAGGAGTGTCAATGCTAACTGGTAGGCAAAACAAGCATTTTGAGCTGAATGGTGGCGCCTTTGTTGGTAAGGATGTGGAACGTGATGAAATGTTTGTCTTGCCGTTGGTTGATGTAGGATATCGTTATCAAAAACCGGAAGGTGGATTTGTTTTTAAAGCAAAGATTGGAATTTTGGGTGTAGGTATTGGATTGGGTTATGCATTTTAAATATCGCGAATCCCCCAATGCAGTGGGATTGTTGGGCTGTCGCAGGTAGTTTGTATTTTGAAAAAGCTTAGAATGAGAGTGGCTTGATTCCTAATTCCTGGCTTAAGTCATTCAGTTCCTCAATCACTAATGGATGGATAGGAATACCTGTTTTAATGCGCTCCTCCTCAATAGTTCTCTCCTGATCACCAGGTATCTGTACTTTTGGTTGTCCTTCAATGTTTTGCGCGTCTCTAAAAGCTTTTATCCAGATGTCCATGTGTAATTTGAATTCGTGAGCCGGCCGGAAAGCATCAATACGCATGGCACCAATGAAATGTCCGATGCCTTCACCTAAAGGATTGGGAGGTGGTGATAAAAAGGCCACAAATGGAGGAACCCAGGGGCCGTAATTAGCTCCTGAGAGAACTGCTGAGAAGATATCAACCCATGCACCAAGGCAATAGCCTTTATGTGAACCATGTTCGCGGTCTGAGCCCAGGGGAAGCATAGCTCCACCGTTTTTAAGAGCTCTGTTATCAGTAGTTGTAGTGCCTTCTTTTGTTTGTGCCCAGCCTTGAGGAATATTTTTGTTTAGCCGCTCGTGCACTTCCAGCTTACCGTTGGCGGCAGGCGTGGTGGCCATGTCCATTACAAAAGGCGGTTCATTGTTGGCAGGTATGGCTACCGCAATGGGATTTGTACCGAGCATGCGATCTTTGGAAAAGGTTGGTGCAACCAGGGCACTGGCATTCGTCATGCTGATGCCAATCATATCATGCTGAAGTGCCTTCATAGCATGGTAACCGGCAATGCCAAAGTGGTTGGAGTTTTTTACAGCTACCCAGCCACTACCTGCTACTTTGGCTTTCTCTATAGCTATGTCCATTGCTTTTTGTGCCACCACCAACCCAGCTCCCTTATCGCCGTCTAGTACGGCAGTGCTGGGCGTTTCATGCACTATATTCATATTGGGCTGCATGTTTAGGCGTTGTTGCTGCCAAAGCCGAATGTAGCCTGAAAGCCTGGCGATACCATGTGAATCAACACCTCTTAAGTCAGCTGCCAGAAGCGCTTGTGAAGCCAGTGATGCATGTTCAGTGCTGCTTCCGGCCGCTAAAAAACTTTCCTCAATAAATGCTTTAACCTTTTGGGCAGGATATTTCATTTACTCTTCTCTGTGATTATAAACTGCACTGGCCTGCGCTGTTGGCATGATGAGGATATCGTTAATATTCACATGAGGCGGACGTGTAATCATGAACTCAATAGCATCGGCAATATCATCAGCGAAGAGAGGAGTAAGGCCTTTGTAAACATTGTCAGCTTTTTCTTTATCGCCATGGTATCTTACGATAGAAAATTCAGTTTCAACCATACCTGGCGATACCGAAGATACCTTGATGTTATAAGGGAGTAAATCAATGCGCATGCCTTTGGTAATAGCTTCAACAGCATGTTTGGTAGCGCAATATACATTGCCATTGGCATAGGTTTCTTTCCCGGCAATGGATGAAACGTTGATGATGTGGCCTTGTTTGCGCTCCATCATATTTGGTATAATTAGCTTTGATAAGTAAAGAAGTCCTTTAATATTGGTGTCAATCATTTGCTCCCAATCGCTCCATAAACCGTTGTATATTGGATCGGCACCTGCTGCCAAACCGGCATTATTGACCAAAACATCAATGTTGGTCCATTCGGCAGGTAGCTGCTTAACCGCATTTTCAATGGCAGTCGTTTCCCGAATATCAAAACACAAAGTTTCAACATCCACAGAGTGACCTTTAAGCTCATCTTTAAGTTCCTGTAGTCTGTCACTTCTTCGGCCTGTAATTATTAGATGGTAACCCGATTGGGCTAATTTTTTTGCAGTTGCTTTTCCAATCCCGGAAGTTGCACCGGTAATCATTGCAATTTTTTTCATTGTAATATCTTTAATTAGCATTGATTTAATCTGATTGACCTTCGAATTGATGCCGGCGATGTTTCTAATTCCCGTCTTTTAATTGCAGTTATCCGTTTGGTATTTCTGTTATTTTTTATACTTTCAACATGAATTAGATACTAGCCAAAACCCATTACAAATGTAATTTAAATTGTTTCTGCTAAAAAGAACAATTCAAAAATGCTGAACCATGAGTGCGAACATACCGTCATTAGAAGAAGCTGAGAAGTTGGACCTGACTTCAGTTGAGTTTGAGAAGATAAAAAGTCTGTTAAATCGTCATCCTAATGCCCTTGAACTGGAATTGTTTTCCAGGCTCTGGTCGGAGCATGCCAGTTATAAGAATTCAATCAAGTGGTTGAAGACCTTGCCTACTAAAGGTGAGAATATACTGGTGGAGGCTGGTGATGACAATGCGGGAGTAGTTGATTTGGGAGATGGTAATGCCTGTGTTTTTAAGGTGGAATCTCACAATAGCCCGTGTGCTATTCAACCACGTTTAGGTGCTTTTACAGGCCTGCGGGTAGTTATGCGCGATGTGGTTTCAATGGGGGCTAAACCGGCGGCATTTCTTAGCTCACTGCGCTTTGGCGATGGCAAACGAGACACAGCTCGCTGGCTGTTTGAAGAGGTTGCTGATGGAATTTGTGAGTTCGAAAGGGGTTTTGGTGTGCCTATACTTGGAGGTGAAACTTTTTTTTCAAGGGGGTATAACACAACGCCTATCGTGAATAATATGGCAATTGGGATAGTGCCTAAAGACAATATTATATATGGAAAGGCAGAAGGAAAAGATAGCCTTCTGCTGATTGTTGGTGCTCGTACAGGTAAAGATGGTGTTGAGCGCGATGTGTTTGAAACGGATATACTGGCTGAAATAGATTCGCCACCTGTTTCCATCGATCAAATGATGGATGCATCTATTGAAAAGGAATTGTTTGAAGCAATTCAGCAATTGAATAAGCAGGTTAATTTGGTGGGCGTTCAGCCAATTGGAACGCAGGGTATTGTTGGGGCAGCTGTTGAGATGGCTGCTCGTGGAAATGCAGGAGCTGCGATTGCTGTAGAGAAGATTCCTCAAAGGCAGTCGGGATTGAATATCAAAGATGTATTGCTTTCCCAGACATGGGGCAGAGTGTTAATCTGTGTGACAGCGGAGGAGCTGGGACGTGTGAAAGAAGTTGTTGAATCGTTGGAAGTGGCGATGGCTGTAATCGGAAAGGTGACCGACGGCGACAAGATTGTGTGTTCTTCTGGTGAAGAAATTGTAGCTGAGTTGCCTGTTAACATAGCAATGCTTGGTGATGAATCACCTGTTTATGAGCGAGATTTTGTTGATATTAAAGATAAAGCACCCGGTATCAATCTGGATATATATGACGAACCGGATCATTACCCGGATGTGGTTCAGAAAATGCTGACTAACCTGAACGTGACATCCAAAAGCTGGCTAACTAATAAGTTTAATAACTTAAATGGTGACGGAGGTGATAATGGAGACTATCCATCGGATGCTGCCTTTATTAATGTCGAGGGGTCTGATAAAGCCTTAACGGCTACGATGGATTGTAACTCAAGGTATATGAAGTCGGATGCGTTTATTGGTGCACAAATAGCTGTAGCTGAAGCCGCTCGTAATATTGTATGTGCTGGCGGACAACCATTGGCTTTATCTGATTGTCTCAACTTTGGCAATCCGCATGATCCTAAAGTGTATGGTACCTTTGTTGAATCGGTTAAAGGAATAACAAAAGCCTGTAAGGATTTTAATGTGCCTGTGGTGAGTGGAAATGTGAGTTTTTACAATCAACGCTCCGAAGATGGACATCTAAAGCCAATAACACCAACGCCTGTTATTGGGATGATTGGCTTGATGGAAAACAAGAAGCACCATAGTACACTTTCGTTTAAGCATAAGGGTGATATGATTTTTCTGGTAGGGCAATCTCGTAATGATGTTAATTCATCCGAATACGCCAGTAGCATATTGAATATTAAAAAATCCGCCGCACCATATTATGATGCTGAAGAGGAAAAGGAATTACAGGCTGCTGTGATGCAGATGATTAAAAAGGGTTTGGTACGCTCAGTGCATGATGTTTCCAATGGCGGACTGTTCTTTAGTTTGCTGGAATCAGCCATACCTATGGAGTTTGGATTTGATATCACCTCAGATGCCGAGATTCGTAAGGAGGCCTTTTTATTTGGTGAGACGCAGAGTCGGGTAGTTGTTTCAGTTGCTCCTGAAAAGCAGGATGATTTTGTAGACTTTATGATGGAGACGGATGTTCCATTCTCTATTCTTGGTCATGTTACCAAGGGCGAGGTGCGAATCGATGACGAGTCGTATGGGTATATTAGCGAATTAAAAGAAGCCTTCGAACAAAAACTCGAAATTTGGGTTGAAGGAGAGTAAGCAAACACAATTAAATCTATGAAATGAATCACTGACAGTAGCTTTGAAACTTTGTTGTCAGGTATGAATTTCATGTGAACTACAAACAATATTAAATTCATGAAATTAAGATTATTATCAGCTGTTATGTTGATCCTAACAGCAGGTGTTTTAGTGGCTTGGGCCAGCACTGAGGAAGCGGATAAAGTTAATGTTGGCGAGGTAGCTCCGGCTTTTAAAGTATTAACTCCCAATGGAGAAGTAAGCAGTGAGTCCTTAAAAGGAAAAGTGGTGTTGATTAACTTTTTTGCCACCTGGTGCCCGCCTTGTTTGAAAGAATTACCTGTGTTGGAAGAGAAGGTGTGGGAAGTATACAAAGACAATGAAGATTTTGTGCTGTTGGTTGTTGGTCGAGAGCATACCAGCGAGGAATTAGAGAAGTTTGCCAAAGATAAAGGTTTTGACTTGCCATTTTGTCCGGATGTGAATCGTGAGGTATTTGGCAAATTTGCTACACAATCAATTCCGCGTAACTACATCATTAATAAAGCGGGTAAAATTGTATATGCCTCAAAGGGGTATAGTCCAACAGAGTTTGACCACATGATTAGTGTTCTTAAAACACATTTGTAGTGAATTGAATTAAAATATAGAGGGTGTTGACAGGCAACATCCTCTTTTTTTATCCGATAAATTCTTCCTTTTTTATACTTTTGACGAAAATCAAGAATCAAATGACGGTTAAACCATATACATCCGAAGGATCAAAGAAATCTCAGGTGGCGGGCATGTTTAATAATATTGCGCCCAAGTATGACTTTTTGAATCATTTTTTGTCGCTGGGAATTGATAAAATCTGGCGCAAAAAGGCCATCAACCTGCTAAAGGATATTGAGCAGCCTTTGGTGTTGGATGTGGCTACCGGTACCGGAGATTTGGCTCTGGAAGCTAATCGCAGACTAGGATGTAAGGTTGTGGGGGTAGATATCTCAACAGAAATGCTTAAAGTAGCTAGGGAAAAGATTGTCCGACGCAATTTGCAGGAGCATATAAGCGTGCAGGAAGGCGACTCTGAGAATCTGCCATTTGAGGATAACCATTTTGATGCCGTGATGGTGGCTTTTGGTGTGCGTAATTTTGAGAATCTGAATAAGGGATTGACAGATATGGCCCGCACCTTAAAAGTTGGTGGTAAAATGGTTGTCTTAGAATTTTCTAAGCCCGCCTATTTTCCATTTAAGCAGTTGTATTTGTTTTACTTCCGTTATATTCTGCCGTGGTTGGGTGGAGTGATTTCCAAAGATAAGGCGGCTTATACTTATTTGCCCGAATCGGTGTTAAGCTTCCCGGATGGCGAGCAATTTGATGCAGAACTGAAGAAGGCGGGTATGACACCGCTAAAACGCTACAAACAAACCATGGGCATTGCCACCATCTATTTATCAGAAAAGAGAGCGCAATAAAAACCACAATTCTAAGTTTATAAAGTAAATTCAATTCGCATCCATTGAAAAAACTGGTTCTCTTTATAGTTGTTTTAGTACAGGTATGTGCCGCTTCTGGTCAGGGTAAGAATAGCAGAATAGCTAATCTGCGCTCTTTTGATGAGCGCCCTCTGCACTTTGGGTTTCTTATTGGGATAAATACCATGGACTTCAGAGTGTATAATACCGGAAAAGCTATAGATGAACAGGGGAATATGATGTATGGCGACGTGTTAACGTTGACGCCCGGATTGAATATTGGGATTGTTTCCAGTTATAAGCTGACCAGGGATTTGAATTTGCGCTTCCTGCCAGGCATTAGTTTCGGACAACGTAACCTCACTTATAATGTCTATGATAGAGAAGGTAATTTCATCGAACAAAAGGAACCTATTAAAATTAAATCCACTTTTCTGGAGTTTCCGCTTTTGTTAAAGTACAATGCCTTTCGGATGCACAATGCCAAGCCATACCTGGTGGGTGGTTTTAATACGCGTTACGATTTGGCTAAAAACAGGCAAGACAGGCTTTTGTTAACATCTTTGGATGGCTATGTAGAGTTTGGTGCAGGCTTCGACTTTTATCTAACTTACTTTCGCTTGTCTGTTGAGGCAAAAGCATCTATTGGTCTGGCCAATATTCTTAACCCCGAAGGTACTGGAGAGCCAGGAGATGAACCATACACTAAGGCACTGGATAAGCTGAAATCGCGTATTTTTTGCCTGACCTTCTATTTTGAATAAATTCAATTACTTTTGCGTTTTGATTTGATTCATTCCATTCCGGGGTGAACCTTTAATATTTGGTATAGCATGAAGCGCGAAATTGTATTACGACTCTCTCCTAAAGATGCGGCTGATGATAAGTTAATTAAGTCATTGGTTGCAAAAAAGATGAAGGTGTCACCTGATAAATTATCTTCTTTTAGAGTTGTGAAGCGTTCAATTGATGCACGTCAGAAGATCGTGTTGGTGCAGCTGCATATTGAGGCTTATGCCAACGCGAAGCCGCCCAAGGAAAAGCCAGTTGTATTTGAGTATCCTGATGTGAGCAATAAGCCGGAAGTGGTTGTGGTTGGTGCTGGTCCGGGTGGATATTTTGCTGCTTTACGTCTGCTTGAATTAGGATTAAAGCCAATCGTCCTTGAGCGAGGTAAAGGTGTCAATGAGCGCAAGAAGGATTTAGCCTTGCTTAATCGGAATGAATCTGTTAATACTGAATCAAACTATGCCTTTGGAGAAGGTGGTGCCGGTACATTCTCTGATGGTAAACTTTATACCCGGAGCACAAAGCGTGGCGATTTCAGAAAGGTGCTCGAAGTATTCCATTTTCACGGCGCCAGTGGTGATATTCTGATAGATGCTCATCCGCATATTGGTACAGATAAGTTGCCGGAAGTGATAAAGGCCATGCGTCAGTCTATTATAGATGCTGGTGGTGAAGTGCACTTTGATACGAAAGTGACCAACGTGCTGTTAGATGGTCAGAAAATAACCGGCGTTGAAACACAATCTGGCCATAAGATAACAGGGGATGCTGTTATATTGGCAACGGGCCATTCGGCGAGGGATATCTATTACATGCTCGATGAAAATAATGTTTTGCTCGAAGCCAAAACCTGGGCTATGGGCGTGAGGGTTGAACATCCGCAGGATTTAATCGATCAAATACAGTATCATTCACCTAAAGGCAGGGGAGAGTATTTACCTGCAGCCAGCTATAGTTTGTCATGTCAGATAGAAGAGCGCGGTGTGTATTCTTTTTGCATGTGCCCGGGAGGTTTTATTGTACCAGCTATGACGGATGCTGATGAGATGGTGGTGAACGGTATGTCGCCTTCGAAGCGTAACTCACCCTGGGCCAATTCGGGCATGGTTGTCGAAATCCGACCTGAAGATATTGGGGAATATCAGAATAAAGGTGTACTGGGCGGCCTGGAATATCAGAAGGAGCTGGAGCGCCTGGCATTTGTTAATGGGGGTCAGGGAGTTGTTGCTCCGGCACAGAGCCTGGCTGATTTTGTGGATGGCCAGTTGTCTTTTGATTTACCAGAGTGTTCATATGTGCCTGGCCTGGTGGCTTCACCGCTGCATTTTTGGTTGCCAGAGAATATTGGTCAACGTCTGCGTAAAGGATTTGAGTATTTTGACCGACGTGCTCGTGGTTTTGTCACCAACGAGGCCCTTGTTGTTGGGGTTGAAAGTCGTACTTCGTCGCCTGTTAGAATCCCCCGGGACAGGATGTCCTTTCAGCATGTGCAGATAGCCGGGTTATATCCGTGTGGCGAAGGTGCCGGATACGCCGGAGGAATTGCATCATCAGCCATTGATGGTGAAAAATGTGCTGAAAAGGCCTGGGAATTTGTGACCGGCAGGAGCTTAGATTAAGCTTATTTAGCTTGTCGGCGAAATTCGGCACAGGTAATAGCTGTCGCAACAGATACATTTAACGACTCGGATGTTGGTATATCTGCCGGGAAAGAAGGAATAAAAAGACGTTGGTTTACAAAGTCTTCAACCTCCTTGCTTATGCCTTTGCCTTCGTTGCCCATAACAATTAGTCCTTGATTGCTTAGTGTTTGTTTATAGATGTTTGTGCCGTCCAGAAAAGTGCCGTATACCGGCAGGTTCAATGCTTTGTAGGCTGTAAGAAATTTGATGGGTTCAACATAGTGCAGGTTTACACGGCTGATTGCCCCCATGGTTGATTGTATTGTTTTGGGATTATAAATATCAGCACAGTTGAGTGAGCAAAATACATGCTCAATGCCAAACCAATCGGCTAGTCTGACAATGGTACCTAGATTACCTGGGTCCTGCACTTCATCAAGCAATAAACACAACTGACTGCTTAGCGAATGAATGCTATACTTAACTTGCTTTTGCTCAAATATACCTATTACGCTGGGCGGGCTTTTTAGTGTCGATACCTTTTTTAGCTCCTCTGTTGTGGCCGAAATAAGTTCATCGGTCTTGCCAATAACTGCCTGGTTGTGATTGAGCCAATCATCAGTGGCTATTAGGGTTTTTGGGTTGCATGATGATTGAAGTAAATCTGTTACCAGCTTGGTTCCTTCTGCTACAAACATGCCATTTTGTTCTCTTATCTTCTTTCTGCTTAATGACAAAATGAACTTTTGCTTGTTTTTACTGAGCATATCCCAATGATGTTTAAATTAGAATTGTGTTTATAGGGCGCAAAGTTATAGCATATCAAGCGAATTAAATATCTTTATGGCAAAATAAGATAACTCATAGCCAAACCACCATTACCACAGAGGAGTATTTGAACTAATGAAGGGGCATCGTGTATTACTAGTTGTTGGATTGTTAATATTAGTCGGACTGTTTGGATGCCGATCTACAAAATACGTCCCTGAGGGTGAATACCTGCTCAATAAGGTGGAGGTCGATAATCAGGCAAAAGATATCTCCAACGAAGAAATTAAGTACTACATCCGTCAGAAAGAAAACGTTAAGATTCTTGGTTTCTGGCGCTTCCATATGGGCTTGTATAACTTGTCCGGTCGTGATAATAGCAAAGGTTTTAATCAGTGGTTGAGGCGTATTGGCGAGGAGCCTGTGCTGTATGATGAGCTGCTTAAGGAAAAGTCGAATGAGCAAATCAGCTTATTTCTCAAGAATAAAGGTTATTACAATGCTCAGGTGAGCGATACTGTTGTGTTTTATAATAATAAGAAAGCAAAGGTCAGGTACACAATAAATGCAGGTGATCGCTATAGTATTAACAAGCTCTCTTACCGTATTGATGACGATTCTATCCGAAAGTATGTATATGCTGATACAGCTAAAACGGTTTTGAAGAGTGGAGCACCGTTTGATGCTGATTTGCATGATGACGAACGAAAGCGCATAACTCAGAATATGCGTAATGAAGGATATTATGGTTTTCGTAAGGAGTATGTTTACTTTCTGGCGGACAGCGCCATTGGTAATTATCGCGTCAACGATTCTTTGATAATTGTTAAGGATCGCATTCAGGAAGCTGGTAAAGCCGACTCCATTATCAGTCACCGGAAATATAAAATTAAAGATGTTTATTTCATGGTGGGCTACGATCCTCAAAAGGCTGTTAGAAAAGGAGCCGATTATATGAATCAGTTCGATAGTCTGGAGTATGGAGGGTGTAAAATATTATATGCAGATAATCTCGAGTTTAGGGCTGATGTATTGGTTAACTCAAACTATATATTCCCGGGCGATTATTATAACCAGCAATTGGTAGAGAAAACCCAACTGCTATTGTCGGAATTGCAGCTATTCCGCTTTGTTAATATTCGCTTTAAGATAGTTGAAGGCGAAAGTGACAGTGATGGAAATGGTATGCTGGAGTGTATTATTCAGTTGTCCTCATCAAAAATGCAAAGTTACACAGTTGATTTGGAAGGGACTAACTCATCAGGAAACCTTGGGGCTGCGGGTAGTTTCCGCTATAAGCATAAAAACTTCCTTCGTGGAGGCGAGGTATTTGATATGCGCTTTAGGGTGGCCGGCGAAAATCAGATTGCCAAAGATAAGAGCACATTTCAGACACTTGAGTATGGGGGTGATGCTACACTGACTTTGCCAAAATTTATGGTGCCATTTAAGGTCGATAATTTCCGGAGGCGTTTTAATCCACGCACCAACTTTACATTATCATACAACTATCAGCGACGCCCTGATTATACAAGAACCATCGCCAATGGGCGATTTGGTTATGCCTGGAAGTCATCACCTCTCGTGAGCCATTACCTGGCGCCGATTGATTTTAGTGTAATTAACGTGCCTTATATACACCCCGACTTCAAAAGCAATATTGATAGCACTTTCTTGCGGTATAGTTATGAAGACCACCTTATAAGCAGTACTTCCTATACGTTTACTTATAATGAACAATCAATCGCAGGTAATAAAAACTATCACTTCCTGCAAGCAAATATTCAGTCGGCTGGAAATATAATTGATGGCGTTGTTTCATTGTTTTCAAGTCGCGATGGGGAGGATTATAATGAGGTGCTGGGTATTAGGTATGCGCAATATATTAAGGCCGATATTGACTGGCGCTATCACATGAATGTTAACCGAGCTAATTCCTTTGCTTACCGCTTGTTTGTCGGGGCCGGATATCCATACGGGAACCTGACGGTACTTCCTTTCGAGAAACGATATTTTTCTGGTGGTGCCAACAGTATCAGGGCATGGCCGGTACGAGGATTGGGACCCGGTTCCTATGAGGAAACACAGCTTAATTATTACAATCAAACCGCCGACATAAAGCTGGAAGCAAATGCTGAATATCGCTTTAAATTGTTTTGGTTACTCGAAGGCGCGTTTTTTGTGGATGTAGGTAATATCTGGACAATTCGTAACTCGGGCCATGAAGAAATTGATGCAAAGGGCTTATTTAAGTTTGATAAATTCTATAAGCAAATAGCTGTGGGAGTTGGTACTGGTGCCAGGTTAGACTTTAATTACTTTGTGTTTCGCCTCGATATGGGTATTAAGGCGCGAGATCCGATATTACCAGAAGGTCAGCGTTGGATCTTGGGAAGAAAAGCTATAACCTGGGATGATATGGCTTTTAATTTTGCCATTGGATATCCGTTCTAAGCAAGATGTAAACAATCGTTAAACTTCTTTTAAAACTCCAAAAGAGGCAGTTGGATTTACAGAATTACAAAGTGCTCTTTTTTTACAATTCTGCCTGTTTTTAAATCTGCTTGTTTGCTGAAAGCTATTGATTGACAAAAATATAAGTGATATTTGTCATGTGTTCAGCTTTTAATTTGTAATCAATTTGTGGCAATAAGTGTAAGCGATAGGAGGTTAGTGGGTGAATAAATGTAATTTTTTCTCGATGTTTTTCACTAATTTCGTAGAGTTTTTTAGAAAAGTATTATTTCGAACTATAAATTAAAAGCTATGAAGCGAGTATTAGATGTTGTAAAACCTGGTGTTGTTACTGGTGATGACTTAGGTAAACTTTTAGCAGTAGCAAAAGAAGAAGGTTTTGCAATGCCTGCTGTAAATGTTGTTGGTACAGATTCAATTAATGGTATTCTTGAGGCTGCAAAGGCAGTTAACTCTCCTGTAATGATTCAGCTTTCAAATGGTGGAGCTGCATTCTATGCTGGTAAAGGTTTAAAGTTAGAAGGTCAGCAAGCACAAGTATTGGGTGCAGTTTCGGCTGCGAAACATGTTCATACTTTGGCTGAAGCTTATGGGGTGCCTGTTGTGTTGCACACAGACCACGCTGCTAAGAAATTATTGCCTTGGATTGACGGATTATTGGATGCCAGCGAAAAGCATTTTGCAGAAACTGGTAAGCCTTTATTTAGCTCACACATGCTTGACCTTTCAGAGGAGCCATTAGAAGAAAATATTGCTATCTGTAAAGAATACTTAGCTCGCATGAGCAAAATGGGTATGACTTTAGAGATTGAATTAGGTATTACTGGTGGTGAAGAAGATGGTGTTGACAACTCTGATGTAGATAATGCATTGCTTTATACTCAGCCAGAGGAGGTATGTTATGCATACGAACAATTGTTGGAAGTGTCTCCAAACTTCACTGTTGCAGCTTCATTTGGTAATGTGCACGGTGTTTACAAGCCAGGTAACGTTGTATTGAAGCCATCTATTCTTGATGATTCTCAGAAATACATCCAGAAGAAGCATAATACAGCAGAAAAGCCTGTTAACTTTGTTTTCCATGGTGGTTCAGGTTCTACACTTGAGGAAATTCGTGAAGCAATCAGCTATGGTGTAATTAAGATGAATATCGATACTGATACACAGTGGGCTACTTGGGATGGTATCCGTAAGTTTGAGGCTGCTAATCGCGATTACCTGCAAGGTCAGATTGGAAACCCTGAAGGTGACGACAAACCAAATAAGAAGTACTATGATCCTCGCGTATGGTTACGTAAAGGACAAGAGACTTTGGTTGAGCGTTTGAAAGTGGCTTTCGAAGATCTTAACTGCATCGATCGTCTGTAAAAAAAACTTAAGAGTTTAAATATCATTATAAAGAGGCACGGGTTTTGTACTTGGTGCCTCTTTTTTAATTATATTGTAACGGATTAAATAACAAGTAAGTATGAGTGCTACATCAAGAGATGGTTTTACAAATAAGTTTGGAGTTATTGCTGCAGCGGCAGGTTCAGCTGTAGGTTTGGGAAATATCTGGCGTTTCCCTTATGTTGCCGGTGAAAATGGGGGAGGTGCCTTTTTGTTGGTTTACCTTCTTTTTATTGTGATGATTGGTCTGCCAGTAATGTTATCTGAATTATTGATCGGACGTAGGGCTCAAAAAAGTGTATTCGGTGCCTTCCGAACACTGGCTCCTGATAAGCCACTATTTATGTCAGTTGGTATAATGGGAGTTGGTGCGGCTTTTATGATTCTGGCATTTTATGCTGTTGTGGCTGGCTGGACCATGGAATACACCTATCTGGCTATAACAGATAGTTTATCAGATATGACTCCTTCAGAGTTAAGTGCTTTCTTTAGTGAGTTTCAAACCTCTACCGTAGGTCCTCTGGTGTGGGTTGGTGTTTTTATGATATTGACCGCTGGTATAGTGATAGGTGGCGTAAAAAATGGTATTGAAAAATATACGAAGATTTTGATGCCTTTGTTGCTGGTTATTATTATCATCTTAAGTATCAAATCGGTTAGCCTTGAAGGTGCGCATGCTGGTTTGGCATTTTTGTTTAAACCTGATTTTTCCAAGCTAAGTGGGGATGTAATATTAGAGGCTTTAGGTCAGGCCTTCTTTTCTTTAAGTATTGGTATGGGAGTGATTGCAACATATGGTTCTTACATCCAAAAGAAGGAAAATCTAATTCACACTGCTGTCTCTGTTTCTTTTGCTGATAGCTTAATTGCTGTATTGGCGGGAGTGGCTATTTTTCCTGCCGTTTTTGCTTTTGGTATCGATCCAAGTTCGGGGCCTGGTTTAGTTTTTGAAACGCTGCCAAATGTATTTAATAGCATGCAAGGCGGATATATTTTTTCTGTTGCATTCTTTATTTTGCTGGTGATTGCAGCGCTCACTTCATCCGTTTCCTTGCTGGAAGTTGTGGTCGCCTATTTTGTGGAAGAACTCGGGTTAACTCGTAAGAAGGCAACCATTATAGCTGCGGGTAGTATATCTGTTTTAGGTGCGTTCTGTGTCTTGTCTGATGGCGCTTTTAAATTCTTTGACTGGACTTCTTCAAATATTTTATTGCCATTAGGAGGTATTCTGATTGCTGTATTTGCAGGATGGGTGCTAGGTAAGGCTAAGGTAGCAGACGAACTGAAAGCACACGGCGGTAAAATTTATTTGACAGGCGTGTTGATGGTTATTCTCAAGTTTATTGCTCCATTGGCTATTAGTGCAGTATTCTTACATGGCCTTGGTTTACTTTAACCTTTACATATGTGGCGCGATTTACTAACACTATCCAAAAGAGAACAGCTTGCTTTATTGACGCTGGTTGTTTTGCTTATATTAGTTGCCAGTGTTTTTCTTATTGCGCCAAGCGAGCATGACGTTTTTGTAGACCAAGAATTAATTGCCTGGGCTGAAGGTGTTAGTGTTTCAAAAGACATTCCCAAGGGAGCAAAACTGGATACTGTTTTCTTTTTTAATCCCAATCATGAGAGCGTAAGTAGGTTGCAAATGTTGGGTTTTACCAATCATGCTATTATAAATCTATTAAAATACAGAGAAGCGGGGGGGAGAATTAAAACGCCCGAGAAGCTCAGAAGTATTTATGGGGTGGATTCGGTGTTGTATGTTAAGCTGGAAAACTATATCCTTTGTGATGATGTTCGACAGGAGGTAAGCTATCAACCTGAGAAAAGGGTGAGTTATGATGCGTATAATATCATGCATCATGAAAACGAGGGTGTAAAAGCATACCAGACAACTCAAGTGCTTGTTGATGACAGGCCAAAATTGTCAATAGAAATTAATAGTGCTGACACGGCAATGTTTGCCTTGTTACGAGGGATTGGCCCGGTGCTGTCAAAGCGTATTGTGGCTTATCGAAATAGGATAGGTGGTTATTGTTCTGTTGATCAGTTGAAAGAGGTGTATGGACTTTCGATGCAAGTGATTGAGCAAAACAGAGAGTATCTTAAAGTGGATGAAAAACGGGTGATGCCAATGGATATTGCCAAAGCCAGCCTGAAACAGATGAAGAATCATCCGTACCTTGATTTTTATATGGCCAAGGATATTTATGAGATTCGAAAGGCCGGTCAGCTCAATTCTATAATGCAGTTTCGTGATTCACTCTCTTTCGCTAAGGCTGACATGCAGCTGTTGGCCAGGTATTTTGTTGTTGATGTCAGGTAAATAGCAATAATTCATTGAAAAAATAAGGACGAAAATTTGTTGTAATCGCTAAACTTCATTTTCTTTGCAGCTGCAAAAAATTAAGGTTGGGGAGTGAAAATGCTTCAAACAGTTGAGATTTTGCGGTTTAATGACTAATTTTGCGGTCCAAATAAAAAGTAAGCGTTATGATAGTAATTCCTATTAAAGAGGGCGAAAACATTGAAAGAGCTCTTAAAAAATTCAAAAGAAAATTCGAAAAGACTGGTGCTATGCGTGAGTTGAGATCGCGTCAGGCATTTACTAAGCCATCTGTAGTCAGAAGAGAGCAAGTAAAAAAAGCTATATACATCGAGCAATTGCAGCGCGAGTCTGAATAAATTGCTTGCGGAGGGCGTCTGTTTACTGCTTTTTTCGTATATTCGTTTAAAGCATAAAAGGACACCCTCTGTTGATGCAATACTTAGATTCTTTCTTTAAATATCTGGAATTTGAGCGGAGAAATTCTCCGCATACGATCACTGCCTACAAGACAGATGTTAATCAGTTTTGTGAGTATTTGAATGATTGTGAAATAGGGTTCTGGAATGAAGTTACTTCGAAAACAATCCGAGCCTGGGTTGTTAAGCTGGTTAATGATGGTGTCACAGCACGATCAGTAACTCGCAAAATTTCTACACTTAAAGTTTTATTTCGGTATTTGATGCAACAGGGGGGTGTAGAGACCAATGTGGCGGAATATGTTTCTGTTCCAAAGCTTCCTAAGCGTTTGCCTGTGTTTGTCAAGGAGCAGGAAATGGATTTGTTGCTTGATAAAGTGGATTTCGGGAAGGGATTTAAAGGGCAGCGTGATCGTTTGATTATCGAGATGTTTTATAATACCGGGATGCGCCTTTCTGAGTTGGCCGGGTTAACAAATGAGCAGATTGATTTAGCTAACGGATTATTGAAAGTTAAGGGGAAGCGAAATAAAGAGCGGATTATTCCTATTATTCCGGAACTAAAGGTTTCACTTGTTGGTTATCTAAAGAGTAGGGATGGTGAGTTTCCGGAGCGCTCGGCTAAGCATATTTTTTTAACGGAAAAGGGAATGCCTGTCTACCATAAATTGGTGTATCGAGTGGTGAACCGGTATTTGGGGCAGGTTTCAACAGTAGCTAAGAAGAGTCCTCATGTAATTCGGCATTCATTTGCGACAGCTTTATTAAATAGGGGAGCTGATTTGAATGCCATCAAGGAATTGCTGGGGCATGCTAATCTGGCGGCGACAGAGGTTTATACACACAATACTTATGCGCAATTAAATTCTATTTATAAACAGGCTCATCCAAGAGCCGAAAAGATGGAGGATTATTTATGAATATTACAATTCAATCCGTACGCTTTACTGCGTCTGCACAGTTAGAGGAGTTTATTCAGCAAAAAGTAGCGAAAATGGGGCAGTTCTTTGATGGGATTGTTTCGGCCGAGGTGATTCTGAAGTTGGATAAGTCTGACTCAACGGAGAATAAAGTGACAGAGATAAGTCTGAATATTCCGGGGGGAGAGCTGTTTGCGAAAAAGCAATGTAAGACATTTGAAGAGGGGGTGGATTTGTCAGTTGATGCCCTGCGTAAGCAGCTGATTAAATGGAAGGAAAAGGTGAGAGCTAAATAGGCAAAAAAAAGATTTATTTTTTTGTGTTCTTGAAAAATAATTATACATTTGCACACCGATTTTAGGGTAGTAGAAGTGCCCTAAAGCGCTATAAATAGGCTGATTGACCAAGGTTATCGGCCTATTAAAATGAAATAAAGTTAGTGTTTTGAAACTAACAACGGTCTTTAAATATTATTGAAAAACCAAATGGGGAGATACCAAAGTGGCCAACTGGGGCGGACTGTAACTCCGCTGACTTATGTCTTCGTAGGTTCGAATCCTGCTCTCCCCACTTTTTTAGGAACAAAATCTGTTTTTTGCTGACATTGAAGTTTAATTTACTTATCTTTAACGTCCTGCGAAAAATGCGGGAGTAGCTCAGTAGATAGAGCATCAGCCTTCCAAGCTGAGGGTCGCGGGTTTGAGCCCCGTCTCCCGCTCTCTCTTGGAGCTGTGATAGTGATTCCTTAAAATGCTTTAAATTAAGATTTAATTTATATCTAATTGTCTAATATTTCGAGTTATGGCTAAAGAAACATTTGTAAGAACGAAGCCTCACGTTAATATCGGAACCATTGGTCACGTTGACCACGGTAAAACTACCTTGACTGCTGCAATTACTAAAGTGTTGGCAGATAAAGGACTTTCTGAAGTGAAAGACTTCGATCAGATTGATAACGCTCCTGAAGAAAAAGAAAGGGGTATTACAATTAATACTGCTCACGTTGAGTATCAAACTGAAAACCGTCACTACGCACACGTTGACTGTCCAGGTCACGCCGACTACGTTAAGAACATGGTAACTGGTGCTGCTCAGATGGATGGTGCTATTCTTGTATGTGCTGCTACTGATGGTCCTATGCCACAGACTCGCGAGCACATCCTGCTTTGTCGTCAGGTAAACGTTCCTAAGATCGTTGTATTCTTGAACAAAGTTGATATGGTAGATGACGAAGAGCTTCTTGAACTAGTTGAAATGGAAGTTCGTGATCTATTGAGCTTCTACGAGTTCGAAGGTGATGATTCTCCAGTAATCATGGGTTCTGCTCTTGGTGCATTGAACGGTGAAGAAGAGTGGGTTGAAAAAGTAATGGAATTAATGGCTGCTGTTGATGAGTGGATTCCGCTTCCTCCACGCGATGTTGAAAAGCCATTCTTGATGCCTGTTGAGGATGTATTCTCTATCACAGGTCGTGGTACTGTAGCTACTGGTCGTATCGAAACTGGTGTTATCAACTCAGGTGAAGAAATGCAAATCATCGGTCTTGGTGCTGAAGGTAAGAAGACTGTATGTACTGGTGTTGAGATGTTCCGTAAGATTCTTGACCGTGGTGAAGCTGGTGATAACGTAGGTCTGTTATTACGTGGTATCGACAAGAAAGAGATTAAGCGTGGTATGGTATTAGCTAAGCCAGGTTCAATCACTCCTCACTCTAAGTTCAAAGGTGAGATTTATGTATTGAAGAAAGAAGAAGGTGGTCGTCACACCCCTTTCCACAATAAGTACCGTCCTCAGTTCTACCTGCGTACGCTTGACGTAACAGGTGAGATTACTCTTCCAGAAGGAACTGAAATGGTAATGCCTGGTGATAACGTAACTATCACAGTAGATTTGATTTACCCAGTAGCATTGAACCAAGGCCTACGTTTCGCTATCCGCGAAGGTGGACGTACAGTAGGTGCTGGTCAGGTAACTGAAATTCTTGACTAATCACTGATTAGAATATACCATAACCGGAAGTGCTGCTTCCGGTTATTTTACGGGTGTAGCTCAGTTGGTAGAGCACTGGTCTCCAAAACCAGGTGTCGGGCGTTCGAGTCGCTCCTCCCGTGCACAAAAGAGCCGGTTTTAGATTCTTAAATTTAGGACCGGCAAACTAATGAAAAGTACTATGAGTAAGATAACAGCATATTTCAAGGATGTTCAGAATGAACTAATTCATAAGACATCATGGCCAAGTTGGTCAGAACTGACTAACAGTGCTATCGTGGTAATGGTAGCCTCAGTGATTATTGCAGGCGTTGTCTTTGCAATGGATTATTCGTTTGATACAATTCTTGACTGGGTATATAAACGCCTTTACTAATTTATAAGGACTCTCAAATAATGGCAGAAGTCAGTAAGAAATGGTATGTCCTTCGTGCAATCGGAGGAAAAGAGAAGAAGGTTAAAGAATATGTGGAGAGCGAAATCGCCGGCCTTAAGCTGACTGATTACGTTAGCCAGGTATTAATTCCCACCGAAAAAGTTTACCAGATTCGTAACGGTAAAAAAGTAAGTAAGGAGCGTCCTTATTTGCCAGGTTACGTTTTGGTTGAAGCGGCTATGGTTGGTGAGATACCACATATCCTTAGAAATATACCTAATGTTATCGGATTTCTCAATGATAATGATGATATGCCGGTACCATTGCGTCAATCTGAGGTTAACCGTATACTAGGTAAGGTTGACGAATTGAATGAGACCGATGAGGAAATCAATGTACCTTACTTTGTTGGCGAAACAATTAAAGTAATTGATGGACCATTTAATGGATTCAATGGCTTAATTGAGGAAGTTAACGAAGAGAAGAAGAAATTAAAAGTAATGGTGAAGATTTTCGGAAGAAAGACACCATTAGAGTTGAGTTTTATGCAGGTTGAAAAGGAATAGTGACTTAGTAGTAATGGCTTCCATGTAAACGTTAAGTTTGCATCTACAAGTTAAACACTTTTTAAACCTCTAAACTATATATTTATTAATAAATACGAATTGCTACAATGGCTAAAGAAGTAGAAACCTTTATCAAACTTCAGATCAAAGGTGGTGCAGCAAATCCTTCACCTCCAGTAGGACCTGCGTTAGGTGCTAAAGGAGTGAACATCATGGAATTCTGTAAGCAATTCAATGCCAGAACACAGGAAAAAGCTGGTAAAGTTTTACCTGTGGTCATTTCGGTGTATAAAGATAAGTCTTTTGACTTTGTCATTAAAACACCTCCGGCAGCCGTTCAAATTATGGAAGCAGCTAAGCTTAAAGGTGGTTCACCCGAACCTAACCGTAAGAAAGTTGGTTCTATTACCTGGGAACAGGCAAGAACAATTGCTGAAGATAAAATGGCTGACTTGAATTGTTTTACTGTAGAATCTGCAATGAGGATGATCGCCGGTACCGCCCGAAGTATGGGAGTAACCGTAACTGGAGAATTCCCTGGTAGTAACTAATTAAGACCTTTTTGCGAAAATGACAAAACTAACAAAAAATAAAAAGTTAGCGTTAGAAAAATTCGACACCTCAAAGCAATATTCTCTTGAGGATGCAGCAAAATTGGTAAAGGAAATCACCACTACCAAATTTGATGCCTCTGTGGATGTTGATGTGCGTTTAGGAGTTGACCCTCGTAAAGCAAATCAAATGGTTAGAGGGGTTGTAACTTTACCTCACGGAACTGGTAAGGAGACTCGCGTTCTTGTAATGTGTACTCCTGACAAGGAAGAAGAGGCTAAAGCTGCAGGTGCGGATCATGTTGGATTGGACGAATACATTGAGAAAATCAAAGGCGGTTGGACTGATGTAGACGTGATCATAACAATGCCTAGCGTGATGGCTAAAGTAGGTGCTCTTGGACGTATATTAGGTCCACGTGGTTTGATGCCAAACCCAAAGAGTGGTACTGTAACTATGGACATCGCTAAAGCTGTTAACGAAGTTAAGGCTGGTAAGATTGACTTTAAAGTGGATCGCTACGGTATTGTTCATACCTCAATCGGTAAAGTATCATTTACTGAAGATAAGATTGTTGACAACGTAAAGGAATTTATGAGCACTATTATGAAGCTTAAGCCTTCAGCTGCTAAAGGAACTTACGTAAAAAGTATTAGTCTTTCTAGTACCATGAGTCCTGGTATTCGCATCGAACCTAAATCGGTTGATGCTTAATGTTTAACTTTTAAAGAACAAAGGAATCATGAGAAAAGAAGATAAAAGTACATTAGTCAACGAACTGCTTTCAAACTTAAACGAGTACAGCCACTTCTATGTGACTGAAGCAGGTGGTTTGAATGCTGAAAATAGTAGTAAGTTACGTCGCGAGTGCTTCAGCAAAGAAGTGAAGATGATCATGGTAAAAAATACCATTTTCAAGAAAGCTTTGGAGCAACACGAGGGCGAGTACGAAGAGCTTTATGATACATTAAAAGGAACAACAGCCATCATGTTTTCGAACACTGGTAACGTTCCTGCCAAGTTGATTAAGGAATTCTCAAAAGGAAAAGAGAAACCAACTTTAAAAGGTGCGTATGTAGAGGAATCACTTTACGTAGGTGCTGACCAACTTGAGGCACTATGTAACATTAAGTCTAAGGACGAGTTACTCGGCGATGTAATCGGATTACTACAGTCTCCAATGAAGAATGTTGTTTCTGCGCTTCAATCAGGAGGTTCAACAATACATGGTTTATTACAAACCTTAGCAGAAAAAGAATAAAAAAAGTACAAACAATATTTAATAAATAGAAAAATGGCTGATATCAAGAAGCTTGCTGAAGAGTTAGTAAATTTAACTGTTAAAGAAGTTAACGAACTTGCTGAAGTATTAAAAGAAGAGTATGGTATCGAACCTGCTGCTGCAGCTGTAGCTGTTGCAGGTCCTGCTGCTGGTGGCGAAGCTGGTGGTGCTGCTGAGCAAACAGAATTCGACGTAATTTTGAAAGCTGCTGGTGGTTCTAAATTAGCTATCGTTAAGTTAGTAAAAGAAATGACTGGCGTTGGTCTTAAAGAAGCTAAAGAATTAGTTGACAAAGCTCCAGCTCCATTGAAGGAGAAAGTTACTAAAGAAGAAGCTGAAGCATTAAAATCTCAGTTAGAAGAAGCGGGAGCAGAAGTTGAACTTAAGTAATTTTGGTCCTATATAGGATATCCGGTTTAGGAATCAGCGCAAGCTGACTCCTAAACCTTTTTGTGCTTTTATATTTTAGGTTCAATAAATTAGTTGATAGATGACTCCAAATACTACAGAAAGGATTAGTTTTGCTTCCATCCAGAACAGGTTAAATTATCCTGATTTACTGGAGGTTCAATTAAAATCTTTCCGCGAATTTTTTCAGATGGGTACTACCCCTGAAGAGCGGACAAAGGAGGGGTTGTACCAGGTATTCAACGAGAATTTTCCGATTACCGACACAAGAAACAATTTCGTTCTTGAGTTTCTTGATTTCTCGATTGACCCTGCTCGTTACACCATCCCTGAGTGCATTGAAAGAGGTTTGACCTACAGTGTACCTCTTAAAGCCAAGTTAAAATTGTACTGTACAGATCCCGAGCATGAGGATTTCGATACTGTGGTACAAGATGTTTACTTGGGAACTATCCCTTATATGACCGATAAGGGAAGCTTCATTATTAATGGAGCTGAGCGTGTTGTTGTTAGCCAGTTACACCGTTCGCCTGGTGTTTTCTTCGGCCAAAGTGTACACGCTAATGGTACAAAGTTATACTCTGCACGTATAATCCCTTTCAAAGGGTCATGGATTGAGTTTGCAACCGATATCAACAGTGTGATGTATGCCTACATCGACAGGAAAAAGAAATTACCTGTAACAACACTGTTAAGAGCCATCGGATACGAAGGAGATAAAGACATCCTTGAAATATTCGATTTGGCAGACGAAATTAAAGTTAATAAGGCAAGTCTAAAAAAAGTTGTTGGCCGTAAGCTGGCAGCTCGTGTTCTAAAGAGTTGGATAGAGGATTTTGTAGATGAGGATACAGGTGAAGTTGTATCGATCGAACGTAACGAAGTGATTATCGATCGTGAAACCGTTATTACCGATGAACACGTAGACGAAATTATTGACTCCGGAGCAAAAACAATTTTACTCCATAAGGAGAATCAAAACCTTTCTGATTTTGCCATCATTTACAATACGCTTCAAAAGGACCCATGTAACTCCGAAAAAGAAGCGGTTGTTCACATCTATCGACAGCTACGTAATGCTGAGCCACCCGATGAGGCAACAGCACGCGATGTAATTGATAAGTTATTCTTCTCTGATAAGCGTTATGATTTAGGAGAAGTAGGACGCTACCGATTAAATAAAAAACTGAATCTAAGTACGGATTGGGAGACTAAAGTGTTGACACGCGATGATATCATTGCGATTATCAAACACCTGATTCAGTTGATCAATTCAAAAACTGACGTTGATGATATTGACCACTTGAGTAACCGTCGTGTAAGAACCGTTGGTGAACAAATGGCTAATCAATTCGGTGTCGGTTTAGCTCGTATGGCACGTACTATTCGTGAGAGAATGAATGTGCGCGACAACGAAGTGTTTACGCCAATTGACCTGATTAACAGCAAGACTTTATCTTCTGTAATTAACAGTTTCTTTGGTACAAACGCTTTATCTCAGTTTATGGATCAAACAAACCCATTGGCTGAGATTACCCATAAGCGACGTATGTCAGCGCTTGGACCTGGTGGTCTTTCGCGTGAAAGAGCAGGTTTCGAGGTACGTGACGTTCACTATACCCACTATGGACGTCTTTGTCCGATTGAAACACCTGAAGGACCAAACATTGGTTTGATTTCTTCATTGTGTGTTTATGCTAAGATTAATGATCTTGGTTTTATTGAAACACCATACCGTAAGGTAACCGACGGTCAAGTTGAATTGTCTAATGAAGGTGTTTCATACTTGACAGCCGAAGAAGAAGAATCAAAAATTATTGCACAGGCTAACGCCCCATTGAATGAGGATGGACGTTTCGTCAATGACCGCGTTAAGGCGCGTGAAGAAGGTGACTTCCCGGTAGTAGAGCCAGGCGAAGTGCATATGATGGACGTTGCGCCTAACCAGATTGCTTCTGTAGCTGCCTCGTTGATTCCTTTCCTTGAGCATGATGATGCGAACCGTGCATTGATGGGTTCTAACATGATGCGTCAGGCCGTACCATTGTTGCGCCCAGAATCACCTATCGTTGGAACAGGATTGGAAGGAAAATTGATTCAGGATTCGCGGACCCACGTTGTTGCTGAAGGCGATGGTGTAGTTGAGTACGTTGATGCTGATGAGATAGTCATTCGTTATGATCTTACTGACGATGAGCGTTATGTAAGCTTCGAAGGGGAGACAAAGCGTTATCCTATTGTAAAATATCAGAAGACCAACCAGAATACCTGTATCGATATCAAACCATTGGTTCATAAGGGAGACCGTGTGACTGAAGGTATGATTTTGACAGAAGGCTATTCAACTCAAAAGGGTGAGCTTGGTTTAGGTCGCAACCTGAAAGTGGCATTTATGCCTTGGAAGGGATATAACTTTGAGGATGCGATCGTAATATCTGAGAAAGTTGTACGTGATGATGTATTTACATCGGTACACATTGACGAGTATTCACTGGAAGTGCGTGATACTAAGCGTGGTCTGGAAGAGTTAACTTCTGATATACCTAACGTTAGTGAAGAAGCTACCAAGGATTTGGACGAGAATGGTTTGATCCGTATTGGAGCTCATGTGAAGCCTGGTGATATTCTGATTGGTAAGATTACTCCTAAAGGAGAAAGTGATCCTACACCTGAAGAGAAGTTGCTTCGTGCCATTTTCGGTGAGAAAGCAGGTGATGTGAAGGATGCTTCATTGAAAGCCTCGCCTTCATTGAAAGGTGTTGTAATTGATAAGAAGTTATTCTCAAGAATCGTTAAGGATCGTAAATCAAGAACTTCAGAGAAGAGTCAGATTGCCAAAATTGATGAAGATTTCATCAGGGCAACTGAGGAATTGAAGGGACGTTTGGTAGACAAATTGTTTACACAGGTTAATGGTAAAACTTCGCAAGGAGTTAAAGACTATTACGATGTAGACATTGTGTCGAAAGGAACGAAGTTTACTCAGAAGATTCTGAATGATATTGATTATATCAATGTAAATCCTAACAAGTGGACAACCGATAACGATAAGAATGAACTTATTGCTAAAGTTATCCATAACTACAGGATGAAATATAAAGAGTTGGAAGCGAAAGAAAAGCGCCAGAAGTACAATGTTACGATTGGTGATGAACTTCCAGCTGGTATTGTACAGCTTGCTAAAGTATATATCGCCAAGAAGCGTAAGATTACAGTTGGTGATAAGATGGCAGGCCGTCACGGTAACAAAGGTATTGTATCACGTATTGTTCGTGCGGAAGATATGCCGTTCCTGGAAGATGGAACACCTGTTGATATTGTATTGAACCCACTGGGTGTACCATCAAGGATGAACCTTGGACAGATTTA
This sequence comes from Carboxylicivirga mesophila, assembly GCF_018271975.1. GTDB lineage: Bacteria > Bacteroidota > Bacteroidia > Bacteroidales > Marinilabiliaceae > Carboxylicivirga > Carboxylicivirga mesophila. Next base: position 82,064 of record NZ_JAGUCN010000012.1, read on the forward strand.
TGAAACTGTTCTTGGTTGGGCCGGGTTGAATCTAGGAGTGAAGTTTGCAACACCTATTTTTGACGGTGCCAAGATGGACGACCTGAACAAGTGGACGGACGATGCTGGTATTCCAAGGTATGGACGTACTTACTTATACGATGGAGGTACAGGAGAGCGTTTCCACCAGCCGGCAACTGTTGGTGTGATTTATATGCTTAAGCTGGGCCACATGGTTGAAGATAAGATGCACGCGCGTTCAATTGGTCCTTACTCACTGATTACTCAGCAGCCATTAGGTGGTAAAGCACAGTTTGGTGGTCAGCGTTTTGGTGAGATGGAGGTATGGGCACTGGAAGCATTCGGTGCAGCTAATATCCTTCAGGAGATCTTAACAGTTAAGTCTGATGATGTAATTGGTCGAGCCAAAGCTTATGAAGCAATTGTTAAAGGAGATGGTCTGCCACAGCCTGGTATTCCAGAGTCTTTAAATGTATTGTTGCATGAGATGAGAGGTCTTGGACTAAGTGTGACCCTAGAATAATAGTCTGATCGAAGAGAGTAGCCTTGTGTTACTCTCTTGATAACCATATTATATAATTTACAATAATACTCTACGCTATATGGCATTTAGAAGAGATCAGAAACAAAAGAGTAACTTCAATAAAATCACTATTGGATTGGCTTCTCCTGAGGAAATTTTGGAGATGTCGAGTGGTGAAGTATTGAAGCCTGAAACAATTAATTACCGTACATACAAGCCAGAACGCGACGGATTATTCTGTGAAAGAATTTTCGGTCCTGTGAAGGATTACGAATGTCATTGCGGTAAATATAAACGTATTCGTTACCGTGGAATCGTGTGTGACCGATGTGGTGTGGAGGTAACGGAGAAGAAAGTACGTCGCGAGCGTATGGGCCACATTTCATTGGTGGTGCCTGTTGCTCATATTTGGTACTTTAAATCGTTGCCAAACAAAATTGGTTACTTGCTTGGTTTGCCAACAAAGAAACTAGATACTATTATTTATTACGAGCGTTACGTTGTAATAAATGCTGGTATTAAGGCGGAAGATGGCATCAATAAGATGGATTTCCTTACGGAAGAAGAATACTTAGATATTCTTGAAACATTACCAAAGGAAAACCAGCATTTAGATGACGATGATCCAAACAAGTTCATTGCAAAAATGGGTGCTGAAGCATTGCATATGCTTTTGAGCCGTATCGACTTGGATTCATTATCATATGACTTACGCCATAAGGCTAACACTGAAACATCTCAACAGCGTAAAAATGAGGCGCTTAAGCGCTTGAATGTTGTTGAGTCATTCCGTGATTCACAAGGAATCAACCGTCCTGAGTGGATGGTTGTGAAGGTTGTGCCTGTAATTCCACCAGAATTGCGCCCTCTTGTACCTTTGGATGGTGGTCGTTTTGCTACCTCTGACCTGAACGATTTATATCGTCGTGTTATTATCCGTAATAACCGTTTGAAACGATTAATTGAAATTAAGGCACCTGAGGTAATCTTGCGTAATGAGAAGCGTATGCTTCAAGAGTCTGTAGATTCGTTATTTGATAACTCACGTAAATCAAATGCGGTAAAAACAGATTCAAACCGTCCGCTTAAGTCATTAAGTGATAGTTTGAAAGGTAAGCAAGGACGTTTCCGTCAGAACCTACTTGGTAAGCGTGTTGACTATTCAGCTCGTTCGGTAATTGTTGTAGGTCCTGAATTAAATATGCATGAGTGTGGTCTGCCTAAGGATATGGCAGCCGAGCTATATAAGCCGTTTGTTATCCGTAAGCTAATTGAGCGCGGAGTAGTAAAAACGGTTAAGTCAGCCAAAAAGATTGTTGATCGTAAGGATCCGGTTGTTTGGGATATACTGGAAAATGTATTGAAAGGACACCCAGTACTGTTAAACCGTGCCCCTACGCTTCACCGTTTGGGTATTCAGGCTTTCCAGCCTAAACTGATCGAAGGAAAAGCGATTCAGTTACACCCATTAGCTTGTGCGGCATTTAACGCCGACTTCGACGGTGACCAGATGGCGGTACACTTACCACTTGGTAATGCTGCTATTTTGGAAGCACAAATGTTGATGCTGGCTTCTCAGAATATTCTAAACCCTGCCAACGGTGCACCTATTACGGTACCTTCTCAGGATATGGTTCTTGGTCTGTACTATATGACCAAAGCACGCGAAGGCGCTAAAGGTGAAGGTTTAGTATTTTATTCTCCTGAGGAGACAAAGATTGCCTTTAACGAAAAGCGTGTTGATTTACATGCGATTGTTAAAGTTAAAACGCTCGATACTAACGATGAAGGTGAAGTTGTTACAAAAATGATTGAAACCACTGTTGGACGAATTCTTTTCAACGAATTTGTACCGAACGAAGCCGGTTATATCAATGCTGTATTAACTAAGAAAGCCTTACGTGATATTATTGGAGACGTACATAAAGTATGTGGAACACCACGTACTGCTGCGTTCCTTGATGACATTAAAAACCTTGGATACCGTATGGCATTCGAAGGTGGTCTGTCATTTAACTTGGGTGATGTGATAATTCCTGCTGAGAAAGAAACGCTTGTTCAGGAAGGTTACGACGAGGCCGAAGAAGTAATGAACAACTATAACATGGGTTTCATTACCAACAACGAACGTTACAATCAGATCATCGATATCTGGACGCATGTTAACGCGCGCCTGACGCAAACATTGATGAACCAGATTAGTACCGATAATCAAGGTTTCAACTCTGTGTATATGATGCTTGATTCCGGTGCGAGGGGTTCTAAAGAGCAGATTCGTCAGTTATCTGGTATGAGGGGTCTGATGGCCAAGCCACAAAAAGCTGGTGCTGAAGGCGGTCAGATTATTGAAAACCCAATTCTTTCGAACTTTAAAGAAGGTCTGTCTGTACTTGAGTACTTTATTTCTACTCACGGTGCCCGTAAGGGTCTTGCAGATACCGCTCTTAAAACGGCGGATGCGGGTTACCTGACTCGTCGTTTGGTTGATGTATCGCAGGATGTTGTGATTTTAGAAGAAGACTGTGGAACTTTGCGTGGTCTTACTGCTACAGATATCAAAAACAACGAAGAAATTGTTGCTTCATTATACGAGCGTATTCTTGGTCGTGTGTCTGTTCACGATATTTATCATCCAAATACTGGAGAACTGATTATTAAGTCAGGTCAAGAGTTTGGTGAGAGTGAAGCCAGAATTGTCGACGAGTCTCCAATCGAACGTGTTGAAATCCGTTCAGTATTGACTTGTGAGTCTAAGAAAGGAGTATGTGCTAAGTGTTATGGCCGTAACTTGGCAACTGGCCGTATGGTTCAGTTAGGTGAATCAGTTGGTGTTATAGCAGCTCAGTCGATTGGTGAGCCGGGTACACAGTTAACACTGCGTACGTTCCACGTAGGGGGTACAGCAGGTAACATTACTTCTGAGAACAAGATTCATGCTAAATACGATGGTATTGCTGAAATTGAAGAATTGCGTACCGTACCATCGAAGACAGAAGAAGGAGATGAAGTGGATATTGTAATTGGCCGTTTGGCAGAATTACGTATCATCGACAAGAATACCAATATTGCTTTAACCACTTATCCAATTCCTTATGGTGCTAAACTTTTCATCAAGAATGGTGCTGAAATTAAGAAGGATGATGTGATTTGTGAGTGGGACCCATATAATGCGCTGATTATCTCTGAGAAAAAAGGTAAGGTGGCTTTCGAAAATATGATCGATGGTGTTACCTACAAGGAGGAGTCGGATGAACAGACTGGTTTCCGCGAAAAAGTAATTACTGAAACAAGGGATAAAACGAAGAATGCCGGCTTACGTGTGGTCAGCCCTGAAGGTGAAGTGTTGAAAAACTACAACTTACCTGTAGGTGCTCACATGGCTGTAGATGAAGGCGATGATGTGGCTCAAGGTCAGATTCTTGCCAAGATTCCTCGTGCAGTTGGTAAAGCAGGCGATATCACCGGTGGTCTTCCACGTGTAACTGAGTTATTCGAAGCCCGTAACCCAAGTAACCCGGCTGTGGTTTCTGAGGTGGATGGTGAGGTAACATTCGGTAAAATTAAGCGTGGTAACCGCGAAATTATCGTAACTACCAAAGCAGGTGATGTTAAGAAATACCTTGTGTCTCTTTCTAAGCAGATTCTTGTACAAGAGAATGACTATGTTCGTGCTGGTACACCACTTTCTGATGGTGCAACTACGCCAAATGATATTTTAAGTATCAAAGGGCCTACTGCTGTTCAGGAGTACATTGTAAACGAGGTACAGGATGTATACCGTTTACAGGGTGTGAAAATCAACGATAAGCACTTCGAAATCATTGTGCGTCAGATGATGCGTAAGGTTGATATTGCTGATCCGGGTGATACTAAGTTCCTTGAAAAGCAGGTTGTTGACAAGATCGAATTCATGGAAGAGAACGATAATATCTGGGGTAAAAAAGTGGTAGAAGATGCCGGTGATTCAACATCATTGAAGCCTGGTATGATTATCACCGCCCGTCGTTTACGTGATGAGAACTCACAACTTAAGCGTCGTGACCTTAAACTAGTAACGGCTCGTGAAGCTATTCCAGCAACATCAAGCCAGGTACTGCAAGGTATTACACGCGCAGCTCTTCAAACACAGAGCTTTATGTCTGCAGCTTCCTTCCAGGAAACAACTAAAGTACTGAATGAAGCAGCTATCCAGGGTAAAGTAGACCAACTTGATGGTTTGAAGGAAAATGTGATTTGTGGTCACTTAATTCCAGCTGGTACAGGTGTGCGTAATTTCACAAAGGTTGTGGTAGGTTCGAAAGAAGAATACGATAGCCTGGTGAGTAAGCAAACTGCCAGTGAAGACGTTGAGTAAGCAAATTTTATGAGATAATAGGAAGAGGGGAAGCACAATTGTGACTTCCCCTTTTTTAAAAAATAAAACCATGGAAGAAAAAAAGAATCCGAATCAGTTGAATATAGAGCTTAACGAAGAGGTTTCGCAGGGTACTTATTCAAATCTGGCGATAATTACTCATTCACCAGCTGAATTTGTTATTGATTTTGTGCGTATCATGCCAGGCGTACCTAAGGCGCAGGTGAAATCGCGTGTGATTGTTACACCAGAGCATGCCAAACGTTTAATGAATGCACTCAAGGATAATATAGCCCGGTACGAATCATTGCACGGCCCGATTAAGAATACCGATAATAATGGTCAGGGCCCTGTGATGCCGATGAACTTCGGACCAGCCGGACAAGCATAAGCGCACGTAGCTAATTAATTAGGAAGAACGAAGCAGCACTGCTTCGTTTTTTTTATTTTTACTAAAAAAATCCAATGCGCAATTTCATTTTGGTTACTCTTTTGGTTTTTAGTCTCATTTCTGCATATTCATGTCAACTAAGCGTTCAGGATGATTTACCCGAATTAAGATTGGGATGTGAACAGTTTGAACAATACCTCCCATTATTAGAAGGTAAGCATGTTGGATTATTGGTCAATCATACATCTTTGGTTGACGATAGCCATCTTGTTGATACGCTCCTTGCGAGAGGTATTCTGGTTAAAAAGATATTTGCCCCTGAGCATGGCTTTAGAGGTAATGCTGATGCAGGTGAACTTATCGATAACAATGTGGATACCCAAACAGGTTTGCCCATTATTTCATTGTATGGTAAGCATAAGAAACCAACAGTAGAAGATTTGGAAGGAATTGATGTTGTTGTCTTCGATATTCAGGATGTAGGAGCGCGCTTTTATACCTATATTTCATCCATGCATTACATGATGGAGGCTTGTGCCGGGCATGCTGTTAAAATGCTTGTGCTTGATCGCCCAAATCCCAATGGTAATTATTTCGATGGGCCTGTTCTTCAGAAAGAGTTTCAATCTTTTGTTGGGATGCATCCAATACCAGTCGTTCATGGCTTAACGGTTGGGGAGCTGGCTTTAATGATTAATGGAGAATATTGGCTTAATGATTCTTTGCAATGTGACTTGTCGGTGATTAAAATGGTTAATTACACGCATCATACGGCATACTCATTACCCGTTAAACCATCGCCCAATCTTCCTAATGATTTATCAATACGGCTGTATCCATCTCTTTGCTATTTTGAAGCTACGGAAGTGAGTATTGGTCGTGGTACTTATATGCCTTTTCAGGTAATTGGCTATCCCGACTCGATTTTTGGGCAGTTTACGTTTACCCCTGTTAGTATTGAGGGTATGTCCAAACATCCACAGCAGCAAGATAAATTGTGTTATGGTGTTGATTTGCGAGGAGAAAGTTTGAATCATCAGTTTACTCTAAGATATCTACTCGAGTTTTATGAGAAGTCTGGTAAACGGGAGGACTTTATTAACCGAAAACGTTGGTTTAATTTACTGGCAGGAAACGATACTTTACTCAAGAAAGTGGAAGCTGGCTGGACTGAGGAAGCTATAAAAGAAAGCTGGCAAGAGGAACTAAACGCGTATTCTAAACTTAGAGAGCAATACCTGCTTTATCCTTAATTATACTAATGAAAAAAGCAATCATCGCAATAATTCTTGTTTTTGGATGGATTTCTGCCAGTAAGGCGGAGGCACATCTCAATGATTCTGTAGAATATTCTTTCAAATTATATGAGGTTCTCAAGCAATTTAGTTGGCTCAAGCAAACAGCTGATAATATGCCGCTACAAGATCTTTCAAAAGATAAGATAGGCATTGTAGTACCCGATAATTATGACGAATGGGAGACAAATCTGTACCGATATCAGCAAGTGGCAGTATATTCTGCCAATGATTCCTCTTTTAAAGATAAAGTTGTAGCAGATGCCATCACACACCTTGTAGTTGTTACCAATGATAGCAATTCATCGGTTTTAGATGATGTTGCTGACCAAAACCTAACTTTATCTCTGTTAAATTTCGCCGATTCATTAATGCTTGCAGATGAGCAATTAGAAAAGGTGGATAATGCGCTCTTTTGTTCATCAAATACTTCTTTAAATAGGGATTTAGCCGTTCAGCTTGTTTATAAAGCCATTTCGCTTCCTACAGAGGTTGAAGCGCTTAATTTATCCGATAAAAATCAGCGTTTGAAACATCTGTCGGCAGAGGTTTTCGGTTTAGATCAACAAGAGATAAAGGCATGCGTTGATTCAGTTGTTTATGAAGCCATCAATGCCAAAGCATTCCCAGGTTGTCGGGTGCTTGTGGCGCTAAAAGGGGTAGTGATATTTAACGAAGCTTATGGCTATCATACCTATGACAAGCGGATTAATGTCAGACAGCATGATGTTTATGATTTGGCATCGGTAACAAAGATAAGTGGCCCATTACCATTAATTATGAAAGCTTGCGATGAGCAATTGATGGAGCTTGATCAACCATTCTATTATTATTGGCCCGATTGGAATAGCCGTTTATTTCACCGTTCCAATAAGGAGGAAATGACAGTGCGAGAAGTGTTGGCTCACCAGGCCCGACTAACACCTTACATCAACTATTATCCGATACTATTAAAAGATGGGATGTACAAAGAGCGATATTTCGATATCAACAAATCAGACAAAAATAGCTTACAAATAGATCGACACCTTTATTTGTCAGCTAGCTTTAAAAACCAGGTTTATAAAGCTATACGTAAGTCGCCACTGCTTAATGAGGCGAAGTATAAATACAGTGGTTTATCGTATATGATTTATCCTGAGCTGCTGAGTAGGCTTTATAAAACAGATTATGAAGACCTGCTGTATAATGAATTTTTTAAACCTTTGGGGGCGTCATCACTCACCTATAAGCCATTGGAATACATCGAGTCATCACGCATTATACCAACAGAGTATGATCACCATTTTAGAAAGCAGCAGATTAAAGGTCTGGTTCACGATGAGGCAGCTGCTGTAATGGGTGGCGTATCGGGTAATGCCGGCTTGTTTAGCAGTGCCGATGATTTGGCTAAACTAATGCAGATGTACCTTCAGAAGGGTAGCTATGGGGGTATCCAATATATTTCGGAGGAAACAATGAATGAATTTACAAAGGTGCAATTCCCAGAGAATGACAATCGTCGCGGAGCAGGTTTTGACAAGCCTTTGTTTGGAAATGATACGTTATCAATTCAGGATAGCTACCCGGCACCGGGTGTCAGCAGAGCCAGTTATGGGCATAGCGGTTTTACAGGCACTTTTGTGTGGATAGATCCTGAATATGAACTGGTTTACATTTTTTTATCTAACCGGGTGTATCCAACGCGTGATAATCCATTAATTTACCAAATGAATGTAAGGCCACGCATACAGCAGATTTTTTATGATGCGCTAAAGAATTCTGATGGCTACCAATCTTCAGGCAAACCTTGATTAGGTTCCGGGTATTCAGGTTTGCTGTTCATCTTATAAAAGATCTGGGATTCGGTAATATCCATCTCAATCACCTTCATATGAATAAGATTTATCAGAATCTTCTCTGCTTTGCGTGGGCTGATATTGGCCATGCCGCAAAATTTTGAGAAGGTGATATAGCCATGTATACCAAGATAAGTTAATAGTTTACTTTCGGCATATTTAATTTTGAGTAAGGCGCCTCCTGGCTCTTTTTCACGTTTCCACACCTCAGTTAAGATACGATTAGCTACCAGATTTTGGTCTTTCACTCTGACATAATAGATAGGTTTACCATCTTTATCTGGCGCTGAATGAGGTTTTTTGCTACTCTTTTCAATAATGATCTCCAGAACTGTTTTTCCTTCTATTTCCCACTTTCGCGTTTCGAAATTAACAGATGGGCGGCAGTGGCGTTTGGCAGCCGATTCAATCATGTAGTATTCCTCATCTGATTCAACGCCTGCTATTTTACCATTGTCTTTGACGCCAATTAGTAAACGGCCACCATCTGTATTGGCAAAAGCAGCTATTGAGCGGGCAATCTTTTTTGTATCGGTTATGGCAAACTTAAAATCCTGGGTCTGGTGCTCACCCTCCTGGATCATTTGCTGAAGTTCTTTCTGATTCACTTGACTAGTATTTTGCACAAAGATCGAAAAATTGGCCTGATTATTAAAACTCAATGAAGAAATGTTGGATTTGGACTATTAAAGTATTGTAAATACATAAATAGGTAATAATATGTTGATAGATAGCTATTAAGAATCAGTATTAATAGCGATTAATTTCTATAATTATGAGAAAAATCATGGAATTAAGTGTTAAAAAAACTTAACTTTTAAAGAAATAATTCTTTATACCAAGTTTATTTTAATCCCTTAAATCAACAGTTATGACTGAAGTTAAACAATTGGTAAAAGGATTGGCTGACCAACATGGCCGGACAATGGAAAGCCTTTTACCCATTCTTCAAGGAATTGTACACCAAGAGCAGCACATTTCTGAAGATGCCATGGTAGAAGTTGCCCGCGAATTAAATATCTCGGCAGCCCAGGTTTATGGCACGGCAACTTTCTACTCCTTCCTCCACACCAAGCCTTTGGGAAAGTATGTTATTCGCGTTTGTAAAACAATTACCTGCATGATGCATGGTAAAAATCAAATTATTAAAGAGTTGGAAACAGTTCTAAAGATTAACCTGGGCGAAACAACGCATGATGGTAAATTTACACTGTTGGAAACCAATTGTTTAGGTCAGTGTCATAAGGGGCCGGCAATGCTCATCAATGATGAGCCTTATACCGAGCTTACGCCTGAAAAAGTGCGCGAAGTAATTATGAGCTATAAAAAGAAGGAAATTAGTGCTAATTAATATCAAAGCAACAATTCACCTTCTCTATATGACCTAGCTAATAACCTGTAAACACCAATGCCAGGTTCATATTTATTATTGACTGTGGCATGCGTCTCAACATATTATGTAATAAACATTTGGTTGTACGAAAATAAGGCAAAATAGCTTTAATGTATTCTATCAAGTGTGACATCATAGTTTAAACGAACCAATTGAGAGTCGATTAATATTAAAAGACTCTGATTTAGAACCTTTGGTCGTTCAAGTAATTATCAGGCAAGTTAAACGAACGCAAATTGTAACATACTAATTGACATCCATTAGGATGAATCAAATTCAGCGAGAGTTCACCTGCCAACTAAAGATAAACTTAAACAGATGAAAAAGAACTTACAACGACTCGACCTCATTTTTAAGAATGAGCACGATACCAAAACAATATTAAAGAAAACACTAGCCCGAAGCAATGATGAAGTGATCAATGATTTAATCAGTTCAGGGTTGAAAGGGCGTGGAGGAGCAGGTTTCCCAACCGGCTTAAAATGGAAACTGGCAGCTGAAGCAGAAGCCGAGAATAAGTATGTGATTTGTAATGCGGATGAAGGTGAACCTGGCACTTTTAAAGATCGCGAAATTCTATCAAGTGTACCGCATAAGGTGTTGACAGGTATGGCTGTTTGTGCCCACATTATTGGTGCTAAACAAGGATTTATTTACCTCAGAGGTGAATACAGTTTCCTAAAAAGCCAGCTTTTAGAGATTATCGATGATTTTCATGGCATTCTAGATGAGTGTGGTGTTAACTTCAGAGTAGAAATATTTATGGGAAGTGGCGCCTACATCTGCGGAGAAGAAAGTGCGTTATTTGAGAGTATGGAAGGAAAGCGAGGTGAACCTCGAAATAAACCTCCATTCCCAACCGATTGTGGATATATGAACCGTCCAACCGTTATTAACAATGTAGAAACCCTCGCACATACGTATTCAATAATGAAATACGGGCCTGAGAAATTTAAAGACTTAGGTGTGCAGGATTCAAGAGGGTCTAAAGTGTTTTCTGTTTCGGGCGATACCCCCATACCAGGCATCTATGAACTGGAGTTTGGTATGTCGCTGCAAAAGTTTGTGGACGATTTTGGTGATGGTGACTCCAAAGCTGTTCAGGTAGGTGGGGCTTCAGGGTTTTGTGTGCCACGCAAACGATTTGAAAAAACGATAATTGGCTATCAGGGCAAATTACGAGGAACATCATTGCCGACGGGTGGTTCTATGATGATATTTAATTCATCACGTTCCATGTATAACGTGTTGCACAATTATCTTGATTTCTTTGTTGAGGAATCTTGTGGTCAGTGCACGCCATGCAGGGTTGGAACCCAGCAATTGCTTTTAGGTATTCAGGCAGTTAAAAAAGGCGAGCAACCATCTGTTTATTTGGATAAGTTATTGGATTTAGCCGAAGCGATGCGCGTTACCGCCAAATGTGGATTAGGGCAATCAGTCGCTAATTCATTCTCATCCATTGTGGAAAATTTCCGAGAAGAAATGATTTACTAACCTTTCATCCAATTGTTATGTCTGATAAGATTAATCTAAAAATAGATAATATAGCTGTTAGTATTAATGGAGGTTCCACAATACTTGAGGCAGCCCGGAAAATTAATATTCGTATTCCAACATTGTGCTATCATGAGGATTTGTGTGTCGCTGGTAATTGTCGTGTGTGTGTGGTTGAACAAGCAGGTAGTGACAGGTTGTTGCCTGCCTGTGCGATGCCAGTGTCCGAAGGCATGGAGATACATACCAACAGCATGAAAGTGCGCAACGCCCGCAAGCAGATTGTGGAATTGCTGGTGAGTGAACACCGGGCTGATTGTACCAGGTGCTATAAAAATGGAAAATGCGAATTGCAGGAACTGGCATCGGAATATATTGTTGGTGAGAATGGGTTTATTGACCTTGTTGCTCATAAAGGCTATACAATCGATAACTTTTCCCCATCTATCATTAAAGATGACAGTAAATGTATACGGTGCCAACGGTGTGTGCGCACCTGTGACCAGCTACAGAGCATAAGTGCCTTGACAGTGGCACACAAAGGAGAGCATATGAAAATATCCTCTTTCTTCGAGAAACCGATGTTTGAGGTAGTTTGTACAAATTGTGGGCAGTGTGTTAACCGATGTCCAACCGGTGCGTTAACCGAAAAAACATATCTCGATGAAGTATGGTCTTCACTTAATTCTGAAAGAAAGCATGTGGTTGTTCAAACTGCTCCTGCTGTGAGAATTGCTTTGGGAGAAGCCCTGGGGATGCCTGCCGGTGAAATTGTTACGGGTAAAATGGTATCTGCTCTACGTCGATTGGGCTTCAGTTCGGTTTTGGATACCGATTTTACGGCTGACCTTACCATTATAGAAGAGGGAAATGAGCTGTTGCATCGCCTGAAGAAAGTAGTAAAAGATAAGGATGATAGCGTTAAATTACCTATGACCACATCATGTTCGCCCGGTTGGGTGAAGTTTATCGAACATGCTTTTCCAGAATATTTGCCTAATGTATCAACAGCTAAATCGCCGCAACAAATGTTTGGTGCATTGGCAAAAACCTTCTATGCTAATAAAATTGGTGTTGAACCCGAAAATATGGTGAGTGTGTCAATAATGCCATGCACCGCCAAAAAATATGAGGCTGATCGACCTGAAATGCGCAGCAGCGGATATAAGGATGTTGACTATGTGTTAACGACGAGAGAGCTGGCATTGATGATTAAGCAAGCTGGTATTGACTTTGCTTCTTTGCCCGACGATGAGTTTGACAGTATAATGGGTGAGTCGAGTGGTGCTGCTGTTATTTTTGGAGCAACAGGTGGAGTGATGGAAGCTGCTTTGCGAACAGCATACGAGGTAGTGACTGGTCGAGAGGTGCCGTTTGAAAACCTGGAAATAACACCTGTTCGTGGCATGGAAAGCATCAGAGAAGCCAATATTAAAATTGAGAATGTGTTGCCCGAGTGGGATTTTCTGGAAGGAGTCGAGCTTAAAACATGCGTGGCTCATGGTTTATCAAATGCTAAAAAGATAATGGAAGCCGTGCGAGACGGTAAAGCTGAGTACCATTTCATAGAGATAATGGCTTGTCCGGGTGGTTGCCTAGGAGGCGGAGGTCAGCCAATACCTACGTCACCAGCCATTCGTAAGAAGCGGAGTGAGGCCATTTATGCCGAAGACAGACACAAACCAATCAGGAAATCGCATGAAAATCCGGAAGTGATGCATTTGTATGAAGAGTTTCTGAAAGAGCCTCTTGGGCATGTGTCGCATAAGTTATTGCATACGCATTATACAGAAAGAAATCGATATTAATTTTCTGAAACCGGCTTAGGTCGGTTTCTTTTTACTATTTTGAACTTGAAATTCGAGTTTTTAGGAGTATGGATACTAAGCATGAAATAATTATTTGTCTCGGAAGCTCATGTTTCTCAAGAGGAAATAAAGATGTTTTAGAAGTAGTGAAAGAGTTTCTGAAAGAACATCAGTTATCTGCCGAGGTCTTCTTCCATGGCGATTTGTGTGGGGGTAAGTGTGAAGAAGGTCCGGTATTAAAAATAGATACGACTTTGTTTTCGCAGGTAACCGTTGATAATGTGTATGAGATTCTAACCAGCTACTTCGATGTAGAAAAGGAAAAGTAAACGTATGGGGCAATTGATTGTAACTGATAAGGATAAATGTAATCTTAGTTATACTTGTGTTAGAGTATGTCCGGCCAAGGCCATTAAAATAGCTGACAAATATGCACAGATACTGCCTGACAGGTGTATTGGCTGCGGCCAGTGTGTTACCATGTGTGCTCAGCAGGCTATTCAGTACCGTAGCGATGTAGAGATTGTTAAGAGTTTAATTGGTCAAAATGATAAGGTTGCTGCTATTTGTGATCCGGCTATATCTGGCGAATTTACAGATGTGGCAGATTATCGAAAGTTTGTAGCAATGATACGGGAAATTGGCTTTGACATTGTTACGGAAATGTCTTTTGCGGTTGACTTGGTGGCATACAAGTACAAGGACCTGGTGGACAGTTTTCAGGGTAAGCACTATATTACCACCAAATGTCCGCCTGTTGTCAGCTATATAGAGAAACAAGAGCCGGAGCTGGTCGAAAACCTGGCACCAATTGTGCCGCCATACATTGCCATGGCAAAAATTATTCACAAGCGCTATGGTGATGATGTTAAAATCGTTTACCTCACAGCATGTACTGCAGCTAAAGATGAAAAGAAGCAATTTTATCATACCGATGGGCATATTGATGGTGTACTTACGTTTGTTGAATTGCGGCAGCTGTTTGCTCAGAAGGGCATCACTGAAAAAACTGTTGAATTTAGTGAGTTTGATCCGCCATTGGGCCGCAAAGGTGGACTATTTCCGATATCCCATGGATTGTTTCAAGCGGTAGATATCAATCAAGGTTTGCTCGAGGGAGATATCATTATCACCGAAGGTCGAACTAACTTTTTGCAATCAATTAAAGAATTTAAGCAGGAAAACCAGCTTAATCAGCACCTCGATCTGTTCTATTGCAAGGGTTGCATACAAGGACCCGGTACATCGCAGGGAGGTAAGAAATTTACCCGGCGTTCGCAGGTGATTAAGTATGTTAATAAGCGCATGAAAGCCATTGATGCCTATCAGTGGCGCCTGGATATTGAAGAGTTTAAAACCCTTGATTTAAACAGAAACTTTAAATCTAAAGATATTCGACTGCCAATTCCATCTAAGGAACAGATAGATGCAGTTCTGGCCGATATGGGTAAATCGAAGCAAGAAGATCAGCTGGGTTGTGGTGCTTGTGGTTATCCATCATGCAGAGAATTTGCAGTGGCCCACTTACAGGGCTTAACCGACTATGAACAGTGCTACACTTTCTCCATCAAAAAGCTGCGATCATATGTCAATAAGGTGAATGCATCCAATGAAAAATACAGGAAGACGCAGGAAGCTTTAGTGATAAGTGAGGAAAAGGCCAGAGTAGAAGAAAAACTGGCTCGTGAAGCTGCTGAAACAACTACGGCCATGTTAAATAAGTTAAGGGCGGGGGTAGTTATAGTTGATGAAGGACTTAATGTGATTGAAGCCAATCAGCGCTTTGTGGAGATGATTGGAGATGATGCACGTGAAATAGCAGAAGTGGTGCCTGGTTTGAAAGGGGCTGAATTGAAAAGTCTGGTTGATTTTCATAAGGTGTTTGCATCGGTTTTGCAGTCGGGGCAAGATGTATTGGAGCGTGATGTTGAATTCGCCAATTCAATCATTAACGTATCTGTTTTTACCATTAAGCGGCATGAAATAGTTGGAGGAATAATACGAGACTTGATAACCCCAGAGGTTCGAAAGGAAGAAGTAATAAAGCGGGCCCGTGACGTGATTAAGGAGAATCTGGAAACGGTTCAGCAAATTGCTTTCTTACTGGGCGAGAGTGCCTCCAAAACAGAGAAGACCCTCAATAGCATAATCGAAGCGCAACAGTTAGGCGAAAAGCATGGATCCGGTAAATAAATACTTTATTGACGTTGAGTGTCGCCAAAACAATCATGTTGGTGAGATAATCTGTGGCGATGTCTTTCTTTCCAGGCGGATAAAGGAGGAGGGGCGGATAATTGCTGTGCTTTCCGATGGTATGGGAAGTGGTGTTAAGGCTAATGTTCTTGCAACATTAACGGCTTCAATGGCTATGAACTTCACGATAGAACACAGGGAAGTGGCTCGTTCAGCCGAAATAATTATGAATACCTTACCGGTATGTAGTGTGCGAAAGGTTAGTTACAGCACTTTTACTATTATTGATATTGAGGATGACGGAACCACTACTATTGTGGAATACGATAATCCGTTGTGTATGATAATGAGGGGAATGGATGAATATGATCCTGGCTGGGAAGATTTAATTCTTGATGGAGAACAAAATAAGGGTAAGAAACTCCGCATCTGCAAGTTTAAGGCCCAATTAGAGGATAGAGTTTTCTTCTGGTCAGATGGTATTGTACAGTCTGGCATGGGTACAAGAGCTTTCCCCTTTGGTTGGGGTAGAGAAGAGTTAGGCGAGTATGTGCAAAAGATTGTGAAGTACACCCCATTTGCATCCTCGGGTAAGCTGGCGCAAAAAGTCATTAATATGGCCCAGTTACATGATGGTGATAAGCCCAAAGATGACTCCTCATGTGGCGTTATATACTATCGGGAGCCACGCAAGTTACTGTTAATTACTGGCCCGCCTTTTGAAGATAGTAATGATTTTGCTTTCTCTTTAAAAGTCAAGCAGTTTAAGGGGCGTAAAATTATTGCTGGCGGAACAACCGCTGAAATTGTCGCTCGTGAGCTGGCGCTAAAATTTGATGCAGGTTTTGAGTCTGAAGACAACGAATTGCCGCCCGTTTCCTACATGGAAAGTATCAACCTGGTAACTGAAGGTATTCTGACACTGGGTAAATTGGCTCGTTTATTGGAAACCTATACGGTTAATACACGACTTTCCAAGGGACCTGCTGACCAAATCATAAAGATGCTATTTGAAAGTGACCGCATTCACATCCTTAACGGTACCAGAATAAATGTAGCACATCAGGATCCTAATCTGCCTGTGGAGCTGGAAATCAGGCGCACAGTTGTAAAACGCATCATGCGTCTTTTGGAAGTCAGATTCCTGAAAGATGTAACAATCGAATATATGTAAGTAAACATGATGTAAATCATGAATCTTCAAAAGCTTCTAGATTGATATTCAGCTTTTAGTGGCGCTTTTAATTTGTAAGTTATTCCTATGTCTGCCAAGTGATTTGTTGGGAATTAATTTAGACTTGTTCTGTATTATTGAAAACAGACTTCTGGCCTTTTTTTTCTCGGTATATTAGTATTAGTTTGCTGTAGTAATCAGGAAATATTTCTTTAATAATTAGCAACATTAACCTAGCTAAGAATAACAAATATGGCGACATCAATTAAAATAAGAAAAATAGCCGAACTGCTGGATGCCCAAGTTGTTTGCGGTGTTGATCTTATTGAAAATGAAGTGAGGTATGCATTTGCCAGTGATTTAATGAGTGATGTCTTGACCCTTGAGTCAGAACACCTGGTGCTGATTACCGGCTTAACCAATATGCAAACTGTAAGAACCGCTGAAATGGCGGATATTAACTGTATAGTGTTTGTGCGGGGCAAAAAGGTGACCCCTGAGATGATTGATGTGGCTAGTGAAAATAATACTGTTCTGATAGAATGTAAGTATTCGATGTTCAGAACAATTGGGATGTTGCACGATGCAGGTGTTTGTCCTGTGTATTGATAATTGAATATGAAGTTTAGCTACGAAGTTGAAGGAGGGAATTTTGCCAAGGCTGGTAATGCAGCCAGTAATGTCAAAAAAGTACTTAAACAGCTAAATGTTGATCCGAAAATAATAAAGCGCATTGTAGTAGCTCTATACGAAGGAGAAGTGAACGTTGTAGCTCATGCATACAAAGGAATGGTGTTAGTTGATATTGATCCCAGCCGAATACATATTCGTATTGAGGATGAAGGACCCGGGATACCAGATATTGATTTAGCTATGCAGGTGGGTTACTCAACTGCATCGGCCATGGTGCGCGAGATGGGATTTGGTGCAGGTATGGGCTTGCCTAATATGAAGAGAAATGCCGATGTAATTGATATTAGCAGTAAGGTTGGTGAAGGAACAGTCGTTGAGCTTACAACTAAATTGACAAGTTAATTGAGAATGGCTATGAGCGAGCAACAGTTTTATCATGCATTAAAAGTGGATAAGGATTTATGCTTTGGATGTACCCATTGTATGAATGTATGTCCAACCGATGCCATTCGTATCCGCGATGGTATTGCCTCTATTCGGAAAAACTGGTGTGTTGACTGTGGCGAATGTATGAAATCATGTCCGGTAGATGCTTTCTACGTTGAACAGGATGATTTTGAGAAAATCTTCAATTTTAAATACCGGGTGGCTGTTCTACCGTCGGTGTTTATAGGTCAGTTTTCTAAGCAAATTAAAGAGTGTGAAATCATTGATGTGCTCAAAGGCTTGGGATTTACTCATGTAGTGCCGGCTGAAGCTACTGTTGATGTCATCAATGAATCGATGCTGGATGAACTAAAGTCGGATAGAGACAAGCCAATGATAAGTGCTTTCTGTCCATCAATTGTTCGCCTCATTCAGGTGCGTTTTCCTGGGTTGGTGAACAATATAATACCCATAAAACCACCTATCGATACCACGGCCATGTATTATCGCGAATTACTTCAGGAAGAAGGAAAAAGTGCCGATGAGATAGGGGTATTTTATGTGACACCCTGTGCTTCCAAAATAGCTACAGTAAAGAGTCCGGTTGGTGATGACATGTCAAATGTTGATGGTGTTATCAACATGGACTTTCTGTATAACAAAGTGTACCACGTGCTGAAAACACGTAGTAACACCCAATTCTCATGTGAAGAAACAGTGCCTTACCTTTCTCCCAAAGGACTCAACTGGAGCCTAACTGATGGAGAGGCCAGCCAGATGACTGGCCGTTGCCTGGCGATAGATGAGATTCATAATGTTATTTCTTTCTTAGAGAAAGTTGAAAATGATGAAATTATTAATGTAGACTTTCTTGAATTAAGAGCATGTGATCAGAGTTGTGCCGGTGGTGTTTTGTTAACCGAAAACAGATTTCTAACCGTTGAACGGCTCAAGAATAGGGCAGAACGCATCAATGCATCTGGCAAGTATGTGCAGAATATCTCCGATGCTCACAGGCAATTGATTAAGAATAATAACTACGTTGGCAGGGTTGAACCACGCTCGATGATGGTGCTTGACGAAGACATGAGTATTGCATTAAAGAAGATGGAACGTGTTCGTCGAATGATGTGCTATTTGCCTGGTATTGACTGTGGAGCATGCGGTGCTCCAAATTGTGAAAGTCTGGCTAAAGACATTGTGCGTAAAGAAGCTAATTTGTCGAATTGCGTCTTTCTGCAGCGCATGATGGAAAAGAGTAAGAAACTGGATCCTCAGCATTCAATTCGTATCATTGAGAAGACCTGGGGGAAGGATCGTTTAGATAAAGATTGTAAGAAAAAAGGTGCTAAGGATGAGGCTAATATGTAACTATTGAGAAACGCAAGTCTATGTCTGAGGCATTAAAATATATATAAAGATGAAGGTTGCTGATATCATTGAAAAACTGGATCTCAAAGTAATTGGAGGCGAAGAAGGCCTTCAGAATGAAATAACAGGTGGTTATACATCTGACTTATTGAGTGATGTAATGGGAAATGTGGATGAGGGTGATGTGTGGATAACTCTGCAGACTCACCGTAATGTAATGGCGGTTGCATCACTTAAAGAGGTAGCGGCTGTAATTATCGTTAAAGGATTGGAGGCGGATGAGAACACCATTAATCAGAGTAATGATGAAGGGATACCTTTGTTAAGCACCGAAATGGAGACGTTTGAGTTATCCGGTAAATTGTATCAAATGCTCAATGAATAGTGATGAGACGCTTTAAGGCCGATTTGCACATGCACACCGTCTTATCTCCATGTGGAAGTTTAGAGATGAGTCCGGTTGTCATTGTTGATAAAGCCTTAGAGCGAGGAATCGATATAATTGGAATAACTGACCATAACAGCACCAGGCAATGCGCCGAAGTGTATAAGGTTGGACAGCAAAAGGGAGTAACAGTGTTTTGCGGAGCTGAGGTCACTACCAAAGAAGAAGTACACTGTTTAACGTTCTTTGAAAATTTTGAAAAACTTGACGCTTTTCAGGCGTATCTGGATAAGCATCTGCCTGAAATACCCAATGATCCGGAAAGGTTTGGCCATCAGGTGTGGGTAGATGCCGATGAAGAAATACTTGGACAGGAAGAGCGGTTGTTGATTAGTGCCATTGACCAGTCTATTGATGAGGTGGAATCTAAAGTGAGAGAGCTGGATGGTTTGTTTATACCTGCACACATCTTCAGACCAAGTTTTAGTGTATACAGCCAGTTGGGATTTATGCCATTTGATATAAAACCCGACGCCATTGGAATAAGCTCGCGATACAATGTGGAGGAACAGCTTAATAAGCATACCGAACTTAAACAATTTACTGTGTTGCGCTCATCCGATGCTCATTTTCCGGAGCAGATAGGCATACACTATACCGTTGTAGAAATGGAAGAGCCCAGTTTCGAGGAGTTTCGAAAGGCATTGCACAATGTTGAAGGAAGAAGAGTAATTGAATTGAGGTAATGAAGGATTTATCAATGCATATTATGGATATTGTCCAGAACTCTGTAAGAGCCAAAGCTGAAAATGTAACACTATTCATTGTGATGGATGAATACTGGTTGACCATAACGGTGCAGGATGATGGGACAGGTATGGATGAGGTTACGCTGCAAAAAGTACGCGATCCTTTTTATACATCACGCACTACTCGTAAAGTGGGGATGGGTATTCCACTTATACAGCAAAATGCAGAGCTAACCGGTGGACATGTGGAAATAGAATCGACGCTTGGCGTTGGTACGACTTTAACCGCGCAGTTTGGAAGAAAACACATTGACAGGCCGCCAATGGGTGACATTGCATCCACAGCAGCCATGATGATGACAGGTAATGATGGTGTTAATCTGCAATTTGAAGTTCAATGTGGAGATGAACAGTTTGCAATAAGCACCAATGAGGTAAAAGAAGTATTAGGAGATGTAGACATTCGCCTGCCGAAAGTAACAAGTTTTTTGAAGGAAATGATTGAGGAAAATTTAAGGGAATTAAATATAGAATTTGATTAAAAGCCTGATTAAATCGGGCAACCAGACAAACAAAAGAATGTGTAATTAATAATAACCAATCGCTATGTCAAAAGTTAAATCTCTTGCTGATTTGCGCAAAATGCGCGATGAACTGCAAACAAAAGTGAGTTTGCGCGAGAAAAGCGACCATCCTGATAAACTGGTTCAGGTGAAAGTGTCGATGGCTACCTGTGGAATTGCCTCAGGAGCTAAGGAAGTGATGAACCATATGATTGAAGAAATGGATCGTCAGGCTATAGATGCCATAGTTACTCAAACCGGATGTATGGGTTACTGCTATGCAGAACCAACTATCGAAGTCACGCTGCCCAATAGTGCACCAGTGGTTTTTGGTCATGTGGATAATAAAAAGGCCAATGAAATCATTGAGAAGTACATTATTAGAGGTGAACTGGTGGATGGCATCATCCCGGTAAATTACGAAACAGTAAAAGAGAATAAAAACGAATAGTTTTTTGCACTATGGCTAAATATAAGAATCATATCCTTGTATGTGGCGGAACTGGCTGCCGTGCATCACAGGGTGAAGAAATTGTACAAAATCTTGGGAAAGTAATTGAGGAGAATAGCCTTGAGAATGAAGTACAAGTAGTGAGAACCGGTTGCTTCGGTTTTTGTGAGAAAGGTCCTGTTGTTAAAATGGTACCCGACAATACTTTTTACGTGCAGGTAACACCTGAAGATGCCACTGAAATTGTATCAGAGCATTTAGTAAAAGGACGTAAAGTAGAACGTTTACTTTATACCGATCCAGAGACACAGGAACGTGTTTCGGAATCGAAAGATATGGGCTTCTACAAAAAACAGATACGTATTGCCTTGCGTAATTGTGGTTTTATCAACCCTGAAAATATTGATGAGTACATTGCTCGTGATGGATATGCTGCTTTAGGTAAAGTGTTAACTGAACTGACACCTGAAGAAGCTATTAAAGTGATTATTGACTCTGGTCTTCGCGGTCGCGGTGGTGGTGGTTTCCCAACAGGATTAAAGTGGGACATCACACGTAAAGTGGAAGCTGAGCAAAAATATGTGGTGTGTAATGCCGATGAAGGTGACCCGGGGGCTTTTATGGATCGTTCTATTCTTGAAGGAGATCCACATGCAGTATTGGAGGCGATGGCTATTAACGGGTATTGTACCGGTGCTACTAAAGGATTGATTTACATCCGTGCCGAGTATCCATTGGCTATTTCACGCTTAAAGATTGCCATTAATCAAGCCCGAGAGTATGGTTTGTTAGGTGAAGATATTTTTGGTACAGGCTTTAGTTTTGATGTTGAATTACGCTATGGTGCAGGTGCTTTCGTTTGTGGAGAAGAAACATCATTGATTCACTCCATGGAAGGATTGCGTGGTGAGCCAACCGTGAAACCGCCATTCCCCTCAGAGAGTGGTTACAAGGGTATGCCAACCAACGTAAATAACGTTGAAACTTATGCTAATATACCGGTTATTATCCTCGAAGGGGCCGAGTGGTTCAGCAGTATCGGTACCGAAAAGAGTAAAGGAACCAAGGTATTTGCCCTGGCTGGTAAAGTAAATAATGTTGGACTTATTGAAGTGCCAATGGGTACCACACTTCGCGAAGTAATTTTCGATATTGGTGGTGGTATTAAAGATGGTAAAAAGTTTAAAGCTGTTCAGACCGGTGGCCCATCAGGTGGCTGCTTAACTGAAAAGCATCTGGATATTCCTATCGATTACGATAACCTGTTAGCTTGTGGCTCAATGATGGGCTCAGGTGGTATGATTGTAATGGATGAGGACGATTGTATGGTTTCTGTAGCCAAATTCTATTTAGATTTTACAGTTGAAGAATCGTGTGGTAAGTGTGCGCCTTGTCGTATTGGTAACAAGCGCTTATACGAAATGCTTGATAAGTTGACTGAAGGCAAAGGAACAGAAGAAGACCTTACTTTATTACGTAACCTGAGTAATGTAATTAAGGATACTTCTCTTTGTGGATTAGGTCAAACATCGCCTAACCCGGTTCTGTCAACCATGGAAAACTTTGCTGATGAGTATGAAGCACACGTTCGTGACGGGAAATGTCCGGCAGGTCAGTGTAAGTCGCTGATGCAGTATGTGATTGAGGCCGAAAAATGTATCGGTTGTACACTATGTTCGCGCGTTTGTCCGGTTGATGCGATTACCGGAGATAAGAAAGAACCTCATTTAATCAGTCAGGAGACTTGTATTAAGTGTGGTGCTTGTTATGAAAAATGTAAGTTTGGTGCAATCAGCATTCAGTAACCAGGCTAATTTTTGAACAGTAAAAGATAGAAGAATGGAAATCGTTCAATTAAGCATAGATAATAAAAAGGTAGTTGTTGAGAAAGGCACTACCATCTTAGAGGCAGCGAAAAACATCGGGGTGGATATTCCCACTTTATGTCATATGAAGCTGCACGATATGAACATTGAGAATAAGCCAGGCGGATGTCGTGTTTGCGTGGTGGAGGTGGAAGGTCGTCGTAACCTGGCGCCTGCTTGTAAAACAGAGTGTACCGAAGGTATGGACATTCAAACGCACTCCGTTCGTGTGGTCAATGCCCGTCGTACAGTGATGGAACTGATCTTATCGGATCACCCGTTTGATTGCTTGGTGTGTGCTAAATCAGGTGACTGCGAATTACAGACAATGGCACAGAACCTAGGTATTCGCGAAGTGCGTTACCAGGGTGAGAAAAACTCCTATAAGAGTGATGAATCACCTGCTATTGTGCGCGAAATGGAGAAATGTATCATGTGCCGCCGTTGTGAAACCGCTTGTAACGAGGTACAGACAGTAGGTGTGCTTTCGGCTGTAAACCGTGGTTTTGAGTCGGTAGTTGCTCCAGCTTTTGAAATGGATTTGGATCACTCGGCCTGTACTTTCTGTGGGCAGTGTGTGGCTGTTTGTCCAACAGGTGCTTTAACAGAGCGTGATAGTTCAGCTAAAGTGATGGATGCCATTGTTGATCCTAAGAAAACAGTGATTGTTCAGACGGCTCCGGCTGTTCGTGCTGCGTTAGGCGAGGAGTTTGGCATGGAAGCAGGTACTTTGGTGACCGGTAAAATGGTTTCAGCTCTACGCAAATTAGGTTTCGACCATGTATTTGATACTGACTTTGCAGCTGACTTAACCATTATGGAAGAAGGTACCGAGTTGTTAGGTCGTTTAGGTAAGCATTTAGCTGGTGACAAGGATGTGAAGTTACCTATTTTAACTTCTTGTTGTCCGGGTTGGGTGAATTTCTTCGAGCATCAGTTCCCTGATATGATAGATATTCCATCGACAGCTAAGTCGCCTCAGCAAATGTTTGGAGCCATTGCTAAAACATATTTCGCTGATCAGCTGAAGCAGAAGCGCGAAGATGTAGTGGTCGTTTCAGTGATGCCTTGCTTGGCTAAAAAATATGAGTGTGCACGCGATGAATTTAAAGTAGATGGTGATCCAGACGTGAACTTATCAATTTCTACTCGTGAGTTAGCTCAGATGATTCGTAATGCCAACTTAAACTTCGAAGCACTGGAAGAAGATGATTTTGACCAGCCATTAGGCGAGTCAACAGGTGCTGCTGTTATCTTCGGTACTACAGGTGGTGTAATCGAAGCAGCTGTTCGTACGGCTTATGAGGTGCATACCAAAAAGCCACTTCCAAAACTTGACTTTGAAGAGTTGAGAGGTTTCGAAGGTATTCGTTCGGCAACCATTGATTTTGAT
This sequence comes from Carboxylicivirga mesophila, assembly GCF_018271975.1. GTDB lineage: Bacteria > Bacteroidota > Bacteroidia > Bacteroidales > Marinilabiliaceae > Carboxylicivirga > Carboxylicivirga mesophila. The sequence continues at coordinate 106,366 of NZ_JAGUCN010000012.1, forward strand.
GGTCTTCCGATTAATATTGGTATTGCCCATGGATTAGGAAATGCCCGTAAATTATTAGAAGATATCCGAGCTGGTAAATCACAGTTCCATGCCATCGAAATTATGGCATGTCCTGGTGGTTGTATCGGTGGTGGTGGTCAGCCATATCACCACGGTGATGTAGAGGTGTTGAAGAAGCGTCAGCGTGCTATTTATGAGGAGGATAAAGGTAAAGTGCTACGTAAATCGCATGAAAATCCATTTGTTCAGAAACTGTATAGCGAATTTCTGGGTGAGCCATGTGGACATAAATCGCATGAGTTGCTTCATACGCACTATTACGATAAGAAAAAGAAGATTGAAATCTAATTAGTATCAAGGTTATAGTATCAAGATGCAAGTCAGTCTTGATACTTGATACTTGTATCTTTTATCTTAAAAGGAAATTAAAATGGCAGATATAAAATTACCCGCCGGTAAGGTGGAAGAATTAAAAGAAGTTTGCAAAAAACTCGGTAACGAAGGAGGCGAGTTAATTAATGCACTTCATGCAGCTCAGGAATTGTTTGGCTATTTACCAGCTGAAGTTCAGGAGTTGGTCGCAAATGAAATGAATGTGTCTGTTGCACACGTTTATGGTGTCGTAACGTTCTACTCATTCTTCTCGATGATTCCAAAAGGAGAGCATCCTATCTCAATTTGTATGGGAACGGCCTGCTACGTGCGTGGAGCTGAGAAGGTGTTGGACGAGTTTAAGCGTCATCTGGATGTAAAAGTTGGTGAAACCACACCTGATGGTAAATTCTCTATCAGCTGCTTACGTTGTGTTGGAGCTTGCGGCTTGGCACCTGTAGTAACAGTTGGCGATAAAGTATATGGTCGTGTGGCTGCTGAAGATGTAAAAGGTATTTTAGAAGAATACAAATAATATACATGCTTTAAAAATGGAACCGCCTCACTTTATGGGGCGGTTTTTTGTTATTTATATTGTAATTAAATGCCTCGCCGTAAAGATATATCAGCGGCAAGGTTAGGCCTAAGCTTATGATTTAAAGTTTAAAATTAGGGTGGAAGGTCTAATTATAAGTATAATGTAAATAGTGTTTTTTAACAGCTAATAATTCTGGTAATATATTGCTTAAATCAGCTTAAAACACCTAATTTTGAACCATGAAGTGTTGATTGGGACAACACGTAAAAGCAAATCAGATGTCAATAATTTATACCCCGCAAAAATATAAGCTGGCTGATAAGCCAATGGAGAATTTTATTGATCCGGAGGAAATCAATGAGATTCTGGCGACTCATCAGCAACCAAGCATGCAGCAGGTTAATGAGGTGATTGCCAAATCGATGCAGAAGCAGCGATTGAGTTTGCAAGACACGGCGATTCTATTGAATGCCAATGAGCCTGAAATGGTAGATACTATTAAGTCGGCTGCCAGGCAACTTAAAGAACAGGTGTATGGTAAACGAATTGTGTTGTTTGCACCGCTGTATGTTGGCAACCTGTGTATCAATGATTGTACCTATTGTGGGTTCCGTTCAACCAATAAAAAACAAGAGCGCATAACCCTTGGTAAGCAGGATATTATTGATCAGGTGAAGGCTTTGGAAGATACAGGCCATAAGCGTTTGATATTGGTTTATGGCGAGCATCCACGCTACGATGCACAGTTCATTGCAGAGACCGTCAAGATGGTTTACGGTGTTAAGCATAAAAATGGTGAAATTCGCCGGGTTAACATCAATGCTGCACCGCTGGATATTGAGGGGTATAAAATTGTGAAAGAAGCAGGCATTGGTACCTACCAGATCTTTCAGGAGACCTACCATAAGCCCACCTATGAGAAGGTTCACCTGAAAGGCACTAAGAAGCATTTTGAATGGCGGTTGGCCGGTTTGGATCGGGCACAGGAAGCAGGAATTGATGATGTAGGTATTGGCGCTTTGTTTGGACTTTACGATTGGCGCTTTGAAGCAATGGGACTTGTGCGCCATGTCAATCATTTTGAGGCTGTTTATAATGTTGGGCCACACACTATTTCATTTCCTCGTATTCAGTCTGCTTCAGGCTTTGAGGTAGATAAACGCTACGAAGTGAGTGATACCGATTTTACCAAGCTGGTGGCTGTATTGCGATTGGCTGTACCATACACCGGATTGATTTTGACTGCTCGTGAACCCGGCTATATTCGTGATGAGATTTTGCAATATGGGGTGTCGCAGATTGATGGCGGTACAAATATAGAAATGAAAGGATATACCAGCCATAAGGAGCAACAGGATTTAGATCATGAACAATTTGAGATTTGTGACGATCGCTCCTTGAATGAGGTGATGGAAGAGCTGGTGGAAGATGGCTATATACCTTCTTTTTGCACGGCCTGCTATCGTTTAAACCGCACCGGTGAGCACTTCATGGAGTTTTCTGTTCCCGGATTTATCAAGCGCTTTTGTCAGCCCAATGCCATACTTACTTTGGCTGAATACCTTGAGGATTATGCTCCGCCTGCAACTAAAGAGAAGGGTTACAAACTGATTGAAGATAGTTTGAAGGACTATGAAGATGAACGCTTCAAAACAAAATTAGTTGAGCGTTTGGGGCGTATACAAGCCGGCGAACGAGATTTGTACTTCTAAGAACTTATCATATTTGAAAGTCTGATTAATAGCTGTTAATCAGGCTTTTTTCTGTTCATTGCTTAATAAAAAGATAAAAACATCCAAAAATCCATATAATTTAAAAACTAATCGATACATTCGTGCTTTTAGTTTTCATTCTGGATAATTATAGTAGGGTGACCATGGTTTAAGTATATGCATTTTAGACCAAAGCTCAACTATGTTTATCTGTAAAATAAGGTAGATGCAAATACAATCAATAGCTGAGGTAGGAAGTAATTTGGACCGACAGTTCGAAAAAATTCTGAAGCGCTTAAAAGCCAAAATGAAAAGCGTTTATCATGAGCGCAGTGATATTAATGAACTTGGTATTAACCGGGGTATGCCGCCTTTTGTGATGCGCGAGATAATGTCCACTAATCCTTTTTCTGCCATTATCCCAACTAAGTACGGAGGATTAGGAGGTGACACCAAAGAGAGTATTGCCTTAATGGCGGCCGCATCATACGAATCATTGGCTTTGTCACTAACCTTTGGTATTAATATGGCTCTATTTCTGCAACCTGTTATTAAAGCAGGTCAACCGGCAGCCAAAGCTGAAGTGCTGAAGCGTTTTGTTGAGCAGCAAAATATGGGTGGATTAATGATTACGGAGCCTGATTTTGGTAGTGATGCATTAAATATGCAGACATCCTATACTGAATCTGGCAATTCAGCTAAACTTAAAGGTACAAAGCATTGGGCAGGCTTAACGGGGTGGGCCGATTTCTGGCTGTTAACGGCTCGTAAAGATATGGGTGGTAACAGCCTGGCACGTGATCTTGATTTCTTTATTTGTGATGTAACGCAGCCTAAGCAGGGCATTGTTGTGGAAGAGCATTTTAATAATCTGGGTTTGTATCAAATACCATACGGGCGTAATCGTATTGATGTTGAGATTCCTGGTGTACAGAAGTTAGTGCCAGAAAAATCCGGGGTTAAGCTGATGCTGGATTTATTGCACCGCAGTCGTATGTCATTTCCAGGCATGGCTATCGGTTTTATTCAACGTATGCTCGATGAGGCTATTCAGCATTGTCAGCAGCGCTTTGTCGGCGGGAAAAGTCTTTTGTCCTATGATCAGGTGCAACAGCGCATTAGTCAGCTGCAGGCATATTTCACCACTGTATCAGCTTTTTGTGTAAATAGTAGTACAAAGGCAGGACTGAAAAATGACTTATCTACTATTGGGATAGAAGCCAATGCAGTTAAAAGCATTGCTACAGATATGATGCAGGCAGCTTCGCAAACATTGTTGCAGTTGGTAGGTGCCAAAGGTTATAAACTCAATCATATTGCCGGGCGCTCAACTGTTGATAGTCGTCCCTTTCAGATTTTTGAAGGCTCTAACGATATGCTTTATTCGCAGGTGGCAGAAAGTGTTATTAAATTGATGCGTAAAGCCAGGCAGACCAATGTGCTTGATTTCATCAATGGTTTTGAGCTAACGTCAAGTGCAGGCAGTGTTGTGAAGGATTTATTAAATTTTAAATTGAGCGACTCTATTCCACAGCGTAAGTTGGTTGAATTTGGTCAGATTTTTAGTCGTTTAATCTCCCTGGAAAAAGTATTAAAGCTGGGTGACAAAGGCTTTGCTGCACAGCTGATTGATGGGGCGGTTGTTCATTTACGTCAGGATATTCAACAACTGTTAGCAGCTTTTAATGCTGATAACCAAACAAGGGTAATTGAGGATTATCGTTCTAAATCTAATTGGCTCTCTTTTGTTTAAAAGAATGTGACTTCTATATGATACAACAAAACCGGATTTTACGTCCGGTTTTGTTATTTAATAGTTGTACTGAATTATTTTCTTCGCCACAGTGTTTTCTGAAAGATAATACCATAATAGGCATCTCCTGTATCACTCATAATGCAGTATTCGGCTCCAATCTGAATTCCACCAAAAGCTTTGATGTTATAATAAGCATCTACCCAAAGTGAGTTATTTGCGTAGCCATCTTTATTGAAGTTGGTGGTAGTACCAACAGCAAAGTCAAAACGTCCGCCATATGAGTAATATAAACCATTTACCAATGCCTGGTTTTTCCAGGTTTCTACATCCTGATTATAGGTGGTGTAAGGTAAAAAGAGGTGGTTGTCAGCATATAATTCATATCCATATCCTATTCCGACACTGAAATATTCGCCTTCAAAGCGGTTATGACTAAGGCGTAAGTTGACGTTGTGCTTCGAATTTTTGCTGACTGACGCCCAAAAGCTCGCTTCCAGATCAGAATAACCCACTGTATTAAATAATTGTATACCTAACGAATTGACTACATGTGCAGACTTTTCGTCTGATTTTTCATTATAAAACTGATTGTCTTCAACTGCAATGCCCTCAAAACCTGCGTTACTGTTAAAATCCTGTGCATTAATATTGACAAGGCAACACGCCCCAACAATCATTGAGAAAATAAACTTCATACTTAATCCTTTACAATTTACTGAGTCTTAATACTAGCTTTGATGGTAATTAATGGCCGTAACCAGCAATAACTTTACCAGCATTGTTTTGCAAGTTTAGAATTAGGAATATTTAAGACTTGGAATAGAACCTGTTTAATAACGTTAAGTCATTAAAGTAAGGAAATGCCATTATTGTCTATTTTTATAAGACGTTGTTTATACAATGCGCCAATGGCTTTTTTAAAGTTTTTCTTACTGGTTCCAAATACTTTGTAGATGAGTTCAGCGGGACTTTTGTCAGTGATGTCCATGTGACCACCTTTGACTTTAAGCTTTTCAATGATGTCAGCAGCCAGACCACCAATTTTTTCGTAACCTGGTTTTTCCAGACTAATATCCAGCTTGTCGTCTTCCCTCACTTTTTTGATATACCCTTTACAACTGTCCCCAATTTTTATGGGCTTAAACAATTCATTATGATAGAGCATACCTGAATGTGTATTGTTGACAGCCACCTTATAGCCTAAATCGGTTTTCCCTATCACCATGATGTCCACTTCTTCACCTTCCTCATACTCAGGCATAAGATTGTCTAGAACCGAATTGAGTTTTGATGTAGCTACAATACGTCTGCTTTCATCGTCAAGGTATACATACACCACATACCGCTCGCCTTCTTTCATGCGTTCAGCCTGTTCGCGGTAGGGTACCAGCAAATCTTTCATCAGACCCCAATCAAGAAAAGCGCCTGTTTTGTTGACTGAAACAACTTTTAAATAAGCCAACTCACCTACTATAGCATGTGGTTCTTCTGTTGTAGCTATAATGCGGTCTTCGGAGTCGAGGTAAATAAATACTTCAAGGTCATCATCAACTTTTAACCCTGGTGGTACATAACGTATTGGTAATAATATTTCGCCTAATTCCCCTCCATCCAGGTAAACGCCAAAGTCTACTGTCTTAATTACACGTAATGTATTGTATTTCCCTATCATCCTGATATTTTTAAAGAGGGTGCAAAGGTAAGGAAATGTATGGCATATTACACTATTCACCGTTTGAGATCTTCATTTATTTCCACATATAGTTTTTGTGCATTAGCTACTTTTTCTACGGCATATGAAATAAAAAAGGATAAAAGTGTATTAATTTATGTAACAGGTAATCAGGATGATGTGGAAAAATAACATATACAAACATCTAGAAAGTTGCATATATAGAAAAATAGATATATGTTTGTCCCTGAAATTTTACTTCGGTAAATGAATATGGAAAAACAAACAAAACATATGAACAGAAATTTTTTAAATGGGATTCTAATAGCCTGCATATCATTGGCAGGCTTGGCATCTCAGGCCCAGGAAAAAACGGGTAATGAGATGTTTTCGTTGGATGAGGCATTGCAGTTAGCGTCAGAGAATAACAGAGAAATTCAGAAAGCGCTGGCTGATGTGAATGCTGCAAAGGGGGCAAATCAGCAGGCTAATGCCGCATTTCTGCCTTCAGTTGAGTTGTCAAGTGGCTATATGACTTCAAATGATCCACTTTATGCTTTTGGTTTTAAGCTGCAGCAGCAAGGAGTGACTATGGCTGATTTTGATCCGGCGGTGATTAATGCGCCGGGACAAACCAATCATTTTGCTACACAGGTAATGGTTGAACAGCCATTGATTAATGTGGATGCCTGGATGGGTAAAGGAGCTGCCGGTAAGCAGGTAAAAGCCATGGAGCACCAGACAGAGTACACACGCGAGTATGTGAATTTTTTGGTAAAGCAAACTTATTATGCTTTGCAATTGGCACAAAACCGTGTTGAAGTCATGAAAAAGGCTCAGGCCACCACTAATTCCTATCTGAAAATGGCTGAAGATAACCTGCAACAAGGATACCTGAAAGAAGCAGATGTAATGGCTATTAAAGTGCGCCAGTACGAGCAGGTGGCTATGGTTCAGGAGGCAGAAAATCAGGTGAAGAGTGTAAGTGAAACATTAAACTTTTTAATGGGAAGGGCTATTCATTTGCCTGTGCAGGTAACCGATTCTATTACGCAGGTGTCCTTTTCATTTAATAACGCTACTTCTATTTTCAATCGTTCCGATGTGGTGGCTATGCAGTATGGCCTGGAGGCCCAAAAGAAAATGGAGAAGAGTGATTTGATGAAGTTTGCGCCGCGCATCAATGCTTTTGGTTCTTATAACCTTTATGATGCTGATTTTGGCGGTTTTGGTGCCGACAGCTACATGGTGGGCATTAAGCTGCAGTGGCGTATTTTTAATGGTGGGCGAAATATTGGAAAGTACAACCAGACCAAGGCTAATTATCAAAAAGCACAAGTGTCGTACCAGGATTATGTAGAGAAAGAAAATATGGAATTGTCGAAGGCCACCAGAGCTATTGCGGTTGCTGAAAGTCAGTTGGCTACCTACAACCTGGCTGCTGAACAGGCAAACGAATCATTGCGCATCAGAACCAACCGCTATAACCAGGGCATGGAGAGTACCTCAGATTTGCTAATGGCCGAAACCAAGGCCGAAGAAAGTGTTCTCAAGAAATTGTATGCCATCTATAACTACAATGTGGCTGTGTTCAAATATCAAATGCTGGCATCGGAAACTACCCAGCAATAATTCATTACATCATTCGAAAAACAAAAAATAGTATAAATATGAAATCTGTAAACTTATTAATTGCTGCAGCTGCATTTGCCTTTTTAACACAAGCCTGCGGCAGCAGTAACGAGGAGAATGCTAAAGCTAAACCAGCTGTAAAAGCTAAAGTTGAGACGCTTGAGTTAACTACGGTACCAAAGAAGTTTCATTATACAGGAACGGTTTCTTCGGTGAACCAATCAACATTAAGTACCCGCATAATGGGCCAGATAAGTCAGGTTTTGGTACGCGAAGGTGATATGGTTAAGAAAGGCCAGTTGCTGGTGTCTATCCGTAGTAACGATATTCAGGCCAAGGAGCAGCAGGTTGAAGCCAACATTATTCAGGCCAAAGCTGCCTACAAACACGCCAAAGATGACTTTGAACGTATTCAGGCATTGTTCAACAGTAAAAGCGCCACGCAAAAAGAGTTGGATGATATTACGGTGCATCTGAAGATGACAAAAGCTCAGTTGGCTGCGGCACAAAAAGCAAAGGATGAGGTGGTTGAAATGCTCTCATACGCTGATATTCGTGCGCCTTATGATGGCGTTATCACTCAGAAATTTGTGGATAGCGGCGACATGGCCAATCCAGGTATGCCTTTGCTGGCCATTGAAGCACCGGGCCTGTTTGAGGTAATAGCTAAAATTCCGGAATCGGAAATATACAAGGTGGAAAAGGGAGATGTGGTAGAAGTCCATATCGATGCTTGTAAAGAGATGATTAGCGGCAGTATTACACATGTTAGTCCGTCCAGTCGTTTTTCAGGCTCGCAGTTTGATGCCCGCATCAGCCTTTTGCCTACAGAGGAACAAAAGCAAGCCATCAGAAGTGGTGTTTTTGCCCACGTAAACCATCTGAAAGGAGAGGAACAGAAGCTGTTAGTGCCTGCGGATATGATTGTTGAACGTGGACAGTTAAAAGGCATCTGGACAGTCAGTCAGGCCAACAAGGCATTACTTCGTTGGGTTAGATTGGGTAAGCTATATGGAGACAAAATTGAGGTCTTGTCTGGTTTAAGCGATGGCAACCAGTTAGTCGTTGCTTCGGAAGGGCGCTTGTTCGACGGAGCCGAATTGCAATTAAACTAATGTTCCTAACCTTTAATTTTTAGAAGAATGAAAACAGGATTTGCCGGGACATTAGCCCGGATGTTTATAAAATCAAAACTGACACCGCTATTGATGGTCGCTTTCATGATTATCGGCGTGTACAGTTCATACCTTACACCTCGTGAAGAGGAACCGCAGATTGATGTTCCCATAGCCGATATATTTATTGGCTACCCGGGAGCCAGCCCCAAGGAGATTGAGTCGAAGATAGTGACGCCAATTGAGAAGATTGTATCCAATGTAAAAGGCGTCGAATACGTTTACTCACAGTCATTATCAGAGCAAGCCATGCTGATTGTGCAGTTTTATGTTGGCGAAGATATCGAACGAAGCCTCGTGAAATTGTACAACGAGATAATGAAGAACATGGATAAGATGCCGGCAGGTGTCACCATGCCTTTGGTTAAAACCCGCTCGATAGACGATGTGCCCGTTATGGGCTTAACGCTATGGAGTGAAAATTACGATGATTACCAGTTGAGGCGCGTGGCGCAGGAACTTTCTTCAGAGATTGAGAAGATTACTGATATTTCTGAAACAAAGGTCATAGGCGGACGCAACCGTGAGATACAGGTGGTTTTAGATCGCGATAAGATGGCAGCCTTTCAGGTAGATCCATTGATTATTACCCAGCAGTTGCAGGCCGCTAATCAACAGGTGTCGGCTGGCAGTTTTAGCAGCAATAACACTGAGTATGCGGTCAGGACTGGTGAGTTTTTTACCAATGCCGATGAAGTAGCCAATGTGGTGGTGGGTATTTATCAAAACTCACCTGTGTACCTGCATCAGGTCGCGCATGTTGAAGATGGAGCAGCTTTGCCTAGTTCATATGTGGCTTTTGGCTATGGTCAGGCCAGCGAAAGCAAGCAGGTTTACCAAAGTGAATATCCGGCTGTAACTATTTCGGTGGCTAAGCGCCGGGGAGCTGATGCTATGCGCTTGGCTGATCGTATTACTGAAAAGATTGACGTGTTGCGTGAAGAGCTCTTACCAGCTGATATCAATGTGGAGGTGACTCGTAATTATGGTGAGACCGCTTCTGATAAAGTAGGAGAGCTGCTGATGCACCTGCTGGGAGCAATTATTGCCGTTACATTGGTGGTGATGCTGGCTATGGGATGGCGTGGTGGTTTGGTGGTATTTATTTCTGTACCCATCACCTTTGCCCTAACGATGTTTAGTTACTACTTCCTTGATTATACGCTCAACCGTATCACTCTGTTTGCACTGGTATTTGTAACAGGTATTGTGGTGGATGACTCCATCATTATTGCCGAGAATATGCATCGTCATTTCAAGATGAAGCAATTGCCTTTCTGGCAAGCGGCCTTGCGTTCCATTGATGAGGTGGGTAATCCAACAATATTGGCCACATTCACTGTGATTGCAGCCGTAATACCGATGGTGTTTGTATCTGGTATGATGGGGCCATACATGAGTCCGATGCCAATTGGCGCATCAATTGCTATGATTTTCTCCTTGTTTGTAGCACTTATGATAACGCCTTGGCTGGCTTACCGCCTGCTGAAGCACGATGATGGTGATGACAAGGAGAAGGATTACTCGTTGGAGAAAACTTTAATCTACAGATTATATAATAAAACCATGCGCCCAATGATTGAAAGTCCGATGAAGCGTTGGGTATTCATCATAGGCGTTACGGTTTTATTGATTGGTTCAGCTAGTTTATTTTTATTTAAAGTAGTAACTGTTAAAATTTTGCCATTTGACAACAAGAATGAGTTTCAGGTGGTGGTGGATATGCCCGAAGGCAGCACCTTAGAGGAGACAGCCAATGTGATCAAGGAGCTGGCGGCCTATTTGCGTAATCACGAGTTGGTGACGAACTACCAGACTTATGTGGGGACATCGGCACCTATCAATTTTAACGGATTAGTGCGCCATTACGATTTACGTCGTGGTTCTAATGTGGCTGATATCCAGGTTAACCTGGTTTCGAAAAAAGAGCGCGACCTGCAATCGCATGATATTGCTAAGGAATTGCGTCCTGGATTACAGAAAATAGGGGCGAGGTTTAATGCCAATGTGAAGGTGGTTGAAGTGCCGCCGGGACCTCCGGTAATGTCAACCTTAGTGGCAGAAATTTATGGACCTGATTATGAGTCGCAGAAAGAAGTGGCTCAACAAGTGAAGGAGCTTTTTGCAACTACCGAAAGTGTGGTGGATATCGACTGGATGATGGAGGATGAGCAGACAGAATATACCTTTGATGTTGATAAAGAAAAAGCCATGCTGGCAGGTATTGCTCCCCAACAAATTATTCAGGCCATGAACATGGCCCTGCGTGGAGCTAATGTATCATACCTGTATGCCGAAAATGATCATCGTCAGGTGGGCATAAAACTACGTCTGGACGAAAGTAATCGCACTGGAATTGAAGACCTGAAAAAGATAACGCTAAAATCGCAGCTGGGAGATATGGTGGCCATTGGCGACCTTGTGAATATCAATGAGCAGCAAAAAGAGAAGAGCATCTACCGGAAGAATCAAAAACAAGTTGTGTATGTGACGGCTGATGTGGCCGGAAGGCTCGAAAGTCCGGTGTATGCTATCCTTGATATGAGTGAACGCATGGATGAGATTCAACTGCCTGAAGGTTATGATATTGAGGAGTTTTATAACGGTCAGCCTTTTGTGGAGAATAACTATGGCCTCAAGTGGGATGGCGAATGGCAAATCACCTATGAAGTATTTCGCGACCTGGGAACAGCCTTTGCTGTTGTACTGGTGATTATCTACATGTTGATTGTAGGCTGGTTCCAAAACCTGAAAGTGCCGTTTGTAATGATGGTAGCTATTCCCCTGTCGTTGGTTGGTATTGTACTGGGACACTTTATGATGAATGCCTTCTTTACGGCCACTTCAATGATTGGTATGATTGCCCTGGCGGGTATTATGGTGCGGAATTCTATTCTGCTCATCGATTTTGTCAATATCCGGCTGAATGAAGGAGTGGCCTTACGTGAAGCTGTCATAGAAGCTGGTGCTGTGCGTACAACTCCTATCTTACTAACTGCCGGAACAGTAGTGATTGGTGCAGTGGTGATTCTTTTCGACCCTATTTTCCAGGGATTGGCTATTTCGTTGATGGGGGGTACAATTGCATCAACCGTATTAACTCTGTTGATTGTGCCGCTGATCTACTACATGACTGAGCGAAAGAGATATGAAGGTAAAGCAGCTGTTAATGAGCTTTCTGAGGAGAAAACGGATCACTCAGAAGTGCTTGAAGAAGTTGTTGAATCAAGCAATTAATTAAACAGGATGTGAAGTGTGCAAATTTAAGTCGAATGTGTGTTGCACACTTTACATCATTTATAAAGTGTAACTATGAAACTATTAATAGCTATAGCGGTAGCTGAATATAGAGAACGCCTTCAGGAGTTTTTTAGTGAGCATCAGGTATCGTATTATAATGAAATTGAAATGATGGGGATGCGCAAGCTGGAAAAGCAGCATCGCCTTGGTAATTGGTTTGGGCAAAAGTCGATGGGAGTAGATAATATAGCTTTTATCTCCTTTGTAGGTAATGAGCAGGCTGACAGTTTGTTGGAGAACCTTTTGCAATGTAAGGCTGAGATGCCGCATTGTAATATAAGAGCTTTTGTTGTTGATGTTGAAAAAGGAGTTTAAGAATATCTAATATTTACAATTATGCAAGAAAGAATTATTAGAGCAATCGCCGGAACGCTTATTCTGCTTAGTATTTTACTAGCCATATATGTTCATGTTAACTGGCTGTTTTTGGCAGGGTTTGTTGCTGTTAATCTAATTCAGTCGTCAATTACCAGATGGTGCCTGATGAATGATATTTTAACAAAACTTGGAGTACCAAAATAGTTGTGAGTTCACGCTTTATCGGAAGGTGAAGTGTGCGTTAGGTTTCCATATTTTTTGTTTGTGAATGAGAAAGGCCTTGGTTGCATGGAGCAATCGAGGCCTTTCGTTATGCATAATTAGTTGTTTAGCTTGAAATAGTTAATAAGTGCATTCAACTGGGTTGCTTGTGAATTAAGTTCCTCGGCATTGGCCGCAATTTCTTCACTGCTCGAAGCGTTGAGCTGAGTTGTATGATTCAGCCTCTGAATAGAAGCGTTTATCTGCTGCACGGCATCGCGTTGCTCGCTGGTGGCAGCCGATATTTCTTTAATTAAGCTATATGAGCTGTCAAGTGTTGGCAGCATGTTGTTGAGTTGTTGGTTGGAGTTGGACGAGAGATTGTTGCTTTCCTCTGCGAATTTTACAATCTCAGCGGCTGCATCCTGACTGCGTTCTGCCAGCTTGCGTACTTCACCAGCTACTACTGAAAAACCGCGGCCATGCTCGCCAGCCCTGGCTGCTTCAACCGATGCATTCAAGGCCAGTATATTTGTTTGCATGGCTATCTCCTCAATAATTGATATTTTATTGGTAATAAGCTTATTGGCCTGGCTGGCTTTTGCCGATTCGTGTGCGGTTAATCTGATACCTTCAAGAGCCTGGCTTGAATGCGATTCAGTCGTACCGGCATTGGCATTGCTTTGTTCGATATTAGCTACCATTTCTTCCATGGTCGTGGAAACCTCTTCGAGCGATGCAGCTTGTTCACTGGCACCTTGTGTTAGCTCCTGAGAGCTTTGGTTGAGCTGTTCGCTTGCAAGGTTTAGTTGCTCGGCACCATTCATTATTTCAGCAACTACTTCCCGCAATTTGTTATTCATTTGTTTCATGGCTTGCATCAAGCGACTGATTTCATCGTTACCAGTTGTTTCAAAAGAATGATACAGTTCACCCTTTGCCAGTGATTCGGCGAGGTGAAGCCCTTTGTTAACAGGTTTGATGATGCTTACCGATGTTATGCGGCTAATGATGATAGCGATTAGTATGGCAACAATTAGTATGGAACTGCCCCACAACGATGCAGAGCGCATTACATCTTGCTCTTCTGTGTGGATTTTGTCAACAATTGAATCGCTCAATTGCGCTACCTGGGCACCAGCTATCTGCATTGCCTTAATCTGCAAACCTTGTTCTTTGTTTTCACTAACAAATGATTCAAAAGCTTTCTCATATTCTCTGTAGCTATCATAAATCTTATTCAGCGATGCAATTGTTTTAGTGTTGTGGTTTAGTTTGGCAGCGTCCAAAACAGAGTAAAGCTTATTTAAGCGGCCTTTTACCTTTGTTACCAGGTTATTATTGATATCACCATTTGCATTAAGCGGGTTTGACACAAATTCCCAGGCAGCCATTCTAACCTGGCTGTGTGCATATAGCACATCTTTTGATAGCTTACTGGATTTGTTGAGTTGTTGGTCATAGCTAATAATCGCCCCGACTTTTGTGCCGGTTTTAGACCAGTTGGCTTTGGTGGTTTGTTTGTTGTTTTCAACCGTAACGTAATTGTTAAACGCTTTCAAGTAGCTGCTGATGGCCAGTCTAAGCGAATCTGTATTTAAATCTTTAACAGTGTTTAGGCTGTCTGTTGTTTCAATTTCCAATAATGCATTGTTAAGATTGTTAATGGTTGATTCAACTTTGGTTTCATCGGTAAATTTCATAAAGTAGAGGACGCCTATTCGGGCATTCATCAGGTGGGTTTGTGCATTTTTAAGATGGTTTGCCAATTCAACAACTTTGCTTGTTTTATTGATGCTATTACGCCCTATTAAACCTACCAGGGCTACGCAGATAATCATAATGGTGAAACCCATCATTAATCGATAACGAATGGATAGGTTTCTGATGTTAGAGATTTTCATTATTTATTTTTTGGTCTTTAGATGTACTTGTGTGCTGGGGAGCAAAAATAATTTTCTGATTGATATGTTTAAAAAGTTGGAAAAATGCCTAATGTCCATTAGTACAGGTGAGTGAGGTGTTTGGCTGTCGTGAATCACGTAAAATATTCCATCAATCGGTTGAAATAATTGACGAAATAATTCAGTAATTAAGTGCATATAAGGCATTTTTTCTTGTTCATCAGATTTTGTGTTACTGCTGAGCCGTATGTGGATGTTAATTGTTTTACAATCTTTCCATGTTGTGTTTTTGTCTTTGTGTTTATCGGTTGATTATCAGCCTAAAAGTCTTCAGGTTAAATAGAGGTTTTATAGTTGTTTTTGGATTTTAATTAAAAACATATACATTTGTCAAAATCATAAAGTGTAAAAATAACACTAAGTATAATGAGGCAAATTTCACAATATTTATCAGTCGACTGTGTTTTATTCGGTTATAATGGTTCAGAGTTAGAAGTGTTAATTGTTGATAGGACACTAAATGATGAAAAGAGTGGTGAGCTGGTTATTAATGATTGTACACTAACGGGTAATCATGTTTACGAAGATGAACCTATTGAAGAAGCGGCCAACCGTGTTTTGTTTGACTTAACGGGCTTAGACAATGTATTTCTGGAGCAGTTTAAAACATTTGCACATCCTAATCGCCTTAAAAGGCCCAACGATCAGCTTTGGTTAAAAAGTACAGGCCGAAACCCTGAGGCGCGTATTATTACGGTAGGCTTCTATTCGTTAGTGGCTACTGATAAAGTTAAGTTACAGTGGAAAGGACGTAATGTAAGGTGGGTACCTGTATCAGAAGTTGGGGAGTTGGCTTTTGACCATAATCTGATTCTGGAAGAGGCGCTCAGGACATTGCAGACGCGTATTAAGTATGAACCCATCACTTTTGAGCTGCTGCCCGATAAGTTTACCCTCACGCAACTGCAAAATGTATATGAAGCTATTTGGGGTATTGAGCTCGATAAGCGCAACTTCAGGAAAAAGGTGGCACGCATGAAATACCTCATTCAGCTGGATGAGAAACAGACCGGCGTAGCTCATAAGCCGGCTCGCTTATATGTTTTCAGCCGCGATGTGTATGACAAAACCAAAAAAGAACTATTTGATTTCACTATCTAAATCAGGAAAATGCTAAATCAGGAAAAGATCTCAATTAAAGAAAAGATAGGATATGCACTGGGAGATGGTGCTGCCAATATTGCATGGCGAGGTGTGGCCACCTTTTTACTTATCTTTTATACAGATGTGTTTGGAATAGCACCTGCCGCAGCAGGCGTTCTGTTGCTTGTGGCTCGTTCAAGCGATGGCATTAGTGATGTTGTAATGGGGGTCATTGGCGATCGAACAAAATCTAAGTACGGCAATTTTCGCCCATGGATATTATGGACGGCTATACCTTTAGCCGTTATTCTATCTCTGCTTTTTACAACTCCTGATTTAGGACCGACAGGCAAAATTATATACGCCTACGTAACCTACATTCTTTTTACACTGATATATACAGCCAATAATATTCCATATGGAGCTTTAATGGCTGTAATGACAGGGGATGATAAGGTGCGAACCAGTTTGGGCTCATATCGTATGGTTGGTGCATTTGGTGGAGGAATGCTGGTACAGGGAGCATTGCTTTATCTGGTTGCTCATTTCGGAAATGTGGATCCGCAAATTCAGGTATCACAGCTTAATGCAGATAAGTATGAAGTAACTGTTTCGTCGCCATACGAAGTGCCCAATGCAAATATCAAAACAGAGAATGGTATCGCTACTTTTACCTGGAAAGATGAGTTGCTTGGTGATAAACCTACTAAGGATAAAAGCTTTGCCATGGAGCAGGATAGCCAATACACATTTGTGGTGGAGGGTGAAGGTGATCTGAAAGCAGAAAGTTTTAGAGTCATTAATCAGAAGAAAGGATATAGCTATTCAATTTATCTGTTATCGGTGTTTCTGGCCGGCTTTATGATACTTACTTTCTTAACTACGAAAGAACGCATAAAACCTTCAGCCAGGCAGAAAGATAACCTTTGGAAGGATTTAAAGGATTTGTTAAAAAATAAGCCCTGGTTGATTTTACTGGTCGTTGGCCTATTGTTTAATGTATATAATGCTACTAAACAGGGTATTACTGTCATTTATTTTAAACATTACCTGCATGATGAGTTGATGGCCGCTTCCTATTTGGTTGCTTTAATGATTATTTCAATCGGCGGAGCAATGGCCACGGCACCATTAGCACGGGCGGTTGGGAAGCGAATGCTGTTTATATATGCACTTATCTTTTCCGGAATTGTTAATGCGCTCATTGTTTTCTGCGGACCAGATAATACTGTCGCCATCTTTACTTTGGGAATAGCGTCGGAGTTTGCAGCAGCCATTTTTCCCACCTTATTTTTTGCGATGCTGGGTGATGCTGCCGATTACTCAGAATGGAAGAATGGCCGCAGAGCGACTGGCTTAATCTATTCAGCTGGTTCGTTTGCTACAAAGTTTGGGGGTGGTATTGCCGGAGCCATTATAGGGTTTGTATTGGCCATGTTCAAGTACAATGGGCAAGATTCAGTGGCCATCCAGGGAGCTGTACCGGGAATCATTATGCTGATGAGCTGGATTCCGGCGATTGTGGCCATCATCGCCGCAGGGGTAATGGTGCTATACCCGCTGAATCAAACTAAAATGACCCAAATAACACATGAGCTTAACGAAAAAAGAAACAACGAATTGACTTTAGAGAATCAGGGATAAAAGGATAGGACGAACAGGAAGATTACATCTTAGTATTCTGAAGGCGCGCGTGTGGATGATTAAGATGAATCAGGAGTTCCATCTGGCAAATGAAGATAAAACTAAAAAAGGATGAAGTACGGATATTTTGACGACGAGAGAAGAGAGTATGTGATTACCAACCCACAAACACCGTGGCCTTGGATCAACTATTTGGGCAATGAGGACTTTTTTTCATTGGTCTCAAACTCTGCTGGTGGTTATGCATTTTATAAAGATGCTAAGTTCAGACGCTTAACACGTTACCGGTACAATAATGTGCCTATGGATAATGGCGGGCGTTATTTTTATATCAATGATGGTGGAACAGTTTGGTCACCAGGCTGGAAACCATGTAAAACCGAACTGGATAAGTATGAGTGTCGCCACGGCATGAGCTACACGCAAATAACTGGTGCTAAAAATGGCATTGAAGCTGAAACATTGTTCTTTATTCCGCTAAAAACGTGGGCTGAAGTGCAAAAGGTGAAGTTGACCAATACCACCTCCGGCGTAAAAAAGATTAAGCTGTTCTCGTTTATGGAGTGGTGCTTATGGAATGCTGAAGATGATCAGAATAACCTGCAGCGAAACCTCTCAACCGGCGAGGTAGAAGTGAAAGGTTCAACTATCTACCATAAAACAGAGTATAAGGAAAGGCGTAATCACTATGCTTTCTACCATGTTAATACGGCCATTGATGGTTATGACACCGATCGTGAATCGTTCGTAGGTTTATACAACGAGTTCTCCGAGCCAAAAGCGGTTATTGAAGGGCGGGCAACCAATTCAGAAGCGCATGGTTGGTCCCCGGTGGCTTCGCATTACATTGAAGTGGAGCTGCAGCCAGGCGAGTCGAAGGACTTTATATTTGTACTTGGTTACATCGAAAATAAGGAAGAGGACAAGTGGGAAGCCAAGAATGTGATTAACAAACAACCCGCTGAAGCCGTAATTGAACGCTTCAACACGGTTGAGAAAGTAGAAGCAGCTCTGAATGAGTTGCGCTTGTATTGGGATAAGCTTTTAGGTAAGATTGTGTTGCAAAGTGGTGATGATAAGCTTAACCGAATGGTGAACATCTGGAATCAGTACCAATGCATGGTCACCTTCAATATGTCACGTTCCGCTTCATTCTTCGAAGTGGGTATTGGCAGGGGCATGGGCTTCCGTGATTCCAACCAGGATTTAATTGGCTTCGTTCATCAGGTGCCGGAACGTGCCCGCCAGCGCATTATTGATATTGCATCTACCCAGTTTCCTGACGGGGGCTGCTACCATCAGTATCAGCCATTGACCAAACGCGGTAACGATGCCATCGGGGGTGGATTTAACGATGATCCAATGTGGTTGATTCTGGGTGTTGTTAGCTATATTAAAGAAACAGGCGATTTCAGTATATTGGATGAAATGGTGCCATTCGATAATGATATGAGCATTGCGCAAACGCTGTATGATCACCTGACGATATCCTTTAATCATGTGGTGAATAATTTGGGACCTAACGGATTGCCATTAATTGGTCGGGCCGACTGGAATGATTGTTTAAATCTGAACTGTTTCTCAAGCGATCCAAACGAGTCGTTCCAGACAACAGAAAATAATACAGAAGGCTCAAAGGCAGAGTCGGTGATGATAGCCGGATTGTTTGTGGTTTACGGACAGGAGTATGTGGAGCTGAGCAAGCGAATTGGTAGAGCGGATGAGGCTCAACGTGCACAAAAAGAGGTGAATAAAATGATTGAGGCCGTTAAAACAAAGGGCTGGGATGGCGAGTGGTTCTTACGTGCTTATGACTTCTACGGTAACAAGGTGGGTAGTGATGAAAACGAGGAAGGTAAAATCTTTATTGAATCACAGGGCTGGTGCACCATGGCTGGTATTGGAAAAGAGGAAGGATTGTGTGAGAAGGCATTGGATTCGGTTAAAGAACGCCTGGACTGCGATTACGGTATTGTACTGAATAATCCTGCATTCACTAAATATGTGATTGAGTATGGTGAAATATCTACTTATCCGGCCGGATATAAGGAAAACGCGGGCATCTTCTGTCATAACAACCCATGGATAATGATTGGTGAAACGGTGATTGGTCGCGGAGAGAAAGCCTGGGAATATTATAAAAAAATATGTCCGGCTTACCTTGAGGATATAAGTGACTTGCATAAAACTGAACCGTATGTATATGCACAAATGATTGCGGGTAAGGATGCTTACAAGCCTGGTGAGGCCAAAAATTCGTGGCTGACAGGTACGGCAGCGTGGAATTTTTATGCAGTTACCCAATACATTCTGGGTATCCAGCCCGATTACGATGGTTTAAAGATTGAGCCTTGTATTCCTGCCGAATGGACAGAGTTTACGGTAAAACGACAGTTCAGAGGTGCAGAGTACAATATTCGTATAGTTAATTCAGCAGGCGTTAATAAAGGTATTGCAAGCCTTGAAGTTGACGGAGTGAAGCAGAAAGGAAATACAGTACCGTTATTTGAAGCAGGTACACATGAGGTGCTTGTAACAATGGGATAATATGCTTTGCTAGGTATCCTTTTAAAAGGGTATCTGGCTTAATAGTACCGATTAATATTTGCTATTTAAACAGATAAGTTTATACCTTTAAACATCTTTATCCATCATCATGAAAGCAAATAAGGCATTGGTTAATAAGCTTGCCAAAGGCGATATCAAAGCATTTGATCTGTTGTTTGAGCAATACAGTCAACGCTTGTATGCATTTGCTTTTAAGTACCTGAAATCGGAGGTGGAGGCAGAAGGGCTGGTGCAGGAAGTTTTCATTAAAATATGGAATAAGCGTCAACAGCTGAACGCTGACAAATCTTTCCATTCCTATTTGTTTACCATCGCTTTTAACCAGATAAAAAAGCACTTTGAGAAAAGGCAGGTAATTCATAATATGGTAGATGTGCTCGCACCCGAAATTGCTGATGAGTCCACCGAGAAAGGGATTCTTTATCGTTCCATTCTGCATCAGGTGATTGACTTATTGAATGAGCTCCCCGAGAAAAAGCGAAAAATATTTGAGATGAGTCGCTTTCAGGGATTGCCATCGAAAGAGATTGCCAGGAGCATTGGTCTGGCACCTAAAACAGTGGATAATCAAATTTCAGAGGTGATTCATTACCTGAAAGAACGGGTAGATATTAATGATATAGCAGTTGTTTTAATGATTTTCATGATGTTCTAATGGTCACAAATAGAATTGATTAATGAAAAATATTTAAAAAATCTCCTTTTTCGAAGGGAGATTTTTTGTTTTACAGGATATAACTAATAAAGGCTGATTAATCCAATACTAAACAAGTAGTATTACAATTAGCAATTTGAATAACAGAATGACAGAGATTAAGAAAGACATACTAAAACGATATACATCGGGTAATTGCACTGTGAATGATGAGCGCTATGTAACCAGGCTGTTTAATGATGATAAGGCTGAAGATGAATTGAAGAGTGTTATGGAGAAAGACTGGGAAAGTAGCTCAAATGAACATGCTAATCACAATCTGACGCATGTTCTGAAAGCGATTCATGAGCAAATAAGGCCGATTCAGAAAACAAGCAAAATGGTGCGTTTGTATAAAGTGTACGCACGGATTGCGGCTATCTTACTATTACCTTTAGCCATATTATTTGTGGTTAAAAACCTGAACAGTGACTATGAGAGGTCCAATCAAACCTTAACAACTATTCAGGCTATGCATGGCACCAAAGTAGCCTTTACTTTACCCGATGGCACTAAAGGATGGCTTAAGGGTGGCTCTGAATTAAGTTACCAGACGCTTTTTAAGCAGAGGCACGTTAACTTAAGCGGAGAAGCGTATTTTGATGTAGCTCATGATAAGGCGCATCCTTTTGAGGTGATTGGCAGTGCATCAAAAATAGTAGTGTTAGGCACGCGTTTTACAGCTGATATGTGGCCAGATAATAGCACAACCGAAGTTGTTCTGGAAAGTGGAAAAGTAAAGTTTGTACCAAATAATAGCGAACCAACCATTCTGAATCCGGGAGAGCGTCTGCTTTATCAAAGAATGAGTAATCATGTGTTGGTTGAAGCGGTAGAAACAGAAGTGGTTAACAGCTGGGTTAAAGGCTTGCTGGTTTTCAGAGGTGATAACTTAAAGCAAGTGGCCGACAAATTGGGCGAGTGGTACAATGTAGAGGTGGTATTGGAAGGTGATTATCCAAAGGATTATATGTTCAGAGCCACTTTTAAGAATGAAAGCATTGAAGAGGTGCTAAAGCTGATGGCCTTAACGGCACCCATCGATTACCAGATTACAGAATCGAAACAAAATAAGCCAAGAGGAGGAAAAAAGATAAAAGTAACCCTGATAATAAATAACAATGAATAGATAAAAAGAAAGGAGAGTCAGAAGCACCACCTTACTCACTCTCCTAAAAAAGTTTGTTTCACTAAACATTTCAAATTTATGAAAAAAAATCCACTTGAGGTATGGGATTGCTATGCCTTGCAAAAAATCTACCGACGTATGAGAATATTGGCGATTCTTCTACTGGTTGGTGTGTCACAGATGTGGGCTACCAACTCTTATTCACAAGGTTCAACGCTGAGTTTAAAAAAGAACAATGCGTCAATAGAACAGGTGATTGATGCCATTGAAAAACAGACTGGCTACACATTCTTGTATAATCAACAATTAATTGCTGGCATTACCGATGTTTCCATTAATGTGAGTGATGAAGAATTGATGAATGCGCTTGATAAGTTGTTTGCTTCAACTGATGTGAATTATAGGGTGATTGATAAGCAAATTGTGTTAACCAAAAAGCAGGAAGCGATTACTCTGATGCAGCAGGAGCATACAGTAAAAGGTGTTGTAACCGATGTTAATGGCGATCCGATTCCGGGTGTGACTGTGGTTGAGCAGGGTAATCCTGTCAATGGAACAATAACAGCTGTGGATGGTACATATACGCTTTCGGTAGCTTCCCCGGATGCTACTATCAGTTTTTCTTTTGTAGGATTTGAACCACAAACCATACAGGTGGCGGGTAAGCCAACGGTTGACATTACCATGGTGGAGGAGGCCATTGATATGGATGAAGTAGTTGTAGTGGGTTATGGTGTGCAACGCAAAAGTGTTGTGACAGCTGCTATTTCATCGGTTAAGGCTGAGGAACTTGAGAAAGTATCGAATGGTCGTGTTGAGCATGCCATACAGGGGCGTACAGCCGGTGTGGCTGTGTTGCCAACATCGGGTGCCCCAGGTGCCGGCGTAAAAATTCGTATACGTGGTACCGGTTCTAATGGTAACAGTAACCCGTTATATATTGTAGATGGGATGAAAACCGGAGGTATCGATGACCTGGACCCGAATGATATTGCTTCAATGGAAATCTTAAAGGATGCTGCCTCAGCTGCCATTTATGGTACCGAAGGTGCCAATGGTGTGGTATTAATCACCACCAAAAGCGGGACCAAAGGAAAATCGCGTATTGAGTATAACTTCCAGTATGGCATACAAACTTTATCGACCAATGCCGAGATGATGAACGCTGCTCAATACAAACAGTTTATGGAAGAGGCAGGTGAGACCATTACTCCACCTGCAGGTGAAAACTATGATACCGATTGGTTGGACGAAATTTCGGAAGCAGCACCTATGCAGCGCCATAGTATTAGCTTTTCCGGAGGTAATGAAAAGTCAACCTATCTGCTATCGGGTTCATACCTTAAGCAGGATGGTGCCATTGGTGGCGAGGATGCGCGTTTTGAACGCTATACTTTTCGTATTAACACTAAAAACGAGATGTCGGACTGGTTGGAAGTGGGTAATAACCTGAACTTCTCTCACTCCAAAAGAAAGATATTACCTGAAGATGATGAGTACCGCTCAATTGTTAACAGTGCTTTACTGCTCGATCCATATACACCGGTCATTGAATCGGATATGAGCCGTATCGATGCCATTATTGATGCAGGTAATACGCCATTGCAAAACGCAAATGGTGATTATTACGGATTGAATCGATTTGTTACCGGCGAAACAGCCAATCCTGTTGCCTTTATGGAGAATACACATAATGAGCAGATTATGGATAAGTTGCTGGCCTCGTTCTATGGTACTCTAAAACCAATGAAAGGTCTGAATATTACTTCACGGATTGGATTGGAGTTAACTTATATTACCCGCAAAGAATGGTCACCAAAATACTACTTCTCATCAGAGCGTTCTAACAGTCTTAATGTTGCGCAGGACTGGGTAGATAAGTATTACAAAGCCCTTTGGGAAAACTTCGCTTCATACAATAAAAAGCTCAATAAGCATGATTTCACTCTGTTGGCTGGTATGTCATATGAAGATTATACACATCCTAACTATTACCTGAAATCAGAAATGCCTAAAGAAGGTTCTCAATATGCCTATCATGATTATTATGCAGATCGAGATAATAACATGGTGGGGGGTAACATGGAAGAGAATACAAAAGTATCTTACTTTGGACGTTTGAGCTACAATTATGCCGGCAAATACATGTTAGAAGGTTCGCTTCGTCGTGATGGAGCCAGTGTATTGCCAACTGATAACCGTTGGGCTTCATTTGCTGCTGTGTCTGCCGGTTGGTTAATCTCGCAGGAAGACTTCTGGAATGTGGAAGCTATTGATTACCTGAAGATACGTGCCAGCTGGGGACAGAATGGTAGCATCTTTAATGTGGTGCCTTTTGCCGACAGAGCTTTCTGGACATCACAAAACATTAATTACCCCAATGAGGATGAAGTACTATCAGGTGGTTCGCGCAGTCCGCGCCCAACAAACCCTGCTTTAGGGTGGGAAACGTCTGAACAAACCAACGTTGGATTAGATTTAAGGGCGTTTAATAGCAAGCTTAACTTTTCGGTTGATTACTATGAAAAGTTGACTGATGGCCTTATTAAGCCAAATAAAATGGCTCCATCGGCCGGTTTTGGAGAAGATGTATCGGCCAATTTAGGAACAGTTAAAAATTCTGGCTTTGAATTTGAAGTAGGCTGGAGAAATACGACATCTTTCGGCTTAAAGTATGGTGTAAATCTGAACTTGAGTACACTTAAGAATGAAGTGACAGAAGTAAAGGATGACACACCTCAGCCTGGTGCCAATGTGCGAGGTTATAACATGACCTGGTTTGAAGAAGGGTATCCTATCTATTACTTCAAAGGATACAAAACGGCAGGGATTGATCCAGAAACAGGCGCGCCAATTGTTGTTGATGTAAATGATGATGGTGAAATCACCGCATCGGATCAAACAAATATTGGTAGTCCTCATCCGGATCTGTTATATGGTGCCACTTTTAACATGGAGTATAAAAACTTTGATTTTAACCTGTTTATGCAAGGTATGTCGGGTAATGATGTATTCATGGCCTGGTTCCGTACCGATCGCAAGTTGAGTAATAAGCCTTCCTTCTTCTATACCGACCGATGGACAGGACCTGGTGATAATGCCAGCATGCCTAAACCTGATAACACCAGCGACTATATTTACCGTAGTGATTTAGTCGTTCAGGATGCATCATACATGCGTATCAAGCAAATTCAGCTGGGTTATACATTACCAAAATCCGTGTCAGAGAAAATCAAGCTGCAACGTGTCAGAGCTTTCGTATCTCTCGATGATTTCTTCACATTTACAAAATATGAAGGAATGGATCCTGAAGCTGGTTCTAGCGAAGATAACCGTCAGGGTATTGATAAAGGTCTGTATCCAACGACCAAGAAAGTGATGTTTGGTTTAAATGTTAATTTCTAATCCAAAAACAAAAAGCAATGAAAAAACTAATATATAGCATATATACTTTACTGCTGGTACTTGCTTTTGGAGCATGCGCTGACAGTGTATTGGATAAAACACCAATAGGAAAGTTCAATAGTGATGATTATCTCACAACTGAAGAAGAGGCTGAAGCAGCCATTATCGGAGTGTATGATTATCTGCAGATAGGTTACAATAACTATGGCGACTGGTCAAGTATTTTCTTTGTGAAAGGCTTGCAGGGCGATGACCTGAATCCGGGAGGGGGCTCTTCAGCTGACCAGCCTAAGCTGCAGCAGCTAAGTAATTTTACGTATGAGTACGATAATCCGGCTATTAAGGATGTGTGGCACTCGTTTTATAAAATAGTGAATGCCTCAAATGCCATATTAAATACCTTGTCTCCTGAACTGAGCAATGCAGAGCAAGTAGCTGCTGAGGCGAAATTTTTTAGGGCTTATGCCTATTTTGAGTTGGTAACCATGTGGGGCGATGTGCCTTTTTATTTGGAGAATACCACAGAAATTAGCGTAAACAATCCGCGTGAGAGTAAGGCGACTATTTACACTCAGATTCACAAGGATTTGGATGAGGCGATTGCAGTATTGCCCGTGAAAAGTAACCTTGCGGACGGCATGAAGTTCAGAATTTCAAAGGGTGCTGCCCAGGCGCTTAAGGGTAAAGTGTTTTTGTATCAGAAAAACTATGCCAATGCTCATCAGATGCTTCAAAATGTACTGGATGACGATAGCTATGAGTTAGTTGAAGACTACAGCACCATTTGGTTAAGAGAAGAACGTGCCGGTTCAGAATCCATATTCGAGGTGTTGTATTCGAGTAAGAATGCTCACGACTGGGGCGGACCATGGGATGGCACCGCCGAGTCCAATTTTATTGTTCAGCTTTGCGGTCCGCGTGGTGACAATTCCTTCAATAATATGGATGCAATTGGCTACACTAATGGTTGGGGCTTTAATGTGCCAACACAGAAAATAGGTGATCTGTTAAGAGCTGAAGCCGGTGACGAGCGTTATAACACATCCGCTATTTCTGAAGCTGAATTTGTGGCGGCTGGCGGCGAAGTGAACCGTGCCGGTAACAATAACTGGGATGCCTACGAAGGGTATATTCGTTTGAAATATTCCACCATTCCTTCTGAAACATCAGAAGGAGGGGTGACAGAGGTCAACTGGAACACGCCATTTAAACTCATTCGCTTATCTGATGTAATGTTAATGGCTGCTGAAGCATATAATCGCGATAATAAGGATGCACAAGCAGTCGCATTGATTAAGGAAGTGCGTGAGCGCGCTGGTTTTACTGATCATTCTTCTTGGGAAGGTTTAGCTGGTGATGCACTTTTTGAAATTATCAAGAAAGAACGCTCACTTGAGTTAGCCTTTGAAGGCCATCGTTTTTGGGACCTGGTTCGTTGGGGCGATGCTGCAACAGAGTTAGCGTCACGTGGTTTTCAATCTGGTAAGAATGAGATATTCCCTATTCCACAGGAAGAAATTGATTTGAATGCAGGCATATCTATCGAAGATCAGAACCCAGGGTATAATTAATATTAAATTATTGGACTTTTTTATTTCAAAGGCTGCCATAGGTGGCCTTTGATTTGTATTTTGCACATTATTTACACAAACAGTTTAAGATGAGAAACCTTAATTTACTTGCGCTTATTACCATGTTATTATTGGTCTCCTGTGCTGGCAATCAAAAGCAGCTTAGCGAAGAAGATCAATTTGTGGAAGATCTTTTAATGAAGATGACACTTGCCGAAAAGGTGGGGCAGTTGAATCAATACACCAGCCTGTGGGAGATGACCGGGCCTGCTCCTGCCGGTAATGCAGGCGCCGAGGCATTGCTGGAGCAACTAAAGAGTGGCATGGTTGGTTCCATGTTGAATGTGAATGGTGCCGAAGCTACCCGTAAGGCTCAGCAAACAGTGGTGGAGAATACCCGTTTGGGAATTCCGCTCATTTTTGGTTATGATGTCATTCATGGTTACAAAACCATGTTTCCAATTCCATTGGCAGAGGCTGCCTCCTGGAATCCTGAATTAGCCAGACAGTCATCTGAGGTAGCTGCCAAAGAAGCAGCTGTTTCAGGTCTTCACTGGACTTTTGCCCCAATGGTGGATGTGGGTCGCGATGCCCGTTGGGGCCGGGTGATGGAAGGAGCCGGCGAAGATCCTTATCTTGGAAGTGCTTTTGCACGCGCCCGTGTGCATGGTTTTCAGGGGGATAATTTAAGCAATGAATTTACCATAGCTGCCTGTGCCAAGCATTTTGCCGGTTATGCTTTTTCAGAGTCGGGACGTGATTATAACTCGGTGGAGATAGGTAATGAAACACTGCACAATATTGTATTACCACCTTTTAAAGCGGCAGCTGAAGCTGGCGTGACCACATTTATGAATGGTTTTAATACCATTAATGGATTGCCGGTTACAGCTGACAGCTATCTGCAACGTGACTTATTAAAGGGCGATTGGCACTTTGATGGCTTTGTTGTATCGGACTGGAACAGTATTGGAGAAATTGAAATACACGGGGCAGCTGCCAATTCAAAGGAAAGTGCTGAGCGTGCTATTAAAGGAGGCTCCGACATGGATATGGAAGGCCGGGCCTATATCTCACATCTTGAGGAACTGGTGACAGAAGGTAAAGTGGACGAAAAGCTGGTAACAGATGCTGCACGTCGTGTGTTACGCATCAAATATCGCTTAGGATTATTTGATGATCCTTACAAATATTGCAATGAAGAGAATGAGCGGCAGATGATTTTGACAGATGAGCACCGTGCTGCCTCTCGTAAAGTGGCTCGCGAATCGATGGTGTTGCTGAAGAATGAAAAACAAATACTTCCATTGAGTACAAATGCAAAAAGCATAGCTGTTATTGGCCCACTGGCTGATGATAAGGATTCACCACTGGGTAACTGGCGGGCCCAGGCTGAGAGCAACTCGGCTGTGTCATTGCTGGAAGGTGTTAAGGCAGCTATTGAACCATCTGTGAAGTTGAATTATGCACAAGGATGTGCACTTTCTGTTGGTACTCGTAACTTTAGTGACAGAATGACTTTTAACGAAACAGATCGTTCTGGTTTTGGAAAAGCCATTGCGGCAGCACGCCAATCAGAGGTGGTGCTGTTGGCCATTGGTGAGGATTGCTACCAGAGTGGCGAAGGACGTAGCATGACAGATATCAAACTGAAAGGGCTTCAGCAGGAACTGTTTGATGAAATCTATAAGGTGAACAAAAATATCGTGGTGGTACTGATGAATGGACGTCCATTGGCTATTCCTGAAATCGCCGAAAAGGCAGCGGCTATTCTGGAAACCTGGCATTCAGGCACAGAAGGTGGTCATGCCATTGCTGATGTACTGTTTGGTAAATACAACCCCTCAGGTAAACTGCCTGTTTCTTTCCCTCGCAATGTGGGGCAGTGTCCGCTTTTCTACAACTATAAAAATACCGGCCGGCCTGTTGGTCAAACGCCAGAATGGGTGCTGTATTCATGCTATAACGATGCGCCCAATACGCCTCTGTTTCCTTTTGGGTATGGCTTGAGTTACACCAGCTTTAGCTATTCAGATATGATCCTTGATAAGGAAATAATTGCTAAGGATGGACAATTAACTATAAACGTTTCGGTGACCAATGCAGGTAAAGTGGATGGAGAAGAAGTGGTTCAGCTTTATATTCAGGATATTGCGGCTACCTATGCCCGCCCTGTTAAAGAGCTTAAAGGCTTTGAAAAGGTACTGCTGAAAGCAGGTGAGACAAAAGAACTTACCTTTACACTGACAGAAAAGGAGCTTGGTTACTACTTCCCTAATGGCACCTACGTGGTGGAGCCGGGACAGTTTAATGTGTTTGTCGGAACCAATTCTGAGGAAGTGCAAAAAGCCACATTCTCGATTCAATAGCTGGCATAATTGAATCAGTAACTAATAAAATAAAAGGGTCACATTATTATTACAAGTGAATAATAATGTGACCCTTTTATTGTTTTCAGATTTGCGCTATTGGGGCGTAATATTAATTTCCAGACGGCGCTCAGAGCCTATGAATGCATTCATCACTTTGTAGTTTAAAGCAGCAGTCTTTTTGTCAAACTTTACGATGACACTGCTAAGTGGTTTCAGGTCAATTTCATTACCATCCTTATCCCGCAATACAAATGGTATATCCGAAATGTTATTTAGCTCAGCATAATACCAGGTGGTACCTTTCTTTTGGGTTTCTCTAAAAGTTGGTTTTAGTTGGATTGAGGCTTTAACCAATTCACGCATTATTGATTCTTTTCCTGCCAGAGTATGCCCATGCCAGGCTATGGTACGCCCCTCAAAAAGAGCTTCCTTAACACTTTGCATAGATTTCTCCCTGGCAAAAATCAAGGTTATGGGACGGTGCGCATGGCGTTCACTAAGGTTATACTTAAGATTAACGGGTGCATGAATATCAGAGTTGCTAAAAACGGTAAGATCTTTATCAATGCACCAGTCAATTGCAATGGGATACCATTCATTGGAATTAGCAACCTCAATGCCATGCAGCATGTTTTTAGATTTTAAAGTAGTGTAATAATCCCACCATTTTGTAGTATCAGGTTGTTGACGTTTCCAGCCCGGATGGTTCCATATTATAAAAGCCCCTTGCTTCACTGCTGCTTCAATCGAGAGGCTGGCATCCTTGTTTTCAATAGGATTGGCATCGTCTATGAATATGGCATTGAAATGACCTGGAGGCACTTCCCCTTTTGTTATTTCAGTCCCTTTAACCAATATCACATTCATCTCTTCTGCTTTTCGTTGCGCAAGCTTATAAGCAGTGTTGTTGTCCGCAACCGTGTAATCTTTGTGGGGCTGGTACTCGAGGTGATCAGTAATCGCAATAACATCCAGTCCTTCGCGCCATGCCTCTTCAACACGAACAGTTGGCCATACAGACCCATCGGAAAAGATAGTGTGGATATGGAAGTCGCCTTTTAAGGTATGATAGCCCGTTATGTCAGGTATCAGAATCTGCTGGCGCACATTAGGTTTAATAAACAGGTTGTTGGACTGGTGGTTGAGGTCAAACTGGGCAAATGCAGCCACATACAGCAGCAATAGAAGTGAGGTTAAAAGGGTTTGTTTGTTGATCATTGTGTCAAGTATTTGAAATTGTAAGTCATAATTACCAGCACAAATTAGCAGTTTTACGAACTGCTTGAAAATAATAGGCGTAGTTTTTATTAATGTTGCAATAAGTTCTCAGTCAGTATAACGAACTTATGACATCATTATAAAACAGAGTATGTGTATAAGTTAGTCTATAATTCCCCTTTTCTGAATTTGTCAATCATCTCTCCGGATATGCTGATGGTAGCTGAGTAATGCTCAGGAAGATGATGGCGGCTGAACCAGTCAGCCTCCGCAATTTCGTTGTGATCAATTTCAATGGTCTGCTGATCATCCGTCTCGGCTATAAACCCTACCATTATTGAGCCGGACAAGGGCCAGGGATGGTTTTTGTAGTAACGTATGTTGGTAACATCCAGGCCCACTTCTTCCTTCACCTCGCGGATAACTGCCTCTTCGAGTGTTTCGCCCACATCAACATAACCAGCCACCAGAGAGAAGCGTCCGGGAGGAAAATGATTACCCCTGGCCAACAGAATTTTATCCCCGCAGGTGATGGCCACAATAATAGCTGGTGATATAGTGGGATAAACAGTTGTGTTGCAAGCCTTACAAATAATAGATCTCTCGTTGGCACCTGGATCGGTGGCCGCTCCGCATCTGCCGCAGTATTGATGGTTTTGGTACCAGTTGTGCAAGTGAAAGCCCAGAATAATGCTCCAACCAATTTCCTGTGGTAAACGCCTGAATACATCGATATCTTGCAGGGTCAAACCAACAGGTAAAGCAAACGGTTTCTCCATGCATAAAAAGCAGTTTTGCTCATTCAGGCTAAACATGTAGATTAATGAACAGGTTTTGATGCTATCGCCAAAATCCTTTCGCTGAGGTACCACGGCCTGCGTGTCATCGCCCATGAGTACTATCGACTTGCCGGAGTAATGAAATACATAATCATCCTTTTCGACGGCTTTATTGCTGTCATATGCTGTGCTAAGCTGATTTGGATATATCTCGTTAATCATTGTGCTATCATTCAAAATTGAAAAAACGAAGATAGCGAATTGCGTGTTATTGCAGGGCAATTGGAAGCATGCATCTAAAATGCCTCCAGGTAGCAATTTAATCCTGTGTCTTTACCCGTTAATCCAAGTCGTTTTCTTAAGCGACTTCTTGCTACTTCTACTCCTCTTAAGGTTTGATGGGTTATGGCCGCTATTTCTTTCGAAGTCATATTTAACCGAAGCAGTGCACAAAGGCGCTTCTCCGATGAGGTTAGAGTTGGGTGTTTTTTAAGCAATCGCGAATAGAACTCATTATGTACTTTATTAAACCGCATTTCAAACTCTTTCCATATTTCTCTGTTAGTTTGTGATTGCAGGTTCATTATAACCCGGTGCAAAGTTTTCTGCGACTGTTCGTTAATCTCTTCTTTAAGTGTTAATAATTGCTTAACTACATCATTAATCAATTGATTTTTTTGTATCAGCTGCATTACGTTGGTCGTTAATTCCCGATTACGAGCATCAATGTCAAGCTCAAGCTTTGAGTACTCCAGTTTTAGTTTCTTTTTCTGTGTTTGATACAACCGGCCTATTAGGAAAAATATGATGACCAACGATGACAGAAGTAAAATAAGTATGGTATGGCGATGCTTTAATTCTGCTATTTTGTTTGTATTTTCTGTCTCTATTTTACCAACCTCCTGTGCAATCTCCAGCTGGTTGAGGCGGTTCATCTTTTGATGATTAAATATACTATCATTGATCTGGTTGTAACTGATATAAGCATCAAGTGCCTTGCTAAGTAATTCTTGTTTCTGGAAAATTTCGAAAAGCAGAAAATAGGAGGAGCGTTGTAATTGCAATAAGCTGCGGGTATTAGCAATTGAAAGTGTTTTTTGCGTAGTAGTAACAGCACTGTCAAGCTGGTTGTTAAGGTAATAATAGCGTGATAAAAGATAGTATGAGTTGGCTAATCCAATTACTTCGTCATCTTCCTTGCGTATCGTAATAGCTTTATCAATATAACTTCTCGCATTGCCATAAGCACCTTGTTCCATTTCTATAATGCCCAGATTAGTATAAATGGATCCCAATATGTACCTGAAATCGATTTTAATTGCCTTATCGAGTGCCACTTGATAATACTCTAATGCTCTTTTCGTTTGATTGAGTTTGTTATACGCGCTGGCAATATTATTATAGTGTTGTGGCAGAAACTGGTTGTAATTATCTTTTATTGCATCGTCAAGTTGTTGATATTCATTATAAGCGAGCTGATAATACTCAATGGCTTTGTCATATTTTTCGATACGATCGTAGATCATTCCAGTATTGTTATAGCATTTGAGCATGTTTAAACCATCACCCAGTTCCTGGTATGTTTCTGTGGCATTTAGATATTTTGCCAACGCTTTGTCATAAGCTGATAAGTAGTAATGAGTAATCGCACTTTCAAACTGAAATTTAGCTCGCCATCCCAGGTTATTGTTATTGTTTGCCAATAATTCACCCTGTGTAGCATATAGTGCCGACTTCTTGTAATCGTACTGCCGTGTATGAACGATAAGTTTAATCAGTAGTTCATAGCGTTCTTTAACTGTTTTAGCATTGCTCAATGCAAATACCAGATTGTCCTCTTTTGATGTGGCAGTTGTGTTTATAAATACAGAAGAGAAAATAAAAATGAGGATATATTCTTTAAAAGAATAGTGACAATGAATCATAAGTACGAAATGGTTTTTGTTCATCGGGTTGTCTTACAAAAGTACTGGAACATGACCAATTGTTCTTTAGAAACTCTTTTTTATTCGCAGAAGTACATATTTGCTGGTAAATCAAAATAGAGAGGAGGATATGTGCAATAAATCAATATGATAGCATATTGCCAGAGAGGTATTTTTGAATTTAATAATGCAATATGCTGAGGTTTTATTGAAGCATTGTGAGGTTCTCCTATGGTCTGTTTCTTTGGTTACCCCTCCTATTAAGCCTCTTTTGCAGGCAGCTATCCGGGGTACTTTAAACGTACCTGATTAGTGTCAAAATTATTTGGGAATCGAATCAACACTTAATCACGTTTATTCAAAATTATGCAAAAATGAGCAAAAATCTAAAGTACTATTTAGTAGGACTTGTCTTTTTATTCACTGCTTTAGTTGCAAATGCACAGCAGTTATTTAAAGAGGGGCATCTCCAAGGAACTTTTCGGGTGAAAGTCAAGCCCGAGGTTGAGCTGGTCATGTTGAAATCAGCTTCCACGTCAGGCGATACACCAAAAGTGGGTATTGTTGAAATGGATAATGCGCTAACACACTATCGGGCAACCAAAATGCGTCGTGTGTTTCCTTACAGTGAACAGCGCGATGCCAAACATCGTAAACATGGTTTGCACTTGTGGTATGAAATCGATTACTCTTCAGAAGCGGAATTAAATGAGGTTGTTAACTCATTTGCCAGCCTGGCTGTTATCGAGAGGGCGGAGAAGATTCGAGAGAAGAGTTTGCATACCTACAAGTTTGTTCCATATAAGGGAGGCAGTAGTAATTCACAACTCAAAAGCGCTACGAATGATTTTATGTTTGATGATCCATATCTGGAGCAGAACTATCATTATGCGCCAACAGGTGTTTTAGAGCGTTTTGATCTGGCCCACATCAATTTATTTGAGGCCTGGAAAAAAAGTACAGGAGATCGCTCGGTGGTTGTTTCTGTTCATGATCAGGGTATTGATTTGAGACACCCTGATTTAGAGGCTAATATTTGGAGAAACGAATCAGAGATTAATGGAACCGATGGAAGGGACAGTGACTTTAATGGTTATGTTGATGATAAATATGGTTATAACTTTGCATCCAATTCGGGATATATCAGTGGTGGTAACCATGGTACCCACGTAGCCGGAACCATTGGTGCAGTCAATAACAATGGTATTGGTACAGCTGGTATTGCCGGAGGTTCGGGTAATGATGACGGGGTGCGCTTGATGAGCTGCCAGATTTTTGATGGTAGCAATCAGGGTGGAATTGCCAACTCATTTGTGTATGCAGCCGATAATGGGGCAGTCATTTCTCAGAATAGCTGGGGGTATCCAAAACCAGGTGTTCGGGAGGAAGCTGTTGAAGCAGGTATACGCTATTTTATCGAGGAAGCCGGTCGCTTTGATGGCAGTCCATTAAAAGGCGGTATTGTCATTTTTGCTTCAGGAAATGCTGATATGGATGATGAGCTTTATCCCGGCTATATGTCTGAGGTGTTAACAGTAGCTGCCATTCACTATAAAGAAGAGAAAGCAGGCTACTCCAATTATGGTAACTGGATCAATATATCTGCTCCTGGTGGAGATATGGATAACGATGAGTTACTAACACCAGAAGAGGAAGAATACCCAATGCATCATGGAATTTTTAGTACCGTTGTTGATTCTTACGGATGGCTCGAAGGTACGAGTATGGCTACGCCTCATGTTTCAGGGGTAGCGGCATTGGTGGTTTCGCACATGAAAAATAAAGGACTGACCAATAAAGAGCTATTTTCGATTCTGGAAGGGTCGGTAGATAATATCTATGGGGAATTTCCAGAAGACCATAAGCATTATAATAAATTAGGAACAGGTTTGATTAATGCACTTTATGCACTTGATGATAAAACAAATAGTGGCCCGGCAACTATTACCAATTTAGCTATTAATGAGGCTAGTCAGGATTTATTTATTCTTGAGTTTTCAGTGCCTGCTACAGGCTATGGGCGTGCTCCGCAATCATATGAGATCTATTATTCCGAGCAGCCATTCTCTGAGAGTGATTTAGGGATGGTTTCGAGAAAAACAATTGCAGCTAAACAAGATGTGGTAGATGAGCTAACCACATATGAATTAGATAACCTGCAGCCATTAACACACTATTACGTGGGCTTGGTGTCGGTTGATAAGTGGGGAAACAAATCCTTATTGTCAAATTTAGTTGATGGACAAACAACCGCCGGACCGGAGGCTGTATTAGAGGTGGATTATACATATCCTGATCAGCATATGGTTGAACATATGATAGACGCAAATGTGTCAGCAAAGGCATCAGGACAATTTAAATTATATAACAAGGGTGAAGGTATCCTTAACTGGCTGACTAATATAGATTTCACAACAGATAAGGAGTGGAGTGAACCATTACCAGGTTTAAAGGGAGCAACTGTTTTCAGCTCAGGCACTACACCTTCTGTATATGCATCATCGCCATACCAGACAGTTGTTGAATATAATCAAGTGCCCGACACGGCTTTATTCAAGGGCTACTTAAACGCATCATCCTATTACTATATTGGAGAAGCATCGGAGGAAGATCCTAGTTCTTCTGCAACACGCTACCGTGTACAAACCGGAACCAATAGCGAACCAGGTAACGGCTTTAACCTCACGCATATTGCAGCCCGTTTAAACGTTGACTTAGGTGCTGATGAGGTGATTCTGCTTGAGATTTTTGAGGGGCGCGATATTCAATCGGCCAAGTTGCGTCATCGTCAAGCCCTAGAAGAAAATATATCAAGTCATACTTATAAGCATGCATTAAATACACAATTATTTTTTGAAGAGGGTAGTTATTTTTGGGTAATTATCCACCCGCCTACCGGGCATAAATACCCACTAGCGATTGCATTTGAGGAAGATAAAGGCTGGGGGCGCAACAATTGCTACTACAGTTCGAATTTTGGACAATCGTGGAATTCACTCGCTGATGTCTATATGGATGGTTTTGCTTATATGGTTGAAGCTATTAGCTACCTGTCACCTGGCAACACCTTTGTAGCATTACAGCAAGATGAAGGACGCATATCTGCTCAAGGTCAGGAAACGGTTATGTATGATATCGATGCCAGTAACATCATTAATGGTACCTATCATTTTAATGTGAATACTGTCACCAATGATCTTAACAATGAGTTATTGAGCTATCGTATGACGACAGTTATAGATGGCCATGAACCGGTGATTAGTGGTACAACACTTATTGATTTCGGAAGAGTAGTGATTGGGAAAGAGAAGCATATGGAAGCCTATATCACTAATGCCGGGCTTGGCAATTTTGTTTTAAACCGCAGCGAGCGAGGTGCCAATACTAAGGAGATATTGTTTAATGGGAGTACGGGCTCATATTCGTCCCCAAAAACAATTGAGGCCCTGTCTTCTGCCTTTTTTAAGATCGGATACAAGCCAACTACACCTGGTGTGTTTGATAACTACATCCGCTTCTACAACAGTAATGGTACTGAAGAGTATACTATTAAAGTAACAGGCTATGCTGTTAATCCGCCTGTTGGTACTTTGTTGCCAGAATCTGAGGCTTTTGATAATGTAACAATTGGCGATGAGTTGAACGGAACATTCACTATTCAGAATGATGGTGATTACCCATTACACTACTACATGCCTAAGTTTGCCGATAAACCAGGCGATTTTGAAGACGTAGATGCCAATGTGAGTTTATTTGGGTATTTCAGCGAAGAGAAGCAATATTCTCAGGATTGGGATGAAATATCAACTACCGGAACTATTGCCTCGGGCTTAACGAATGATAATGGAGATGTAAAGAGGGTGCATGAGGTGGAATTAAGCTTTGGTTTTCCATTCTTCGGTAAGGTTGAACGCAAAGTATATATATCACCATATGGACTATTGGCATTCACCAAGGATGGTTCGTTTAACCAGTTTCCAATGGCGCCTCTTAACGAATACAGTCCTACCCGTGCATTTTGTGCAATTGGGGAGCCGTTTATGTTTGATCCTAATATCAACAGTACCATCTATTATCAGGATTTTGGCGATCGTTTTGTTGTTCAGTTTCAGGATATGCCAATGGGAAGCCTGAATGAGCAGGATTTAACAATTAATCAGCATAAGCTGACTTTCCAGTTGGTACTGTATAAAAACGGTAACATGGAAGTGCGTTACCATGATTTAGATGGTTTTATGAGAACTGATTGGTGGTCAGTTTGGGCCCACGATAATGCCCAGGATGATGCTATTATCGGCAACTATTTTCAGGGAAGGCAAACAACTATACAGCAGGGAACGGTCATTAGATTTATCAACCCGGGCTTAGGATTGTTTAAATCAGTGACTAATCCGGCTGGAGTCCTGTTAAAAGGCGAATCCGTGGCTATTGACTACACTTTATCAACCGACATTCTCAATGTAGATGATTACACAGAATACTTACCTGTTCTAACAAACGAGCCTGGAAAACCATTTTTTAATTTCAGAGCGGATATTAACGTAACAGGTGGAGGCGAAGCCGACCTGAATACAGATGCTACTTCTTTCGAATTTGGAGAAAACTATCACCTTGCCAACATTAGTCAGAATCTGTTAATCAGAAATGATGGGCGTGCCCCGGGTATAATAACTGACATTGTTATCACAGGTGCTAACGCAGATAAGTTTGAGTTGCTCACCGAACGTATATTCCCTTACGAGTTGAAGGCCGAAATGATTGAAACCTTCGTCATTAAAGCTGTTTCTGATGTTGTAGGGGAGTATGATGCAGAGCTGCAGCTTACTTTTGATGATGCAGAAGTTATAACGATACCTGTGCATAGCGCTATTATTAATGCACCGCTTATCTCAACTGATAAAGCAAGTGTTGATGTTAATGTGATGTCGGGTGAGAAGGCATCTGCTTCATTGACTATTACTAACACAGGTTTAAATGTTCTGGAATATGGTATCAAAGGCTCTGCATTGGTTCATTTGGATGAGCCTGCTCTAAAATCGGGTGTGGCCATTAAAGATTATCAATACCAGGCTTTTCATCAGAAAAATAACCCTAATGTGCACTATGAGTGGATTGATATTTCAACAACTGGTACTAAGTTGAAATCAATGGAATTAGCTACTCAAAAAGACTTTTGGAATACTGTAGAATTGCCTTGGACATTTAACTATTACGGAACGGACTATAATACCATGTATGTTGGGTATTGTGGTGTGATATCATTTACAGAATATGAAGAGGCTTATACCAGGGGAGGTATCAGGGTACCATCTGAGGAAGGTCCCAATAACCTGGTTGCTCCGATGTTTGGTTTTGTATACAATGACTTGTACAACGATAAAAATGCCGGGGTTTATTACCAGGCTTTTGAAGATGAGTTTGTGGTGCAATATCAAGGATTTACTGATGGTTTTGGTATGTCAACAGGCCCAATATCGTGGCAGGTTATCTTCCGCCACGATGGTTCATTTAAGTTTCAATATAACTTCAATGGTGAACTGTTTTCAATGGCACCGGGTGTATCAGCTATTGGTATTGAAAATGCTACAGGCACAGAAGGTATTACTATAGCTTATAACTCAACATACATCAATGATGATACAGCAATTGAGTTTTATCCGTTTGAGAAGAAGGTGCTGAATCCGGGTGAAAGTGCTACGCATAACTTTATTGCCGATGCGACTAATATTTATGCAGGTGAATATACCGAAACAGTGACCATTATTAACAACACAGTGGCCGATGGTCTTTACGAGGTGCCGTTTAACCTGTTTGTTGATGGAACTATTGATTTAGATATTCCGGCAACAGTTGATATGGGCGAGATATTTATTGTAGACTACGAAGAAATCAATAGTCCACATAGTCCTGATGATGAAAGTTGGGTGCTGGATTTTGAATTGAATAACCATGGAACCAAAGCTTTTAGAATTGGAAAGATTTTTGCCAATAGCCTGGGTTATCAGGATGATTTGAGAGTAAGCCTTAATGCCTTGGTATCAGGGCGAATGGGCTTTGATTATGCCTACACAGATGTACAATCTCTTCCGCATATTTATTGGGGGCCAACAGGGCAGGAAGAAATGCCATTGCTAATTCCGGCTAAAGGAAAACTGGAGGGCTGGGTTTATTTGAACAATTCGCCAACAATG
Organism: Carboxylicivirga mesophila; assembly: GCF_018271975.1. Lineage (GTDB taxonomy): Bacteria > Bacteroidota > Bacteroidia > Bacteroidales > Marinilabiliaceae > Carboxylicivirga > Carboxylicivirga mesophila. The sequence goes on from NZ_JAGUCN010000012.1 coordinate 145,585, forward strand.
GTTAAGGAGCTTTCAGGAGAGATGGTGCTGATTGATTTTGAGGCTGTGAAAGACCTGACGATTGCTGAGAAAGATGCTTTACTGGAATCAGATATAGCTGAAGAGTATAAAATCAGAGTTGCCTTTACTGCCAAACAGGTTGAAGCACCTGCCATGAAGCTGGACAAAGAGGCTATATCGGCTTATGCACTCGATGATACATTTATTGGTAACGAAACGCTTAATATTAGTAATATTGATGGTAAGTACGACTTACGATTCTCATTGGATATCAACTATGAGTACATCTACATGTCGTTATCCGATACCTATGCGACTGATAATGTAATAACTTATTCTGATAATGCATCAGATTATTCGGCTCAATTAGAAACTGCCGGTAAACTAAAATCTAAAAGCATAAAGACTACAAACGAGAGCAGGGTATTAACGCAGTTGCTTGATGATGAGGTATTACATACGTTTGGCTGGGGGGCACCCGATGCCGAAGTGCATACCGTTACCCGATTGGTGGCACCAGAAGATGGCTTCTGCTTTAGTCAGCTGGAGCATTACTATACCTATCGTAATACTTTGGAAAGTTACTATACTGTTCAGGTGTTTGCCGGTGATGACGATTTCCTGAAAACAGGTTTGATTTACAGCCAAAGGGTTAACTATAGTTACGACAAGCCATTGTACAACAATCAAACAGTTAAAGAGCTGGTTGATTTGGAGAGGCCGGTAATGATCCATGGGGGTGAAACATTCTATATCCGTATCATATATGCTGAAGAGATGATTTCACCGGCAGCACTTGGGCGTATTGCACCCGAAGATGAAGACGGTAACCTCTTTGGTTCTAAAGGAGTGGTGTATAGAGAGGTATCACAACTTGGCGTGCCAGAAATTGGCTGGATGATAAAAGCCATAGAGACTGAGAAAATTAGTCCTGAATGGTTAGTGCCATCGCTATGGGAAGGAACTGTTGCACCGGGTGAGTCGATGAACCTTAATTTCGAAATGTTTGGTTCAAGAGTGTTCAATACCACCAACAAAGCCAAGGTTTACATTCAATCAAATGATCCGAAAAACAAGCAGGCTCGTGTTGCGGCTGAGCTCATCAAGAACAATGGACCAACTTATGGCATCGACCAGAATTTTGTCATTGAACTGGACGAGAATGAAACCTTTGACTTCATCTTGTATGCATCTCACTTAGGTGGTTTGGAGTACACGTTGCGCCTGGCTGAGGATTATCCGTTTGTAAGCGGCGAATTTGATGGACAGAATATGAAGCTGCATTTTGCACCTGACTACAACAGTGCCGGATTATACCGTGTGGTGGTTGAAGGAGAAGACTCTAAAGGATTAGTTAATAATTACACTTTCATCGTACGCATTAACAATGTTAACAGGGCACCAGTTGAAATCCAGGACTTGTACTTCAGATACGAGGTGGATAAGCACCTGCAATACACTATTGACTTAACAGAGTACATTGCCGACCCTGATGGTGAGGCCGTAACGTATACTGTTACCAAGGATAATGATAAAATTGAGATGTATCATAGTGGTAATGGGTTAATCATTAAGCCGTTGGAGTTAGGTGTCACCACCCTTACCATTATTGCAGAAGATCCACACGGTGCACGTTTGGTATCTGAGGCAACCATTGACTTGGTGGTGCGTGTGGGTATAGATGATGTGGAAGATGCACAGATAACGATTTATCCAAATCCAGTACATGATGTACTCACTATTAGCTCAAACATGGTACTGTCCGATGATCTTAACTACAGGATTCTTTCAGTGACCGGTGAGTCAGTTAAAAATGGCGTTATCCGTGCAGGTAGTCTGAATACCAACATTGAAGTGTCCTCATTAAGGAAAGGGCTTTATATGCTGGAGCTATCTTCAGACGAACTGTCAGTTACAAAAAAGTTTACAAAACTATAGCGACCTAAAATATGCATCCCGCAAGGGGTGCATATTTATAATCTGTGGTTGAATGAATTGGCCATACAACTTTGCTGATATTGATTGAGGCAAAGGTTAAGTTTCAATGGGAGTTTCATTTGGCCTTAGACGATAAATATAAACAGATGAAAAAGATATTAATATTATTTTGGGTATTCACCACCTTCTGCATAGCTGTTGGCTTTGCGCAGGACCGAACCATTACCGGTAATGTGTTTGAGCAAGGGACTGACTTTGGCATGCCGGGGGTAACGGTAGTTGTGCCCGGCACAACCACAGGAACGGTTACCGATATGAATGGGGCATTTACATTAACCATCGGGGCCGGTGTAAACAGTATTCAGGTGAGTTTTATCGGAATGCAAACACAAGTCATCACGCTTGATCAATCCAAACACTACACCATCTACCTTGAGAATGAGATGATTGGATTGGATGAGGTGATTGCGGTGGCATACGGTACCACCAAGAAAAGCTCATTTACCGGTGCGGCCAGTACGGTTAAAGGCGAAAGCCTGACTAAAATGCAATCGGCCAACCTGGCCAAGTCACTGGAAGGAAGCCTGGCGGGTGTGCAAATCACTCAAAGTTCCGGGCAGCCAGGAGCAGGCGGGCAGATTATTGTGCGAGGCTTAGGTTCTATTTCAGCATCAAAAGAACCTCTGATTATTTTGGATGGGGTGCCTTTCGAAGGCTCATTAAATCAAATTCCAGCACAAGATATTGATAACCTGTCTGTACTGAAAGATGCAGCAGCCAACTCAATGTACGGAGCTCGTGGAGCTAATGGTGTTATTCTTATCACCACCAAAAAAGGTAAAGCAGGTGATTTCAGGATTAATTTTGACTCGCGCTATGGCGTTAATTCGCGCGGGGTACCTAATTACGATATCGTTACCAATCCGGCTGAGTATTATGAGTTAAGCTGGGAAGGTTTACGAAACAGTTACCTGGGGCATCTGGGGTATGCACAGGCAGGTATTGCTGCTTCCAATGATTTAATCACCAATAGTTTAAAGTATAATGTCTATCGCGGTGTGGCTGATAACGAATTGATTGATCCTTTTACGGGGCGCATTAATCCGGCAGCTACCGACAAAAAATGGGGCAATGAATGGGAAACAGAACCATTTAACTCTGGTATACGTGAAGAGTATAACCTGAGCTTTAGCGGTGGTACCGAGCGCTCGACTTATTACGCATCATTTGGCTACTTGTCTGATAAAGGCATTGTTGACGGGTCGGAGTTTGATCGCTTAAATGCACGCTTGCAGGTGGACCAGCGTTTTAATAAGTGGCTTAAATTATCGGGTAATGTGGCTTATACAGGAACCATTCAGAACTCGGTTTCGGCCAGTGGAGCCAGCCAGAGCAACCTGTTTATGTTCACACAGTCGGTAGCTCCTATCTATCCGGTGTATAGGTACGATTTAAGCACTGGCGAAAAACTGCTGGATCACAATGGTAATCCTGTTTATGATTATGGCGAACAAACCGGGCGTCCGTTTGGAACCATGGCTAACCCGGTGGCTACAACTAAAGCGAATATCAATGATAATAAGGCCGATAACTTTAATTTGCGTGGTTCGGTTGACTTTAACATCATTGAGGGTTTAACCTTAACCGTTAACGGGGCCTATGACTTGTATTTTAATACGATGTCAACCTTTCTAACGCCCATTGGAGGTGATGCAGCAGCAGCTGGCGGTTTGGGTTATAAAACATCACAGCGTTATACGGCTACCAACTTTAACCAGTTGTTGAACTATAGCAAGTCGTTTGGAGCTCACACCATCAAGGCCTTGCTGGGGCACGAAACCAAGACCAATAAAAACAATAACCTGTCGGGTAACATGGCTAACTTTTTCGATCCATCGAATCCTGAGTTTGCCAATGCTTCATCATACCGAAGCCTCACATCGGGTTATAGCGAGTATGCATTGGAAGGATACCTGAGTCGTGTGGAGTATGATCTGTCTGATAAATACTATCTGTCGGCCAGCTTCCGTCGCGATGGGTCATCTGTTTTTCACCCGGATAGTCGCTGGGGTAACTTTTGGTCGGCCGGAGCATCGTGGCGTATCTCAGAGGAGGATTTTATGAAAGGTATTTCCTTTGTTAATAATCTGAAGCTGAGAGCCAGTTATGGTACCCAGGGTAACGATAACATTGGTACTTGGTATGGTTACGATGATCAGTATGTTGTAAGAGATGTAGGTGGCCAGGCTGCTGTTGTATTTAGTGCACGTGGTAATCCTGATTTGACCTGGGAGAAAAGTAACAACTTTAACGTGGGTATCGAGTCATACCTGTTCGACCGCGTTAATCTGTCATTCGACTTCTTTATGAAGGACACCAAAGATTTGCTGTTTCAGTACCAGTTGCCACTTTCCGAAGGCCTGCCAAGTTACCAGTGGCGTAATCACTTGGATATGCGCAATACCGGTGTTGAACTGGATATGAATGTGTATGTGCTGAAAAAGCAGGACATGAGTCTGAGTGTTAATATGAATGCACTTCATTATAAAAATGAGCTGTTGAAGCTGCCAAGTTCGAAAGATCAGGATGGCTATGCTGAAGGTGTGTTCTGGCGCGAGTTGGGTGGTTCTATCTACGATTTCTATGACTTCCAGTATGCCGGGGTAGACGCGGAGACTGGTCGTGCATTGTATTATCGATATGAATACGATCATTATGGTAATGCCACTATCACAACGGTAGACAATATTGAAGAGGCTACGATGCAGAAAACAGGTAAGAGCTCTATCCCTGACTTAACAGGTGGATTAGGTTCGACGTTTACCTACAAAAACTTTGATGCTTCGTTCCAGACAGCTTTTCAGATTGGTGGTACCGTAATGGATAGTAATTACCAGTCGCTGATGGGTAGCCGACCGGGTACTAATTACCATCGGGATATATTGAAGCGATGGACGCCCAATAATACCGATACCGATGTACCGATACTCGAAAACGATTACCAGTCGAATATGACCACCGATCGTTTTTACACCTCGGCATCGTATTTCAGCCTGCGCAACATCACCTTTGGTTACACCTTACCGGTAAATATATTGGAGCGGGCCAATTTCAAGAGTTGCAGGGTGTATCTCACCGGCGATAACCTGTGGTTGAAGTCGGCACGCAAAGGCCTGGATCCGCGTCAAAGTTTGAATGGCGCTGTCGGGTTTAATTATTCGGCATTGCGAACAGTTTCATTTGGTATCTCACTACAATTATAATTAGTAAGCATGAGTTTGAAGAATTTTAAAATAGGGGCCTTCATCCTGATGATGTCATTGGCATCGTGTTCCAATGAGCTGGACACGGACTACACAACAGGACAGGGAGGAGACAACCTAAAGGATCTAATAAGGGAATATCCCAATAAGTTAAAATCACTTGTTGATGGGCTTTACTTGTTTATGGTGAGTTATCAGGGCGATCACGACACTTTTAACTACACCATGACCTTGCATGCTACGGATATGATGGCACAGGATATTTCACAACCTACCAGCCATTATTTCTCGTGGGATTATTTGCACCGCTACCGTTCGGCACCCAATGTGCGCACGGCCTATATCTGGAATACTTTTTACACGGCTATTGCCAATGGTAACCGCTTGTTGGATATCGCCGATGAACTTTCGGAATACATCATTGGCTACGATGAGGACTTTTACAACAGCTGCCTGGCCGAGACCTACGCAGTCAGGGGGATGGCGTACCTGTATCTGATTCAGTTGTACCAGGAAGTAATCACAAAGGAAACTGTTAACCTGCAGGCACCAGGCGTGCCATTGTACTTTTCAACTTTGGATGGTGTTGCTGAGGAAGAGGCAGAAATGCTAAAAGGTCGCAATACTGTGCAACGTGTATTTGAACAGATAGAGCATGATTTGACTTTGGCATTGCAGTTGGCTGCCAATTACGATAGGCAAGGGGAAAAACGCTCCATTGATAGCAATGTCATACATGGTTTGCTGGCGCGCTATTATATGCTGTCGCAGCAGTGGCAAAAGGCGGCTGACCATGCCCGAAGTGCTTATGCCGGGTATGAGCTGATGAATGTTGAACAGTTGAAGAGTGGCTTTATGGATGCAGATAATCCTGAATGGATTTGGGGTTATCGCCATACCATTGAGACGCAGACAATGCTTGTTTCGTGGTTCTCGCATATCTCAAACAACAGTCCGGGCTATGCAGGTATCCTATCGCCACGCTTAATTGATTATGAACTGTACCAGAGTATACCTGATGAAGATGTGCGTAAGCAACTGTTTAATGGCCCTGAAGGTATCTCTCAGGAAGACTATCAGCGCTTTAAAGTGGATATTCAAACAGCTCCCAATATTCAAAACCCATACGCCAGCCTGAAGTTTGGCCGAAAGGATGACTGGACACAGGATTACCCCTATATGCGCGCTGCCGAAATGATACTGATTGAAGCAGAGGCTTATGCACAAATGGGAGACAACTCAGGGGCTACTCAAGCTATTCGTCCTTTGATGGAAAACCGTCAGCCAGGCTGGGATATGGACGAAGTGGATGTTGAGTATGTGTATCATCAGCGCCGTATTGAGCTATGGGGCGAAGGCTTTTCGTATTTCGACCTGAAGCGATTATATAAGGGCATCAATCGGGCATATGACAATTCAAATCACAGTATACCCGGTCAGTTTGAGGTGGCAGCGGGCGCTGATAACTGGGTGTTCCAGATTCCAAGACGCGAGATTCAGGACAACCCGCATATTGATGAGAGCGAACAAAACGATTAACCCTGCAAAATAATTGAAATGAAACAAGGAATAATTAAAATATGTATACTGTCGTTAAGTGCTTTGCTATGGTTTAATTCCTGCGAGGAAACGGTAGATGCAAATAAGTATAACAAGGTATCGAAAGACGAGTTGCCAATTTTAGATATTGAAGTTGATAGCGTCTCATTTGATCGTGCATTTTTACAGGCTGACATCATGCTTAATGGCGATGAAAATATATTAGAAAGTGGTTTTATGATTAGTACTTCTGATACGTTTCCTGTAAATTCTATTAAAATATCAATTGGTGAGCGCAATGATTTATTTACTACGGGTGTAGTTGATGAATTGTTTGAATTAACTACATATTTCTGTAAAGCCTATACGTATTCAAAAAATGGTTATGCATTTAGTGAAGTTAAGACCTTTACAACGCTTGAAGCTCCGAAATTAGAAATCAGTGACATATGCGGAAGTTTTAATCAGATAGATCATAGTATTCGAGATGGAGTAATCAATGGTGAAGAAAATGGCTATTGGGATCAGTTCGGTTACATGACCATCAGTCAGGTTGAAAATTCGGATAATGAAATTGAATTATTTAATTTTTGGGGCTATGGTCGTACAATCACTGGCATTGTGAATATTAACGAAAGAACAATCAAATTTGATCCACAAGAAATTGCTGCTCATAAAGATTATGGATTGATTAAAATGCATAAGTGGTCATACGATGAATCAAATCAAATGCTAATTCACATAGATGACAAGGTGGAAGCCCATATTTTTGATGCAAATAAAATTGTGATTAATATGTGGGGGGCTTTTGCACATCACAACAATGCCTACTTGATTTTTGATGCATGCACAAAAACAGAACTGATTAAAAAAGAAGAGCAATGAAAAGAATACAATATTTATTAAGTCTGGTAATACTTGCTGTATTAATAGGCTGCAGCAAAGACGATGGTGATAAAAAATCACCCCATGTTACAATAATTTCACCTGTTGAAAACCAGGAGTTTGCGCGCGGAGGTATCATGAAGCTGGATGCGGTATTTGAAGATGATGTGGCGCTGAACGAGTGTCGCGTTAACCTCGAATTTGTGGAGGCATTGCCAGTGGCACCGGGGGCTTCTTTAAAAGGAATTGATACGCCCTGGGAACCTGAAGAGATGGTGATTCCCTTGTCGGAAACGGTGCAGGAAGTGAAAGAACTGGTGTTATTTGGAGGTAATATTCCTTATAACATTCAGTCGGGCTATTACCGCTTGAAGTTTGATATTTATGATTTAGCGAAAAACCCGGCCAGGGCAGAGCTCGTAATAATAATAGAATAGTGATAAATGCAAATGAGGTGTTGAAGTTCATTAGTGACTTAAACACCGGATTGGATTGATAAATGAGAGCTTAGGTTGAGGGGCTGTTCATCTGTAAAGGTGAGCAGCCTTTTTTTTGTTATATAACATATCGCTGCCATTGAACCAACAATTCAAAGCTTCGTTGTTAGAGTTATATTTGTGTAACTTTGCTCAAAACCTCATACTATGGACATCAATTATCTACAGATTATTTCAGCCTTTATCGTATTGTTTGCGGTGATTGACATCTTAGGTTCATTACCTATTATTCTCGATCTTCAGAAGAAGAGTGGTCCCATCAAGGCTTTTCAGGCCACATCGGTTGCCTTTACCATCATGATTATTTTCTTATTTGTAGGTGAAGCACTACTGGGGTTGTTTGGGGTCGATATCTCATCCTTTGCCATTGCTGGCTCCTTTGTGCTGCTCATTATGGCTTTTGAAATGATTCTAGGCGTTGAAATATTCAAGCATGATTCGCCATCGGGTGCATCCATTGTCCCCATTGCCTTTCCGCTGATAGCAGGGGCCGGTTCGTTTACCACCTTACTATCGCTGCGGGCCGAGTTTGATACCATCAATATCATCATTGCCTTGCTGTTGAACATTATTGTGGTGTATGGTGTGCTAAAGGGTACCAAGCTGGTGGAACGGGTCATTGGTCAGGGTGGCATCTATGTGCTCAAAAAGTTCTTTGGTATCATCCTGCTGGCGATGGCCATTAAGTTGTTTATGACCAACTTTGGTAATATAGTCCTTGATTTTATAAAGAAGTTAAACGTTTTATAATATGCAAATAACAATCTCCTCAACCTTTGATGCTGGTAATGTAGAAGTCATCAAAGCCGACAACCCTAATGACATCCAATTAAAGATCAGAAAGGATACCGAATCTGATTTCCTGCAATGGTTCTATTTCAGAGTGCAGGGAGCTAAGGACACAGCCTGTAAGCTTAACCTGCTCAATGCCGGTGATGCGGCTTATCCCGAAGGCTGGGACAATTATCAGGCTCGTGCATCATACGACCGTATCACCTGGTTTCAGATTCCCACACAGTACAATGGACAAACCCTAAGCATGGAGCTGACACCTGAGCACGACTCGGTATATATCGCGTATTTTGCACCTTTCTCATATGAGCAGCACCTCGACCTCATTAATGAGGCACAGCAATCGCCTAAATGCACGCTGGAGTGCATTGGTCATACCACGCAGGGGCGTCCCATCGATTTTCTGAAAATTGGTGATGACGATGCCTCGAAGAAGAAACTGTGGGTGATAGCCCGCCAGCATCCCGGCGAATCTATGGCTGAGTGGTTTATGCTGGGACTAATTGAGCGCCTTTTAGACGAAGAGGATGCCACTGCGCTTACGCTGCTTCAAAAAGCTAACTTCTACCTGGTGCCAAACATGAACATTGATGGAAGTATTTTGGGCAACCTGCGGGTTAATGCCAGGGGAATTAACCTGAACCGAGAATGGGCCGAGCCAAGTATCGAGAACAGTCCGGAGGTATACTATGTAAAGGAGAAAATGCGCGAAACAGGTATGGACTTTGTGTTGGATGTGCACGGCGATGAAGGTCTGCCATACAACTTTATTTCTGGTATCGAAGGTATTCCGTCATTCGACGATAAGCTGAAGCAGCTGACCGATAGCTTTATTGATAACTGGATGGCCATTAACCCCGATATGCAGAAGGAATATGGCTACCCGAAGAATGAGCCGGGTAAAGCCAACCTGCAGATTGGTTCTAAAAACCTGGGTGAAGAATTTCACTGTCTGTCACAAACCCTGGAAATGCCATTTAAGCAAAACGCCAATATACCAGATGAAGAGTTAGGGTGGTCGCCCGAACGCTCTATTAAATTGGGTGATTCGCTGGTACCTGTGCTCTTGAGCATTGTTGATGATTTATAGTGTTTAGCTATTGATAATATTTACAAGCGCAGATGATTCACATGAATTATTTGCGTTTGTTTTATTAAGTGGGATTATTGGATGAAATAATTGATTGTTAGGGGGGAGTTCTATCTGAATTAGTAATGTTTCAGATAACTGTTATCGTTTGATTTTGTAAAGTTACCCAGCTAAAATACCTTTGCGCCAGGTACAAGCGCCCAATGCATTAACACAAATAATACAATTCCATATACATTTCTCTTATTATGCGCCAATACAATCACATCTATACCTTTAAGTACGACACGCATAATAGCGGGTTATGTCAGTTGGAAGCCCGGCAACTTTTTGGTGAGGAAGCCCGGCAAAAACTGTTGTTTACAAATGTCTGGATTGACCCGTCCATCAGCCCTTTTGTTAAAAACAGGCTGGATATTATGGCCACGGCCGACGATTATGAGCAGCTGATTGATTGCATCCGTCAGAAAAATATTTGCACTGATGGCTTTAAGGCCGAATACCTGGTGCTTGAAGGTGATGCCACCGGCTATAACGAGCGCCTTAGTAAGCTAAAGGATGTGGGCTATTGCATTGAGGGCGATCCCGATTATGTGACACCCACCATCATCTATTCAATTGCCTACTACCAAGACACCTGGTACTTTGGCGAGCTGGTGAAGCACAATACCGACTGGTTTAAGCACAAGAACAAACCTGTTTCGTTTAGCAGCGCTATCAATATGGATATTGCTAAAACACTGGTGAGCATTGCCTCCCAGGGTGACAAAAACAAACGGCTGTTAGATGCAGGTTGTGGGGTGGGCACCGTCATGCTCGAAGCCTGTATCTCGGGGTTTAACATTGAAGGCTGCGACATCCATTGGAAAGCTTGTGTATCAACACGCAAAAACCTGGCCCATTATAACTATATGGCTAATGTGTACCGCACCGACCTGAAAGATCATAGCACACAGTATGATGCTGCCATTATAGACTTGCCTTACAACTTATTTAGTCATTCCGATGATGATAACTCTTTACACATCATCCGTTCGGCGGCCGAGTTGGCCACACGCTTAATTATTGTATCAACATTGGATATTAAAGCGATTATTAATCAGGCAGGTATCAAGGTGGTTGATGCCTGTCTGGTAGAGAAAAAGGGTAAAAAGTTTGCCCGAAATATATGGGTGTGCGAAAAGGAGACGGTGACGCTTGCAACAGAGCTTGTTTGAGCTCCGATTTGTGCCAGTAAAACCAGCAGCAGCCATAAATATGCCAGCCCGAAAATTAAAATCGGCTGTTAACTGTTAAAGTCGTATCTTTGCAAAATATTACACAACGGCGTAGCGGTTTGATAGCAATGAGCTCGTAAGTCACCACTATTAGTATCGAGTCGTTATTAAACACAAAATATGCAAGTGAAATTTGAAGATTTAAACTTACATCCTGCCATTCTCAAGGCATTAAAGGATGAAAACTATACTCACCCCACCGCCATCCAGGCCGAAGCTATTCCCTTTATTCTTAAGCGTGAAGATGTACTTGGCAGTGCGCAAACCGGTACTGGTAAAACAGCTGCCTTTGCCATTCCTATCATTCAACATGCCATGCAGGATATCGATGGTCAACGTGGAAGAAGAAAGATGTTGGCCCTGATTGTAACACCAACCAGGGAGCTGGCTATTCAAATTGGCGAAAGCTTTAAAACCTATGGTAAGTATACGAAGCTGCGAAGCGCCGTGATTTTTGGCGGTGTGCCACAAGGTCCGCAGGTTCGAACGCTCAGGCAAGGGGTTGATGTGCTGATAGCCACACCGGGGCGTCTGCTCGACCTAAAGGATCAAGGCGTTATTTCTTTCCGCGATATTAAGTATTTTGTGTTGGATGAGGCAGACCGCATGCTGGATATGGGCTTTATTCATGATATTAAAAAGCTGCTGGTGATGCTGCCCCAGGAGCGGCAATCGCTGTTCTTCTCGGCCACTATGCCTCCAAAGATACTTAAGCTGTCGCAGCAGATATTGGTGAAGCCGCAAAAGGTAACGGTGAATCCCGTTTCGTCAACTGCCGAAACCATTCAGCAGCATGTATATACCACTAATAAGGAAAGTAAGAAGAACCTGCTGCTTCACATTCTGAAGGACGAGGACATGGAACAGGTACTGCTGTTTTCGCGCACCAAGCACGGGGCCGATCGCATCGTACGTAACCTGCGTCAGAAAAAGATTACCAGTGCTGCCATACATGGCGAGAAGAGTCAGAACCAACGGCAGAAAGCTCTGAAGCAATTTAAAGCAGGCGAGATACGCGTATTGGTGGCGACCGATATTGCAGCTCGTGGTATTGATATTGATAAGCTGCGCTACGTTATCAACTATGATATTCCCAACGAGTCAGAAACCTATGTGCACCGCATTGGTCGCTGTGGCCGGGCTGGTGAAGAAGGGGTCGCTATCTCATTATGTGAGCCGGAAGAGAATGCCTATATAAGAGCCATTGAGAACCTGATAAAGCAAAAGATTGAGGTGGTGCGTGATCATCCTTTCCCGCAGACCGACAAACCAATGAATGCTGAAGAAAAGAAGGAATTTGAGAAGGAAAAGCAGCGCAGGAAGCAAGAGTATTTTGCCAACCGGAATAAAAAGCGCGGCTCTCAAAACCCTGGTTTTAGAAGGAAAAAGCGATAGAAGTTATTGCATATTGGTGTGTTTTTCAAATTGATAACGCAACCATTTTGTTGGTATCGCCATCTTAAGGAAAGAAACCAATAAATAGCCCCGATATGAGATACTTGAATGTTATTGCAGTTGTAATAGTCAGCTTTGTTATCTGTTCATGTGAGAATAATACGAATGAGCCTGAAGTAGCAGATTTTGTTTTTAAGGCTGAAAAGGATAACCAAACCTGGTTAGCTACACGCAGCTGGGGTTATCTGAATGAGAAGTTTGACGAACTATCGATTTCAGCAACAGTTGAAGACCCGGATTACTATCAGGAAGAAGCAATGACTATTAAAATTAATAAGGCAAGTATTGAGCCAGACAAAAAACTGATGGACTTTGATGCCAGTTTAGCATTCATTATTGGTGGTGATGGTGTGGCATGGCGTTATGAGAGCATTAAAGGCGAGCAGACTTACCTTATTATACATCATGTTGATGAGGAGAATAAGCGAGTTAGAGGCGCGTTTCAAATTAAGTTTGCCGATTCCTCATCTGATGGCGAGCCAATAATAATGACTGATGGAGTATTTGATGTCGCCTACGAGCATACTAATAGCTACTAATAAACCTGCCGTGCCTGCCGACCTGCTTTGTTACCTTTCTGGCTTTCAGGCAATTTTTACGAAGGAATGTTAAGCTCTGTAAGAGCGATGTGTACCAGAACAGGCTTTAGCCTGTTTCCTTTGCCGTGAGGTAAATACAGGGCTGAAGGCCCGGTGTGTTTGTTTGACGCAGGAAGGATTTCAAAAAAAATAAAGCCCCGCTACGATGTTTTTACAGTTGTAGCAGGGCATTCGAATATGTGTCAGTAGGTATTTTTTGTGCTTAGCGCAACATCCAATTTAAACGCCATGGAAATAGCTAAAGGCTAGTAGCCATCAGCTAGTAGCTTTTTATCATTAGATAAAAGGTAAAATCTATTCCCCCAGCATCATGCGAATGATCTCCCTATCAGTTTCGCGCATGCCCACGCTACCCAGGCGACCAATGTTTTTGATGGTATTTTCAACACCTTTAACAACAATGCCGTCGCCACCGTAAAATTGCTGTCCATTTTTATACATGTGATAGCCTAGTATGCCAGCTTCAACTGCCGATGCTATTTTACCGGCACACGACGGTTTGGCGCCATCGCACACAATGCCCGATACGATGGCCAGAGCATTTACAATGGTGTGTGCCACTTCTTTGTATCGTCCGCCGTAAAGGAAGGTGATACCAGCCCCGGCACCAACACCAGCTGATACCGCTCCACAGAATGCAGATAGTCGCCCAATGCTAGTTTTCTGATGGATAGTGACCAGGTTGGCTACAATCAATGCGCGCAGCAAACTGTCCTCATCAGCTTTTAGTTCTTTGGCGTATTCAATCACCGGTACCGAGGTGGCCAGTCCCTGATTACCACTGCCCGATACAATCATCACCGGTAGCTCACAGCCACTCATACGTGCGTCGGAGCCGGCCGCCGCCATGGCTTTGGCACGTACTTTTATGTCATCGCCCCAACTATTCAGTAGTACCGAGCCCACATTGGCACCCCAGTTACCTTTAATGCCCTCCTTGGCAATGGCTGTGTTATGTGCTATTTGCAGTTTCAATACGTCTCTTACTTCGTCAACATTCACCGATTCGGCAAACTCAACGATATCTTCCACACTCATTATGCTGCGGTCGGTTTTGTGCTTGTTGCTCACGTCATCGCAGTGGTGATTGTAAATAGTTGCTTCACCATCTTTTACAATTCGAACAATGTTGGTATGATAATGTGATATTTGCACTGAAGCATGTGACTCACCGGCATACACATTCACCACTAAATCGAAAATAACACCACTTTTGGAAGCCACCACTTTTACCTCTTTGTTTTGCAGGAAGTGGGCCATTTCGCTGCGCTGTTCGTCATTCACCTTCGATATCACCTGCAGCACCTTATCGGCATCACCGGCGACTATACCTGCTATTGCAGCCGCCTCAATGCCTTTCAGATTGTCGGTATTGGGCACCACCACACTCTTCACATTTTTAATAATGTTATCACTGGCTTCTACCAATACACGATCAGGCATTTGCCCCAGTATTTTGCGTGCCATCGCGCCGGCATAGGCAATAGCGATAGGCTCTGTGCAGCCCATGGCCGGCATTAACTCTTCGTGCAATATATTAATGTAAGCGGTGTATCTGGTATCGGCTTTATTCATGACTGTATTTACTTTAAATCAGACTGTCTGTACGTAATTTGGTGCCGAAAATAAAAGGAATATCGGGTATAGAATATGATTATTAGCATGCATGAATTTTATCATGATTTAAAGTGTATTGCCTTTAGTCCAAACAAAAAGCCGCTCGGTGATGAGCGGCTCTTGTATCATATGCTTAGTTGATTATTTCTTAACTGCCGGGGTTGAGAACGGAGGCGGGGTAATGGTTTTCTTTTCTTGGATACGCGATAAAACCTCTTTAACTGCTCGTTCCAACTGAGGATCAATGCCCTTCTCCATCGATTGTGCATCCATCCTAACATCAATGGTTGGGGTAATACCAACGTTTTCGCCTACCCATTCGTTGTTGATAGGATCAAACACGGCATTATCAGGAGCTGTGAGTGCGCCACCATCTACCAGACGGTAATGTACCGATGATTTAACCAATCCGCCCCAAGTGCGAGCACCAACTACCGGACCTATCTTCTGCTGCTTAAAGGCCCATGGGAAGAAATCGCCACCTGAGCCTGCCATCTCGTTAATGATAAGGACCTTTGGACCTTTAATACCTGCCGGTAACAGAATTGGCGAACCATTAGGAACTTCATTAGTCAGGGCTGCGCGCAGGTCTCGCTTCATCAGGTCAACCATGTAATCATCCAGCAAGCCACCACCATTGAATCGCTCATCAATTACAGCACCCTGTTTATCCTGCTGTGCAAAATAGTAACGGTTAAAGGATACGAATCCGGCATTGGACGTGTTGGGCACCCATACATAGGCCAGCTTACCATCCGACAGCTTATCAACCAATCGACGATTGTCCTCAACCCAGGCGCGCTGACGCAAAGCACGTTCACTTGATATAGGCTTTACCGTAATGGTCCAGCTGCCTTCAAAAGCTGCTTTAGAATTGATGTGCAAAACGGTTTGTACACCACGTGTGCCGTCTAGTGCCATATAAGGATCATCAGCAGTGGTTAATTCTTCTCCATTCACACCCACTAGATAATTACCTTCTTTCACTTTTAAACCAGGGCGTTGAAGCGGACTCGACAGGTCAGGATTCCACACTTCGGTGGTATAAATACGTTTGATTTGCCAATGTGAGGAATGGCCATTGAAGTCGGCACCTAACAGTCCCACTGATGCTTTTTCCACTTCGGGCATGTCGCCACCAAAAACAAAGCTATGACCTACCGATAGTTCACCGTTCATCATATCCAGCACATAGTTCAGGTCGCTGCGATGTTTGATATATGGCACAAGCGGAGCATAGCGCTCATATACTTCATCCCAGTCGCGTCCGTGCATGTTCGGGTCGTAGAAGAAATCGCGTTGATAGCGCCAGGCTTCTTCAAACATCTGTTGCCATTCGGCCTGTCGGTCAAGCTTGGTATTCAGGTTTGTCTTAAGTGTTTTACCGTCTTTACCATTTGGCTTATCGGTTCCCATCACTTTCCACGATGTGCCCATCTTTGCCAGCATCTGCTTGCCATCGGCCGAGATGGACACTGAGCGCGCATCTGTCACAAACTCTTTAGATTCACGCTCTTTTAAAGTGAATTTATGAATGGTATTGCCTTTATCTTTTGATTCGCTGATAAAAACTGTTCCTTCGGGCCCTGCCAGCATATATTGGTATTGACGCTTAGGCATTGGCATGGCCATTATCCGTTGCTCAATGTCTTCAAAATCGATGGTTATGCCTTTGTCTTCTTCAGCTTCTTTGTCTTTTGATTTCTTTTTGCTGTCTTTCTTGTCAGCATCGGCTTTGGGTTCCTCTTCCTTCTTTACTTCCTCTTCATCGCTACGTGGCTCAAACGGTGATTTATCAGCTTTGTTAAGGTTGATAACATAGGCCGTGTAGCGGGCATTATCAGGCGACATAACACTGGTGTTGACATAGCTTGACTCAAGGCCCAGGTCGGTACTGGCCAAAAAGTACAGCTGTTTGCCGTTGCGATCCCACGCAGGCGAAAAGGCATCGGCCATGGCGTTGGTAACCGGCTTTACGCTGTTATCTGCCGACGACCAGATGTAGATGCGACGGAAATGGTTGGCTCCAGCCTTGGCATAGGCCAGGTATTTGGAATCCTTAGACCATGTAATACCCATGTCGCCACGTTCGAAGTTGTTACCGGCCACATCAATGGTTTTAATACTCTTGGTGATGATGTCGAGTACTCTAATACGTACGTCGTCATCCACAAAAGCAATGTATTTACCGTCGGGTGACCAGCAAGGCTCCCAAATCATCTTGGATTCGCCAATGCCAATGTTTTCAACATCACCCAAACCATCCTGTGTGGTCAGCATAAGTTCATATTTTCCGTTTTTATCAGAGAACCAGGCAATTTTGTCACCTTTTGGCGACCAAAGCGGTTTACGTTCAGCAGCCTTTGAGTTATTGGTGATGTTACGCACATTTCCATGCTCAACCGGCACCGTAAACACTTCGCCGCGTGCTCCCATAATAGCACGTTTGCCACTGGGCGAAAGTTGGGCAAAGTCAATTTTTTTGCTCACATCTTCCCATCTGGTATCGGCCCAGGGGAAGTCGCCCACTACATTGATGCTTAGCTGTGTGCTGCTTTGTGTATCGATATTGAACAGGTGAATGTAACCGTCCTGCTCATAAACCAGCTCCTTGTTGCGACCAGCTAAATATTTGATGTCTGTTTTATCGAAGTTTGTAACTTGTTTTAGTTCTTTGCTGTTGGTGTTGTAAGTCCAGATATTGCTAACCCAATCACGGTCGGAGAGAAAGTAAATTTGCTCTCCCAGCCACACGGGTTGAATATCTGTTGTGCGTTCATTAGGTAGCAGCTCTTCTTCCCAGGTTTCGAGGTTAAGAATGATCAGTGGTGTATTTTGTCCACCCCGGTATGCGCGCCATTCCACATCCCAGCGCCGCATCTTGTCAAGCGCCAGGTATTTGCCATCGGCTGAATAGGAAGCTTTTGTGCCCCATTGTTTGCTTAGTAATTTCGACGGGCCACCATCTTTACTCACCGTCCATAAGCGGTGGTATGAGCTAGGTGCTGTTTCCCTGTCCGAAGCATACAGGATAGACTGTCCGTCGGGCGTCCAGCCTCTCACTTGCGATGCAGCCGGATACCACGTCAGGCGGGTTGCAGCTCCGCCTTCTACCGGCATAGTATAAACCGCATCAGTACCAGAACGATTCGATGTAAAAGCAATGGTTTGTCCATCGGGCGAGAAGTAGGGATCCTTTTCTACCGCCGGTGTACTGGTTAAGCGAATGGCATCGCCTCCAGTTTTGGCTGCCAGCCATAAGTCACCGCCATAGGTAAACACCACATGGCTATCGTTAATGTCGGGTTGGCGCAATAGTCGCGTGCCTTCAGTTTGTGCATATGATGCTAAAAATGCGTTCAGCAATAAGCCTAACAGAATGAGGTAAGTTGATTTGGTACGTTGTAGAATCATGTTAAAAAATTGAGATTTAGAATTGTTTCTAAGGTCAATGAAATAAATGGGGTATGATATCCTTTGGAACGGACGTTCTAAAATATGTATTTTAAATCTCTGTCGCAAGGATATTTATACAAGTGAATTATTATTTTTGTTAAACGGAAGAAAGGCAAAGTGCTGTTTCTTCTGAAATACTCAACTTTTATTTAAACCTGACTTAATGAAACAGACAAGCATACACATAAGAGGCCTTCGTAAAAGTTTTGGCAAAGGTGCTGATGCAAAAGAAGTACTGAAGGGTATTGACCTGAGTATAGAAAGCGGCCAGATAATTGGTTATATTGGACCCAATGGAGCTGGGAAAAGTACCACGGTCAAGATTCTTTGTGGTATTCTCACCAGTTTCGAAGGAGATATTGAAGTGATGGGCATTCCGTTGCGTAACAATGCCATTGAAGTGAAACGGAAAATAGGCTATGTGCCCGAAAATGGTGCGCTTTACGAAGCACTGACGCCTGCTGAATACCTTAATCTGGTAGGAACACTGTTTGATATGTCTTCGTCGTTGATAGGAGAAAGAACTGACTCATTGCTTAAGTACTTTGAGATGTCACAACACGCCAATCAGCGCATGGATACCTTCTCAAAAGGAATGAAGCAGAAGATATTGATTATTGCCGGTCTGATTAATAACCCGGATATTCTGTTTCTGGACGAGCCCTTATCTGGTTTAGATGCCAATTCGGTGATATTGGTAAAGGATATGCTGACCCGTCTGGCCAAACAAGGCAAAACCATCTTTTACAGCTCGCACCTAATGGATGTGGTTGAGAAAATATCGGACCGCATTATCCTGATTGATAACGGGCAGGTAATTGCCGATGGTACGTTTGAAGAGCTGCAACAAGATAGCAAGGCGTCGCTTGAGCAGGTGTTTGCCAAGCTCACAGGAGGTGAGGAGCGAGTAGGTGAATCGGGTATTTTGGATGAGGTTTTTAAAAATTAGGCGATGACTGTTATCCAACGAATTTTATCTGCACCGCTTAATATTTTTTTAAGCCTGTTAGGCGTCAATGAACGTCACTTTAAAGTGTTGCTGGCAGCTAAGCTAAAAATGGATTTTCGTCGTCCACCCAATAGTTTTCAGTCGGCTGGCAAAAAACAAACGCTTATCAAGCAGTTATTTATCTATGCTTTTTTGGGAGCTATCATGCTGCTTAGCTTGTATCGTATACCTGACTTAATGCTGCAGTTATCGGTATTCTATGCTTTCCTGATTGTGTTTGCAGGCACTATTATGCTCACCGAGTTTACATCGGTGCTGTTTGATGAGAGTGAGAATCATGTGCTATTGCCAAGGCCTGTTTCGTCGCGAACATTATTAATTGTACGCCTGATACACGTATTGATTTATATTGGTAATATCACCTTATCCTTGAGTTTGCCATTTAGTATTTACCTGGCTATCAATTATGGTTTTATCGCTTTAGCCTTTTTATTAGGTGTGTTTTTATGCGCCTGGTTCATCATGTTGCTGGTGGTAGGAATTTATATGAGCCTTTCGCGATTGGTTAGTGCCAGCCGTTTTAAGGATGTGCTCAACTATCTGCAAATAGGTTTGGCGATAATCATCATGGCTAGTTATCAGTTGGTGCCCAATTTTATTGAAGATGCCAATATGGAGCAGCTCACTTTTACACATGCCTGGTGGACACAGCTAGTGCCTTCGGTATGGTTTGCTGGTTTTGTACGCTTTTTATCCGGTATGGGTGAAGGAAATGATGTAGTGTTATTTCTGATTACCATTGGCGTCACTATCCTTGAAAGTGTAATACTGGTGCGTACCTTATCGTCTGGTTTCAATGCCATTATAGCTGAGTCAGGAGCTGGCACAGTCACCAAAAAGAAAGAAGTTATCAAGGTAAATGCAAAGCAGCCATGGCTCGAAAAAGTCATTGACCTGTTGTGTGTTTCTTCAGTGGAGAAGATGGGCTGGGCATTTACCATGAGCCATATTAAAAGCGATCGCAAGTTGAAGCAGCAGTTATACCCTATGTTTGCCTACAGCATCATTATGGTAATTGTTTTTCTGAAGCCACAGGTAAATAACTTTGGTGCATACATGGCAGAATTGGGGCAAAGCTCCAAGTATCTGATGTTTTTTCTGGCCGGTTTTTTCGGAACCATTGGGATATCCATCATACCGTATACTGATACGCCTAAGGCCGCCTGGATTTATGAAGTGGCTTCTACCAATAAAAAATACCATATGCAATCCGGGGCGATAAAGGCAGTTTTGTTTACCTTCTTTTTGCCTTTGTATGTACTTTACCTGGTGCCCATTATCTGGATTTGGGGGGTAAGTGTATTGCCACACATTATTTTAGGAGCAAGTTTGAGTGCTGCTTTAGCCATTTTACTGGTGAAGTTGCAAAAACAACCGCTACCATTTTCACAGGCCCGTGAAATGGTGAATAAAGGTGAATATACCCTTAAGATGTTGTTAGGAATGGCAATGGTTGGTGTAATCATAGGATTGGTTTACCTGGTGTCTCTGGCACACATTGGCCTATCAATAGGTTTGTGTGTGATGATGCCGTTTATAATAGTACTATGCTACCGGCTGATTCGGTCACAAAAAGTTGCTATCAGAGTCTAACTGCTACTTATTCAGTGTTTTGCTTAGTTAGTTATTTGTTTAAACCTATCAGCCCATTTATTTTCACTAATTGTGGCGATTGATTGATAAAGTACTTTATCCCATATTCGAAATAAAAAAAGATATGGATAAAGTGCTCAGTCAAACGCCAAACGGACGTGTGTTTATTTGTCCCAATTGCAATAAAATTCATGTAGAGTTTCATAATTTCCTTTTCTCCTTCGATGAGGAGGAGTACCGTTATTTTCAGCGATGTTTTGCCCGTATGGATGGGTGTTACTACGAAGCTGTTAACTCTGATATTGTTTATACGCGCAAGATAATTGTACCCATTGGTCATAAGCATGCATCAATGATGTTAAACCGTTATGAGTTACACGAATTAAAGTCATTACTCAAAGGTAGTGGAGCATCAAAGTCCCCTTCAGTTTTCTTATCGGTTGAGGAAATTGGTCTCGAGGTGGGGAGTAATTAATGGAGCTACTCATCATCAATTGTTAACTATTTGTTGGGATTGGCTGTGTGTAAATTATTGAAAAAGAGATTTATATGGTGATTTGATGAGCAGGTTGCCTTGAAACTATTGGTTGAAAAGCCCCACTAATGGCGATTGATGGGCATGCTTCATCAGGATACATTTGTATCAATCAAAACAATCAACAAAATGAAGAAAACAGCAATAGTTTACGGCTCCAGTACCGGCAATACGCAGGCTGTAGCCGAAATGATTAATTCGCAATTAGATAAGCAGGCTGACCTGATAAATGTAGATGAAGCATCCGCTTCTGATTTGGCAGACTATGATTTTCTGTTTTTAGGGACCAGCACCTGGGGTTTGGGCGATTTGCAGGACGATTGGGAGGGATTTATTACCGAGCTGCAGGGAATTGACCTGGGTGGTAAACAGATAGCCCTGTTTGGTTTGGGCGATGCCGATGCTTATCCTGATACTTTTGTGGATGGTATGGGAACTATCTATCAGGCCATTGCTGATAAAGGCTGTGAGGTGGTGGGCATGGTGTCGGTTGATGATTACAGCTACGATGCTTCAACAGCCGAATTGGAAGGGCAATTGGTAGGACTGGCCATTGATGAAGATAATGAAAATGATAAAACCAGCAGTCGTGTTGAGGCCTGGATAAATGATTTAAGACATCATCTTGATTAAAGATAAATGTTGGTGGCGCATACTATAGAGTTGACCTTTGACCCAATTTGCTTTGCCACTGGGCAATTAGATGAATAAGCCATTAAGCCAGTTGATTCCAATGTTCATTTGTAAAATACCAGATAAACGTATCCGGGTAAGTTTATTAATGGCTTGGCTTATTCATTTTTATTAGATTTTAAACCATCAGATAGCATGAAAGTATTTTGCCATCATATTTATGAATATAAAAAAGGTCTGCGCAACCTGATATTGCATACCATGGCCAGCAGCGATGTGCCTCTCGCCATCAAGAAATTAGAGGCCAATGATATTCAATACCTCGTTCAGCCAGTGACTAAAAATAAGGTGAATGTGTTTTTTGGGGCTAATGAGTGCGTGGAGGTAATCAAGTGCTTTTGTCATAAGCGCCTGAATGAACTATCGGCCGAAGAAGATTTTATTTTAGGGACGCTGCTTGGTTACAACCAGGTTATTCAATGTGCGCGCTACCTGAAGAGAAAAGAAGAAGCCCCTTTGATAAAACTACCCTTTACCATTATTATTGTTTAATATACTCATGGCTAGTCTATAACCCTCGTATTTTAATTTAAATCTATCCAGTCCTTGTTTGATGGA
>NZ_JAGUCN010000013.1 GCF_018271975.1 Carboxylicivirga mesophila
TTTAGAAGGTTAGCTAAAGTACTCCCTAATATGCTAGTTTGCTAAAAGGCCATCAGGCCGCTCTATCGAGCTATTATGTTCCAAGGAGGAAGTCCCCTCCAATCTGCTAATGCACCTCTTTACTGCTTACTGCTGAACACCTGCTAATTTCTTCGAGCTTCTACCTTCCTTCTTCTGCCTTTTCTCTATCTTCGCAGTATGAGTCAACAAACACACCGACAAAAAATCCTGATTTTTATTGATTGGTTTTTACCAGGGTATAAGGCCGGGGGGCCAGTCCGCTCCATGGCCAATATGGTGGAGTATTTAAAGGAGGATTATCTGTTTTATATTGTTACACGTAACACCGATTATACAGAGACAATACCTTATAAAGGTGTCAACAGTAATAGCTGGGAAAGTTTTACAGAAAACGTGTATGTCTATTACGCTGATGAGACACATCAGACTAAGCATACATACAAGCTCCTTTTGGATGAAGTAAGTCCTGGTATTGTGTATATCAATGGTGTTTATTCCTGGAGGTTTTCGATTCTTCCACTGCTCGTCGCTAAAAGAAACTCACAAACAAAGGTGATTGTTGCCGCCAGGGGTATGCTGGCAGCCAGTGCCATTGATGTAAAAGGCGGGAAGAAGAAGCTGTTCCTCAAACTGGCAAAGATGGCAGGCCTTTATAAACGTACCATTTTTCATGCTACCAATGAAAAGGAGAAGCAGGATATAAATAGGGTATTGGGTCAAAGGTTAAAGGTGCAGGTGGCTGATAACCTGCCTAAGAAAGCTTTGCCTGAATTTAAATTTATTGAAAAACATCAAGGAGAATTAACGCTGGTGAGCCTGGCACGTATTGCACCGGAGAAGAACACTTTATTCGCCCTGGAGCGATTGGCTGAACTGGATGAGTTTGAGGGCACCATTCAGTTTGATTTATATGGACAGATATACAGCGATGCCTATTGGAAACTTTGTCAGGAAATGATTAGTGTACTACCTTCTAATATAAGGGTGGAGCACAAGGGAACAGTGGATGCAGAACTGGTTGGGACCACCATCCAAAATTACCATGCACTATTTATGCCTACGCGTGGCGAAAATTTTGGGCATGTGATACTGGAAAGCTTAAGTGCCGGTAGGCCGGTGTTGATTAGTGATCAGACACCATGGCGAGGATTGGAGGATGAGAAGAGTGGATGGGATGTTTCTCTTGAGTTAAAAAGCAGAAATGTTGATGAGTTGAGTCCGAAGACCGGCAGTGGTGAATGGTGCAAGGTGCTTGGTGCGCTTCTTGAGATGGAGCAGGACGAGTTTGATGCCTGGTGCAGAGGAGCCAGAAGAAGGGCAGAAAGCTTTGTGAATAATCCGGAATTAAAGGAACAGTATAAATGCTTATTTGATTAAATGCTACATTAACGCTGTCAGGAACTAGTTCGCTGACAGGTTAAGCAGCGCAAAAAGGATAACCAATGGCAAATTCCTTTGATAAAATAGAAGTTGGTAATTATTATCACATTTATAATCGAGGTATTAATAACTGTAGTTTGTTTGAACGTGAAGAAGATTATCAACGTTTTCTGTTATTGTATGAGAAATACATCACACCAATTGCGGATACCATTGCGTGGGTGTTGATGCCCAATCATTTTCACTTTCTGATTCGAATCAAGGAGAATGTGAGGTATAAGTATTCGATGGAGGAGATTGCTAATGCTAAAATCAATGCTGTCAGATCTGAAGACGCTGACAGGTTATCTGCTGATAATATACAAATTAATAAATGGGCAACGGTGACCCTACCTGACGTCATCAAAGACCCGTCAGCGTTAAGGGGAAACGATGTGACAGCAGAGGTAGGGGGAAACGATGCTTCATCCGGAATAACGCTGTCTGGTACAAGTACGCAGACAGGTCATTCCAGGTTGCCGCAGCCTGCCAAGCACTTATCTCACCTGTTTAATGCTTATGCCAGGTATTACAATACCAGGTACAACAGGCATGGCGCATTGTTTGAACGACCATATAGAAGGAAACAAGTTGATTCGGACAACTACTTCAGGCAACTAATCATATACATACATAACAACCCCAGACACCATGGCTTTGTGCATTCTGCTCTGGAGTATGGCTGGAGTAGTTATTTAGATTATCTCAATGCTGGGAATGAAATATACAGCTCCTGCGTGGATGAATATTTCGGGGATATTAATAATTTTAAGGCTTGTCATCAAACCGGTAAGGTTGATGATGATTTTTTTGAATAACATTATAGATACCAACCTGTCCTAAAACCTGTCTTGTCTGGTGACACTAACAGGTTTAGGAGAAGTTTTGTATGGTATAACCCATAAAAATATGTGTGGAATAAACGGAATTATATCATTAATAAAGGATAAGCAAGAACGCTTGTTAAGAATGAATCAGACTCTTCAGCATCGGGGACCCGAAGATGAAGGAAGCTATATTAATGAAAATGTAGCGTTGGGCCATCGACGCCTCATGATTATCGATCTCTCACTTGCGGGGCATCAACCCATGACGACACCAGATGGGAGATATACTATGGTATTTAACGGGGAAATATACAATTATCAGGAAATAAAGAAAGAACTGGATTATTCGTTCAAATCGACGACTGACAGCGAAGTGATATTGGCAGCCTGGCAGAAGTGGGGTGCAGATTGTGTTCAGCGATTTAACGGTATGTTTGCCATTGCCATGTGGGACCATTGGGAGCAACAACTGACACTGGTGCGCGATAGGCTTGGCATTAAACCCATCTATTGGCATTGTAAAAACAGCCAGTTGGTTTTCTCATCTGAAATCAGGGCCTTGCTGGCCTCGGGCATCGCTGAGAAACGAATTGATCAGGATGGACTGGTGGATTATCTACGCTACCAAACCGTACAGGCACCAGCTACCATATTGAAAGATGTGTACATGCTAAAAGCAGGTCACTTACTGATTTATAAGGCCGGCGATCAACCTGTGGTTAAAGAATACTGGAGGCCGCAGATTAAACCTCAAGCTAATGTTGTAAGCTATGAGCAGGTGAAAGAAGAGGTGCGAGAATTATTCTTTAAATCCGTTCAGCGCCGATTGATAGCCGATGTGCCATTTGGTGCCTTTTTGTCGGGTGGTATTGATTCAAGTGCTATTGTGGGCGCCATGACAAAAGTATCCAACGCCCCGGTCAAGACTTTTAATATCTCATTTGCCGAAGAAGCTTTCAGTGAAGCAAAGTACGCGCGGTACATCGCCCAACTCAATGGCACCGACCATACCGAGATCAAATTATCCCCCAATGATTTACTTAACTGTTTACCCGTCGCCTTAAAAGGGATGGATCACCCCAGCGGGGATGGACCCAATACCTGGCTGGTGTCTAAGGTAACCAAAGAAGCAGGGGTGACTATGGCCTTATCCGGACTGGGAGGCGACGAACTTTTTGCCGGCTATGCCATTTTTAAACGCATGCTTGCCCTCCATAGTAAGCAATGGCTATGGAAGATGCCTAATGCCATACGAAAAGGGATGGGAGAGCTGCTATGTAAAGTTAAACCAGGGGTTGCATCCACTAAGATGAAAGCCCTATTATCCATGCCAGATTACCAGTTTGCCAAGGTCTTTTCTGTATCACGTCAGTCCTTAATGGATGAACAGTTGAAGGACTTACTAAGCCGTGATGGACTGCCTGAACATCAACCAGCCTTCTATTTACAGGACTTAATCAGCCATGTTTCTCAGCATGTGTTAAGTAATGTATCCATTGGTGAACTTTGCACCTACATGCAGAATGTACTGTTACGGGATAGTGATCAAATGAGTATGGCTCATGCCCTGGAGGTAAGGGTGCCATTCCTGGATCATGAACTGGTGGAATACATGTTGAGTTTACCGGATCCTATTAAATATCCTGCAACACCTAAAAAACTAATGGTGGATAGTATGCCCGATTTATTGCCTGATTACATTGTTAACCGGCCAAAGATGGGCTTTACATTTCCCTGGAGGCATTGGTTGAAGAATGAGCTAAACAGCTTTGCAGATGAGCGCCTAAGAAGTTTAGCTAAGCGAGACTATTTTAATGAAGCGTCGGTGTTGAGTCTATGGCAGCGGTTTAAAAAGGATGATCCGGTAGTGACCTTTTCGCGTATATGGCCGCTGGTGGTGTTGGAGGAGTGGATGAATAATGAGTAACTGATAAAACTGAGTAGTTGAGAAACTGTAGAATTGAAAAATTGAGTAGATAATACTTTAAACCTCCTCGATTAATCAATTACTCAAATTAATAATTTATTAAGATAAAAAACAAAAATATGTACACCTTTGCTTTTGAAAAACTGGAGGTCTGGCAATTAAGCCGGCAGTTTGTAGCAAAAATATATAAGGTAACAGCTGATTTTCCTGACGAGGAAAAATTTGGTTTGGTCAGTCAGATTAGACGTGCGGCTGTTTCAATACCGTCAAACCTAGCAGAGGGAAATGCTCGGTTATTAAAAGATGATAAAGCACGTTTTTTCCAAATAAGTTATTCGTCATTAATGGAGGTGGTTAACCAATTAATTATTTCTCTTGATCTCGGGTTTATTAATGAATAAACAATTACAAGAACTAAGAGTTGATAGCAGTGAGTTAAGCAATAAGATTAATGCCTTATATAAGAGCGTTAAATATAGTTGAACTGTTTAAAGTGAGTAATTGAAAATTGAGGAAGCGTTAAACTGATAATTAACTAATTACTCAACTCCTCGCTTCATCATTTCATCAATTACTCGATTTATCAAATAATAAACTACTCAACTCCTCAATAAAAAAAAATGAAAAAAAACATACTATTTCTATATACTGAACTGGCAGGTTATTTTGTGGCTTGCATTAATGAGTTGGCTACGCAGAAAAATATTAGCGTACATGTGGTACGCTGGCCAGTGAATAAAGAGGCGCCTTTTCAGTTTGACATTGATGAGCGCATTAGTATTTATGAGCGGGATGCGTATAATGATATAAGTTTAATGGAGCTGGTGGACGTTGTTGAACCGGATATTATTATCTGTAGCGGATGGGTAGACAAGGGCTATGTCAATGTATGCAAGCGCTACAGAGGGAAAATTCCAACAGTCATGTCGATGGATAACCAGTGGCATGGAAGTTTAAAACAGCGATTGGCTTGCCTGGCAGCACCTTTTAAGCTGCACAGTGCCTTTAGTCAGGCATGGGTGCCGGGGGAGCCACAGAAAGCATACGCCCAAAGACTGGGTTTCAAAAAAGTGGAAACCGGCTTTTACAGTGCCGATACCAAGGTGTTTGAACCGCTGGGGCTGGAAAAAATAAAGGTTGGCCATGCTATTCCGAAGCGTCTGTTATATGTAGGACGATATATTCCACAGAAAGGTATAGATAAGTTGTTTGAATCATTCCTTGAATTAATAGAGGAGGGATTTACCGGCTGGGAATTACATTGTCTGGGTACGGGTGAATTGTTCGACCAAAGGCCCATTCATGACAATATCCATCATCATGGTTTTGTACAACCTACTGATATGCATCGATACCTGAAGTCCACGGGTGTATTTGTCTTACCATCTGACTTTGAACCTTGGGGTGTAGTCACACATGAGATGGCAGTAGCTGGCTTTCCCATGGTGATATCTTCTGCTGTAGGCTCTGTTACCATGTTCTTAAATGATGGGGAAAATGGATACATTTTTAAGCAAGGGAGTAAAGAGGCTCTGAAGAAAGCGCTGAAAAAGATGATGCAAGCCAAAGATAGTGAACTTAGGGATATGGCTACCGCTTCTTTTGAGAAAGGGATGAGCTGGACACCGGAAAGGTGGGTGGAAACGATTATTAGAATGATCTAGGGTACAGGGTATAGGGTTTAAGGTATAGGTAATTGGATATTAAGATAGAGATATTATTAAATGTGGGTGCAAAGAGGTTTATAACTATCCAAAGAGATTATAATAATGTTAAACTAACGAGCTATATCCTGCTGTTGAATGACTCTATAGGCGGCCACTGAAAGCCCAAGAAATAAGAAAATCTGGTATAGCCCATTGTTGCCAATGTGGGTTAAAAAACCAACGACCGTACCAATCAAATAGCTATTTAAAATGACATCGTTGTAGGTTTTATTATAATTCTTTAACCTGTTGACATACCTATAAACAGAGAAGAAGAAGAGAAAACCCAAAATGCCCAAATCCATTAAGATCACTACCCATCCCGAATCAATGGGCTCTACACCGCGACCATGCTTGGGCAAAGGGAGGTGATAGTTGTACATCCCTAAACCAAATCCTGTAAGTAAAAACTCAGGAGCATTCTCTGTTATGTAGTTTAATGCTACTGATTCAAAGCGTTCATCTTTTTCTTCTTCAACACGGCCAAAAGAGCGCTCATATAACACATCCATCATGTTTAAGCTCTTTTCTTCATTGTAGCTTATCTGGTTGGAGTTAGCGGTAAAGGAGTCCCCCGACTGTGAAAACAGGTAACCAACAATCCCCAGGATCATCGAATATTGTAATATGCGAGAACCAAACCGATGCCGGAACAAATAAGGTATAATGATTAATCCAAGACCGGTTGAGATAAGAATGGCCGATGAAAAGGTATAGACCATCACAATAAAGGAGATAAGCAAAGCGATTAAATGGAATTGCTTATTTCTATTGTAATTGCCTTCGATGTAATTGTAAAAACTAATAAAAATATAGGGTAAGATGAAAGTGGCCAAGGTCTTGGGTTCGCCAGATAGTCCATAGATACGATTGATAAACATGCCTTCGATACCAAATCCGGCAAATTCATTGGCTGCACCACCAGGACGTAGAATCGGTATAAAGGGCAAGCCCAGAGTAATAAAAACAAAATGGATCAGACCAATCGCAATAATTATTTCACTTAGCAGATAGTAGAGCTTCAGGCTCCATTGCAGACGTGCCTTAGTAGTGATTATGGCCACAATAAACGGTACGGTTAAGGCCATGGTTACATAGGTATAGGCCTGAACAATTGGACGCATGGTAGGTCCCTGAAGAAAGGTGACACCGGGTACACTTGGTGCAGTTACCCATGCCACCACAACTGATAAAATTATCAGTATATAATACGGTTGTAACAGGCCGGTAACCTCCCGGTTATTGCCGCCGCGATTAAAAACAAACAAAGTAGTGGCAAACATCACCACTTTATAGGGAAACCATAAGGTACCTGCCAGAGCTGTAAAGGCATTTAAACCAAATGAAATAACCAGCAAACCAAACAGGGCATATAGCTTATTACTCTGATAGTAATAAAAGCCCAGTATCAGGAATACTAAAAGACCTAGTTTGGAAATCTGTTCAAATGGCATATTCCAAAAGTTTCTGGTAGTTATAATCAGGCGGTAAGAGGCTACTCTGAGTCCTTCTCACTCTTTGCAAAGCCATGCTAAAGCCTTTGATGCTACGGACAATGGCTTTAGGGATACTTACCATATGTTGCCGGTTGGCCGGGTTCCATACCTGACGAAAAAAAAGCACGCCTAAATGGTAGTGTAAATCATACCATTTGATGGTTTTATGCTGAAACAATCCTCTTAATATAAAATACCACTCACCAAACACATGATGAATGGGGTGAATGCCTTCATTTTTGCCCCAGTTGCGGCATCCTCCGCCGGCAGCACCCAGATGTATAACTGTTGCATGCGCATCAAAATTAAGCAGGCCATATTTTTTTGTTAGGCGTAAACAGAAATCACTTTCTTCACGATGAGCACCTTTCTCAAAAAGATAATCCATGCCACCAATATCGATGGCCCAATCTTTACGAACCGATAGATTGCCTGCACCTCCATTAAGTATTTTACAGTTGTCGTTAAAGTTAGGAGGGAAGAACAACCATCCCACACGTGGGTGATGGCTCAATTTGTGGCGTGTTAGTCTGACCGGTACACCGGGATCGGTTACCTGACCAAACACGCCTGGTAAATGTTCATCATTGTAATTAGCTAGATGAGCCTGTAAGAAATCTGTATTCTCGATAATCAGGTCATCATCCAAAAAAAGGACGATATTACCCTGTGCTTCTAATAAACCTATATTACGTGCCAAACTTGCATTGGGCGCTGATGAATAAAAGACGCGCAAATTTATCTGATACTGATCGGCAATGGCTTCCAAGCGTCGAATGTCAGTTTCGGATTGAACAATTAATAAGCACTCCCAACTTTGATGATTCAGCTCTTGTTTGCCCAAATCAGTTAAAGTATTGTATAGCTCTTCTTTACGACCAAGTGTAGGTATAATAACGGATAATTCCATTTAGTGCGAGATTAATTCATCAATACGATTGGATAATTGCTGAGCAGCATTGACATAGGTAAACTGTGAGGCATATTTTTTTACTTGCTGCTCATACTCTTGCGATATATCAAATGTCTGCATGGCCATTAGTCCTGCCTTTATTGATTCAATATCGAGGGGATCAACCGCCACGCCAAATTCAGATGCAATCTCAGGCATAGATGTGCAGTTACCATATAATACGGGCCGTCCCTGCGCATAAGTCTCGATAATGGGTAAGCCAAAGCCTTCATATAAAGAAGGGAAGAGGAGTCCACGGCTATTTCTGACCAGCGTTTTTAAAATTAAAGCATCCTGAAAAGGAATTAAATCAATTTGCTGACTACTATTAATTTTTGCCTTCAATACATCTAGCTCGTCAGCTATTTTACCAACTAACAGAAGCCTTGGCAGCGTATTATGCTGCTTATGAGCTGACAGGTAGGCCTCAACTAAACGATGAAGATTTTTGCGATTGCTACCAAAGCCCCACCAAATCCAATAGTCCTGCCCTTTATAACTATTTGTTAGTTCATTGCTTTTGAATTGCTCATCCAGCCAAATATCCTCAATGCCATTATAAAGGGTGAAGAATCGGGATTGCAAGGCCGGAAACTTTTCGCTCAACTCAGAAAGTGTAAAATCAGATATAGCACCTATCTGGCTATTGCTATTGACACTCCATTTTAAAGTGTTCTTAAAAATGCGATTGCCATGCCACTTCAAGCTACTTGTGCCCGGGGCATTCAAGCTGGATAGGTCGGCAATGGTTGAAATACTAGGCTGTTGTCTTCGGTTAAAGTATTCGGGCATGCCCGGGCTCAGGTAAAAGTCGAAATGGTTATCGGATTGATAACTTTTTATTCCTACCAACTTTTTTAGGTTGATTTTTTTCTGCGATGCACAAGTGTGATGGATGTATACATTACCTAACTGTTCTAGTGCATACCAATATCGAGATAACACTTTTGCTTCGGTATCGTTACTTAAGAAAATATGAAATTCATCACGTGGTCGCAATCGGCACAGAGCATGTATTAACCCGCGCTGGGGCGTACCAGAGGTATATGCTTTAAGGGAATTACCATTAACAAATATTCTCATGCTTGTTGAATCCAATTTCTAAGTTTAAGTGTTGCTTTTAGCCCTATTAGTGTACATGCCAATTTAAAATACTTGCCACCTTGTGGTTTAATAAAATTAAACCCTAATGATTTAATATTAATAAGCGATTGTTCAGCTAAATCTGGGTATGATAAAATGGTACGTATGTAATAGTCTGAAAAGACACAGTGAAGAGCATTCTTTAGATCGACAGTTAATTCATTATATTTTTCATACAAATGTTCCTCGTATAATTTGAATGAATAGAGCTGCGAACTTAGTTTTTCATAACTATTGGTGCGGCTTACACTATGGCTAAGACCAATGCGATAATAAACCATGCCATTGACAGAAAACTTGATTCTTGAAGCATTTAAAAGAACCCTGCAAAAAAACTCCCCATCCTGATTTATTTTAAGAGTCTCGTTCCATGGGCCTGCTTTCTCAATTAAACTGCGTGGTGTCAACCAGCAGGCGGTTTGTGCCATTCCTTTACCATTCCAGCTATCAATTAGCCAATTAACCGGGTTAAGATAATCTTTATCAATAATCTGACCGGGCGTTTTTTTGTCGCCAATGGACTGTTTAAAATACTGCCACGAACAGGAGGCTACAGCATTATCTTTGTCAGCGATTAACCTTAGCTGGTCCTCAATCTTATTAGGAGAAAGTATATCATCGGCATCCAAATACTGGATATAATCGCCTTTACAATGCTCAAAGGCCAGGTTGCGCGCCGCACAAGCTCCACTGTTGACTTGCTTAAAAACTCTGACTTGCCAGGATTCATACTTTTTGGCAATAGTGTAACTGCTATCTGTAGAACCATCATCCACTATAATGATTTCAATGTTCCGGTAAGTTTGTGATAAACAAGACTGAATAGTTTCTGAAATGTAACGTTCAGAATTGTAAAGTGGGATAAGTATGGATACTAAAGGCTCTGGTTTCATGCTTTCCTTAAAGTTTTGTAAAGTTTCTCGGTAAACTTAAATCCAAATAAGAAATATAAGAATGAATAAATAGAAAGATGCCCATTGATAGTAGAGGGGAAGAAATAGCGAGGAATATGGTTTTTTATTAATGAAACGGCCAGTGGTAAATTATGTGCCGCAATATTTCTGATGTTGGTTAGTAATATTGAATAAAAATAATTCTTGTTTCTATTGAAATATTCAAGTTGCTCATTTTTAAGCCAATCAATTATTTCTAATCGCAATTTGATATATTGTGTCCACTTTTTAACCGGATTACCCTGGCTGATCTGACCGGATTCACGCTCCTGCACAATGGTTAATGGCTCCGAATCAATGATGATGTTTTCATTAATCTGTAATAAGCGAAACATCAAATTAGCTTCCTGGCTGCTTTTTAGCGATTCATTCCACCCGTTAACTTCTATAAGAAAGCGTTTATTCCATAGATTACTACTTGTTATCCCAAGATTGGTATTAAAAAGCCCCTTGATTATATCTTTTGGATTAAAATAAACTTCAGACTCATTACCTTTTAATGGTCGTTTAAGATAAGCAGTAGCCATAAAAGAAGCATCCCTTTGAATTAAGGTCACCTGATGTTCAATCTTATTTGGTTTTAATAAGTCGTCTGCATCTAAAAACTGGATCCATTCGCCTTTAGCAACATGCATACCTTTGTTGCGAGCTGCCGGAGCACCAGGTATTTTTTCTTGTAAGATGATTAATTCGGGATAACTGAACTGTAATTCCTTTAATTTGTAAAGTGTTTTATCTGTTGAATTATTGTCTACAGCGATTACCTCAATATTAGAATAGCTTTGCGCATAACAGGAGCGAATACATTCTTCAATATATTGCTCTACATTGTAGCATGGTATCACAATTGAAATTAGCATCAAAAGATGGTTTTTAAATCCTTTACAAATTGTTTGTAATTGGTTGCAGCACAAAAATTATCTTTCCAATATGCATAAACCTCTTTTCTGTATACCTCATTCCTTGACTGTCCATTAAGCAAAATTTCAATTTGCCTGGCTATCTCCTCAGATTCTGTTTTTACATCTATTAAGCACCCTGTTTTCTCATTAACAATTTCATTTGTTCCTCCCACATTTGTTGCCAACACTGGTATACCATATGATATAGCTTCCATAATACTAACTGGTAAGCCTTCTGAATTAGATAAATTAATAAAACAATCAATTTGATTTTCTGAATAATATTTAAGGACTTCGGTATTGGAAACCATTCCCTTAAACTCTGCAGTAACGTTTGAGGGTAACATTTCTTTTGCAAGCGATTTGATCTTACCTAATTGCTCACCATCTCCAAAATGTATCCACTTAATTGGTAATGTTGAGATTTGTGACAGGGATTTAATAATCAAATCCAATCTTTTTAAGTTAACTACTCTTGAACAGCTTACAACGACATACTCATACCTCATTATCGGTTTCACTTGAGTGTCTTCTAATTTATAAGTACCCAAATAAGAAATTTTCATCTTACTTGTATGCTCGGGGTGTCTTTCTTTTAAGTAATTAAATCCATTTTGTGAAATTAAATATAGCCAATTGATGCATTGTAGTTGAAAACTCCGGAACGGTATAAATCCTGATTCATGCCTTTCGTTATAAAGATCAAACCCGTGGGCCCGGGATACTAAAACCGATATCTTATTTTTACTTTTAAGTATAGACAATATTGTGGTCCAATCGTCCATCCAATAGGTATAATGAATAGTATTCGACGTTAGTTTATTTAAGTTCAAATAAATATATAATTGCTGAGCCTGGTAATGCAACCGCATTAAAGAACTCAATAAGAAAATCTTATTTTTTCTAACTAATACATCATGCCCAGCTTTAATAAACCACATTCCTAGAGATAACAATCCTTTAATAGAAGAATAGCCCTCGAAGTCAACATCAATAACCTTGACATTTTTAGGTAAATCCCTTTTTGTGTCACCACTTTGGGCTGGAAATATAAAAACCTGATTAAACTCTTCTGCAAGGTATTTGATTTCTGTTTCCAGAAATTGTTCTCCAAGTCCATATGGGAATTGTAATGTATAAAGGCAAAGCTTATTCATTTTACCTGAAGAGTTTAATAAGGTTTTTGTAATTAAGTGTAATTTGGATTCTTTTTTTTACCGAAGAATAGTTTTTGATACTTTTAACTGGTAATATAGAACTTAGCTTACTTGAATTTTTCCAATAGCCAAATGATAATACATACTTGTTGTACTTGCTATTTTCCATGCTTGTTATGGATGTTGGAGATAATACACGTACGTAGAAAGGACTGTCTTTGGGGAGAAATAAAGTGTTTTTGTTCTTATAGTAATTGTGCCAAACTACAGAATGATCCTGATCTAAAAGAGGGCGTCCATCCGGCATAATGGTGATCGCATGTTCATACTTATGTGCTACTGTGTTGGGATACCAGTTTTTAATGCCTTGACAAAACAAACCGCTTCTTAATTCGTAATAAGTATGGTATCTATCTGTTGCTATATCAAAAGATTTATTGCTCAGTTTTTCTAATACATACGGGGCTATAATATCGTCGTCGTCGAGTCGAATAATATAGTCCGGTTTTACATCCCATCCCGCAATAAGCTGCAAGGCATACTGAATTTTATCGCCTTTTTTTATGGCAGGGGAGTTAATAAACTCAATATTGCCTTCCTTTTTATTAAAATCATCAATTACTAAAGCTAACCAATTCGTATACGATTGCTTATTTAAAGATTTAATAGTATTTAACCATAGTTTTTCACGGACTGTGGTTCTAAATTGTTTAGGTGTCCTCGGAATGATAAAAACAAATGAATTCATATAGAAATTGATGTGTTTTATTTACCTATTTCTGGGCTATTAGAACTTTGGTTAGAGTGATAAAATACATTAGTAATGAACTAAATTTCTGAACGTTGTTTTTGGGTTCATATATAGTAAACCAATCAACAATTGAAAGATGATTAACCCGCTTAATTAATTCATTCTTAAAGAAGTTAAGGATTTTTTCATCCTTTTGCTTCTTGGCTATTTCAATTTGTTGCATTGCATAACTATTAAAGATGCGAGGCTTGATATAATCTAAATGCTTTGAAATAAAATATACACATGAGTCAAGATCAATAAGTTTACCTGTTGAATTTTGCCAATTAATCAGAACTGTTGGTTCATAGTCACTCATAAAACTATAAGAAGCTGCAAATCTAACTGTAAAATCAAAGTCTTGATGCCTATATAGTAATTCATCCCAAAGAACCTTTTTTGCACACTCACTTTTATAAAAATGAGATGGTGTAGTAGCACTTCCTGAACCTAACAGATAATCTATCATTTGTTCACCGAGTAGTGGCTGTCTACTAAGTACAAGGCGTGTTTCATCTTTTAGTGTAATTACGGCACTACCAAAGATTCCATCACAATTCCATTCTTTAATCTTCTGCAATCTCCGCTCTAGGTGTAAAGGGAGAAATTCATCATCGGAATCGAGCATTGCAATATACTCACCTTTAGCTTCTTGGATGCCACGATTGCGAGCAACGTTGGCATTAATGTGCTTTTCGTTTCTAAAAAAAAGAATGCGTTTATCATTAAAGCTATCGCATACCAATTTTAGATCTTCTTCGGAGCCATCATCAACCACTAAAATTTCAAAATTTTGATACGTTTGATTTAGAACACTTTGAATGGCGCGTTTTAATTCAAGTGGTCTATTGTAAACTGGAATGATAATTGAAACTAATTCTTTTCTAAGACTCATTGATATCAGGTATCTTATTCTTCAGTAATGTTTTATATCTAATATACATATTTTCAGGCGTAAAATTCGCCTGAATATGCTTGAGATTGTTTTGGCCCAATTCTTTTCTTATTCCTTCATTACTAATTAATTTCTCAAGTTTGTTAGCACAATCATTTACATTTCCCGTCTCGTATAAGAACGGGAGATTATCGTTTGATACTACTTCTCTAATTCCTGGTATATTTGTACCAATCACAGGTAATGAGGCACCCATGTATTCAAGAATTGCATTAGGACAACCTTCAGTTCTACTACTCAACAATCCTATATCTGTAACCTTGAGTAAAGCATTGATATTATTAACATTTCCAAGAAAAGAAACCACATTCTGAAGCCCAAGTTGTTCAACTAAGGCACTACTTTTCAGATAGTTTTGCTCACAATATTGTCCGCTACCTTTACCTGCCAACAGCAGCATAAACTGGTATTTCTTACTTAACTCCTTTACTGCATTAATGACTGTAATATGGTCCTTCTCATTAAAAAAATTAGCAATCATTGTTATAACCAGCGTTTCATCATATTTTTCTGAATCTTTCTGCCAATCTTCAATGGAGTTATCAGCAGAAGGAATATAAGCATTACGTATCACATGAATATTATGAGGTGGTACTGCTTGCATAATTGATAATGCTTTTCTACCATGTTCTGAATTGGCAACATATACCGGTTTATACAGTCTGCTTATACATTCAAGAGATGACATTTTTTTTGCAGTAGGATTTAAATGTCCTCCACGCTCAAAGCTGAATGTTAGTTTGGCTGTTGTTAACATCCAAATCTTATTAACAACTTCGTCGATAGCTGGTGTATAAGGGAAGATAACATGTGCTTTTGTTGCTCGTATGTCCTTAATTAGTTGTTGCCATTGCTTCATTTTATCTATGAAAGATAGCTTGGCATAAGCTTCTGAACGAAAATTTATGATCTCGCTGTGCTTTGCAATAATAAAACCTTCGCTTCTCAGCTTTCCAACATAATCATCACTTAATGTATTTGTACCCCATATGTGAACATTAAATCCTAGACCTTTTTTAAGATATCTGGCTAGTAGAACCACTTGTTTTTGTATACCCCCCGGACTAAGGTTTGGCATAATGAATAGAGCAGAAGGTTTATTCAAAACTGAACTCATTCAGATCCTTTAATAATTGTTGGTTAAATTTGATTACACCGGATTGGTTCAAGTGATGGGCATCATAAAAATCTATTGTATCATTTAGTCCTAAAATACTGTAGTTATAATTGATATAATCACCCAAACCAGTGTACAATGAATCGATTTCCAGACGATTTGTAATGTTATTAAATTTTGTTTTGGTAACTGGTGCCATAACTAATAAAAAAGGTATTTCTTGCTGTTTAAGAAACAATAGGTTTAGCTTAAATGCTTTTAATTGTTTTTTACTAATAGTAAAACTATAAGGTTGGTTGTTGAAAATAGTATTGTTAGTATTTTCTCGCTCCACAAAGCCTCCATTAATGTAATGATCAGTTGAATCATTGCTGATATTAATATCATTATCTTTTTTTGCTTCCGAAGGCATTAATAGCTTGTAAAAAAAAGAATTATATGTCAGTAAGTGATTAACTTGTGTAACCATTTTAAACATTTCAAAAGAGGTTTTTCGATGAGCTATTAGGTCAAGCGATGATTCAACACCATCATTTTGAAGCGTACCCGGATACACCTCATAAACAACCAACTTAGGATTTAGTTTTCTGATGTACTGCTTGAGCAACATTTGTGTTTGAATATGTGTTTGGTTGCTCGTGCCCAAATTAAAGGTTTTATAGCCTGCTATTTCGAACAAACGTGTATCAAAACCTCGATAGGTGTGAGATGAACCTACAAAAATAATATCAACTTTTGAGATAGTATCTGCTTCGCTTAATCGTTTAGCTGTATATCCATAATTACTTAAATTAGTTTTAATATTGGGAGCGTAGTCACCAAAGAACATTAGCCCGGCCAAATAAAACGCCGGTAAGAAACAAGCAAAGTAAAATAACTTTTTAAGTAATTGTATCATTACTAGAACTGAAAATAAATAAAGGGTGATTCAGTTGTAGGCATATAAAAGGCTATCACAATGATAATGCAATAATAAAATGTCCACCTTACAAATCTGTTTTGCCTAATAAGTAGATGCTCAATAGCGAATTTACTATTGCGTCCCAGCCACTCTAATATAATAAACACCATTAAGAGCACTATTAAATAACCGGCTTTATAAAAAATTAAAACATATGTATCAACCAAATTCTGTTTTAAATATAGTCCCCCAAATAGGTGAGTGAGGTAATCTGAAGCATGCTGAATATTTTCCGCCCTAAAGAAAACCCAGGCAAGAGATGTTAGTGCAAATGTTAATATTATCTGAAACAATTCCTTTACACTTGGTAATATTCTTTTGTCTGCTACTGGATTAAGATTCTTTCGATTATTACCACTTAATAATAGGGGCAAAAAATATAGTGCATTGAGTAATCCCCATGCAATAAATGTCCAGTTAGCGCCATGCCAAAAACCACTAACAATAAAGATAATAAAGGTATTACGTATAGCAAATCGTTTATTAACACGACTTCCTCCAAGAGGAATATACACA
Organism: Carboxylicivirga mesophila; assembly: GCF_018271975.1. Lineage (GTDB taxonomy): Bacteria > Bacteroidota > Bacteroidia > Bacteroidales > Marinilabiliaceae > Carboxylicivirga > Carboxylicivirga mesophila. Next base: position 16,843 of record NZ_JAGUCN010000013.1, read on the forward strand.
TAATCACGGAACCATGTGCTTAATGATATGTGCCATCGCCTCCAAAACTCGGCCATATCGCGTGAGAAATATGGAAATGCAAAGTTTTGCATTAATTTAAAACCAAAAAGTCGAGCTGTACCAATGGCAATATCAGAATAACCTGAGAAATCACCATAAATTTGAAATGCAAAAAATATTGCACCCAATAATAATGTCGTACCTCCATACTGGTTAGACATATCAAATATTTCATTGGCATATTTGGCACAATTATCGGCAATGACTAATTTCTTAAAGAATCCCCACAATATTTGACGCAGGCCATTAACTGCCTGTCTATATTCCAACTGCCTTTGACTATAAAATTGAGGAAGCAGATGTGTGGCTCGTTCAATTGGGCCCGCTACCAGTTGAGGAAAAAAGCTGACAAAAGCCGCAAAAGCTACAAAATCATTAGTTGGTGTCAACTTACGCTTATAAACATCAATTGTATAGCTTAAAGTCTGAAAAGTATAGAAGCTGATACCGACAGGTAAAATTATATTTAACGACTGTCCATTAATGGGGTTGCCCAAAAATGAGAAAGCTGTTACAAAGTTGTCGAGAAAGAAATTATAGTATTTGAAAAAGCCAAGAAAACCAAGATTAATAACTATACTACACCATAATAATAGTTTACGATTACGCGGATTATCTGTTTTACTTAACTGTAGACCGATTCTATAATCTAAAGCAGTACTAAAAGCAATTAAGGTTAAAAAACGCCAATCCCACCAACCATAAAAGAGATAACTGGCAATGACAATTAATATATTCTGCAGCTTTAATTTTTCCCTTAATAACCAATAGAAGAAGAATACAATAGGGAGAAATACAACAAAATCTATGGAGTTAAAGAGCATTAGTTATTGTTTATAATATTTTCATTAATTATTTTATTAGTAAGAGAATCAACTATTCTTGAGACTTTTTCAGCACCATAAACATTTAGGTGATCCTCATTGTAAAAGATATCTATATTGTCTTCATATTTATTTTCTAAATTCAGAATATGTATGCCAACAACATTCTCGTATTTTTTTAAGGTAGCATTTCTTCTTTTTAGCTTATTTAGTACATTGTTTTTATTATAATTGAAATGCTTTGGTGGGGAAAACAAAATTACACTGATGTCATGTTGTAAACAAATATTTATCATTTCATCAAGTATTCTTGCATTCTTTTTAAATAAGACAATATTTTCCTCGCAGTGTCTCTTTGCAAGGAACAATGAATCATATTTACCGACATCTAAGTTATCTATGGCTGATGTTATAAAACCATATTTATTATATTTCCCAAACTCAGGAAATATATTATTTGTCCAAAATTTTTTAAAATATTGAGAAAAATTAGCTGTTATTAATAAATTGTCTTTCATCGGTGGCTCAGAATTGTAATTATTTATATCATAATAAATGTAGAATAAATGATTTTTATTCCAAGAAGAGTCACAGTAATTTTCAAGAGTATGGTATGAAGTTTCAATAAGAACTACTTTTAAAAGGGGCAGCTCTTTAATGTACTTTCTCAATAACAGATAATCAATATTTAGTGCACTTCCGCCGTGAGCTAAAGGTGCACATTTTGATTTTATAAACTTAGGATTAATTGCCCGCCAAGTTTGTGAAGAGCCTAATATTAGAACTTCTAATGAGTCTTTGTTATAATCGATATATTCTTTTTTTGCATAAAATGTATTATTCAGCCTACTTTTTAATTCGACTAAACCCAATATAATCAAGAGTGGTAACAAAAAGATTGTAAGATTCTTTATTAACTTTTGCATGAAATAAGAAGGAAATATTGAAAGCTAATTAGAACTCGTAATCTAGGTTCTCGATATCTGAAGCATATAGTGCTTCTACTTGCTTTAGAGTTTTCTTGGAATAGTGCTTTTGATAGGAATTACGCAAAGATTTATTAATATGTGAAAACTCAGTAATATTAGTGTTTAACTTTTGGTTAAGGATTGTAATACCTTGATTAATATTTTCAATCCTAAAGTATTCATTTACTAATAAATTATTATTCATATCAGTCAGATCATCCCATTGTGGAGCAACATGTGTGGCAAAACTTCTTGAAACTTTCGATTCCATAAAGTATGGAATATGAGATAAAAATTTACTAAAACTATGCTTCAATATTATCCGCATCCTACTTCCTGGAAGTTTATGTGCTTCTCTAGTATTCATTAAATATCTCCATAACGAAACTGCTCGATCATAAGGATTTCTAACTATAGTAAATTTGTACAGATTATTAAACTCTTCTTCATCATATAGAAATTTTTTGGCAAATAAAAGACGTTTGTAGTCATATCCACCTAAAGGAATCCGATGATTATTTAGAGCATCATTCCATTGTTCTTTTGGTAAAGCAATAAATGGTATCGGATCTTCACGATCTGATTGTATATATGGTGGAGAAAAGGATTTTCGAAAGCTTTGTCCTCCACATTTTCTAAGATGCAGCCAAAGAAATGTATTATATTGATCCATCAAAATTCTAGTGTTTAATATGATATCCAGTTATGATTAATAAATAGACCCGATTTAAATGTAGGAATTTTACCTGTTCCATAGAAATCTCCTCTTTCAACAACTATGGAACCTGCAAATTCAATATCATGAAGTTTTGTATTTTTTGAAACCGAAAGTAAGTGAAAATAATATTTTCCCTCGGGAAGTGGCAAGTTTTTTATCTGCAATGTTATCTTTCCATCTTCAGTAATACGTGTTATTGGTCGTGAAGAATGGTAATTGTTACACACAAATCTGACAACATCCTGGTTGTCAACTATAATCATACGAAAAACAACTTCTTCTAATGTCTCCTTAATAGAGTAATAAATATCAAACTCTGCATTACATCCCGATTGCAAGTTAATGCCTTCATGTCCATTATTTTTTATTATAACCTTTTCGAACATTAATAAGCAATTGCCACTGCTATCAGAACGCTCTGATAATTTAGTTTCAGTATTAGACACTCTATTATTTAGATACTTTTGAATCCCAGCATCAGTATCCCCATCGTAATAGTACTGTCCTTTCTCTAAGATGTATACACGGGTGCATAGGTTTTGAATACTTGCCATATTATGGCTTACAAACAACACCGTCCTTCCTTGATTCTGACTCACATCCTGCATCTTGCCAATGGCTTTTTTCTGAAACTCGGCATCGCCCACGGCCAGTACTTCGTCCACCACCAGTATTTCGGGCTCCAGGTGGGCCGCAATGGCAAAGCCCAGGCGCACCGTCATACCGCTAGAGTAACGCTTGGTGGGGGTGTCGAGGTATTTGGCCACGCCGGCAAACTCCACAATCTCGTCGAGCTTACGGTCGATCTCCCACTTGCGCATGCCCATAATGGTGCCGTTCATGTAGATGTTCTCGCGGCCCGTCATCTCGGGGTGAAAGCCGGTACCTACTTCTAATAAGGAAGCCAGTCGGCCTTTAACCTTAATGCTGCCTGTAGTAGGAGAGGTGACACGGGAGAGGAGCTTTAGCAATGTGCTCTTACCGGCACCGTTCTTCCCGATGATCCCGAGCACTTCGCCTTCCTTTACTTCGAGGTTGATATCGCGCAGAGCAGCCACCAGTTCGCCTTTCTCGGCCTTCTGGGTGCGGTCGTTTACATGGCCTACCTTGGCGTAAGGGTCGTCTTGCCCTAAAATATTCATTCTGACAAACCTGTTTAAATCGTGCGATAAGGTGCCAGTACCAACTTCACCTAAACGGTAGATTTTACTAAGGTTTTCTATTTTGATTACTGTCTTTGACATGTATTACTTCTATTCTTTTACTGCTTCGCAGTTGTTTAGGGAACCACGAATTTAGCGAATTATACGAATTATTAAATGCTTACGCATTTTTGTTATAATGGTTTCCTGGGCAAGGATGACGTGCCCCGTGATAGGGAGACTTAGCTTTGTAAAAGCTTAGCAGAACCTACACGTGGGTTCATACGAACGAAACGGTTCAAATCGTGGGAGAGGGTGCCTGTTCCTACTTCACCTAGTCGATATATCTTAGAGAGATTCTCTATCTTGATAACTGTCTTTGACATGTATTACTTCTATTCTTTTTACTGCTTCGCAGTTGTTTGAAACCACGAATTTAACGAATTATACGAATTGAAACTGCTTGCGCAGTTTGTTTGGTGTCATTCGTGGTTTAATTTTTATTTGATAATACGCTTGTATTCTAACGATGTTTCACCGAAGTTAATAAGCAAACCAAGCCTGTAACCAGTTGCTTTTAAGTAATTGAAAACTTGTGCTTCATGAATGTTGTCCAATTCTTTTACTGCTTTTAATTCTACTATTATTTTATCATAGCAAGTAAAGTCAGCAAAATATTGTTTGTTGAGTATTACGCCATCGTAGGTTATTGATAGCGGTGCTTCACGTTCAAATGGAATACCTTGTTTGCTTAACTCAACTTCAAGAGCTTCCTGGTAAACTTGCTCGAGAAATCCACAACCTAACTCCCGATGCACTTTCATTGCAGCACCTACAATCTTATATGCCTCGTCTTTGTATATCACTTTTTAATTGTTTTGCAATTTTTTTTACCGCGAATTTAACGAATTGAGCGAATTGAAAACAGCGCAGCTGTTTTATCAGAACTGCTAGCAGTTCTTTTAAATTCGTTTAATTCGTCTAATTCGTGGTTTTCTATTTTACATCTTGTAAATCCATTTTATAATTAGCTTCGCTGAACGTTGTTTCGCGGATTCATTTAGACTGTGTCAATAAAGTTACGCTCTGTTTTATGGAAGATGATAATGCCTAAAAACAGGATGACTGTGGCCACGGCAGCACTATAGCCCAGGCTGGTCCAGCTAAAGTGTCCGGCACCTAAAAAGGCGTATTTAAAGCCTTCGAGGATAGGGGTAAAGGGGTTAAGCAGCAATATGTCGCGCATGGTGCCTTCGGGTATGGAGCTGACCGGGTAAATGACCGGTGAGGCATACATCAATAATTGTACACCAAATGTTAATAAAAAGGTCAGGTCGCGATACTTGGTGGTCCAGCTGGTAAAGATGATACCGGTGCCCAAACCAAACATGGCCATCAGTAAAATGTAAACGGGCAGTAAAGCTATGCTCCAGTTGGGTTGTACAGCCCCCTCCTGTGTGAAGAGGTAATAGAGGTACACCGCCATAAAAAAGGCGAACTGGATACCAAATTTAATCAATCCACTGGTGACCTTGGCAAAGGGCATGATGAGCCTTGGGAAATACACCTTCCCAAAGATATTGGCGTTTTCGGTAAAGGTTTTGGCGGTAGTGTTAAAGCTCTCCTGGAAATAGTTCCAGATGGTGATACCGCCCAGGTAAAACAATATCTGCGGTGTGCCATCGGTACTGATTTGGGCGATGCGACCAAATACCACCATGTAAATCAGGGTCGTCATAATGGGTTGTACCACAAACCAGATAGGTCCCAGAATGGTCTGCTTATACACCGTGATGATGTCCCGCTTCACAAACATGCGGAGCAGGTCGCGGTACTGCCATATCTCCTTAAAATTGATGTCGAACGCATGGCGTTTGGGGCGTATAATTAAATCGTATTTTTCCATTATTTTATACTACGAATTGCGCGAATGTACGCGAATTAGTTCTTGTTAATTTGTTTAGTTGTTGAAGAGTTGAAGCGACTATTAATTTTACCGTTCTTCACTTTTCATTTATCTATCGTGCCTTCAGCACTCTAAATGTGGTGCTTTCTTAATCATAGGCCTGCGACCTATGCAGATATATGGCGGCCTTTCAGGCCTCATTATATTACTTATCTTTTACTCACCGCTCATCTCTTAAGTTTAAGAGTTTATTTGTTTAGTTGAATTTTTATTTTAAAAGCGAAGCGGCCTGGTGTCTCATTTCTGATCTTTCTTTTCGGACTCCAGCCAGCGGACTTCGGACTATTTATCCCCCCTCAGGCCTTCGGCCAGCTCCCCAAGTGGAGCATTGATTGACTGCTTCGTTAGGTTTAGTCCACAGAACTTGTTCCGTACAGCGGAATTAAGCAGATTAAAAGGATTAATGATTGGCAGCTTTTATAATTATTTACCACAATTAATGTGATTATTGGGATTCAAAATTGATATAATAGAGCTTATCACTCATCACTTTCAACTTATCACTCTTTGCTAATGTGCTACAAGCCGAAGGTGCCGTCTCTCAATTCTCATCGCTTGTTCTATCTGGTTTATTTTGGTGTAGTGTTTTATTACGTCGCCCACACGATCGGAGTCATGCAGTAGCATTGAATGTCTGTACTTCATTAGTCCAATTTGTTTTGGTACTTAACGAAGCCAAACACTTCAATCGTATTGTTATTGATGCGAAATACAATTGTATAACCCTTGAAAATAATATCCCTTATTCTTTTATCTTCAAAGTATATTGAAGCTCTGTATTGGTAAGGGTTCTTTGGTATTTGTTTTAATTGTTGAATCAGTTCAGATTTGAATTTTCGAGCTCTCGCCGGGCTATCAACAGCTATGTATTCGACTTGGTGTTCAAGCTTTAGAATAAATTAATTAACCCTGTGTAATACTATCACTATTCAAATAATTTTTTAATCTATTTCGTATGTATCTCTTACCATATGTTGTTTTTAGGTACTTTTCTCGATGTGTAGCATCTTGTTGGTTTAAACAAGATTCGAAATAAATAAGTTTTAATGGCAGCCGGTTCCTGGTAGAATACACTTCACCATTATTATGGGCTTTCATTCTTAAATCAAGATTTGATGTATAACCGGTATAGAACATCCCGTCTTTCAAACTATATAGTACATAGGTATAAAACATACTTTATTACACAGGGTAAAGACTATCTTCATTTCTCCTTATTTTGCTTTCCAGTCGTTCTTCTAATTCATCAATGGTATAATATTTAACTGTTCCTTCATTTATTTCATTGAGCTCAGCCTGAAGTTCTGCCTGTATTTTTAGAAAGGCTTCATCTTCACTGATAACCTCTATCTCATCCTTGCTAAACTTGCTTAACAGCCAAATAAAATGCTTATAGGCTTTGTCATGTATTTTTAGTTTTATGGTATGCATCGCAGTTTTTGTTAGTATATCCGGTAAATTACTATAAATGAAAATATTGATCAAGCAACAGAGTCTCACTTCTCATCGCTCATCCCTAGTTGAAAAGTTTAGGAGTTGAATAGTTTATCTGTTAAGTTGTTTGTGCTTTCTGGAAGCGATGCGGTCTGTTTTCTCATTTCTGATCTTTGTTTTCGGACTCCGACCAGCGGACTTCGAACTATTTATCCCCCCCTCAGGCCTTCGGCCAGCTCCCCAAGTGGAGCATTGAATGACGGCTTGGTTAGGTTTAGTCCACAGGACTTGTTCCGTACAACGGAATTAAGCAGATTAAAAGGACTACTGATTGCCAGCTTTTATAATTATTTACCACAGATTAATGTGATTATTGAGATTTGAAATTGATGCCATAAAGCTTATTACTCATCACTATTAACTCTTCACTCTTTGCTGGTGTGCTACAAGCCGAAGGTGCTCTAGTCTCTCACTTCTCATTGCTTGTTCCATATAGCTTCTAGCATTATAGTTTTATTACGTCGCCCCCACGATCGGAGTCGTACGGTAGCTGCGGGCTAAATATTGTTGAATTGTTTAAAAGTTGAAGTGTTGATGCGACTATTCAATCCCCCAAATGTTGTACAACTCAATTTTCTTTAGTACCAAGCACCCTTCTCCAAGGGGGAAAGTCTGTAGCTTACTACTACTCCTTTCTAAAAGCCGAAGGCGCTCTAATGAGCTAAAGCGAAGCGCGCTTACTACCACCTTACTTCACTTTTTACATAGCTATACGCTTTCTCAATGCCTTCTTCAATGCTTAATTCATCGGTGTTGATGGTTACTTCCGCATTATCAGGTCTGTCAAAGGGCGCATCCAGTCCGGTGAAGTTTTTGATTTGTCCGGCCAGTGCTTTCTTATACAAACCTTTGGGGTCACGTTGTGCACAGGTGTCAAAGGATGCATCCACAAAAATCTCTATAAAATCCACATCACCAATTATCTCACGTGCCATTTGGCGTATATCATTGGTGGGAGAGATGAAGGCGTTGATGGTGATGATGCCACAGTTGAGGAAGAGCTTATTAATCTCCGCAATGCGTCGGATATTTTCGGTGCGGTCTTCCTCTGTAAAGCCTAAATTATTGTTGATGCCTGTACGGATGTTATCACCATCCAGCACCTGAGTCAGATAACCACGTTCAGCCAGTCGGCGCTCCAGCCCATGTGCCAGTGTGCTTTTTCCCGAACCAGACAGGCCAGTAATCCAAATGACCTTGGCTTTTTGCTTCAGGTATTGCTCTTTATCATCGCGGTTGAGATAGATGTTGGTGGGGTGGATGTTGTTCATGATTAGTTGCTTGTTTCTGGTTGCTGGTTGCTGGTTACTAGTTGTTGGTTATTTTGGCGATTTCCAATTGTTTTCTACGTATTGAATGAACTTATTGATTTTCTTCCCAAGCATTTCGTATTCTGATATTAATTCTTTCCAACCACTAATATCTGTATATAAGGCATTAATTGTTTCTATCTGATTAAGACACTCATCATTTGACGCTTGTGCGTAAATTAAAAACTTTATGAAGTCAGATTTATACATCCTTCTTCCATAACCTTCTGCAATTTGGTCTTTAATACTCTTTGATGATCGTCTTACCTGACTACCCTGTTCATACAATTCAAACCTTGGCAAATTTAAACTCAGTTCATGTACTTTTAGGCAAAGTCGAAAAGCCAATTTGTAAATATCAAGGTCTTTATAGCTACTCATAATCTGGTTGCTGGTTATTAGTTGCTTGATTCATCTATGATGTGATAATCTGAAACAAGAATACCAGCAACTAGAAACTTTTTCACATTGTTGGAATCACCGTTTCTTTCAATGGCTTTAGTGCTTTATCTTTTTCAGAGAGAATGATTTCCTCAATGGGCAGTTGCCAGTCAATATTCAGGTCTTTGTCATTCCAGGCGATACCACTATCAAAGTCAGGAGCATATTTATTATCCACCATGTAACTGAAGATAGCCGTTTCGCTCAAAACCACAAACCCATGGGCAAATCCCCTTGGGATAAACAGTTGGTGCTTATTCTCACCGCTAAGTTCAAAACTTAAATGCTGACCATAGGTAGGAGAGAGGTGACGTAAATCCACCACCACATCCAAAACTTTCCCTTCAATGCAGCGTACCAGCTTGGCCTGTGAATAAGGTGGTTTCTGATAGTGCAAGCCCCGCAGCACCCCATAGGCTGATTTGGATTCGTTGACCTGTACAAAGTTGACATCACCAATGTGTTGGCTAAACTTCTCCTGGTTGAATGATTCAAGGAAATAGCCGCGGTTGTCGCCAAAAACGCTTGGTTTAATCAATGTCAGGTCTTGTATTTGGGTATTAATGAATTCCATTGTAGTCTGCAAACTTATTTCGTCGCCCACACGATCGGAGTCGTGCGGTAGCTGCGAGTTGAATATTGTTGAATTGTTTATTGGCTGAAGAGTTGAGTATGCTATGAATTTTTACCGTTATGCATTTTAATTTTTCACTCTTTTTAACCACAGATTAATGTGATTACTGAGATTCGTAATTGATGCCATAAAGCTTATTACTCATCACTTTTAATTTTTCTCTCTTCACTTTTTGTCCACAGGATCTGTTCCGTTCAAAGGAATGACGCAGATTATAATGATTACTGATTGGCAGCTTTAATAATTATTTACCACAGATTATGGTGATTATTGAGATTCATAATTGATGTAATAGAGCTTATCACTCATCACTTTTATCTCTTCACTCTTCACTCTTCACTAATGGCCTGCCGAATGCATTCAAGATGATACAGCTTCGCCTCCTCAGTCACACTGTGTGAGTCAACTACTAGTTGATATGCACGTGGCTAAGCGGTTTCCTCTAAAGAAACATTTAAACCACTAATGAGGTTGAGACCAAGCCCAACATCATTTAAGTAAGATTCCAGAGAATACAGGCAATTCAACTTCTGTTATACACCAAAAAATGCCATTGGTTACCCTAATAGCACACTCTTTTGTTATCGAATTGGTGTATGTTGCCAGCCAGCTCTGTTAGCGCTTACTGAACGGTTTTCTGAAGTAGTGACCTGGTAATGGACAGTTGGTTGAAACTGATAGGCGTATTGACCAGCAACCAGCCTGCCAGAGTACTTATGTAAGCTCGTTATACTTACATGAACTAACTTAGATAGGGCAGCCGCCAATATATAATAGGTAATTAATTGCAATTTCTGGTATTTGTCCAAAACCTCTCTCTAGATTATATGCGAATTTAATAAAAATGTAGATTTTGAAAGGCTTTGTTAATAAATTATAGGCCTTATTAAGGATGAAAAATCACTAAATATTGGTGATTGTTATGCCAATTACGCGCAAAAAAGGTGCTTTGTCATATATCGATTACACCAATTGATACCATTTAAATATTATGATGCACTGGTATAATGCCGATACATATTCGTCGAGCTTTTTGGAGTGATACCAACTAAAGGTGCATTTTGAATTGTAACCGGTATAATTTTGTCCAGGCACTTTTCAAGCAATGGTACTTTGCCGAAAACAATACTACACAAGATTTAAACCTAAACAGTTGGGTATTAACATAATGATATGTGGTTAGATATGGGTAACTATTTTAATGGGAAGAGCTTATAAATATTGCGACATCATTGACTAATCAGACTTCTATATCTTTTATTAGGTAGGTATTTATACTAAGATAAAATATATTGCAAATACCTAAATTGCTCCAAACTTTATCTTTTCCCGGATTCTACAACCTGAGCCGCTGTTTAATAACGTTTACTCAGCGGCTTTCTTTTAAATTAAGTTTAGTATTCTTTCAAATGAACTGTTCTGTGCGGGAACCTGTTCAGATGCGGTGACTAAAACTGACACAATTATCTATATCTGCTTAAACTGTAAATTTGTTTGGGAAAATCTGCCTGCACTTAATTCGCTGTTTACCAAATACTCTTAAGGATTTAAGTCGTTTAAAATTCGTTGAGATTAGCGCGTACGTGCATTTATGCAGATACACATGATATATTCAATTCTCAGAGGCTTTAATAAAACGCCATACAGGTTTTATTACATTTATTACAATGTCTTTATGTTGATGCATATTATTTGGCTTTTGCTAAAACACCAACACCCTGTCTTATATTTGATATTATGTTATTTTTATAAATATTATAATTGTGGTGTCAATTTACTGTCACCCGATTACAACTAGCTTTGCCGTGTGTGAATCGGGATAACAAAACTTAGTTATCCGAACGTTGAAAAAGATTGATTTAAAATATTACTCCTTTGTTGATGACAAATACATTGTTCGTTTGGGCAATGGTCACGAATATGAGTTTAAGCAAGAACGGCAAGCTAAAGCATTTCTGGTAAAAACATCAAAGTATCTTACCGAACAATTGAATTTTAGTAATCACATATTTACTAATGTGATTTTGACGTATAGACAAAATTATTTGTTGTTCAGTCCTAACTCTGGAAAACGTCAGGCCGATGTATATCAAGCTGAAAGAGATATAAATGATTTTATAAACGCTATTCATAAATCATTAGAAAAGGCTATTTGGATGGGTAGCACAAACAATGGTAATTACATTGTTTTCTCTGCTTTTTACTATGTCTGTTATGCTTTGAGAAATATATGTGCTAATCTAAATGTGTTGGCTGAACGTCAGAAATTGACGTCTTTAAAATATCAGCTATCATCCTATCAGCGTGAAATTAATTTAATCGAAACATCTTTAAACGAATTTGAGCAAATGAAAGCGGTACGCATCTTTGAGCGTGCCAGATATACTGATATAGAATCTATTAACATGGCTAAGGTAGTTTAACTACCTTTTTTTTTATACCCTAAAATAAAGTAAAATGAAAAGAGTATTAGTAGAGATTCTAGCAGCATTACTAAGCTGTTTAAAAGACGGTCAGAATGTAACTGTTTATGTTGGGAAAGCTAATCAATTTGTATTTCACAATACAATGGCTAAAAGTGAAATACTTGAACAAGCAAGAAAGATAAAGCATAGACAAGAGGTTATTAGTGAGCTTAAAGTGTATACACCTGATAACTGATAATAAAAGACTAAGAAGTATGAAAACGTTGATTGTGCAAGTAGATGTAAATGGCGGTGAATATTGCAGTTATACAAGAATTAAATGTAAAAGTTGGTTACAACTAGATAAAAGGGTTCTTGTGGTTGATTTGGTAATAATAACTTTTGATGAAGATATTCTTGACATTGAAGAATTGTAAATAAAAAGAGGGTTTACCCCTCTTTTTGGTTGGCTTGTCAATACGCCCACAACTTCAAAAACCTTATGTAATGGATTTAGAACCAGTTTATTTAGATAACGGACTTATACGGATGCCATGTCTATCCGTATCCCCTACCGCCGTGACCGCTTATACCCGCTTGATGGATTTCAATGGAAACTTTAAAACGTGGAATACTGGAATTAAGCCACCTTGCGAAAACAAGGAAAAAGGATTTATCAGCAAGAAAGGGCAAAAAGCTTTAGAGCGTGCGGTGTATTGGTTTCTGTATAGTGTAGATCCAAATATCGTAAACTCTGGAAAGGGTAAAGAGAAAATTACTTTCCTGACTTTAACACTACCCAGTAAACAAGTTCATTCTGATAAGGAAATTAAAGACAAATGTCTCAAGCAGTTTTTGACAGAAATCAGGGCGAAGTATGAGGTTGAAAAATTCATATGGAAAGCAGAAAAGCAAGGTCAAGGGCAATTACATTTTCATATCCTACTGGATAAGTATATAGATGCGAAAGAAGTTAGAACCATTTGGAATAGAATTATTAACAAGCTGCATTACGTGTATGAGTATCACAAAAAAATGAATGCGCTTTCATGGTCTGATTATAGGGATATGAGATTGAAAGAAATCAAAGGAAAGCCCAGTGAAAAAGATAAGCAACGCATAAGAAAAGCTTATAAAGCTGGTTGCGCTGCTAATTGGATGAATCCAAACAGTACAGATATAGAAAACCTACGAAAGGTTGGAAATATAGCTGCCTATGTTGGCAAGTATATGAGCAAAGAACATAAAGGAATAGCAAAGGAAAATTTAAAAGTTGATGGTCGTATCTGGTTTTCAAGTCAATCAGTTAGTAAAATGAAAAATCTTTTACTGGTGGCTGCTGATGATATGACATACATTGAAGAGTTTGCAGATATGATAAAGCGGTACCAGGACACAAATAAAGTTTATGAGTCTGAACATGCTTTAATGCTTGGTGTGCCTATCGACCAATTAAAGTATAAAGGTTATAAAACCATCCCTGAAGAGTTTGCCCAATATTGTAGGGAACTGTTCTCCCCTGTCAAGCAAAAAGTCATTGAATTTAATCAAGCTGTAAAACAAGAAATTAAGCAAATAATAAATAACGAACCTAAACAATTACAACTATGTATGTAGCAAACAAAATTCATTTCTATGCCAATTTTCAAGGCATGTATATTAATAAGCTTTTCACATTTGAAGTGAATGGAATGCAAGCTTGCTTGAGAATATTAAAACAATTTGTTGAGCGCGGTAATATTATAAAAGCGGTGTACATCACCGCTGTTAATCATGAGACTGGCGAAGTCATCAACGAAAAACAAAGTGTTGAAGAATTGATGATGAGAATCTTTTAACCTTAAATTACACCTAGTTTACTTTAAAAGTTCATTTTAAAAGTTCACTTTAACCCTTTAAGTCATGGAATTAACCGTAAAGGATTTACAGATATTTTACAATTGTAGTAAACCAACTGCATTACATAGGAAGCAAGAAATTATAAGCGCTCTGGAATTACCAAAGAATAAAAAGCGCATTCTTTTGCTTCATTTGGCCAAGTATGAGGGATTAACAGTTGACGAATGTAAACAAGTAATTAAGCTTTATAAAGTGGCAAAAACAGGCTAAAAAAGGTCAAATAAAGATAACATTAGTAAACAATGGTAAAAGCGCTCCTATGGGGTGCTTTTTTTTTGCTCATGCTTTTAAAAACTAATAATAACAAAAACAGAAAAGCATGAAAATTAAATCATTTACTGGTCAATCTGAAATAGATGGCCTACGCGTACACAAACCTATCATGGGTATTGTAGTTAAAGCAAATACCGCTTTAGCGAATGAGACAATTGAAATTAAGCGTTTGAACTCTGCCACTGGTGAGAATGAAAGTATTTGTGCCAGAACTCCTATTATTACAATGGGTGAAATTTCATCACAATTGGAGGGCTTTATGTCAATTGCTGCTGGTGATTCATTGGCCGTTGTGTTGATTGCAAACGGTGGTTTGAAACTTGATACTGATAAGTATCTAGAAATCGAGATGGGTTCTCTTGATGGAACAAAGCAGTATGATATTTACGGTTTGGAAGAAAACAATCTTACCGATAAGGCATTCAAATATGAACGCTTTACTATTCCTGCTGGTGAGGATTTGAAAAAGTACGGTGTCATGGATTCTGATTTATTGGCCTTGCCTGTTACTGGATTAGTTAACCTGAAAGTTTGGGCTAACGATAACGTAACTATGGAATACTCGCCTGTTGAGTTGCAAGCCATTGCAAACCTCGAAAATGATATCGTGAAAGTAGGTACTACTGTAAAGTATGGTTACGATAAGTATTACTTGGTGTCAATCTCTGATATCAAAGAATTGGAAATCGAGACCAATGGTAATACTTACCAGTTTTTCATGATTGATAAAATTTAAGGAGGGTTTCAATTATGGGATTATTCAAAAAGATTTTCGGAAAGAAAGGATTCTTCGACAAAATTGGACGAGGAATTGACAAGGCAAGTGGTGGATTATCAAGTAAGTTGCTGAATGGTGTGAAAAAAATTGCCTACTCTGTGCCTGTTGTTGGCCCTATTGCTAAAGTGGCTGTTGAGGATATTGGCGGGGCTTTGGTTGGTAGTATGGGCGATGCTGCTGTAAGGGATGGAATTGTTAAGGCTGATAAGATTGCACAAACAGTCTTAAAGTCAACTGCAACTAGTATAAGCAATCCAACCCTTGCTAAAGAGGTAGGTAATGCCATTGCTCTAGGTATACAGAAAGAAGTGAAAACCCAAACAGGTATGAACTTACCGATTGCAAGCGCTACTACTGCCCCATCGCGTGAAGCTTTGAATCCATCAGGTAGTAATACGATGGATAAAATCAAAGCAAAGCTGTTACAGGTTTGGGAACATGTAAAGAAGTATTGGTATTTCTATACTGGTGGAATTGTTGTACTGGGTCTTATTTACTTCTTGAGTAAAGGAACTGGCCGTAAAAAGTGGAGGGTTTAATCATGCCAAGAAATTATAACATGCCGGGCGGTTATTTACCGCCCCAATACAATCAGGGTTACAATGGTCAGTCGTATGTGGCTAACAATTATCGCCCTGCGTATCATTCGCAACCTCGTAAAAAATCAGGTTGTAAACTTGGTCAGGATAAAAAAGGCCGTCCGTGTATTACTGGTTGGAATAAATCTCGTGGGCGTGGTTTTATCTCGTTTGTGGCTGTTCCGTGTGAAAAGTCGAAAACTAAGAGTCCTAACTCTGATAAGTGGGTCGCATCGGTTCAGTTTCCTGATGGAAAAAAGACTTTCACAGCATTTTACAATGTGAATAGTAAAAAGCTGACTATTCCAGATTTGCAGATGGTGGCCAATCCTGCTAAAAACTATTTTGGAACATTCGTAAAGCGTAGGTAATTATGTGGAGATGGATTGATAAAATAGGAACTGGCATCACTAAAGTACAGAAGTTCTTTAAGTTCATGGATGCCTTAAACCAAGGTTTGCAAGCTTTTAAGGAAGCTTGGGACGGTGTAAACAAGGAAAAGGAGGTGAATGATGTTGAATCTTAAAAAAGTAAAGTGGTATGTTTGGCTACTTCTCGCCCTTGTTGTTGTTGTTGCTCCTGTTGCTGTGTTCTTTTTATATCCTCTTTGGAGGGAACAACAAGAACTGAAAAAAGTACCTTATACTGGTAGCGACCAAACAAGAGGTATTAGAAACAATAATCCTTTAAACCTCCGCCAAACTGAAATAAAATGGCGTGGTGAATCTGTAAAGGATGATGACCCAGATTTTGAAGAGTTTGATTCTATGATGTTGGGTGTACGTGCTGGCTTGCGCAATATGCGAACATTATACCAACGTGATGGTAAAAACACAATTGCCAAAATTGTTAGCACTTGGGCACCATCGCATGAGAATGATACTGAATCATATATTCAGTTTGTTGTCAATGAGTCGGGCTATGAACGTGATGAGCATTTGAACTGGAATAGTGAAGAACTTTATCCAGTTGTTAAGGCCATGTGTAAAATTGAATCTTTGTATAACCTTGAAAAATCATTGTATGATGAAGCTTGGCAAAACATTGATTAACATCTTAAAAAAACATTGGTGGGTGCTTTTGCTCCCACTTCTGTTTTTCATCCCGCTAGATAAGGTTAAGAGTTTGGTAAAGTCTATTGGTGGTTATTCAACAAAGGTCGATAAGTATCTTTCAATTGCTGAAACTCTGTATTCTGCTATGGCTGCTCCTGGTACTGATGAGTATTTAATGTTTACTATTCTTAAACCTTTAAATGGTGATGAATTAGTTAAGGTTTATGATGCTTTTGGAAATAAAGGATACGCGTTAGGCGGTGCTTTCTTTGGGGGGTATTCGTTAGACTTATTTGGATGGTTTAATAAGGAATTGAGTAGAGAAGAAAAAACCCAAATGCGTAACATTTGGGCTAAGTCAGGTCTATCTCTTTCTTTTTAATTTCCATCTTTCATAATGTGCTCCTATCCTAAATCCGATAAACAAGGCAATAAGACAGAAAATAATTAAGGTTTTATAAATGCCTATGCTTTCGGGTGATGGTGTAATAAAGTTCAAAATCATGATTAGAAATTTTATAAATAAATTCTTTGTATTTGGAGGTGAATTATTCGCCTCCTCTACAATATTAACAATTTTCAACGATGAAACACTTATTCAAATTATCAGCGAAATTAAAAACATATTGGTTGTTGTGCTTGTACACCTTGTTTCTAGTGGCATTCGTTGGATGTACAAAAAAATATGTCGAACCTCAAAAAAATAATGATATGGTAGTAATTAGCCAGGAGGATTTTAAACAATTCGCTCGTCAGTACTTTGGAACTGATAGAGTACATGTTGAACCTTTTTATAAGATAAAAAAGTCGGATGGTGCTTATACATCAAATACTGTAGGTGGTTTAGGTGAATTAGTAATGATAAGTAAAGCCGTTGTTACTGCTGGTAGCAGTAACGATTCATTTCTTTATATTACTTCGTATGATGACCCAAACAATGGTGGTAGTACTATGGAAAACTTTGGTGCTGAAGGAATGGTAGCGGGTACCCGTCATGAATTTGAAAACATTCTTTGTTGTAAGTTAGATGCAACGGATTGTCATGTAATTGCTTATGGCTATAAAGCCAAACGCTACTAAAAAAAAATGCCCCGACGTTTCGGGGCGTGACATAATTTTTCTTTTAACCTAAAACACTAGGTCAATACGAAAATAGTAAATATAAATTTAAACCCGTTCTAAATAAGAACGGGTTTACTTGTGTTTATGCGGTCTGTGCAATGTCGTGTACCGATTAGCACTTGTGTTTTCAGGGTCTCCAGACTAAAAAAAGTCATGAGATTGATATTATGTTATTTTTAGATGTAAAAAAATAGCCGGCGATTAAACCGGCTACCTTCTTTATTAATTTAAAGCGTCAATCTTAGCTTTTACCTCGTTGTACTTGTCCATTCTCTCAAAGCGGTAATATAAACCTTTTAAAGTTTCCAAAACTGCTGCTTCTTCCGGTTGAACTTCATGAGCACTTTCCATGTATGGTAATGATTTTTCCCAGAATTCGTTAGCCACTTCCATTGCTGCATTGAATTCTTTTGTGGTCGTCTTGTCATTGGCAACATTCTGCTGCTCAACACCTTTGTTATAATAGATAACACCAATGTTATAAAGCGCATTGAAGAACTTACTGTCAATTTCTAAACACTTTTCATAGTTCTTAATGGCTTCATCTTTATCAATGTTCTCATACAGAACACCGCGCGCATAGTAGAATGATGGATTCTCAGGATCCTTTTCGATTGCTGTATTCAGGTATTCTAAAGCAGCATCATTCTGCTGAGCATCCAGGTAGTACTGAATCAGTGTTGTTAAAATGCGCTCATCTTCTGGGTACTTTTGGAAACCACGTTGCAGGTTTTCAGCTACTTTCGTACTGTCTCCAGATGCATCAAACACCTGATCCAACAACAATACAGCATCACCACCACCGTAACCTAAGTCAATTGACTGGTTGAAATACTGTTCAGCTCTGTTCCAGTCCTTGGCATTGTAAGCGGCTAATGCGCAGTTATATACGATAGCAGTATCAATACCTGGGGCTTCTTCCTGGAACATTGGTAAAGCATTGATGTACAATACGTTTTCAAAAGCAAATAAAGCCTGTTCGAAATTTTCTGTATTGAACCCTTCGATACCCGAGTTAGTTAAGTCAGGCTTGAAGAATGTCAACTGAAGCTTAATTTCTTTCTCATATTTACCGATTCCTTTACCTTTAGCATCGCCTTTTTGGTCAAGCTCAATGGCTTTCTTGTAGAAGTCCACTGCTTTTTTGATGCCATCAGCGTCCTGCCCGGACTTAGACAATTCAGTATAAACTTTGGCAGCAATAATGTATGTTTTAGGCCAGTCCTTTGATTTCTCATGCTCAATAGCCTGGTCAATTGCCTTTTTTGCAGCATCTACGTCATTTGTGTCCAAATAACCACTGGCAGCTGATACTTTACCTTTTTGGGCAAATACAGCTGAGATACTGAAAATTAAAATTGCAAATAGCGCTAATCTTTTCATTTCAAAAAGTTTTAGATTGATTTTGTGAGGCAAATATAGTATTTATCCTCATTCGTTAGTTTGTTCCTTAGTATTTTCGGTTACCACGTCATCGTTATCCTCTTGCTCAAAAGCTTCCTGTTCAATGGCGGCTTCTGAAGTAACTTTAGCTACCGATGCGATTTCATCCTGCTTCTTGCTCAGGTTGATTAATCGAACGCCCTGAGTAGCACGCCCCATTACTCGCATCTCACTAACTGACAATCGAATAGCAATACCCGATCTATTAATAATCATTAAATCGTTATCATCAGTCACGTTTTTAATCGTGATCAATTCACCGGTTTTCTCACTGATATTCATGGTTTTTACCCCTTTACCACCGCGGTTGGTAACCCGGTAATCTTCCGTTTTGGAACGTTTTCCATATCCTTTTTCAGACACCACCAGAATATCTTCAGCTTCTGTATCTTTCACACAAACCATGCCAACCACTTCGTCATGCTCTGAAGCCAGTGTTATACCTCGCACGCCTGCACCTGTACGACCGATGCATCGGGCCTGTGTTTCGTTAAAACGAATGGCTCTACCTGAGCGTGTCGCCATCAATATTTCCGACTGTCCATTGGTGAGACGGGCCTGCAACAGCTCATCGTTCTCTTTAATGGTAATGGCATTCACCCCATTTACACGTGGACGAGAGTAATCTTTCAGTAATGACTTCTTAACCACACCTTTTTTGGTACCCATCATGATGTAGTGCGAATTGATGTAATCCTCATCATTCAGCTTCTTCACCTTGATAAATGCCTTCACCGTATCATCCGGATCGATGTTCAGCAGATTTTGAATGGCTCTACCCTTTGAATTCTTTGTGCCTTCCGGTATTTCATATACTTTCAGCCAGAAACAACGGCCTTTCTTAGTGAAGAACAGCATGGTATTGTGCATAGAAGCCGGATAGATGTGCTCAATAAAGTCTTCATCCCTGGTGGTTGAACCTTTTGAACCAACACCACCTCTGTTTTGCGTCTTGAACTCAGCTAGTGGCGTGCGCTTCATATAACCCAGATGAGAAATGGTAATGATCATTTCTTCATCAGCGTAGAAATCTTCCGGGTTAAACTCTTCAGAACTGTAAACTATATCTGTACGACGCTCATCGCCATACTTAGCCTTGACCTCTTCCAGCTCCTCTTTGATAATGCTCATGCGCAGTTCAAAGTTGGCCAATATATCTTTCAGGTGGGCAATCTCCTTCATCAACTCTTCGTACTCTGCACGCAGCTTATCCTGCTCCAGTCCGGTTAACTGACGCAGGCGCATTTCTACAATGGCGCGTGCCTGTATATCTGTTAGTTCAAAGCGTTTAATGAGGTTCTCACGTGCTTCATCAGGCGTTTTAGCAGCTCTGATAATTTTGATCACTTCATCAATATTATCACTGGCAATAATCAATCCTTCCAGGATGTGAGCGCGTTTCTCGGCCTGCTCCAATTCGTATTGTGTACGGCGTGTCACAACTTCGTGACGGTGCTCTACAAAACACTTGATTAATCCCTTAAGATTCAATAATTGTGGACGACCATTTACCAATGCAATATTATTGACCCCAAAAGAGGTTTGCATGGCCGTATACTTATATAAATGGTTCAGCACCACATTGGCAATTGCATCCTTCTTCAAGTCAATCACAATGCGCATACCCTGACGGTCTGACTCATCATTCACATTGGAAATGCCATCGATCTTTTTATCATTCACCAGGTCGGCAATCTTCATGATCAGCTCGGCCTTATTCACCATGTATGGTATCTCTGAAATGATAATCTTCTCACGACCGTTGCCTTCCATCTCAATATCTGTTTTGGCACGGATCACCACACGTCCTTTACCAGTGTTAAAGGCATCTTTAACACCCTGGTAACCATATATAGTACCTCCCGTTGGGAAGTCAGGGGCCTTAACAATATCAATCAACTCATCAATTTCGATGTCATTGTTGTTGATGTAAGCAATGGTGGCGTCAATCGTGTCGCGCAAGTTATGCGGCGGCATATTCGTAGCCATACCCACTGCAATACCGGATGCCCCATTGACTAAGAGGTTAGGAATGCGTGTAGGTAAAACAGTTGGCTCCTGAATAGAGTCATCAAAATTCAATTGAAAATCAACGGTGTTTTTCTCAATATCCACCAACATTTCTTCCGCCAGCTTATTTAAACGCGCCTCAGTATAACGCATCGCCGCCGGGCTATCTCCATCAACCGATCCGAAGTTTCCTTGTCCATCAACCAAAGGATAGCGCAATGACCAGTCCTGAGCCATCCTTACCATGGCAAAATAAACCGATGAATCGCCGTGTGGGTGGAACTTACCCAGCACCTCTCCTACAATTCTGGCAGATTTTTTATACGGCTTATTGGCTGCTAATCCCAGCTCACTCATCCCATACAAAACGCGGCGGTGAACCGGTTTCATTCCATCACGAACATCAGGTAAGGCACGCGAAACAATCACCGACATCGAATAATCGATGTAGGCTGACTTCATCTCTTCCTCAATGTTGATTTTTATTATTTTTTCTCCTTCAGTCATTTATGAGTTTGTTTTTATATAATCTATTACAATAAAAAATGGCTTGTACCAGCCATTTTTTGAACGCACTAATTTAAGTAATTTCGATTAGATGGAAAAACGATTATTAACACATTTTA
Source organism: Carboxylicivirga mesophila (assembly GCF_018271975.1). Classification (GTDB taxonomy): domain Bacteria; phylum Bacteroidota; class Bacteroidia; order Bacteroidales; family Marinilabiliaceae; genus Carboxylicivirga; species Carboxylicivirga mesophila. The sequence continues at coordinate 38,589 of NZ_JAGUCN010000013.1, forward strand.
TCAACAGGCAAAAAGCAGGCTCACCGCAGGAATGTTTTCAACATTTTTTGATTATTGCGGGGAGAATAATTAAATTCATCCATTGACAAGAAGCTGCACAATTGTCAGGTTTTACAGTTCTTTGGCTGTTCTTTCGCTTATTGCACGATTCTTGTTCATTTTTTTTACCTGTCGGCCAAACAAGAGGCGCGGCAGCTTGTTTTGTAATAAATAGATTCAAACAATTATATGGATTTAAACTTTTCGCCACGTATTAAGGACGTGATCTCATACAGTAAGGAAGAAGCTGAAAGGTTGGGTAACCATTTCATATCGCCAGAACACCTGATGCTTGGCATTTTGCGTGATGGTGAAGGTGTTGCCATGGAAATAATGCAACGGCTGAATGCCGATATTCCGCGCATCAAACAAGCGTTGGATGAGCACCTGAAAGAAAAAGAGGCCATCCAAAGCGATAACCTGCCCTTATTACAATCAGCCGAACGAGTGTTAAAACTGGTTCACCTCGAAGCTAAAGCCTTAAAAAGTAAGCGTGTTAATACAGGCCATTTACTAATCGCTCTTCTGAAAGAAAAGAGCAGTATAATATGGGAAATTATGGCAGAAGAAAATATTAATTACCAGCGGGTTAAAGAAATGCTTGAGCAAGAAGCTCCCCTGGCCAAGGCCGACTATCCGGAGGATGACGATCAGGATAGCCCCTTTTCCGGCTCCGGCTCCGGTTCGGGTGGCGAAGGCAGTAAAGCTGGTGCCAAAACAGGTTCAGACACACCGGTACTTGATAACTTTGGCATTGACATCACCAAAGCTGCAGAAGAAAACCGTCTGGATCCCATCGTAGGCAGAGAAAAAGAAATTGAACGACTGGCGCAAATATTAAGTCGCCGCAAAAAGAACAACCCCATTTTGATTGGTGAGCCGGGTGTTGGTAAATCGGCTATTGCTGAAGGCCTGGCTTTACGTATCAACGAAAAGAAGGTATCCAGAGTACTATTTGATAAACGTGTGGTAACCCTTGATTTGGCTTCTATTGTTGCTGGTACCAAATACCGGGGGCAATTTGAGGAACGCATGAAGGCCATTCTTAACGAATTAAGCCGCAATCCGAACATTATCCTGTTTATCGATGAGATACACACCATTGTAGGTGCTGGTGGTGCCACCGGCTCACTGGATGCAGCCAATATGTTGAAGCCTGCGCTGGCGCGTGGTGAGATACAATGCATTGGTGCCACCACGCTGGATGAATATCGTCAGCACATTGAAAAAGATGGTGCCCTGGAGCGTCGATTCCAAAAAGTAATGGTGGAACCTACGACGATTGAAGAAACCGTTGAGATATTGAATAATATCAGGGAGAAATACGAAGACCACCACAATGTAAGCTATACGCCCGAAGCTGTGGAGGCCTGTGTTAAGCTGACTGAGCGTTATATCTCTGACAGACATCTGCCCGATAAAGCCATTGATGCTTTAGATGAAGCAGGTTCGCGTGTGCACATTTCTAATATTGTTGTGCCCGAAACCATCCTGACGATTGAGAATAATATCGACGAAGTTAAGGAGAACAAGATTAAAGCCGTAAAAGCACAAAATTTTGAGCTGGCGGCCAGCTTCCGTGACAAAGAAAAGGAATTGCTGGAAGAGCTGGATAGTGCTAAAAGCAAGTGGGAAGAAGAACTGCTTCAGCACCGTGAGAGCGTGGATGCTGAAAAAGTGGCAGAAGTAGTAGCCATGATGACAGGTATTCCGGTACAGCGCGTTGCCCAGGCCGAAGGCTTCCGCCTCTTGAAGATGGGTAAAGAATTAAATGGCTCTGTCATTGGTCAGAATACGGCCATTGAAAAGATTGTAAAAGCCATACAACGTAACCGTGCCGGACTGAAAGATCCGAATCGCCCCATTGGCTCATTTGTCTTTTTAGGGCCAACCGGTGTTGGTAAAACCCACCTGGCAAAAGTGCTGGCCAAGTATCTTTTTGATACAACCGACGCACTTATTCGCATTGATATGAGTGAATACATGGAGAAATTCTCCGTGTCGCGATTAGTAGGTGCCCCTCCGGGATACGTTGGGTACGAAGAGGGTGGTCAACTAACCGAAAAGGTTCGTCGTCGCCCTTATGCAGTGGTACTTTTAGATGAAATTGAGAAAGCACACCCAGACGTCTTCAATTTACTGCTTCAGGTGCTGGATGAAGGCCGTTTGACCGACAGTTTAGGTCGAAAAGTGGACTTTAAGAATACCATCATCATCATGACATCGAATATTGGTACGCGTGAACTGAAAGACTTTGGCCGTGGAGTTGGTTTTACTCCTGCCAGCAGTATTTCTGATCGCGATCATGCTAAAGGTGTTATCGAGAAGGCTCTGAAAAAAGCATTCGCGCCTGAATTTATTAATCGTATTGATGATGTTATCATCTTCAATAACCTGGAAAAAGAGGATATTCACAAGATCATTGATATTGAACTGAAAGGATTGTATGACCGGGTTGAGGCTTTGGGATACAAACTGGAGCTGTCTGATAAAGCCAAAGACTTTATCGCCACAAAAGGTTACGACGTTCAGTATGGTGCCCGACCTCTTAAGCGTGCTATCCAGAAATACCTGGAAGACGAAATGGCCGAGGTTATAATTCAGGCGTCCGTATCAGAAGGTGATATTATTAAGGTGGATTATGACGATAAAGAAGAAAAAATAACCACCGCCATTATTGAACTATCGAAGAAAAAAGAGGAATAGAGACCTCTATTTACTACATAAAAAAAGCTGCCAGTGGGCAGCTTTTTTTTATGTAATTCCTGGATTATTTCAACAGGGCCGCCATCTGACTGGCCTTCTCCTCCATTTTCAATCGTCTGTATGCAATACTTAAACAGCTGATTATAGCCTTGTCCTTTGGCGAAAGTTGGTGTGCCTGCTCCAGGTATGGTAATGCTTTATTATACCCTTTAGCAATCTCCTCCAGCTTTTTTGTTGAAGTGTGGTAATCTACCCGACTCGGATTTTTCATAGCCTCATAGCGTTTAGTTTCTTTACTATAGAGATAGTCAGTTTGCTTAAAGTAGATCACCCCCAGCTTCTTAATACTGTTTTTATGATTGGGCTCTAAAGCCACCACTTTTTCAAGCTCCTCTGTAGCCATAGCATAATCCTTCAAGCGTTCATAAGATGAACCTAGGAGGTAGTGATACATGTAATTACCAGGCTCCTCGCTGATAGCTTCACTTAAGGATGTCACCGCTTTTTCATATTGCGCAGAGTTAAAGTACAGATAGCCTAGCTTCTTGGTGAATTCAGCCTTTTGAGCTGCAAACTGATTGCGCCCATCAATCAAAGCCTTTTCTGCATTATCAAATTGCTTTGTGCCGGCAAATGCATCACCCATAGACAGATATAATTCTGCCTCTGAATAACCGCTTGTCTGCGCCTTATCCAGCATGGTCACAGCCTTTTGATAGTCCTTAGCCTTAACATAGTTTTGACCAGCTTTAAACCAGGAGAATGCATCAGTATTACCGTCTGATTCATAGAGCTGAGCAGCTTTTTCATACAATTCGGCAGCAGCCAGGTATTGCATCTGACTCTCCTGCATGATGGCATCGCTCTTCATTACATCCGCATTTTGCGCGAATAGTGCACCCACAAAGCCGGTGAGTAACAGCACTGATAACAGTTGTTTCATTTACATCTTGTTTTTAGGGGTTGAGCTACAAAAATAACTGAGTTAGTTAGAAATTCACCAAGAATGATACCAAAAAAAAGCGGCAGCCTAATCAGACTGCCGCTTTCAACTATTTTAATTCTTTCTTAGCTAGCCAGGAAAGTGTCAATTCCGCTTAAGATGGCTTGTGCATTTTTATTAGCTGCATCATACTCCAAAGCTTTTTTAGCTAAATCAGCTGCTTCATCCAAAACAACTTTAGCTTTTTCTTTAATAGCATCCCACTCATCACGGTTACCATCAACACGTGTATTTAAGATGCCTTGTCCTTTGGTGTAAAGTTCGTTACTTTCTTTCACATAGTAACCAGCCAACATCTTTTTCATATGTGCCACATACTTGCTTGTGCCATACTCTTCGATACCCGCTAACAGCACTTTTTCCATTTCTGCATCTTTATCAGAACTCTTCAATGCTGAAGCAATGTAATAGGTAGAAACGTCTGCTTTGTAGTTTAATTTCTTAGACTCACCGTAAAGGTTAATGGCCTTATCGTAATTTTTTATTTTACGAGCACAGGTAGCTGCATTGTAAACCATGGCTTCATCCATTGGTTCTTCACCCCATGATGCAATTGCTTTTTCAAATAACTCCAACGCTCCTTTGTAATTTTTCGCTCTTAAAGCTTCATTCCCCTGATTTTTCAATTCTGCCGCACTTTCTTCCTGAGCAAAAGCTCCGAAAGCTACCATTAACACAAGAGATAAAGTTGCTAAATACTTCATAATAAAATTCTTTTAATCTATTTTATTGATACAATTGATTTCAACGGTCGTAAAAATAGTTTTTTTTTAAAAATATATTAAAGATTAGCAGGATTTTTTAACAGATGCCTACTTACGTCAGGCGTAAGTCAGCAGGATTTTCACCAAATCCTTATAGTCAGCTGAGGCGCTTTCTACTCGCTTTTGGCCATCTAAAAATGCCTTGAGGCGCTCGGGTTGTTCCACCTTTTGCTGAATCATCTCTTCCACCGTTTCGGGAAACTTAGCCGGGTGAGCAGTTGCCAGGAATATGCCGTAGTCCGTAGTCTCCAATTTTTCTTTGATAGCATGATAGCCAATGGCACCGTGCGGATCAAGTACATAACCAGACTCATTGAATACCGAACGAATGGTTGAATAAATTGTATCATTATCCACTTTCACACCTTCGACAACCGCTTTTATATCCGATAAATTACGATTAAACAACTCCTGAATCCGGATAAAGTTGCTGGGATCACCTACATCCATGGCGTTGGCCGGTGTGGCAATGCTCGGGGCGGGTTGATAATTACCCGTATCCAGATATTTTGGAACAATATCGTTACAGTTGGTGGCAGCCACAAATCGCTTGACAGGCAATCCCATCTTGTAAGCAATTAATCCGGCAGTTAAATTACCGAAATTACCACTAGGCACACACAACATGACCTCTTTGTTCCCTTGCTTAAGCGCCTGTGCATAAGCTGAAAAATAATAAACCATCTGCGGCAAAAAACGCGCCAGATTAATAGAGTTGGCCGATGTCAGCTGCATACTTTTCTTGAGCTCATCATCCATGAAAGCCGTTTTAACCAGACGTTGACAGTCGTCAAAAGTTCCATCCACCTCTATGGCTGTAATATTTTGGCCCAGTGTGGTGAATTGCTTTTCCTGTACATCCGACACTAATCCTTTTGGATAAAGTACAAATACGTTCACCCCTTCTACACCCAGGAAGCCATTGGCCACAGCACTCCCCGTATCACCCGATGTAGCCACCAACACATTCACTTCTGCACCTGTGTCTTTGGTAAAACGCGCCATAACACGTGCCAGGAAACGAGCACCTATATCTTTAAAGGCTAAGGTAGGCCCATGAAATAATTCCAGTGAACCAATTCTATCGGTGACCGGCACCAACGGAATGGGAAAATTAAATGCTTCTGTTGTTAGTTGCCTGAAGTCATCTTCGGGTATTTCAGGACAAAAGAAGTGCTTTAAGGTTTCGAAGCCTATTTCGCCCAATGGCATATCTGGCAAAGCTTTCCAGAAATCATCCGGTAAAACCGGGATAACTTCTGGCATAAACAGGCCTTTATCAAGTGCCAAACCATTAATAACGGCATTCTTTAAGTCACTCTTAACAGATGGATTATTTGTACTGTAATATTGCATTGTTTACTTTTTTCCGGATAATAATACCTGCATAAATTCTGTTTGATCGATAAAACCAAATACACCATTGCTTACCGATTCTTCATTATATTCCTTCACCTTATCAGGTGCCAAGCCTGGTCGATAGATCATAAACGGCACATGGTCGCGCGTGTGTGTTCTGATCTCGCATGGTGTAGGGTGATCGGGCAGAAAAGCCACACTCACATCTTCGCCATCCTTACTTAGATATTCCAACACCAGCTTCACCACTTTCTGATCAATATCCTCCAGGGTTTTGATTTTCAACTCCACATCACCTTCATGACCAGCTTCATCAGGTGCTTCAATATGCAGAAACACATAGTCGGCCCCTTCCTTTAATGCTTTTAGAGCAGCTTGTGCTTTGCCCGTATAGTTCGTAGTATACAAACCTGTTGCTCCTTCTACAAAAACAGATTGCAGTCCTCCCAGCCGGCCTAACCCATGAATCAGGTCAACAGCCGATATCACCACTCCCTGCTCAATGCCATAAAGCTCCTTTAAGGTGGGCATGGCAGGCTTGAAACCAGGCGACCATGGCCATATCATGTTGGCAACGGGCAGTCCTTTAGCACGCCTGCGCACATTAACCGGATGAGCACTCAACAGCTCATTGGAAGCAAACATCAGCTGGCGCAGCAGTTTAACGGTATCATTACTTTCAAAGGGCTTGGGTAACACCGTTTCAACAAACTCACCAGGCACATCGTGGGGTGGCGTACATTCTACGCCATTTTTTCCACCCTTTATCACCATCACATGACGATAGCTTACACCGGCATAAAATTTAACACGCTCAGTGCCCAAATACTCATTCAAGGCATTGATTAATTCCCGGGCTTCTTCTGTTTCAATATGGCCGGCAGAATGGTTGAGCAGCTTAGCCGCTTCCACGGTCACCAGATTGCAGCGAAAAACCAGATCATTGGGTTCTATATCAATCCCAAGAGCTGCCGCTTCCAACACGCCTCGGCCCTGATAGTATTTTTCAGCATCATAGCCCATAATGGTCATATTGGCCACTTCGCTGCCCGGATGCAATGAATCTGGCACCGTTTTCAGGTAACCACAACCCGATTTCTCACAAAGCTGATCGATATGAGGTGTATTAGCGACCATCATCGGCGTTTTGCCATTCAGGCGTTCAATTGGTTGATCGGCAAAGCCATCTGCCAGTATTACAAGATGTTTCATGTGTTTATTTCGTTTAAGGTTAAAGGTTCACTACTTTAATAATATCGGCAAAAACACCGGCAGCTGTCACGTCTGCTCCGGCCCCGTAGCCTTTTATCTCCATGGGATGTTCGTAATAATAATCTGATCTGAGAATCACTTTATTATTGCTATCTGCGAGGTTATAAAACGGATGATGTGCATCCACCTCAATAAATCCCACCCGGGCACGTCCCTCTTTGAGTGAGGCCGCATAGCGAATGACTTTCCCTTTTGCGGCAGCTCCGGCGCGCATCGCTTCAAAGGCATCATCATAGGCCTTCAAGCGTTGCAGGAATCCATCAACAGATTCATCTGTAAAATACTCGGCAGGCACAAATGGTTTGATCTCTACGTGTTGCTCCTCAAGGGCATACTCACTCTCGCGTGCCAGAATCAACAGTTTACGCAGTACATCTGTTCCTTTCAGATCAATACGCGGATCAGGCTCACTATAGCCCAGTTCTTTAGCCTCGAGTACTACCTCTGACAGAGGACGATCTGCGCTGACATTATTGACGATATAATTCAAAGTGCCCGACAGCACTGCTTCCAGCTGCAGTATGCGATCGCCACTCTGCACCATACCATTGATGGTGTTAATGATTGGTAAGCCAGCTCCCACATTCGTTTCAAACAAGTACTTCACCCCTTTCTGACGGGCTGTTTTCTTTAGTTGCTCATAACGCGCGTAACTTGATGAGCCGGCAATCTTATTGGCGGTCACCACAGATACATTATTTTCCAGCAATCGCTGGTACTTTTCTGCCACCAGTGCACTGGCAGTACAGTCTACAAATACACTGTTTGAGTGGTTGTTGGCAATAATTTGCTCCACAAACTGATCAATTGTTCCCGGACTAGCCTCCTTAAGTACTTCAAGGGCCGATTCCAATTCCAGTCCACGATCATTAAATATCATCTGCTTTGAGTTGGCCAATCCAGCTAAACGTATGCTTAGATGCTCGGTTTTTAATAAGCGCTCTGATTGACGTGTGATTTTCTGCAGCAGGTTCTTACCTACTGTACCAACACCTACAAGGTACAGGTGAATGGCCTGATAAGCACTCAGGAAAAAAGACTCATGCACGACATTGAGGCACTTTCGCAGATCGCGTGCATGGATCACAAACGAAATATTCAGTTCAGAAGCCCCCTGGGCAATAGCGTATATATTAATACCATTGCGGCCTATATCACTAAACAATTTGCCCGACACACCTGGCGCATGCTTCATGCCCTCTCCAACAATGGCCACCACCGCCATTTCTTTATCAATAGAAACACCATTAATTTCGCGGCGGGCAATCTCTTTGTCAAATTCCTTTATTAATGCCAACCTGGCCACTTCTACATCCTCAGAAGCCAGTACCACACTAATACTGCTTTCGCTGGATGCCTGGGAGATAAGGATAATATTAATATTATGACTGGCAAGGGCACTAAACATGCGCATCGAAATACCAGTGATCCCAATCATACCATTGCCCTGCAGAGTTAATAATGCCACATCTTTAATGGACGACAGACCTTTAACACGTTGTTGTTCATCCTTCTGATCATCAATTAAAGTGCCTCTTGCCGAAGCATTAAATGTATTTTTAACTTTAATAGGGATTTGTTTTTGTAAAGCCGGAATGATAGTTGGCGGATAAATCACCTTAGCACCAAAATGCGACAGTTCCATCGCTTCTGCATAACTCAGGTGTTCTATGCAGTAGGCCCGTTTTATTACTCGCGGATCGGCCGACATAAAACCATCAACATCCGTCCATATCTCCAGAACATTTGCCTCCAGGCCTGCAGCCAGTAAAGCCGCAGAATAGTCTGAACCTCCCCTGCCAAGCGTCGTGTTTTCGCCAACGGCATTGGCTGCAATAAAACCAGGAAAGACATTCACTTTACCTAATGAAAACTTCAGCTCGCCAATAGCTTGCATAGTTTCATTGTATTTGACATGATGCCCTTTGCCATTCGCCTCAGTAGTGATAAAGAGACGACTATCAAACAGTTTGGCACCGTCCATCAACTGGCTTAAAAAAACGGATGATAGGCGCTCACCAATACCTACTATTGTATCGTAACTTTTGGTGCTTAATTCACGCGTTAAAAAAACCCCCTGGAGCACTTGCCTTAACTCTTGCCATACATTCTCACATGTGCTATATAGCTGTGCCTGACACTTGTCATCAAATAAATCCTGTGCTACTGAGGAGTGAATTTGAACCACCTCTTCAAGTATATTCTGGTAATCCTCGCCCTTTACTGCTGTATTGGCAGCAAGCACCAGTTTATCAGTAACTCCTCCAACAGCAGAGACGACCACAACCACAGGCTCCGACTGGCTTTTTACAACCTCTTGTACTTTTCGGATAGCGGATGCACTGCCCATAGAAGTACCACCAAATTTTAAAACTTTCATATAGTGAGCTTTACAAAATCAAAATAATCGATGCCTAACCATTAGCAGATTAGGTTGAAAAACTTATAAATAAAAAAAATGAATTGACCGGATGAAATAATAAGCTATACCCCCCAAGGGGTAGTTGTAGAAGTAGTAATATTTGTAATAATATAATTCATCTTTATTTTGGTCACGAATGAGTGATTTCATTGCAAAAATAGGGATATATAATTTAAATCAAAATTACAATCCCTATTTTTTTATTAATTTATAAGTATATGTATTGTAAAACTACTTATTTTTTATTGGTATCCCTTTAACTCATCAGGACGAATGATACCACGATTGGTGATAAAACCGGTTATATAGCGATTAGGGGTAACATCGAAAGCCGGATTAAGTCCAGATGAACCGGGAGCGGCCATGCGAATCTTGCGTATGATATTGTTATCATCAGGCCCTTCATGATAGAGCAATTCCTCATCGCTCCTTTCCTCAATTACAATTCTATCACCGGAAGGTGTATTAAAATCAAACGTGCTGAATGGAGCTGCTACATAAAACGGAATACCAAATTCCTTTGCCAGAATGGCTTTTTCAAGGGTACCTATTTTATTAGCCACATCACCATTGGCCGTAATCCTATCGGCTCCGGTTATCACCATATCAATATCACCCTTAGCCATATAGTAGGCAGCCGCATTGTCTGCTATAATCCGATGCTCCACCTTGTTTTGTCCCAATTCATAGGCCGTCAGACGAGCCCCCTGACCTCTTGGGCGTGTTTCATCTACATATACGAAAGGTTGCTTGCCGGCATTATGCGCCGCATATACCGGTGACAGTGCCGAACCGTAATCCACAAAGGCCAGCCAGCCGGCATTACAGTGAGTCAGTATTCGTCCGGATGGCTGAATGAGGGTATTCCCGTATTCTCCAATTAGCCGACACCCCTCCGCATCCTCATCAGCAATCTCTTGTGCTACAACCATAGCTAAGTTCCTTTGCTCCTTACCAGCGTTAAATACCTTTTCGGTGGCATAGAACAAATTAACAGCCGTTGGACGTGTCGCTTCAATATATTCACGAGCCTCCTGAATCATATGCATGTCTTCAGTGGTTTCAAAAACTTGTGCCATAGCAAATCCGGCTGCTGCTCCAATAGCACCTGCACCTCTCACTGTCATGTTTCGAATAGCCTCAGCAGTTTCCTGATAGGTGTTAAAATGCACGACCTCAAACTCAAAAGGCAGCTTATTCTGATTGATCATGGCCACCTGTCTGGTTGTATCATCATACCAAACCGTTCTATAATGTTGATTTTCAATTAACATTTATTCTTTTTTAAATCATATTTTCAAGATAATAGCCAGCTCTGAACTTTACTTTGACCGGCATTTGTTGTAAATTAAATACAAATTTATCCACCTCAAAAATATCCGGTATGAAAAGAATCGTCAAAACACAAGACATGGCCGTTGATACCCTTCCCAATAGAGATGGTCAGCTACCTGCCAGGATAGTGGCAAAACACCATTCAAACACGCCATTATGGCTTTCAATCAATGCCTTAAAATATGTGTTAACAGTTTGCCTTCTGGGGATGTTCATCCTTTCATCCTGTGAGATGAAACCCAAAGTAGGCTTTTTAATGGATAGCCTTGAAATAGAACGCTGGAATAAAGATAAGGCCTTGTTTGAAGAAAAGGTGAAGGAGCTGGGTGGCATTCCTTATGTTGAAGTAGCAGACTCAGATCCAGATAAACAGATGGAACAAGCACAAAAGCTTATTGATGAAGGCGTGGACGTATTGGTGGTAGTGCCGGTTGATTTAGAAAAAGCCGGCGAAATAGTCAAGCTGGCCCACAAAAACTATATTCCTGTTATATCATACGATCGCCTGATTAAGAACTGTAACCTGGACTATTATATTTCAACTGACAATATTAATATTGGTGAACTACAGGCTAATTACCTGACAAAAATAGCTCCCAAAGGTAATTACCTCTTAATCAGCGGTCCAACCAGTGATTACAATGCCTATTTGTTGCGTTTGGGTTGGATGAATGTTTTGCAGCCTCTGGTGGATAAGGGTGACATTAACGTTGTTCTGGATGAATTCAGCAATTATTGGCTGCCCGACGAGGCCTATCGCATCTTAAGCACCTATTTAAAAGACAAAAATGAGGTAGATGCAATTATCTGTGGCAATGACGCCTTAGCTTCTGGTGCCATCACTGCCCTCAAAGAGCACAATAAAGCCGGTAAAGTTCTGCTGGCCGGGCAGGATGCCGATATCATGGCGGTGCGCAATATTGTGGCCGGCAATCAAACAATCACCATTTACAAACCTATTGAATCCTTAGCCTTTGCAGCTGCCAATGCCGCCATTAAAATTTCTGATGGCGAGGCTCCTTCCAATATGAATATCACCGTTAATAACGGCAAACGTCTGGTGCCAGCCATTCTTTTGAAAGCCAGTGTTGTTAATAGCCAAAATATAAGGATGACTGTTATACAGGAAGGCTATATAGGAGAGCAGGAAGTATTTAACTAATGATATTTCCAGCATCTAATGTTTAGTGAAAGGTCATCTACTCAGGTAGGTGACTTTTTAGTATAGCCACCGAGCCATAAGGGCCTGGCTACACAATGACTGCACCATCAATTCTGGCACTATTCTTATAACATCTTGGCAGTTGTGCAAAGCATGTTTACTTCTCTTTTTACTTTCTTCTTTGGAATCATTGATGAATTCCAATATGGGCTTTTTTAATCCAATAATGACCTTCTTGGTCTTTGCTATGACACGATGCCCGCTAGCTTCAGTCTCCGTGTCATTAAAATAACCTGGATCCAAAAATAACTGCATAAACCAGTCAGCCAGTCTTTCAATGAATACTTGATACGAAACCATAATTACTTAATTTATTACTTATTTTTTCTAGTACAACACTAAAACAGTAAACCAATATGATTTCAAATATCTTCTATATATTAGACCTTTATAAACTTATTAAGCATTTTTTATTACAAAAAAAGTAGCTTAAGACGACTTAATAACTTAAGCAATTACTTAACTTTATACTTAAGTTTTATACCTTTGTTAGTCAAAGAATCAATTAATGCGAAACGCACCTGCCACAAATACCATACACACACATCCTGCAGCTTTTTTAATGCAGCAGTGGCAGCGTTTCTTAAGTGGCCTAGATCGAATATTAACCTTCTATGAAAGCGATAAGCAAGTGGAAGGTCTGGAATGGCATCAACAAATGCATGGTATCATTTCTCCTCTTAATATCAGCGATGAGGCCAGGCAAAAACTAAAAAGCATCTCGAAAGAAAAGATAAGCCATCAATGGTTGCGGCCCGAATTATTGCCATTTGTCAGCCAGGATGCCATAAAGCTTAATCAACTCGATTTATTCTCAGAGTCGCATTATTTGGTTTTATTGGTGCGCACCAATAAACGCGAGACAACAATTTTATCGTATCTGTTTTTCAGGAATGACTGCAGTAATTTTGGTATTTCGGGTAATCAAAGCAAATTGGAGACTTCGCATAAGGCCATTATAGGCCAAATGGCCAGTCAGTTTGCCAACATTGCCCTTGACAATTATTATTCTGTACGTGAAGAATCAGAGAGCTTTAAGGAAGCCACCAGGAGCTTACTGAATGCCAATCAATTAGATAATACCAAGCAAACAGAGGCCTTAAAAGAGTGGAAAAACAACTGGTTAGATACATACTTACTTGAATCAAGTCGAAGAGATGGCGTTAATTATGTTTTGTCAGAACAAGGCCGGGCTAAACTCCTTTCAGGCGAACACACTTACGAGGCATGTAAAGATGCAATTGACAAATGTATACATTACATATGTAAACTTTATAATCCAGCTACAGGTGATGAATTGATGATTGAGGCAAGCTACATTCAACTAGCCCAACAGTCAGTTCATCAACAATTATCAAAGGCTCCTTTAGCCACTAACCAACAAAACAGGGCCATGTTGATACTAGACCGCCTGGAGGATGCTGCAGCGTATTTGCAGCAGCAAGGGCAGTCCATTACCAGTGCAGATGTTGGAGCGACTATGCAAAAGCCCATATCAGCACCTGCCATCTCCGATGCATTGCGAAAAAACAGGGTGCGAATATTACAGCTATTAGAGCAGTACCCGGAGCGCTGGCCCGTTATCAGGCGCTATTTTAAACCCATAATTAACCTACGCAATAAAAATAATCACTTCTTAAGTGCCAGTGGGTAAAAAGTTTGATTATTCAGCATGAATGTTCATCTTGATTAATCTTAAACAAAACTTGTGCATATGCCTCATAAGGTCTATATTTGCAATCGCAAAAGCAAAGGATGACTCAGTAGCTCAGCTGGTAGAGCAACGCCCTTTTAAGGCGTGGGTCCAGGGTTCGAATCCCTGCTGAGTCACCAACAAGCTCCGTTTGACGGGGCTTTTTTTGTTTATAGACTTTGGCTACTATATAAGCTATTAGCAGAGGTATTTACATTGGCCTATTAAAAAACTATAAAGAGCGCAGCATCCTTTTGTGAGCTTAAAACAAGCTATTATACTCCTATTAAATAATTGCCAAATGTAACCACAACTTGCTATACTAACTGCTTTAAAATGCCAAACAGAGAGGTACGCCTAACCTATTATTAGTTTACAATTGTAATTGGAGTTGCAGATACAGGACTATGAGTGTTGTTTACTTTTGTAAATTAGCTTCGCACAAAAAAAAGCCCACTATAAAGTGAGCTTAATATCTATAAATAGTTGAAAGGTTTACACCTCTAAAGCACCAACCAGGTCACTGACCCTATCAAAGCCATGCTCCTGACAGTATTGCTCCAGCCCTTCAACGATCTTAGCAGTTACACAAGGATCGATAAAATTGGCCGTACCCACCTGAATGGCAGAGGCTCCTGCCAGCATAAATTCAACTGCATCAGTGGCATTCATGATACCCCCCATACCTACAATCGGCACCTTTACCACCTGTGATACCTGCCACACCATGCGTAAAGCAACAGGCTTCACTGCAGGACCGGATAAACCTCCCGTTACAGTGCTCAATACCGGCTTACGGGTCTTTGCATTAACGGCCATGCCCAGCAGGGTATTAATCAGTGAGATGGAATCGGCACCAGCCCCTTCCACAGCAGCACCAATCTCCGCTATGTTCGTTACATTTGGTGATAGTTTCACCATCAGGTGCTTCTTATATACCTTACGCACTGCTTCCACCACCGATACAGCAGATGGACAGCTGGTACCAAAGGCCATCCCGCCTTCCTTCACATTCGGGCACGAAATATTCAGCTCAATACCAGGAATCTTATCCAGTTCATTCACCACCTCTGCTGTCTTGATATAGTCTTCAATGGTTGAACCAGATACATTCACCAGCATGTGCGTATCGTAATCTTTAATGCGTGGGTATATGTGATCGGCAAAGTAGTGTACGCCTTTATTTTGCAAGCCTACAGCGTTTAACATCCCTTGTGGTGTTTCAGCCATACGCGGATAAGCATTGCCCTCGCGGTGTTCCAGTGTAGTACCTTTTACTAATACACCGCCCAAACAGCTGATATCGAAAAAATCCATGAACTCTTCACCATAGCCGAAGGTTCCGGACGCTGTCATCACCGGATTTTTTAGCTGTAATCCGTTTAAATCTATCTGTAAATCTACCATTTCAAATAAGTTGAGTCAAAAACAGGACCATCCGTACAAGTACATTTATGCCCGTCAATGGTGTCAGCCACACAGCATAAACAAGCCCCAAAACCACAAGCCATATGATTTTCGAGCGACACTTCACATGTAATGTTATGGTTACGTGCATATTTGGCTACCACCTTCATCATTGCTTCCGGCCCACACGTATAAATCATATCAATCTCCGGTTCATGTGTGCGCATCACCGGGTGGTGAATCACGTAGCCTTTAGTACCTACTGAACCATCTTCGGTGGTGGTGTGCACCTGCCCCAATGCTCTGAAAGCCTCTAAAGCAATCAGGCCTTCCTCTGTGCGTGCTCCCAGCAGGAACTGTGGTTCAATACCATTGGCCTTTAAATGGCGACCCATAAATAATAAAGGCGCTATTCCGCAACCGCCACCTACCAGCAAAACGCGTGGCTTCTCAGGCAGTGAAAAGGAATTACCCAGCGGGTAAACTAAGTTACAATTGTCACCTTCTTTAAGCTGTCCCATCAACCTGGTGCCTTCACCAATCTCCTGTACCAGCAGTTTCATGGTGTTATTTGCTTCATCAATGTCATGAATGGAAATAGGTCGTCGGAGGAAGGTATTTGGCCCATTATCCACCCGCACTTCGACAAACTGACCTGGCATCATCGCCGGTAATTTACCAGGATGCTGCAGCGTTAAGATGACATACTCGTAATTTAAGCGTTCATTTTTAATGACCTTAAAATCATCGATGTACTTCTTCATGTATCTTTATTACAATTAATATTGCATAAGTAAAAAGATTGCCGTTTACATTTGTAACAATCCCAAAATTGGACAAAGATACACAAAACTGAGTAATTAATACGAATCCTCCTAGTTACATTTTGATAAGGTACATAAATAGGCGTCTATTATCATTAGAAAAGACGATGGATAAGATATGTTTAAACCACAACACGCGTTTAAACAACATACATGCTATTATTTCCCTTTAAGTGCTTAAATGGCTATCAAAAACAGTACAGACAGCCTATTCAGGACGATATTCAACAAAGCTCTTATCTACATAAAAAACGATGATGCGTTCAATGCTTTTACCATCAACTGCAGCCACGGTTTGTGCCAGATTCTGGGCAGTTTGAGGCTTTTCTAGAGGCTTATAGGCTGGTAACTCTTCTTCCTTCACCTCCTTTTTAGGCAATTTAAAGCTCTTTTTAGGATTTTCTTCAACCTGTTCCCCAGCCATAGGCATTTGTAACTGTGCCTCCTCTTTGGGGGGTGAAACAGCGTTTTTAAGCATGGTTCCTTGGCCAGTAATCAGCCAATCACCACTAATATGAGGAAAACGCCCCAGTAGTTTATTAAGAAAGTCAAGGCTGGGCTTGTTACGACCTGATAAAATATGTGATATGCCTGAACGTTGCACACCAATGGCATCAGCGAATAATGACGGCGTTAAGCGTTCGTGTTTTATAATGGCCTCAATACGTTCTTTCATTTGTTTACAAGCTTAATTTAGGTTACTCTAGTATATAGTCGTTTACAAACCTAACCGATAGTACCAGTAATTCATGGTTACAACATTCACTTTCTGTAACAGCACAAATGTAAATCATCTTCATGTAATCTACAAATGTATCCGTTATAAAACTGCACTTATCTTCCATTTATCCCTCTATAAAGACCGGTTTCTATCAATATGAATGTCTAGCACAGATTGCTTATGATGTCATGATTTAATTAATACGCCATTAATAACTATTATACAATATTTTATAGAGCATAATATACTCTGAATATCACGCAAAATGAGCATTTAAAACACCTTAAATACAACAAGCTATCAATTTATTTACCTCTATTAGATAGGCACTTAGGCATTAAGCAAACAACTACATCAATTAAACGCATTAACTAACAGGATTTGAGCGATATAAGCCCTAATTAATGATGATTATAAGTGGTTTGTGTATAAATATGCACAGTTTTCCTCCAGTGTATTAATGCTATACTTTATTTGAACGTTTAATAGCACTGATTTATAGTAATATAGAGACTATTTTATAGTTGTTTTAAAAGGCAGATGTTCCGATACAACTCTAAACTAATCCGGTGCATAATGTCAACAATCCCATGCATGAATTTTTCCTGATTGATTACATATGTATACACATCGGTTTATGCATTTGATTACCTATGTAACCCCAGCCCCACCCTACTACTATACACATATGTAAATTCACCTTTTATCTTACGTTAATTTGGATACATCAGTTTACTGTTACTCATATTAACATGTAGAAATTAAACCACTCTTTATGACACAAATTGTCATAATACAAGCTACAGGTGTCTGAAAAGTCGTTTTTAATATTCCTGAATCAATATAAGTAGCAATATAAAAATGCCATTCTCCTGCGGTTAATTATTGTTTAATACTAAACCTGTTTCTTTTTCAATTTCATATGTCGACTGAAAAAATTATTTTCGCAGGACAAACATGAACAATGGAAATTTTAACGCTCATCCTTCTTGCCTCTGCATTGGCAATGGACTCTTTTGCTGTTTCAATCACGGCCGGTATTTCTCTGAAACGTTTTAAGGCATCAACCATGTTGCGCATCAGTTTGATATTTGCCTTCTTTCAGGGTGTCATGCCGGTGATCGGCTGGAGCCTTGGTTTAAATTTCGTGGAGATCATTAGCAGCTACGATCATTGGGTAGTTTTCGTTCTATTGGGTATTATTGGCGGAAAGATGATTTATGAAGCTTTGCAACATCAAGAAGAAGCTCATAGCATTAACATATACAGCAACCGGACCATTTGTCTGCTTGGTATCGCCACCAGCATTGATGCCCTGGCTGTTGGCTTTAGCTTTTCATTATTGGAAGTGCATATTATCTACCCTGCGCTCATTATTGGTGTTACCACCTTTATCTTTTCCTTTGGCGGCTTAACCATTGGCCTGAAGTTAGGCAGTATTTTCCGTAGTAAAATTGAGCTGATTGGCGGAATCATACTGGTGGGTATTGGCTTTAAAGTGTTAATTGAGCATGTATTTGCATAAAAAAAGGATGACTTATACAAGCCATCCTTGACATCTAAGTGATGATAACTACTACTTAAATTCTTTCTTCAGGGACTCTACCCATCTTTCAATACGCTCGTTGCTAAGAGCTGCCTGATTTTCAATATCCAGGGCCAAACCAACAAACTGCTCACCTCGTTGTGCACGACTTTCTTCAAAAGTATAACCCTCTGTGGATGTAAAACCAACAAGCTGACCTCCTCTTTCTTCCAGAAATTCGGCCATTAGGCCAATGCCATCCACAAAGTTCTCGGGATAACCTTTCTGATCACCGCCACCAAATAAGGCAAAGTTTTTACCTTTCAGATCTTCATCCTCGATAGATGGCAAGAATTCGTCCCAATAGCTGGGCAATTCACCATCAAACCAGGTCGGCACCGCCAAAATGTAATTAGTAAACTTCATGAAATCATCGGTGGTTGCAATATCCACATCAACGGTATCGACATCGCCCCCAAGCAGTTTCATAATCTTTTTTACCTGCTGAGCCGTTTTTACTGATCTGAAACTATAGAATATACCTGTTTTCTCCATTTGAATAAACTCTAAAATTAGTACGCTAATAGTTCTTTGGCTGCCTCCATAATTCGCTCATTATTTGGCAGAACGGCAGCTTCTAATGTCCGGTTAAAGCCAACCGGGGTAAATGTTGATCCCACACGCTTAACCGGGGCATCAAGGTATTCAAAAGCATCCGTCGTGATTTGAGCCGCAATTTCGCCACCAAAACCGCCAAATACCTTATCCTCGTGCACCACCAAGGCTTTAGAGGTCTTTTTAACAGATGCCAAAATAGCCTCTGTATCCAATGGAATAATCGAACGTAAATCAATCACTTCCACCTCTCCAAGTCCCTCTTTGGCAAGTTGCTCGGCCACTTCCACACACATGTGCGTGGTGTTACCATAAGTAAAGATGGTCATGTCTTTACCCTCGCGGCGAGTGCGTGCTTTACCAAACGGCACCTCAAAATCGTCGGGAATTGGTGTAGCCGCCTTCGGTGCGTTATAGAGTGCTTTGGGCTCCAGGAATACCGTCATCCCTTCGGAACGCATACTGGTACGCAACAATCCGGCTGCATCATCGGCATACGACGGATACACAATACGCACACCCGGGAACGTTGCCAGCGCACCTTCAATGGTTTGCGAGTGATAAAGGCCACCACCAATGTATCCACCCGAAGCCAGGCGCACTGTAATATTTGGTGAGAACTGCCCTTTCGTACGCCAATATTCATGCGTTGTTTCCACGAACTGCTCCATGGCCGGCCAGAAGTAGTCGGCAAACTCAGCGCCTTCAACCACCACGCGAATATTCTTATTAAAGCGCACCATACCATTGGCGGTACCCATGATAAAGTCCTCGGCAATAGGTGCATTGAACACTCGCTTCTTGCCAAACTCCTGCTGCATGCCTTTCGACACATTGAAAATACCCCCTTTATCCTTGTTGGCGATATCCTGTCCCCAGATGTAAGTATCCGGGTTATGGCGGAATTCAGCTTTCAGCGTTTCGTTTAATCCCTGTATCAGCTTCTGTGGTTCACCATCAAAGGTGTGTGTGCCATCAGGATATTTACTTGACACATAAGGCTCTGGAAGCACAAAGTCGTGAATCGACTCGGGTGTTGGGTGCGGTGCAGCCATTCCTTTACGGTGCGCCACCTTCACTTCTGCCGCCACATCTTCCTCAATGGCCTTCAGCTCTTCCTCTGTGGCTCGCTCGTAGCGCAACAACAGACGACGATATTTTGCCAAAGGATCGTATTCTTTTACGTAACCCAACTCATTATCATCACGATACAACTCATGACGATCGGAGTTGGAGTGCGAGTGAATACGCACACAGTTAGCCTGTACAATCACCGGTTTCTGGTTTTCTTCAGCCCATTTGGTGGCCTCCAGCATGGTGTTCATCGAATCAAATACGTCTTTACCATTACAGTACATCACACGCAGATGCTTCATACTCTCGAAGTTACGTGCAACTTTTCGGTTGGCAGTCTGGTCTTTTTTAGGTACAGAGATACCATATCCATTATCCTGAAACACGAATACAACCGGCAGCTGCTCTTTCGATGCTCCATTAATCGCTTCATATACATAACCTTCAGATACAGATGACTCACCCTGTGAGCTAAAAGCCACCCCTTTGGCCTCGTAGGTCTTGATGGCACGAGCCACTCCAACTGCATGCAAAGTATGGTTACCAGTACATGACGATACATTGTGAATGTTCCATTCCGGTTTGGCAAAGTGGTTGGACATATGACGCCCACCACCAGCTACATCCGTATCTTTGGAAATACCGTTGTAAATGATTTCCTCTGCTGTTAAACCAGCCGAGAGGTTGGTAATCAAATCGCGGTAGTAGGGAAACAGGTGATCTTTTGAACGGTCAAACACCTGGCCAATGGCCAGCTGAATACCATCGTGACCTGCAGCCGGTGCATGGTACGACCAGCCAATGGCCTGCTTCAGATAGTTAGGCGCCTTTTCGTCGAGGGTGCGGCCCAAAAACAGCAGGCGGTACCACTTCATCAACGTCTCCTTATCTGTTTTTTTAATGGAATGTATCTTAGGAATATCACTCATATTAAAAAGTTTAAGTGTGAAGTAAAGTAATGAAGCCACTTCTGTTGCAGCTTCATTACTGCTATTGTATCAATAAATTAAATCTCAGTGTTAATATCAAAGGCTTCCAGATAATCGCCAATGCGACGAAGGAATGCCCCTCCCAATGCGCCATCTACAATTCGATGATCGTAGGACAACGACAGGAACATCTTGTGGCAAATACCAATCACATCACCCGTTGGTGTTTCAATAACAGCGGGTTTCTTTTCGATGGAGCCCGTAGCCAGAATAGCTACCTGTGGCTGATTGATAATAGGTGTACCAATGATGTTTTTAAACGAACCGAAGTTGGTGATGGTAAATGTACCACCCTGAATATCATCAGCAGACAGCTTGTTGGCGCGTGCCTCATTAGCCAGTCGATTCACATCACCAGTTAGCCCCACCAGGTTTTTCTGATCGGCATTTTTGATGACCGGCACAATCAAATCACCCGAAGGCAATGACACGGCCATACCCACGTTCACATTCTTGCGCAGGATAATTTTGTCACCATCTACAGAGGCATTCACCCCCGGGAAATCGCGTAATGCCTTAGCCACAGCCTCAGTAATAATTGGCATGTAAGTAATCTTCTCACCATACTTCTTCTGGAAAGCATCTTTTATTTTTGTGCGCCAAAGTACCATATTCGTCACATCTGCCTCCACCACGCTGGTTACGTGCGGTGATACTTGCTTCGACATCACCATGTGATCGGCAATCAGCTTGCGCATACGTCCCATTTCTACAATCTCGTCATTGGCCGAAACAGACACATTCACCTTATGTTCTTTTGGTGCCGGTGACGGTTGTGAAGCTGCAGCAGCCTGAGTAGCTGGCTGTGCAGGCGTTACAGCTACCGGCTGAGGCGCTTGTTGTCCACGGCTGGCAATGTAATTCTGCATATCAGCTTTTGTGACGCGGCCATCTTTGCCGGTGCCCGGAATCTTCTCTAACTCATCAGCACCAATCCCTTCCTGACTGGCCATGCTGCGCACCAATGGTGAATAGAAGCGATCAGAATCGGCGTTAATGGATTTAACATCTGCGGTTTCAGCAACCGGAGCTGCTACCTGAGTTGTTTCACTAGCCTGAGCGGCCGGTTGCGCGCTTGCTGCAGGAGCTTCTTCCTCAGTATCTTCGGCACCTTCTAACAGGATAACCGCTACAGGCAGGCCAACAGCCACCACATCATCCACCTGGTATTTAATCTCTTTTACTGTTCCGGCAACAGGCGACGGAATTTCAGAATCAACCTTATCGGTAGCAATCTCCAATAACACATCATCCTCCTGAATGGTGTCACCTTCAGAAACAAACCACTTGGTAATGGTTGCCTCTTCGACACTCTCGCCCATTTTCGGCATTAAAATTTCAAATGTTGACATATGCTTATCGTTATTTATTCTTTGTATTACTTTTAACTCAAATTTCTTATTTATATTAAATCTAAATATCGACTTTAAAACAATCTTTTTTACCAAATTGTTTTGGCCAAATTGCAATCTCTACATTACAAAATACACCTTGCTAAACAAGGATAATTCAGATTTGTTTATCCGTTTTTCTTCAAATTGTGTTAAAAACTGTCTCTGTGTTTAATAAGCCTGCAGGTAATCATCAAGTTAAGACGATATGACCACATCAGACTTTCAAAAATTACTGTGATCAATCATACCAAATTCTTTTGTGGTCTGGTGGCTATTGACTTAATTTGGCATGCTCAAAAAAGCACGATAGATTCAAAATCATACTAATAACAACTAAAGTAACATCTATGCAAAAAATGTCTGTGATGTTGGCCTGTGCCCTGGGTTTAACCGTTGGGGCCTGCCAAACAAAACAAAGCGCTAAAGCACCAGTCAAGCCGGTATTTTCTGCCGAAGACATGGATCTGAGCGTTAATCCCGGAGAAAATTTTTACCTGTATGCCAACGGTGGCTGGATGAAACAACACCCGCTGCCCGATGATAAGAGCCGTTTTGGCAGTTTTGATAAGCTGGCTGAGGAAAGTAAAGAAAAAGTAAGAACCATTGTGGAGAAAGCTGCTGCTGAAGAAGCTGAAAACGGAAGCCTCGCACAAAAGATTGGTGATTTTTACAATGCCGGTATGGATACCATTGCCATCAACAAGGCCGGCTATCAGCCTATTAAGCCCTTACTTGATAAGATTGTAGCCATTGACTCTAAAGAGGCATTGGTCGATATAATTAGTGAATTACAGGCACAACAGATCTCACCTCTCTTCTATTTTTATGCCTCGGCTGACCAGAAAAACAGTGAGATGACCATTGCCGGCATTTACCAGGGTGGTATGGGTATGCCCGACCGCGACTATTACCTGGAAGATGACGAAACGTCGGTTAAGCTGCGCGAAGCTTATACAATTTACCTGACCAAGCTATTTGCCTTGACTGGCCAGGCCGAAGACGAAGCAGCCGAGCAAGCTGAAACTGTACTGGCCTTTGAAACAGCTTTGGCAGAAGCCTCTAACACACGTCTGCAAAACCGTGATCCGCATGCTACCTATAATAAGGTAAGTGTTGACGGCTTACAGGAGATGGCTCCAGAATTTCCATGGATGGCCTTTTTAAGCGGTATCAACATGCCCGAGCCTGGCGATATCAATGTGAACCAGCCGGCTTTTATCAAGGCAATAGCCAAGATGTATGAAACAGAAGATCTGGGTACCTGGAAAGCCTTTTTATCAGCCACAGTAATTCGCAACGCAGCAGCTTACCTGAGTGATGATTTTGTGAAAGCCAACTTTGCATTTTATGGTGAAGCTTTGTCGGGACAAAAAGCCATGGAGCCACGCTGGAAGAAAGTACTGGGCAGCACCAGCAGTGCATTGGGCGAAGCAGTAGGTCAGCTGTTTGTAGCTGAGTACTTCCCGCCGGCAGCCAAGCAGCGTATGGATGATCTGGTAGAGAATTTGCGCATTGCCTTTGGTCAGCGTATCGATCAACTGGAATGGATGAGTGACGAAACCAAGCAGGCGGCTCATGAAAAGCTTGCAGCTATACGCGTTAAGATTGGTTACCCAAACAAATGGCGCGACTATTCAGCGCTTGCCATTGGTGGCGACTCATACCTGAATAATATTTTAGCCAGTAACCGTTTTGACTTTGACTTTGAGATGTCGAAGATTGGCCAGCCCGTTGACAAAGAAGAGTGGCACATGTTCCCGCAAACAGTGAACGCCTATTACAGTCCGGTGGGTAACGAAATTGTGTTCCCTGCCGCTATTTTGCAACCTCCTTTCTTTTACCTCGATGGTGACGATGCCGTTAACTATGGAGCTATTGGTGTGGTTATTGGCCACGAAATGACACACGGCTTTGACGACAAAGGACGCCTGTATGGTAAAGATGGTAACCTGCAAACCTGGTGGACCGAGGACGATTCAGAACGTTTTAATAAGCGTGCTCAAATTTTGGTGGACCAGTTTAACAAGATTGAGGTGTTACCAGGTACTTTCGCTAATGGCGAGCTGTCATTGGGCGAAAACATTGCCGACCTGGGTGGATTAGCTATTGCCTACCAGGCCTACCAAAATGCCAGTAAGGATAAAGGAGAAGTTGCCAAAATTGATGGCTTCACCGATGTACAACGTTTCTTCCTGGGCTATTCGCGTGTATGGGCACAAAACATACGCGATAAGGAAATAGCACGCCTGACAAAGGTTGATGTACACTCGTTGGGTGAAAACCGTGTGAACGGTCCACTGCCTAATATACAGGAGTTTTACGATGCCTTTAATCTGGATAATACTGCTGCCTTGTATATTGCGCCTGAAAACAGAGCAACTATCTGGTAAAATAAGCAACAATAAAATAAGAAATCGCATCTGTTAGCAGGTGCGATTTTTTGTATGAAAGTCTCAGGAACTTGTTAAGCATCTGTGAGATGTATAGCCAGTTTTTAGTCATGAATCAGGCTAATCTTAATTAATAGTATAATTGGCGCTTCGCCCAAACCCGACTTCATTTGTTCATTGCTTTGCATGCCCCTTTTATCGCATTCACGATTCTTAATTCTTGCCTTGATGCCAGAAACGCAGCAAAGAAAATCAAGGCTTTACCCACTTCACTCATAAAACTATGGTTTTTTGACTCAAATCGTTTAAACTCGCTACGCTCAAACATAAAACGATTTTTAACCGTCCAACCAATCTGGTTTTATGGTTCATTGGCTGATGCCCGAGCCGGACACTTTCTGAAATGACATATTATTGTTTGATACAAGTCTTGTCATAAAGACTAATTCTATCCTGAAGCTTTTTTTTATTTTTTCTGCACAATCATAACCATCAGCCTACCACCTAGTTTGCTCTGCAAGGTGCGCCAGCATTGAGTTTTATTACATTTTTTAAGGTTTTTCAGTTTGCGTATTTCAACTAAATACCCTTTCTTTGCATCGCATTTGAGAACAATGGTTCACAAACAAAGCAATATAAATTAATGGTTCTGTAGCTTAATTGGATAGAGCACTGCGTTACGGCCGCAGAGGTTAGGGGTTCGAGTCCCTTCAGGATCACTGATTGAATAATTATTTCAAACTAAAAGCACTTAAAGTGAACACTTTAGGTGCTTTTTTATTTTATAAAAATGTTAAGTATAGCCATTAAAATGCAGGTTTATCGAGACTAAATCGAGACCCTTCCTACAAGTAGTTGCACTCTCATCCTAATGGTCTCGATAAAATAAGTCAACACTCTGATGTTTTGAGATTTACATTGATGTGTTTTGACCTGTTTTGAGTTTTGTTTTGGGAATTCTCTTTAATACCTTGAGACAGGTAAAACACAGGATATTAACTTTTAAAACTGTGTGTTATGAGAATTACAACAAACCTCCTTTTAAAAAAGGCAAAACAAAGAAGTGATGGAACCTACCCTGTTTACCTCAGAGCTACTTTGGATGGCAAACGTATCGAGTTGTCGACCGGAGTTTTTATTTCATTTGACAGTTGGGATAAAACGGGACAGAAAATCAGCAACAGATATCCCAATTCTAAATTATTGAATAACCGACTTACCAAGGTTGTCAATAAGCTGACCGAGACCTACTATCAATTGGATGCACTAGGTGAAGAGTTTGATATTCGCTCCATTAAAGAGCGCTTATGTGGTACACCAAAGAATTATCTGGTTAAAGTCTTTCAGCTTGTTATTGATTCCATAGAAAAGAAAATCGGTTATGGTTACTCATACGGTACTTACAAACATTACAAAACCACACTCAAACGCCTTAAACTCTTTTTAATTGAAATGAACACCAGGCAAGATATTGCCCTTAATAGGATTGATTATAACTTTATTAATTCATTTGATACCTGGCTGAAAGTCAAACATAAGGTGTCCGGGCATACAGCTGGAAAATACCATAAACAGTTGAAAAAGGTGCTGAATGATGCCATAGCCATGAATTTATTGGAAAAAAACCCTTATGTCAATTTTAAAATCAAAGGCTTTCAAGGGAAACGGGATTACTTGACTCTGGAAGAGGTCACTAGAATTGAACGCAAACAGTTTGCATTTACGAGGATAAACATTGTAAGAGACGTGTTTGTATTTGCTTGTTATACAGGGCTATCTTATTCTGACATAGTGAACCTTACACCAAATAATCTTAGCCGTGGTCATGATGGTGAAGAGTGGATTGTTACTGATCGCTTAAAAACCAATACTCGTTGTCGTATTCCGTTGCTATCTAAAGCAAAAAGTATCATTGAGAAGTATAAAGATTACCCGATTAATAGTGAGAAAGGTAGGTTATTACCCATTAACTCCAATCAAAAGATGAATGCCTATTTAAAAGAGATTGCGGATATCTGTCAAATCAACAAGAAACTCTCGATGCATGTGGCCCGACATACATTCGCTGCCTCTATTACTTTAGCGAATGGAGTTCCCATCGAAACAGTTTCTAAAATGCTCGGACATAATTCACTAAAGACAACTCAGATTTATGGGAAAATAATCGATTCGAAAATCAGTATGGATATGAAGAAACTGAAAACGCTTCTGTAAAAACAGTTTGGATTTGTACCTCGTCGTTTAGATAACAAATGGCGAGGTTTTTTTAGTGCCTCTCGGAGAGCAAGTATATGGTTTTTGGGTACCGAAAAACACATCTTGCATCTTAAAAACATTAGACCGACGGGATGCATTTTAAAGTTTTGGTCGCACCAAAACATAAACTTGCTAATAGCTTCGCTTAAGAGACAGACACTAATATCTATTTAGAGATTTCCTCTGATTAATTTTTCGTCTACTTCTCTTTTTTATACATACATTAAGGCTTTTTTACATGCGTAAGCCACCCTATTTTAAAGGTCATGGTTTAGCAAAAGGAAGCGGAATAAATAGCATGGTGCGATGGAAAGAAAAATAAATTCAAAGATATTTTGAGCGGACAGAGCAAAGGGCTTGTATTTTGCGGCACGCAATAATAGCAAGTTTTTTGCTGTCGGGCTTGTGCGATGGAAAGTAAAAT
This sequence comes from Carboxylicivirga mesophila, assembly GCF_018271975.1. Taxonomy (GTDB): domain Bacteria; phylum Bacteroidota; class Bacteroidia; order Bacteroidales; family Marinilabiliaceae; genus Carboxylicivirga; species Carboxylicivirga mesophila. The sequence goes on from NZ_JAGUCN010000013.1 coordinate 66,023, forward strand.
GTCTTTGATTGATTTTGGCGCGTTTATGCCGAACTCTTTTGTATCAAATCATGGCCCATAATAAATTTGATGAAGCATGTAATAAAAGGTGGGTGACTTTTATTGGCTTATTGACCTTTGTTGCAATAATATTGAAATTAATTAATTCTTAATGAGAGCTAAAGGTTTCTTTTTATTCACTTAACTTTCTTGTTGCTTCTTCAATATTTGGAAATACACCAGTTTTCAAAGATAAGTAGCCTGTATAATATGTTATTTTGTGAGTATTCCATCATATTTTCACTAACTTGCTGTAAAGTCAACGAGTTTTTAAATGTTTTTGTTGCACTACTTTCAAGCTCTCGGTTTTTAGTAAGGTATTTATTAAGTATATCGAAACAGAGGTTAAACTAAATTCGATGAAAAGTCTTTCCACAGATGATTATATTCAAAAACTAGAACAGCAAAATGCCGATCTAAAGCTAATTGTCAACGAACAACAACGAAAAATTGAAAAGATTGTCAACGGCAGAATAAATGATCTTGAGGAGGTAATAAAAGCCCGTGATAAATTCTACAAGATAATCGCGCATGAGTTAAGAAACCCTTTTAATGGAATTTTGGGGTTGGTAGAGTTGCTTATTAATGATTTTCGGAGTTATACATTGGAGGAAATTGAAAGCTTCCTGAAAATGTTATACCGGTCGTCTAAAATAACATACGAATTACTTATTAGCTTATCAGAATGGTTAAATGTTCAAAACGATAAGATGCCATTTAAACCGTCGCGTATCAACATATCACCCATTCTAGCCGAAGCCATCAATTCTGCGCAATTAAATGCTCATAAAAAAAACATAACCATTTATAACTTTATCGACAAAGATATTGTTGCCTATATAGATAGGCATATGATTGCCACAGTTTTCAGAAACTTGATAAATAATGCAATAAAGTTCTCAGATAACAATGGTACTATTGAAGTTACTGCCCTTGCAAAAAAAGATTTTATTGAAATAGTTGTGAAAGATAATGGAATTGGTCTGCATGAAGATGCTTTGCGAAAGATTTTTAAGCAGGAAGCCATTCACTCAACCTATGGTACCGCACAAGAGCCGGGAACCGGTTTAGGCTTGTTACTCTGTAAAGAATTTATTGAAATTGAAGGAGGTAAAATTTGGGTAGAAAGTAATTTGGGACAAGGCAGCGAATTTAAATTTACTTTACCTTGCCATAAGTAATGGTAACGGTAATTATACTATGGGCACCTAATACGATTACCGTTCAGCAACTGACCTTATTCAAAAAAACAAGAAATTATGATTCCTGAAAAGTTTAAAAACTATTATCTGGGTACCAACAATCTATTCTTTCCCAAATATGAGTTTGTTGTTAAGCTAAGCTTTCCACGTGTATTTGTTCGCTTTATACGCACAGAGGGCTATTATGCCAATTTTGAGAAGTTTTTTAAAAGTGTTGCTGAAGTACAATACCTTGATGGTATTAAACCACCCGAAGTTGAAGAACAGCTCATATTGAGCGAGATATGGGATTTTTTGACCATGGTAAAAAGTCCAACTGAAGATGATTTTTTGAGTGACAATACTCCCTGATGAGCCTCCACTATTTAATGCGTACTTCTTTATACGTCTATCGGCAATTTGCCATACAGCTGAAGTGTTCGGATTGTGGCACATTATTTTTTGGTATGTTTTTTTAGCTTGTTTTTCACATAGATCAATTTGTGCCGGCTATTGGGGCTATCCCTTTGCTCTATCTCAAATCGATTGATAGAATCAATCAGTGGAGTCAATTTCTGAAACCCATAGTTACGCGGGTCAAAGTTTGGGCGTTTCTTTTGCAACAAGCTGCCTACATCACCTAAAAATGCCCAGCCATCGTCATCAGACAGGTCGGTGATGGTGGCGGCTATCAGCTTAATTTCCTTTGAGGTAATCTTATCAAACGTTTCTTTTTCATCCTCCTTATCGTCTTCATCCTCTTTTTCCTTGGCCCTGGATTTTAAGATTTCGATGTAGATGAACTTATCGCATGCTACAATAAAGGGTGTTGGCGTCTTTTTCTCTCCCATCCCAATCACCAGCAATCCGGCTTCTCTTAAACGCGTTGCCAGTTTGGTGAAATCACTGTCGCTGGATACCAGGCAAAACCCGTTTACTTTTTCGGAGTAAAGGATATCCATGGCATCAATAATCATGGCTGAATCTGTGGCATTCTTACCAGCCGTATAGGCATACTGCTGTATGGGTGTGATGGCATTCTCTAACAATACCTTTTTCCATTTACTCAAATCTGGTTTTGTCCAGTCCCCATATATACGTTTAATGGTGGGATTGCCGTATTTGGCAATTTCCTCCATCATTTCTTTGACGTTGGCTGATGGGATATTGTCACCATCAATTAGTACTGCCAGGTTTGTATTCATAAGGTTATGATTTTTGATTAGCCATTGAAGATTGGCTGTTAACTATTTATCTGAGTGTGAAGTTAATCAATATTATGACTGTACTCTAAAATATTCGTAACTTAAAACGAGCTTCATCCAACAATAATGATTAATACTATTTATCATGACTATCCTCTTGATTTCACCAACTGTAGATGCCGAAAAAAGAACGAACAAAGGGCTTATGATACCTCAGCTGGCCCTTTATATACTTGAAGGATTAACTCCTGAACGATTTGATGTAGAGGTGATAGAGGAAGAAACACAAGAGCTTAACCTGGAACATGAATGTGATTTGGTGGCCATAAGCTGCATGACGGCCAATGCCCCCAGGGCCTATCAGCTTTGCGATGCTTTTCAGAAAAGAGGGAAAACGGTCATACTGGGTGGTGTGCACCCTACCATACTTCCAGACGAAGCACTATTGCATGCAAATGCGGTGGTAATAGGTGAAGCAGAAGGTGTTTGGGAGACACTTCTGAGTGATTTTGAGAACAATGCTTTGAAGCAAAAATACCATAACCCTAATCCTGATTTAGAGAAATATGTTCGCAAAGATTTTGGAAAGATAGCATCTAAAAGACTGTTCAATATCATTCCAATATTAACAACCCGTGGCTGCCCTTATAATTGTGATTTTTGTTGCGTCACTAACTTATTCGGACAAAAAATACGACATATTTCAGTCGAGAATGTGGTTCGTGATATCAAGGAATCGAAGGCCAAGGTTTTTATTTTTCTGGATGATAATATCATTGGCAACCCTGCATATGCCAAAGCGCTCTTTAGAGCTATCAAGCCGCTAAAAATTAAATGGGTTGGACAAGCTTCAATATCTTTATTAGTAGGTGATGATGAGTTAATTCAATTGGCTGCTGAAAGTGGATGTCAATCACTCTTTCTAGGTATTGAAAGTGTATCGGTAAAACAGCTGCTATCCATGCGCAAATCGATAAAGGAAATTCAACATCTGGAACACGCTTTTAAAAAAGTGAAAAAGATGGGAATTCTTATCCATGCATCCATTGTTTTCGGCTTTGATGACGACACAAAGGAAATATTTGAGGAAACAGTTCGATTCCTGGTGCGAAACAAAGTGAGCACCGTTTCATTCAATGTGTTAACGCCCTATCCCGGAACCAAAGTGTATGAGAAACTGAAAAATGAAGATCGCTTAATAACAACTGATTGGAAGTATTATGACCACAATACAGTTGTGTTTAAGCCCAAAAACATGACACCCCTTGAGCTGCAACTGGGCAAAATAAATGCCAGGAAGAAGTTTTATAGTAAAACGTCTGTATTGAAGCGATTAGTGGGCAACTGGTACAAACCATTTGTATACCTTTCGATGAATTTAGGCCATATGAAACAAGTAAAAGTAGAAAGCAGCAGGATGGCTAATTTAAAAACTAATCTATTGCGGCAGTAGAGTTTCATAATACCAACTAGCAGGTTGATGCTATTACTTAGCAATACATTTCCAAATTTTCACGATCAAAAGACTTGCAATATTATCTGACGAAATAATTAAAAAGACCCTATTAATGGGTGTTTTATGTGAAACTAAAATTCAGAGGTTCAATACATAATTGACCACTGTATCTCTTCTTTTTCGCAAATCGGTGCGATGATATTGTGTTTTGAATAACGCATGCTGCTGTTGAACAGGCTTCATTACGATATTCTCCTGTTATTTTAAGAGTGTCCAATGTGTGAATTATGTAACATATTTATGGATTTGTGTAAGGACTCCCCATTAATTGGATCGTAACTTTGTATATGGCAGGAGGTATTTCTTTATAAATTAGGTAATGATAAGGCTTTATAGAATAATTGCTTCGCTACTTGTTCATATAAGAAAATACCCACAAGCATAAATTGGCTAAGTTACAATCTGATAAGGATCAGGCTAAGATGATTGCTTCAATAAAGATGTTTTTAATGAACCATTAAGTCACGTATAAAGAAATAACCTTGATTTTAGCGTGGAAGTATTAGTTGGTTAACCAGTCAATTATACTGTATCATCTTTTAATGAACCAACTGCTGAATTAATCAGATTTGGTTTGTTTGCATACTTATTTAAACAAAATACCATGAAAAATTTATTGTATGTTATAGCAGGACTATTAATAGTCATATGGGGAATTATCTTTTTTGGATTTCATTCTTCAGGAACCGTGCATTGGTTGTTGGCATTTGCTGCACTAGTGATATTTATGAGGCTTATTTGGCGAGTAACAAATTAATTAGCATAGCCTAGTGATAAATAATTAAGTTAGTAATGAGGGGTTTCTTAAAAGGAACCTTTTATTAGGCCGGCTTGTTTTCTAAGCCTATACGAATTATGATTGTTTGCATGGGTTAATTAACAATTAAACTATCATCTGATGAAACGAGTTATTATTGCACTTGACTTTGATCCCAGCGCCCAAAAGGTGGCTGAGGAAGGTTATGCCCTTGCTAAGGCTTTAAAAGCGAAGGTTACGCTAGTGCATGTAAAAGCTACAGCAGATTATTACAGTTCGTTGGGGAAAGTGGTAATTATTGGTTTTTCAGGTCATTTAAAAGATGACACACCTATTGCACCTGAAAAAATTGACCCTGATGCTATTTCGCAGGAATTTCTTAAAAAGGCGATGTTACATCTTGCAGATAAGAATATTGAAGTTATGGTAGCCAATGGCTCATGTGCCGATTCATTGATTGATGTTGCTAATCAGTTAAACGCATATATGATAGTTATGGGTTCACATAGTCGCAAATGGTTTGAAAACACAACTATTGGCAGTGTTACTCAAAAGGTGTTACTTGGCTCAAGTATTCCAGTATTTGTGATTCCTACAAATTAAAATAGGATTGATTAACTAGCGGACTATTCTCCTCAAAATACAGACTATTTTATGACTTTCAAATTGCTACATCCTCATAGCCACTCTTTATGAAGGTTGAAATCATTTTAAACCTTTCGTTGGCTTTTACATTATGGGATGTATGGGCAGGTATGATTATTCCATCGCCTGTTTTAAGGAAATTAGAGTGATGGTCAATGACCACCTCTGCTTGACCTTCAATCACCTGCATAAAGGTATCAAAGGGCGAGGTCTTTTCAGCAAGTGCTTCGCCAGTGTCTATAGCCACTACACTCACATTACCTGTGGTTTTTCTTATAATGGTTTTACTTACCACAGAGTTGGGAACATATTCAATGATCTCAATTAAAATATGAGTCTTTGATTTTTCTAATTCAGTGGATGACATATTTTCTACTTTACTTATAAAACAAAGGTAGTTCTATAAACTGCATAATTCGTTACACTTTAGATAGTTTCATTTACATCATTCACACATTTTACTAACCCGGGTTAAGGCCATATACCGTTCTAAAATGATAGCCATAAACAGCAAAAGTGATGGCTTCGGTCAACAAGGCAGGCTTTTTAAATAAGGTCCATGCTAATAATTTCCAGAATTCGATACGCCCCTTATCAATAATGCCAATGATATACATGGACTTAAGAAAGGCAACAATCAGTGACAAGTTGATTCGCTGATGTTGTTTGTAGGTGTAATTATAATTCAAAAATAACTGGCGAACTCTTTTATAGTATGGCTTGGTGGCATATATAGCTGCGATTATCTTTTTATATCCATCCAACAATTGATGGTAATCCATTTTAGGGATAAAGTTCATTGATAAATCGGTATTGTTCCCTGAGGTTTCCTTGGTTAAACGTTTCTCTGCCTCTAAGCGCTTATATAGTTGTGTATGCCTGGGAGCATTTAACAAGCCCACCATTGCCGAAACAATACCACTTTTTTGGATAAAGTCAATTTGCCGTTGAAAGACACTGGGCGTATCGCTGTCAAATCCCACAATAAAGCCGCCCGAAACGGTCAACCCTGTCTTTTGAATGGTTGTAATGGATTGCAACAAATTTCTACCCTTGTTTTGTAGTTTATTGCAGGTATGAAGCGATGTTTCATCGGGTGTTTCTATGCCGATAAAAGTTGACGTTATGCCAGTTTCAACCATCAATGACATGAGTTCGTGATCATCGGCAACATTAATAGAACTCTGGATATTAAATACAAAAGGATAATTGTGCTGTTGCATCCATTGTCTCATCTGAGGAAGTAATTGGTATTTAATTTCTTTTTTGTTGCCAATAAAATTATCATCCACAATTGAAACAGGTCCACGCCAGCCTAAGCGGTATAATTCCTCCAAATCATGAATAATCTGGTGCGGCTTTTTCATTCTCACCTTATGCCCTAAAAGGGAGGTGATTTCACAAAAGTCGCATGAGAAAGGGCACCCGCGGGAAACCTGAATATTCATGAAGAAATACTTTTTCATTTCCAACAGGTGATAATCAGGCCTTGGCGTATGCGATAGATCGGCAAATTGGTCTGTTTTGTATACTTTGGCGGGATGGCCATCTGCCAAATCAGCCAGAAACAAGGGTAAGGTGATTTCTGCTTCATTCAAGACAAAATGGTCAATCTGTGGATAGTTATGATGCTCCTGAGTAAAAAGCGGACCACCTGCCACTATTTTTGTTCCCAGTTTCACACACTCCGCAATGATATTATTGACGGATTGCCTTTGAATGTGCATGGCACTAATAAAAACGAAATCGGCCCAAAGAATGTCCTTAGCTTCCAGTTCACAAATGTTTAAATCAACCAGTTTTTTATACCATTCACGTGGCAGCATGGCCGATACAGTGATGAGGCCTAGTGGAGGTACCGCCGCTTTTTTAGATATAAACTTAAGCGCATGTTTAAAACTCCAGAAGGAGTCGGGATATAACGGATATACAAGTAAAATGTTCATTATCACCTTTAATCAATATAGTTTAGCCTGCTCATAGCTAATCCCATTCCCCACCAATGAGTTGTATCCTCACAGCTTTAGTGCTTGCAAATGGTTTGTTTATCAGAAACAATGCAACCATTGCGTCTGCGAGAATTGTATTGGTGCAAATTTCGTATAGTCAGTCAAAAAAGGCATTACATTTTTCCTGTTTAATTTTGCAAAATTCACACATTTTCGAGTGTGTCACGTCTCTTGTTTTTAAGCTTTTTAAAATGAGAAGGTGTCAGGCCCGTCATCTTTTTAAACTGGTTGGATAGGTGTGCAACACTGCTGTAATGCATCTTGTAAGCTATTTCTGAAAGGTTTAGTTCATCATAGACAATGAGCTCTTTTACTTTTTCGATTTTATGCTTCAGGTAAAACTTTTCTATGGTGATGCCTTTTACTTCCGAAAACAGATTAGCCAGATAGGTGTAGTCGTAGCAAAGTTTTTCACTCAGGTAATCCGATAGGTTCACTTTTATTTGTTCTTCGGTATAATGCACCAATTCAATAATCGCATTGGTTATTTTTTCAACGAGGATGCTTTTCTTATTGCTCATAAGCTGTAGCCCAGCTTTTCTTAATGCCGCATCTAATTTTTTCAAGGTTTCATCAGACACTGGCCCGATGATACAAGCCTCCCCAATTTTTACATCAGTATATTCCAATCCCAGCTTATCCAGTTCACTCTTAACAACCATCTGGCAGCGAATACATACCATATTTTTGATGTAGACTTTCATGTGTTTATATTAGGCTTTTCAGTTGTCACTTCATACCACTCCTTCCTTCTGTAGCAAATACAAACAAGGCACTGAAGTATGGGAGTCGCAGTATAAAGTTAAGGATATTCGAATTTTTTATAAAGCCGTTTTGGGCTATCTATCGTCGAATTTAAAGCCTTTGTCAGAATTAATGCTTTCAGTTTTCGATATCGTACTATTAAAAGAACAAGACTCTATCTGCAGAAATAGATATGCATTAGTATTCTCCCGTAAAAGATGATTATATTATATCTATTCCATTATTATTTCACTAACTTGTTATGGTTTGAAATGCGCTTCCATAACCTCATACTTTAATAATTAGTTGTTGCAACTAATTGATCGACGATTTATAATGATATGAATGAGATTATGAAAACAGCAATAATAGGAACGTACCCACCCCGAGAATGTGGCATCGGCACATTCACCCGCCACCTTTACGAATCGATTATTGGGGCAAATCACCAGAACCATGTTAGCATTATTGCGTTAAACAATTCAGATAAATTGCTTTCGTATCCGAATGAAGTGGAACAGATTATCCGGCAGGATTACCAGCGTGATTACATTGATGCCGCAAAATTTATAAACCACAGTGGCACCGACATTTGTATTTTACAGCATGAGTTCGGCATTTTTGGTGGCAAGGATGGAGTGTATATCCTTCCATTGATACATCGCCTGAAAATACCTCTTGTTGTAACTCTTCACACCATCCTTAACACCCCGTCCTACAGCGAGAAGTTAATACTTCAGGAGATATGTAAAAAGGCTTGCAAAATAGTTGTAATGACTCAAAAGGCTATTGATTTCCTGGATGAAATTTATGAAGTGCCTAAGGATAAAATAGAACTGATTGAACACGGTGTGCCACAATACAAACTTGACCATCAGAAGGCAAAAAGCGCCTTAAAGCTTCAGAATAAAAATGTGATACTCACTTTTGGTTTTTTGGGGCGAAACAAAGGTATTGATGTGGCCATTAAAGCTTTGCCAAAGGTAATTGAAAAGCATCCCAATAGCCTCTACTTTGTATTGGGCAAAACCCACCCCAATGTGCTGCGCTATTCCGGAGAAGAGTATCTCATCTACCTGAGGCAACTGGTCAAAACTTTGGGTTTGGAAAGCCATGTGATTATTCCGCATAAGTATATGAGCCAGAATGAGCTATTTATGTACTTGTATGCATCGGATATTTATATCACACCTTACAACAACGAGGCACAGATAACCAGCGGAACCCTTTCGTATGCTGTCGGTGTGGGTTCTTGTGTTATTTCAACACCCTATTGGCATGCTGTTGAATTGCTTGCCAATAACCGGGGGCTTCTGTTTGATTTTGGCAATTCCGAACAACTGGGCGACATATTGATTAATTTATTAGAGCACCCTGAGGAGCTGAGCACCTTTAGAAAAAATGCAGGTAACTATGGTAAGGAAATTACCTGGCCAATAACCGGTATAAAGTACAGCGAATTGCTGGTTCACACTATTCAGGAATGCATAAAAGAGGATGACGATAATGACCAGCCGTTTGACTTATTGATGATACCAGCTTTTTCGCTTAAACATATTAAACGATTAACAGATGATACCGGTATTATTCAACATGCTAAATATGGCATACCTAATTTGAAAGATGGTTATTGCCTGGATGATAATGCCAGAGCACTTCTAATGGCACTCATGACCTACACCCAGAAAAAAAGTAAAAAGGCACTGAATTTATGTCATGTGTACCTGAGTTATATCCATTACATGCAAAACGAGGATGGCTCCTTTAGAAACTTCCTGAGCTTCAATCGCAACTATATAGACAACGTAGGTTCAGAAGACTCCTTTGGCCGAACCATTTGGGCTCTAGGCTACTTAATGGCTAATGCACCCAATGATTCCTATTACCAGGCAAGTCATTCCTTGTTCTTTAATGCGGCACCAATTTTTGAAGAACTAAAATCAATTCGCAGCATTGCCAATACGATAATAGGAATAAGCCATTATTTAAATAATTCGCCGGATAACGACAGTATGGTGGCCGTATTAAGAAGATTAGCCAATAAGCTGGTTACTCATTATGATAATAATAGCTCTGCTGACTGGAATTGGTTTGAAGAGTTATTAACCTACGATAATGCCATGCTTCCTCTTGCCCTATTGCATGCAACTGAAAGACTTAACGATGAACGCATCAGGAGTGTTGCCTTTGCATCTATGAACTTTTTGATTCGGCACACTTTGAGTGATGGCTACCTGTCTCTAATAGGCAATGATGGATGGTTTAACAAAAACGGTAGCAAAGCTATGTTTAGTCAGCAACCGGTTGATGCTATGGCCATAATTCTGATGTTTCATCAGGCCTATAGCCTCACCAAAAACAAAGAATACTTAAGCAAATTATTCACCTCTTTTATGTGGTTTCTTGGCGAAAACGATTTACGCATGCGACTCTATGATTTTGAGACCCATGGATGCTGCGATGGATTAGAGCGTGATGGAATCAATCGAAACCAAGGTGCCGAAAGCACCCTGGCCTACCTTATTTCACACTTAACGGTGTTAAAAGCACATGAAGATTTTTACAGCCTTAAGTGATGTCAATTACGACGAAATGCACCTACTTACCTTTAAATCATTAGAGATGTTAATAAAAAGATATTCAGGCAATCCGATTTTACAGAAAGATGATGTGCCCTATCCTGTTGCCACAGTGCATAATGCCGGCATGATCAAACATGAGAATAAGTACATCATGATTTTCAGATCCCATAAATTTAATGGACGTAGCATATTGGGTAAAGCAGTGAGTTATGACGGCTTTAACTTTGTTGTTGATAAGCACCCCTTTATGATTCAATCAAAGGAGCAACCGTTTAAAAAATACGAAGCTTATGGCATTGAAGACCCTCGCATTGTAAAGATAGATGGAGAGTATTTAATTACTTACAGTGCCTACTCCCAATATGGTGTAAGGATTGGACTGGCAAAGACCAAAGACTTTGATCATATTCAGCGCGTTGCGCTTATTACCGAAGCCGACTACCGGAACGTGGTAATTTTCCCCGAAAAGTTCAATAACCTTTATGCCCGATTAGATCGTCCGCACTCCGAAATATCTCCCTGGTCCATCTGGATATCCTATTCGCCCGATTTAATTCATTGGGGTCAATCACAACTGATTATGCGTCCAATGCAATACCATTGGGATGAAATGAAAATAGGCCCCGGAGCAAGCCCCATCAAAACATCGCGTGGATGGTTAAATATATACCATGGTGTATTTCCTACCATGGATGGATGCGTTTACCGCTTAGGAGTTGCCTTGCATAAGCTTGAAGATCCATCTGTTGTTATTGCAGTTGGCGATGAATGGATCTTACAGCCTGAAGAAGAGTATGAGATAACCGGCTATGTGCACAATGTTGTTTTTACCTGTGGGGCCATACCTGAACCCGATGGGACATTAAAACTGTACTGGGGAGGCGCTGATAAGGTGATGTGTGTTGGAACAGCCGTTATTGACGAATTGGTTGATCATTGTCTTAGTAATCTTAGACAAGCTTTATAAGCCAGTAGTCGAAGTAGAATAAAGTTAAGTTTCGTAACAAGTGACATTTGGCAACAACACATTAAATGCCTGATTAATTGGAGTGTTAATTGATACTGCCTCAAGAATTAAAACGTAAAGCCATGAAGCCAACACAAGAAAATTTTTCAACTGAGGATGAAATTTTCTTAACGATTTTCATCTCGCCGAAGCGAGATTAGGTATAGTATAATAAAACAAATTACAGGCCCATGAAAATAGCCATATTATCACCAATAGCATGGAGAACACCTCCCTTAAGGTATGGACCATGGGAACAGGTCGCTTCTAACATTACCGAAGGCTTGGTTGCCAAAGGGCTGGATGTGACTTTATTCGCAACCGGTAACTCCAATACCAATGCTAAATTGCAATCTATCTCGCCTACCGCTTATGGCGAGGACGATTCGATCGCTTCCAAGGTGTGGGAATGTCTTCACATCAGCTTCCTGATGGAACAAGCCAATGATTTTGATATCATCCATAATCACTTTGATTACTTGCCACTGAGCTATTCCAGACTTATCAAAACTCCAATGGTTACTACCATTCATGGTTTTTCATCACCTAAAATTATCCCGGTTTTTAAGCGCTACAACAACCATAATTTTTATGTTTCGATTAGCAATGCTGATCGAAGCCCTGAACTCAATTATATCGCCACAGTTTACAATGGCATTAATCCGGTTGATTTCACTTTTAATAGCATTCCGGACGATTACTTGCTCTTCTTTGGCAGAATACACCCTGAAAAAGGCACCTACGAGGCCATTCAGATAGCAAAAAGAACAAAACGCAAGCTTATTATTGCTGGATTGGTTCAGGATGAAGATTATTTTTACAGCCGTGTTAAACCTCATCTCAATAACGAAGACATTGTATATGTTGGTAATTCAGGGCCTAAACAGCGGGATGAGTTGCTGAGGCAGGCATTTGCCCTGTTACATCCGATTAGTTTCAATGAACCGTTTGGATTAAGTGTAGCAGAAGCTATGTTTTGCGGAACTCCAGTCATCGCTTTTAACAGAGGATCAATGTCCGAGATCATACTTGATGGTAAAACCGGTTTTTTAGTCAATACGCTTGATGAAGCCGTTGCTGCTGTTGATAAGACTTCAAACATCAATCGATGGGACTGCAAGCAGTGGGCTATCTCCAATTTTTCGCAAGATAAAATGGTTGAAGGGTATATTGATGTTTATAAAAGTATTCTGAATCATTAACAAATACATTACAAGGCCATGACAGTATTTAAGATTGAGGACAAAAACGCTTCGGAACTAGTGCAAAGGCAGAAAATAATCATCCATGGAGACGATTCTCGCGTCATCACACGCGCTCATATCCCAGGTGAATTAACGCGTATCAATAACATCATCAACAGGGTACTAAAGCTTACTAATGGCGGGGTTGAGCGGGAATTACAAAAAGTGTATCGTGATTTTGAAAGCAGACATAGAAATCTGGATCACCAGTTGATTAAGCATTTTAATAAAGTCTCAGAGTATATTCCAGCCTGCGTGCAGCTAAGCCAAAATATGCGGATGCTTATTGGCGCCTATTTAACCATGGAATACTCCATTGAATCAGCCGCTTTATTTAACCCTTCCATTGTTGCTCATCCAAACCAAAAATATGTGGTAGATGGCTGCCTGAGGTTTATTATGAGCTTGCGGGCCACGGGTGAAGGCCATATTTCCTCCATTGTTTTTCGCAGTGGGGTGATCAATACAGATGGTTCATTTTCATTTGACGAAACCAGCAGGTATGTCGAGCAAGCCTCGGTGTGCCACAACTCAGCCTATGACAAGCACTTGTTTCAATTGAAACTGCAGGATTTGGACGCCTGGGATGAAACAAGTATTCGCATATTTGACCAGATTCCGGACACCTTTTCTTATCAGGAGCTAAAGGTGAGCATAGGTGTGCTATACTTAGATACTGATTTTGAATGCAATGATAAAGTTATTGAGATCATTTACTGGGTGGCCAACTCCAACTATACGCTTCAGTTTGATGAAACCAGTAGTATTTCAGAACGGGTCATTTTTCCATCATCGGATAACGAAAGCAGGGGAATTGAAGATGCCCGTTTTGTAATGTTTAAGGATGACAATGGTGAAGAGACCTACTATGCTACCTATACAGCATATAATGGGTTCAGCATCCTACCCCAGTTAATTGAAACCAAGGATTTTCTCCGCTTTAAAGTGATGACTCTGAATGGAGAAGCTGTTCAGAATAAGGGAATGGCACTGTTTCCACGAAAGATTAATGGGAAGTATGTGATGTTATCGCGGCAGGATGGCGAGAACAACCACATTATGTTTTCTGATCATTTGCACTTCTGGCAATCATCCCAGATTATTCAGGAACCAACAAAGCCCTGGGAATTCATACAGATTGGCAATTGCGGGTCTCCTATTGAGACAGATAAGGGATGGCTGGTGCTCACCCATGGTGTTGGTGCCATGCGTCAATACGCCATTGGGGCGATATTACTTGATTTGGATAATCCTACAAAAGTGATAGCCCGACTGGATGAACCACTGATAACACCAACAAAAACGGAACGGGAAGGCTATGTGCCTAACGTTATCTATTCGTGCGGCGGCCTATTGCTTCATCAACAATTAATTATTCCATATGCCATGTCGGATATATCAACCGGAATAGCTACCATCAATGTAAAAGATTTACTTGAGTCGATGACCTTTATGAACAATAATGAGTAGCGGTTTCATATCTAAACAAAGCATTGTAATATACCCTATTAGAATTTAAAAGATAATGATTTTGTCAATAACATAACCAAGTTCTTTCAAAACTTATTGCTATTTTTACAAATGATAAAACATCAGACGAGACTATATAGAGACCTTGGTTTTAAGTGCTTTTGTAGTAATTTGGAAATAAGCAAATTATAAAAAATACAAAGAATCCCTTCAGGATCACATTAAAGCCTGTAAGTTAAAAAACTTACAGGCTTTTGTATTTTATTGGTGACAATTTTGGTGTTGAATGCATAACAATTGCATCACACTGTAATTTCAACCCAGTTTCCTTCACAATCTTCAATAATACTTTCGTAATATCCATCTCCTGTAGTGCGTGGTTCTCCTACTACATTATAGCCATCGTTACGAAGTCTTTCTGTTAAGCTATCAACTTTACTTATACTACCAACTGATATAGAAAAATGAGTTAATCCATAAGATACTGAATGTGGCCTGTCCGATTCTTCAATATCAGGTCGGCTCATAATTTCTATTCTGGTTTCAGCTCCCTGAAATGATAAAAAATAGGAATAAAAATTCTTTTTGGTATTTGTGTATTTCTCACTGCACTGCATCCCAAAATACCTGATATAAAACTTTTTTACAGCTTCAAGGTCTTTTGTCCAAAGGGCTAAATGTTCTATTTTCATACTATGTTATACTAAAATTTGAGACTAAAAGTAAGGAGCAAACTTCATAGAAGATTGTAATGATTGTTTCTTTTTTTTGCGGTCATGAGTTCCTTCAGCGTGTTAATGGTCATTTTGACTATATGAATTGAGTCTTATATGGCTGGTAATGATATCAAAAGACTTACCCTACTAATATCAATCCCATAGATGTCAATTTTGAACCTGTTGTGGCTAATCCTGAATTACTCGTGATGTTCAAACTTTGAATTAAACCGGTCTGAAGACATACTTATTGTGTGTTGGTTTATTATTTTGTTATTTCTTTCGCGAATAAGTCTTTTGTAATTCTATTGTACTTCCTTGATAAAACTTTTAATCTTCTCCAATCAGTTATTTGTAAAGTATCCGAAAAAGTAACTTCCATTATAGACATTTTCTCATTTCCTACGCCTAAGGAATGAAAGAAGAACGTCAATTGTTTTATTGTATCAATATTCTGGCATAATTTTCTATCATTTGTTTCAACTATAATATTTTCAATTGAATAGTAACCATTAGTTGAATCCTTAGGGATAAAACGAGTTTGGTAACCAAGTTTTTCCAGCCTTTTAAGTACAGTATCTTTTGGAACTTTTAAATCGTATGTTTTTCCTATGTAGACAGTACCTTCTGCTGAATAGCAAGTTCCCAAATATGATGTTGATGTTAAGGCTATAAGGGCAACTCCTAAAGCGAATGATCTTATTAAAGATAATCGGCGACAATAATAGATCTTTGTGTCTCTTTCTATATATGTTTTGGCAGCAGGTAAAATGCTCAGAGCAATATAATCTGTATAGTCCACAACTCGACCAAACCTCCAGAATGGATTTGTATTTATTATATCAATCAAACCATCAGACAAGGGGCTTTTCCAAAAAATAAACCAAATAGCTGTAATTGTACATGCGTATTTTTTAAGTTGAGGAAATATAAATGAAATAAGAACTGTAAGAATAAAAACACCTGCAAAATCCGATAGTTTTCCTGTTATCCAATTGCTGTATAAGCCTTTTAGAATATGATCATTTATCAACAAGGTTAAAACCGAAATAATAAACAATGGTTTTAGAACAAGTGCAGATTTAGTATTTCTCATGTTATTTCTCTTTATTAGAATTTCGTTCAAATACACACAATTAGTCTAAATACTATCTACCATATTTTGTAGTCACAACATAAACCATATCAAATCTATATGAATTATTTATCGCTTCCAAACAATTACTTTTTACTGATGCGGGCTCAAAACGAGTTTTTTCAGAAAGAAAGAAAAGCTAGCGTGATTTTACCTGAAACCTAGTCAGGTATGACTTAAGACCAAGCTAGGTTTGCATCAAAACCAAGCTTACTTTTTAAACAGCTCCTGTTTTAACCTTTTTGTAGGCTTCTAAAATATGCCATTGGCTGGCACTTGTTGGCTTAGTATTAGTGCACTATTCCAGCAGTGTTCCGTCATCAAAAATTATGTGCCGGGGTTTCCAGGTATAGTTTAAGTCCTTCAGGTTTTTGTTTTTAAGGTCGTCGTGTATCCCCATGAAGTCAATGTAGTCGGTGCTGTTGTTCCATATTGCCTCATGCCCTGCACTAATGGACTGATCGTAATGAAAATAGATGGTGTTAGGCTCATCAAACACCCCATTGAACGACACATCGCCAATAACGGCAGTAATGCCTTTGTCTGACTTATTTCTGATGAGGAATTTAAATGTTAGCTGATTCCGATAGTGCGACTCCTCATACCCTTTTTCGAGACACACCACCTCTACTACCTGGTTGAGTCGCGCAGTTTTCAAAGCCTCTTGCCTGGCTGCCTCTGCCCTAATGGCTTCCTCTGCTTCCATTCTCTGCTGCTCTGCCGCCCACTCCTTCCCTTGCGATAATATATCGGCATAGGTAACATCTATCAGGCGCTTGTTTTCTGCTTTTAATCGAAGCAATGCGCTTTCCAGTAAGGCATAATCAGCCGAATCGAGCTCAACTTTTATTGCTGCGAGGTATTTTTCGGCGGTCTCGTCGTAATACTTCTGCTCCAAAGGCGACACACAGGCGAAAAACAAGGCCGCAAGTGCTGCAAATATTAATGGTTTTAATCTCATGCTGTTATATATCCATATTATTGCCATTGGTCTGTACGTGATATTTAATGGCCCATAAAGATGCATAATTTCTGGTATTTTCAGATGGTCATTCACCAAGCTTTCGCCAGTTAATATAGACTGTTGTACCTTAATATTTTGCCTGTTTCAACTATAATTCACTAACTTGTATCTGGTGCCGGTTTCCAGTCTACTAAAACTTTGAGCATAAGCTGTTATACAAAGTCAACTCAAATAACGTTTCGACATCTTTAACTAAGTGGATAGCAACACACAACTGTCATGCTCAAACCAATCGCCACACTACTGTGATTTTTAATAATCTGAAAAAGTACAATATGATTCCTGAAAAATTTAAAAACTACTATCTGGGCACGAACAATTTGTTTTTCCCCGGTTATGATTTTGTTATCAAGCTAAGTTTTCCGCGTGTTTTTGTTCGCTTTAAGCGCGCAGAGGGCTATTATGCCAATTTTGATAAATTCTTTAAAAGTGTTGCTGAAGTGCAATACCTTGATGGCAATAAGCCACCGAAGGTTGAAGAACAGCTCATATTAAATGAGATATGGGATTTTCTGACCATGGTTAAAAGTCCCGGCGAAGATGATTTTTTGGAAAATAACACTACCTGATGAGTCTTTACAAAGCATTGCGCATTTTATTATAAGCCTAGCAGCAGTTTGCCATACGTTTTAATCATTACCGCCTGTGCCACCTTATTTTTTTATGTGTTTCTTTAGCTTGTTCTTCACATAGATCAATTTGTGTCGGCTATTGGGGCTATCCCTCTGCTCTATCTCAAATCGATTGATGGAGTCAATCAGCGGAGTCAACTTCTGAAACCCATAGTTACGCGGGTCAAAGTTGGGGCGTTTCTTTTGCAATAAGCTGCCTACATCACCTAAAAATGCCCAGCCGTCGTCATCAGACAGGTCGGTGATGGTTGCCGCTATCAGCTTAATTTCCTTTGAGGTAATTTTATCAAACGTTTCTTTTTCATCCTCCTTATCGTCTTCATCCTCTTTTTCCTTGGCCCTGGATTTAAGAATTTCGATGTAGATGAACTTATCGCATGCAACAATAAAGGGTGTTGGCGTCTTTTTCTCTCCCATCCCAATCACCAGCAATCCGGCTTCTCTCAGGCGGGTAGCCAGTTTGGTGAAATCGCTATCGCTGGACACCAGGCAAAAGCCGTTGACTTTCTCAGAGTAAAGGATATCCATAGCATCAATAATCATGGCCGAATCGGTGGCATTCTTACCAGCCGTATAGGCATACTGCTGTATTGGTGTGATGGCATTCTCCAACAGTACCTTCTTCCATTTATTCAAATCTGGTTTTGTCCAATCGCCATATATTCGTTTAATAGTTGGGTTGCCGTATTTTGCAATTTCCTCCATCATTTCTTTGACGTTGGCTGATGGGATATTGTCACCATCGATTAGTACTGCCAGGTTTGTATTCATAAGGTTATGATTTTTGATTAGCCATTGAAGATTGGCTGATAACTATTTAATTGAATGTGAAGTTAATCAATAATATGACTGTACTCTAAAATATTCGTACCTTATAAGGATATTTCTCCAACATTTAAAACCATTGATAATGACCATCCTCTTGATTTCACCCACTGTAGATGCTCAAAAAAGAACGAACAAAGGCCTGATGATACCTCAGTTGGCGCTCTACATACTTGAAGGTTTAACGCCTGCCCGCTTTACAGTAAAGGTGATTGAAGAGGAAGCAGAAACAGTGGATCTGGATCAGAACTGTGACTTAGTCGCCATAAGCTGCATGACGGCCAATGCACCGCGCGCCTACCAGCTATGCCAAGCTTTTAAAGCAAGGGGCAAAACAGTCATATTGGGCGGAGTACACCCCACTTTATTACCCGATGAAGCCTTACAGCATGCCGATGTAGTAGTTATAGGCGAAGCCGAGGGTGTTTGGGAAACCTTGCTCACTGATTTTGAAAACAAGGCTTTGAAACCAACTTATCACAACCCGGCACCTAACCTGGAAAAATATGTGCGTAAGGATTTCAGAAAAATAACGCAGAAGCGTTTGTTCAATATCATTCCGATAATGACTACACGCGGCTGCCCCTATAATTGCGACTTTTGTTGTGTTACCAACCTTTTTGGAAGTAAAATACGTCATATCTCAGTTGAGAATGTGGTACGTGATATCAAGGAATCGAAGGCCAAGGTTTTTATTTTTTTAGATGATAACATCATTGGTAACCCAAACTATGCCAAAGCTCTTTTCAAGGCCATCAAACCATTAAAAATCAAATGGGTTGGTCAGGCCTCCATTTCTATTTTGGTTGGCGATGACGAGCTGATACAACTGGCCGCAGAAAGTGGTTGTCAGTCGCTTTTTTTGGGTATCGAAAGT
Organism: Carboxylicivirga mesophila; assembly: GCF_018271975.1. GTDB lineage: Bacteria > Bacteroidota > Bacteroidia > Bacteroidales > Marinilabiliaceae > Carboxylicivirga > Carboxylicivirga mesophila. The sequence goes on from NZ_JAGUCN010000013.1 coordinate 85,630, forward strand.
GTTTCTGTGAAGCAACTCCAATCTATGCGTAAATCGTTTAAGGAGATCAATGATTTGAAACGTGCCTTCAAGAAAATCAATAAGATGAAAATTCTTATCCATGCATCCATTGTATTTGGCTTTGATGACGACACCAAAGAAATATTTGATGAAACAGTACAATTCCTGATAGATAATAAAGTTAGTACAGTCTCTTTCAACGTGCTAACGCCCTATCCGGGCACCCGGGTTTATGAGCAACTCAAAAGCGAGAACCGTCTCATCACAACAGACTGGAAGTTTTATGACCACAATACGGTTGTATTTACCCCTAAACATATGACACCTATAGAACTGCAACGTGGAAAAACAAAAGCCAGAAAGCAATTCTATAGCAGAACATCAGTACTAAAGCGACTATTGGGCAACTGGTTCAAACCAATTGTCTATCTATCGATGAACCTTGGGCACATGAAGCAGGTGAAAGTAGAACGCCAAAGACTGGCAAACTTAAGCACAACGCTTCTGGCCGAACCTATTATTGCCCCTGCATCGGTCGTTAAAGAACCAGAAGCATTGTAACAGAAATAAAAAAGGGCGCCAACCAAAGCTGATTAGCACCCTTAATGCATTGATTTAATGGCTTTTATTGCTTCAACCAGCTATTCACCAGTTCTTTATTTTGAGCCACCCATTGCTTGGCACCTTCTGCCTGATCTTTATATTCTTCCATAAACATCAGCATCTGTCCCATCTGAGCTTCATCCAGCTTAAATTTGGCAAAGTAGTTAGCCGCAAACGGGTCGTCTTCCTTAAAACCCTTGCGCGCATAGGTTTCGATGTTTTCGGCCTGCCCGTAAACACCTTTGGGATCCTCAAGAAACTTTAACTCATAACGACCAAATACCCAGTGAGGCGCCCAGGCAGTCACTACCACCCACTTTTGCTTGTCAATAGATTTCTTCAATTCGCTTAGCATGGCAATGCTCGACGAATTCATGTGCTTCAATTGCAGTGCGTATTCTTCAACAGCCACATCTGTTTTCGCTGTGATGCCGGCCCCTTTTTCAATGCCCACAATTCGGCCGTCAAACTTGTCAGCATGCGCATTCAGCTCTTCAATGGAATTAATATCTACATATGCAGGCACCGCCAGGCCAATCTTAGCATTGCCATAGGTAACGCCAACGCCTTCGATTTTACCTTCGAACTTAGCCACCTTGCTTCCATGTGTAACTGGCAACCAGGTATCCATAAATACATCCGTATCGCCATTGGCCATCGAGGCAAAAATAAGGTCGACAGCCGCCTTTTGCGTTTCTACTTTATAGCCATTTTGTTCCAATACCACCTTGGTAATATGCGTCATGGCCACCCCTTCGGCCCAGCCATCCACATAGCCTATAGTAATATTTTTGGTATCGTCTGATTTTTTGGCGCCATTGCAGCTAAATAGCATTACTGCAAGTGCCATCATTAAGCCAATTTGTATACTTTTCATATTAAATAGTTTAATTATTTGCGTTTAAAAATGTTAGAAAGTGAAACGACTTTTTTCTTGTTGGATTGTCCCAGTGCCTGCGTGATGCGATCCAGCACAATGGCCAGTATCACCACTGCCAGTCCGCTCTCAAATCCCAATCCAATATCCAGGTTATTAATCCCCTCCAGCACTTTTTCGCCCAGTCCACCAGCAGCAATCATACCGGCAATCACCACCATCGACAGGGCCATCATAATGGTTTGGTTCACCCCTGCTAAAATGGTATTGAGGGCTAGCGGAAGTTCCACCTTAAATAAAATTTGCTTATTCGTCGCACCAAAAGCTCTGGCCGCCTCTTTGATATCTGCCGGCACCTGTTTAATACCCAGTGCAGTAAGTCGCACAGCTGGTGGCATGGCAAAAATAACAGTTGCAAAAGCGCCCGGTAGCTTACCAATACTAAAGAACAAAACGGCCGGTATCAGGTAAACAAAGGCCGGCATGGTTTGCATCAAGTCCAATACCGGGCGAATGATACGCTCCACGCGTTCACTCTTGGCAGCCCATATACCCAATGGCAAGGCCTGTACCAAAGCAATGACTGTTGAGAAGACAATCAGTGCCATCGACTCCATGGTCTCTACCCAGAAACCCATCAAGTAAATCAGCAACAGACCGCAAGCCGAGAAAATGGCCACCCCACGCCCTGCTTTGAACAAAGCCAACAAGCCAATAAGGGCTATAACCACATAAAACGGTGTGGTTACCAACAGCCATTCAATGCCTTCGATGCTGGTGTTGCCAACATTCTTTATCAGATCAAATACCGGTGCAAAATTATCAGTTAGCCAATCAACAGCTAACTCAATGTACTCGCCTATATTTATTATCTTTTCCATATTACTGCTCGCTTGCTTGCTCTTTCAGTTCAACAATTTCCTCTTTATTAAAACGCGTTGATTCAATAACCAACGAGGTTTGCGTCACTACCCCCAGCAAACGCCCGGTAGCTTCATCCACAACAGCAATGGATGATTTTGTGTTGGTGATAAGCGGTAACATCTCCTCAACAGTTACTTCAGGGTACACACTCGGGCATGTTGTGGTGATGAAGTCTTTGATGCTCTCGGCATTCTGCTTTTTAGCCTTCAGCACCTCGGGCAGCCAGATGAAGCCCTCAAATACCTTATTTTTGTTAATGACCGGCAACACCTCAAACGCCGACTCTCGGATTTTACGCAGCACCGATTCGGGCCCGTCCTTCTCTAACGTTACGGTATTAGGTTTCCTAAACATTAATGAGCCGGCTGTGATGATGGCTTTACGATCGACCTTCTCCACAAAGGCTTTGACGTAATCGCTGGCAGGCTTCTTTAGAATATCTTCTGCAGTGCCAATTTGTTCGATGACCCCATCTTTCATAATGGCAATGCGATCGCCCAGTTTAATCGCCTCATCCAGATCGTGCGTAATAAACACGATGGTCTTTTTAAGCTTCTCCTGCAGCTCAATCAGCTCATCCTGCATATCCGATTTAATCAATGGGTCGAGTGCCGAAAAGGCTTCATCCATCAACAGAACCTCCGGGTTGTTGGCCAGTGCACGGGCCAGGCCCACGCGCTGCTGCATACCACCAGAAAGCTGCGATGGCAACTGGTTTTCAAAGCCTTTTAATCCCACACTCTCCAAAGCCTCCTGTGCCACCTGTAAGCGCTGTTCTTTGTCTTCACCACGTATCTCCAGCCCAAAAGCTGCATTTTCAAGTACCGTGCGGTGCGGCAGCAAGGCAAACTTCTGAAACACCATACTCATTTCGATACGTCGGGTTTCGAGTAATGCCTTGTTATCTTCTTTGGTAATGTTCACCTTATTGACAATCACATCACCGGCTGTAGGGGAAATCAAACGGTTCAGACAACGCAACAAGGTTGATTTACCACTTCCTGACAGCCCCATAATCACAAATATCTCACCGGTTTTAATCTGCAGGTTGGCTTTGTTTACACCCACAGTGCACCTGGTTTTCTCAAGTATCTCGGCCTTACCTGCTCCCTGCTCCAGCATCTTCAGAGCCTGCGCCTTTTTCTTCCCAAAAATCAGGCTCAGCTCTTTTACTTCAATTTTAATATCTCCTGCATCCATATTAGAAATAATAGCCTATGTTAATATTAAAACGGGCCTCCCACTCAGCATCCGGATTACCGGCTCCCAAACCATTGGTCCACTCAGGGCTTAGCCAAGGCTGGTTTTTACCCATTGCATAGTCGATGTAGGTGTAAATAGGACCAGCGCTTACCATCACTCCTGTTACATTCATAAATGCATCTTCAAAACCGTCGTTGCATTTATCAAGCATGCCAAAATCGTTGTAGAAGGTAAAACTTGAGATGTGCTCCCAGTTAACCGGTAGCGTATAGGATGCGCCTGCTGTATAGGTGTATGCTTCTGCTGCCACCATATAGGAGGCTCCGTAAGCCACAAAAGCGATTAAGTCCTTGCCCTGCTCCAGCGGGTTTTCAGCATTGTACTTGTAATAGGCTACCCCGGCCTTTAAACCAAAGCGATTAACCTTTAGCTGATAATGCCCTTCAAAGGCATAATGATTACCCAACTCTTCAGTATCCAGGTTATAAAGTCCACCGTATTGCGCTGAAGTTCCGACATGATGAGCCACCGCATCGCTGCCCCAGTTATAGCCTACGCGGCCGTTAAGCTGGTTCACCTCCTTATTGCGCAGCACCGTTTCGCCATCAATCACAATGGAGCCTACATCGTAAGAGTAGCGGCTGGGATCGGTATCGGTGTTGGAACCAAAACGCAGTTCCTCAGCATTTTTAAAGAACCCCAGATCCAGTTCCCAGTTGTTTTTTCGATACGAGTACTTGATACCCATATCGTAGTCATCTTCTAAACCCACATAGTAGTTCATACTAAAAAAGAAACTATTTGAGTTGTAAGGCAATATACCAAATGGTACCTGGGTTAATCCCAATTGCAGGTTGCTGTTATCATTCAGTTCATAACCCACATAACCATGCTTGAGCATGCCACCGCCAAAGTCAGTAGAATACAGACGGTACTCTGCATCAAGACTCAGCTTTTTATAGTTGGCTTTAGCATTTAACCTGAACACATCCAGTCCAAAATCTCCTCCTCTTTTTTGATGTCCCTCTTTCCACGATGAGTAATTGTAATTATAGCGTAAAGCACCGCCAATGGTTACTTCAGGTTTATCCTGAGCCAATACAGTAACAATTGGTAATAGTGCGCACACCATGACCATCCTAAATTTTAAATACATAAAATTTTATTTAGAAATAAATATAAATTGAATATAAATGACGAAACACGGGTTGTCAGAAACCCATGTTAGTTGATTCAAACAAGTATCAGATAAGTGCAGGTGGAATGAATCTATCCAGCTGTTTTTTGAATACTAAATTAAATGCGGTAAAAACTCGTTCGTTATTTTGTTCGTGCAAACTATGCGTCATGGGGCGCAAAAGTAGTCTTTTTTTGCAAGAATCCAATAATTATCATCAGATGCTAAGTGTAACAAGGCTTTTTGTATTGAATTGACACCTGCCGATATCCTACTAACGACATGCTAAGGCCATAAAGCAGGTGCTAATTCTCAAGATCAATAGCTTTAAGACTTTAAGTAATAAGCCAGACTAAACCACCCTTTGGCATCGGTAAATACTTTCTTGACTTGCATACCGCCATGATGGCCTAGTGCTTCTAAGTGGTTCTCTGTAAACTTATGTGAGTTTTCGCTATGAATGGTCTCTCCCTTTTTTAGTTGAATCACTTGGTTGGCGGCTCTCAATTGAACATTAATATCTTTCTGAGCTTTCAAATGCATTTCAATACGCTGTTCATCCTTATTATAGAAAGCCCAATGTTCAAAATCATGCACTTCAAAACTGGCATCAACATGCCGGTTGACCACCTTTAGGATATTCTTGTTGAAAGCAGCGGTGACGCCTTTGGTATCGTTATAGGCCTTTTCAACAACCGTTATATCCTTCACCATATCAACCCCTAACAATAAAGCATCGCCTCCATCCATCACCTCGCCTATCTTTTGCATGAAGTCGTTGGCTTCGGCTGGTGAAAGATTGCCAATGGTACTACCCAGAAAGCAGAACAAGCGATGCCGGCGGCGCGGCATATAATCGAAGGAGTGCAGAAAATCAGTTACAATGCCCGTAATGCTTTTAAAGTTATGAAGCTGACTAATATCTTCAATTGATTTTGTGATGGCTGACTGGCTAATATCAACCGGATAATAGTTAATGGTTGAAAGAATGTGTGGTGGAATTGGCCCGATCAGTGTTTTAATTTTGGAAGAATCACCACTCCCCAACTCAATAATATCTAAATCATAAAGATCGATTTCCAGCTGATTAATAAGCGTAGACAGTATCTCCATCTCACATCGTGTGGGATAATACTCATCCAGCCTTGTAATCGCTTCAAAAAGTTCCGACCCTGCTTGATCGTAAAAGTACTTGGGTGAAATATATTTTGGAGATGCCGTTAAGCCCTCAATAATTTCCTGTCGGGCTGTATCAATCCCTTTTTTAGGGAGGTAATTAACAATCTCAAGCTCACCTATCTTAATAATGTTCTCGTCTAAATAATTCATAGGCAGATTAGTTTTTACCTGGAATACCTGTTTCGCAAGGATTATCAGGAGCGTTACTCCACTCAAACCAACCGCCATCGTACACCGATACGGTGGGCCAGCCCATCAGCCAGGCATTATAAAAGGCCTCACTTCCACGCCAGCCAGTTCCGCAATAAAAGGCCAGTCGCTTGTCTGCTACTATACCGGCCTCCCGCCAAATATTACTTATCTCACCGGCCTCCCTGATTGTATGGTCCAGATTGCGGTAATTCTCCATATGGTAGGCATCGGAGCCACAGTTGCCAAAGATCGAACCAGGTATTCGCCCTTTCTTTTCGATGTAATTATAGCCGCTCACTTTGCCAATGTACTCCTCCCAGCTGCGTACCGAAACAATATCGGCATCGGCATCGGCAATCATCTCTTTAGCTTGAGGTGTATCAACAAAAAAATGTGGATTGGCCGGTATTTCAGCACCAAAATCAGCCACGGCACGTTTAGGCACATCATCGGTACTGATTTCATAACCTGCATCTTTCCATGACTGAAAACCACCGTTCAACACGCGTACATCTTTAACACCTGCATACAGCATAATAGCGCAACAGCGAATAGCTCCCAAATGCCCGGCCGCACTTCCCGGAAATTCATCCATATTATCGGGCCACATAAATTTACCATAAACCACAACCGTAGTATCTGCTGTAATACCATGAGATTCAAATGCTTTTTTCAGCTCCTCCGGCAACCGCCTGTTCCATGTTTCGGGCGCCTCCAATGCCAAAGTATCCATATCTATGGCTCCAGGAATATGTCCCGACAAATATGCATCGCGGTTACGGTAATGTGCATGCACAATTACTACATTGTCCGACTTCAGTCCGGCAGGTGTATTACAATCAACCACCTGCTTAACCCACGATGCCGGCACTAGCTGCTGATAGCGAGGTAAAGCATCCATAGGAAGGCTTGTATTTGTTGTCCATTCCTTTACAAGGTTTTTATAAATATGAATATGCGTGTAACCAGCTTTCGCAAACAATTCGGCCACCTGTATGCTGTTATCATCATGATAACTGTATAACACAAGGGTGTGATGTGGTAATATCCCTTTAGCTCTAACAATTTCAATCCAATCCATATAGCTGGTCCATTTCAAGGGTAAAGATCTTGCTCCCTTGATGTGTCCTCCGCGTACTTCACCATTTAGTGGCCAGCCATTGTATGCGTCGGCCTGGCGCACATCTACAATATGCACATTAGGTTTTCCGATGAGTTCTGTTAGTTCTTGTGTTGATACTTCCGGGTAATGAGTCATTATAAAAGATATTTAGTGAGATTGCTTTATATAGGCCTGAATCATTTCATCCAGTGTTTTATGGTTACGCCTGGTTACTTTCTGGTAGTCGGATATTCCATCAAAATCACCTGTCCTAATTCCTTCATATATGCCACCGATGACTGTACCAAGAAAGTCGCCTAATGCCGCCTTTCGCTCCTTCACGTATTCATCAACCGAAATACTTTTGTAGAATAAATTTAGCTGAAAGGCTTTATTAATGGCATCGGCTAATTGCTGCTGGTTAACAGCATCGCCAAACAGGTTGTAGATGGCTCCATTCAGCTCATCATTGCATAACAAATGATAATAGGCACAGGCCAGTTCAGCACGTGATGTATAACCGCATTTACCTTCGGCTGCACAATTAATGATGCCACCCTCTCTGATATAGTGCTCAATGTATTCCAAATCAGGTTCGATGTAAATACCGTTGCGGCCAATAGTCCATTGCAAACCAGATTGTTTAATATCTTCTTCTGTCTGGCGATTACTGGCTACAACCGGACTAAAAGCGTTGCCAGTTTCAGGCCCATAAATGCTGGTATAAACAATTTTGCGGACACCATTCGCTTTAGCTGCTTCAATGACGTTACGATGCTGCTGTATGCGCTTATCAGGCAGTTCCATACCTGATACCAGCAGCACGGTTTCAACGCCGTTCAAGGCAGCCTTCAGCTCTTGTTTGTTATTATAATCACCTTTTCGTATTTCAACATCCAATGGCTCAGCTCTGCCCGGTGTGCGGGCAATACCAATGACTTGTTCAGCCCCTATCTCCTGTTTGAGTCGTTTAATAACAGACGCTCCCAGGTTACCACTTGCTGTTGTTACTGCTATTTTCATACTCAGTGTTTTTTATTCAAGAGGCAATTTATGCCAGTTTTCAATGCGGCAAAAAGTCAAGTTACGCCAAAAAATGGTAAAAACGGAACTCCTGCCGTTGAATTCGGTGCCATCAAACAGGTATAAAATTGCTCTGAGATCAGTTTTATCTGGCTACCGGATGGGCTGTATCAAAGTATCTGTTGACCGTTAAAGCAGAAAATTAAAACCACCTCATTTTTTTTATGTATAATAATGATGAGCATTACTATTTTTTTTCTATCTTACAATTGTCTTATTCGAAGCCATAAAACGCAGGGTCAATTATTATTCACTTCAAAAATTGACAATTATGGCACGACGAGAATCCCAGGAAGTTAATGCCGGCTCAATGGCCGACATTGCATTTTTACTACTCATCTTTTTTTTGGTAACCACCACCATGGATTCTGATAAGGGACTTGGAACTATTTTACCGCCCTATGAAGAAGAACCACCTATTGATAATAAAGCGAAGAACGAACGAAATGTATTTGAAATACTGGTGAATGCCAATAACCAACTGATGGTAGAAAAACAGGAAATGGATATTGCCCATCTGACTGAAGCCACTAAGGCGTTTATATTGAATCCAAACAACCTGCCTGAACTATCAGATAAGGAGACAAGGAAAATTACACTGCTGGGGCAACGTCAGGTAAGCAAAGGTGTTATCTCATTACAAACAGCCAACGACACCAAATACCAGGTTTACCTGATGGTGCAGAATGAGCTTATCAGGGCATTTAATGAAATGCGCAACGATTTTGCAATCAGCACCTTTGGTAAGGAATACATTGATTTGGATAAGGATGAAAAAGAAGCTGTGAGGCAGACAATTCCTAAGCTTATATCGGAAGCCGAACCGGTTAAGATTGCTTCCAGGTAGTCTTAGATGTCAGGTTGTTATGCAGCAATCTTTAAAACAGACTTCTCCAATTGAATTGCACGCTAAAGAAGTAAGATAGGTTTGACAAAAGCGACAGTTTACATTATTCAGGCTTTTTTGCCATGAACAATTGCTTTAATCCCTAAATATAAAAAAACCCTTCGACAAACACTGTTCGAAGGGGTTTTTTGCAATACAATTCAACAAGTAAAAACCTCTAAACTAGTTGTTTAAATGCTTATAACGAATCAAAGCTTCTAAAAAGTAATAGTCGGCATAATTGAGCGGCACATCCACTTCTGAATTGGCAGCCATGTATCCCACACTGTGCTCCAATATAAAGTATGGATTGTCAACCGACCTGTAATGATCCGACAGGTTATGAAGCAACTCTTTTGCAAATGCATAATAGACATCACCCTTGTCGCTTACCTGACTTAGCTCAAACAATGCAGAACACGTAATGGCAGCTGCAGAAGCATCTCGGCTCGGCTCTTCCTGCTGTGGCATCTCAGCCACCCACGAAGGTGCATAGGCGGCATCTTTAACATGGTAATCCCATGATGGCACCCTGTCATCGGGCAGATTCGGGTGGTTGATGATATAATCGGCAATATGCTCGGCCTGCTTCAGGTAACTCTCGTCACCTGTGGCCCGGTGCGTTATGGTGAAGCCATACAGCCCCCAGGCCTGCCCCCTGGCCCACGACGACTCATGTGAATAGCCCTGATGGGTGTAACGTCCTCTCACCTCTCCCGTAATGGTATCGTAATCGAGCACGTGGTAACTGCTGTAGTCCTCTCTAAAATGGTTATTTATAGTGGTATTGGCATGCTGAATAGCGATGTTGCGGTACTTATTGTTGCCTGACAGCTCAGAAGCCTTAAACAATAATTCAAGATTCATCATGTTATCGATAATAACCGGATACTGCCACACATGACCATCGCGTGTTTTGCCACCTCCCCACGATTTGATGACTCCAGTCACCGGACTGAAGCGGGTTGACAACGACTCCGCCGCATTGATCAATACCTGCTGATAGGCAGTATTGCCGGTCAATCGCAAAGCGTTTCCGTAGCTGCAATTAATCATGAAACCCACATCATGATTACCGGTGTAGTATTGTATTTTATCCAGCCATTCGGTGGTTAGGATGGCTTCTTGTTGCCAGTGCGCGTCACCGTTAAGCTCGTAGAGGTACCAGAGGCTGCCGGGGAAAAAACCGCTAGTCCAGTCATACGGACCAACATAGGCAATGGAACCATCTTTTTTGACCGAGCGTGGAAACTTTCCTACCACACTGTCTTCTTTCATCGCGTTTAAGGCTGCATTCAGCTGCATTTGCGCAAATGCCAGATTATCCTCTGTAAACTTTTGTTTTGGACTGGTGCAGGCGTTGATTAATAGTAAGAGTGTTAGCAGAAAGCCCACTGCGCCTAAATTCAGCATATCAAGCCGTTGATTTTTAGTTTTCTTCATCGATAAGGTAATTTATGCGTGTTTTATAATCGGTATAATGTCTGTATTTCTTAGCGACCATCCACAGAACAACAGCAGGATCATCAGTTTTCATATTTTTAGGTACAAGGGGGCGCACATTGTCATACTTTGAATTCTGGGTAATGGCCTTGTTTTCCCAGTTTTTTCCCCTATCGCTTGTTACCCATTTCTCAATCTCGAACGTGCCTTCCACATCGCGCGACAAGTAAACGATTCCAGGCTGGAGAGGATGAAGCGACATACCTGCCGAATAGTGTGGTTCGGGCTCCACCTGGCCTTTGGGTGTTTGCGGAAACCATTTGCCGGCATGACACATCCGGTTATCAATCCAATGACAGCCATCAAAAACGGCATAATGATAGAAGTGAGCCGTTTCCTCGGGGTAACGGGCATATAATATTACCGGGTGACCTTCTTTATCAACACTCAGGTCGTATATCCAGGCTCTGCCGTTCTCTTTGGTGGCTTTGTAAACCAGGGTAGCATCCTCTGGTTCAAAAGGGATGTTGTTCATATCACAAATCTTAGTGCCATCGGCTTGCCAGAAGGCCCCCTTTTCGTAGCAGGCATAATACACCGAATTGAGGGGCTCGTTGCGCGGATGTCCATCGGTAAACAAGATGTGAATCTTTGATTGACCATCGGTATAGTAGCATACATAAGGGCGGTTATTACTATCAAAGGGGATGTTGGTGATAAACACTTTACTCTTGACAAAGGTCTGCCCGTTATCATCCGACCAGGTGATATTGGGCTTATAACCGGTCCAGCGGCCAAAACAGTAGATGCGGTTATTCTCCTTTTCCAATCGGAAAGGATTGGCATAGGTCACTCTCTTGTTAGGATAGCGTTCCAGTTCTTCAGCATCGTAGATGTTGTGTTCGATGGTTCGGCCAAACTGCAGCGTCTCTAACGGAGCAGGTGTTTTGTTGATGCGCACTTTGTGATCAAAATGCTTTGAATAAGCCATCAATATATCATGATTGGACAGCTCAGCAAATCCAGGGTTAGCATGATCGTCCTTATCAAGTTTTGATTCAACTCTTTGGAATTGCACCTTGCCTGTATTGTAATTTAACAAGCCTGCTTCGAGGCAGCCATTACTGGTAATCCAGCCCGTAATAAGCTCGTTTCGATCGTTATCAAGGTAGATGGCCCTTGGCCCTGAGAACCAACACCAGGATCCATTACTGGTCAGTTTCAGGATACTGATATCTTTCTTTTCCTGTGGTTTTTGGCTTTGTTCTTCTTCAGCACTCGTCACAATAGATTTGTTGCCTAAATCCTCAGATTGGGCATAGCCAGTGACTGTATGAAAAGCCATTAACAATAGCACTATCGATTTTTTCAACAGCATTGGCTTATTATTACCTTTCAATTGAATGCTTAGCAACAGATAAACGCTGACAAAAACACTTTTTAAATTCATAATAACACACTTATAGTATTTCACATTAGTTCTAAATAGGAATTGATGGCACTATTAAAGCCTAATAGATAGCCATCGGTATGCTAAAAACCCGCTTCAAAACAATTGTATTGAACACATCAATAAGATACAGACATATTCTATTTTTTCTGATTAAGATGCATACCAGATCACGGGGTAATACATTGTAATATTATAAATTTCATTGGGATATGCCAATCAACTATCTAATAACAATGTTGCGAATATTACATAGTTAGCAGCCAGCTGAGCCTTGGGTTCTAATCAAGATAGACAGAATATTTTAAGCATCAGAATATAGACACCCATAAACACAAACCAATAGTTTCCATCACGTTGTGTTTGTTCTAATAGTGTGATCATATTACATCATTATGCATATTTAAATCTCTTGGAAATAAAGAAATTTCAGTGAAAATTTAGAATCTCCCTTTTCCTGGCACTACATTTTGTGATTCACTCTCTATTTTACTATCTTCCAAACTCATTGGTGGAGGAATACCATCATGATCTTTGTTTATTGCTTTAGCTTTTTATACAGGTTTTAAACTTCTTGTTTCTATGGATGGCCTGATTAATCGGTAATGTTAATTAATTACCTGCCATAAAGTGGTAGGTAAAGCTATAAAGTCACCCATTCACGTAGGTAAGTTCACCAGTCATTTATCAATGACAGCAATAGACAAATCATTATGAATCTGAAAATTAAACACACATGACAATGACTAATATTATTGGCCTGCGTCAGTATCTACATCAACATCCTGAGCTTTCGAACCAGGAGTTTGAAACGGCTGCATATATTAGCAAATTTATACAAGAACTGCAGCCTGATGCCATTTATAATTCTGGCTCAACAGGTAAAATCTTTCTGTTTAAAGGTTCTGAGACCGGCCCAACAGTTGTTTTCCGTGCCGAATTAGATGCCTTGCCCATCCGCGAAACAAACATCTTACCATATAACTCGCAGACACCAGGTGTGGCCCACCTATGCGGGCACGATGGACATATGGCTATTTTGGCCGGACTGGCCCAACAGATAGCCAAACAGAGACCTCTCAAAGGACAAGTTGGGCTGCTGTTTCAACCTGCCGAAGAAGTTGAACAGGGGGCACGCGATGTAATGGAAAGCGAGGCTTTCAGGCAACTTAAGCCTGATTACATCTTTGCCCTGCATAATATCCCCGGCTATCCGCTGCATCAGGTACTTGTTAGGCCTGGTAGTTTTTCGGCGGCCTCGCAGGGAATGACCGTTAAACTGACGGGAAAAACATCGCATGCTGCCGAGCCGGAAAACGGCCTAAGCCCGGCTGGCGCCCTGGCCCGCATCATTGAATCGATGCACCTTTTGCGCGAGCAAAATGAGCTTTTTAAAAACCTGATATTATTAACAATTATTCATATCAAGCTAGGCGAGATAGCCTTTGGTACTTCGCCGGGTGAGGCCGAAATACGCATCACCTTGCGTGCTTTTGAAAACGCGGATATGGACATTCTAACACAGGAAGCCATCTCGCGCATCGAAAAAATTGCCAAAGATGAGCAGCTAACCTCTGAGTTCAGCTTTTCTGAGGTGTTTCCGGCCACTGTTAATCACACCGAATGCGTAAGACTGATCGAACAGGCTGCCAAAGACCACAACCTGGAGGTCAGCCATTTAGAACAGCCCTTTAAATGGTCCGAAGACTTTGGCTACTATACCGAGCATATTAAAGGTGGCTTCTTTGGTCTTGGTTCTGGAGTTGATCAGCCTGCCTTGCATAATCCTGATTTTAATTTTCCTGACGATATACTTTCTACAGGAATCAAAATATTTAAATCGATTTACAAAAAACTAAACCTTTAAAGATGAATAAAACCTCATTGATGACATTAGACTCAGAAGCTGTAAAAAACAATATCCAATTTCTGAAAAAGAAAATTGGTTCGAAAGTCAAGTTATCATCAGTAGTAAAGGCCAATGCTTACGGCCATGGTATTGAACACCTGGTGCCAGTGTTAGAGGAAGCTGGTGTGGATCATTTTTCGGTATTTAGTTTCGATGAGGCACTCAGAGTAAGGCAATGTACAAAATTAGCTCCTACCATATTAATAATGGGTTGGATTGGAAATGAAGACCTAGCACGAGCTATTAATTACGGCTTTGAGTTTTTTGTCTTTTCACTTGAACGCTTGCAGCTGACATTTAATGTAGCAAAAGCTCAAAAATGTAGTGCTAAGATACACCTGGAAGCAGAAACGGGCATGAATCGTTCGGGCCTGAATATGAAAGAGCTAAAAAAAGCCATCTCCATAATAAAGGCAGATCCCAAGCATTTTGAGTTGGCCGGCTTTTGCACCCATCTGTCGGGCGCCGAAAGCATCTCTAATCACCTGCGCATACAAAAGCAACTCAAAAAATATAGTAAAATGCTGGCTATGCTGGAAAACGAGCAGCTGACTCCCCGCTATAAGCACGTGGCCAATTCGGCTGCTACTTTCGTCTTTCCTAAAGCCCGATTCGATTTGGTGCGTATTGGCATTATGCAGTATGGCTTTTGGTCTAGTGCTGAAACTTTTATTCACTATATACAAAACCAAAAGACCAAAGAGGATCCGCTTCAACGCATTCTTAGCTGGAAGAGCCGTGTTATGGCTATTAAGAATGTTATAACTGGCGAATTTATTGGCTATGGCATATACTACCTGGCTCAATCGGATATTAAAACGGCTTTGGTTCCCATTGGTTATGCATGTGGTTACAGTCGCTCACTTAGTAATAAAGGGCGTGTGCTTATCAGCGGCCACCGTTGCAGTGTTATTGGCTTGGTTAATATGAATATGATTATTGTTGACATTACGAACGTACCGGATGTGGCAGAGGGGGATGAAGTTGTTATCATCGGTAAACAAGGAGATCTAGAAATAAAAGTGTCTGCTTTTAGTAATATCAGTGATGAGTTAAACTACGAAGTACTGGCACATCTGCCTGGCGACATTGAACGAAGAGTGGTGTAATCAATAAATTAGTCCTTGCATAACAGCCACTACAGCCACTTCTTGCGCTTAAAATACCAAAGCATTACCAGCACTGTTATAATAATGACGCCCCACATGATAAAATAGCTGTATTGATAATGCAACTCGGGTATGTGGTCGAAATTTGTACCATACACCCCTGCAATAAAAGTAATGGGAATGAAAATTACCGAAAAGATGGTCAGCATTTTCAGTACATCATTAAGTTTATAGGCCACCGTGGTATGAAATATATTCAGTTGATCAGATAAGATATCGCGGTAGTTATCAACTGCTTCATTGGCCAACTCAATATTATGCCTCAGTTCATCCAGATGCACCTGAATACTGTCATCAATCAGCTCTGAATCTAACCTGCAGAGGTTTTGAATCATCTCACGGCAGGGCTTTATTATTTTGCGTAAATAACTGATTTCCACCTTGTAGGTATTAATTTTCACCAGACTATCGGATGATGGTTTTTCGATGAGCTCATCATCCAGATCCTCAATCTTTTCGCCCAGACGGCTGATGATGTGCAGGTAATTGTCAATCACAACATCCAACAGGGCAAACGCCAGATAATCAGCATTAGCACTACGAATACGCTTTTTATTTTTGCGTAAGCGCTCTCTTATAGGGTTAAACACGTCTCCCACTCGCTCCTGAAAAGATATGAGCAAATTATTATTGAAAACCAACACGAGATTTTCTGATGTTATTTGGTCTTCGTCATCATCAAACTGCAGCATTTTAACCGATACATACAGGCAATTGTCGTATTCCTGCAGCTTAGGTCGGCGGTGCGTATCCAGGACATCCGCCACCACCAGTTTATCTATCTTCAATTCAGCAATCAGCTCCTCCAGCACCCTGGTATCGTGCAATCCATCAATATTAACCCACGAAACAGCTTCTTCAGACTGAAAGTCCTTAATTTCTGATATTGAGGCCAGCTCCCGTTCTTCTAACTGGTTTTCACTGTAATTAATGAGCCGCAACTTGACAAAATCAAGTTTTTGCTCTCCCAGAAACCTTAACTCATAAGGTGATAATCCAATTGCTTCTTTTTTTGCTTTTAAAAACCTGGCCATATCTTTAGACAAGAATTAGTATGAATCAAACGAATATACTATTAATGCACGAAATAATTTCATTTCCGCTGCTTGTATTCTATAAGCATTTGCATGCCTACTCTAATTACCAATGTCATTAATTTAAGGGGTTTTCGTGCCGTTAATCACTTCCAGATACTACCCCAAACCCCTAAAGGGGCTTACCCTGCGCGTTGTTCCCTTTAGGGAAGCAAAGGGTGAGTGTGAGGGAGACTCCTAACTTAATGACATTGACTCTAATTACTCGCTTCCATTTCAGACCAGTTAATTAAGCAGCTGCTTCGTAATTGTCAAACAAGCCTCCCTGCTTGGGGCCGATACATTAATCACACTAAAGGCTGCATCCCCTTTTATAGCTGCCATTCTCCATGTAAACTGACTACAGGTATGCTGAAGGCCATTGGTATACCACCAGCACGAATACAACACCGGTTCTCCTTCCTTGTGTAATTCAAAAGTGAATACCTCATGATGATTGATTTGCACCATATTTTCATTAGCTATTTGATAACCACTACCGCGCCAGCAAATAAACGGATGATGATCGGCACCCAGGAAAAATGCCGGAGGCTTTACATACACTAAAGCATGGTTGTTGCTGTACTTCACTACACCATCTTTTGTAATGCTTTGTTGCATATCAGGTAAGTGAAGAGATGGTGTTCCAGCTTGGCTGTGAACATGATTTTGGCGCACCAAGGCTGATCCTGCTACCAGTAGAAATAGAAAAAATACCTTTCGAAAGGTGACTTGCTTGATGACAGGCGCCTCATGCCTTTTCTCACTATACAACGGCCGCATATAAACAGCCAACATAACCAGAGGCAAGCAAATATTGATGCTAAATACCAACAGGCCAATAATCTCGTGTATAATGGTGCCGGGCATGGCCCGGAAAAGTACTGTAAGGATGATGCGTGAAATGTTACCACCTATCACCAATAGCAAGGTTGCCAGCAGAAACAGTATACAAAGGAAAATACCAATACGTTTATTAAATCGCCGGGCCATATAGGCCAAGGAACTAATCGCCACAATTAGAGCCGCAGAAAGCATATTAAGTCCCATACACTCCGGAGCAACAGTAAAACTCACGCCATCCATCACCAGGCTATTTCCGGCTAATTCGATGGCCGGAAATATAAGAGCTAATACCTTGCCTGCCAGACGGGTTAAAAATAAACGTATTGAAAAGCTAAACACCTGAAACAAATACTGGAAAGCAGGAGTACTTATACCCGCCAATACATAGGACAACAGGCCCGGTTGTTTAGGTGTTAGCATTAAAGCGAGTAGTATAGAAAGGGTAAAACCCATATAAAAAATGCTATATACATGTGTCAGGTAAAACAGACCTAAAAACAAGGCTGATGCTACAAACGTAAATTCCGTATATCGCCTCGCCCTGTTGTTACCTAGTGTTAATGGTAAGGTGACAAAAAAGAGTATTTGCTCTAAACTTAACCCTCCATAATTAGCAAATACAGGTGTGGCAGCCAGTATTAGCAAACCAATCAGCATATAAGCCTTGTAATGGCTTATTTTTAATGCCTTTAGCCAAAGATGCCTCATGGTTTCCATGGTATTAGCCAGCTTGATGCACAAACCTGGATGATTAACGCACAGTACTAAGGCCAGCTGCCTGACAAAACGATAGATCATATTACAACTTAAATTTAAAATACATCAATGTAATGACTGCCAGAACAACCGCTATCAGTGCCCATTCATGGGGTTCGGGTACAGCGCCTGAGTCCTTCAGACTGGCATTTTTCAAACTATTGGTACTCTCGTCAATATCAAAACGTTCGTAATCCTGCAGCGTCTCAAGCACTATTAAGCTCGATATCGGTGATACAACAAAAGCTTCATCGCACAATTCGTAAATATTGTCGCCTATTTCATCCGCATTATTTAAAAACAAATGGCCGGCTTGCTGAATGATCGCATGATAATTATATAAGCGTAACAAGTGTGAGGGAGCACCGGTATCTACTGCTTGTGCTGATGCAATCGGACTTTTTACAATCATCATTTCAGAATTAGCCAGGATAACTGCATTCTCGCTCTCAGGATAGCATTTATACCAGGATTCAATACTGCGCTCTTTCGCCTGCCTCGTCGTTAAAACCTGACAATTCAATAATTTGTACTGCTCAAGACTCGCAATATAGTCTGACTTCATACCATCCACTACCAAACAGGCTATTGGCTGCTGGTAATGCCTCAACGATGCGGTTAAATCATCATAAAACTCAGAACCAGTTAATTCCGAAGGAATGGGCGCATTCTTTTGGCCCTTCGTAATCAATAATGCCCCGCTGGCATTGCTCAGCTTATGCACCGGGAATACACTAAAAGTACACCGGGCCAATTGTTGATATATCGAATCAAGCGATGCGAGCTCCAACTGCTGAAACCGGTCAGTGTAAACATACACCGGTCTGTCCTGTGCCGATAAAAGAAATAATTCCATCTCTTCCAATGTCCATTGGCTGTTTACATCGAGATAGATAGCTGATGGATTGAAGTTTGTTTCGCCAGTGAGTGTTTCCAGACAATAACTTTGGTTGCTAAACGCAAAGTGTTTTTTACTTAGGGGTTGCAGCGGGATTTTCACTTGCCAGCTATTCAGTGGGCGTCCGCTGTAGAGGTATTGGTTGGCTGCTTTTAGCTTAAATCCGCTTGGTACCTTTGGACGTTCTGAATCGCCTACTATTTTTAGATGCACCATCTCTGTTGCACCACTATTGTCAGGCCCTGCCATTTGCATGTTTTCAAGCACCAGTGATCCATTATCAACTGCCATCGGTATGGTAATACCCACCTTTACACGCCTAGGCTCAGCGGGTGTGCAGGGAAAAATCGTAGCAGTCAGCCGGTTGCCCTCCTGCCAGTGCAACACAACCGGATCACGACTCTCAACACCAACCACCTGACGATAGGCTGTTGCTGCTTTTTTTCTGGTTGTGAGGCGCGACTGCTCCTCTTTACCATTTATCCACAGTGACAGTGACGAAGCTACCGCACCCTCTGGCAAGTAAAAGGTTAGCAGGGCCTCCTGCTGACTCCATTCATTATGATGGGTATTTTCAATCCAAAATGTTTGTTCGGAGTATGCCAAACGGTACGCTGGATAAACGCGCATATCCGTTATTTTCTTGTTTATCCGTAAATCACGTCCTGACCACAGTTTCTCATATGCATAATGCCTTGTATCAGCGCTGGTTGATAGGATTTTCACCTTCTCCTCCTTGCTTAAATTTAGATCGCCTACCCTCGCACCGGCCAAGGCCACCAAAGGATCGTGTACACGTATTTCAGAGAACGAACCACGGTTAAAATCGAAGCCCCACCAGTCATCTGAAAACTTTTCATACAGCAGTCCTAATCCAATAACCCGTCTGGCCCAAAAGGATGATTCGCATTTTTGAGCATACTGCACCCACTCAGGTAACTCCAGGTTTTCATTCAATATGATGTCTCCCTGGGCACTGGTAATTTTCTCACTCTGGTAGGCAAATAATCCAATATAAATCCCAACGACCAGTACGGCTGACAAAAAGCCTGTCCAGAACCAACCAGGCATTCGATTGGGTGATTTACCGGCCAGTACATATCGCAATTGGGTAATCAGTATGATCATCGGTACCGCCAGGTGTATGGATATGCCCAGCAAAATAAGGCCAAAAACCGCAAGCAGCATGGTTGGCAAAAGAACAATCGAATAATATAGTATTATCAGAAACAATACTCCTGACAAAAACCACAAAACCTTCCTCATATAATTTTGTAAAGCATTGGGATACGCTGTTAATACAAACGCAATCAGCAAAGGAATCAATCCCAACTCCAACCAAAGTGGTGCCTTGGCAAAAACATGCACATCCTTATTAAGCGTAAAACAACTAACTAGCAGTAAGGACAGTAATATGTGCCAGTTCATGCGTGGTCTGACCAGCCTGAATATGTTGGAATTGGCCGGTTTGTCAAAGAAGGAAATAAAAAAGTAAGCTACGGCAAGTGCATAATTGATTAAGGACCATCCATTAAGTGTATTCTGGCTCTGTGGTACCCAATAATAAATGAGCATACTTAGGGACATCATAGTCAGCCCTATTTGCTGTGCCAAAGTAAGTTTTGTTTTCATCGATATATAATTTAAAAGTACTTTGTATTTCAAAGTGTATGAATAAAAAAAATTATTGCTTTACATTACTAATTAAATTATTGAGGCCATCGAGATGTTTCTGAAACAACTGACGCCCCAATGGAGTGGCTTCATAACTGGTTTTTGGTTTACGTCCAACAAACTGTTTGTGCACAATAATCAAGTCGTGCTTTTCAAGTGCTTTGATATGACTGGCCAGGTTGCCGTCTGAGGCATCCAAATACTCTTTTAAAGCATTGAAGTCGACCTTGTCATTGACCATTAATACGGCCATGATACCCAGACGTAAACGACTGTCAAATAGTTTGCTTAAATTATCAATTATATGCTTCATTATCCCAATTCAGTCAGTTATACTTTTTCATGTTTGGCATACATCAGCAGGCCATATACGATGTGCAATAAACCAAAACCAACCAACCAAAATAGTATACCATAGCCTATAAAATACATACTCACTAATCCCAATATGATTTCGGAAATACCCAAATAACGAATTTCCTTGTGCGTATAACGACTGGCATTTAATAGGGCCAGACCATAAAACACCAATGTGGCAGATGCAAGCAGATATAATTCGCCATGATAAATTAAAGCCAGGCTAAATAAACCGCCTGCTATCAGAGGCAAAAATAAGTTAATCAAAAAGTTTTTGGTAGATGCATCCCATATCTTAAGCCCTTTCTTCTGACTATTTTGCCACGTAAAGAAAAATGCAGAACCAATGGCAAATACCAATGTAAACGCAGCAACCATAAGCAGGTGGAGGAATGTTTGACTGTTAACAGGCAGAGCTAAAAAATGGTTGGTGACGGTAACAGGTGAAGCGAAGGTGCCATTGCCAATATACCACCAGGCATAGCTACCACACAAAATAGCCACACTGCCAGCTGCAACACCTGATAAGCCACTCAATGATAAACAACGGCTGGAACGTTCCATTAAGGATTTGATTTCAGTCAACTGGTTTAAATGCTCTTGTGTATTCATTTTAAAAGTTCTTTGAAATTCAAAGTAAATGAATGATTTTGAATAAATCAAATTGTGAACAGAAAAAATAATGATGACTATTCAGAATTATTTGCGTTTTACCCCTCTTACTGCATCTGCTTCCATAGGATTATCGGGCCAGTGGTGTTTGGGATACCTTGCTTTAAGCTCCTTTTTCACCTCAAAATAGGCCTTATTCCAAAAGCTATTTAAGTCATTGGTAATTTGTACCGGTTTAAAACCAGGCGATAGCAGGTGCATCAACACATTTACCTGATTACCGCAAACTCTTGGCGTATCAAGCATACCAAATACTTCCTGCAAGCGTACGGCTAATATAGGCGCCTCCGCATTAACTCTATATTCCAGTTTGATATTGGAACCACTGGGTACCTTAATACGCTCCGGAGCCAGCTCATCAAGCAAACCTTGCAGTTCATAGCTCAGGTTATGCTGCAGCACACGTTTAAGATCAATCTTCTTTAAATCGGCCGGCTTTTTAACATCATGAAGATAAGGACTTAACCAGTCTTCACAGGTCATCAATAATGTTTCTGTAGCAACATCTGGCCAATGATGCAATTTATCCCAATGTTTCAGGCTCAGAACACGATTCTGCCATTGCTCCACCTCTTTACTAAAATTAAGGAGCCAGCTTCCCTCCTGCTTTAAGGCATCGCATATAGCACTGATTTTTAATTCCTCATCAAAATCATGTAAAAGTTTACTTTGCAGTATGATACTACCTATTCGTAATTCTGTAACTGCTTTAAACCCACCGTTTTTAGTATCCCAGGTAATGGATTCCATTGATTTCACCATTGGAGCCAGATCTTGCGGATTTAAAGGCGAAGCCAGAAAGATCTTGCCCACACCATCACGGGCATTTACATTGGCGATAGCCAACCAGGCTTCGTGCGCCAAATCATCCTGATGACCAGCTGCCGCAATGCTCCCATTCGACAGTTTAAATTGTGCATTATTCCCCGGCTTGGCATGTGCAATACGCTCAGGGTAAGCAAATACCAGCAACAAGCCTGTTTCGTATGGATCTACCGCGTTATTTTCTTCTTCAACTTTAAGGATCTTCCTGTATTGTTCAGCAATTTTGGCAATGCGCTTAAGCTTTTTGTTTTTCAGCTCACCACGTCTGAAGCGTCTCAAAGCCTCAATGCGTGTATTGATATCAATGCCAGCTTCTTTCCCTAAGGGATCACGCTCTTCCAACAGTGCTGCAATGTCGCAAGCAAGAGCTGTTAAACCCTCTTCTTCAGCCAATAAGAGCATGTGTGCCAATCGAGGATGACAAGGCAAACCATGCATCGCCTTGCCATGTTCAGTAATGCGATTATTTTCCAGGGCCTCAAGCTGATGCAATAATTCCCTTGCCTGGGCTACATGCCCTTTAGGAGGTGGCGACAGCCAGGTAAGACGATTGATATCATTAACACCCCAACGCGCCATCTCCAAGACTAAAGTAGCTAAATCTGCCTCCTCAATCTCAGGCTTACGATGAGCCTGCAGCCGATTGTGTGTTGCTTTGGTCCACATACGGTAACACACCCCGGGGCCAAGGCGTCCGGCCCTCCCAGCCCGCTGATCAGCTGAATCCAGTGTTATATCAACGGTTTCTAACTTTGATAAGCCTGAATTAGGATTAAAGCGCAAGGTGCGGCTAAAACCACAATCCACTACCACGCTAATACCTTCAATGGTTAAGCTGGTTTCAGCAATTGAAGTAGCCAGTATTATCTTACGTTTTCCCTCTTTGTGTGGCATAATAGCAGCATACTGCTTATTGGGTGGTAGCTGACCATAGAGCGGATGAACAGATATAACAGGATGAGAGCGTTTTAGTAATGTTTCGCATGCTTTTATTTCGGCTTCTCCTGGTAAAAATACTAAAATATCCCCGGTTTGCTCCTTCACGGCTTTTGACACCGTTTTAGCCGTCAATTCCGGTAAGAGCATTAAGTCACTATCATCACCATATTGGATTTCCACAGGAAATTGTCTTCCCTGGCTTACAACAGAGGGCGCCTTAAGTAATTGGGTCAATTGTGGCATGTCAAGGGTGGCCGACATAATCATCAGGCGCAGATCAGTACGCAATACCTGCTGGGCTTCTCTGGCCAGGGCTACAGCGGTATCTGCAAACAAACTCCGCTCATGGAACTCATCAAAAATGACCAGTCCCACACCTTCCAGTGCATTATCCTGCTGCAGCATGCGGGTCAGTATCCCCTCGGTAACCACTTCCAGTTGTGTACTTTCACCGATACAATTATCAAAACGTATGCGATAGCCTACTCGTTGCCCCACCTTTTCGCCTAATAATGCGGCCATGCGCATGGCAATGGTTTTTGCGGCCAGGCGACGAGGTTCTAACATGATGATTTTTTGACCCTTAAGCCAAATCTCTTCAAGTAAAACTAGTGGCAATAAGGTACTCTTGCCAGCACCAGG
Organism: Carboxylicivirga mesophila; assembly: GCF_018271975.1. Lineage (GTDB taxonomy): Bacteria > Bacteroidota > Bacteroidia > Bacteroidales > Marinilabiliaceae > Carboxylicivirga > Carboxylicivirga mesophila. The sequence goes on from NZ_JAGUCN010000013.1 coordinate 109,509, forward strand.
AGGTGCATTAACAATCAAGGTATTTGACGCCGATAAGTGTTTTTTTACATCGCCAATTACGTCAGTAATTGGCAAATCTATGTTATAGGGATTAAAATGCACAGCTTTATTATTAAAAGTGCAAAAGTAAGTAAATCACTACGAAAAACTACATCTTCAAATCCTTTGAGTAGATAATTGCCGTGCAATTACATGGGCAGCCACAAACAGGACACTGATATTGGTTAATGATACTTTCTGCATGCCAGAAATCTTGTATCTCACAAATTACTTCAAAACCAAAGTCATCCATCAGATGCTCGATATTTGTTCCCTCGACACTTTTCCATCCTGCTAAAATAATTGCATCCAACTGATTAGCTATAGCCTTATTCAAAGCACTCTTCATAAGCTCTGTACCATATCCCTGCCGCTGATAACTTTCTTCAATAACCATTGATTTTAGCACATACACCTGCCTGTCCCGATCGGCATAAGAAGAAACATCAAGCCCATAATCACATAAAGCACCCTCAATAGTACACTGATAGGCCAAACTAAAACCAATTAGTTTATCGGCCTTAAAAACACAGTTAATGTCAAGAGTATAGTGTTCTTTCAAATGCTTTAACTGGCTAACAAAATAACCTTCTCCAAGTCCCTGACAGGCAATTGGTAACAAATCCGGAAGCATAGCTTCAGTAAAAGGTAAAATATGGCAACTATCCTTACTCAATTTTATACAGCAAAAATTTGTACTTCAACGAACATAATACTTGACTGAATAGAAAGGAAATTAATTGTATAATTAATTTGTATTTTCGCTCGCATGCTAACCAAACAATTAATTTATGAACAAACTTCCACATCTCCTGTCATTGGGCATTTTTTTATCACTACTGCCCGTTTCTATTAAAGGACAATCTGCACAGCTATTTACACCACCAGATTCTGTTGCAAGATTAGAATTGAGATATCTGCATCCGTTTTATGAATCAGCAGATAACCAAGGATTGTTGAATGGTAATTATGATCTTACACTATCTTATCCAATCAATAACAGATGGAATATACAAGCGTCTATACCGATTATTTTTTCAAAATACGACCTTGATAATTCATATAGCTATGATGGTGGTTATGGAGGTTATGCTGGAGCAAAAACAACTACTTTAAAAGACAATTTTATAGGGAATATAATGATTGGCGTAAATACAAATCACTATCAACAAAAAAGCCGCGTACTTAGCCTTGATTTGCAACTTTACCTGCCAACTGCTCCTCATAAGTATGATCCGTTGAGTATTGCAGCTGGTACTAATTTGTGTGAATATCAAAAATACCTTTATGATGTTACTACTATTGCAACTAAAGTAACATATGCATCAAATCCCGAGACTGGATGGTTTTACTCATTGAGTGGTGGTGCGCAACTTTTAATTGGCAAATCGGATTATGTTGGAGATGATAATGACCTATATTTTAGCTATGCGCTTAGGACTGGTTATAAAATTAAATCATTTGCTTTTGGTCTTGACTACAATGGGATTATTAAGCTAACTCATACTGAAACAGATGCATATAGATATCGCAGGTCTCATGAATTTAGAGACCGGATGTTTGATGCTATCAATGTAAGTGCTCATTATTCATTGAACAATTTTCAGCCTTCAATTTTCTATTCGGTCTATACAAGAAATGACTTGAGAGATATTATCTCGGGAACATTGGGTATTAAACTGGCTTACCGATTTGCGAAATAAAATCAAAAAACCTGTCAGGTAATTAAGACCTGACAGGTTAGAGCATATAATATAGTTAGCTACTACTCTTCTATGCCATAATCTTTTCCAAACTTCTCCACCACATAATCGATATCTTTATCTCCTCGCCCGGATAAATTGACAAGTATCGTTTGGTCTTTAGGTAATGTTTTAGCCAATTTCATGGCGTAAGCTACTGCATGTGAACTCTCAAGAGCAGGAATGATGCCTTCCTGACGTGCCAGTTTCATAAAGGCGTCAATGGCTTCCTTATCATTAATTGTTTCATAGCAAACCCGATCAATATCCTTCAGGTAAGAGTGTTGTGGCCCCACCCCCGGATAGTCTAATCCTGATGCCACAGTATTGACAGGCGCAGGGTCTCCATTTTCATCCTGCAGCAGGTAGCACTTAAACCCATGAATCATACCAGGTTTACCTAATGTAAGCGTGGCTGCATGATCACCCGTTTCAAAGCTGGTACCAGAAGGCTCAACACCATAGATACTCACAGTTTCATCATCCAGAAAGGCAGTGAACAGGCCAATGGCATTGGAGCCACCACCCACGCATGCCACAAGATTATCCGGCAGACTTCCGGTCATTTCACGAAACTGCTCTTTGGCTTCGCGCCCTATTACCGCCTGAAAATCACGCACCATCATTGGAAATGGATGTGGTCCCACCACCGAACCGATAGCATATAATTGATTAACAGGATCTTTCAGATATGCTTCAAATGCTGTATCAACAGCTTCTTTAAGGGTTTTCAACCCATGTGTTGCAGGAATGACATTGGCACCTAAAATGCGCATTCTAACCACATTAGGATGCTCTTTATAGATATCTACTTCCCCCATATAAATATCACACTCCAGTCCTACCAATGCTGCAGCTGTAGCCAGAGCCACTCCGTGCTGCCCGGCACCCGTTTCGGCTATGATTTTCTTTTTTCCCATGCGCTTGGCCAGCAAAGCTTCGCCCAAGCAATGGTTAATTTTGTGTGCTCCTGTATGATTTAAATCTTCGCGCTTAAGATAGATTTGCGCACCACCCAGTTTTTCAGAAAGGTTTTTGGCATGGAATACCGGCGATGGGCGGCCTGTGTAGTGTTTTTGCAGGTAATACAATTCTTCCTTAAAAACCGGATCATCCTTAATTTTTTCATAAGCCTCGGTAATCTCCCGCATAATGGGCTCCAGCATTGGCGGCACAAAACGGCCACCGTACTCACCAAAAAAGCCCTCTCCATTAGGCATTACTTCATTGGCCAATAATGATTTGTCCATTTGTTACTTTTATTAAAGTTCTAGTTATTTTAACCTAAACTAAAACTATTGGTTAATAATCATTTATAATAAAAAAGGCCACAGGTGGAATCCTGTGGCCATTACTTATTCTTTATCGTATACACCTACTGTTCCACCTTGATAAAAGCAGAGCAACGCCACCAATACTTAAGAAACAGTTGATTATTCATTTTTTTTAAATTTTATACTTATACAATATTAATGTTTTGAGGGCAATCAGCCAAATGCCTCCCTCATTTAATTGTCATTACATAAAGTTGCCCGTGTAAAAAGCGCACAACCTTTACTTTTGTTCCTTTTTCGATGTAACCCGATTCAGCCACTGCATCATATTGTTCATCGTCAATAGTAATTTTTCCTGAAGGCCTTAAGGTTGTGTAGGCTTCAGCTTCGCAACCTACAAAGCTCTTTAGTGATGCTTCAACACCAATATAGCCCAGCTCCACATTTTCTTCGGTTTGCAACGCAATCCTTGCACCAAAGGTAGGTGATGACAGTAGCTTTTTGCTGAGATAAATAATCCCCAGTAACGAACCAAATAAACCAGAGAGCACAATTCCTAAAGCTTCCAACAGCTTATTGAAACCTACTCCATCGAAGTTAAATAAATCATTATCCAACAAGCTTAAAGTCAACCCACCCATCACCAGGATGATACCAGAAACGCCTGCTACTCCAAAACCCGGAATTACAAACACTTCAAGTCCGATGAGCACCAGCCCGATGATAAAAATAATTATCTCCCAATTGGCCGCCAGTCCATCAATATAGAGTGGAGAAAAATATAAAACTGCTGCAATGGATGCTGCCAGTAATGGAAAACCAACGCCCGGCGTTTGCAGCTCAAAATAGATGCCACCAATAATAACCAAAATGAGAATCCCCTGTAGAATTGGACTTGTCAAAAAGCCTTTCAGCCCATCATAAAAGGAAGGCTTGAATGTGGTAATTTCATAGTCATACACCTTCAGTTGCTTCAGTACATCATCTATGCTGTTTGCCTGTCCTTCACAGAAACCATGTTCAATAGCTTCCAAGGTCGTAAAAGTAAGAATCTTACCAGTATCAACAATGTTCTCGATATATATGCTTTCATCCACCATAGCTTCAGCAATGTGTGGATCGCGTCGCCATGCATAGGTTGTATCCTGTCCTGCAACTAAAGTGTCTTTTCCGTGGGCCTCGGCAGTGGCTCTGATGGTTGAACGCATGTACGACTGGTATTTATCAGGCATTTTCTCACCACTTTGATTCACAACTGTGGCAGCCCCAATATTAGCCCCCGGCCGCATATAAATACTATCGCAGGCAATGGAAATAAGAGCTCCGGCCGATGCTGCATTGTTATCAATGAATACATGCACCGGAATATGACTATTCAGAATTTTAGTCCGGATAGAATCGGCAAAAACAACCTGTCCGCCGTAAGTATTCATGTGTAAAAGAATCATATCGGCCTTCATAGCCTCTGCTTCAGCAAAAGCCTCCTGGGTATGGATCCATGAGGTGCTGCCAATTTCGCGGAATATCTTAAATGTATACACCTGTGTTTTAAGCGAATCGGCATCCTGGGCATACACCTGACAGCCAAATACGATAAACAATAATGCTAGAATTATTTTTTGGTTCATGAAAATATATTTTGTTAGTGGCTTAAAATTAGAAAGAATTATCAAGTTGTACCTGACTAAACAACTGCTATTCTGTCCTATCAGGCATTTATTTATTGCATCTCTGAGCACTCTTTGTGACGAAAACAGCTGGTAACATGGTCATTGACCATACCGGTTGCCTGCATATAAGCGTAGCAGATGATACTACCCACAAACGAAAACCCATCTTTTTTAAGTTGATTACTCATAGAGTCAGACTCTTTGCTGGTGGCGGGTATTTCTTTATCATCCACAAACTTATTTTGGATAGTTTGGCCATTTGTAAATTGCCAGATATACTTATCAAACGAGCCGTATTGCTTTTGAATTTTCAAAAATACCTGGGCGTTTTTAATGGCCGCATTAATTTTTAAGCGGTTACGTATAATTCCTTTATTTTGCAGTAATTGCTGTACCTTATCTTCACCATAGTTAGCTATTATAACAGCATCAAAGCCATCAAAAGCCGCACGAAATGCTTCGCGTTTATTGAGGATGGTTGACCAGCTTAAACCGGCCTGAAAGGCTTCAAGAATGAGAAACTCAAAAAGCTTGTTATCATCGTGTAAAGGAACACCCCACTCTGCATCATGATATTGTTGATAGAGTTCAGAGCCATTTGACCAAGCACACCTTTCTTTGATTGCCATATGATTTTGTGATTAAATAAATTATTTAAGAAAATTAATCATTATTCTGTAGCCAACAAATTTATCACACCATGATCTGCAGTAAATTATTTAGTAAGAAACTAAATAAGTAGGTAACTGTAACCTTTAAGGGTATAATAAGTATAAAATTCGGAGCAAACAACCTGAATGTATGAAAGTTAGATTACTAGCACTTGGCCTTGTTACACTTATAACAGCCAATTTGTGGTCGCAGGATAGCGAGCAAAATAATGTGGATTTATCCGGTTTTAAATGCAATGTGGTTTACGTTGAAGGCTTTATAATGAATCCTTCAGCATATAATTTTGGCTACCCATCGATAAATTATGAACGTTATTTTGATAAACTATACCGTTTGTCGTTCAGGATTGGTGTTTCATCAGACTTTAAAACCACCACCAATATTCCTTTCTCCATCAATTGGCTTACTGCCAGTCAAAAACACCATCATTTGGAGTTTGGTGCGGGCGCAATCATTAGTTTCAATGATTATACCTATGAAAACAATAACATTGTTGCGTACGGCATATTTATACCGGTCATGTATCGATATCAGAAGGCTGATGGCATTGTAGTGCGGGCAGGTATAAACGGCGTATTCGGCCTTGATCATTTTATAGCACCTTCAGTAAGTCTGGGCTATAATTTTTAAAAGAAAAGCGCTCTTTGGTTAAGAGCGCTTTACATCCGACTTATTTTTTATAGTATTTCAGAGCTTCCGGCATATAGGCCTGCAGGTTTTTAACGCGTGTTTCGTCGGCCGGGTGTGTACTTAAGAATTCAGGTGGTTTTTGTCCGCCACTGGCCGCCATTCTTTCCCAAAAAGGAACAGCAGCTTCAGGGTTATAACCTGCCATAGCCATAAAGATCAAGCCCATTTTATCGGCTTCCGTTTCATGTGTTCTTGAATATGGCAACATAAACCCAACCTGAGAGCCTAAACCAAAAGCCGCCATGTAGATGGCTTTTGTTTCTTCTGGCTTTTCATTCAGCGCCACCGACAAGGCTGCTCCTCCCATTTGCACGCCCATCTCATGGCTCATTCGTTCATTACCATGTTTGGCCACCGCATGGGCAATCTCGTGCCCCATTACCACAGCCAGTCCTTCTTCATCTTTTGTAAGTGGCAGTATTCCTGTGTAAAAAACCACTTTTCCTCCCGGCATACACCAGGCGTTAGGTACATCCTCATCAACCAGGTTAAACTCCCAGGCAAAATCTTTAATATGGGCAGCATACCCATTATCAGTCATATACTTTTCAACCGCTGCTGCTATACGTTTACCAACGCGTTTCACCATTTCGGTTTGCTCTTTGTTGGTTGAAAGTTTGTGCTCTTTTAAGAATTGGTCGTATTGACTAAAGCTCATGGACATCATCTCAGCATCTGAAACCAGGTTCAGTTGCTTTCGGCCCGTAATAGGCACAGTAGAGCAGCTATAAGCTATCATCATTGCTGTCAGGAGAAAAACACCCACAGGCCATCTACTAGTTACTTTCTTCATAATCAGATTAAATGTTTTAAACACGAGGTTAAGCTCGCATAGGTTATTTTACAAAGGACAAATTTAATGCGTTACATCGAAACTATTTCTATTTTTGCCAGCACAAATATTGTTGCTTGATTAAATCTGTGCTATGAATGTTCTATTGAAAAACCATTTAAAACTCCACTTTGTTGTAGTAATTTCAATCTAGGTTTTAATACTATACCCCTTTTTTTCGTATAAATCAGAACCTAAATTACTAAATACATATTAAATAAATAAACATTTCTACTTCTATAGTTACTTAAAATATGGGTGTTGAACCTGAACCTTTTCTCCTTTGTGATTTTGATATTCAATAACAGGCAAAGTATAATCACCAATTAAGTAAACTTCTATTTTGTTTTTTGGAATGGCTTTATACTCTCCGTTAAACATGTAAAACGTAGGAGTGTTAATAAAAAACAATCCTTCTACATCATATTCAGTAATCTCGTAATCAGCAACATTATACATTATTTTTATATGCTCTTGCAGAATCTCTTTATTTCCCGATACCCAATCAATTTTTCTTTTTAATTGTCGTTCATATGATTTAATAAAGTTGGTATAATCAGTTCTGTAACCAACCGCCTCGTATCGTGCTTTGTTATATTTTGAGTCTACAACAAATATTTTCCTTGACTCCTCATTTATAATGATAAAATCAATCTCTCCAGCCAATTGATTATCAATATTTAGGTTGTGGGTATTTGGTCTTTTAAATGATTTAATATTTCTACAATACTTAAATCCATGTTTTAATAGAACCTGCTCCACATCATCCTCTAGTATTTTATCATGTTCATTCCCTTTTTTACTCATAAACTTAACCATACATTTATTAGCAGTCCAGTCTTCGGGTATGGTGTTCCAACTAATTGCATTATTTGCTAATACATATAGTGATTCTGCTACTTTTCCCTCCCCAACAAGTGCTCTATCAACGTTATCAATTTTATAAATCAAAATGGGACGGTACATATATCTTTTGGTTGAATATGGTTTCAATATTGCTTCCTCAAGAGATAGTTTATTTAAGCGTGATAAGGATAATCCATTATAAAATGTTTCAGCAATTGGATTATCAATATTGCAATTATACGCCAAATTAATTGGTAAAACATTGGGTTCAATAGTTTGCCATTCAAGTTTGCTAAACTGTTCTTTAATTTGAAAAATTAATCCAACAGCCAAATCGTAATCAATCGAAAAACATGTATTTATCGCATTTTTTAGGTCTACGACTGCACTTTCGTCATAGACACTGTTTGAATAATCACTCTTTAATTGTGGAAATAATTCATCATATACTTTTCCATAATGTTTTTGCCAAGCTGCACCAATTTGATGTTCAGCATCAAAATCGACCAAATTAGCATTATCAATCATTTTTTGGTAAGCAATAATGTCAGCATATGTATAAATCCATTGCCCTAAATAATATAAACGCTGAATCTTTTCGTCAAAGTCAAGAATTTGCTTGCCTGTTGGGAAATACCCCCATGAAAGATCAATATCACACCCCTGTTCTAATGTCAATTTCAAAATACGCCTATATAGAGAGAAATCATCTTCATTTACTGCACCAAAAGGATATCCATCCCTTGTTTTTACTAAAAACTTTAATGATTGCTCATGTAAGAAAAAAACATAAGAGAAAAATGAATATGTATTTTCTTCTTGGATAAGACTACGAAACTCATTTACCAAAAATTGAAATGAATCTAGCAATATACTTTCTACAATACTATTTTCCTCAAATACACCTTCACCATACTTTTCAATAATATTTTCTGACAACTTTGTCCAATAGATATCTTTATAAGGTTCATATTCAAAAGTCAATATTATATTACCATAAATATTTAATCTTGCCATATGTATTTTAATCTAATAATTAATTAATAAGATTTGAAAATAACATCAATCAATAAGAAATAAAAATTCACAATTCTTACCATTATATATAGAGAGAAAAAGAATCGTCCTATCTTTTAATTAGCATCACAAATATTGGAACATAAGATTCTTATATTTGTCTGAAATATTAAACTAAGTATGGAAAAAATTTTTAGTACCCTATCAAAACTAATTCCAATAATAGGAGGATGTGTATATCTATTGGGCTTTATTGTTTATCAGTCCTTCCTGAACAAACATGGTTTTAGTGACAAATCATTACTAAACTTTCAATATTTATCTACTGGTATACTTTTTTGTTTTATATATATTCCAGTTATTCTCGCAATTGTTTCCGAAAGATATTTGACTATAAAAATGAATTATAGCAAATTAAAATCTATGTTTTTCTCATTATTCATCATACTAATCCATACCAGTACACTAGGTTACATCTTATTCGATTTTGCATTTAATGACAATGCAATATATTTAGCACTATTTATTTTATTGGTTCTTATTGAAATATATTTTGAAAACACTTCAAAAAAGGCTGGTAAAATATTGACTTATATACTTCTATTATCGTATGCACTGTTTGTCATATATAAAACGGAGCAATTAGGCTTAATATTAGGGTCATTCATGCTATTATGGCTATTAATTGGTAGAAGCCTTGAAAAGTTCAATGATAAAGAATCAATCTCTATAATGGCAATATTACTTACATCATTCTTCCTTGTTGGGATTTCATATTTATTTGGAGTTAAAGTCTTAGAGAAAATACCTAGCTATTATGGTGGTGCTCAAGCACCATATTCAACATTGGTAATCAAAGAACAATACAATACTCAAATAACTAAAATTTCGGAGGACATAATAAATGAATATCAGATTGATTCTGTTCAGATAGTTCATCAAAATCAGAACTTCCTTTATTTATCTATTAAGGATTCAATATGCATAACGATTCCCAAAGAAATAATTATTGCTCAAATTAATATTAAACAAGACAAATAATTAGCTACTCCCTATTCAATGTGGGTGTAACTCCAAATTCATTCATAAAATAATTATAGATTTCATTCTCCACAATTGGTGCAAAATCTGGCGCCGTATAAATTGCATCATGAACATTTACGATTGGAATCTCTTTATTTTGTTTAAATAAGGATTTAATAATACCGTTAATAATAACATCTGCTTCGAATTTTTGCAAATCATGTGCTAGCAACTTATAATCCTGCTCTTTGTATTTTCTGATTTCCTGATATACATTCGGATATATTTCCTCAAATTGCTTCAATGCCCCTTTTACCATCTTTGGATTTTTACTAAAAAAAACGTCTGTGAAGAACTGAACCTTATATTCAGCTCTTTGCTCTAGAGGAATATCATTTAACTCCATGAGGTGGTTATAAAAATTCCCATCACAACAACGTTGTAAATATTCTTTCAAATCAGGCATTATTTCATAACTAGTTGCTTTTCGTTTGCGCCATTTCTTTACCAACAATAAACCGAATAATAGTGGTTGTGAGTTTCTTATATCTAACCCAACCATGTTAACACCATCAATTTGGATAAACTGTTTTAATTCACGTCTAATATTCGAAATATTGTGATATATCCTACCGCTATTACTATCAACAGAAAAGAAAAACTGTTTATTGGTAATTTTTAATATGGATAAGAGGTCAAATTTAAACTTGTGGTAAGTGTACCGTTGAGGTTTCTTTATCGGACAGCTATATTTATTTGAATGCTCAACTCGATAATTTAAAAACAGATTATCCAAAGATACCATTCCATCATTTATCAATTCATTATCAATACAGTAAGCAGCTTCATTCAACTTAGGTGAAGAACATAAGACAAGCCTTTTATATAGCATCCAAACTTTCTTTTCAATTTCATTATTGCTGAATGACAGTTTCTGAATGATATGTTTTATTGCTGACTTATAATCTATTGTAATACGTTTAGATAGATTTGAATAGCATCTCTTATATGTATTGTTCCAATCATCTTTCTTTATTAGTTTCTTATTAAAATATGATTCCGGTAAATCAATAATAGCAAATGAATCATTTAAATATATTTCCTTGAGTTGATATCCTTTACTATGAATATTAGGTTGATATGAGTCTCCAACTTCTATGATATTTAATTTAACTAATGCTTTACGAATTTTGCCCCATGCTCTTGATTGGTATAGACTTTCACAAACTTTTGAATGTAACCTAATTAGCTCTCCATGTTCATGATTTCTTCTATATAATGTCTCGAGATATAACTTATCAATCACATGCCATATTTTCTCCATGTGATGCATTACAAGCTTTTCACCAGAAACTATTTCTTTAATTAACCTATCCGGCAAATCATTTAAAGATTTAGGTATATAATATTGCATAGTTTTTATTGGTGGTACGAAAATTTATTTTGAATGTTCATAATTATTCATCCTAATAAGTAATAATGATTCTTTGAATAATTACTTAAAGTACCCCAGTGGTTCTATTATATGATTTACTATTTATAAACATTACACAAAAACAATTGAAATAAACAAATTAGATATTCGTACTATAGTCCGTGGCTAGAGTTACTCATGTTCTTTTCCTTTGTTCTTACAATATAATTTACATGAGTCTCAATAAGATCTTTGGTGATGTGTTAAGGGAGCTGAGAAAAAATGCACAAATTTCTCAGGAAGAATTAGCTGATTTGGCTAATCTTGATAGGTCATATATTTCTTTGCTCGAGAGAGGCATTAAACAACCCACACTTCAAACAATATTTAGTTTATCATCTAGTTTAAGCATTTCCCCTAGCAACTTTATAAGTAAAGTTGAAAAAAGACACCAAAATAATTAGACCTTTTTAAGAAAATGATAAATAAGATTAAGATTATTATTGAATAATGAGTACTATAGTCCGAATTTATTCTATATTCGCATTAGTCAACTCAAATTATTCAATTTGCTATTATGATACAAAACGAAACTTTAGTATTTAAAAGTATTGAGGAAAAATTTTTCACACATGCAGTTGCATGGAGCATAGATGAGAGTTTAAAAGCCTTCAAAACAGACAAAGGATTTGTCTTAAAGGCAAATAACCAAGCATCAGAGTTTAGCTTCACTGACTTTTCATCATTTACGATACTTAAAACCAGAGTATACATGAATTTAAAGTCCTATCTAATTCTCATACTTATGTTCTTTTCAATTAACTTTCTGTTTATTAATAATCCTGAAATAATGCCGAAATTGACTGTTGTATCTGCTCTTATACTCGGTTTAATTTTCGTAATTAGGTGGAGAAAAACATACTCAATTGTATTTAGCAATGGTTTCACTTTAATAATAGACCGCAATGACAAAACACTAAACTCATTACAAAATATATTGAGAATCACCAATCAACAGATATAATCTAGCCATATTATTATAATGAAATATCTAACCATCATATCGATTTGTGGTTTGTTCATTACAACCTCTTTAGCACAAAGCAAAATTAAAAACTTAGCAGGAATTTCAGTAAACTACAATAAATCAAAACTACTTGTTATACAAGAATTTGAAGATAACTATCTACTCATTGAAAGAGATCCAACAACCTTAAGACCAATAAATTATTATTCGATAATTGACGTGTACCTTAAAAAGCAGCAAGGATTTCTGAACATTCCTAGTGCAGTTTCAAATAATGGAAACTATTATGCTTTTTCATCCTTTTCGGATTACCACAACTTGATTCAAGATAAAATAATTATCTATGATTTATCAGAAAGACATGTCATAGGCGAAATTGATATAACGAACTTCAAACTCAAAGGTGGTCAGGCATGTTCATTTCATTTTAATGCCTCTAGCGAAAAGCTTTATTATGGAACAGCAATGGAAATATATGAGTACGATTTAATAAATAAAAATAGCACAAAGTTACATGAAACAAAAGGCTATGTGACCTATGACCCTACAACACATGAACCAATTACCTGTGACTTTCGAATTATTAATTCGGCTGGAGAAGGATTAATTGAAAACATGCAAACATTAGGCGGGAAAAAATATGAGTCAGATATTGCCTTTGGAGGTATTTGGAAAAAAAGTAATGGAATTGGCTATGTTACTTCAATTGGCAATAAGTATCTACTTTACACAGTAACATCATTAGAAATTATTAAACATTAGTTCAAATTCATTTAAAATATTAATAATGAACTACAAAAATAGTATGCAATCTATTGCATTTATAATTTTATTAAGTGTATCGTTTTTATCATGCAATAAAGGTGATGTAACTCCGGATAATGAGACCGGAACTTTAATTGATATTGATGGTAATAAATACAACACTGTAAAAATAGGAAAACAGGTTTGGATGGCTGAAAACTTAAAAACCACAAAGTATAATAATGGGGATATAATACCAATTGTCGAGAGTGGAAATGATTGGTCATTATTGTCCGATGCTGGTATGTGCCAATATGCAAATAGTGAATCAATGTTTGACATTTTTGGTGGTTTATATAATGGATATGTAATAATTGATGAAAGAAATGTATGCCCAAATGGCTGGCATGTGCCAACAAATGAAGAGTGGCTAGAGATGGAAGAATTTCTTGGAGGTAGTGATATAGCAGGAGGAAAACTCAAACAAGCAGGAACTGAACATTGGCAATCTCCAAATACAGGTGCTGACAACTCTAGTGGATTTACTGCACTTCCGGGAACTTCCAGAGAAGCAGGAGGTTCTTGGGATGAATCTGGAACTGGATATACTGCCTTGTTTTGGACATCAACAAAATTTGAAAATGCATATGAGTCAGGGTTACTTTCGAAAGACATCTACTACGAAGAAATAGATGTTCTAACTGGCGGTGACGAAATAAATCGTGGTTGTTCTGTGCGTTGTATAAAAGATTAATACTGTAAGGGTGTCATTTTTGACACCTTTTTTTATTGGTACTATAACTATACTTTAATTAAAATTAATTCGGCACAATACCTATAAAAACAAATATTACAAAACGTAACTCATTGATATAACACTAATCACTTGGGATTATTCAACAAAATGCCCCTACATGAAGAATTTCTCACTATTTTATAATTCCAGCGCAGCAAGCTCCGTAAAAAAGTCATCCAATCCTATATCAAGAGCACTTAAAATTTGTAAAAAGGTACTGAATTTAAAATTCTCACCTCGTTCTATTTTCGATAATGTTACCTTATTGATTTTATGCATTTCAGCAAAATTCTCATAATTATTTGAGACCGCTTTTCGCTTTTGGCGGATTAAAGCTCCAATTCGCTTAAGTATTAATTGGTCTGATTCTGAAATTCCTGTCTGCTCCATATTTCAAAGATAAAAAATACATATTAAACTATGTACTTTTCTTGCGATTACATACTTTAATGTGTATTTTTAAAGAAAAAACAAAATATGAAAAAGGTCGCATTATATTGTAGAGTCTCATTAAGCAACGGAAGTCAAACAACAGAAAATCAAAAAATAAGATTAGTTGAATATGCAACAAATAATCAACTGGACTATGATATTTTTGAAGAAACTGAATCAACACGAAAAACCAGACCTGTAAAACAGGCACTTCTAAAAAAATTGCGTCAAAACGAATATGATGCAGTCATAGTTTATAAATTGGACAGATGGGCACGTTCATCAACTGAATTAATACTGGACACCAAAGAGCTAGTTGATAAAAGTGTTGGTTTTATTAGTCTAAGTGACCACCTTGACTTTTCTACTGCTGCCGGAAAACTTCAATTTCAAATCTTATCTGCTTTTGCGGAATTTGAACGTGAGTTAATCCGTGAGCGCACAATTGAAGGTCTCCGCAGGGCAAAACAGCAAGGCAAAAAGGGTGGCAGACCCCAAGGGTCTAAAGATAGCAAGCCAAGACGAAAATCCGGTTATATATTACGAGAGGCGAAAAAAAGACAAAAGGTTGATGAAGATGCCGGAGTTCATAAATCGATTGAATCTTACATTAATTAAATAATACTCCCCCAAATAATAACTGGAGGATTTTTTGTGCCAAATAATGGCAATCCTCCCCTGTAAAACACGCATCAAAAAAACGGACGTTTATTTGGTCAGGTATTAATACATGTAAGAAAACTTGTATCCCGCCGTCTAATCCCCCTACCACATTAGCCCCTCCCTGTCTGTGGGGTGCTACATGCAAATTTTAAAAGAGAAAAACTAATGTGGGAAAGTGGATTTTATATTTTTTATAAATCTGCTATAGTTGTGGTGATGAAAGATATTTCTTGCTAACATCTTTATATCCTCTCATTTTATCACCTAGTTTCTTTGAAATTGGATTTAGTTTATCCTCGTACATCTCAGCATCATATTTCCCGTTTTCTTTTGCTTCTTTATATCCTTTTTTCAAAAGGGAATAAATGTCGTTATAAAGCGAATTTAAATCACCTGACAAATTTACAATATCATCATCCCTAACAAGCAAATCAATTTTTTGCGAAAAAACATTTAGCTCCAAATAATTACTCCATAGTAATTGTAAACCATCTTTGTGAGTAATTATTACACCATCAAGATTGTCGATTATATTACTTATACATTTATTAAAGAAAATATAATAATCAATTATCACTTTTCGCTCTTCTTCATAGTATTGTTTCTCCCTTTCAGAAGCCACGTAATATTTTTGTTTTAATTCTTCTAGTTCTTTTGCATTTGAGTGTTTTATATCTTCGACCATGCTGGTCAATGCCTCGACATCTTCTTTATTAGCCTGATTCTTACCCTTCTGATGGATATAGTAAGTCAAATATCCAATTGGAATACTTAATAAAAGTAAGAGTATTGTTTCAATGGTCATAATCATAAATTATTTAGAAAAGCGTTAACATCTGACTGATAAACATTCATAACATCAATTAATTCATCCAATTGCTTGTCTGTTGCTTCCCTATAGTCATAAATAAGTTTTGGTATAGTTTTCTCTTTAATCTCGTAATACTTACGTTTGTTGTTGCTAGTTTTGTATTCTTCTAGCTCTTTTAATTGCTCTTTTATATCAAGAAGCAGACCTAATTTTGCTTTCCAAATTTTATTAAACTTGTCAAAGACCGTCCTAGCACTATCAACAATTATTTCATCAGAGACTATTAATTGAATCATACTTATGCATGAGGTAATCTTAATACCTTCGTTATAAGACACATTCATCCTTTCTTTAAGAATATCAACTGTGTCTCCATCGTTATAATAAACATCTATATCAGTAATATACCGATTGAGTATAACGTAATAATCATATAGAGCTTTCTTGGCATCCTCAAAAATTATCGTTTTCTGACTTGTAAGAATCGTAAGCTGACTTTTCAGACCTTCAAGTTCTTTTGCGTTATTCTGCTTTATACCCTCTATTGTAGCTGTTATTTTACCTATTTCTTCCTTCATTGCCTGATACTCACCTTTCTTACCCATATACTTTGAAAAACGGTATACAAAAGCACCTACGATAACTTGAACAGCAACAATAACTAGTGCTCCCCAAGTTGGGATATTAATGTAATCAATCGTTTCATGCATAACGAAAAATTATTATTGGTCTATTAAATTATTCATAAGAATAGTTGTTGGTAAAAATTGGACTTGTAAAGGAGAAACAACATCCTCTTCAATGTCTAAATTTGCATAAGGTCTAGGCAATTGCTGAACTTTATTTATATAACGAACCTCTACATTACGAAAAACATCAGTTCCACCCAAAGCATCATTTATAGAAATTAAAACACTAAAGGACTTCTTATCTGGAATAATGATTGAATGTGAATCATTTGGTATATCAGTCGTTTTAAAAAAGTCTTCAAACTCCTTAAAACCATCACAATAGTATGACACAAGCAATAATGCCATATCTGTATAGTTAACGTTTTGAGTTAATATTGATTCTTTAAACTTAACCAAATCAGTCCTACTATTTTTCCCTTTATATGTTATGTGTACTTTGCCATCTTTATGAAAGGATACGTGGTCTGGCAATTTCATCTCATATACTTTTTCTTTATCACTTGCTTTTACATTGCCTCTATATGGTGATATAAAATGAACGAAAAGTTCGTCTTTATTAATTCGTAATTTCAATAGATGATAATAAAGACTGCCAACTTTTGCAGAAATATTTAACTCATTCATTGTGTGTGTATTTATTAGGATAGCTTAATTATACTATAAAGATTATAAAAAAATCTGTAATGTATTACGAGCTAATCTAATTAGCTGTAAATAATATATCTTTAAGTAATTTACACCTTCTGCTTAAATATCAATTTTAATTACATCCGGCAAAGCTGCTTTTATATACATGGGTGTTACAGAAACAATCTCCTCTGCGATGCCAGAATCTTTATCCTGAACCATATCATACGATTTTGTACCACCAATGAAATTTCCATCCTCATCAAAACAATCGCCAACAAGTATATAGAAATAATCAAATCCATTGGCACAAATCAATTGGTAATAACCATATAAAACGGCATCAATAGTTACATAATAAACGTATCCTCTTTTCCGCTTTGGGAATAATTCTTTTAACAAATCATTATTGAGAAGCTTTACGACTTTGATTTGATTAATTGCATTTTTAGCAAAACGTTTGAAAATTTCTGGATTAGATAGTTTCAGACTTTCATCATTTTTTAAATGATTGATTTCTTCGTGTAATCTTGCATTCTCTTTGTTAAGCCGTTTTATCTCTTTTTCATTATTCTCAATGTTCGTATTAAATTCTAATTCTAAGTCACCAATTGCCACCTTAGAGCTTGATGGAATGTTGGGATTATATTTATCTCGATATAGTTCTGTCAATTTTTCTGACTCAATATCATTCAAATTCTTTAGTTCTTGAATAACCTTATCATTTGCACCAATAACAGTCTCTTTATTAGTAATCTGAGATTCTAGTTTATCATCATCCCTTACTGCATTTTGCAAGAAAAAATATACAGCATTATTTAGAAGGTCAATGTTAATTTCTGGAGATGGACACCTATTTTCTTTAACCTGCTTAAAGTAGCATTTGTATGTATTCGCCTTGCTAACCTCTGGATTTCCTCGATGCATCATATAACCACTTTCACAATAAGCACATTTGATACATCCTTTCAATACATTAGGATATTTTTGTGCATTAGTACTTGTGGACTTATTATTTTTTAATTTCTCATTTGCAGCAAAATACAATTCATCACTTACAATTCTCAATGAATCATCATATGGAAACTCTTGTTTATTCCAAACCCTTACTCCTGTAACAATTTTCTTCTTCATTACATTGCATACAGTCATACTAGTCCATCTTTTTTTCGTTTTTTTGAGTCGCTGTGATTTTAATTCAATTTTACCTGACTCTACATGTTTAGCATATTTCGGCATCTCCCCTGCTGCATTAAGAACATTAGCTATCTGGGTAGATGTAAAATTTTCTTCCACATACATTTTAAAGATTCGCTCCACAATCTTTGCTTCATCCTTATCAACAATTAATCGTTTATTTTTCTTTGTATATCCGAATGTAGGAAAAGCAGCACCAGCAACATTGCCTGATTTGACACTATAATTACGTCCTCTTGTTGTTCTTTCTTTTATTTGTGACCGTTCGTACTCTGCAATACTTGCCATTAAATTTAAAGCTAATTCCTGCTTGGAATCACCTTTTATTTGTATTGTATCAACCTGTTCTTTTTTAAAATGAATGTTTATATTTCTGTTTCTAAAATCCTCAATTATAGCATATGTATCTATCAACGAACGACCAAGTCTAGAATATTCAAGGCAAAAAACATTTTTTATATCCTGTCGCTGAATGAGAAAACTATTCATCTTATCAAACTCTGGTCTACTTTTCGATTTTATTGCCCCAGATATTTTATCACCAAATACTTTCACCACATCAATATTCTTACCTTTGATGCCATCACAGTAATCAAACAGTTCCTGAATTTGAGACTCTAAATTTTGGTCTTCTGTTGAGACTCGTGTGTAAAATACAACCTTCATAAGCTTTTGATTATATGACTAATATAAATAAAAAATTAATAACCAATTACACCAAACTACATTTTGTTGTCATCCTCTATGGATTTACAGCTATCCTGGGCAAATTAATCACACTCCCAGCCCCACAAATGGTTTGGTATCGTATGATTATAGCATTTTTGGTTCTTGGCGGATATTTATGGTATAAGAAAATGCCTATAGCCATTGGCACTGTCAATATCCTGAAATTAATGGGCATCGGATTGGTTGTAGCCTTCCATTGGATAACCTTCTTTCATGCGGTGAAGATATCAAATGTATCAGTGACACTTGGATGCATGGCATCCACCACGCTCTTTGCCAGCTTTTTGGAACCCATCATCTTTCGCAAACGCATCAAGTGGGTGGAAGTGCTGATTGGACTGGTCATCATTCTTGGATTATACCTGATATTTCAGTTTGAGCTTACCTATTGGAAAGGCATAATAACAGCCTTGATTTCAGCATTCTTAGCGGGATTATTTACTGTACTGAATAAAATATACATCGATAAGTACCACCCTGTAACCATTAGTTTCTATGAAATGCTAAGCGGCTTTATTAGTATTGGCATCTTCCTGATGATTATTGAGGTTTTACCAAACAATTTGCTTATTCCTACCAATTCAGACATTATCTATATTCTGATTTTGGGGATTGTTTGTACAGCCTATGCTTTTGTTGTGGCAGTTGACGTGATGAAAGTACTATCGGCTTATACCGTTGTTTTGGCCATTAACATGGAACCCGTTTATGGCATATTACTGGCCTTCTTTATTTTTGGACAGAGCGAATTTATGTCTGCCGGTTTTTACCTGGGTACTTTGGTTATTTTAGCAGCTGTCTTTTTACATCCTATTCTGCTTAGGTTTCAAAAAAAACAACCCTGACTCCTGTTTATCTTTTTGATGATTTAAGTGAACAATACACTTGT
The DNA here is from genome assembly GCF_018271975.1 of Carboxylicivirga mesophila. GTDB lineage: Bacteria > Bacteroidota > Bacteroidia > Bacteroidales > Marinilabiliaceae > Carboxylicivirga > Carboxylicivirga mesophila. The sequence continues at coordinate 129,335 of NZ_JAGUCN010000013.1, forward strand.
TTGTTGCTTATAAATATATGAAAGTATTACTGACAGGTGCCACGGGATATATCGGAAAGCGCTTGCTGCCATCGCTGGTTAAGCAAGGCCATCAGGTTATTTGCCTGGTGAGGGATGCCAAGCGGTTTCATCCTCCTGCATCCTTAAAGGCCTCAATTAGTGTTATTGAAGCCAACCTGGATGACAAAGAAACACTAAACCATTTGCCACAGGACATTGAGGCAGCTTATTACCTTGTGCATTCCATGTCAAGTGATAAGAACTATATGCAAAAAGAGATTGCTTCAGCCAAAAATTTTCGGCGCGCTCTAACGTCAACCAATGCTAAACAGGTGATTTACCTTAGTGGTATCGTAAATGAAGAAAATCTGTCATCACACCTACAGTCAAGAAAAAATGTGGAGCAGGAACTGGCAAAAGGTAATTATGCTTTAACCACACTACGTGCCGGCATTATTATAGGTTCAGGCAGTGCCTCGTTTGAAATTATCCGGGATCTGGTTGAAAAGCTTTCCATAATGGTTGCGCCAAAGTGGTTGAATACCCGTTGCCAGCCCATTGCCATCCAGGATGTTCTAAAATTTTTAACGGGCTGCCTGCTGAACGAGAATACTTATAATCAAAACTTTGACATTGGAGGACCAGATGTATTGACCTATAAGGAAATGCTTTTAGGATATGCTCATATTCGTTCACTTAAACGAAGGATATTTGTTATTCCTATCATGACACCACGCCTATCATCCTATTGGCTTTACTTTATTACATCAACAAGTTACAAGCTTGCTATTGCGCTGGTTGACAGTATGAAAATAGAAGTTATCTGTAGAAACACTTCTATTAATGATATTTTAAATATCCACCCAATCAGCTATGAATCAGCTTTAAAAGCCGCCTTCAGTGAAATTAAAGATGAACACATCCTGTCGAGCTGGAAGGATGCATTAGTAGATAGCCAATCTGATTTCAAACTATCTGATTTTATTGAGGTACCTACCTTTGGCTGTTTTACTGACAAGCGAAGCAGGCAGGTAGCAAATCAAGAAAACACGCTAGACCGCATTTGGAGCATTGGTGGTGAAACAGGCTGGTATTATGCCAATTGGCTTTGGCAACTACGAGGTTTTATGGACCGCTTAAACGGTGGCGTTGGCTTGCGACGCGGCCGTACACATATCAGCGAAATACATAGTGGTAACGTCATTGATTTTTGGCGGGTTATTTATGCCAATAAAGATGAAGGCAGGCTATTGCTATACGCAGAAATGAAACTGCCGGGTGAAGCCTGGCTGGAGTTTAAACTACAGAATAACCAACTACATCAAACTGCTACTTTCAGGCCCAAGGGTTTAAGCGGCAGGCTCTACTGGTATTCGGTATTACCCTTCCATTTCATCATATTCAACGGCATGCTAAAGCAATTATCTAAATGACAGATAAAATTACAATTCACTGGTTCAGACGCGATTTGCGTCTTGATGACAACACAGCACTTAATGCGGCTTTAAATAGCCCTTACCCTGTTTTACCAGTGTTTATATTCGACACCAAAATTATTGAGGAATTACCTTCAGACGATGCCCGCATATCGTTTATTTACCAGCAACTAAACAATATTAACCAGTACCTGCAGAAACGTTTTAAAAGCTGCATCCTAATAAAGTATGGCGATCCGCTGGAGCAATGGCAAAAACTACTGACAGAATACAATATCGGTGAAGTTCATTTTAATCGCGATTATGAACCTTATGCTCTGCAACGCGATCAAGCCATTACAGACCTGCTCTCTAAAAAGGGAATTAAAGTCAGTTCTCATAAGGACCATGTGATTTTTGAGGCACAAGAGGTCCTTAAGAAAGATGGTTCACCTTACACTGTATATACCCCTTATAAAAAACAGTGGCTAAGCTACTTCAACAATGAAAATTGTCGGGTAACACCTGTTAATAATGGTAATTTATTGGAAGCTAAGACTTCTTTGCCCGCCCTAAGCTCATTTGGTTTTCAAAGCTCTTCAATTAGTATACCTGCCTGGAATTTCGATAATATACCAGATTATGCAGCCAATAGAGATATACCCTATTTGGATCATACCTCCCACCTTGGACCGCACTTGCGTTTTGGAACCATCAGCATTCGTCAGGCGATTGCCCAAAGCTCAGGCAGCGATGTATTTTTAAGCGAACTCATCTGGCGCGAATTTTTTATGCAGATAATGGTTCATTTCCCCCAGGTGATAGTCCATAACTTTAAGCGAAAGTATGATGGCATTCAATGGCAAAACAACCAAGCTGATTTTCAGCGTTGGTGTAATGGACAAACCGGCTATCCGCTCGTTGATGCAGGCATGCGACAGCTCAACCAAACGGGATTTATGCATAACCGTGTACGCATGGTGTGTGCCAGCTTCTTGTGTAAACACCTGTTGATCGATTGGCGCTGGGGCGAGAGCTATTTTGCCCAAAAGCTCCTTGATTACGAATTGGCTTCCAACAATGGCAACTGGCAGTGGGCTGCAGGCACGGGCTGCGATGCTGCACCCTATTTCCGCGTATTTAACCCAACAGAGCAACAGCGAAAATTTGACCCGGAATTTAAGTATATCCGAAGGTGGATTAATGAGTTTGATTCTTTCGATTATGCGTCCCCCATGGTTGAACACAAATCTGCCCGCCTGAGAGCGCTTGATGCCTACAAATCAGCATTACAATAAAAGGTTGCACAAAGCAACCTTTTACATTAGTCTATAACCTTGAAAAGCTTAATGCGAGCACACATGGCCATCGGCGTGATGCTCACAGCCTACCCCTGAGTCTTCTAAGCCATTAACCAGATAATTATTAACCACTTGCATAACATTACCTGAACATCCTCTATAAACCCTGATGCCGTGATTATTAAGCACATTAAGCGCGCCATTACCCATGTTGCCAGCCAGCATTACACTCACTCCTTTTTGCTGTAAGATTGCTGCAATATTGCTTTTACACCCACATCCCTGGGGCGAAGGCAATAGTTCTGTTTTTGCCACCTGTTGATTAGCATCCACTGTAACGATTGTGTATGCTTCACAATGACCAAAATGGTCATCAATCACATTTCCTTTGGTTGGAATTGCCAGTTTCATAATTTGATTCTCCTATTTTTTTAATGTATAACTGATGATGATAACTTCCTTCCCGCATCATGGCTTGCCCGCACTTGGGACATTGCTCATTGCGGCACGGATGGCTTTTTTTATGCGGAAAGGTTAGATTGCATTCAACGCAAATGCAATGACCATTGTATTCTTCTTTTTTCATAGCTAGTTTAATGTGCGTAAATTTCCTGCCTGGCAATAAATACAGTTGTCCAGAGCATGTTTGCTAATATTCAACTTTTGGCATTCGATGCATTTATACCAGTAATCATTGGAATGAAAGTCGCCCCCTTCAATCATGATTACCTTGCCCTCAACAAATGCCTTGGCCACACTTTGCCTGGCCTGTTCGTAAATGCGTGTAAAGGTGGGACGCGACACATTCATTTTGCGTGCAGCTTCTTCCTGATGCAATCCTTCGTAATCAGTCAACCGCATAGCTTCATATTCCTCGTAAAGCAATATTATTGGCTCTAAATCACTCAATGGTACACCCAAAGGTTTAAACCCATCTACTTGTGGCGGTGATTCAATGAATCGTTTGCGTTTTGGTCTTGGCATTATAAAAAGTTTTACCCGACAAAAATATGAAATATAATGAACATTTGTTCATTACTATTCCTATTTTTGCAGTTAGTTTTTATAAATTATTAATCCGAATATGCACGAACAAATCATAAACTCAGAAACACGGATATGCAAAGCTATATTTCCTAATACGCTTAATGCCAATAACAGTCTATTTGGAGGCCTGATTATGCAATGGATGGATGAAGCTGCTTATATTGCTGCCACTCGATTCACAAAGCAACGCATGTTTACGCATCATGTATCCGAAATGAAGTTTATAAAAGCTGTTGTACCCAATACCATAGCTGAAGTAATTGCAAAAGTTGTTAAAGCTGATGCCCTGCGGCTAACCATTAAGGTGACGCTAATAGCTGAAGAAATGTACGCTGATAATAGCTATACAGCGGCAGAGTCTGTTTTTACGATGGTGGCCTTAAACGAGCAGAATAAACCTCAAAAGCTGCGAGTTCATAATTTTGAGACGATTTGTTGTTAAACAGATCACATTACCAGATGGCCTTTATAACCGTGCCCGGAAAAAACGGATTTTCCACTCTGGCTGAATAATCTCTGTAGTAATCCGTTTTCAGGTTAATGTAATGTTTATCAGTTTCGAGCGCTTCCCCAGCCCGGTACCACTTGATGGAATTGGTTTTATCCAACACATCATTGACATAAACAGCACCTATCCCATTGTCGTATGCCAGCTTGTACATTATCTTCTGGCGGCCGGTAATCAGTTTACCTACTTTTTTAGGTAAACGATACAAAATAGGTGTTAATGATTCAAATTTGAGGTTGTTTAGTGATAAGTCAATGGTATCCAGTTGGGCACAGGCCGACAAGTCCAGATTAATCTTCGTTAGGTTATTGTTTTTTAAAGACAGATACTTAAGATCAGGTGAATACACCTCAAACTGTATGGTATCCAGCCTGTTTTCACTTAAATTGAGTTTTACAAAAGCTGTTGAATCACCATAAATCGGCGAAAAATCCGTTAAGTGATTATGACTGACATCAATAGCAGTCAGAAACTTTAAGGAGCTCAAATCCGCATTAAATTGACGCAACAAATTGCCCGATAAATTAATTGACTCAAGACTGCTACTCCACACATTATCAGCTAAAACGCCCGCCACCTCATTGTTTTGAAGTTCCAGTTGTCGCAGCTCTTTAAAAGCTTTAAAGCTGGCGGGTATGTATCCTCTCAGGTGATTATTGGGTAAGTCAATGCCAATTACATGCCCGCCCTTATTAAAAGTAATCCCATGAAGGGCAGTAAAAGTCCGGGGCAATCGCTTTCCTCTTTTAATCTGCGACCAGCCCTCATTGCTATACCACTTCTCTCCCTGCATTTCATTATAAAACTCGTAAAGTGCCATCACCTCTTCTTTGGGTACGGCAATGTTTATATAGGCCTTGTAAGCATATGTCAACCCCGGCAACTCAGGATGACTTATTACACACTCTATCAATCCCTTATCCTGATTACTTACGACCAATTGATTGGAACCACTTTTAACTAATCGGTCGTTAAAGTACCAGTCAATTTGTAAATCATCAATTCTGGCTATCAATGAGTAAACACTTTGTTGAGCATTTACTTTCTGCCACCTAAGCAAGCCTGGCGAGCACTGATTATGATAGCTAAAATACTGTGTATTTTGTGCGAATGTTTGTTCCGCTTTAATCAGATAGTCTGGTGAAAGGTGATTATTGTGCAGGGTTAACGAATCTAAATCAACACCCAACGCAAAATCAAGTTCAAGCTCACTTAACAAATTATTGTCAAGGTACACCTGCTTTAAATATGGACTCCACTCCATATTTAGCGATAGCGCCTTAATTTTATTCTTACTTAAATTAACATCCTTAAGAAGCGAACATCCCTTAAAATCAACATAAACCTGTTCGATAATATTATGAGATGCATCTAACGATTCAAAGAACCAGCATTCATTCAAATCAAGCTTTAACAGTGCAATATTGTTCCTCGCAAAATTTAAACGCCTTAAATTGAAACTATTGGATAAATTGGCTACAAAAAAGAACAGCTCATTGTCCGATAAGTCGATCTCTGTCAGGTAAAACAAATCATCAAACTCAATATCAAATTGAACCAGTTTATTTGATTGTAATAATAACGATTCGAGGTTGTAACATAAATCCAGATTATTAGCCAGAAAACTAATCTGGTTATGACTCAAATTAAGGTAACGTAATTCGGTTAAATCCTTAAATGAGAAGGGAATATTGCTAATATTGTTATTTGAAAAATCCAGGTATCTTAACTTGCGCATCTTCCCAATGGATGTACCAATATATTCAAGGCGGTTATGGCTCAAATCAAGGGTGTGCAAAAACCTACAACTATCCAGGTTGTGAGCAAACTGCCTGAATTCGTTATTGTCCAGTATCAGATACCTCAGACGCGGACAATAGTTCAACTTACTTTCTATATAACTGATATGGTTTTCACCCAAATCAAGGTACACCAGCTGTTCATTGTTTCTCAGATTATAGTTGAATCTCGAAATATAATTTCCGCGCAAATTGAGCTCCCTCAGCTGTGGAAACAGGTAGAAGTTAATATTTGGATGACTCAACTTATTGTAACTTAAATCCAGCACTTTAGTTCTGAAACCATTAACTTTCAGGTCGCTGAATTTCTTCAGTTGATTATGACTGAGGTTAAGCACCTCCAGCTTATGGTTGGCGCGCAGATCCAGATCAAATGTATCAATTTGATTATGTGATAAATTTAACACCTTCAGCTCCCGGCAATTAAACAGCTTGAGATTAACATCTTTGATTTGGTTATCATTTAAAGATAATTCCTCTAAAAGATGCTGATTAAGCAGATCAATATCGAATAGCTTAAGTTGATTAGCTGACAGATTAATTTGCTTAAGATTAGGACAGTGAAATAGCTTGGCATTAAACTCACTGATTTGATTGCCATTAAGTTTTAAGGTTTCCAATTGCCAGTTTCGCTTAAACTCAACTTTAAAATCAACTATCCTATTATTACTAATATCTAAGTGCTTAAGCTTCGGACAGGTCATCAAATTATAATTGAACTCCGTCAGTCTGTTATTGGATAAATCAACATTAACCAATGCTGTACACTTATCCAATTGAGCATCAAATTCGTATATCTTATTGTTGCGAAGGACCAGAATTTCTAATTTCCTGTGGTTATTCAATTGTTGATTAAATACGCTTAGCTCATTATTACCCAAAAACAACTTATTCAACTGATTATTATATCTCAAACTAGGGGCAAAAAACTCAAGCTTATTATTACCAAGGTTTAATACCTCCAGTTGAGTACAGTTGTTGATGTTGACATCAAACTTTTTGAGATTATTCCCCCACAAATCCAACTCTCTTAAGCTTTTATTAGAGCGTAAATCAAGTTCAAGTTTAGATATATAGTTAGAATTCAGAAGCAGCTTTACCAATTTAGGATTAGGCCTGAACCGGCCCTCAAACCGGCTCAATTCGTTAAATGACAAATCCAGAATCTGCAACTCTGAGCAAGCCACCAAAGAAGACGTAAATGAGCTAATTTTATTGGATGCCAGATACAAACCAGTCAGTTTTTTGCATCCTGAAAGATCAAAATCAAACGCTTTTAGCTGGTTATTACTTAATGCTAAACGTTGCAACGAATAGCAGCCCTTCAGGTTGGGTTCAAACCGCTGAATTTGATTATTGGATAGGTTGAGTTCACTCAGGCGCCTGAAAGAGCTTAAGTCATTATCGAATGCCTGCAGCCGGTTATGATCAATAAATAAGGTATGAAGTTTATTACTGCTCCCCGAGCGATAAGCGAAACTTTCAATTTTATTATAACTCAACAGCAGTACTTCAAGGCTTTTCAGCTGCTCAAAATCAACTACAAAACTGTCAAGTTCATTCTTGATTAAGTTAATCCGCCTCAAAGCATTATTTGGCGCAAACTGATACTTAAACTCTTTGAGTTGATTGCCCGACAATTCAAGCTCTTGCAGTGAAGCCAAATTCCCAAAGTCAACTTGCAAATCCTTCAGGCGATTCTCGCTAATATTAAGGGCTTTAACCCGGTTACCTGGTGCAAAACTTAATTGGCAATACTTAATTTGATTATTAGATATATCAAGCTGTTGCAGGTGGGACAAAAACGATAAGTCAGCCACCAGTGTATCTCTTTTAATTATCCCTTTAGCAATAACACGACTGATTTTGCCATATCGGTCGTAATAGACAAATTGCTCATCGGGAATACCATCGTTATCAAGATCTACCTCCGGAAAAACGTCTAATAACCGTTCAAACTCATTAACCCCTGATTGCGAGTAGCTTATGTGAGAACACAAGAGTCCCAGCAAAAGAGATATCTTAAACACTAATTTGCGCATTAATTGCTAGATTTTTCCCTGATTCTGAATGTTAACAATTGTTAACAAACATAGCTTTTTTATTTTATTTATCAAAGAACAATGGTCTCCAAACAACTATATAAGGCCAATTTTTGCCAGTAAAGTATACCAGTTTATCATGAGGGTTATAGGCAATACCATTCAGTACACCTGCCTGTTTATAACGATGCCTGTCAATGCATGCACTTAAATCAATTTCCATCAGCACTTTCCCATTTGTTAGCTCAATAACCTGCACTATATCACTGCCCAGTACATTAGCCCACACCTTGCCTTCGATATATTCCAGCTCATTTAGGTAATGAACCGGTCCCCGGTTATTATACACCTGAAACGTTGAATCCACTTTAAAATTCTCATCTAGATAGTGAAGGCTATATGTACCATCTGAGGTGAGTAAAACATTGTCATCAGTGGTTGTTAATCCCCAACCTTCATGTTTGTATGGGAATACACCTATTTGCTCCAATTCTGCATCAAATTTGTATATCAAACCATCCTTCCAGGTCAACATGATAAATTCACCACTCCTCCAACTAAATCCCTCGGCAAATATTTGTTTGTCGAGGGGCAAATTTCTAATAATATCACCATTTTTAGGATTCAGTATTCGCAATGACGACTCCCCAATTAGTCCGGTAGTTTCGTATAGGTAACCGTCCTTCCATAGTAAGCCTTGCGTAAACGCATCTTCATCGTGTTTCAACAACAAGTAATCATCTACAGTTAATTGCCTTGGCTCAATGTCGGACACCATGTATAAACGCTCAAAGGAACGCCGTTTTTTACCATTCGAATAAAAAATGTATGATACCTCATTAATACCCGGTTGCAACTCACTGGCTGGCAATCGAAAATACTTAGCAGTTCGGGGGTAGTACACCGTTTTTCCCTTAAGGTTAACCACGGAATCTATTGGGGCATATTTAGGCAAATGAAAGACGGCAGTATCAGTATATGTTAATAGCCTCCACTGCGAATTATTACCTTCAGAAGGGAAATCGAGATAGACACCACAACCAAAGGTCATCATCAAACAGAGTATGGATAGCCCGAACCTATGCATCTACAAGCTATTTTCTGGCTTCGTATATTTGATTCAAGGCTTGCTCAAGAACGCTCCTTGGGCTGGCAATGTTCATACGCATAAAACCTTCTCCATCCTTTCCGAATGAAACACCATCGTTCAAACCAACTTTTGCCTCTTTTACCAGAAAATCTTTGATTTCCTTTTGGCTCTTATTCCAGGCTTTAAAACTCATCCAAATTAAATACGTGGCCTCAGGCCTGTAAAATGATATTTCTGGCAACTTTTCTTTTAAGAAGTCTTCGACAAATAAAATGTTTCGCTCCAAATAAGCTTTCAGAGCCTCCAGCCAGTCTCTCCCATGATTATAGGCAGAGCATAATGCTACTCCACTAAATAAATGCCCCATATGCAATTGTAACCTGTTTTGAGTATCACGATAGGCTTTGAGCAGTTTAGGATTGGCTGTAATTACATAGGATGTACTGAAGCCTGCAATATTAAAAGTCTTAGATGGGGCCATAAAAGAGATGCAATTCATAGCTGCTTCTTCATTGAGCGATGCAAAGGGCGTATGCTCATGACCAAAAAGTGTCAAATCAGCATGAATTTCATCGGCCAACACCAATACATTATGCTTACTGCAAATTTCATGAACTCTCAACAGCTCTTCTTTTGTCCAGACCCGACCAACCGGGTTGTGAGGTGAGCAAAGGATGAAAATTTTTGTATCACTCAAGGAAGCCTGTTTCTCAAGTAATTCAAAATCAATCTCATATTTACCGTCAACATTAACCAAACCATTGGCAAGTATCTTCCTTTTATTATCAGCAACAACTGAATAAAATGGAGGATAGACTGGCGTATTAATAATGACACCATCACCTATTTCTGAAAAAGCCAGCACCGAGAATACTAAAGCAGGTACCACACCGGGCGAGTATTCTATCCAGTCATTTTTGATGACCCAATTGTGTTTGTATTGACACCAGTCAACAATGGCTCCTGTAAACTCTTCCTTTCGGATAGTGTAGCCATAAATCTCGTGTTTAGCTCGCTCCTGTATAGCTTGCTGTACCGCTTCTGGTGCAGCAAAATCCATATCAGCCACCCAGAGAGGAATAACATCATCTGTTCCAAAATAGCGTTGGCGTAAATCCAATTTATATGCATTGGTGCCTGAGCGCTCAATCAGCTTGTCAAAATCGTACATAGTGGTCTTTTATTAATGTTTGCATCAAAAAAAAGGGCTCTGAGGCCCTTTAATTATATTCTTAATTACGCTTATCCTCCAATTTGGATATCAAGCGTTTCAACTGTTATATTGGGTTCTTCTGCAGTATCAGTAATAGTGAAGGTTAAGGTGTAAGTTCCACTAGAGCAGCTATTCTCGATAGGCATGTTGAATAGTTGTGTTTCATTAACGTCTGCTGTCTTTTCTGAATTAAAGATTATCTCATGCTTTTCGTTATTCTCTGCAGGCGCCCAAGGTGTATCTATACCCTTAAGTATAGCTTGTTTTGGAGTAACCCCTTGGAACTCTATAGTAATAACACACTTATCAAGTCCTCTATTGTCTTTAAATGTAGCAATTAATGGCAAATCACTACCTCTTTTATTAAGATCAGTACTGTTAGGCTTAGATATTGAAATTGTTGGAGCCTCTGTGTCTGGCCCATCACTTCCTCCGCCGCAAGCCACCAGGCTAAACACTACCATACCAAGGGCTAAGATTTTTGTTAGATTTTTATACATAGGTTTAAATTTTATCACAAATATAATTCTTTCCAATACATATCCTTTTCTAATGGTCTTAAAACTACTCTGCCTGGCGTAAATTTTCCCAGTACCAACCAATAGCCTCTCTCAGACCCTCTTTTATGCTGTAGTTAGGCGAGTATCCTAAAAACCTAGCTGCTTTATCAATGGAAGCCAGACTATGCGGTATATCACCTTCACGAGCAGGACCGTATGTTATTTTCACATCGGCAATTGAAGCATCATAGTCGCTTAAAAACTCCTGAAGGTATTGAACCAGTTCATTAAGTGTTGTTCGTTGACCATAGGCTACATTGTAAACCGTATTAATAGCTTGTTCATTCTGCACTATCGCAGCCAATTCATTAGCCTGAAGCACATTATCTATATAGGTAAAATCGCGCGAATAAGTGCCATCACCATTGATTACAGGCGACTCTTTACTTATTAGCGTTTTAACGAATTTAGGAATGACAGCCGCATATGCGCCATCCGGGTCCTGACGCCTTCCAAATACATTGAAATAGCGCAAACCAATGATCTGCATATTGTACAAGCGGGCAAATACATCTGCATAAAGCTCATTCACATACTTTGTAATGGCATAGGGAGATAGTGGCTTACCTATAATATCTTCCACCTTTGGCAGGTTCTTACTATCTCCATATGTTGATGAACTGGCGGCATATATAAATCGCTTAACCCCACTATCACGGGCAGCTATCAGCATATTCATAAAACCCGACACATTCACCTCGTTGGAGGTTATTGGATCAGCTATGGACCGGGGAACAGAACCCAATGCAGCCTGATGAAAAACAATCTCCACGCCTTCAACTGCCCGCCTGCAATCATCAATGTTCCGGATATCGCCTTCAATCAGCTTAAACTGATTGTTATTAATCATTTGATTAAGGTTAGAACGTTTTCCTGTGGCAAAGTTATCGAGGCAAATAACCTGGTTATTTTGATTCAACAGTTTTTCACATAAGTTACTCCCAATAAATCCTGCACCGCCTGTTACAAGAACTTTTTTATTCTCAAGTTTTGTCAACATATGTATAGTATTTGAATGGTAAAAGTAACAAAGCCAATAGAAATAGCAGAACCTTTAGACACCATTTTTGAGGCATTTGTCAATTGATGGCATAAAAAAAAGCGACCTAAGGCCGCTTTTAAAATATTTAGTAATCGATTAATTACTTGGCATAGCTAATTGCACGTGTTTCTCTGATAACTGTAATCTTAACCTGTCCCGGATAAGTCATTTCAGTTTGAATCTTACGTGCGATATCATATGACAATTCTTCCGCCTCTTTATCTGACGTTTTCTCTGCTCCAACAATCACACGCAATTCACGACCTGCTTGTATAGCATACGTTTTAAGTACGCCCGGATATGACAACGCCAGGTTTTCCAGATCCTTAAGACGCTTGATATAGGCCTCGATAATCTCACGGCGTGCACCCGGACGAGCACCTGAAATAGCATCACATACCTGAACAATCGGTGCAATCATTGTGGTCATCTCTACTTCATCGTGGTGAGCTCCAATTGCATTGCATATATCTGGCTTCTCCTTGTACTTCTCGGCCAGCTTCATACCTAAAATAGCGTGTGGTAATTCCGGATCTTCATCAGATACCTTACCTATATCATGCAATAAACCGGCTCTCTTGGCACGTTTAGCATTAAGCCCCAATTCACTGGCCATAATTGCACAAAGGTTGGCCGTTTCACGTGAATGCTGCAATAAATTCTGTCCGTATGAAGAACGGTATTTCATTTTACCCACCAATTTGATGAGCTCAGAGTGTAAACCATGAATGCCTAAATCGATGGCAGTACGCTTACCTGTTTCCAGAATTTCTTCCTCAACCTGTTTCCGAACTTTGTTTACGACCTCTTCGATACGTGCAGGGTGAATACGTCCATCAGTCACCAATTGATGCAATGCCAATCGGGCAATCTCACGACGCATTGGGTCGAAAGCTGATAACACAATCGCTTCTGGTGTATCGTCAACAATAATCTCAACACCGGTAGCTGCTTCAAGCGCCCTGATATTTCTACCCTCACGCCCGATAATGCGACCCTTCATCTCATCAGAATCAATGTGGAAGATGGTCACGGAATTTTCAATGGCAGTTTCGGTTGCAACACGCTGAACTGTCTGTAATACAATTCGTTTAGCCTCTTTATTTGCATTAATTCTGGCATCATCCATTATGTCATTGATAAATGACATCGCTTCTGTTTTGGCCTCAGCTTTCATGCTCTCAATAAGCATATCTTTGGCCTCATCACCTGACATACCTGAGATGGCTTCCAGTTGCTCAACCTGCTGTTTATGCGCCTTGTTAACTTCTTCTGTCTTCTTCTCAACAATCTCAAGCTGTGCAGTCAGGTTCTCACGAATCGCCTCCACCTCTTTCTTCTTGCGGCTCTGCTCTTCAATACGCTGAGATAAATTTGTTTCTTTTTGTTTCAGCTTATTTTCGGCATTCACCATTTTAGCATTACGTGAGTTGATCTCCTTCTCATGTTCCGCTCTAAGCTGAAGAAACTTCTCCTTAGCTTGTAGAATTTTATCTTTTTTTATGACTTCCGCCTCTGCTTCTGCCTCTTTTACAATTCGTTCGCTCCTGGTCTTAAGCGCTTTGGTAATAATCAGCCATGTTACCAAGCTTCCGACCAATAAAGCACCAATTGCAAGTCCTATTACTATTGGTAGATCCATATTTATCGTGTTATATATAAAACAAAACCGCATCATCTTACCATATTCCTTACTTTAAGAGATATAGTAAATAATGCGGGTAAATTTCTAAATTATAAATTCTTATCAGAAAACCTTATCAGTTTTTTCTGTAAGAACATTATCCAATTGCTCGTTTAAATCGCGAACCATTTCTATAAATGGATCCACATCATGACGGTTTTCCAATTCTAACAATTTAATGACGTACTGTAGTGTGGCCATTGCCAAAAAGTCCTGTACATCCTTATCTGAATAACGTTGTTTATATTGTAAAACCTTCTCATTAATGAGTTTAGCAGCCAAACGAATACGCTCTTCATCACTGCGTTCTATTCGCAGTGGGTAATACCTGTCGGCAATATTTACACGTATCGAGAGTTTATCGTCCATTTAACTTGCTTAACGGTTTAAAAGCGCAATACACTTATCTATTTCCCGCACAATCTGACCAATCCGTTTTTTAGTTTCACCGGCTTCTGAACTGCCAACCACCAAATCTTTCGTTATTTTCAAATTGTTGAATCGTTGCTCCAGATTATGATATTCTCTGGAGGCATCTTCAAGCTGCTCAGTTAACCTACCCTTCTCACCTTCCAACAGTTGCACCTCCGACTTTAAGCTTTGGTACTGCTGAATCAGCCTGTTTATTTTATCTTTTAACTCAACAATTAATTCGCTATTTGGATTTGTCATGGCCAAATTTTTCATTACAAAGTTAACATTGGTTTTAAAATATAAAAAAAAACCTTTAACTCTTTTGCTGGTTTACTTTAAACAGAAAAGCGTTTTTCTGTAAGCGTTGCCCTAATTATGAAAGCAAGATAATTAAAATTCAGCTACATTTGCCAACGATATGATAAAAACTGAGCATAAGCATAAGATGGAAGATTGGCTGCCTACATCAGCCAAAGAGGTAGAGAGAAGAGGTTGGGATAGTATTGATGTGATATTATTCACTGGTGATGCTTATATCGATCACCCTGCATTTGGCGCTGCTGTGGTTGGCAGAATGCTTGAAGCGCATGGTCTAAAAGTTGCTATTGTGCCGCAACCCAACTGGCGCGATGACTTAAGAGATTTTAAAAAGCTTGGGCGACCAAATTATTTCTTTGGTGTTACCGCCGGCGCCATGGACTCTATGGTGAACCACTATACAGCCAATCGTCGACTGCGCTCTGATGATGCCTATACGCCTGATGGCAGAGCCGGGCAACGCCCTGATTATGCATCCGTTGTCTATTGCAACATCCTGAAAGAATTATATCCGGATGTGCCTGTATTGCTGGGTGGCATAGAAGCTTCGTTAAGACGGGTTACACATTACGATTACTGGTCTGATAAACTCAGGCCAAGTATTCTGGCAGATTCAAAAGCCGATCTGTTGGTTTATGGCATGGGCGAACAGCCGCTTTTGGAAATTATTCGTTTAATAGAACGAGGCGTACCCATTGAAAGTCTGAAGACTATACCACAAACGGCTTTTGTTATCCCAAAGGAGAAATCGCTTCCAAAGAATAAAAACTGGAAAGACTTACCTCTTTTCTCGCATGAAGAGTGTCTTTCTGATAAAACCAAATACGCCAAAAATTTCAGGCATGTAGAAGAGGAATCGAACCGATGGCAAGCGGCCCGTTTAACGCAAGACGTTGGCGAACATACCATCGTCATCAATCCGCCCTATCCACCAATGACGACAGGAGAATTGGACGCTTCATTTGATTTGCCCTATACACGCCTGCCGCACCCCCGATATATTGCTAAAGGCCCCATACCAGCCTTTGAAATGATCAAATTCTCTGTGAATATGCATCGGGGCTGTTTTGGTGGTTGTAGTTTTTGTACCATATCAGCTCATCAGGGTAAATTTATTGCCTCCCGCTCTGAAGAAAGCATCCTGAAGGAAGTGGATGCCATCTCACAGATGCCTGATTTTAAAGGTTACCTGTCGGATTTGGGCGGACCAAGTGCCAACATGTATAAGATGGAAGGTAAAAACCTGAAAATCTGCCAGCGATGTACCCGCCCCTCATGCATTCACCCCAATATCTGCACCAACCTGGACACCAACCACAGCGCTATGACACGCTTGTATCAAGCCGTTAATGAGCATCCCAATATTAAAAAGGCATTTATAGGCAGTGGTGTGCGCTACGATATGTTGTATAATAACATGGCTTCGAATGAAGAAAAAGAAAGCCACAAGGCCTATATGCAGGAACTGATTGAGAACCATGTTTCGGGCCGCTTGAAAGTGGCCCCAGAACACACTTCTGATCAGGTGCTTAAAATCATGCGCAAACCATCCTTTAAACTCTTTCATAAATTTAAGGCTGATTTTGACCGCATTAACAACTCTAAGAAGCTGAACCAACAAATCATACCTTACTTTATTTCAAGTCATCCGGGAAGTGAAGAAATGGACATGGCCAACCTGGCCTGCGAAACACATGATATGGATTTTAAACTGGAGCAGGTTCAGGATTTTACACCAACGCCAATGACTGTAGCCACTGTCATTTACTATTCGGGCATTCACCCCTATACTTTGGAGGAAACCTATACGCCACGCAGTAAAAATGAAAAGCTACAGCAGCGCATGTATCTGTTTTGGTATAAAAAAGAATACCAGGAAAAGATTAAAGATCGCCTGAAGAGCTTTAAACGCTTTGACATGATCAAAAAGCTCTTTCCTGAAAAGGATAATAAAACTGAAAAACAGAATCATAAAGGACGAAAGAGTAATTTCAAAAAGAAGAAACCAAGCTACAAAAGCAAACACAGAAGAACTACATAACTTACTATATAAAAGTACTATGAAGAAAATCATTTACATTTTACCATTAATTATTTTAAGTGCCTGTGCCGAGTTAACTGCTGTCATTGATACCTACAATGCCAATGCCCCGCTTACCGAAACAGAAGTGGCCAGTGGACTGAAAGAAGCATTGCGTGTTGGTACCGATTCAGCTGCAGCCCGCCTGGGTGTTACCAATGGCTATTATGGTGATGAACTGGTAAAAATAATGTTACCGGAAGAAGCTGATATCATTGTGAAGAATGCATCGAAGATACCCGGAGGCGAAAAGGTAATTGAAGATGTGGTGGTACACATCAACCGGGCGGCCGAGGATGCTGCTAAAGAAGCTGGCCCTGTTTTCTGGGGAGCCATTAGGGAAATGACTATTGCAGATGCATTCAATATATTAAACGGAGAAAATGATGCTGCTACCCAGTACCTGAAAAATAACACTTACGAAAAGCTGTTTAACCTCTACAATCCAAAGATTCAGGCTTCATTGGATAAAGAAATAGCCGCTGGCATATCCCCCAACATGTCATGGGAAACACTAACCAGTAAATGGAACCAGATTGCCGACAATCCATTTGGCAAGATGGCGGGCCTCAACACGGTTAACGTTGATTTGGATGCCTACCTGACAGAACAGGCTCTGAATGGCTTGTTTATTAAAATAGCACAAGAGGAGGCGCAAATAAGAAAAGACCCAATGGCCAGGGTGAATGCTATTTTAGAGCGAGTTTTTGGAAGTATTTAATTAATCCGGGCCGCTAGTTTTTAGTTAAAGAAATAGCTTACAATCATCAACTAAGTACCAGCTCTGGCATTTAAGCTCAGAGTTTGGTACTTTTTGTTTATCGCAAATTGAAAAAGCACTGACAACGCGAACATACTATTGTAAAAACCATGCAATTAACCGACGAGCAGGAAAAGATTATCAACCACGAAGGCAACCTGAAAGTAAATGCCGTGGCCGGTTCGGGCAAAACAACCACCATCTTGCAATACGCACAAAAAAGGCCACACTCGCCTATTCTTTACCTGGCGTTTAACAAGTCGGTGAAGCTGGAGGCCGAACACAAGCTGAGCCAAATGGGACTTAACAACGTGCGGGTTGAAACAACCCACTCGCTGGCCTACAAATACACGGCACCCTACAGGCATTATACCCTTCGCTTTGATTATAAGCCACACGAGATTGCAGCTATTTTAAACATCCGACCCAAAGCGGGCGACTTGTCGCACCTGAAGCTGGCGAGTCACGTCTATCGCTTCGTCCGTTACTTCTGCAATTCAAAGGCCCAAAAGGTGGTTGAGATTAATTACCTGGAGACCCTGACCAACCTTGAGAGTCTGGCGTTTGCCACCGAGAACCATGAGCTGATTGTGCATTACACCCGCCTGTTTCTGGCCAAAATGCACAAAGGTGAGATAGACATCATCCACGACTTTTACCTGAAACAGTTTCAACTGAGTCGCCCCATCCTGCCTTATGATTACATACTGTTTGATGAGGGACAGGATGCCTCGGGGGCCATGCTGGCCGCTTTTGTCAACCAGTCGGCCCATAAAATCATTATTGGCGATCAGCATCAGCAGATATACGGCTGGCGCTTTGCTACTAATGCCCTTCAGCAGGTCGATTTTCAAACCATGGACTTAAGCAAGAGCTTTCGGTTCAACCAGGAGATTGCTCGTCTTTCCAAATCCATCCTTCAGCTGAAAACAGAAATTGGGCAAAGCAGTCAAGTAAATATCCAAGGCCTCGGCAATCACCAGCCTATCAGAAGTCGTGTTACCCTGGCCCGCTCCAACAGCAAACTGGTATCGCGGGCCATTGAGCTGCTCATCCAGCAAAAAGAACTTAAAAGTATCTATTTCGAAGGTCAGCTGAGCTCCTATACCTTCTCTGAAGAAGGCGGCTCCATTTACGATGTGCTAAACCTGTACAACCACCAACGTCACCTGATTAAGGATGACTTGCTTAAAACAATGCCCAGCTTTGACCACCTTAAAGACTACCTGGAGGAAACATCAGACACCTCACTTAAAGCACTGGTAGATTTGGTGGAGAAATACCATAAAGACATTCCTTACTTTATCAGTAGAATTAAGGAGTGCACCGTTGAAGAAGCTCATAAGGACAAAGCCGACATGGTGTTTTCAACGGTTCACAAAGCCAAAGGCATGGAGTATGACCAGGTGTTTATAATGGATGATTTTATCAGCGAACAGCAGATTATGGACCTGAAAGCTGCCCTAAAAGCACAGGAAATTAGTCCGGATGCACTGGCCGAAGAGATCAACCTGCTTTATGTGGCCGCCACGCGCACCAAATCAAAGCTGCACATCCCGATTCAGTTGCTGCCTACCTCCTATCAGATTCATGATTTTAATACGGTTAGCAACAACCTAAACCTATCAATCAAGTCCAAAGTAAAACCCGCAAAAGCACAGCGAAGCAACCAGTTATGGACTAAAACGGAAGAGGCAGAACTGAAGCAGCTCTTTATTCAGGGTAAAACCGTAAAGGAAATTGCCTTGCTGTTGGGCCGCAGCCAAAGTGCCGTTATCAGGCGGGTGGAAAAGCTGGATTTGTGGTTTTGATAAAAAAAGCTGATAGCTATTCAAACAGTGCGTAATTACCTCACTTCTTCAATGCGCCATAATGACAGAGTTATTTATCAATAATGCTGCTGGAAGCATTGCGCACTGCTTTTGAGCCATTGGGAGGCGCTTTTGCCTGCCATGTTGTCGCTTTGAGCCATTGTGCGCCCGGCTGGAAGCACCGGGAAGGCGGCTGGAGCCATTAAGCAGCCGCTGGAGGCTCTGAGCGGTGCCCCCGAGCCATTGCGTAGCGGTCGTAAGGCTTTGGGAAGCCGATTAGCGCACCGGTTAGTGCCTCCGTAGGATAAAACGGCGAGGAGGAAAGATAGAGTTGTAGTGGGAAGGGATTGTGTATAATAGGGTGACGGATTTAAAAGCCAGACGGTTGTCGGCATGGGGTCTGTTCAATAAACTGTGTCATCCGTTAATTTTGGGTCCAAAGCCCAGGGGCCAAGGTGAGTCGGACTGCTATACACCCACATTGGTAGATTATTAACCTTTATAGTTCCCACCCAGGGCGATTGCATTTAACTCAACAAAGAAAACAAAATAGTTTAATCCACAGATTTTCACGGATTTTCACCGGGGAAATTGCTTTTAAAAGTAATGTCAAATATGAAACTGCAGATTTCACAGATTATCGCGGATTATTTTCCGCAGGAAAATAAAAGTCAGTGAAAATCGGTGCTAATCTGTGGATAATAATCATTAAAAAAAGGGCTCTATATGATTTGTAGTGGGTAAAGTTTCAAGTAACGTATTGGGGTTTTCAACCCCAACCCCCGACTTCATTTTTTCAAAGATGAAAAAACGCAAGCAAAAAAATCTTCGGCTATGCCTGCTTACGCTCATAAAACTACTGTTGTATGACGAAATCGTTAAACTCGCTGCACTCAAACAAAAACGATTTTGAAATCGTCATATACAACCGTGTTTTATGGCTTACCAGCCAAGGCCGTTGGGGAATTCCTGACTTTACCCACTCTTATCCATACAGAACAAAAAAAGTTATTCGCTTAAAGGCGATACCCCCGATATTTTCACGTTTTTTTCAATCAAATAACTTTCCCGCTAACGGACAAAAAAACTGTGCAACTATTTTTTACAAACAGAAGCTGTAACTATATCAATAACAACTAAAAGTTAAAGGAACAGAAAATCTTCACAGATAGTTTTTCAATGGAAAACAATTAATCTGGGTCAATCTGCGCAATCTGTGGTCTTAATAGTAAGTTTAAATGCGATTGCCGTGGTTCCCAGCTTTGTTCCCTCCAACATGCCTAAATAATAGCTACATTTGGCCTATCAAATAAATTACCGATGAAGAAACTAACAGACCTGCTGCTAATCACTCAGAATGGTATGGGAAGTGGCGACGCAGAACTCCAAATAAAGCTACTGGGCAACTATCTTAACGTACTTATTAGCGACAACAGACTACCTGGCTTTATAGCTTTTTACAATGAAGGCGTTAAAGTGCTTGGCAAGGATAGCCCATTTCAGGGACAACTTAATAAGCTGGAACAACGAGGCGTTAAACTAATAGCCTGCAGCACCTGCCTTAATCACTACCAAATTGATGAAATAGTGGCAGGAATAAAAGGGACCATGCCCGACATTGTAACACTTCAGTGTGATGCCCAAAAGGTAATAACGCTTTAGATAAAAGCGTTGTAAAAGCAAATCAAAGCCCTCCCTTTTCGAGCTGAAAAGAGAGGGCTGTTTTGTATTCTTTCACTATTAACCGATTAAATATATATTCAACCTCGCTGAGGTTGTCTGGTCATTTACATTTCACTTATCTACAAATATTTATCTCCGCTGGAGATAATAAAACAACTTCGGAGAAGTTGAATAATTATAGAAATAATAAGCCCACCCTATTAAAAACAATCCCAGCGGGATTGCATATCATATAGACGCTTCATTGTTTTTTTTACATTTTTAATCGGTCTGTAATGATAGTCTTTACAGGTATAAGTAGCGATGACAATCGGTGCATAAAGACTCTTTCCACACTTCGTCGATATCAACAGGGTGCTTAAATGGCAAGGACTCTTTACCAGTTGAATATTGCACATTATCAGGTGTTCCTTGCATCAGAATGGAATGGCATGCATCACAATCGCGTGTTATCTTTTCGCTATTGATGCTCAAGTGAGTATCGTTATGGCAGCGAAAACACCCATTGTATTCAATGTGACCGATATGATCGGAATAAACATCCCAGCTGGCTTGCATCTCCGGAAAAATGTTACGCAGATATCCATCAGATATGCCTTCAACCGCTTTATCCAGCTCTTCCGGCGACACTTCGGGGTAATTGGCGGCATAAAAGCTTTGCAGCTGGCTTTTGATAACCACAAAGGCCGAATCACTTGTTGGGTAAGGATCTTTTAATATCTCCATGCTTATTCGCTTAATTTCAGGCAGCAAGGGTATAGTGCCCGATGCCATACCGGCATCAACAAACTGCTGAGGCAGCATATAGTTATGCGATGGCCTGTTATGACAATCCATGCAGTCCATCACTCTTGGTGTAGAGTTGGCAATAACAGCCGAATCAAGTGGCACCCAGCTGTCTTCATAAACAATGGTATCGCCCGTTGCTAAATTAATGGAGCGCACCCATGGCAACACTTCCCTGCTTTCGTCCTCAGCAATATATTCGATGCGTACATCAGGGTTAATGTGCCAGTGAATTCCCTCTGCCAGATTAGTAGCACTATGTTGACTATTGGTTTTTATCAGCAACTGAATATCCCATTGTGTGTTTAGTGAGTCCGATAGGTAATGCCTCTCAAACTGCATACGCGGCGTGTAAAACTTTTCGGGCCAGTGACACTCCTCACAGGTCTCTTTGGCCGGTCTCAGGTTTCTCACTGGTGTTGGAATAGGCCGGGGATAATTATCGGCCAGCACAGCATACACCTGGTATAAGCCCGATAATTTGGATTTAACATACCAATTGGCTCCCTGCCCTACATGGCATTCAACACACGCTACGCGCGCATGAGAGGAATTCATGTAAGTAATGTATTCGGGTTTCATTACCCGGTGACAAACCAGACCACAGAACTCCACCGACTCAGTGTAATGATAGGCCTCGTAACTGCCCACTGCCGTCAGCAGCAGGAAAATAACCGTACCAATAACAAACACCGAAGCCGCATTGCGATAGCGCGGGTTATTAAAATCAATCACCATCCATTTGGTTGAGACAGGTTCATTTGTTTTCTTGGCCTTTCTAACGGCCCGCATCATGCCAATAGGTATCAATATAAGTCCCACTACCATGATGGCAGGTAATAGAATGAAAGAGAAAAGCCCTAAATACGAACTTCCTTCGTCAAACATAAAGGACAGAAGAATGGACAGGATGATCAGCAGCAGCGCCAGGCCACTGATGATGGTTCCTACCAACGACAAGGGATTGTAATATGAATGAGGTAATTTCATGGGAAAGATTTTCCTCATAAGTTAATTCTGATTTCTATCAAATTCAATCCTAAGACGTTATCAATGCTCAATACAATATTAATATATATCAATTTTAATCGACCAATCAATTATCACATTGATAGTTAAGTCACTATTTCAATTGAGCAATGCCGATACCGATTACTATTCAAGATGCGCCTTTAGTTCGCTTCTCTACTAAAGACACTCTGAATATGTATCGGCATAATACCAGCGCATTTTAATATTTAAATGGTATAACATGATTAAAAACTTTCATGATACAGGGAGACACCAACAGGTATGAAAGAAAACTTGCTTAGCATCTCACAGATACTTAGCAAGTCGTTGATACTTTCAGAAAAAAAAGGCCCGTATTCAAGGAATACGAGCCTTTCATTTATATTATAAGTCAATGCTTACATCAGGAATGATAATAAGATACCAGCTGCCACAGCTGAGCCAATAACGCCTGATACGTTAGGAGCCATCGCATGCATCAGCAAGTGGTTATTAGGGTCATTTTTCAAACCTTCGTGCTGAACAACGCGAGCTGAATCCGGTACTGCCGACACACCAGCAGCTCCAATTAATGGATTAATCTTGTTATCGCCTTTCAGGAATAAATTCATCAAACGAGCGAAAATCAGACCTCCTGCAGTAGCCACCATAAACGATACTGCTCCCAATCCAAAAATCTTCAATGAATCAGTTGTCAGGAAATAATCTGCCTGAGTGGATGCTCCAACGGTAATACCTAGCAGGATAGTCACGATATTAATCATTGCGTTTCTGGCTGTATCAGCTAAACGCTCAGTTACACCAGACTCTTTTAACAAGTTACCAAAGAACAACATACCTAACAGAGGCAGGGCCGATGGAGAAATAAATGTTGTTAAAAGCAGACCGATTATCGGGAACATGATTTTCTCAGTTTTAGAAACAGCTCGTGGAGGTTTCATCTTAATTAATCGCTCCCGCTTAGGAATGATCAATCGCATAATAGGAGGCTGTATCACAGGTACCAATGCCATGTAGGAATAGGCCGCAATAGCAATTGCTCCCATTAATGTTGGTGCCAGTTTCGACGACAGGAAGATCGCTGTAGGACCATCAGCACCGCCGATAATACCAATTGCACCAGCTTCCTGAGGTGTAAAGCCCATAGCCGAAGCACCTAAGAATGTTGCAAATATACCCACCTGAGCAGCCGCTCCTAAAATCATCAGCTTTGGATTTGAAATCAAGGAAGAGAAATCCGTCATGGCGCCAATACCCAGGAAGATGAGAGGTGGATAAACCCCTTGTTGTACACCAAAGTACAAGTAATTTAACACAGAACCTTCTTCGTATAAGCCAATTTTATAGCCTTCAAGGAATGGCACATTTCCTAAGATAACACCGGTTCCAATAGGTACTAATAAAAGTGGTTCGTAATCGTATTTAATAGCCAGAAAAATAAAGAACAAACCCACACCAATCATAATCAAGTGTGTGAAGTGCACGTTATGAAATCCTGTAAAATTCCAGAATGTTTCCAGCCCTTTTGATGCGTGATCAATAAAGGTATCCCCCGCTCCGGTTCCTGCAGCGAAAGCTTCAAACCCTCCACCAACAAATTGCAGGCTGAACAAAAGCGATAACACACCAAAAAGAGTGATAAATCTTTTCATAATTAATTATTCTTTAACGACACAGTGCACGGATGCTTACTGAGCCATTTCAATTAATACATCGTTTTGTAATACAGCATCTCCAACAGATACTTTGACAGAAGTAACTGTACCGTCTTTTTCAGCCAGTACATTGTTTTCCATTTTCATGGCTTCCATCACTAACAAAACATCACCTTTTTTAACGGCATCACCTTCTTTCACCAATACCTTAAAGATATTACCCGGAAGCGGAGCATTGACTTTAATAGCGCCACCACCTGCATTTTTAGTGATAAATCCTTCGCCTGGTTTGCGCTGAATTTCTTTACGCACCAGTTTTGGTGTTTTAGCTGACTTCTTAGCTACCTCCTGATGAATCTCTACTTCATACTGAGTTCCGTTCACATCCAACTGAGCTATATTCTCATCTAGATCCTTAAGGTGAACGTCGTATTTATTACCTCTAATGGTAAAACTAAACTTTTTCATGTTATGCTATCTGGGGAAATTAACATTGTTAAAACTATACACTTTAGAGCTCCATGGAGAGTAACGCTTTTTCACCTCTTTAATGGTAATCACATTACTTTCTTCATCGTGCTGTTCGTTAAAATACAGGTGCAAAGCCATGGCAATAGCTGCATTGGTTTCACCAGTAATAACCAATTCATCATCGATTACTACTTCTTTCTTTGCCATTCTGTTTTTCTTACGAAGCGCTCGTCGTGTGCCCCAGGTCAGTATTTTTGGGACAGTTAAGAACACACCGATCAAGAATACCAAAGCCACAAAAACGATAAACCATCCTAATACCGTAATGGTCCACGTCATTGAATCAACGATTAATAAATTCATGGTCCTTCGGTTTTATAATGGAATATTAGAATGCTTCTTCGGCGGATTAGTCACTTTCTTTGTTTGCAAGTTCTGGAAAGCTCTAATCACTCTAAAGCGTGTATTTCTTGGTTCGATAACATCATCTATATAGCCATATGAAGCAGCTTGATACGGATTAGCAAATGCCTCTTCGTATTCATCTGTTTTCTTCTGTGCATAAGCCGCTTTTTCCTCGTCAGATTCTAAGGCAGCAATACTACGACCCTCCAATACTTCGATAGCACCTTTAGCTCCCATCACAGCAATTTCAGCCATTGGCCAGGCATAGTTAAAGTCACCACGCAACTGCTTACATGACATCACATCGTGAGCTCCTCCGTATGACTTACGGATAGTAACTGTTACTTTAGGCACTGTTGCCTCACCATAAGCAAACATCAGTTTGGCACCATGTATAATGATACCTGCATATTCCTGTCCTGAGCCTGGTAAAAATCCAGGAACATCAACCAAGGTTAAAATTGGAATATTAAAAGCATCACACATTTGCACAAAACGGGCAGCCTTACGCGATGCATCACAGTCAAGCACTCCTGCCAGGTAATTTGGCTGGTTAGCCACAACACCTACCGACTGACCATCTAAACGACAGAAACCAGTGATAATATTCTTGGCATAGTTACGGTGTACTTCTAAGAACTCACCTTCATCAGCGATAGAAAAGATAATATCATTCATATCGTAAGGTAAGTTCGGGTTGTCAGGCACAATATTGTTCAAAGCATCATCCAAACGATCAATAGGATCATTGCACTCCAGTACAGGTGCTTCTTCCATATTGTTTTGTGGCAAATAAGAAACCAGCTTACGAATTAACAGTAATCCTTCTTGCTCATCTTCTACCTTAAAGTGTGCTACACCTGATTTTGAAGCATGTACATCAGCACCTCCTAAATCAGCTACCGAAATTTCTTCACCTGTAACTGTTTTAACAACCTTAGGACCAGTCACAAACATATATGACGATTCTTCTGTCATCATAATGAAATCTGTTAGTGCAGGTGAGTAAACTGCACCACCGGCACAAGGGCCAAAAATGGCTGAAATCTGAGGAATAACACCTGAAGCCAGGATGTTACGTTCAAATATCTCGGCATAACCAGCTAAAGAAGTAACACCTTCCTGAATACGTGCACCCCCTGAATCGTTAATGCCGATAACCGGAGCCCCAACTTTCATGGCCATATCCATAATCTTACAGATTTTCTGAGCCATTGTTTCTGACAATGAACCACCAAACACTGTAAAATCCTGAGCATACACATACACCACACGACCATCAATAGTACCATGACCTGTAACTACACCGTCGCCTAAGAATTTGTTCTTTTCCATACCGAAGTTAGTACAACGATGTGTTACGAACATATCCAGCTCCTCAAAAGAACCATCATCCAATAGAACTTCGATTCTTTCGCGTGCGGTCATTTTCCCCTGCGAATGATGCTTTTCAATTCGTTTTTCTCCACCACCCAGCTTAGCTTCAGAGCGGAGATCGATTAATTTTTTGATTTTATCCTGAGTTGACATATGAAATTGTAAGTATTAGTCTGAAAGAATTATTTGTTAGGATCTTCGCAAAGCTCAGTTAGCACACCAAATGTTGATTTTGGGTGAAGAAAACCAATGTTTAGACCTTCAGCTCCTTTACGAGGTGCTTTATCAATCAATCTAACGCCATGTTCTTCAGCAAAAGTTAACTTTTCAGCTAAGTTTTCAACCGCAAAAGCCATGTGATGAATACCCTCGCCCTTTTTCTCAATAAACTTACCAATTGGCCCTTCAGGATCTGTTGACTCTAACAACTCGATTTTTGTATCCCCAACTTTGAAAAAAGCTGTCTTTACTTTCTGATCTGCCACTTCCTCAACAGCGTAACACTCTAATCCATATACTTTTTCAAAGAATGGAATTGCTTCATTTAAGTCTTTAACTGCGATCCCAATGTGCTCAATATGCGTCGGCTTCATATCTAAAAATTTATTGTTTAATAAAAAATAATGCAACAAAAGTAGAAACTAATCAAAATTTAGCAACATTTTTGAGCCTAAAAAAAGATTGTTTTACAACATATATGGCCCATAGAATAACGTTACATAGTATTAAATCAACCTTGTTAGATACTTGCATATTTATATATAGTCTCCTATATCACGAATCAAGATTAACAATTTTAAGTTATAATCTGTAAGAAATTTGACGCAATTATGTAGTTACAGATTCTATTTTTCTTACTAATAGTAACTTTATATTACATATATATATCATTTTAAAACCCGCCTATGACAATAGTCAGTTAAAGCCCAGACATAATTCAGAAAGATAATTGAATAATGTACATAGCCAATTAATGCTCATTTTCTATACATGAACATTGATTTTAGAAATTAAATAAAGCCTTGTTAATAGCTCACCTAACAATCAACTGCGTACACAAGGTTAATAATCACACTTAAAAGTCCAAAGCTATGAGAGTAAACTCAAAGATTGCATCTAGTATATCTTAATTATTTAAATGCCTATAAATTCTTCTAAATGCGGTATGAAATCAAACATTGAATATTAACGACTGACATTGCAGGAAACAGATAGGCGTATGAATGAAAAAGAACATACCTTCGGTAATTATATCTTTACTACAATACATTAAGCTTGAGAAGCGTATTATAGCGCCATTATCAACAGCTTTAATGTTAGAACTATAAGTGTTTCCAGCGAATTACTCTTTACTTAAATCAAAGATTACAGATGGCAATTTTTGAGGTAACAGAACTCAAGCTTTTTCTCTACAGATTGTGTAAGAACTATGCTTATACCTGTTACGCGCGTGTTCTATCTAGGGACCAGGATTAAACACCC
>NZ_JAGUCN010000014.1 GCF_018271975.1 Carboxylicivirga mesophila
ACTAAATTTCAAAATGACAAAGAACGTTTTAGGCTTAATGAGCCAAATTTGTTTAATCATTAATAACGTCCCAATTTTAATGGGACACTAGTGACTCAACTATTATTATTCCCTTATTAATAAATCATAACTCTAACTACATCAGGCATCTTAGAGCGATACCGTCGCCACCATAAAAACACTTTCGGCATGCGGATTAACGGCAAACATGAGTGTGAATGGAAATTCGATGTGCTCATTAATCCTTAATTGACGCTCTGCTGTTACTCCCACATTTACAAATGCAGCCTTAGTTGCATATAAGCTTTCAACTGGTGTAAACCCGGCAAAAACTTTCATCTGATTATCTTGAATCAAGAAACGATACTGCGGCTCAAAATAAGCCGAGTAGTATGATCGATTGCTTTCATCTTTATCATCTCCATATATGAAAACCCCGGCTTCGAGGGAAAATGAACTTTCCATTATATCCCACCACTCAGCAATTAGTTCTACTGCATGGGTTGTGGTGGTATTAGACCAGTCAAAATACTGATGCGAAACATCCAGGGAGTCTATGGAACTAAAATAATCGTAGATAGTCAGACGTTTATTATCATGCTCTATCGATAAGTACACATCAATTTCCTGATAGGGTTCTTTGGCAAATGAATACGAACCCCAAGCACCTAAAGTAACCATCCCCTTATTAAGCTCCAGGTATGGTTGAAATGCCGGTGAAGCACTAAGCAACATACCTCTCCAATAAAACCTTGTTGTTAAATCACCACCTAAATATACCTCTGCCTTTCCTGACTTTTCCTGTGCACAAACATGATTCAATTGGAGCAAAAGCATTGCTATACTCACTGCACAGTGAATAGGTTTAAATATCTTCGACATGTTAAATTAATTAATAGATTCCCCTTTTTACTGCTATTTCCCGGTCTATAGCAGACTTATAAAATATTTCTTAATACTAACTCTTTGGGAAATGCCAACTCATTCTTCAGAACGGCATTTAGCACATTTGCCAAATCTTCGACAATGGTGTGCTTTAAAACGTACCCCCGGAAACCAGCCTCCACCAGTTCTCTTAGGCATACCATATCATTATTTTGCGTAATAGCAACCAGCTTAATATCAGGCAATATACAGTTAATCTGTTTCCCGGCATCTACGCCATTAACGATTGGCATGCTCATATCCATTATAATTAAATCGGCTTGTGCCAGATAAGGATATTCAATCACATCTTTTACATCGCTGAGTATAGCTAAAACCTCATATTGAGGCATATGACTTAAGAGAAACTGCAAACTTTGCCCAAAAGCCTCACAATCGTCTACAATAATCACCTTAAAGATTGTTGCTGCATTCATATGCGTGTAAACGCATATGTACATCTTGAGTTGCGTATATATCCCTACATGTGGAAAGGGTTTTTACTATATCTTTGATAGGGTTTTCCCTATTGTGGAATCAGATTTTAACTATGTGATGCTTGATAGCCCAAACGATTAAACCAGCATTGTTTCGAGATCCTGTTTTTCTCAGAAGTTTTGTTTTTTGACTTTCAATGGCTTTAACGCTTAGAAACAATGCCTCGGCCAGCTCCTTATTGGTGTAACCTTTGCATATTAATGTTAAAAGTTGTTGTTCACTTTCATGTAATTCACCTGCCTCATAACGTAGTACCTTTTCTTCTTCTCGTTCGGATTTGAGACTAGATGCCACCGCCTTTAAAAACTCATCAGAAAAATAAGTCTGCCCTTCATTCACCAGGCGGATAGCATGGGCCAGCTCTTCTACGCTCATATCTTTAAGCACAAATCCTTTTGCCCCCTTTACAAATGCCTCCTTGAAGTAGTTGACATCATGATGCATGGACAGCATAATAATCTGATGATCCGGCTGAATCTGCAAGGCCTTGCCAAGTGCATCCAGCCCATTTAATTGCGGCATATTAATATCTACCAATGATACATCATAGTGTTGACTACCAAAACTGTTCAGCCATTCAACGCCATTATCAAATTCGGCCACTACCTGCATGTCCTCCACTTGATTAATAAACATTTTTATTCCCTCGCGAACCATTACATGATCTTCAACTATGGCAATACGTATCATTAGTATACATTTTAATGCTTGAAAGCTATTTCAACATACACACCAGCTCCTGCACCAGTGTTAAAACTTATTTTACCTCCAATCGTTTCAATTCTATTGGTAATATTGGACAAGCCAAAGCCATTCTGTTTAACTTGGTCAATGTCAAATCCTACACCATTGTCAATATAGGAAACTACTAGTCCACCATCATCATTCTTAATAGCTATCTTAATTTCAGTTGGTGAACCATACTTTATAGAGTTATTGATTAGCTCAATGAGCGCTCTATAAACGGCCAGCTCAATGAGGGAATCACGAAAGGATAACTCATCTACATCTATAAGAAACTGAATACTTGTGATTGGCTGTATATGGTTAACAAACGATTCAACAGCCCTTGCTAATCCATACTTTTGTAATATTTGAGGCGTCACATTGTTAATGGTGTTTCTTAACTCCTTTAAAGCTCCATTTAACAATTCGTTTAGTTTTTCACTTAACATTTCTTTATCTGCATCAACAGTATGATTAGTCAGGCTATGAGCATATATTTTTGCAGCAGAAAGTAAAGGACCTACTCCATCGTGTAGCTCCTGGGCAATCCGCTTGTTTTCTTTTTCTTCAGCCTTCATCATTGTTTCAACAATAAGGCGTCGCTTCCTCTTTCGCTCAGTTAAATCAATAAATGCACAAATAGCCACATCACCCAGAAATGTGTGATTCACTTCTGCACTTTTTACCTCTCCACTTTTTGTAAGAAAATCGTTGTATTCGATTGGCAACTGCAATTGTTCTCGAAAACCATTTTTTATCTGTCTTTGCGAATTTGCTTCAATTTCTATTCTTTTAGCAGGATCAGGATACACTTGTCTAAACCAATCTTCGATATACGGTATTTCTTCGGCGTCAAAGCCAAAATATTGATAGAATGCCTCGTTAAAATAGCTTATTCGCTTATCAACTGTTAATGCAGCTACCGGAATTGGTAAATTATCCAACGTGTAGTTGAACTTTTTAAAGCTATCATGTTGCTCTTTCACTTTATACTGATAAGCTATAAACGTTTTTCGAATAGCATATCCTCCAATAGCCATCACCACTATTGTCAGGATAAAATCAGCCAGCCACACCATTTTACTTCGAACCAGTAATTGAGGAGAAACGTCATACTGCAACTGACCCGTTGTATACAAATGCATATATATGAAAAAGTAGACCACCAAAACGATATTAATACCAATGGCCCACCATCGATTATAGTAAAAGATAGATAAGCCAAAAATGAGTATCATAAAATACTGTCCACCTCCAAAGAAACCATACCGGTAGATGCTATAAAGGTTGCCGAATATGAGCACAAAAAGCAGAAAGAGTGTTTTTACGCGAATGGGTATTTTGGATTTAAAAACAACTACTACCACCAATCCGAGTAAGACAATTGAATTAAGTACAAATGCCAGCACAGGAGACTCTTCAAAATACAGGTTATAAGCATATAGGGGACCCAGCAGAAGAGTTATTGTCAGATATGAAAAATCAATAATATCTCCTTTAACCGTATTAAATGAATTAACAACTCCTTTAAACGTGTAATCAATCCCCAAAACCTTATCCTTTTAATAATGATGTATTCTCAGGCTTACTAACGTTATTTTTCCAATAAGGTTATAGAATTTTGAACTGCTCGCTAACTTATGCCTAGACCCACAATTTGGATGTGGTCCTAAAGATGCCTTTTGTAATATGAGGGTACAAAAAAGGGATAAGTATAAAACTTATCCCTTGTATTTTGTCGGGGTACCAGGATTCGAACCTGGGACCCCCTGGTCCCAAACCAGGTGCGCTAACCGGACTGCGCTACACCCCGAATCAATAAACTTAAAACTCAAAATAAAAGAGCTAAACATTATTTAGCTCTTGAAAGTTGTCGGGGTACCAGGATTCGAACCTGGGACCCCCTGGTCCCAAACCAGGTGCGCTAACCGGACTGCGCTACACCCCGAAACTAAATTTGAGCGGAGGGAGGGGGATTCGAACCCCCGGTACGGTTACCCGTACGCCAGTTTAGCAAACTGGTGGTTTCAGCCACTCACCCATCTCTCCTTTTTCTTCTCTTTCTTTAAAGAGAAACAACCGCTCTGTCTTCTCTATCCCTCGTCCCCTTTGCGATTGCGATTGCAAAAGTAGCAAATAGAATTAAACCTCCAAAATTAAAATGAAAAAAATCTACACAAAATATCATCGCTTTTTTGTTCGGCTCTTCTAACTAATTATCGATCAAAAAAAAAGCTACCCGAAGGTAGCTGTAAAAAAAGTTAATCTTTTTTCGGAGGCTTACCGCCAGGCTTGGCGATTGAGTCTCTCATGGCCGTGTCAGCCTCAATATTTTTATACTTGAGGTAATCCATTACACCTAAATTACCATTACGAAAAGCTTCCGCCAGCGCCTTAGGTACGTCAGCTTCTGCTTCTATTACCTTAGCTCGTGCTTCCTGAGCCTTGGCTTTCATTTCCTGCTCTAATGCTACTGCCATAGCTCTGCGCTCTTCTGCTTTGGCCTGAGCAATATTTTTATCAGCTTCTGCCTGATCAATCTGTAAGCCTGCACCAATGTTTTTACCTATATCAATATCGGCGATATCAATGGATAAAATTTCGAAAGCAGTACCTGCGTCTAATCCTTTTTCTAAAACCACCTTAGAGATCGAGTCCGGATTTTCCAACACGGCTTTATGCGATACTGAAGAACCGATAGAAGATACAATGCCTTCTCCTACACGTGCTAATACGGTCTCCTCTCCGGCTCCACCAACCAACTGCTTAATACTGGCACGAACCGTTACACGAGCCTTAGCAATCAACTGAATACCATCTTTAGCTACTGCAGCTACCGGAGGTGTATCAATCACCTTTGGATTAACCGACATTTGCACCGCCTCAAATACATCGCGACCGGCCAAATCGATGGCAGTAGCCATTTGGAAATTCAAGTCAATATTTGCTTTGGCTGCTGATACCAATGCATGCACCACACTCTCAACATGACCACCAGCCAGATAGTGTGCTTCCAGTTCATCGCGTTTTATTTCCGATAATCCGGCTTTTGATGCTTCAATCAAAGCACGTACAATAATGCCTGGAGGCACCTTACGTATACGCATCAGCACCAGCTGAATTAGCGAGATACGAACACCCGATACCAAGGCTGAGAACCATAGTAATATTGGCACATAATAAAGAAATAGAAATACAACGACTATAATCGCTGCAATTAAGAAAATAGGAGCTAAACCTGCCATTTAAGTATTTTTTGGTTTGACAATTATATAGGTTTTAAAAACTTCTTTTACGGTCACCGGTGAGTTTTCATCAATGAAATGACCAGGACATCTGCCCTCAAGTACTTCACCATTGATCATTACCTTACCAATAGGATTGAGACGGGTAATTGTCACTCCTTCATCTCCTGCATGGATTGTATCTTCACCTACGGTTTCCACCTTACCATCAACCTGCGAATGCAACATCAGGCGATTCCATGTTTTAGACCTGAAGGAGAGAACCAGTATGATTATTCCGGCAAATAATGTACTCACTAAGGCAATATTTCCGTAGGTATTACCATACCCCTGATAGGCCAGAAAGATACCTCCGGCCGTAAATATAAAACCGCCGATACCCGCAAAAGTAACGCCCGGAAATACAAAGAATTCTAAAATAAGCAGAAACAAGCCCAGGAGGATGATCAAGATAATAACAAGTGCTGACATAGGATTAATCTATTGTAACCAGTAAACGTTGTTCTGAGAGTTGTTCTTTCAAAAGGATTAAATCGTCCATGTTGCCCAATTTTATCTGGCATGAACCAGTATAGTGCGTTAAAAAAGCACATTGTTCGGCCTGAATGGCATCATGCTGACACACTTCGCATAGCACATCAATAACATGATCAAACGAGTTAATATCATCATTGTGCAAGGTCAAGGTACGAACTTCATTGCCGTTGCCTTCTCTGTTATGCTCCTCGCTACGTTTACTAAATGAAACCATACATTAAAAGTTTCTATAAATTAACCATATTTTTTTGTGAAATACTAATTTCTACTTTTTGAGTTCTTCGGTCAGGTTAATTTGCTTCCCATCTTTAAACACCACAATAAATGCCCCGGGAAAACCAGATGATTGCACCTGGTCAATATCTTTTTGTGCGTCAGTGTATGATGGGTATTCTCCTGCAAAATATTTGGTTAAACCTTTTGAAGGGATTTCCACCTTTGAGATAGGCGGTATTTTGGATACAGCGGCTGCATCAGGCTCATTTCTAAATACGCCAATCTGTATTTTATAAATCAATTGATTGGCACTTTCTTTCTTAAAGGCTTCCTCAACCACCTTTGCCGGTGCCTTTGTTTCCTCTGCTGTGCCCTGCAACT
Organism: Carboxylicivirga mesophila; assembly: GCF_018271975.1. GTDB lineage: Bacteria > Bacteroidota > Bacteroidia > Bacteroidales > Marinilabiliaceae > Carboxylicivirga > Carboxylicivirga mesophila. The sequence continues at coordinate 6,528 of NZ_JAGUCN010000014.1, forward strand.
CCTGATATGTTTTTGGCACATGCCTTTCAACTTCCTCTCCCACTTTTACATCCTCACCCCTAACAACATTGGTATATGTTATGAGACTTTGCTCCTGAATGGAAACAGCTGTACGTTTAACGGCTCCTGATTTTTCATAACCATTCAAATCGTAGCCCTTAATTGGATCAATCAGCTCCATGGCCTCCTTATAGTATTCTCTGCTACCCGCCTGGGCTTCTTCCATAAAAGAAAGATCATCAACAGTATTTGCAATAAGTGTCTCTCTCAACTTATTACTATAAATTTTATACTTACTATCAAGTGACTCGTGATAGAGCTTTAATGCCGTTTCCTTAAGTTCATTGGCTTTATCAACATTGACTCTTGCCTGCCCTTCCTCTTCCAAAGAATCTTTTTGTCGTAATACGGCAATGACAGACTCTGCCTCATCAGTGGCATCATTAGCCATCTCCAATAGCTTTGAAGACTCAAGGTTAAGGATATTACCCCATATATAGAGTGAATCGGCATGGTGAAGCTGCTTAATTTCTTCAGTCGAGAACAATAAACTATACATCTTCTCCAGCTCTTCTAATTGCCTGGCAAATTCTTCATCGGTATAAAAGGTATATTCCTCAGGTATTAATATATCCTGAAGTTTCTTGTCATCAGCCCCATTTTTTTTGACATGCACTGAAGATGAGTATGTTCCTGCAGCTACCCGTTTTTTTATCTCTTCAATCTCGGTTAGACGGGCCTGGTAAAAACTGCTCTCTATTGAATCATCCAAGCCGTATACTTTCTTTTCAAGACTAAGAATATCATTCACCAACATAGCCCTTTCATCGTCTGAATTGGTGCGGGCATATGCCTGTCTCTTTTGGCGCATCAAAGCTGAAAGGCTATCTTTTTGATGTTGCAGTTCCATGGCCTCGGTAAACGTAGCCTTGGCATCAGCACTTTTAAAATGGTCCAATTGGGTATACTCGAGGGTATCGGCCACCATAAAACGAAATGCCGGCTGCTTTGACGCATTAACATCCGATTGTTTAGCTTCTCCGTTTACTCCATAGGTATATGATTCAGAGGATAGTGACAATTCAGCTTCTGAACGCACCTGGTTGATGTCCTCAACAAAATTCTTAACCACCGTATCATCCCATTTGATGGTATACACAATCAGGGTCGAATCATTGGTTTCGCGGTTAGAGGCAAACCAAGCCACACTATTGAATTCATCAGCCACAAATAAAAAGTCATCCTTTGGCGAGTTAAATGGAATACCCATGTTAACAGGCTGTGAAAACGATTTACTTTCAGCATCGTAATTGGCCTTATATAAATCATAACCACCTAAACCTCCTTCACGATTCGATGAAAAGAAGATGGTTGAGCCATCAATCAAAAGAAAAGGATGCCGTTCGTTAAATTCTGAACTGATTCCATCCAATTCCAGGCTTTCGCTCCATCCATCCAGCAGTTTCTCCATTTTATAAATCCCTTCGCCTTTATCTTCCTTCGTCATGGTAAAATAGACCTCATCTCCACGTTCAGTGAGATACAAAATACCTTTGGGGTCCAGACCAGATTCAAAAAACGACTCATTATGCATCACCTTACCCACATCTTTGGCTGGATGATAAGCATTCAAGAAATCCTCTGCCGGAACGGTATCGCGCTGATAAACCGTTAACGAAAATATTTTGGCCGACTGCTGCAGGCCATATTCACACTCTTGCTGATACTTAATGGCCTTCTCATTTCGTATATCGGAAGCAGAAGCATATTTGAGGAATCGCGCATATTGTTTTCCAGCTTCATCAAACTGGTAACTCAGCTGATAGGCACGTCCCAGGTAGTAAAACGCATCTCTGCTAACGCCTTTTAAAGCAGCATATTTCAAGCGCTTTACAGCCTGCGAAATATCATTATTATTTTGCAGCAGGCAAATGCCATAATAGTAGTTGTGCTTTAAATCCCGTTCATTACGTTTTAATAAAGCAGCGTAGGCTTTTTCAGCTTCAGCATAGTCGCCATCTTTAAATAGAGCAAGCGCTTCCTGCGCGGAATATGTCCTATCCTGAGCCATGCTCATTTGCAATGAACCTGCTATAAAAATAAATACTAGTATGAGTGACCTTAAATTATACATTCAGTTATTTTCTTACATGTGGATTAAACTTCAAAATTAAACAATACCGCCAAAATAGCTAAATGCCCAACGAATTTATTAGCCTGAGCAGGTCTTACTGCCTCGTACTCAAAATTATCAACAACTAAATCAAATACCAGGCAAAGCAAGCCTATGATAAGCATTGTTGCTGTTAATAACTTTTGAACCATGCATCCTGCTAATCGTTGTTTAATAAATATATTTGTAAATTAGGAATCATGAAAAAGTCTTTTTCCTATTCCACTCTAAAACAATAAAGTAATGCTTAAAGAAGGAGACAAAGCTCCCATTTTCAAAGGGATTAACCAAGACGAGAAAGAAATCAGTTTGACTGATTTTTCTGGTAAAAAAGTCATCTTGTATTTCTACCCAAAGGACAACACGCCCGGTTGTACGGCTGAATCGTGCAATTTAAGCGACAATTATGAAGACTTAACCTCTAAAGGATTTGAGGTGGTTGGCGTAAGCCCGGATAGTGCAGGATCGCACCAGCGATTTATTGCCAAGCATAATCTGCGCTTTAATTTAATAGCCGATACCGAAAAGGATATCCTTCAGCAATATGATGCCTGGGGACTTAAAAAGATGTACGGCAAAGAATACATGGGTGTATTACGCAAAACCTTCATCATCGATGAAAACGGGGTGATCATCAAAATATTTGAAAAGGTAAAGACGAAAGATCACACAAATCAGATTCTGGAAGCGCTAAGCCTTTAACAATCAACCCCTAATAGAAGAAACAGCTTAAAATCAATATAATGGCAGAAAAAAAAGAAAACAATGTAAACAAAGAAAAGCTGAAAGCCCTTCAGCTGACCATGGACAAGATTGACAAGACCTATGGCAAAGGTACCATCATGAAGATGGACGACACAGCCATTGAGGAAGTTCCTGTTATTTCAACCGGCTCCATTGCACTTAACCAGGCTTTGGGTGTGGGCGGTTTCCCTCGCGGCCGTATCATTGAAATATATGGTCCTGAGTCATCTGGTAAAACTACTTTGGCTATTCACGCTATCGCTGAAGCTCAAAAAGCCGGGGGTATTGCTGCCTTTATTGATGCCGAGCACGCTTTTGACCGTTTCTATGCCGAAAAACTGGGCGTTGATCTGGAAAGCCTTTTGATTTCGCAACCTGACAATGGCGAACAAGCACTGGAAATTGCTGATCAGTTGATTCGCTCTTCGGCCATTGATATCATTGTTATTGACTCGGTTGCTGCTCTTACACCTAAAGCTGAGATTGAAGGCGATATGGGAGATTCACGCATGGGGTTACAGGCCCGCCTGATGTCACAAGCCCTGCGTAAGCTAACCTCAACCATTAACAAAACCAACACCACGTGTATCTTCATCAACCAGTTGCGCGAAAAAATTGGTGTAATGTTTGGTAACCCAGAGACCACTACAGGTGGTAATGCGCTTAAATTCTACGCTTCTGTCCGTTTAGATATCCGCAGAGTGACTCAAATTAAAGATGGTGAAAATGTAGTAGGCAGCCACACCCGTGTTAAAGTGGTGAAAAACAAAGTGGCACCTCCATTTAAAAAGGCTGAATTCGAGATTCGCTATGGCGAAGGTATCTCACGCGTTGGTGAAATTCTTGACATGAGCGTTGAGCTGGATATTGTCAAGAAAAGTGGTTCGTGGTTTAGCTATGGCGAAACCAAACTAGGACAAGGCCGTGAAGCCGTTAAGGAAGTTATCAAAGATAATCCTGAGCTGGCTGATGAGCTGGAACAAAAAATCACAGAGGCCATCAAAGCTACCAAATAACAAAAAGGCGAGCAATGCTCGCCTTTCTTATATCTTCTTTGTCATAAGCTCTATGGCTCTACCACTTTTAGCGAGTAATGCACGTCAACTTTATAGTTTTCAGGAAACTTAGGCATCAACAGCCATTTGCGATTCTCGTACACTTTACCGGGCCGCTGAATCTGCGCATTCCCAAATGAAGCAAAATACACATCTATACGTTTTGCCTGATCATTGCGCAACACTTCCACCTTAGTTGTTTTAATAGCTGTTTCACCATTTCGCACATATTGACTACATACAACCACACTCTTTTTTTCAAAGTTGATTTTGCCAAAATCGACACTTTCGCATTTCGCATTATATTTCAGCGGAATCTTTTTAAGGTCATCAATACTTTGGGCAACTTCAAAGTTGTTAATCTGCAAACACAGTAAAGGATCGAGCTTTACCTCTTTATAAACAACTGGTGTTTGAGCCACGGCGGCGTTTAAAAAGCAAAGCAGATAAATAACCTGACAATAGATTTTTTTCATTTTCTAAGGTATGTTTTCGGATTTAACACCATAAACATAAGCTTTTCGGAGAAAATAGAAAACTACTCGACAGCCAATTCTTTCCTATAACGTTTTTGTTTTCGAATAAAGAGTACTACAAACAGCGTTTTAATAATAATCCCTGTAGACAAAAACCAGGCATACAGATGCATTAATTGCTCCGTTTTTCTTAAGTATACTGCAGTAAAAATCAGCATCAAGCCAAGCGCCAGCAACAGCATCTCGCTACCCAATTTAACCTGCCCCGAACGGACTCCCAAAACCAGGTAGAGTATCTTCATGGTTCCACCAACGCCAAAGCAAATCGCTGCCCATGGTCCTTCAACGCCAAATATTTTAAAAATAATACCTAGCAGAATGAGTGTGCCTCCTGCCATTATTAAATACTTAATCTTATCCATAGTTTGTAATTAATGATTACCTCCTATCAAACAGTCGCCAAATTAAATGGTTCATTCTAACATTTTGCATGTTTAGACTGTTATTTTTCTAATACAAAACCATTGCAACTTATATTTGAGCAAGTTTAACAAACCAAAGAACTAATCTCTATGAAGAATTACGGCTTCCTGATTTTTATAAGTATCATACTAAGCATTCACTTTCTGGTTAACTATTACATTTATCACAGAGGGATACAATGGCTTGAAACAATGCCGGCTTTCAAAACAGCTTTCAGGATAACGATGCTGATATTAGTAATTGCCTATCCTGCCGGACGTTTTCTTGAAAGAATTTGGTACTCACCTGTCTCCAACACACTGCACTGGATTGGAGCATTCTGGTTTGCAGGCATGCTGTATTTTACATTGCTGCTATTTGCCACTGATATTATTAGGATGGCCAACTACATTATTCACTTTTTACCAAAAGTTGGTACACCAGCCTATCTGAATCTGAAATTATACACAGGCATAACCATTACTGCAATAGGATTATTGGTGATACTAGGTGGCTTTATTAATGCCTGGAGCCCTAAAATAAGCAGACACCAACTCACAATCAACAAAACAGCTAATGGTGCAAAAGAGCTGAAGATAGTAGCTGCATCAGATATTCACCTGGGCACAATAATAGGTCCCAGAAAAACCCGCAAGCTGGTTGAAACTATCAACAGCCTGAAGCCAGATATTATTCTACTGGCAGGCGATGTGGTAGATGAAGATGTAATGCCCGTTATTAAGCAAAACCTGGGCGAAAGTTTAAAGCAACTACAAGCACCCATGGGTGTATATGCATCAACTGGTAATCACGAATACATAGGCGGAGCTGAGCGCTCTGTAAAATACCTGGAAGAACATGGCATAAACGTTTTGCGTGATACGTCGGTATTCATCAATAATCAGTTTTATATTATTGGCCGCGAAGACCGCGATAAAAATCGCACTGCACAAGCTCGCCTTGAGATAAATGAACTCATTGCTCAACTTGATCAAACTAAACCTCTGATAATGCTGGACCACCAGCCCTATAACCTGGATCTGCCTACGCAATCGGGCATTGACTTACAAATATCAGGACATACGCACCACGGCCAATTATGGCCCTTTGGCTACATTACCAATCGAATATTTGAACTTAGCCGGGGCTATTTAAAAAAACAGGACAGCCACTTTATTGTCAGCACTGGTTTTGGCACCTGGGGCCCGCCTGTGCGAACCGGTAATCGACCCGAAATACTGGAAATCAATGTAAATTTCAAGTAGACTATTCGACCTGAGTTGTTAAGCGCAAATTGGCAATAAAATCATCTAACTGTCCTGCCTGCATGTGCTTTTCAACTTCTTTCAGTTCCTTGGTCATTTTTATTTTATTGGCTGTATTAGCACAATACTCAACCACGTTCTTCAAAGCATCAAGCTGCAGTTCTCGTAAGCCCCCCTGTTGATCATGGTTCAGGTAGTTAAGCGCAAAATAGGCCATATAAATATCGCCTACTTCCGTATCCTTTTCAATGAGCCCATTGATTAAGTAATTATCAGAATGATTAGCCTCCAGCCATTTTCTTACGAAGCTGCTGGCATTCTGACGCTGACTATCTTTTTTATTGTAGCGTACACCAGTTAAATAACAACAACATTCCATGGCGGCTTCAGCTGCTTCTGTGGACTGCTCCTCATCTTCTACATCAATTGCTTTTAAATAGGAAAAATCTTGTGCGCTGGCAAGAATGCAAACAAACAATACTGTACAAATAAACAATATACGTTTCATTATCAACTTCAATTTTTATTAGATTTAGTTAATCATTAAGCTATTACGACAATATGGATGAACGTTTGTTATATTTTGACAAATTGCTTCTGTAAAACGACTAACCGTTATTACAGCCTGATTAAACACAACAACAAGTTTGTAATGAGCACAATATAAACACATTGATAAATAGATAACAGATACAGCTATTTATCAGCTAAAATTTGCCCGACAAAAACTCTATATTTGCACAATATTTGCTGTAAAAGCGGCCATTAACCCAAATAATAAGTTCGAATGTATCGATTCTACATACTTGCATTTTTTAATATTATTACCCTTTTTGCTTCTGCTCAAACACTACAGGTGAGAGACAAGCAAACACATCAGCCACTTGAATTAGTCACTGTATTTTCTCAGGCCCCTCAGGTTAATACCATCACCAACATGAAAGGGCAGTGTGACTTTAGTGAATTCGAAGGACTTAATAGCATCATTTTCAGACTTATTGGTTATGAAACTATTGAATTAAGCTACGACGAACTCCAGCAGGCTGGCTTCAAACTATACATGGAACAAACCGAACTGTCGTTGGATGAAGTGGTTGTTTCGGCTACTAAATGGAAACAGGGCCGACGAGAAACACCAGCTAAAATATCAGTTCTCAAACCCAAGGAGGTAAACTTTCTGAACCCACAGACAGCTGCTGACCTGGTTGAAATGACAGGTGATGTGTATGTTCAAAAAAGTCAAATGGGTGGCGGAAGCCCTATGATAAGAGGTTTTGCTACAAACCGGGTGTTAATTGCAGTAGATGGAGTGCGCATGAATAATGCCATCTTCCGAAGTGGAAATATTCAGAACATTATATCACTCGATCCGTTTGCCACCAACAGAGCTGAAGTGATATTTGGACCAGGTTCAGTAATTTATGGCAGTGATGCTATTGGTGGTGTTATGGGCTTTTATACCTTCGAACCTATTTTATCGCATGAGGATGAAGAGCAGCTGGTAAAAGCCAATGCTATTACGCGCTACTCTTCAGCTAATCATGAAAAAACAGGCCATATTGATTTAAACCTTGGATTTAACAAACTGGCTTCATTTACCTCCATCAGTTATTCTGATTTTGATGATTTAAAGATGGGAAGTAATGGCCCTGACGATTATTTACGTCCGGAATATGTCAAACGCATCAATGGTGAAGATATTATCATTAAGAATAATGATGACCGGGTACAAACACCAAGTGGCTACAATCAGCTCAATCTGATGCAAAAATTCAAATACATGCCAAATGAGCGCTGGCTGGTCAACTATGGTTTTCACTACTCTCAATCATCTGATGTACCGCGTTATGATCGTTTAATCATGTATAGTGAAGATGAATTAAAATATGGTGATTGGTATTACGGTCCTCAAAAATGGATGATGAACAACCTGAATATTCAGCATTCGGCCAGCAATCAGTATTTCGATCACCTGCAATTAATTATTGCCCATCAACATTTCGAAGAAAGCAGACATAACCGGAAAATACATAAAGACGACATAACCAGAAGAACAGAAAAAGTAAATGCATTCAGCATCAATCTGGATTTTGAAAAACACTGGGACAGTGGACATAAGCTATTCTACGGTAGCGAATTGATAACCAATAAAATTGGCTCTGAAGGTCTTGAAGAAAACTTATCTGACGGTACTACCAGTGCAGCATCCACGCGCTACCCCGACGGCTCAACCTGGCTATCGGCAGCCCTTTACTGCAATTACCTGATGCATATGAGTGAGAAAACAAATGTTCAGGCTGGCTTACGATATAATACTGTGCATATAGATGCTGAGTTTGACAACGCTTTCTACGATTTCCCCTTTACCGGCACATCGGTTGACAATGGGGCATTAACAGGTAGCCTGGGTATCGTTCATAATCCGAATAACAGCTGGCAGTTAAGCAGCTCATTATCCACCGGTTTCAGAGCTCCCAACATTGATGATGTAGGAAAAGTTTTTGATTCGGAGCCTGGTGCTGTTGTGGTACCCAACCCAAATCTTAAACCCGAATATGCTATTAACGGAGAAATTGGTGCAGCCGTTGTTGTAGCGAAAAAATGGAAACTGGACATGGCAGCCTATTACACGCACCTTACAAATGCTATGGTACGCCACGACTACCAGCTAAACAATGCTGATAGCATCATGTACGATCATGAATTAAGCCAGGTGCAAGCCATTCAGAATGCTGCTAAAGCCTATGTTTATGGACTCCAGTTGGGTGTTGAATACAAATGGAAAAGTGGTATCAGTGCCTCTTCACGTTTTAACTATCAAGTAGGTGAAGAGGAGCTGGAGGATGGAACATATTCGCCACTGCGCCATGCTGCACCATGGTTTGGCAATACGCATGTAAGCTACGAAAAACAAAGAATCAAGGTAGATATTTACGTACATTACAACGGCGAAATTAGTTTTAGCAACATGCCTGAGTCTGAAGCTGGAAAAGATTATCTATATGCAAAAGATGCCAATGGCAATCCCTATTCACCTGGTTGGACTACACTAAACATTAAAGCCCAATATGCCTTAAAGCAGTACGCTACCATAACTGCCGGCATCGAAAATATTACTGATGAGCGTTTTAAAACCTATTCTTCAGGTATTGCTGCTCCAGGGCGTAATTTTATTCTTTCGTTAAAAGTGGCATTGTAGTTATAGACATCAGCCTATAGTTGAACTTAAATTATACTACCCGGCTACTGTCAGAGGTGTCCTTATTTGAGGCTTTAGTCATTGATTGCCAGTTATCAATCAACACTTTACCAACTCTACAATGATTCAACTTCTCAACTCTTCAACTAATAAGCTATCTTCAAATCTTCAATCAGGTAGTTGAGCAGTTAGACCATTCAATCCATTCAATAAAATACAACCCCATAACGTTAATTAATCACAAATAATCCATTAAGTAATATTGAATACTGCTGATATTCGAAAAAACGCTCTATCTTTGCCGCTCATTAAAAATAAGGACCACTCCGGTCACTTTCGGTAGCACATCGTGGCATATTTGCTAACTCTGGGTAACAGCTGCAAGAACGTGGTAGCGGGTGGATAAAGAGCAAATTATGCAAACATTTAAAGAAACAGGACTTCCTGAGGAAATCCTAAGTGCCATTGGTGAGCTTGGCTACGAAACACCAACACCTATTCAAAGCAAAACCATTCCTGAAATCCTTAACTACGGTAATGACCTGATAGCACTGGCGCAAACAGGAACTGGTAAAACAGGTGCATTTGGCTTACCGGTTATTCCACAAATCGAACGTGCCGACAAAAATGTGCAGGCGCTGATTTTGTGTCCAACACGTGAGCTTTGCCTGCAAATAACACAGGATTTAAAAGCTTATGCGAAAAACTACAGAGACCTTTACATTACGCCGGTTTATGGTGGAGCTGATATTCGCACGCAAATTAAATCATTAAAGCGAGGTACACACATTGTAGTTGGTACTCCAGGGCGTATGAACGACCTAATCAACCGCAACGCCATACAATTGGGCGATGTGCGCTGGTTAATATTAGACGAAGCTGATGAAATGCTTAACATGGGTTTTAAAGATGACCTGGAAAGCATCATGGCTCAAACACCTGAGTGGCGTCAGACTTTATTATTCTCTGCAACTATGCCACCTGAGATTGCTCGCATGTCGAAAAACTACATGCAGGAGCCGGTTGAGATTAGTGTAGGTAAGAAAAACCAGGGAGCCGAAAAAGTAGACCACCATTTTTATATGGTGCAGGCACATGACCGTTACCGTGCTTTGAAACGCATTGTAGATGTGACACCTGATGTATATGGTATTATCTTCTGCCGTACACGACAAGAAACCAAAGACATTGCTGATAAACTAATGGCTGATGGCTACAATGCCGATGCCTTACATGGCGACCTGTCGCAGGCACAGCGTGATTTGGTGATGCACCGCTTCCGAAAAAAACACCTGCAACTATTAGTAGCTACAGACGTGGCTGCCCGTGGTATTGATGTAAATGATCTGACGCATGTTATCAACTATAACCTGCCCGATGATATTGAGGTGTATATACACCGAAGTGGCCGAACAGGTCGTGCCGGTAAAGAAGGTATCTCGGTATCAATTATTCACTCACGCGAGATGCACCGCATCAAGGCCATTGAAAAGATTGCCAAGAAAACCTTCGTGCGCAAGATGGTTCCAAAGGCCGATGAGATCTGTGAAAAGCAGCTTTTCCACTTCCTTGAGCGTGTAGCTCAAACCGAACTGGAGGAGACATCGCCTGTTAATGCCGTGCTTCCGGCTGTGTATGAAAAGCTGGCAGCCATCGATAAAGAAGAGTTGATTAAGCAATTTGTAGCAGCTGAATTCAATCGCTTCATGGAGTATTATAAAGATGCTCCCGACTTAAATATTTACAAGGAAGAAGGCGGAAGAGCCGGTAAGCGCGACCGCGGAGGCGTTAAATTCAGCCGTTTGTTCCTGAATATTGGTAAAACTGATAAGCTGACTTCTGGTGAGGTGATTGGCCTTATCAACAGCAATATGAAAGGCATTACTGTTAAAATTGGTAAGATAGAGCTCTTACGTAACTTCTCGTTTGTTGAAGTGGATAAAGAATATGAGCAGGAGCTGATTAATAAGCTGAACAAAACGAAACTGAAAGGTAAAAAAGTGAGCCTTGAAGTGGCTTCACCTAAGCCTGCACGCAGAAAGAATAAAAGACGATAGTCTGCTGACAGACATTATAAAAGCCGCATTTCTAAATGAGATGCGGCTTTCTTTATTAAGTCTGTTCTGATTAATTTTCCAGCAAGGCATTGAGCAGTTCGGCATGAGTCGCTGGCGCCTTCGAGTCAATAATGCCAGCAATAATACCTTTTTGATAACTTATCCTCAGCTTACCAAGGTAGGGATCATCAAAATCATAAGTTTTCTCTTTCAACTTTTTCTTATACTTCATTCGCTCAAAGTACTTATTCATGATGGCCTGACACGTATCTTCCGAGCCGGTGTAAATGAATAAGCGAAAGCTCTCTCCTGCCATCGAATAGTTGACCGTACAAACCCCATTAAAGCCTGTAAGCCCCATGAAATTCTCAGGCATGTAACGTTCGCTTAAATCCACTTTACCTTTAGGTGGAAATAAAGCAAATTCAGCCGGCAACTCACAGCTACTGCAAATAGCATTGGCAATAGTTTTAGCAAATGCTAGAAATTCATCAGCCGGTACCTCAGGTCTGCTATTATAAACCTTAACGTAGTAATCATCTGCCAGAAAAAAGACAGCGCCTCCTTCCATAAAGCCCTGCGCCCCTATCGCCTGCAGCTTAACCCCCTGGGGACGTTCCTCAGAGTAAATCCCAAAAGCCTTTAGCTTATTTCCGTGACGATACAATTCGAGGGTCAGCATTTGGTCGGCTTCATTTTTATAATCCACCACCCACAAATCCTGAAAATCATACCCCAGGTAAAAATCTGATGCGCCATTAATATAGTCATACAAGTTATCCTGCGAATAGTATTGCTTCTCCCCTTCAATTGTCCATCCTTCAATACCTGTGAATTTCGTTGGGTACTCTTGTGCAACGACCGTGCTGCTCAATAAAATCAGAGCTAAAATTAATTTGTTGATTTGCATATGTGCTTATTTGTTGATTGGTTCTTTCAACTTATACTTCATATCCGGTGCCAGCTTATATTATACAACTACTGACTACTATCTTTAAACTATAAATTCGTCCGGCACATCCATCAGTCGGCTAACTGCCTTTACTTTATCGCCCACCGCAAATTGTTTCACACAGCTAACTGCACAATCGCTGCAATCGGAGCAAGGATCATTTACAAGGCCCATATTGGCCAACAACTCTTTGGCTTTTCCCATATCGCGGTAGCCATAAGTGTACATGTAAGAACGCATTATTTCCGGAATTGGCAAATTCTTATGACACTGACCATCGCACTGGTTACAGGCATTACAATACAATCCCGCATAGTCGCGGGCAAACTCAAGGTCTCTTTCCTCCTCTTTGGTCAGTTTGAGCTTTTCCATAATACCCCAGCTCTCTTCCAGCTGATCAATAGTTGCTACACTAGGTATGGATGTACATATGTTTTCATTTTGCATGGCCCACTTTAAAGCAGCTTTAGTGTTCACTGCTTTTGTCTTATCCTTATCAAGAAAACCACCAGCCATGGTTTTCATGGCCACAAAGCCTAAACCTTTGGCAGCTCCCTCGGCAATGGCAGCATTTAGCTCTTTGATATGATCCTGCTTAAAGTTATAGGCCGTTAGCACCACATCGTATATACCAGCTTCAATAGCCGCCCGTATCACTTCTGGCTCATTTTTATGCGTTGAAACGCCCAGAAACTTGCACTTACCTTGCTCTTTGGCCTTTTTAATGGCTTTTAGCACCTCAGGGTGTTGCACAGCCTGCTTAGTGGATACGGCATGGACATACAATAAGTCTACCGACTCCACTTGGAGACGCTCCAGACTGGTGTCAAACATCTTCAGAAAATTCTCAGCAGTACAACCTTCGCCCACTAAGCCGGTTTGACGATCCATATCGTCGGGCACTACCTTGGTAACAGTAAAGAGCTGGCTTAAGTCCTGTCCTTTAAGTGCCTCTCCCAACATGGTTTCATTCTTCCCTTTCTGGTATACATGTGCCGTATCAAAGTGCCTTACACCTAATGTTAATCCGGCCTTTATCATGGTAGCATCTTTCATGGCACCCATGCTTACAATCGGTAACTTAACACCTGTTCTGCCTAGTGTTCTGTAAATAATTTTATCGTCTTTTTTGGCTTTGGCCTCTGAAGCCTGGGGTAATAAAGTAGCTCCTGCCAGTCCCGCAGCGGTCACTTTCAAAAAATGACGGCGGTTGTTCTTGTTGGTTCTATTCATGACAATGGGTTTTGTAAAGGAAAATGTAAATTAGTTAAAAATGCGGGGAGTACGAAGATTATCTACCAAAGCCATAAGTATTTAGAAAGATTCTTAACAACTTTCACTATTCAAAACAATATGGTATCGAACTGATAAAAGATTGATTTAACCACTGGGATGCACGATATTGTTATAAGAACAGTATCTGAAAAAACAAAAAACATGCACATTCTAATCACAGGAACCAGTTCAGGAATCGGACACGGATTGGCCCAGGAATTTCTGGCCAGAGGTGCAAAAGTTTGGGGCATTAGCCGCCGTATAGCCGATGACCTCAATGGAGAAGCAAATTTTCATCATATTCAGCTGGATTTAACGAATCATGCTGCCTTATTGCAACAACTTCCGGCATTTATAAGCGACACCAAGCGGTTTGACATGGTCATACTCAATGCTGGTGTACTGGGGCCGGTTAAGTGGATGAGCGAGGTGGATATTGTTGCTATGCAACAAGTGATGGATACCAACCTGTGGTCCAATAAAGTCTTGCTCGACCTGCTGTTTGAGCTGGGCAAGGATATCCGACAGGTAGTAGGCATGTCAAGTAAAGCCTCACTACGAAGCACACCCGGCTGGGGCCCCTACTCCTTATCCAAAGCAGCCCTTAACATGCTGATGAACATTTACGCCAAAGAACACACCAGTACCCATTTTATTGCCTTTGCTCCGGGACTGGTGGATAGTGAAATACAGGAAACCATCTGGAACATAAAGGCAACAGATAAATACCCGGCCGTTAAACGTTTGCAGGAAGCACGATATACCGAGGATATGCCCGACTCACGCGCTGCTGCCTCCAATCTTATTCGAGGTATTGAGAAATGCCGGGAGCTTGAAAGCGGATCGTTTGCCGACGTGCGCGAACTGTAGCTACCCCAGGCTGTAGTTAGTTAAGTATTATTAATACGATGGCAGAATGAGCAAAGTAAAACGAGAGTTAAGTCTTCTGGAGGTCATTAGCGTTTCTTCAGGCGTAATGATTAGCTCCGGCTTGTTTATCTTACCAGCCATTGCCTATGCTCAAACCGGACCTGCCATGATCTTATCTTATGCCATTGCCAGCCTGATGATTATACCCACCGTACTGGCTAAGTCGGAGCTGGTTACGGCGATGCCTGTTACTGGTGGTATTTACATATTTGCCGATCGGAGCATGGGGCCTTTAATGGGTACCATAGGTGGCTTAACCGCATGGATTTCCCTGGCTTTTAAATCAGCCTTTTCGCTGTTGGCTATGGGTATTTTTGTAATTCTCTTAAAACCCGATATCACCGAGATGCAGATGAAAATCATCAGTGTGGCCTGGTGTTTGATTTTTACAGCTCTCAATATCAAAGGCGTTAAGTTTTCTGGACGCTTCCAAACCACCACCGTCATCATTCTGGTACTTATACTTCTGATGTATATTACTGTTGGAGCTTTTTCTGTTGAGACGGAGCGATTTGTCCCTTTTGCTCCTGAAGGTTTTGATGCCATATTTATGACTGCCGGCCTCATTTTTATCGCGTTTTCGGGCACTACCAAAGTTACCGCTATTGCCGGTGAGGTAAAGAATCCCGGGCGCAACCTGCCGCTTGGCATCTTCTCTTCGTGGGGCATTGTATCGCTTTTATATGTGGCTGTTGTTTTTATTACGGTTGGCATTTTAAATCCTGATGAATTGAATAACACTTTCACTCCCATATCCATTGGTGGGCAAGCAATAATGGGGCGTTTTGGTATTGTTATAATGACGTTGGCTGCCCTGCTGGCATTTATATCAACAGGTAATGCCGGGCTGCTGGCGGCATCACGTAATCCATTGGCCATGGGTAAAGATGAGCTTCTTCCAGGCTTTTTCACAAAACTTAGCTCTGCCGGAACCCCAGTGACTGCCATTTTATTCACGGGTGGCCTCATGATAGCTGTCATCATCTTTCTTGACATTGAAACCTTTGTCAAAACGGCTTCGGCTCTGAAACTGGTGCTATTCATCATCGCCAATATCGCCTTGATTTTTATGCGCGAAGCCAATATTAATCACTATCGTCCCAAGTACAGAGCCCCGTTTTACCCCTGGGCCCAGATAATTGGCATCATATGTTATATATTCCTATTGATTGAGATGGGTACTATGCCACTGCTTTTTGTCCTGGTTTTTATTATTGGTGGCATTGCCTGGTATTTTGTTTATGCCCACGGACGCATCAAAAGGGAATATGCCATTTTGCATTTAATAGAGCGGGTAACAGGCATTAAAACAACCGATCAGCTGCTTGAAGAAGAACTTAGAGAAATACTGGTTGAAAGAGACGGCACCACGCATCAATGGTATGAACAATTTATAAGACAACAAGCGATCATGGAAATAGCTAACGCCTGTTCGGCTGAAGAATTTGCCAAGCAAGCTGCTCCTCTCCTTTCACTGAAGATTAAAGTAAATGAACAATGGCTTATTAAGCGGCTTGCTGAAAAGCTGAACAAAGCAGATAGTAAAGTTGCTGATGGTGTAGCATGTCTGATTGTTCCGGTTAAAGGCAATCGAAAGTTTGAATTGATGCTATTCCGATCGCATGAAGGCATTGCCACAGCCCACTCGGCTTCTGTACATACTATAATGATTATTGCCTACTCCAAAGACGAGTGGAACCTTCAGCTTCACACCTTATCACGCCTAATCAAAGCCATTAAATCTGACGGCTTTTTAAATGATTGGCTCAGTGCCGGCAACAACCAACAATTGCATCAACTACTATTAAAAGAGCACAAAAAATAGTTGAAAAGTATTTAAATATATTTTGCATCCACCTTTCCATCCATCACCCAAGCATTCCCTGACAAAACTCAAATCCTGATTACAAATATCTTCTTACCTTAGTCGGAACGAATAAACGCGACAATAACAGTTCATTAATAAATCATATTTACCATGAAACAAATTGCTTTATTAGCATTGGTTGTTATGCTGTTGGGAGCCTGCGCAGCTCCTCAGAAAGCAGACAAAGAGGCAACCTTTACCAACCGAAATATGAAGGTTGACAGCGAAATAATGACTCCCGAAGCACTCTGGTCTTTTGGCCGCGTGGGTAGTGTAGCCGTATCGCCTGATGGCAAAACCGTGGCTTTCACCATCTCTTACACCAAAATTGAAGAGAACAAAACCTATTCTGACATTTACACGATGCCGGCAGAAGGTGGCGACTATAAGCAGATTACCTTTACCAAAGGTGGAGAGTTTGATATCAACTGGCGTCCTGACGGGGCTAAAATCACCTATATGTCGGCTGCATCTGGCGATGTACAGTTGTGGGAGATGAATCCTGACGGCACACAAAACCAACAGGTAACCAAGGTTGATGGTGGTATTGAAGGCTATAAGTATTCACCAACCATGGACAAAATTGCTTTTGCCAAAAGCGTGAAGTTGGACAAAACAGTGCATGACATGTATCCTGACCTGAAATATGCCGATGCCCGCATTGAAGATGATCTGATGTACCGCCATTGGGATCATTGGGTAGATCCGACCTACTCGCATATCTTTTATATCGACTATGCCAATGGGGCAACAACTGGCAGTGCAACGGACATTATGGAAGGTGAGCGCTACCATTCGCCACTTAAACCATTTGGTGGCATGGAGCAGGTTACTTTTACGCCTGATGGCAAGAGCATTGCCTACACCTGTAAAAAGAAAACAGGCATGGAATCAGCCTTCTCTACTAACAGCGATATTTATTTGTACGACATCAAAGCGGCCAGCACAAAGAACCTGACCGAAGGCATGATGGGCTATGACATTGCTCCAAAATATTCGCCCGATGGCAAATACCTGGCTTGGGAAAGCATGGCACGCGATGGTTATGAGGCCGACCAAAATCGTTTATTTATGATGGATTTGGCTAGTGGGGAAAAGAAAGATTACACGGCTGATTTTGACCAGAATGTGCATGGCTTGACCTGGACACCAGACAGCAAGCACATCTACTTCACCAGTGAGGACAAAGGTTCGAACGAAATCTTCCGTTTTGACCTGGCAGACAACAGCATCTCACAAATTACTGAAGGCATCCACAACTATAACTCGGTAGCTATTGCAGCCAATGGACTGATTGCCACACAAACATCAATGAAACACCCGACTGAAATCATCAGTGTGAATGCAGAGACTGGCGAAGGCAGCAACATCTCTAAAGTGAATGAGCCATTGCTTGGCCAGTTAAAAATGGGTGATGTAGAAAAGCGCAGGATCAAAACAACTGACAATAAAGACATGCTGGTTTGGGTGATCTATCCACCAAACTTTGATAAGAACAAGAAATACCCGGCCCTATTATACTGCGGAGGTGGCCCACAGAGCATGGTCAGCCAGTTTTGGAGCCTGCGCTGGAACTTCCAGATGATGGCAGCCAATGATTACATTATTGTGGCACCAAACCGCCGAGGCCTGCCAGGTTTTGGACAGGAATGGAACGAGCAGATCAGTGGCGACTATGGTGGCCAGAATATGAAAGACTATTTCTCAGCCATCGATGCTGTTTCTAAAGAGTCATTCGTTGATGAAAACCGCTTGGGAGCAGTTGGTGCCAGCTACGGAGGTTTTTCAGTATACTGGCTGGCCGGTAACCACAATAAGCGCTTCAAAGCATTTATTTCGCACTGCGGCATCTTCAACTTTGAGCAAATGTACAGCACTACCGAAGAGATGTTCTTTGTGGACTGGGATTACAAAGGCAACTACTGGGATACCGACAATAAAACTGCGATGCGCAGTTATGCCAACTCTCCTCACCGATTTGTGAAGAACTGGGATACGCCTATGCTGGTGATTCACGGTGCCAAAGACTTCCGTATTCCTTACACACAAGGCATGGGCGCCTTTAATGTAGCTAAGATGCGCGGCGTACCGGCCCGCTTCCTGTATTTCCCTGAGGAGAACCACTGGGTATTGTCGTGCCACAACGGTATTTTGTGGCAACGTGAGTTCTTCCGCTGGCTAGATACTTATTTGAAGTAAGCAAAGCTAAAGGATAGAATATCTTATATAGAACACTGAAATATGACGATAATAAACCCCGCCAACTGAATTAGTTGGCGGGGTTTATTGTTATCCTCAGTTCTACTTCAAATGTAACAGCTCTCAGTGAAATAAACTCAGACTATTATTGCTTAATAATCTTTTAGGAATAGAACCGGCCTTTTATCCGACAGCTGATAATATAAATACCATCGCCCAAATCAGCCATCTCAACTTTGCTATCTGGTAAAACCACAATGCCCACTAACTCGCCATTGATGGTGAGAATATCATGTTTGTCAATAAACCCATTTCCCATATAAAATTATGCTCTTAAAAACGGACTATTTGTTGTTTGGTTATATACTCAAATTCTAAAAATCCAATTAAACGCTTCAACCTGTTCGTATTCGAACGATAACCGTACATTTAAGTACGTATTTGCCTATTTAATAATCATGCCAAACACAATTAAGGACTATCCCACTGTCATTTGTTAAATTTGGTGTAATAGTTGAACTACCCCACACACTATTAACTTAATACTTAAAGCCATGAAAAAGATAGGAATAGGAATGGTGCTTATGCTTTTTACAATAAGCATAATTGCACAGGAAGAAGAGGCTATTAAACAGAAGTTTATAGAAGAAACACGCATTGAAGCACCTGTTTTCAGTGGTGACATGAGTAATAATGAAACAGAACGCCTAAGCCTTAATCAATATCTTCAAGATGAACTCAGCTACCTTGCTAACTATGATTACCTGGATGACGAGGGCATCGTATCAGTCACTTTCACCATTGAGGCTGATGGTCAGGTCAACAATGCATTTGTAAGCAATTCGGTAGCTCCGGAACTTGACAACGCAGTACTTAATGCCATCAGCAACAGCAGTCAACTTTGGTTATCAGGAAAGATTAATGGAGAAGCCACCGCAATGGAGAAAACCGTATTTGTGAAATTTGACATCCCTGGCAATGCCAGTCATAACCAATTGGCCATTGATTACATGAACAAAGCTGTTACACAAGTATACGCCATTGAATACATTCAACACCTGCCACTTGCAAAAAACAAACAAGATCGAAAAACCAATCGTAAAGCCCGCTATGCACAAAACTGCCTTGTAAGAGCTGAGAAATTTAAACCTGATGACTTATCTATCACTTTCTGGCAAGCCAAGGTATATGAAATACAGGGAAACAATGATTTAATGCGCCAGCACCTAAATAAATACCTCGAACTAGTGGCCTACAGGGAATTTGAAAATGATTTATTGATGAATCAGGATATGGCAGTTATTACAATCAAATAATATAGACAATTACAATGGCCAAAGATGTTGCTATATAATATCTTTGGCTATTTACATTTATGGCCTACCTGTTTTATAAAGCTCCATAGTAGCATCTAGTTCTGCAATGTATTGCGAAAAGGCATTGAAAGTCTGGTTAATATCAGTAACAGTTGTGTTTAGGCTTGTAATCACTTCAATCAGCTGATGTCCCTCGCCCAAATTGGCTTGCGAAGCCTGTTCAATGGTCGAAAAAACCTCCTGAAATTGCTGATTTTGCTTCAGGTTATCATTAAATTGTGTGGCAATAATAGCATTAATTGCTTCAGTTTGATGAAGTTCATCATTTAAAGCGGCGAATATACCTTCAACCTGTTGCACCGAGCCTGCAATATCCACAGACAGATTACGCACCTCATTGGCAACCACAGAAAAACTCCTGCCGTGTACACCTGCCTTGGCCGCCTCAATACCTGCATTTAGTGCCAGGAGGTTGGTTTGAATGGCAATCTCCTTAATGAGCAAAACAATACGGTTAATCTCTTCAGCATGTTTAGCCAGCTTATTAGCAGAGGTTTCAAAGGATTGTATACTTTTGGAGGTAGTTTCGAGGTTACTGGTTGTACTACGCAACGATTGCCTACTGATAATTACCTTATCCTGAATGGTTTTAGAATGTTCATTGGCTGAATAAACAGACGAGGTTACCTGGTTTAAAATCGCATTAAGGCTATTAATCGATCCACTAACATCTTGCTTATTACCAACTATGCTGCGAGCCTTTCCTGAAATAACCTTCATTTCACCAACGAATTCATTCAAGCGCTGAATAGCTAGGTTAAATCCACTGGCAATATCACCTACTGCATCATCACTTTTGATATCAATAAATTGAGATATATCGCGTTTGGAAATACTATCGGCCACTGCTGACATTTTAAGCAATTGTCGTATTAAAATAATCTTCACAAACCAAAAGCTGACTATCCCTACTGTGATACCCGCCATTATGCACCCTACCAGAAAATAAGGGAATAACCCATCTTTCCATTCAACAAAAAAATTGGCATATACCGGGAAAATAAACCCCATGCCTATGCCAAATCCCATCATATACATAAAAAGCTTGCGCAGAATACTTTTATTTTTCTTCATAGGATTAGATTTTGGGCAACAATAAACGAATATGAATTATTATTAGCAAATTGTAAATCATACATCAAACTGCACTTATCTTCAAAACAATTCTTACTTATAATTTAACACTTACCATGACACATAAAACGAAAAACGCCAACTGGTATTATATCAGTTGGCGTTTTTCAATGCGTATTTTCTTCCTAATTAGTTCTTCACAATATATATACCAAAGGGGGTATCTTGGTTATAACCTTTATAGACACGATTATACTCAACCTGTGATACTGAAATTGCCTGCTCAACAAAAAACACTATCAACTTATCATCTTCAACTAAAATATATACCGGGTATCCTGGCAAATCAATAGTGCCCACATAGTTTCCACTACGATCGTATTTATAGAGTGCCTTACTATTAAATGGAGCGGTGAAAATATTGATAGAGTTAAAAGCAATGTCCTGACAATTTCCGAAATTACTATATACAGTATTGCTAACACCCGCTGGTTTCATCTTTCCATAAGGCTGGATATAAATATGGCCCGTAAAAGGATCTTCCTTTATGCAGCTATAGTTATACCCTTGTAGATAACTAGAGGTGTAATTATTGTAACCAATGTCGCCATACGAATCAGCATTATAAACATACAAGTAACTATAACTATCATCTTCATTAGCGATGAGTGCATTTTGCGATTCACTGTACTTCAAATATTGTTGATCATATGAACTATTAATCAAGTATGCCCCTGTCATATTGCGGTTAATCACCTCAATATAACTACCATAATCACACGAAGCGTATATTTTACCATCACCATTGCTTGCCAAACTATATAAGTATTGGTTATTCAATGGTAAACTACCTGTCTTTTTTAGTGATTTGGTATCATATATCCCAATTTCATTGGTATTATTCTCACCTAAATACAACTCTGTCAACCCATTGTATTTTCCAAAACACGGATATTGGAAATTATAATTAACCTCTTTTGTTCCTACAACAACATCACTCTCATAATTATAAAGCGTAAATTTGTTGCGACCATCAATAAAGCCAATCAACATTTCATCCTTATTATGGATGACGCTCTTAGGGAAAAATGAAAAGGAAGGATAATTACCTATATTAATCGAATCAATGTTACTCTTATACGAACGCGTATAGTCAAAATCATTCCCACTCAATGCCTCTACCCAATAATAATTTGTTCCTAAGGCATTAGGGTTTTCATCAACAAATGTATGGTGAAAAAAATCTGTTCCACTATATATAAGTGAATTCTGGTAATAATTATTTTTATCTTTTGAGCGATATACTCTGTACTCGCGGAAATTATTTATTTTGGCAAGTGTCCACTTTAATTGTACAGTACCATCATTTTCGGTGGCACTAATTCGCAAATTTTTACTTAATGCCGTATAATCATCACTACCTGATTCACAAGATGATAAGATGTTCATCAGAAAAACAAAAACGCCACAAATACTAACTATTTTAACTGTTTTCATAGATTAGGTTACTAAAAAGAATGTTTACTTTTGTAAAATTAGCAAAAAAATATTCATCTTAGCAGAAATTTATTAATAATAAAATCTAACCAAATGAAGCATCTGTTATTAACAGGAAGTATCTTACTATTTCTTTCAACACTTTCATTAGCTCAAACAGATACCACAAAATTTAACCTTACATCTAAAAGAGGCTTTTACTATTTCCCTGAAAAAGGTGACTGGTCGTTGAGTATCAATGCTAATCCGTTTTTAGAGTATTTTGGAAATATGATTGGTAATAAAACTGTAACCAACAATTACTCAAATGGCTATTATTCATACAATGTGGTAAATGATGCTCCAAAATTTGCCTTTACAGCCCAAAATCCAGGAACTATTTACTTTAAATATTATACACGTGATGACAGGGCCTGGCGCGTAAAACTTCTGTTTGGCTATAGTAGCTCAAAAGATAAAGATGGTAGCGGAGAAGAAACTCCCAAAAATGTTTACCTGACTCAAAATGCCCTGGCAATTGGCTTATCTGTTGGACAAGAGTTTTATCGACCGATTAAAAGTCGTATCAGAGGGTATTATGGTTATGAAGCTGGTATATCATCAATGCCCTACAGCGGATACCTGCATAATAGCAATAATACGTACGTTACCGGAAACGTTGAATACGTTGATGAAACTATGCCCGAATTGGAATTTAAGGAAGAGGGAGGGCAGACACTCGGATTTAATGGAGCAGGCTTGATAGGGGTTGAGTGGTTTTTTGCCCCAAAAATTTCACTGGGTGGTGAATTTGGGTTAGGATTTAACTACAGCAAACAAAAAGAAAGAAAGTACACAACAGATGCAAATAAGATTATCGTCGATTCAGGTGGTAATAGCTTCACTTTTGAGCCTTATGCCAGTGGCGATTTAATAGTGCACATTTATTTTTAATAAGATAAAGGCTGTTTCGATTGAGACAGCCTTCTTTTGTATCTAATTAATAGTTAATGATTCATCCACTCCTTAAATGGACCGGCTTTAGCCCGACTAATCATTACCTTACCGTTAAGGCCATTAACCAGTTTCACTACCAGCTTACCACTAAAATAGCTTTCGAAGCGCTCAATAGCATCTACATTGATAATCGTTTGCCTGTTACTACGGAAAAACTTTTCTGGATCAAGCTCTTCTTCCAGCTTATCCAGTGACTGGTTAAGTATGTGTTGCTTACCTTCAAAAGTAACGGCAAACGTTACCCGGGCATCAAAATAAAAATAGGCCACATCTTCAACACCAAGCTTAAAAAAGGCATCACGTCTGGCAATTAAAAAGCGCTTGCGATAACCACCTTGTGTTTTCGCTATCGATCGGGCTAATTCGGTATAATCAATTACATCAGCTTGCTTCTTAGGGCTCTCCCCTTCATGCAAATTATTAATTACCTCAATGGCCTTTTCAAATTTGGTGATGGCTCGTTCCAACTCCTCTTCTTTTATAGGCTTCAATAAATAATCGATGCTATTAAGATTAAAAGCTTTGAGAGCAAACTCATTATAGGCTGTAGTAAAAATGATGCCACTTTCCTCCACTTCAATCTGCTCAAAAATTGAAAAACAATTGCCATCGGCTAGTTCAATATCTAAGAAAATAATCTGCGGATGCTCATGTGTTTTAAGGTAATCAACGGTTTCACTCACACTTTGCAGCATGGCTTTTACTTTCCAGGAAGGACGAATCTCCGCAATCATATCCCGCAGCATTTCACCACTGTGTATTTCATCCTCTACAATTATGATATTGATTTCCATTGCTTCTGCTTTAACTTATTGTTTGATTAGTGGTAATTCTACCCTAAACTCATTGCCATTTTTGATAATAACCACCTCTTTATTCGTCAATAACTTATACCTCTCGCGTAAGTTACTTAATCCTGTATTTGTACTGTAGGTGGTTGTTTTGGCATTGATATTATTGGAGACCACTACCTTTCCATCTTTGGTATACATCTTCATTTTTAAAGGCGATGCTTTAGTGGCTACATTGTGCTTCACTGCATTTTCAAGCAGTAACTGCATACTTAAAGGAGGCAAGTGCCAGTTGTAATATTCTTCATCGAAATGATGCTCTACAACTAATCCTTCTTTTAAACGCTCCTGGTGCAGAGCTCCATATGCTTTCAGAAATTTCAATTCGTCAATTAGTTTGATAGAACGATGTTTATTACTCTCAAGTACATATCGGTACACGTCTGAAAAATTAATGGCAAAACGTATTGCTGCCTCCTTATCGTGCCTGATGATAGCAATAAGCGTACTCAGATTATTGAATAAAAAATGTGGATTAATCTGATCCTGCAAGGCCCGGTAATCCTGCTTAAGTTTATCCTGTTGCAAACGCTCCACCTCTAGCATAACTACGCTTAAGCTCTGATGGTAATTATAAGCGAATAGCAGTACTACATATATCGTTACAAACAATATAGCGATAATGAGGCTAACATTGTAGGCTACTGGAGCCATGGGTTCGCCAGACTCAATCCAAGGTTTAAAATAGTGAGCCATCATGATGGCCAGTAAAAACCATATAATGGAAAAGCTTAATAAAAACAATACACGCCCACGCGTATGCGTATGCCAGGGGTGTTTGCAGGCAATCAGCTTATTAAATGCAAATATCCCTTCGCTGATAAAAATGAATAGCCATAGCGAAAAAAGATAGCCCTTCCACTCAATAGGTTGGCCCGAATAGAAAATTGCCAATAAAACAGTATAAAAAACTGTTCCCATCAAACATTCAAATAGCAACCTGGTTTTATAATTAATAAATAAAATAGGTTTGCCCTTCAAAAAGCGGTCGTAATAACAACTATCAAATGTTTTCATATCTATTCCCATACATGATGATAAAGGTAGTGACTCATCTCAACTTTTTAAAATGAGCCACTACAAATCGAGAAACACTATTAATTACTGTATGTGTCTGCTTCTGTGTATAACTGACCAATTCCTTTATAATAAGCAGTTTTAGCCACCTCGTAGCTGGCCAGTGCATTTAATAGTTCAGCATTAGCACTCAACCAGGCTGCCTGCGAGTTCAAAACATCGGTGGTGGTATTTAATCCGGCCTCAAAGCTGGCTGTTACCTCTTCCAGCGACTCTTCAGATTCTTCTTTATTCTTTTTGGCGAGCATAATGGCCTCATAAGCTTCATTAACCCTTATGATGTACTGCTGTACCTCCAGCTGCACAAAATCCTTAGTTTCATCGAGCTGCAGGCGGGCCTGTTCAATTCGTAATTTGGCAGCATCTTTTTTGTGCTTCTTTTCGCGCCAGTGCACCAATGGTATGGACAATTGAGCAGAGGCCTGTGTCATGGTCTGTCCATCAACCAGGTTTGGAATATCCATGTAACCATAGCTGACCTGGGCACCTAACTGAGGCTTATAAGCACTCATATCTGACTTTTTTTGAAGCTCCGATAGCGTAACTTGTCCATCCAGCATTTTCAGTTCGTTACGGTTTACAAAAGCCAGGTTAACGCTGTTACTCATGGTAATGAGCTCTGGATTGAGGTTTAATGAATCAGTTACATCAATATTGGTATTCATATCAAGCCCAACAATCTGGCAAAGATTCATTTTCATCACTTTAAAAGCATTTTCAGCTTTCATCAGATTTAGCTGAGCCTCGTTTTTTTGTACAGTTACAATCAGCTGTTCACTCTTGGGAGTTAAGCCCAACTCATACATGTCTTTCATCTGTTGCTCCAATGAATCCAGCATTTCGTAGTACTTGTAGGCAACAGTCAGTTGTTCTTTAAAAGCCACCAGGCTCCAATAGGCGTTATCTGTGTTAAAAATAACCTCATCAGTCTTTAGCTGATAGGCTTGCTCGGAAATTTCAACACCCATATCAGCCATTTGGTTGGCATACCTGATTTGTCCGCCCAAATAGAGTGGCAGTTGCATTGCCACCTGACCGTTATAATATTGCATCTTTTCGGTGCCAATACTCATACCCGGGAAACCAACATTTTGGCCTGTTTGGTTACCCGCTGCATCCATCACTGGTAATTGAAAGCCAGGTATATTAATATCGTCCATACTAGGCAGGTAGGTGGCAGTAGCCGTTCCGTCAATATTTGGCAAATAGGCGGTACGTGCTTCTTTACGTTGTGATTCAGCTTCAAAGTGCTTTAACTTGGCTGCTTTAAGCGACTTATTGTAATCGAGTGCCATTTGACGACTCTCCTGCAATGAAACCTGTTGTTGAGCAACCCCTTTAATGCTTATGAACAAAGCTATGATGAATATATAGTGTTTCATACTGAAAGTTTTATAGTAGATGGTTAGTTCATTCTCTCTTTAAAAAGGAACCGGCTAACAAAGCAATGCCAACCAGCTCCTTTACCTAACCTATACATGAAAAAAATTATTCTTCTATCTCTTTTACAATTGTAGCATGTAACGATTTAGTATTGACCCTGTACATCACAGCATACAGCACGGGTATTACAACCAGAGTGATGATCGAACCTACCAGCAAACCAAACATAATGGCAATGGCCATAGTACGAAACATCGGGTCGAAGGCCAATGGCAACATACCCAAAATAGTGGTCAGTGAAGCCATCATTACTGGTCGCACTCTCGATAATGTCGAATCAATTATCGCTGTGAGCTTATCTTTTCCTTCGCCTACCTGCAGATTTATCTCATCGAGTAGTACCACCGCATTTTTAATCATCATACCCATTAAACCAAGGGTACCGATTATTGAAAAGAAGGTGAAATAAGTGCCGGTTACCAGGAAGCCTATAATCACTCCAATAAAGGCCAATGGCATAATTGAGAAAATGATGATGGGTTGTCGGAAATTATTAAATAAGCCTATGACAATGATGATCATTAACAGGATAGCCAGTGGTAGTTTCTCACCCAAACCTTCATTGGCCTCATTACTGCTCTTATATTCACCCAGCCACTCTAATTTGTAACCTTCGGGCAATGGAATGGCTTCAATTTTATCGCGCAAGGCTGTGAACAGTTCTGGTGGCGCAACACCCGTAATCGGGTCACACTGAGCAATTATCGCACGTTGATTATCGTAACGGCGAATCATACTGTTTTCCCATCGTACATCAATGGAATCAACCAACTGACTTAAAGCTACACTTTGTGGCAAACCCGACCATACGGGTACCGAAGCCAACTGATTAACGTCCTGTTCAATGGTTTTATCGAGTTTGAGCATAACTGGAAGCTGGTAATCACCATCGTAAAACAAGCCAACCGGCATACCACTTGATGCAATTGCCAGGGCATTGGCCACATCGGCCCTGTTCACCATCAGTTCACGTGCCCGATCCTGCGAATAAACCGGCGCCAGCACCTTAATCTGGTTCTTCCAGTCGTTTGTGACAAAAACGGCCTTTGGCTCCTGACGCATCACCTCATTAGCCTGCTCTGCCAACTGACGCAACACTTCGTCATCGGGACCGGTAAACTTAGCTTCAATTTTAAAATCACCACCAACAGCAATATAGGTTCTTACCCTTGCAAAAGCCTCGGGGTAATATTGATTGACATAGGTCTGAAGTTCTTCAATGGTTTGGTCAATCTGCTCCTTGTCCTTGATGGTGATAATCAGTTCACCATAGCTCAGGCTAAGTCCGTTCATGGGACGCATAAGCGTGTAACGAGCCGGCGTGCTGCCCAATCCTGTTACAACCGAGCCGATGTTATCCCAGTCTGCAATGGCAACCTGTATCTCATCCAAATCCTTTTCTACCTGGCTGATGTCTTTTCCCTCGGGCAAACGGTACTCCAATATAAACTGATCGTACTCAGCACCAGGAAAGAAGTTTTGTTTCACAAAACCAAATGACCAGAATGACAACACCAATATTACGGTTGTTCCAATCACAAACAAGGACTTATGCCAAAGTGCAAAACGAATAAATCGTCCGAAAAACTGGTAAAAACGACCGCCATAAGGATCGTGCTCTTCGTCATCAGCTCCTTTCTTCGAGCGTTTCTTATAAAAATATTCGGCATGAAAAGGTGTTTGTACCATTGCCAACACCCAACTTACGAACAAGGATATAGCTAACACATAAAACAATGGGCGTAAAAACTCTCCAGCACCTGTACTATTGAAAGCCAGCGGCATAAAAGCCAGAATGGCAACCAGAGTAGCACCTAAAAGTGGTATAGCTGATTTCTTAGCCGTATTTACAAAAGCCTTCTTCCGCTCCATGCCCTTATCCAGGTCAATCAGGATGCCATCGGCTATTACAATGGCATTATCCACCAGCATACCCATGGCGATGATAATAGCTGCCAATGATACGCGGTGCAGCTCTATATCAAACCCGGCCATAATGATAAATGTTGCCAGAATAGTAAACACCAGTCCGCTGGCTATGAGCAAACCAGCACGCATCCCCATGGCCAGCAGCAATACGACTATTACAATAATCACCGACTCAATCAGATTAACCATAAAATCGTCGATTGATTCGCTCACATTATTGTGCTGATAAAACACTTTATGACATTCAATACCAACCGGTAACTTCTCCTGCAATTCGGCTAAGCGTTTCTCAACGGCTTCACCAAGGACAATTACATTACCCCCCTTTTCCATGGAAATGGCCAAACTGATGGCTTCCCGTCCGTTGAATTTAAGCTTTTGAAGGGTTGGCTCGTAAAACTCACGCTCAACCTTAGCTATTTGGCCGAGACGGTAACGTCCGCCGTTGGGTAGTTTCACTTCAAAATT
The DNA here is from genome assembly GCF_018271975.1 of Carboxylicivirga mesophila. Taxonomy (GTDB): domain Bacteria; phylum Bacteroidota; class Bacteroidia; order Bacteroidales; family Marinilabiliaceae; genus Carboxylicivirga; species Carboxylicivirga mesophila. The sequence continues at coordinate 35,893 of NZ_JAGUCN010000014.1, forward strand.
GCGTATCTCGTCCAGGTTCTGGAACTTATTGCCTATGCTAATACGAATGCGTTCACTTCCTGTCACAAAACTACCCGGATCAACAATGGCTCCCTGATCATTGAACGATTGGAAAATTAGCATGGGGTTAATACCCAGGGAGGCAAAATACTCATTATCAAAACTGATATTCACCACCTCGGTGCGCTTACCAAATACTTCGATACGCTTAACGCCGTCTACCAGCATCAGCTCTTGTTTCACGTAATCAACGTAATTCTGAAACTCATGGTACTCGTATCCATCATTGGAAATTGCTAAAAATATACCAGACACATCACCAAAATCATCATTGATAATTGGTTCGGATGCGTTTGCAGGCAAACTACCTTTTACATCAGATATTTTTCGACGAAGGTGATCCCACAGCTGAGGCATCTCCGCGGTTTTTACTCCCGACTTAATATTGATGGTGATTTCAGACAGACCAGGTGCTGAACGCGATTCGAGGAAATCAATATTTTCGAGGCGCTGGATGGCTTTCTCAAGCACATCAGTCACCTCCTGCTCCACTTCTTCGGCTGATGCACCAGGGTAACGAGTAATGACCACAGCTGCCTTCACAGGAATCTCCGGATCTTCGAGCTTTCCCATCGAATTGAAAGAATACAATCCGCCTATAATTAAGGCAATAAAGATGAAGCTCAAAAAAGCTTTTTGAGATAATATCTTATCTAACATGTTGATTTAGGCTTATAAAAGGTTTGTATTCTTTAAAATTCGCACAGCCTGCGATTCGGTTAAACTATACACGCCGGCTGTCACCACATATTCGTTTCCGGTGAGGCCGGAACTGACTGACAAATGGCCATTGTTTTCCAATTTATTGACTTTTACGGCCCTACTTGATACAGTTGAGCTGGCCTCATCAAATACCCATACATAGGCTTTCTGCTCTTTGTAAAACACAGACTCCACTGGCACAACAACACCAGTCTTGTCAGCAGCTTTCAATTGAATCCTCACCTTGGCTGACATGCCAGGCTTCAATCCGCTATCCGCCTGATTGTTTACCATCAGGCGCACATCAAACATATCATTCCCGTTGGCCTTCTCATTAACAGACAACACATTAGCAGGCACATCATAAGCACCAGCATTGGCTACATCAATGGTAATTTGCGAAAAGCTTTTTGCTTTATTCACTTTACTTTCAGGCAGGCTGAATAGTACCTCGAGATGGCTCACATCCAATAAGGCATAAATAGGTTGCCCGGGAGCCACATTTTCAAAATTATTCGTTTGCTTACGATAGATATAGCCATTGAATGGTGCTTTTAACTCTGTATCAGCCAGTGCATTTTCAGCCGATTCATAAGCACTCTTGGCAGCCAGGTAACCGGCTTCGAGTTTTTCCAGCGTGTTAATGGGTAGCTTATTCTTTTTATAAAGTTCTTTGTAGCGGGTATATTCACCACTGGCCTGTTCAAATTGCGCTTTAGCCGATTGTAAACGGATTTTGTAGTCACGAGGATCAATGCGGGCTATCACCTGTTCTTTTGTCACATAATCACCCTCATCCACCAACATATTGTAGACTTGTCCGCCTACTTTAAATGCTACACTCACTTCCTTTTTTTCCTTTAGCTGCCCGTGGAATATAAGCTCCTCGGCACTTTGAGCCTTGCCCAGGCGCTCTACTTTAACATAGCGATGTGTTGTTGCTGATTTGCTTTCATCTGATGAACTACAGCCAATAATCCCCATTCCAATTATTAGCATTGCAACCACCCCTTGTAACATCTGTTTAATCATGATAAAATCCTATTTGTTATCTTTTCGTTTGAGAATAGTTAATTTCTATTGACAAAAATACCTCTGGAAAAAGGGCAGTAGGATGCTTTATGCACGAAGTTGCAATATTGCTGCACGAGGCGGTTGAGCTTTTGATCGAAGTACACAATAAGGCATTAAAAAAGGCCCTAATTATAATTAATTAAGACCTTTCAAATATGGTTTCAGATAGCTCTATTTCGCAAATCGCATGCGGTAACGCGGCGCCACTTTGCCTTCTGCTATCTTGTTTAATTTACCTTTCAACAGTCGCTTTGAGATGCCAGAAAGATGATCGACGTATAAAATGCCTTCGGTATGGTCATACTCATGCTGAATAACGCGGGCATTATAACCGGTAAATGTTTTCTTATGCTTATTGAAATCACGATCATAATACTCAATTTCAATAGCCCAGGGACGTTCCACCTCACCACTCAGGTCGGGTAAACTTAGACAACCTTCATTGTCGGCCCATACCTCATCTGATTCACCTGTAATTTTAGCATTAATAAATACCTCTTTCACCGGTTGCTCATCTTCAAATAAATCTTCTTTATCCTCTTCCTTCATCCCCTCAAACACCTGCACTGTATCAACCGTAAACAGACGAATGGCTTTATTAACCTGAGGAGCAGCCAGCCCAACACCACCAGCCTCATACATGGTTTCCCACATATTGTCAATCAGTACCTGCAAGCCTTCATAATCCGCAGTAATTTCATCACACACTTTTCGGAGTACCTTGGTACCATATGCTGTTATCGCTAATGCCATTTATCTTCTTTTTTGTTTTCCGCTGCAAAAATAGTCTTTTTAGGGTAAACCAAAATCGAAGTGAAAAGTTTATTGCCTTAAAACGATGCGAGTTCACCGGTATTGTTTCATTAACAACAAGCCATTAACGTTTACCTTTACGCACTGTGAACCAAAATTCAGAACCAATGCCTTCCTGGCTGTTAACACCAATAGTGCCTCCGTTCTTTTCCGCAAACTCCTTACAGATAATTAGTCCCAGGCCTGTTCCTTTCTCGCCTTCCGTTCCTTCAGTCTTTAGTTTTTTGTCAATCCGAAACAGTTGCTGCTGGTTTTCTTCACTAATACCCAGCCCTGTATCTTTGATACTTATCTTCCAAAAGCCACCATTTTCATGAATAGAATAGTGTATTTCACCACCGCTACCGGTAAACTTCACGGCATTGCCGGTAAGATTACGAATAATGGTATTGATGGTGTCACGGTCGCCCCTCGCTATCATTGAATCAGCCGCATTATTTACCAGGCTGATGGATTTCCTGGTGGCCGCTGTTCGGTATAGGTTAATGTTTTCGGTTAGTAATGCAGCAACATCAAAATCCTCATCCTTAAAACAAATCTTGCCCCTTTGCGATCGCGACCATGTCAGCAGGTTTTCAAGCAGCTTATAGATGCTATGTACCGAGCTGTTAATACGCTTTACCGCATGCCGCTTATCCTCCTCATCGGTTACTTCGTAATTTTCATCCAACATCTCACTGATCGACATCAGGCTGCTGAAGGGATTTTTCAAATCGTGCGATATTATGGAAAAGAACTTATCCTTGGTGGCATTCATTTGCTTCAGGTTTTCCTCGGATATATGCAGCTGCCTGTTGGCCTCAAGCACCTGCTCATTTTGCACCATCAAAAGCTTATTGGTCTTTATCTTGAGTAAGAAACGGTAGATAAAAATGACGAGCATTAATACAATCAACACCTCAATCAGCACAAACCAGATGGCCTGCCAGAAAGGCGGACGAATGGTGATTTTCAGTTCTGCAGAATCTTGACTCCACACGCCATCGCTATTGGTGCATAATACCTTAAACACATAGTCGCCCGGCTTTACATTGGCAAACGATACATAATTGCGATTGCCGGCCCTGGTCCATTTTTTATCGAGTGGAGATAACTGAAAAGCATATTGGGTTTTGTCCGAAAACAGATGGTTAAGCCCTGAATATTCCAAGGCAAAAAACCGTTGACTGTAATCAAGTACAATCTGCTCTGTATAACTTATATCGGCCGGCAACACGTATTGGCTATCAACTTCTGCCACCGCATTACCATGCCTGTCAGTTCCGGCTAATGTTTTAACTTCATTCCCCAGCACCTCCAGACGCGTAATAACCGGTTGAGCAACAAAAGAACTGGCAGTGAGCACTTCTGGTATCATCACATTTAGTCCGTATACACCCCCGAAATATAATTTGCCTGAACGCCCCTTGTGAAAGGCGCCACCATTAAACTCATTGCTTTGCAAACCATCACTCACGTCGTAATTTTTACATTTAAGCGTTGAGGGATCGATGCAACAAATACCATGATTGGTACTCAACCACAACTGCCCGGTTTTATCTGGTAAAATACTGTATATAACCTCATTGGGCAAACCGTCCTTTATGCCCAATACCTTTACCTGTCCACTGTCCGGATTAAGAATATTCAATCCTTCATTGGTACCCACCCATATCTGTCCGTCGCTGTCTTCATAAATACAAAATACAATATCATTACTTAGGCTCTTTCCCTCTCCCATTTCACTGGTATAGTGCTCAAATACGCCCGACTCAGGATCCAGGCGATTGAGGCCACCGCCATAGGTGCCAATCCAAAGCTTGCCCTGCTTATCTTCGATAATACTGGCATAAACAAAATTATTCGATATACTCTGAGGGTCATTGAGTTTATTTAAGTAATGCTTAAAACGATGCGTTTCGCGGTCAAACAGATTCAGCCCATGCCTGGTGCCCACCCACAATCGCTGCTGACTGTCTTCAAAAATAACTCGCACTGAATTATCAGATATTGTATGCTCATCATCTTCATCACTTACATAGGCTTTAAAACTTCTGGTCGATGCATTAAAACGATTTAATCCCCCACCATCAGTACCAATCCATACCGTACCACGGCTGTCCTGATACACCTCACGTACTGTATTATTGCTTAATGAGCTAATGTCGTCAGCTATATGCGAATAAGTTTTAAACCGATCTGTTTTAGGACAATAACGACATACCCCTTTATCGTTGGTTCCTATCCAAAGGCAGCTATCAGCTGTTTCGAAAATGGACCAGACAAAATTACTCGGCAGGCTATTGGTGTTTAGAGGATTATGCTTTATCAAATCAAATTTATTGGCTGAGGGCTGATAGATATTTATGCCTGCACCATAGGTACCTAACCAGATATTGCCATTTTGCTTGTCGGCATAAAGGCAGTTAAAGGCATTCTGGCTAATACTTTCCTTATCGGTAGGGTTGTGAAGGCACCGCGTCACCTGCATTTTTTTGTTGATAATAAACAGGCCATCGCCATGTGTGGCATACCATACTTTTTCGTTACCGTCAATCCACAACGACTTACTGGTGTTAATAGCCAGGCTTCGTGTAGTATTATATGTATCAACTAGTTTTTTTGCCCATTCCTTTTGAGGAAAGTATACCCATAATCCGCCAATGGCACTTATCCATAAACGTCCTTGCCCGTCTGCTTCCAGGTTATCAATGCCCTCAATAGCTTTTGATACCTTAAGCGATGCCGTAGTTACTCCATCCAATTCGTATTTGAACACCCCAGTTGCAGTGGCATAATAGGCCACGTGCTGACTGATGCTAATATCCGTAATATCAAAACCAGATAAACGCTTCAGCTTATTATCAGACGTCAACCGGAACAATCCATTACTTGCACCGATGATTAAATCATCTTTATATAATTGGATGGAGTTAATAGATACTGGTTCATCAAAAAGTACAGCCTCACCGTTCATTACGTTGAATAGGCTCAAGCCCTTTTTAGTGCCAATCACCACATTATTACCATGAATTTCAAGGCAGGTTATGGTATCGTTAACAATTAGTTCAGACTGCCCGGCCTTGTAATTGGTAAAAACTTCGGTAACCGGATTAAAATTGGATAACCCGCTGCGTGAGGCAAACCAAAGATTCCCTTTGGCATCCTCAGCAATGTGCTCAATCCATTTGTAGCAGATACTATTTGGGTTTTTCACATCAGTGCGATAAATGGTGAAATGATAGCCATCGAATTTATTCAAGCCATCTTCAGTGCCAAACCACATAAAGCCTTTACTATCCTTATGAATGCAATAAACAGAGCTTAAAGACAAACCATCGTTTATGGAAATATTCTGGAAACGAATCGGGGAATCTTGCGCATGCACCAGCCGGCAGCATAACAGCAAAGATACTATTAATAGGAAGTTTTTCATTTTAACCGGGTTAGTTGCATAAAATTACTTAATGATATGCCATAAACCAAGTCAATAAATGGGAATTAAAAACTAAAATAGCAGATGAAGTTGTAGTTCCCAAATTATACGATACACTTTATACAAAAATATCACAAAGAATTATTCAATCCAGATATGTCCCACCATATAGGTACGTGCTCTGCCGCTTATCAACACGCGCTCATCCAAATCCTTACAATAAAGTATGCCTCTTCGTTCAGACACCTGAAAAGCTGTTAACTCCTTTTTATTGAGCTGCTGGCTCCAGTATGGTACTAAAGTGCAATGTGCCGAACCTGTAACGGGATCTTCTAGTATGGTGGCCTGCGGGGTGAAAAAGCGTGACACAAAATCGCAGTTGCTACCTTTTGAGGTAGCAATTACTCCACCTGTCCCCAGGTTTATTCTATCAAAGGTATTACGATCAATCTGCAGATTCATTACCATGCTTTCCGATGGATACACTAACACATAATCGCGGGCTTTCAGCACGGCATCGGGTTGTATATTGATAGCTTCTTTTATGGCCTTTGGCAGTGTTTCCCTTTGCGCCGGCCGTGATGGAAAATCAAGGATAAATACATCCCTGTCACACTTTACTTCCAACTGGCCACTGATTGTCTCAAAAACCATGTTACTACAGGCATGCTCCAAATGAACTTTCAGCACATAAGCAGCAGCCAATGTAGCATGACCGCACAAATCCATCTCAATATCAGGTGTAAACCAGCGCAAGTGGTACCTATCTTCTTTTTTAACAAAAAAGGCAGTTTCGGCCACGGCATTCTCCATAGCTATCTTCAGCAGCAACTCGTCGGGCAGCCAATCTTCCAAAGGCACCACACAAGCCGGGTTACCCCCAAACACTTTATCGGTAAACGCGTCAATCTGATAGATGGTTAACTTCATAACAATAGTTTCATTTTTCTCTAAAAAGTACCTGCAACACCAATAGCCAGGTCAACTCCATAGCTTAAAGATATCAAATATATACCGAACCTGCACCAGCTATAATTAATCAGCCAGCGGCCACAAATGTTTTTTTAATCAGCAGATATGCCAATAAATAGAATGCGCCGGCCATGACCATACCATAGGTGAAACCATATAAAAATACTGGTATTAGCACCAGTGTGCTTCCAATGACTGAAGCAGCTCCATTGATGGCAAATCCCCAATCAATCAGCTCCCCGGATTTTGCACTGCCTTTAACAAATGGCATACCCATAAAAAAGCCAACAGGTGCCACCATCAGGCAGGTGATTATAATACGCCATGCCAATGATAGCACACCCAAATGAGCTACCACAAGCGGAAACAATACAGCATCGGCTATCAACCACAAAACAATGGCAACAAATGGCAGTGAGGTTTTAAAACGCGTACTGAAATAACTACCCAACCCTGAACTGGCCAGCAGTACAAACAGTAACGTCATAAAGGTGTAGGACGATGAACCAATGAACAAGGTATATTTTTGTATTAACACCACTTCGATGGCCATAAAGCCCACACCAATGACAAAGAAATAGAGCCAGCCCGCCGCTGTAAGGGCGCTATTTTTCTTGAGATAGGGCAACAGATTAAGTGGTAATACCACTATTATAACAAGTGCCAGAATAACCAATACAATGACCATCGATAACGGAAAACCCTGAAACTCGTATGGCAACAAGCGCTTTTTAACTTGTTCAAGCGACAAATTTTTCATCAGCCCCAGTTGCCCTGTAAAAGGTCGATCATCGGTGCAGGGCGACAGGTTGGTGGATGCTTCCGCCTGACGCGCCTCCCAACCATTGGTTATAATCTGGTTGATGGGATTGGTCTGCAGGGAGTCAGCTGCCGGATACAACTGCCTGAAAAATGCATAGTTCTCCTCATTTGTTTCATGCACCGCCTGACTTATGGTGGCCCCATCAAGCGGCTGCTTGCCCAACAGTATTAAGTGGCGACGCATGGTAGGCAAATGATATACAGCCAGGTGAGCTGCGGGGTTTTCAATCCCCTCACGCTTCAGGGCATCAAGCACCTCAGATACCATACGAGGTACATAAAACTGATGTTCCATCATCAGATAACCGTTGGGAGATAAGGCCTTGTAATAGTCCTGAAAGGCCTCAGTGGTAAACAAATAATTTTCTGCCAATGCAAATGAACCAGATGCCAAAGCAGCAAAACTATTGGAGCTTAATGAATAGATGACATCAAAATAATTATCGAAGCGACGTACGTAAGCACGAGCATCTTCACTCACTACCTTCACACGCTCATCGTTATACAAGTTACCAGAGAATTCATTTAAAAAACCACTAGTCATCATGTTATTGATGTGTGAATTAACCTCAACAGCGTGCACCTCGGTAACACCATCCTGCAAGGCCATCAGCACATCACCTCCACCACCGGCACCTAACGAAAGAAACCGGCAGTTATCAAATTTGCTTGTGAGATAAGTTGAAGGAATGGAGAAAGGAATCCGTAACGAGTCGGGACGGTTGAAGTTACCATCAAAGGCAATCACTGGCGAGTTAGCCGCATTATCAATATTCAGCCCCCAATACTCATCGCTGTACTTGTATACCTTCAACCTGGCCATGGCGTCCCAGTGCTGGTAGATAACTTCTGCCCTGTCTTTTTGTGCACTCACCAAAAGTTGATCAGTACGGGGTAGTAATATAACACCGGATAACATCAGCAATGCAGGAATGGCCTTAAACCAAGTGGTAAAGGCCAGAAAAGAGGCGATGAACACAGGCAGTACAATCACAAAAGCGGCCTTATCGGTGCCGATGCCATTCATTAATAAAACAGAAGCAACCACGCCCAAGGCTGCGCCCAGCAAATCAGCCATGTATAATTGTGGCATGGCGACATGTGCCTTTCTGAAAATACTACTTAAGACTATACCTCCTGTAAAAAACGATGAGCCCAGAATGATAATGGTCGCCATCAATTTCAACAGCATCTGGTAATTATTCAGAAGCTGCGTAAAATCCAGTTTCAGGTAAAGAACCACTGGTGGTCCGGCCAACATAAGCAAACCTGTTAAACTCAACAGGCAGCCATACGACTCTTTAGCCGCCAGCCGCTTGCTCATCCTTAGTGTTAAAGCGCCAAGCCCCAGCCCGAGAATACTGATACTTAGTATAAGAAAAGCAAATGTGTAGAAGTATTCAGCCGAAAAAATCCTCGACCAGATGATTTCCATGGATATAAGTGATAGTGATAACAGGAAGATCAATACGGTTTGTTTGGTCACTTTCATTTTGTTTAGGTTTTTGTCGTGTTGAGTCTCGCCTAATTAAGCAAGAAGCATACCTAATAGTGCAGCATTATAATTTTCAAGTAATTATATTCAGTCACCTCTAAAATCAGCTGAAAAAGCTGTTCGCATCAGGGCGAAAGAGCGTTCATTTTCGAACACAAGTAAGCTACTAAAACACGCGTAATACCACTTTTATTGATCATTCATAAGGAAACGAAAGAAATGTCATATCCAGAACATAAAGGATTATATATATTCGCCATGCATACATTAATTCAATATCGACAATGAAAAAACACTTTCTATGGCTGATGCTATTGGGTGCCATTATAACGGTTACCTCAGCACAGGAGGCCAACTTTGACCTGGCCAATAAGTTTACGCAGAGTAATGTTAAAAAATACCTTGGTTCGAGCCGTGTTAATCCGAACTGGATTGAAAACAGTCACTTGTTTTGGTATAACTACAAAACAGCTGACGGCAACTTCTATTGGTTTGTAGATCCGGTGAAGCGAACTAAAACACCACTTTTTGACAATAACGACCTGGCCGCCAAAGTAACTACTATCACACACAAGGCCTATAATGTGAATGATTTGCCAATTAAGAAGATTGAGTTTGAGAAAAACAGTCAATCGTTGTTCACGTTTGAAATGGATGAGCTCAAATTTAAGTACAACATGAAAACCAGGCTGGTGAGTAAAATTGATACGGTGAAGAAGGAAACTAAAGATGCCTGGAAAAGCTACTCGCCCGATAGCACATTCATTGTATTTGCCCGTCAGCACAACCTGTACCTGATGCGTGCCAATGATGTCGATAGCGTTGAAACACAGCTGACCACTGATGGTGAACGCTGGTTCAGTTACCAGAGCAATGGCGGCGATACCACCTCTGACAAGCGTCTGAAGGCCTGGGTGTCCTGGTTTAAGGATGAGAAAAAGTTTTACACCATGCGCTATGATATGCGTCAGGTAAAAGAAATGGCGGTTATCAATTCTGTGTCGGACCCGCGCCCTAAGGTTGAAACCTATAAATATGCCATGCCTGGCGATGAACACATTGGCATTCCCCACCTTGAGATTTATGATTTAGCCGGTGAGAATTGGGTGAAGCCCGACCTGGCCAAGTGGAAGGACCAGAGCATACGGACCTACCGCCCCTCAAAAACATCGGACAAGCTGTTTGCCATACGTAAAAAACGTACTTGTGATGAGCTGGAAGTAGTGCGTATCAACACCAATACGGGTGAAGTTACTCCACTTTTCAGTGAAGAGTCTAAGCCTTATTTTAATGACCAGATGAATCAACTGCACGTCATCAACGAAGGTGAGGAATTCATCTGGTGGTCGGAGCGTACCGGCTGGGGGCAACTCTACCGCTACGATGCCAACGGTAACCTCAAGAACCAGATTACAAGAGGTAACTATGTGGTTGGCCAGGTGGCGCGTATCGATACAGCCTCCAACACCATTTACTACCCGGCCTATGGCAAAGAAAAAGGCTTTGATCCTTATTACAACATCTACTATCGCAGCAGTTTTGATGGCACTACCACGCGTATAATCACGCCAGAGGAGGCAAACCACCACTTTAGCATGCCTAAAACAGACAAGCACGCCAACTACTTTGTCAACAACTACTCGCGTGTTGATCAGGCGCCCAAAGCGGTGGTGCGCGATAAAAATGGTGCTGTAATAATGGAACTGGAAACCATGGATCTGTCGCGGGTGAAAGAGCTGGGCTGGTCCTTCCCCGAAAAATTTGTGGTAAAAGCCGAAGATGGCGTCACCGACCTGCATGGCGTTATCTGGAAACCTTTTGATTTTGATTCCACCCGCCAATATCCGGTGATATCATATGTATACCCAGGTCCGCAAACCGAAGCTGTGGTGCGCGATTTTACAGTTACAGCGCGTTACAATACGGCTCTGGCTCAGCTGGGTTTTGTTGTCGTTTCTGTTGGTCACCGGGGCGGTAGTCCAAAACGTCATAAGTATTACCACACCTATGGGTATGACAACCTGCGCGATTACGCCCTGAAGGACGATATGTTTGCCCTGCAGCAACTGGCCAACCGTTACGATTACATCGACATCAAGCGTGTAGGCATCTTCGGGCATAGTGGTGGTGGTTTTATGTCAACGGCAGCCATGTTTGCCTATCCTGACTTTTACAAAGCCGCTGTATCGTCGGCCGGTAACCACGATAACAACATTTACAACAAATGGTGGGGCGAAACGCACCACGGTGTAAAAGAGGTGAAGAAGAAAATTAAGAAAGAAGAGAATGTGAACGACTCGACTAAAGTGGAAGCCAGTGAAGATGAGTATGAAATTACCTTTAAGAGTAAGATACCTACTAATCCATCCATTGCCAAGAACCTGAAAGGACACCTGATGCTGGTGCATGGCGAGATTGATAACAATGTGCACCCGGCCAACACCATGCGCGTTGTCAAAGCTTTGATGGATGCCCGTAAGCGCTTCGATTTTATGATCATCCCTAATGTGCGCCACGGATTCTCGCAGTATTCGCCGTATTTTGAGAAGATGATATGGTACCATTTTGCCGAACACCTGTTGGGCGATTACCGCAATAATGTGGATTTAGATTTGCCTTAAGCGAGAAGATTCAATAAGTTTATAAAAGCGCCCCACATTCAATCAGTAATGCGGGGCGCAAATATTACATTGTTTCTTAAAAGATATTTTGCATTTTCTAACCTTACTCCATTTGCCATAGAGCGGCAGCTGAAATCATCTGCTTTGCATTCAACATGAGGTCTCGCCTATTTGCATTCTCGCATGCCACATAATTATGAATCTCATTAGCTCCGTCGTATCCTGGCGTCTCACCATTATCCGTCATGTCCATTATCATTTCACAGAGTTTCAAAGTTAATAGTTGTGGGAATTTCATCTCATGAATCATATTTCCTGATGAACTTGAACTTAAATAAATGGCACCAGCATCAATACTCCATCCAGACAGTGAGCTGTTTTTAAAATCGTTATGATGAATAAAATTATTTTGTCCTAACACAAGTATACCACCAAAACATAAATTTTGGTTTAAATTCATAAAAGTATTGTCCTCAATGCCTGCATTATTAACCAAGTTGTGAAGAAAGATACCCCAGTAACGAGGTGTTTCAATTGTATTATCAAATACATGAAGGCCTGAGGGAATATTAAAGAAGAACATACCAGGCAATCCGGCTGAATGGATTTTAACATGAGTATTTCTCACAGTTGCCTGTGAATTCAGTACATTCATTCCAGTTATTCCTTGTCCTACATTAATAGCCTGAAGCTTATCAATACTTATCAACGAGCCTGGAGCAAAGCGCATAAATAAACAAGCTGCATCCCCCAGGTTTTCAGCCTCTACATTTTTAACGAAAAGCTTTCCTGATTCATTAATATCTGTAACTGGAGATCCCAACATTACATGGATTCCCCAACTGACATTCATGCCAGCAATATTTCCAAATGCATTAGTTTGCAATCCTCGCAGACATACATTCTCAATATATGTATCATGTTCCCCACCTAATATTTCGATAAATGTGCTTATATAAGTGGAAGGGTTTCCATAGTAATCAGGCATAATATCAGTCGGTTGCTCATCCTCTATTAGAATTGTGAAATTGTTTAAAACCACATCTCCCACTGCATTGTCAAATTGCAAAACGGTAGCTAAGAAGGGATTTCCACCAGTTAAAGACCACCATTCTGAAGTAGCCCCCTCGAATCCTATTTCTGCACTCTGTCTGCCAGCGTGAATTATGCTATTGTACTTTCCTTCTCCACACAAGGTACCCTGAAACCCAGGTACCACTATATTTCTGCTTGTATAGTAATGATCAACTGTCGATTTATCTCCATCAGTCAAACAAACCATTCCGCCAGTTTGACTAACATATAGCAATGCAGTCTCTATATTATCTGCATCCGTAACTCCTGTAGCATCACCACTGGGAGTTACATATACAGCATCCCCGGTAACTACTAAGGCCTTTAAGCCCAATCGCTCCTCATCCACTTTTAATGGCAAATCATCATCAGCAATCTGATTGCAACAAACTAATACTATTGCCATAGTCATCCAAACTCCTATTCTTCTCATCTGACAAATTATTAAAATGTTATATTGTATGTTTCACGCCTTGAGCAATTGCGCAGGTAGGTTACTATGTCACCAAGATACTATGCCAAACAGTAGATGTCAATAAGCGTTTTTGCATCACTATTGGACAACCAAATTAACCTTTTAAAAAACCAATCAAAACCAGTTAAAAAAGCATTATATTGAATTCCTTAAACCAATCTTATGGAAAGGTTTAACCTTTTCATCTCTTTCCTTTAACCTTTCTTGCCAAAAGGTTTAACCTTTACGCCGCTTTCCCTTAACCTTTTATGCCAAAAGGTTTAACCTTTACGTCTCTTGCCTTTAACCTTTGCGTTACAACCATATATCCATACATAATGATGACTATTAAAATGAAAATTATAATTTAGTAGTCACTGAACTAAAAATCCAGAAATGGTATCTGCGTAAGATAACTTTCAGCAAATAAAACCAGATGGAGAATTGGACTACAACAAAAATTGAGCTTGATACTGACAAAAAAGAAGTGAATAAGTATCTGTTTAAATCATTTACGATAGACGCTCGTGGGAATATGCTCAATGAAATAGAATACGATTCTAACAATAACGCCCTTTATAAGCGTGTTTGCAGATACTTTGACACTGATAAAATCAAAGAGTTCATTGAATATGACCCATTTAATGAATTATTAGAGAGGCACCTTTATACCAAGAATGATAATGGAGAAATTGATAAAGTAGAATTTGAGTTTGAAGAAGGTAGAAAAACCGTTAAAACTTTCGCTTTTACTGATATCGGAAACGCTGATAAAGCCACAATAACTGATGAGAATGGGGATGTAACGGGCTATGAGATTTACCAATTGGATGAATTAGGACGCGTGGTGGCTGAAATAGAATTGGATGCTGACAATAATGAAATATCCAGATACGAGAAAACCTACCAAGAAGACGAGAAATTGTTATATGAAAAACTATTTCGCGATGACCAACTTTGCAACGGCGAACACTTTGAATATGACAACAATGGAAACCTAATTAAGAAAACGCAAAGAGACTACATCAATAATAATGAAGTGATTGATACCTATACCTATGACAGTAACAATAATATGCTGCTCAATTGCTCACATCAAAATGGCACCTTGGTTTTTGAAAACAAGTGCACGTATAATGAATACAATCAACTAATCTCAGAAGAGGTCTTTCAGATTAATATTTGGACCGGACACATCATATGCCATGAAAAGTTGATCCACGAAAAGGCAAAATAAACATAATCATTCAACGGCATCAGGCAGTCAACACATTGCCCTCTCACCTTATCGCCTCTGATTTAATACCAATTGCATTTCAATATGAGCTTTAAGCAAAACTGTGAAATTGCAATGGTTAATGCCGATAATAAACGAAAGCGTCTTTGGAAATATATGAACCAAAGGCACATTTCGATATTAAATAGGTATAACAGACATACTTTCAATCACATTAATTGTATGCTCATTTGCGTTATCAGCTCAATCACTTTTAAACGACAGCACTTTTTCAGGACTCCAACTACGCAGCATTGGCCCTGCACTCATGTCGGGGCGCATAGCCGATATAGCCATTCACCCCACCAATCCAAACATCTGGTACGTTGCCGTTGGTTCGGGTGGTGTGTGGAAAACCGTAAATGCCGGCACCACCTGGCAACCCATCTTCGATAAGCAAAGTGTATACTCCACCGGCTGCATTACCATCGACCCAAACAATCACCATGTGATATGGCTGGGCACCGGCGAAAATGTGGGCGGACGACACGTTAGTTTTGGCGATGGCATCTACAAAAGTGAAGACGATGGTGCCACCTGGACAAACATAGGACTGACGGCCTCCGAACACATATCCAAAATCATTGTCCACCCGCATAACTCCAATATAATTTGGGTAGCAGCCCAGGGACCACTCTGGAGTAAAGGCGACGAGCGAGGCATCTTTCTCTCAATCGATGGCGGACAAAACTGGACACAAACTTTGGGCGACAAGCAATGGAAGGGGGCAACCGATTTGGTAATAGACCCGCGTAACCCCAATGTGCTTTATGCTGCCACCTGGCAACGTCATCGTAACGTAGCGGCTTATTTGGGCGGCGGCCCCGGTTCGGGCATCTACCGTTCCGATGATGGTGGCAACACCTGGCAAAAGCTGAATAAAGGACTTCCTGATAGCAACATGGGGAAGATTGGTTTGGCCATATCACCTCAGCAACCCGATGTGGTTTATGCAGCCATTGAGCTGAACCATCGCACAGGAGGCGTTTATCGTTCCTCCAACAAAGGGGCGTCGTGGAGCAAAATGTCGGATGCAGTTTCTGGTGCTACCGGACCACACTACTACCAGGAGCTGTATGCCTGTCCGCATCAGTTCGATAAGCTGTACCTGGTGGATGTACGTATGCAGGTTTCCGCAGATGGAGGCAAAACCTTTAAGCGAATGAGTGAACAGCACAAGCATTCGGATAATCATGCCATCGCTTTCAGGGATGATGACCCTGACTATTTGCTGGTGGGCACCGATGGCGGCCTGTACGAAACATTTGACGGCACCAAAAACTGGCGTTATGTAGCCAATCTGCCGGTCACACAGTTTTACAAGCTCGCAGTAGATGATGCCGAACCATTTTACCATATCTACGGCGGTACACAGGATAATAACACACAGGGTGGCCCTTCTCGCACCGATAAATCCAATGGCATAACCAATGCCGACTGGTACATCACCCTCTTTGCCGATGGCCATCAACCAGCTACCGAGCCCGGTAATCCTAACATTGTTTACTGCGAATGGCAGGAAGGTAACCTGGTGCGCGTGGACAAAACCAACGGTGAGATTGTGCACATACAACCGCAACCTCAAGAGGGAGAGCCCTTTGAGCGCTTTAACTGGGATGGACCCATTCTGGTGAGTCCGCATCAGCCAACACGCCTTTATTTTGCTTCACAGCGGGTGTGGCGCTCCGATAACAGAGGCGATAGCTGGACAGCCATTTCGGGCGACCTGACCAAAAATGAAGAACGGCTAAGCCTGCCAATAATGGGCAGTATACAAAGCTGGGACAATGCCTGGGACCTATCAGCCATGTCTACCTACAACACCATTACCTCACTGGCCGAATCGCCCTTGCAACAAGGCTTGATCTATGCCGGCACCGATGATGGCCTAATTAGTATTACGGACGATGGAGGTGCCAACTGGCGTAGCCTGACCGTGGATAAACTGCCCGGAGTACCAGCCACCGCTTTTGTCAATGATATTAAGGCCGATTTGTTTGATGCCAACACGGTATATGTGTGTCTCGATAACCATAAGTTTGGCGACTTTAAACCCTATTTATATAGAAGTACCAATAAAGGTCAATCGTGGAGTGCCATTAAAGGTAATCTTCCCGACAAAACTCTGGTTTGGCGTTTTGTGCAGGACCATATCAATCCATCCCTATGCTTTGTGGGTACAGAGTTTGGCCTTTACTTCACCATTGATGGAGGCGATAACTGGACGCAGCTGACAGGCAATGTACCAACCATCTCATTCAGAGATATTGCCATACAGCGGCGCGAAAACGATTTGGTGGGTGCTTCCTTTGGTCGCGGCTTTTATGTATTGGATGACTACTCCCCATTGCGCCATGTCAGTCAGGAACAGCTTCAGCAAGAAGCCACCCTCTTCCCTACACGTGCTGCATTGCGTTACATTCCACGCCCAAGCATGACCATGGCTGGAAAAGGAGCGCAGGGTGCCGCTTTCTTTACAGCACCTAACCCCGCTTTTGGTGCTGTTTTTACCTACTATCTGAAGGACGACTATCCCATGCTAAAGCAACAACGCCGAAAAAAAGAAAAAGCAGCCCTGAATAAAGGGGAAGCAATACAATTTCCGGGCTGGGAACAAGTAGAGAAAGAGCGCCGGCAAGATACCACCAAGGTGTGGCTCAGCATTACCGATGACAATGGTCAATTAATCCGCCGCCTGCGAGTTCCTGCTGGCAAAGGGTTCCACAGGGTCGCCTGGGATTTACGTTATGCTTCCATATCCCCTGTCAGCCCCGCTAAACCATCTAGCAAGGGTAGCGGCTACCTCGCACCTTCGGGTACTTACACTGCGAGTTTATCCAAGGAAGCTGATGGTGAAACAATCCCTTTATCATCGCCCATTGAATTTGAGGTGGTGCCCATTAATGCAGGAAGCCTTGAGCAAGCCACCGAAAATAGTTTTGATGGATATATCACTGAGTTGAGGGCTATGCAAAAAGACATCTCAGCCATCAATAAAGTTGTTAAAGAAGCTTTTAAGCAGGTTGATGCATTGACTCTGGCCGCACAACAATCGAAACTGGAAGCAGGCATTGCAGAGCAGCAATTACATGGTATCAGGCAACGTTTATATGAGATTGATAAAAAGTTAAACGGCAATGCCAGCAAAAACATGATTGGTGAAAAAACAAAACCATCGGTTAACAGTCGTTTCATGGCTGCTTCGCAGAATATTGCCAACAACACCTATGGCCCAACAGCTACGCAGAAGGAGAATCTGGCCATTGCTCAACATGCTTTTATGGCTATAAAAGAAGACGTTAAGCAAATCATAGAGATTGACCTGAAGCAGGTAATGCAGCTTATTCTGGATAATGACGGCCCATGGGTGGAAGGCATGCCTCTGCCCTAAAATAATTTTTTCGAAACAGCATCGCAAAAGGACTTTCTGAAAAAAAAAGGAAGTTCCTTTTGCTTGCATCAATAGGTCATTTCCAATTCTTCTGCGTATTTTTAACTGATAATTTCTAACTCTAATCGGATGACTGTCTTTCGTATCTGCTTTTTTATATGCTCCCTGTCAATTGCTGTTCAGGCCAATGGCCAGATAGCTGAAAATGATTCGGCAAGCAACGTTATTGTACAGATAGATGCTATTGAAGTGCCGGGGCGCAGTGCAATGGCCATTTCCCAACTCAATAAAATTGATAAAGCATTATTAGAGCAGGATGAGCTCAACAATCTCATCAGCGAAAGTCAGGAACGGCTGATGGACATCGACAGTATCTACGAAACAGAAAACTACAAAGACCTCAGTAGCTTCAACCGACGTCACCTGCTTAATAAACGCTCATACTGGAAACAACGTCAGGAACAGGTAGAATCAATAGTGGATATTCTTGCAGCAGAGCTGGATAAGCTGGATTCCCAGCGTCGCAGCGTGCAAAAAATTGATAAGCAATGGCGTTCAATTACCCAATACCTTGGCATTGAGGCCAAAGACAGTATTATTCAAACTAATATTAACCGGGTTTACACTAAAAAAAATCAGCTGCTTGGTAAACTTATCAAACAGGAAAGTCAATTACTAATGACCCAGGATCAAGCCATTACTGAAAGGGCCAGAGTTCTGTCTTTAGTAGATGAAATAGAACAACAAATAAATGAAGATGAAGACAATGTTTTTGCCCGTAGTCCTTTAGCATTTAATGAGTTGTTTAAACACGACTCTTTCAGCTCAGTTAAAACAGCTCTTAAAAAGAATGTAAAGATAGAAGGGCAACTGGTGGCGGATTATCTAAAAGACCACCGCGCCAATGCCTTCATGTTCTTAGTATTGTTGTTGAGTGGCATTTTTGCTTTTCGGTGGGTAAAAAAAGTTATCATGCGAAAGGGCATCATTAAAAATGGCTCCTATTACCAACAGCAATTCCATCGCCTCTTAAGTGATTACAAAAGCACTGCATTTGTAATAATCATCTGGCTGTCGGCTTTACTATTTCCCAATCAGCCACTATTATTTAAAGATATCATTCGGGTGGTTATTTGCATCCCTCTCATCATCTTATTGTCTCGCCTGGTTGATAGGCGCTTGTTTATAAATATTCTGATATTATTTACCCTGATTCTGATTCAACTACCTTTCAACTTGTTTCCGCCCAATCAGATTCACTACCAGGTATTTATTATTATTGCAGCACTCATCGAAATGGTGGTACTGGTTAATATCCGCTTGTACCTTCTTCAGTTGATATTGCCCGGCAAACCATTAAGATCTTTCATTAACCGCTTTTTAATTGGTGTTATAGGCTTGCTTGTCGTTTTTTCATTAATGGGAATTGCCGGATATACTGTGCTCACTGAACTAATAGTTAACACCATCCTTACAAATACCTTTAGCATTGCTCTGCTGTTCGTATCTATGCTTATTGCCATTGGTATGATTGATTACCTGTTTGACAGCATGCGTAACCGTAACCTAAAAGTGTTTTATACGCATGGCGCCAGTTTAAGAAAAAGACTGGTGCAGGCTGTTGTTACTGTCTCTGTTATTATGGGTGTTTATATTATTCTGCTGAGTATAAAATTAGATGATGAAGTACTGACATTTATTGGTGATGTGCTCACCTACCAGTTTGTCATCAGTGATACATTTAGTTTTTCACTGGGGCGAATTATTATGCTGATTGCCATTTTAACGCTGTCTATATTCACGGCCAATGTAATTAAAACGATATTGGAAGAAGATGTGCTGAGCCGAACAAAACTTGGCCAGGGACTCCCGCATACCATTGCTTTGCTCGCCAAATACACACTTATTACCATTGGTATTACCCTGGCTGTATCTATGGCGGGTATACCCATGACCAGCCTTACAGTGCTGATTGGGGCCTTTGGTGTTGGTATTGGCTTTGGCTTGCAGAATATCTTTAACAACCTGGTATCTGGTTTAATACTGCTCTTTGAACGTCCTATAAAAATTGATGATGTGATTGAAGTGGGACAGCTGTTGGGACGGGTTAAATCAATTGGCATACGCTCCAGCATTGTGCGCACCTTTGATGGTGCTGAAGTGATAGTGCCCAATGGTCAGCTCATATCCAACGAAGTGATTAACTGGACACATTCTGATCCGCAACGTCGCCATGAGGTAATTGTGGGTGTAGCATACGGCTCCAATGCCGAACAGGTAAAACAGATACTGGAAGATCTTTTACATGCTCATGATGATGTGCTCAAAGACCCTGAACCAAGCGTCCTGTTTATCAACATGGGTGATAGCTCTCTGGATTTCAGGCTATTATTCTGGATATCGAAAGTACAGGAAGGTTTAAAAATTAAAAGTGAAATTACGCAAATGGTTTATGATGCATTGAACCAAGCAGGCATTACTATCCCATTCCCTCAGCGAGATATTCATATTATCAGCCAACCTGACAAAAAGTAGCCAAAATCTGCTGTCAAAATAATGCTAACATCACTTTTTTTGGAAATATCGACTATCCGTTGTTTTTCTGAAATAGCGATTATCGGGAACATGGCCCCCCGTCTGAAGCTTCTGTTTTTGTGTTGCTTTTTGCACCATGGCTTTTGTGGTTGATGGATCATCGCTTAGATACACCGGTATATCTGCATCTTCTGCTATTTCCAATACTCGCCCATAAGACTCTGGCAGGTTCAGGCTTTGAGGAGTCTTCCATACACCCTTGCCCAATACCGCTATCTCCTCACCTTCTTCAAGAATACCTTCACGGTAACGCAAAGTTTTATTAAAACCCAGCATATTCTCGCTCTCGTAGCCCTTATGATTCAGGTACCACTCCAGCTGCTCACTGGCATCATTCATAAACCCTGATGAGAAGTTGCGATCCTGCACAATGTAGCTTTTCAGTTGACCTCTGCCGATACAGGCATAATCTGCACCATCGCGAATGACAAATTTACCGGTTACCTCTTCTTCAATCAACTTCTTCCAATGAGAGCTTTTGCCCGAGGACACCTTTTGCTCAACAAGCACATGGTAATAGGCACATTTTCTGTTTGACAAAGGCGCTACCAAAGCTTCATCGGCAAATTCAACCGTCCCAACCACCTTCGCCACATCGCCATCCCGAAAATCACTAAGGTGCTTCAAAACAGCTTTTTTAAGCTTACGTTTAATCAGTGCTTTCTTGTTAAAAAAAGAAGCCAGAACAATAACGACTATAAAGCCGACCACAAAGATGATAAAAACAGGATTTTCCAACATAAGGGATGTGATTTGAGTAAAACTCCGTAAACAAGAGCACCTAAATATACAATACATTTTGATAATACCATTCGCCCATCACCTCTTATGATAGTTACATTAATATTTATGCATCAAAAACAGACCATATCTGAACAATTTCGATAACAGATCCTTGAATGATTAAACCACATACATGATGAATACATTTAAGGATACTATATACATCCTGTTTGGCAGCCGAACAGGCAACTCCAAGGCGGTTGCTATACTGGCCCATGAATATGCCCAAAGTTTAGGATATGCTTCGGAATTGCGCGATATGCAGGACATGGATTTTAATGAATTGCAACAGATGACATATCTTCTTGTGGCAGTTAGCACCCATGGTGAAGGAGAACCACCTGTACAAGCCGAAGGTTTTTATGAATATATTCACGGAAATACTATCAGTCAATTAAACACCAGGTATGCAGTACTTGGCCTGGGTGATAGCAGTTACCGCTATTTCTGTCAAACAGGTGAAGACATTGATAAGCGCATGCAAGAGTTAGGTGGCCAACGCTTAATGGAGCATGTCAAATGTGACATCGATTTTGAAGAGACAGCCAAAAGCTGGGTGCTGGATGTATTTAAAACACTCGAAAGTCAGCTAAAAGCGGTTAATCCCCCGCAAAAGGAAGGCTTTGTATTTGACCTGAAGCTGGGACACGATTCTACCTCAGCCTACAAAGCTGAACTGCTCCAGAAAACCATGCTTACCGCCGAAGGCAGTAGTAAAAAGGTACTGCATGTGAGTTTATCGCTCAAAAACGCTGGTATGGATTATCAACCCGGTGATGCAATAGGTGTTTATGGCACCAATTCGCGTAGCCTGGTGGATGAGCTACTCAAGCAACTTGACTTCGACAAAGCCTATCCGGTGGTGGTAAAGGACCAGACTCGTATGCTCAAGGAGCTGCTGATACATGATTATGAGTTGACTTTGATTACCCCGCTTGTGATTCGCAACTATGCCGAAATTGTGAATAACACAGCCCTTAACGAACTGATTGTTGATGACCAACAACTGGAAGCGTATGCTGAAGAAAAAGATGTGATGGACATGGTGTCAGATTTTCCGGGCCCAATAACGGTTGAAGAATTTCTGAGTGTACTGCGCAAACTAAGCCAGCGCTTATATTCCGTTGCATCAAGTAGCCTGGTGGTGGGTGAGCAGGCTGATATTACTGTTAAAATCATTGAAAACAGACACGACCAGCGCACCCGTAATGGCGTATGCTCATCCTTTTTATGGAACCGCCTGGATGTGGGTGACCGAGTGCCCGTTACGCTCGAGACCATCTCTAAATTCAGGTTGCCGGAAACAGACACTACTCCCATTATCATGATTGGTGCTGGTACGGGTGTTGCACCGTTCCGCGGTTTCCTGCAGGAACGCTTTGCACGTAAGGCATCGGGCCCAAACTGGCTATTATTTGGTGAAAGAAACAGCCAAACCGACTTTCTATACGAAGAGGAATTAAAAAGCTATCTGCACTCAGGCCTGCTAAGCAAGCTTAATACAGCCTTTTCCAGAGATGGTGAGCAGAAGTTCTACATTAATCAGGTGGTTGAGCAGGAAGGCAGTGAAATCATGAACTGGATAAATAAAGGCGCGGTCATATATGTTTGCGGCAGCAAAGATAAGCTGGCTGTTTCGGTACGCGCAAGTTTAATTAAGGTATTTAGTCAGTATCTGCAGTTAAGTGAAGAACAGGCGGGTCAACACCTCGAAGAGCTTAAAAGCAATAAACAATACCAGGAAGAAGTATACTAACTACTTCTTCCTGATTTTATTTTAATACCTCTTACTTAACCGGCTTCAGCTGATCAATCCATGTAGCCTTTTCGTCGTAATGCATCAAAAATGGCTTGTATGATTGTTTATAATCGCGGTGGCGGATGTACTGTATCTGAAAATACTTGTCGCCATTTACCGGATTATCGATGATGCCCATAATCTGTGCTTTGCCCATGGCCGCCGACATGGATGGAGCAGTTACGGTCTTGGCCAGACTAGATGTAACACGTATGGCATCGGTGTATATTTCATAAGCCTTAGCCAAAGGCACCTGGAAATATTCATAAGGCCCGGTTTCGCGTTCCACAAACATGTAGTAAGGCACCATGCCCATATTCACCTGCTGGTCCCACATTTTAGCCCATACCTCTGCCGAAGCATTAATATGATTTAGCAAAGGGGATTGCGTACGAATCTCGGCACCTGTAGCTCGTATATTATCAATGGCCTCTGCCACCGCACTGTTCGACATTTCCTGGTAGTGATTGAAATGAGCCATAATAGACAGGTGAATGCCCTTATCGGTAATGCGCTTAAAAAGGTCCAGCATCTCCTGTGCCTCTTCATTGTACTGAGGCAGAAAAACAAACGGCCACCATGTTAATGATTTGGTTCCAAACCGGATGGTCTTTAGGTTTTTCAAGTCAGCCTTGAAAATGGTATCAATGTATTTGCTGATGGTGCGCGGACTCATAATCATAGGGTCGCCACCAGTAAATAGTAATTCATGCAAATGCTCATGCTGTCTGAAATACTCACACACCTGATCGATTTCCTTCATGGAAAACTGCAAATCTAAATCCTTTACAAACTGAGGCCAGCGGAAGCAAAAGGTACAATTGGCATGACAGGTCTGTCCCTGAGTCGGGAAAAACAGGGCAATATCGCGGTATTTATGCTGTACTCCTGGCAAAGGCTCACCATTGAGCTGTGGTATATTTGACTGTTGCTGCGCCGGATGCGGATTCAGGCCTAAGCGAATATCGTTGGCTATTTTGGTAATCTCGTGTTGCGCCAGGCCTTTTTCAACCGCCCACCTAACCTTATCATAGTCAGCGTCACGCAGCATATGCCGATTGGGGAAGGTTAATATGTAACAGGGATCCGTTTCAAAATTTGCCCAGTCAATCAGGTAATCCACCACATAATTGTTGGCTTTGAAAGGCAATACCCGCGAAACAATTTCAATCTCATGTTTCACCTCCTCCGGAAGCATTTTCATGTATTCAATCTGCCTGAAATTTTTAATATTATAACTTAATATCTTCATAAAACTTATTGATGCTATTGGTCCTCATCAATACCAACACGAGCCATTACAAATTGTTTTGATGATAGCCGAATACATCTAAACTCAATTATAAATTAACTTTATCCGTCTGTAAAGAACTTAAAACAAAAGGCCGTTGTGTCATCAACAGCCTTCTGATATTTGTTTTAAGCCAGTGCCTCCAAAATGCGTTGAGGCGTTATTGGCATCTGATTGACACGTGCTCCGCAGGCATGATAAACCGCATTGGCTATGGCACCACCAACCGTTATTATAGCTGGCTCTCCTCCACCTTGAGGAGGGGCATTCATATCATCTACAAAAACACATTCGATTGGAGGTGTTACAGCAAATTTGGCAATATCATAAGTATCAAAATTCTGTGTTTCAACGGCTCCTCCGGTAAATTCGATATCCTCGTAAAGGGCATAGCCTAATCCCATAGTCAGACCGCCCTCGGTTTGCACAATGGCACCGTGCGGATTGACTACCTGCCCCATATCCTGGGCACACACCATTCTTAATGGCCTTACTACTCCCGTTTCAGGATTTACTTCCACCTCGGCCACCAATACCACAATGGTGCCTGCATCAGCACCAATAGCTATCCCGCAACCACGATTAGCACCCGTTTTAGCTGCTGTATAGCCAAAGGTTTCTTTTGCCAGTTGTAAAGTCTTTCTTATTTTCGGATCTTCAATATTAAGCAAGCGGAATTCTAACGGATCCATACCTAGACTATCAGCCACAACATCAATATGCGATTCGCGGGCAAAAGTAGTAGTGTTATTACCAGGTGCACGCCAGGCGCCGGTAGCAAACGGATGAACATTCTTACCGTTAAATACTTGTGTTTTAACATTCGGAATATTGTAAAAATCCTGTGTTCCCCTTGGGCCAGCGCAATAAATATCAAAATTCCAAGCACTTAACCGACCATTGTTTTGCACACCGGCTTTGACCTTAACAACGGCCGCCGGGCGAAACCAGTCATACATAAACTCTTCCTGGCGCGACCAGGCCACTTGCACGGGCTTACCAGTCAATCTGGCCAGTTTGGCACATTCAATAGCCTGTTGATTATATATCTTACCACCAAACCCACCACCAATAAATATTTGCTTAATATGCACCTTTTCAAGCGGAATATTTAATGCATCAGCAACAGCTTCGCGGGTTCCAAAAGGGGTTTGTGTTGAGGCCCACATCACGAGCTTATCGCCTTCAAACTTTGCTGTGGCCGCATGTGTTTCAATGGAAGCATGGGCCTTGTAGCCATCTAAATAGTTCGCTTCTACAATATTCTCAGCTTCCTGTAAACCTGCTGCTACATTCCCTTTTTCTTCTGTGGTTCTGCTTGAATCAGCTGTTTGTAATATATGCTCAAAGATGCTGATTGTATCCGCTTTGGCTTCAGGAATATCCCATTCAGCTTTCATCTTAACCATGGCTTCTTCAGCAATTAAGGGGTCATTATGCAAGGCGGCGACTAATCCATCTTCATTAATAATTGTAACCCCTGGAATACTCTGTGCACGCGACACATCCAATGATTTTAAACCAGCACCGTGGGCCGGCGGCCTTTTTAGATAAGCGTACAGCATGCCGGGCAACTGAATATCTGATGTATATACAGCTTGTCCTGTGACCTTTTTAATAGCATCGGTACTGATGATTGGTTTTCCGATGGTCTTAAAATCTTCTGCTTTCTTTAGTTTCGGCGGTGCACTAATGGTTTTAACGATCTTTTGACCCTTTGTCAATTCAGCATAACTCACTTTACGCTTTGCATCTGTTTTTGAAACAATAAAGCCATCCTTATTCATCAATTCACTTTCGGCACACTGCAGCTGAATACTTGCCAACTTTAGCAATTCGGCCTTTGCTTCGGCAGCAGCAGCGCGCAAAAGCGGATCGAAAAAGCGAGTGGTCAATGAGCCCCAGGTACCTGCATCGTATGGACACAGCTCGGTATCCCCCATCACCATATTGATGGTGTTCATTGGTATCTCTAGTTCCTCGGCCAATACCTGCGCCAATGATGTGATAACACCCTGCCCCATCTCAATTTTACCGGTATAGCAATCAACGGTGCCGTCTTCTTTAATGCGTAAATAAGCATTCAAGTCCAGTTCTTCATCACTGCGCTTATCATGATCATCTTCTGAGCGTGATTTAAATGCAAATGAACTAAGAGAAAAAACGATGATTAAACCACCTCCCAGTTTCTTAATAAAATTACGTCGGTTAATGCTCCGAACCGGTCGATCGACATTGTCGAAATAGAGTTGATGTATTTGATTCTCTTTCATTTGTTGCTTCCTCCATTCATTTGTTTAGCTGCTGATTCTACGGCGTCTGTAATGCGACGATATGAGCCACACCGGCACAAGTTTTCGTTCATACCTTCTATTATTTCTTCCCGGCTGGGGTTAGGATTATTATTTAATAAACCCACAGCGTTCATAATCATACCCGGGGTACAATAGCCACACTGCTGCGCATCATGCATAACGAATGACTCCTGCACAGGATGCAGCTTATCACCAATAGCCAGGCCTTCGATAGTAGTCACCTGCCTGCCCGCCACCTCGCTCACAGCCATACCACATGAACGCATGGCTTCACCATCTACAAGAATGGTGCATGAGCCACAAAAACCTATACCACAGCCATACTTGGTACCTGTTAAACCCAGTTTAGTGCGCAAAACCCACAATAAAATATCGTTGGGATTAGCTTCAACCTTAACTGTTTTATTATTAAGAGAGAATGAAATCTGTTCCATAGTTTCTATGTTTATTTTATCTGGTAGTGTTCAACTACTAAGGTAGTTAATTATTTAGTTCTTTACTATAAAGCCAGTTCATCACACAGTTATGTACAGGTAGTAACTTCTCAGGCTTTATCACAAGCGTTTGATTGGATGACTCTAATATAAAGTTATGATCGATATCCATACAGTTGCCCGATAGCTTTTTGTCGGGATTATGTATCTCAATAAGCTTAACAAATAAGCTTTTAAGGGTATCGTATTCTTGCTGGTTAATGATTAGCTCTAATTTTCGCCGGTCAATAGCATCTTTATATTTAAGCTGATAGGTGGAGTCATTTTTTTGTCTCTGAATACGTAAAACACTCTTTCCAAAAGTGGTTGCCGCATAACCTCCATGATGAGGAATTGTTACTTTTACATGACCACTTTCGAAAATGCTTGCTAATTGATCAGTCATTTGGGAGAATGCCGATTGCTGATGGACCCAACTCACCAAACTAAGCAACAACAGCAATAACGGATAATGAGTCATCTGAGATTTCATACATTTAGTATTGACTTAAACCTGAATATCTAAAGTTAATCATTAACCACTTAACAAATCAAATTTAATACCTATTTCAATGGCGCATGGATAAAAACACAATTACTTCAATCCATCCTACTTATCCTTTAAACGTCCCAGAGCTTCGTTGTATTCTTCCCTGTTATCCAAATCTATGACAACTTCATCCGATTCAATTTCAAGATATTCTATATCATCGGCATGCTGGTGAAATAGTTGCCGTAAGCCAATATTAGGATCCAATTGATAGATCTGCTCCTGGTATTTGCTACTAATCAATACCGGATGGCCTTTTTTGCCATTGAAAACAGGCACAACCAATCCTTTATCACTTTTTCTATAGGCATGAATCAGGCGATTGATTGTTGAAGACTGAACGAAGGGTTGATCGCCCGGTAAAACAAGAAATGCACCAAAACCATTGACCGCTCTAACACCGCACTGAACCGATGAAAGCATCCCACTGGCATAACCTTCATTGAAAGCTACCTGCACCGGCAGATGATTTATCTTTTGGGAAATTTGCTCTGCATTTGCTCCTGTCACCACAACTGCATGATTCACTTTTGAATGCAGCGACGCATCCACAACGGTTTCAACGATGGTTTGCCCGCCAAAAGGCAGTAGCATTTTGGCCGCATTCATCCGTTTACTCATGCCGGCAGCTAATATAATCATTGCCACATCCTTTACTGACGCTTTAAAATGACGCACCTGCACCAGCTCTGCCGCAATACTCACTGCTATTTCCTGAACCGTTTTCGCACCAATATCCAAACCAATAGGAGAATAAATAGCATCCAGTTCAGCCTGCGTGGCTAAGTTCTTATTCAGCAAATCATCTTTAATAATCTGCACCTTGCGTTTACTGCCTATCATACCTATATAGCCGGCATCTGATTGCAGGCAAGCCAGCAGGGCAGCGTAATCGGTTTTATGTCCCTGCGTGACAATGACTAAATATGTGTCGGGTGTTGGCTGTAACTTTTTGATGTTATCGCTTAGGTCGCCAAGTATCAGTTGCCGGGCGTCAGGCAACATGGTTTCATTAGCATATTCAGGTCGGTTATCCAGCACAGTTACTTCAAAGCCAAGCAAGGAGCCCATGTGACATAATGCTTGTCCAATATGGCCCGCACCAACTATAATGAGCCTTTGTGGGGGGCTAAGCCATTCAACCAGCACGTGCACATTATCCACCTTGGTATAGCAAGTTGTTTGATGCTGATGACACCTTACCACGTATGGCCTGTAAGGCATTAAGTCATCATCCAGTGTTTCCTTATCTTCCTGCCAATAACGCCTAATACCCTTTTGCTCATCTACAAGTGTGATTAAATGACCAGATTTACCATGCGTTAACGAACTGTTCATCCGGAAGAAAGCCTCGACCTGCTTCTCAGGTGAAAAATCCAGAACAAAACTGGCTTCACCGCCACAAATGGCACCTGCCTCATCATCTATTGTAGCCGTATAATTGATGGTTCGCAGCAAATGATGCTTATCGGCTGCATGACTGCAGGCAAGCCGCTCGGCTTCAGCTTCAAGAATACCTCCGCCTAATGTTCCTTTTAGTAAACCTTTCTGATTAAATATAGCTGAAGCTCCCGGTACCTGAGGCGCTGAGCCTTTCTTACAAATCAGGGTTCCAAGGATAACGGACTGTTCTTGTTCGATTAATTGAAGTAGATCTTGATAAATATTAAGCATAACTGGATGTAGAATATGCCTAAATTTACTTTAATCGTACGAATTAAAAAAGTCAGTCGGCAGAGGTGAAACTGTTCTGCTGGTTCATAACATTCTTTAAATTAAAATTCATGAGACCAGCAAACCATTAACATTTTCCTCTGGCACAGGGACTATTGGTAATAAAAACACCGAAAGCCAAACCCATTAATACATTCTGCATGGCCGTATCACTCCAGAAGATAAGTTTCACGGCATCCTGCTCAATAATAAACAAAACATAACCGATGAAGGCTCCTATTACGGCATATAAAACGGTCTTCTTAAAATGCGGTGACGTAAGTAAACGTTTCAGCCAGTTCCCCTCCTGCTCAATTTCAAGCTTCTTAAATTTAAATGGTTCCATGCAGTTTTTATTTACAATTATAGCCTAAGGAGTTGATTAGTTCTTTCACCACATCCAGCTCAATCTTTCCACCTTCAATTGTTACCGTTTTATTAGCCAGATTCACCTTTGCACTATCAATAAAATCAAGCTTTTCGAGGTTACTTTCAACATTGGATTTGCAATGATTACAAGTCATTCCATCTACCTGGATAACTTTGGCTGTAACAGGTGCAAAAGTAAACTGAGTGGCTGTCTGCTGATTAATAACCGGCGCAACTGTTTCTGCCGGTTTTGCTGACTTATATCTCTGATAATACCCATTGATGATGAGTAACAACAGAACAATGCCCGATGCAATCTGCCACCAGCTTAAGCCTTCGCCATGCTGATGCCCCAGATGCTGGTTAGCTATCTGCGTAAACCACTCGAGTGGTAATACATAATCAATCAGCATACCAGAGGCCAGTGCACCAAAAATGATTGTACCAAGATATGCCAATAAACTACGCTTTCCCATTACTTTCCCAATCATAGTAATGGTGGCCGCATTAGTGGCCGGACCAGCCATCAGCAACACAAAAGCTGCTCCGGGACTGATGCCTTTGAGTATTAAAATAGCCGCTAAAGGAATTGAACCGGTTGCACAGATATACAAAGGCACTGAAACCAGTAAAATCATCAACATCTGCATAACCGGTGGCATATTCAACAGCTCGAAAAAGTTGTTGGGTATTAATGCTGAGATAATGGCAGCCAGCACCAAACCAATTATCAACCATTTGGATATATCCTGAATGAACTCCACGAAACCATATTGAAATACGGCTTTGAATTTTTGGGAGATGGTTTTATGCTTGCTTGTTGATTGATGAAATGCTTGAGTGTTGGGTTCATCAGCTGTGATAACACTGGTGATTAAACCTCCTGATATGCCGGTAACCAGTGCTGCCAGCGGCCTGATAATAGCAAAAGGTAAGCCCATCAGTGAAAAGGTAGCCAATATAGAATCTACACCAGTCTGCGGAGTAGAAATAAGAAACGAAACAGTACCTCCCTTTGATGCCCCGTTCTTATAAAAGGCTGCACCGGTAGGAATAACACCGCAAGAGCACAAAGGTAATGGAATACCAAACAGTGAGGCTAATACTGATGATTTAAAGGGGTGCCCGTTAAAGTACTTCTCTATCCGCTGCTTGGGTATAAAAGCATATAATAAACCTGCAAATAAAAAACCTAAAAGCAGATAAGGGGACATCTCACTGAGAATGGCAAAAAAATCTCCTAAAAATGAAAGTATGAATTCCGTGATTTTCATAATCCGTTTAAGTTATACAACTGGCGTAACCAGATGCGCTGTTACTAACAATACAAAATTAGTGCTAATCAGGTTCAGAAGGCTTACAGTTTTATGGATAAGAGTTACATCTTTTTGGTTTATACTCTATCCAATGGTTTACGCTTGTAATCCTTAAGTTGCTTGAAATGTGATGGTGTAAGCCCCGTAATCTTTTTAAACTGGCTAGATAAATGCTGTACACTACTGTAACCCAATTTCCAGGCAATCTCTTTTAACGACAACTCCCTGTAAGCCAACAACTCTTTGGCCTTCTCAATCTTTTGAAGAATGATGTATTTTTCAATGGTTAATCCTTCAACGGATGAAAACAACTTGCTCAGGTAAGAGTAATCATAGCCCAGGGCATTCGAAAGATAATCGGAGCTGTTAACAATCTCTTCTTCCGCTTCAGAATGATGTATTTTTTCGATTATCAGTGTTTTTATACTATCTATCAGTTGTCCCTTTTTATCATCAATCAGTTCAAAACCATTGCTCATAAGCACAGTTTTTACCTTATTCAAAGCGTCTGACGACAGCTCTTCACCCAACTCTACAATACCTAACTCAATCGATGTCACAGGCAGCTTTAATACCTCAAACTCCTCTTTCACTACTTTTATGCAGCGATTACAAACCATATTTTTAATATGCAGAATGGTCTTACTCATACAGCTGTTAATGATGATGGTGATGCTTATGTGATCGTGGCAAATCCAGTAAGGCTGCACCTGAATCTTTTAATAAACCAACCGACCACTTGATAATAACCAATGAACTGATAATGGCAGCTACAGTATCAATAAAAGGGATATCCCACTTCATGGCAGCCGTCAGACCAATAATAGCAGTTAAACTGGTTAGGGCATCGGCTATTACATGCAAATAGGCGGCTCTTATGTTATGGTCGGAATGCTCATGATCATGGTGCAATAAAAAAGCACTGGCAATATTAACTACCAATCCTATGATGGCTACCAGAATAGCTTCTTTATATACGATATCTGCCGGATGAAAGATACGCTCAATGGCTTCAACCATTATGACTAAAGCAAAAATCAGCAACATTAGTCCGCTGCTATAACCCGAAAGAGAAAGAATTTTTTTTGATTCTCCTTTGAAAGTTCCGGAAGCCGATAAACGCCTTACCAGAACATAGGCCAGCCAGCTTAACCCTATGGCCAGCACATGTGATCCCATATGTATACCATCTGCCAATAAAGCCATTGAATTGGTAGTGATACCATAAATAATCTCAACTACCATGGTAATAGCAGTTAATAAAACAACCCAAAGTGTTTTCTTTTCATGCCGATGCTTTTCCATATCTCTGCTTAACCTGAATCAACAAAACTAATGGCTTTCAACCGTTTTTCAAATACCTATATTTAGTGGTTTATCTATGAAGCAAACACTAGAATAAATAGTCACGAATAATAGCAACAGGCATCAGATGTACAATGTTTCATGCGTAATAATAGATTAGTTCGCGCATAAATAATATATTGCCAGACTTTAAAACGGTATAATTGACATGAATAAATCACGCTTCATCATCTCGAAAATGGACTGTCCCTCAGAGGAAAACCTCATTCGCATTAAACTGCAAGGTCTGCCGTGCATTAAACACCTGGAGTTTGATATAGCCCAACGACTATTAACCGTTTTTCATGAATGTGATGTTCAACATGTTGAAGCATCAATCATTGAATTAAACCTGGGCGGCAGCCATCTGGATACTGAAATAATAGACCATACTGTTTTTGGAGAACACGCCAACCAGCGTAAACTCTTATGGACTGTTCTTCTTATTAATTTTACTTTTTTCATCGTTGAAATGAGCTTTGGCTGGCTTTCTAAATCCATGGGTCTGGTAGCCGACAGCCTGGACATGCTTGCCGACGCCTTTGTTTATGGCATTAGCCTGCTGGCAGTAGGAGCAACAGTGGTGCGTAAAAAACAAGTGGCTCATCTGGCCGGCTATTTCCAGATTACACTGGCAATTATTGGCTTTATTGAAGTCCTGCGGCGATTCTTTGGTATTGAGCAACTACCCGATTTTTCAACAATGATAGTTGTTTCATCATTAGCATTGGTTGCCAACAGTATATGTCTTTACCTGCTGCAAAAATCAAAAAGCAAGGATGAAGCCCACATGAAGGCGAGCATGATTTTCACCTCCAATGACGTCATCATTAACCTGGGCGTCATAATCGCTGCATTATTAGTTAACTGGCTACAGTCTAACCTGCCCGATCTCATCATCGGAACCATTGTATTTTTGCTGGTTATACAAGGTGCCAGACGAATTCTTAAACTAGCTAAATAAAACCATCAATAACACCAAAATAAAAATTAACTCACTTTTACATCTGTCGCCACTAGGGTTACGGCCTGCCAGCTACCATCAATCAACTCGGTGGTATGTGAAAAGCCGGCTTCCAAAAGCAACTGTGCCACCTCATCGAAACCATTTACCAGTTTATCAGAATGATGTGCATCACTGTTAATGGTAATCGGAATATTCAGTTCTTTTATCTTGGCAAAATGTTCGGGGCCAGGAAACAAATGCCCGTCACGAAAATAAGCCTTGGTATTGATTTCCACAATAACACCCTTCTCTTTAATCAGTTCGAGGGTTTTATGTACTTCGTTAACGTACCACTGTTCATTTTCATCAAACAAATTTAAACGAACATTGTGCATCTTGATCTTATCCATGTGCCCAATGATATCGGGAGCAGTCCTTTCAATCATCTCACGTTGCAATTCATAATAACGAATAGCGGCTTGTTTAATATCTCCATCAAAACTCTCTTGCAGTCCTTGTTTAAATTCCTCTACCGGCGCATCAACGGCCCAGTGTGTACCATCGTTCATCTGACCAATAAAGTGCACCGAACCAACGACATAATCCAACTCTGCATTTGTGATTAAATCATGCTTAGCCGAAATCAGGTGCGGAATATAATCCACCTCCAGCGATTTATAAACAGCTATACGCCCTTCATATTTTGCTTTCAACTCCTCTACCTCGTTAAGGTAAGCAGGCAAGTTTTCAGCCCGCATATTCCAATCTGTCCAAAATGGCACAGGAGCATGCGATGAAATACCAATGGCATCCATCTTAAGTTCAATCGCTTTCAAAATATAATCCTCAATCCTGCCCTGACCGTCACAATAATCACAATGCCCGTGGTAGTTTGTCCATCCCATAATTCACTATAATATCAAAGGTTTAATCTCTTGCCTATATTTACTTTTAATTCAGAAGCAAAAATTATAAAATATCTTCAGACTAATGCAAAAAGTGGCTTAAATTTTAATTAAACAAATCTCTTCATGAAAAACATGAAATTGGCTTGATTGTTTAACTTTGCAGCTTGCAAAATTGAAGGACATGGGTTTTATTGATGAAATAAATAGAAGACGTACGTTTGCCATTATCAGTCACCCCGATGCTGGTAAAACAACGTTGACAGAAAAATTGCTTTTATTTGGTGGTGCGATACACGTGGCAGGTGCTGTTAAATCGAATAAGATAAAGAAAACAGCCACCTCTGACTTTATGGAGATTGAGAAGCAGAGAGGTATTTCTGTTGCCACCTCGGTAATGGGTTTCGAATACGATGGTTACAAAGTAAATATCCTTGATACACCCGGTCACCAGGACTTTGCCGAAGATACCTTTCGCACACTAACAGCTGTTGACAGTGTTATTATTGTAGTTGATTCGGCCAAGGGAGTTGAGGCTCAAACGCGTAAACTGATGGAAGTATGCCGTATGCGGAATACCCCTGTAATTGTTTTCATCAATAAACTTGACCGCCCGAGTAAAGATCCTTTTGATCTGCTGGATGAAGTTGAAGAAGAACTGAAAATTAAAGTACGCCCCTTGAGCTGGCCAATTGGTAATGGCCCACAATTTAAAGGTGTTTACAATCTGTTTGACGAAAGCCTTTACCTGTTTGAGCCCAGCAAGCAAGTACTTGAAGACGGCATCTCTGTAAAAGATCTGAATGATCCGGTACTGGCCGAACAGATTGGTGAGGAATCAGCTGAAATGATTCGTGAGGAACTGGAGCTGGTGAACGGTGTTTACCCTGAGTTTGAATCACAAACCTACCTGGATGCACAGGTGGCTCCTGTATTTTTTGGCAGTGCTTTAAACAACTTTGGCGTAAAGGAGCTGCTGGAGTGTTTCCTGAAGATTGCACCATCACCGCAACCTTCGCAAGCTGAAGAACGTGTAGTAGATGCCAAAGAAGAAAAAATGACCGGTTTTGTATTTAAGATTCATGCCAATATGGATCCCAACCACCGAAACCGTCTGGCTTTCTTAAAAGTTTGTTCGGGTAAATTCCAACGTAATACAAACTACCTCCACGTACGCCATGGCAAGAACATGAAGTTCTCAAGTCCTACAGCATTCATGGCCGAAAAGAAGTCAATTATTGATGAGGCTTATCCTGGTGATATTGTGGGGATACCTGATACAGGTAACTTTAAAATTGGTGATACATTAACATCGGGTGAAAAGCTCAACTATAAAGGTTTACCAAGTTTCTCACCTGAGCTTTTCCGTTACATTGAAAATGCCGATCCAATGAAGTCGAAGCAGTTGGCTAAAGGTATTGACCAGTTAATGGATGAAGGTGTTGCCCAGCTTTTTACCAGTCAGTTTAACGGGCGTAAAGTAATTGGTACTGTTGGTGCTCTTCAGTTCGAAGTAATTGAATACCGTTTACTACACGAATACGGAGCCAAGTGTCGTTATGAACCAATCAACCTATACAAAGCCTGCTGGTTGGAAAGCGATGATAAGGAACAATTGGAAGACTTTAAGAAACGTAAGTTACAATACATGGCTAAGGATAAGTTCGGACGTGATGTGTTTATGGCCGACTCAGCCTACATGCTTCAAATGGCCGAGAGTAACTTCAAGAATATTAAATTCCATTTCACTTCGGAGTTTTAAATGTTATAAATCATACAAAGAAGGTGAGTTTAAAAGCTCACCTTTTTTTTGTTGGGTTTATGCCCTGAAGGGGTTTATTTCCTGTAAAAAATAGAGTAAATTTATAGGATTAAGCCCTATTATTATGACCACAGATTGCGATAAAAAACATAAAGGTGCCCCGCCGAGTAATTATCACCTTTCGGTTGGCAGCCAAACAGAGCGAAATATTGTTGTGCACAAGGACGATTTGGCAACCTCATTAAGAACCGGTAAGGTGCCATTTATATCAACCGCTGCCATGATTGTGTATATGGAACAGTGCTGTGTGGCACTGATTGATCCTAACCTGCCGGTTGGCTACGATACGGTTAGTACAGAAATGAATGTACGCCATCTCCACACTGCCAAATTAGGTGAAGAGGTGGTTTGCCGGGCACATCTGAAGTTTATGGAAGGTAAGAAACTGTTTTTCGATGTAGCCATGGTGAATAAAAAAGGTGATTCCATTGGTATAGGTGCCCATGAGCGCTACATTGTTTGCCATAAAACGTTTGTTGATGAACATGGCGGATAAAAATAAAGGCTAACCACAAGTTAGCCTTTTCTATATTTTGTTTGTCAACCTTTAGAAGTTAAACCTGGTCATAATTGGTTTGGCACCAACCTTATAGACTTCTTTAGCACTCCACATATCTTCTGATTTTCCAAGCACTACCAACTCTCCGTTAGTTGTTAAAGCCATCAGGCGACGCCTGCGAGAATCGTAATCAATTCCTCTAAATGGCTCATTGGCATAATCACCTGTCACAATTGCAGCAGTAGAGAGCTCCTCTTCTTCGTCCTTATCAATATAGACTGAATTCTCACAAAGCTTACCATAAACGTAATACAGGGTGCGTCCATCGTTTGAAATTGTTAAGGGATGAGGCGAATCGGCCAACTTAGGACCTAAGTCAAAATCAATTGGTTCATTGGTCAGGTAAGTAGTATCACGTTTATCATCTTCTTCTCCGATTTCTTCTGTTACAAATTGACGGTCTAGTTTAATCAAACCTTGCGTATCACCATTGCAATACACCCATACTTTACGATCGATATCTACGACCATGTCAATGGGATTATTAAATACTAAATCAACCGTATCAACTTTAGCCTGGTTACTCATGTCAATTACGTGCACCTTGGCACCATCGCCACCGCCTTTACATGCCGCATACAGGTATTTTCCAGAACTTATAAGTTTTTTTGGACCTTGCGCCACTTCATAAGTTTTAACAATCGAATTGCTTTCCAGATCGTAGGCCGAAACATTTGATTCGCCATGCGCCACATAAATAATTGAGCCTCCGGTGGTCATTACATCAACTGGAGCAGTAAAATCTTCTATACTGCCGGCTCCTATAAAACCCTCCAGATTAATCATCTCAATACTGTTTTCAGAAGGAACCGCTACATAGGCAATTCCTTTTGTAAAATCAGAGGTCTTATTAATCGCCATGGCTGAGGCACCTGCACCAATGGCATTATAAATATCATTCTTGCACTCTTCGCGCTCGTAATTATAATAGCTGATACTGCCGTTGCTGGTTCCCTGATTTAAAATAAAAGCTCCCTGATGCTCTTCCAGGTTATAGATACTTACATCGTTACAGGCAGTAAAACCAAGGGCAGAAGCAAAGCCAAGGGCAATAAATAATTTCTTCATATGTCTATTCACTCTATGTTTCTTTATTAATGAGGCGCTTGCCTTATTTAAGCTACCAAAG
Organism: Carboxylicivirga mesophila; assembly: GCF_018271975.1. GTDB lineage: Bacteria > Bacteroidota > Bacteroidia > Bacteroidales > Marinilabiliaceae > Carboxylicivirga > Carboxylicivirga mesophila. Next base: position 73,970 of record NZ_JAGUCN010000014.1, read on the forward strand.
ATATTATTCCTTTTTTAAATATTGATAAGTCTCTTCTTTGTTTTTATTACAGAGGCCTAAAACCAATAGCCAGCGCTCCTATTCAACCATTTAAAATAAAAATGGCCGGATATACCGGCCATCATAAAAGCTTTCCTCAAAAAAGAGGACTATTGCTAGGGAAGTTATACTAATTAATATCAAACATCATGATAGGTGAAATCCCACAGCTTAACTCCTTTACCAAGCTTCCTTCAGATGTATAAACATTTATTCTGCCAGCTTGAGTAGCACCAGGAGAGATAAATCCATACACATTATCAGTAATAGAATTTACAGCAATACCATTTAAGCCTGATAATCCATCAACAATATTATTTGTCTCAAAAGTTTTGGAAGCTACATCAAATACAGCAATCGCACCCGATAAGTTCCAATTTGCATCATAAGCTGATGTCATAACATAAAGCTTAGAAAATGTTTTATCGGCTGCCAGTATATTAACATACGATGAACTCACTCCAGATAATTCATAAGTAGTTATTTCATCGGTTATTGTATTGATATATCCCAATCCATCTTTATCAGAGAAGTTACTGTAAGTACTTACCAAAGAAACATATAAGTTGTCGTCTGAATCTTTTAGGAAATATGAACTTACGGCTGGTGTTGTAATATATGATATTGCTTCGTTTGATAGATCAATAACTGCAATCCTATTTTCGTAGTTAAGTGCAGCATATAACTTACCATTGGCAATTGCAAGGCCTTCTGGTCCACCTGGCAAATCTATCTTACCTGTTACTGTATTAGTTGTTAAGTCTATTTTAGCAATATAAGACAAGTTAGTATCCGTCCAAATATCACCACCCCAGCACGATACATACAAAACATCTCCATCAGCAACACAATAGCGAGGTTTAATTATGCCTTCGGTAATTCCATTGCTAGTCTGTTTAAAGCTCTTAGCATCAACAAAATTAACCTGGTCGAGATTGTTACTCATGAAGTAAACCTTATCATTATAATTGTATGCATATTGCACATTGGAAACCATATGAGTTCCATTAACATAGGTAAAATACCCATTTGTCAGCTCATCAGTAATTTTGTCATACAGTGAAATGGTTGTTTTTTCGCCTGAATAACCTCCATAATTAATCACATAACCAAATTCACTTACGGTTACCACTTTCTCTGTTGAGTCTTTAACTCCACTATTATCAACAATAAGTTTAACAGTGTACTTTCCTCCGTTTTGATAAGTATGCTCAGGACTTTCTTCTGTGGACAATTCTCCATCACCAAAATACCACTCGTAAGCTGTGGAACCAGTCGAATAGTTAGTAAACTTTACCGTTTCGTCCACTGAAACAGCGTATGACGATGCCTCGAACTGCGCTTTTACAATAGGCTTTGTTTCATCATCCTCACACGACGTGAATACCAAGGCTAAGGCCATCAAGGCAAATAAACAACTTAAAAGATTGCTTTTCATTTTTCTATTATTACGGTTATTATATTATTTAAAATTATAGGTAATACTTATCCTGTAGTTGGCTCTTGGCATTGGATAACCATAGGACGATTGATAATCCTTATTCATCAGATTATTAAATGAACCCGATATTCGTAATAAATTATCAGTATCTAAATGGAATTGATAGCCAACCTGTGCGTTAACCAGAACAACTTCAGGAATTGTACTTTCCTGCAGTGATATATATTGTTTATGTGTATAACTAGCATCAATACCTGCACTTATTTTCCGGTGTTGGCCATTAAGATACAATACACCCCTATGTAGTGGTACATATTCCAATTGTCGACCAACAGCAACCTGTTGACCATCCGTAGATTCCTTTCTAACAACCGGATTGTAAGTATAATTCAAGCCAGTATTGAAAGTATATTGTCCCATTACCCAATTAAGGTCTGAACTTAGCTCAATCCCTCTACTCAAAACGCGTTGAATATTCTGTGCTTCCCATCCATTATCACCATTCACCCATTGTAACCAGTTATCAACATCCAGGTAAAATGCATTTAACTTAACATGACCTGATAATCGTTCGGTGCAATAACTAATTTTTGTTCCCAGCTCATAGTTAATCCCGTCCTCTGGTTTTAGATCCGGATTTCCGCCAGGCACCCAATAACGATCATTAAATGTAGGAACACGATAGCTGCTGGCAATGTTTCCGGTAAAACTCCACACATAAGAATCGCCCGAAATAGCATTGTACGATAAGCCCATAGCTGGTGTTAAAGGCACAGTAAAGTTTGTTACGAAGGCCTGTCGAATATTCAGTGTTATTGTTAATTTATTAAATAAACTATGAAAGTATGATAGATAAATATCCGTCCAATTTTCATTATTCAAACCCGAATCATAGGCATATACATCAGGGTAAATTGACTTCAGGCTTAATCCTGCTTTAAGTCCCTTATTTGCATCAAACTTATATTCACCTTCTGCTCTACCCGTAATTCGTTGCGTGGCAATATTATCAACAGTTTTATTGTGTATTGAATTATCGTATACATAACCTGCACCAACCTGATAGGAGAGTTTTTGTTGCTTATAGCTATACTCTGACCAAATACGAACATGTTCATCTTCCAACGTTTCACTTAAGGATGGTTGAAATGCATTCGTTTGCATATTTTGCTGGATTTCGTGCCAATCATTTTCAAACCAGGCCTTAACCGTTAAAGCACTGTTGCTGTTAAAACGGTGATTAAACTCCTGAATTACTCCTTTATTATCAATTGCGGCATTTCGTTGAATATCCTCTCCAAAGGCCTCTCCCTTGTTGAAATCATGCGTTGTGTTGTAAAACTTAAAGTTATTAGTCTTACTATAAATGTAGGCCCGCGTAACGCCTTCCCACTTCCCATTTCCATAGAAAAGCTTTGTTCCATATAGCTGCTCGCCAAATGAACCATTTGCAACTCTTACTTCAGCTTTTAAACCATCAACCCAATAGTTCTGCATACCCAAGTGTATGGCCCCTCCAATACTACCAGAACCATTTACTACCGATGCACTACCGTACTGCAAACCAATTTCATCAAATAAGTACATTGGCACATTACTCACATTCGAATGTCCTAATGTTAATGAGTTAATATTTATACCTCCGAAATTGATGCTGGTATGATCAGGGGATGTTCCTCTCAGGCGAATTGTGGAAAATGAACCAGCCATCCCCTTAACTGATATTGGAGTATAGCGCAATAGTAACTGCTCCAAATTACCATCCTGCATTGATAGAAATTTATCTTTACTCACCTTCTCAATCTTTGAGCCTGCCTGAAAACGACTGATACTATGCCCGGTTACAACCACTTCCTCTACCTTAACCGAATCATGCACCTCTCCATCTGCCCACACAGGCAATGACAGCACCAAAAAAATTATCAACAGTTTACACCTCATATTTTTACAGGTTTATTAAACTGTTCTTACAATACGGATATAGAATACACATTGAATGTATCGTTCTGCATTTATTCCGAATGGCATGAACAATTGAATACTCTTTGGCAGGTCTTCTGACTTATCCCACTGTAACCGCCTTCCCGTTCCCCTGAACAGTGGCATTGTTGATTACAGCTTTCTTCCGGTTTGTAACCGGATGGGACTTACAGCAGCGGATACTGTTGCCGACTCTCACGGCATTCCCTCTTCATCACGCGGCAGTGATACTTGCCTTGTGAACCAAATCGGCACAAAAGTAATGCAATTGAATTAGTGACGAAACATTTCAAGTAAAAAAGTTATCTTCTTTAGAAGCAGTATAAATAAAAAGCCAGACTTATACATCTGGCTTGCAATTCATAAACGAATTATTTTATTTTTCTCAATGACAACACTTCACCTCTGTTGTCTTCTCCTGGAACTTTGGACTTATATACGGAATTCCCAGGTTCATGCCTCTTAAAATAAACAGTATCCCTAGTATGACTATGAATATCGGTATAGCCATTCTTAGTTTATGCAAAAAGCGACTTTTTATGATATTGGCAAAGTAGGCTATGGCAAACATCAACGGCAGAGTGCCTAAGCCAAAAAACACCATGAATAAAACACTATCGGTAATCGTGTCTGACGTTACGGCCCTTGAAATGGCCACATATACCAATCCACATGGCAAAAAACCGTTTAAAACTCCAATAATTAACAGATTACTCAGTCGTTTACGATTGAGCGAATCGCCAATCTTCTTTTTCAAAGTGGAATAGATAGAGGTGGATACTTTATTGGTAGATTTGGGCATTTTGATAACACCAGGCAATACAACGGACAAAATCATGAGCACTCCGCAGGCAATAGACACCCATTGCTGAATACCAGACAACTTCAAGCCTGCCCCTAATAAACCAAAGATGAGCCCTAACAAACCATATGTGAATGCCCGACCGCTGTTGTAAAAAATGGCTCCTAAGGCTTTTTTAGTTGCCGAGCTGGTTGGCAATGGCAGAGCTAATGCTAATGGCCCGCACATACCAACACAATGTAAGCTGCCTAAAAAGCCAAAAATAAATCCTTCTATAATATACATATCGCAATTTAGTTGACGTAGACTACTTCTTTGGTTAAATAAGGTTGCCCATTGGCCTGCCATTCTATAATCAACTCATATTTACCATTCATCAAATCAGTAAGTGGTATACTCATGCCATAGGAGCTGTTTAGCTGAATGTCTTTTTCAATATCAAGGTCTTTGTCAGAAGGACGATACAAATGCACCAATCCACTTATATCTGATGCATTGGCAATATTATCAGGAAACTGAATGTATAAGGCATCTCCTAGTGTCACTTCTACTTTTTTACTTAAGGCATTGTAGTTTTTAATCTTCTCAATTTGATCATCGTATTTCAATTCTTTCGGATAGTAGTCTTCCGTAACCATATCGATACGTTCGCGAGTGGTAATAAACACCATCGATAAAAAACCCGCAACAGCTAATACAATTACTAAGATAATTCCGTGTCCCCAGTTAAACTTCATCGGTATAGTATAAATCAGTTAAAATTAGAATTTATGGTCCTACAAATGTGGTATGTATGGTCTCTATCAATTCATCTCCATTATAGATACCTAATACCAAAGGCGTGCTGGTGCCTTCCAACACCTCCTTATCCAGCTTAATAAGGAAAGCCCCTTGTAGTTTCTCCTGTTTCTTTATAAGCAGCGAACTACCTGCCAGCTCTACTGTTCCCTTAGGCGAAACCAACTCTATTCTCAGATTACCTTCATGCTCCGTCTTATTGATAATCTTATAGTTATATATATTGGAATAGGTATCCTCCTCAATCTTCTGGTAGAGTGAGCCTTGCACGCGCAGGATAGTTGTTTCGTAGCTCGAACGTAAAGTAAATAGCACCACCAACACCCCAATCAAAGCGGTTGTAAGAGCCGTGTAGGCAATAATGCGAGGCGTCCACTTAAATGACGAGCCATTTTGTATATTGTTCTGCGAGGTGATACGAATCAACCCTTCAGGCAGATTATAGCGTCGCATAGTACTGTCGCAGGCATCCATACAAGCAGTACAGTTAATACATTCCAGCTGGATGCCGTTACGAATATCAATACCGGTTGGGCATACACTGACACACTTATTGCAATTCACACAATCGCCTTTACCTGCTGCTATTCTATCTTCTCCCTTGCGCATCGGCGCACGTCCTTCACCCCGTTTATAATCGTAAGTCACCATCAGGGTATTATTGTCCAGCAAGGCACCTTGCAAACGACCGTATGGACACACCAATGAACAAACCTGTTCGCGGAAATAAGCAAACACGAAATAGAAAGCGCCGGTAAATACCATAATGGCAATGAAAACACTTAAGTTATCAGACGGTGAACTGACAATGTATTCATGTACCTTATCAGCCCCAACAATATATGCCATCATCGTATGGGTGATGGCCCAGGAGATAACAATAAATATAAAGTGCTTTAGTAATGAACGCCACAGCTTATCAAACGTATCTTCACCTTTAGCCCTGATACGCTGCTGATCGCCACTTCCTTCAATCCAGTATTCAATGCGTCTGAATACCATTTCCATAAAAATAGTTTGCGGACATGCCCAGCCACACCATACCCGACCATAAACCACCGTAAAGGTCACAATGGAAATGATGATGGTGATTAAGCCAATAACAAACAAGTGAAAATCTTGTGGCCAGAATACAACGCCAAACAAAACAAACTTGCGTTGTAAAATATTAAACAGCAATAGTTGTTCTCCTGCTACTTTTATATGTGGTGCTGCAAACAAGAACAACAATAATATCCACGCCACAATTGTTCTCGCAGTATAGTATCTGCCATTTGGTTGATTGGCATATACCCAATTACGACGGCCTTCTTCATTCATGGTGACGATTCGGTCGCGGAAAGAATTTTGATCATTGTTCATATAGCTGGTCTTAGTGTCTGTTAGTTGAAAAGTAATGTTTAAAAGTTTATAGTTTATCTGTTTACAAGTATACTTGAGAAACTATTTCTTACTTCTATTTGACTTAACTAAACCGTTAATGACATTACTAATTTCACTACCATCTTTACGTAATTCATTTAAGATCTCTATTGAAATAAAGGACATATCTGCTGATAGTATTAATTGATTTATTACCTCCATTAAACTGGAATAGGCATATTGATAGAAACGAACCTGATCAACAGGGGATAACCTTGAGCTGCCTTCTGCTAAATTTGATGAAATAGATATTGATGCCCGTCTAAGTTGGCTAACCAATCCATATTTCTCATCTTCAGGAAACATTGAAGTTACTTTATATATCCTACTGACAAACCGTCGGCTCAGCTTCCAGGCTGTTAATTTTTCAAAAGCGAACTGTTGCATACAATCAAATATATAAACGAATAAGACTTGGTTGAAAGTATATAAATTAAGTCTTTCCTCCAAGTCTTATTAAAGCTATACTAAACTAAACTTTAAACACTAAACTCATCAACTAATGATACTTATTCTGCATCCGGCACATACTTTTCTCCTTCCGGAGCTTTAGGATTAGGTGGATTTGTTCCCTGCAAGGTGGTAATGTAACTGGCCACCTGATGAATTTGTTTGTCAGATAGTTGTCCTTTCCAGGCGATCATCCCTTTTTCAACTACACCATTATTAATAATCCGTGTAATATCAGCAAAACTGCCACCATGTATCCAATACTCATCTGTCAGGTTAGGACCAACCAATCCTTGTCCCTCGGCCAGGTGACAAACGGCACAGTTGGTTTTAAAAATCTTGGCTCCCTTATCCAAACCAGCAGCATCGGCCAATGGTACTGAGAAATCAATCTCAACAGTTTCAATACTGATACCACCAGCTTCTTCCTCCTCTTCTTCAGGATTAGCAGCCAACAGCTCATTTTCATACTCCTGTATCTGCAGGTCACCATCGCCATAAAAATGATACTTGGCCAGGTATATGTAGGCAAATAACATTGAAAAAATGAATATAAAAGTGAGCCACCAGGGCGGATTATTTGCTAATTCACGTATCCCATCAAATTCGTGCTCCGGCACAAACTTATCATTTGTCAACGGGTCTATTTCAGGTATTTCCTGCTGTTTTTTATTTTCTTCCATAGATGTGAAGTAATATTTTAACAAAGAGCACCGCACAAGCAGTGCTCTTATTCCATATTTTAACTTTCATTTGACAGCGGCAGCTCATCTGCCTTATCCGTCGCATAATTAGACACTTCGTCAATGTACTCCTTCTTCATACGAATCACCATATAGGTCACAACCAGGAAAAAGGTAAAAAAGATAAAGAACGAAATGATGGGATATATTTCAACACCCGATATTGATTCCAAGTAATGTCTGACTAACTTCATAGCTTCCCTCCTTTATTCAGTAACAGTTTCTGGTGCTGTTTTATAAATATCCGTACCCAAACGCTGCAAGTAGGCAATTAAAGCAATTATCTCTTTGTCGCGTGATGACTCGATGCCAGCCACTTTCAGGTTGTTCACAATCTTATCGGCCTGCTTATAATAATCATCTAATGCCATTACATCATATCCTTCGGGATAAGGCACTCCAAGTGTTTGCATAGCCCTAATCTTAGCTGGCAAATCAGACACATCCAGGTCATCTTCTATTAGCCATGGATATTTAGGCATAATTGAGTTTTCATTCAGCTTTTGCGGATCAAGCATATGCTGATAATGCCATGCATCCGGTTTATAGATTTTGCCTGTCATCACACCTTCGCGGGCCAAATCCGGACCTGTACGTTTAGATCCCCACTGGAAAGGATGATCATACACAAACTCTCCAGCTTTCGAATATTCTCCATAACGCTCTGTTTCGGAACGGAACGGACGTATCATTTGCGAGTGACAGTTGTAACATCCTTCGCGCAGATAAATATCACGCCCTTCCAATTCCAATGGCGTATAAGGCTGTACACTGGCAATTGTTGGCACATTTGACTTAATCAAAAATGTAGGTATCAATTCTATTAAAGTTCCTATGAGCACTGTCACCAGCGATATCACCATAAACTGAACCGGCTTACGTTCTAACCATCCATGAAGTTTTTCACCTTTCTTACCCTTGTGAATATCCTCAACCACTGCTGTTGCTTCTTCGTTGGCTGTTACTTTTCCCTGAGCAGCTGTCTTAAACAGGTTATAGCCCATCAATACAGCACCCAATAAGTATATTAAACCACCAAAGGCACGCATGTAGTACATCGGACGAATCTGTGTCACAGTCTCCAGAAAGTTAGGATATGCCAACAACCCGTCTTCAGTGAACTCTTTCCACATCAAACTCTGTGTCAACCCGGCCCAATACATAGGGATGGCATAAAATAGAATACCGATAGTGCCAATCCAGAAATGCGCACCAGCCAGCTTTTCGGAGTATAATTTGGTTTTAAATATCTGAGGCACTAACCAGTATAACACACCAAACGTTAAGAAACCATTCCAGCCTAGTGTTCCAATATGAACGTGTGCCACTGTCCAGTCGGTAAAGTGACTGATGGCGTTTACATTTTTAAGTGATAACATCGGCCCTTCGAAAGTAGCCATGCCGTAACAGGTAACAGCCACCACCAGGAACTTCAAAGTAGCGCTCTCGCGCACCTTATCCCAGGCACCTCTCAGGGTTAGAAGACCATTTAACATACCGCCCCATGACGGAGCCAGCAGCATAATGGAAAATACAGTACCCAGCGACTGTGCCCAATCGGGTAAAGCTGTATATAACAAGTGGTGCGGACCGGCCCAAATGTATATGAACAGGAACGACCAGAAGTGCACGATTGATAATCGATAGGAATAAACCGGACGATTAGAGGCCTTAGGTATATAGTAGTACATCAGCCCCAGGTATGGAGTAGTCAGGAAGAATGCTACTGCATTGTGACCATACCACCATTGTACCAAAGCATCTTGCACGCCAGCATACCATGAATAGCTCTTTGTCAGAGTAACCGGTAACTCCACCGAGTTAACCACATGTAACAAGGTAACTGTTATGAAGGTCGCCAGGTAAAACCAGATAGCTACATACAGGTGCTTCACCCTTCGCTTCATAATGGTACCAAACATGTTCCAGCCAAAAACCAACCAGATGACAGCAATGAGTATATCAATTGGCCACTCCAGCTCGGCATACTCTTTACCGGTAGTAAAGCCTAAAGCCAGTGTGAGGGCTGCCAATACAATTATCAACTGCCACCCCCAAAAATGCAAATAGCTTAAAACATCACTGTACATGCGTGTTTTAAGCAATCGCTGCATGGAGTAGTATACTCCCATAAAAATACCATTTCCTACAAAAGCGAAAATGGCTGCATTGGTATGAATGGGTCTTACCCTACCAAAGGTTGTATATTCCAACTCAAAGTTAAAGATTGGCATTGCCATTTGTAGTGCCGCCAATACGCCGGCTGCCATACCTACCAATCCCCAAATAATGGTGGCATACATAAAATATTTGACAATTTTATTGTCGTAATAAAACGTCTCTTGCTTCATGTGTTCAACATTTTTCAATATTCAGAAGATGGTCATCAGGCCTTTGCCTGCTTGCCAGCTTTACTGAGATTTTGGATTTTACTATTAGATTCTTTTTTCTCTTCCTGTTGATCGAATAATATGCGCACCGATGGTGAATAATCGTCATCATATTGCCCCGTCTTTACCGCCCACACAAACAAGCCCAGAAATATCAGTGCTACACACAAACTGGCCACTACAAGTAAGATAATTATTTCCATGCGTTATTATTCTAAATGCAAAGCAAAAGTAGAAAATAAATTAAGATTTAAAGGTCTTATAATTCATTTAATTCTTTAACTTTTATCGCCTTTAAAGACAATCAGCTCAATACGATTGTTTAACATTTATTAATTTTTTTAGCGTCATCAAGCTATTTCACTCACAGTCAATCGCAAACATTCAGAATTTAATTTTTAAACATCACAAATCACGCCGTTTGCCAGCCATCATAACACTTAAACTTGTGTACACTACCACCGAAACACTGCTTAAAGGCATTAGTATTGCCGCAAAAAGCGGACTCAACTGACCGGATACTGCAAACGACAACCCCACCACATTGTATAGAAATGAGATGACAATAGAGGCATATACGATTTTAAGAGCCACCTTTGAAAAGTTGATGAACCGGGGTAAATGCTTCAATTCTCCAGCACTAATAATGGCATCGCTCGATGGCGAAAACTGATGTACATCATCGGCCACGGCAATACCCACATGTGCCTCTTTCAAAGCACCTACATCGTTCAGGCCATCGCCTACCATCATTACTGTTTTACCCTGGGCTTTTAGTGCTTGCACATATACCTGTTTGTCCTTAGGCGTTTGAAAGAAGTGTATTTTATCGGCATCCTGCACAATGGCATTGAGCGCTTCCTGCTCGGCATCGTTATCGCCCGAGAGAATATGCACATCGGTATATTGCTGAACAGTTTGCAGCATCTTTTGCCAATCAGGACGGTAATAGTTTTTGATGGTGTAATAGCCTAACACTCGATCATCAATACGCACATAGACCTGGGCTGATTGATTACCCAATTGGTTTTCGGCCTGTACAAATTGAGCTGAGCCCAGCTTCACCTGATGATTCATAATTTGAGCCCTAACACCCGCTCCCTCCTGTTCACTGAAATCAAAGACCTCAAAGGTATCCGCCTTTTCCAGGTGCTTAACAAGGGCACGGCTCAATGGGTGCCTCGACTGATGCGCCAGTGACTTAATAATGGACTGCATATAGTGATCCGGTGCCTCTCCTTTAAATTCAACCTCAAAATGCTCCGGATCGGTCAATGTACCTGTCTTATCAAACACAATGGCATCAACCTTTGTCAGCTTTTCTATAATAGCTGTTAGTTTGAGGTAGAAATGGTTCTTACCTAAAATGCGGCCCGCATGGCCAAAGGCAAATGGAACAGACAGGGCCAAGGCACAGGGACATGCAATAATCAGCACAGATGTAAAGGCCATCACAGCCTTGGAGCCATCAACAAAGGCCCAATATAAACCAGTTAGCGTACTGATTAAAATAATAGCAATGGTAAAATACTTACTTACCACGTTGAGTGTATGCGAAATCATGGATTCCTTTTCATTGGTTCCACTCCGCTCCTTCCATAGTTCAGCCAGATAACCCGTTTCCACCTTCTTCTGCACTTCGAGTAGTAAGGCATTGCCAATGACACGACCACCAGCATATATCAAATCACCTTTTTCTTTCCTGACAGGCACCGATTCGCCGGTGATAAAACTATAATCGACCGAAGCTCCTATGGATAACAAAGTGGCATCGGCAGGTATAATCTCGCCATTGCGCACTTGTATTTTGTCGCCGCTCTGCAGTTCACTTATCGGCACAATTCCCTCATGATCATCAACTATACGAGTGATACCGAGCGGAAAATAAGAGCTGTAATCATTATCAAAACTCAGCGCTTCATAAGTTTTAGCCTGATACCATTTGCCAATCAACAGAAAGAACACCAGACCGGTGAGAGAATCGAGATAACCTGATCCAACATTGGTGATGATTTCAAAAAGGCTACGTACAAAAATAGCCGTAATTCCAATGGCGATGGGCATATCAATGGAAACAATGCCTCGTTTGATATTTTTCCAGGCAGTAATAAAATACTCATTACCCGAATAAAACATGGCCGGGATAGACAATAGCACGCTAATCCATTTAAACCAGGCAATAATCTCGGGGTTTAGTGTAATATCCTCCGACAGGTAATCGGGAAAACTGAGCAGCATCACATTACCAAAAATAAAGCCGGCAATCCCTAGTTTCACCAGCAATTGTTTGCTGCGTTTTGACGATTTCTTTTGCTCCTCAGTTTTAATATGAGGCTTATAATTAATAGAAGCCAATAAGGTCATCAGCTCACTCAACTTAATATCGTCCTCATTAAAGGTGATGGCTGCCTCGCGCCGGTTAAAATTAACCGTTGATTGGATAACTCCTTTATGCAGGCGGTGCAGGTTTTCAATTAGCCAAATGCACGAACTACAATGAATAGCCGGAATATATAGCTTGATACGCCCCACTGAACCATCATAGAAATCAAGTACAGAACGCTTAATATCTTCCTGATCGAGGTAATCGTAATAGTCAACTGAAATCTTTTTATTACGAATACCAGGCGCATTTTCAATATCATAATACGCCCCCATATCGTTCTCTTTCAGTATATCATACACCATTACGCAGCCTTCGCAGCAGAAGTCTTTATCGTCGTGTCGCACCCACGATTGAGAGGGGCTTCCGCAATGGTAGCAAGTTTTTGACATTTATATAAGGTTTAGAATGTGCTGTGATTTATTTGTTATACCATATAAAAACCAGTAGCGGTCTTTTGTTCTTATGAGTACTGCTGTTTATTAAAAATGCTTGCATGTAAAAAGCTTCCTCAGGGTAAATATACCAGCTTACCAACATTTTTACTTGTCAGTACGAGTCAACGTTCCTACTGCAAAATAAAGATTAAACAAACATAGTATTGTTGCAAATAAATAATTCGCAATAAACTTATATATATTACATTTTATTATATTTACTTTCTCAACACAAACTAACTCAATACTTATGAAACTTTCACTAACCTTCCTAGTTACATTTCTTTTAATCGCCCCCAACTTTACCAAGGCGCAGTTTGAAGCCATCAACAGCAACCTAAGAGGCCTAAGAAACGGCGATATTACTTTTACCGATTTTGACTCCGACGGAGATATTGACGTATTAATGATTGGTGATGATATTGAAGCTAATGCCTTTTCTCTTATTTACTTAAATGACAACTTAAGCTTTACGGAATCTGCAATAACTAGCTTCCCGGCACTTATGGATGGAGCCTTTGACTGGGCTGACTACAATAATGATGGCAAAATGGATTTAGCTGTCATTGGCTTTACAATACCTGATGGCCGACTTATAACAGAAGTGCATACGCACGATGGCGAATTTATTAAAACAGACCTTGAGTTGACCGGAATCAGCAGAGGAGGCGTTGACTGGGGTGATTACAATAACGATGGTTTGCCCGATTTACTAATAGCTGGTCAAGATGCCGAAAGCAATTCTGTTACCAAACTCTTTGAAAATAAAGGTACCTATTTCAGTGAAGTTGAATTGCCAAATGTAGAAGGTGTGTCTTTTGGTGATGTAAAGTGGGCTGATTACGATGGCGATGGCCTCCTGGACTTTATTATTTCAGGTGTTCAGGGACAAGCACCTGAAACGACCCCACCAGTAACTAAGCTCTATAAAAATACCGGAGATGGTTTTGAAGAAGTTTTTAAAGATACATTTATAGGCGTTTACGTAAGTTCAATTGAATGGGGCGATGCTGATAACGATGGTGATTTGGATGTAATCATAACCGGATTCACTGCTGATTATATGGGCTCCACCACTTTGTATATTAATGAGGGAACATTATTTCGCATTCACGAAACCGGTCTGCCTAATATCTTAGAAGGTTTTGCCAAGTGGGGCGATTATAACAATGACAATCAGCTGGATATCCTTATTAGCGGAAACAGCCTTGAATCACCGTCTAAAATCTGTGCTGTTTATGAGAACAAGAATCTCGCGTTTGAGAAAGTGTTTGAACATACAGGCGTCGGTCAGTCATCAGGCGGATGGGCCGACCTTAACAATGATGATTACCTTGATTTTATTGTAATGGGACAAACAGAAAGTCTGGAAATGCTAGCTACGGTTTTTATAAATGAAGGAGGCCATGAAAGTAACACGGGTAACAATGCCCTCAAACAGGCCACAGCTACTGTCAATAATCCACCTAGTACACCTGCAAATCTAACTTCTGCAGTTAAGGATGGAAAAGTCACCTTATCATGGGATGCATCCACCGACGACTTAACCAATTCAAATTCACTATCCTACAGTGTTAATATTTTCAAAGATGGCCAATTACATATTTCATCACTCAGCAATGAGAGTGGCAAACGAAGCATTGTAGCTCCAGGCAATGCAGGCCTGCAAACATTTTATGTCAGTGAAAATTTACCCGTAGGCAACTATAGCTGGTCAGTTCAAGCCATTGATAACAGCTATTCGGCATCGTCTTTCTCAGCAACCAACGATTTTAGTATTGAAGAACAGGTTGGCTTAGATGCTGATGAACTGGATAAAAGCCAGGTAAAAATATTCCCAATCCCTGTTAAGGATCAGCTATTTGTCGAAGGTATTAACACCCCATTTACCACACAATTATTCAGTATAAATGGCACATTGGTCATCAGTGAAGCTCAATACAACAATGGAGTAAATGTCAGTCAATTGAAAAACGGCATTTACCTGCTTAAGATTACATCTAACAACCACACTATACACCGAAAATTCATAAAGAAATAATGCCTTACGTTCAGGCCACTTAACCACAAGATCATGACCAATAAACAAGCTATATTCATTGCTATTTTATTACTCGCAGCATCTATAGTAATTGAGGTGTTAGCTGCCACATCTGACATCTCTTTGGACATTGACCACATTGAGTTATTTGCCGGTTTTTTGTTTGGCATCGGTATAGCAATTCTGATTAGGCAGCTATTGGGCAAAAACAAAGGAAAAAAACAGCGGACAAATCCACTAAACTTGTAATTCAGGCATGGTATTTGATATTGCCATGCTCGTATTATTGGATCTATGACAAGGCATCATCTAAATAGAAAACTGCGACTAGGACTATGGCTGGTTATTGGCATGCTGATTAACAACATGCTTAACTACCACAGCAAGAGCATTGATGTTGCCGATCAGCACAATGATATCCAAAGCATTATAGAACTGGCCCTGTCAATAATAGATGATAACATTGAAATTGCCGATATTGAAGACGAGGATAGTAACTCGGTTAAACCACAAAAAGTATGGGCCTGCCACACTCCATTGTTAATCGATTTCCTTAAATTTCACCAGCCGATGGCATATCCCGAATATGTCTGCAATTATCAATCGCCGGATCAAACGATATCCATACCTCCGCCCAAAGCAGGCTAATAAACACTGCCTAATAACAGTGTATGCACTTCATTTTAATAATCACTATTTAACTGCAACAAATCGTTGCAGCTACAAACAGTTATTGCAAAGAACAACTGATTGTAGCCTGCATCATTGTTTGCAACATAACTACAAGCACTATATAAGACACCCATAACCTAAGTGCTCCAAAATACTCACAATGAAAGTACATTTTAATATACTACTCTTAAGCCTGTTCTCTATATTCCAAGCCAAAGCCCAGGAAACAATAATCCCGGAAGATACCCTCTCAAAAAAAGGTGCTATATCTGAGCTGAAATACATCAAACAATCGGGCTTTGCTAATGCATCGTCAAAAATATTTAGCGCCGAACAGCGTTTTACCATCAGTGGCTTTGGCGAGGTCAACTACGTTAATTACGACGGTACTATCAGCAACAAAAACAGTAAAGAGATAGAACAATACTACTCCAACCTTTATCGTACAGGTGTCTACTTTGGCTATAAAATAAGCGATAAGTTCATTGCCATGTCAGAAGTACAGATGGAATATCTCCATGATGGTACACACGAAGGTCATTTTGAGGCCAATGTAGAAGTATCACTCGATTATCTGTTAGATAAACATTTCAACATTAGGGTGGGCAACTACCCGCTTAACCTGGGCTGGGTAAACGTGAACGAGGAGCCTATTGCTTTTTACACAGTAAATCGCCCCGAGGTGGAACGTACTATCATTCCTTCACAATGGCTGGAACAGGGTATTTTGTTCTATGGCGAGCTAATTCCCGATACCGAATACCAGTTTGGTATCACTAAAGGTATGAGAGGACAGGACTTTACATCGGGCACCTGGATACGTAATGGTCGCTACACCAATTGGACCGAATGGCCACCTACAGTAGCCTTCAACGGTAAGCTAGGCTACGGACACGAAGATCGCACCTTATTATCAATAGCCGGATATTATGGCGATGCTTCCGGAGGTTACAGCTTTAGCGAAGGCGCTATGAGCGGTCAGTCACTGGACTCTAACCTGGGACTGTTAACCGTAACAGCAGCACACAACATTGGTGGCTTCACCCTATTTGGTTTATATGCCAAAGGATGGCTGAGCGGAACCGATCAAATCTATCAAATCAACAACGAGATTGTAGGAGCCGAAACAGTTGGCTATTACCTGGAAGGACGTTACGACATAATGCCGTTTATTAATAAAGCATCAGATTGGAAGCTGCCGGTATTTGTACGTTACGAGGGCATGAATACCCACCAAAAGATTGACAGCAATTTAAAGCCGCTTATTGGCCAGGAAGGCGTAGTGGCCGACCCTAAAGACCTGGAAATAATTTCGGTTGGTTTTAATGTGCGTCCCAAGAAAAACTGGACTTTTAAGGCCAACTACCAGTTTCGAAACAATCGCTATGCCGATGCCCCTAAAGAGCAAAATCAATTTGAATTAGGCGTGGGCTTTATCTTTTAAGCCACTAGCTATAAACAACACATTGCGACGGATCGCTTCTTTATACCTATAATGTTTAAAGGGTGGTCCGTTTCTGTTATTTCAAAGTCCAAGATCCAAAGGATGAAGTCAGAGACTATGGAGATGCTGAGTGGTAAAAAAGAGCTGAAGTGCATAGTACTTGGTGCGCTTAACAACTTTACCTTTAGGCTTAGCTCTTTGACATCCTGTAAAAACACCATATAATTAGTTCCAAACACATTTCCGTGTCATTTTTCGCAATGAAAATAACACTGCATACTCGTATTATACCGGGCTGTATGGCACGCAGTTGTGGTTTGATTCTAATATCCTTTCCAAATTTTTGGAACTTTGGAAAAGCTTATGACTTTCAAAAAAAGGCATAAAAAAAGCAGCTAATCGTTTGACTAACTGCTTTACTGTGATCCCGAAGGGACTCGAACCCCTAACCTCCTGGGCCGTAACCAGGTGCTCTATCCAATTAAGCTACGGAACCATTATTTTGCTTTGTTTGTGAACCATTGTTCTCAAATGCGGTGCAAATATAGACATTATAGATTTAATACACCAAATTATCTTGCAAAAATATTGCAATTATTTTTCACACAATCCAGCAATAGCAAGGTTTATAGTACTTTATAGCAATAAAAAAAGCATAACACAAACAGGGGATTATGGGATATTCAGATTAGAGGCCCTAAAAGAACATACCCGGACCAACCAATGCCTGGTGAAAGCTGACTGTGATACCAATTTAGTTTTAAACTGAGCTTGAAATTGTTTGGAATATTTTTAACGATGCATAAGGTTTAAAAAAAGGTTATGGCATAGTTCAATGTAGTATTGGAAAATATAGCGGCCAACTATAAACAACAAAAAAAGGCCACATATAACATGCGACCTTTCCTATGTATCTTACCTCAGGTTATTATTCAACCATATCGGCCATTGGTTTGTCCGAAAACTGCTTGGCATAGGGTTCTATCTCTGGCTGATCATAATTATACGTCAGTACTTTATTATAATGATAGTTACCTTCCTTATCCAGGCTGCGCACAAAAATATCAACTGAATTCTGACCATCCTGCTTTATTTCAGAAATATCGAAAGAAGCTATGCCCCACTGCAGGTAATTATATGGATCGCCATTTTTATTATGCTTCAGCTCCAGAATGATTTCACCATTCTCTGTTGTTAAGTCCTCGGTATCTTTCACCAGATTAATAAAGTGAATATAACCAGGTCCGCCGCCATACTCAAACTGCACATTCAGGTAGTCATCCGTAAACCAGGTATCGGTAATTGTTACCGCATCATTACCAATCGAATCTATTACCGCTTCTGATGTTGTTTCATCAAAGTTGAATATTGGTTTGGTTAGCAACTCACTGATGCCGTTAACTTTCACGTAATAATCGTATTGCCCATCAGGATCTTCTCCTAATATGGTGTAATTAACCAGTATACGCATGCCATCTTCCAAACTACCTGGCGACACATTTGTAGCAGCCGGCCAAAGATCATCCCCTCCGTCAGTTACTACATAAAAGTAATCTGTTGTCTTTACTACCGTACCGGTTGTTACCCAAAAATCTCCTAAAGAATACCCATCATCATCTGAACAACTATAGGTCATAAAACCTATCAGGGCCAATAAAACTCCAAATTTAAACTTCTTCATGGGATAAAAATTTAATGTTAAAAATTTCCATTTTGCTGTAATTGTTATAAATACCGTGCCACTTTTAAGGCTTTTACATTGATTAACCATTTAGAAGGAATTTTAAGAAAGAGGTTGCGTTAAATCCTTTTAAACATCCGCCATTTGATTGCTTTTATGTGCACAGAAAGCTATTTTTGGATGGATTTTATAAATGATAACGAGGGATTGATATGAGGCTATATGCTTTGCTACTAGTATGTACGATGGTTGCCCAGGGGAGCCTGTCGCAGTCAGCGGATTTTGAACGATTTGCTAAACCAATGAAGCTAAAACCATCCGTCAGTGGTAGTTTTGGCGAGTTGCGTTCCAATCATTTTCATTCGGGGCTTGATTTAACCACCAATCGCAAAACAGGCTATCGTGTATATGCTTCTGCCAAAGGCCATGTTTCACGTATCAAAGTATCCCCCTATGGCTATGGCAAAGCCATCTACATCGACCATGCCGGTGGCTACACCACTGTTTATGCCCACCTCGAACGCTATTCCGATAGAATAGACTCATTGGTCAGGGCCGAACAGTATAAACAGCAATCCTTTGCGGTTGAACTGTTTTTTAAGTCGGATGAAGTGCCGGTTGAGCGAGAAGAAATAATTGGCTACAGTGGTAATTCGGGCAGTTCAGGAGGACCGCACCTGCACTATGAAGTTCGCGAGCAAGCCACACAAAAGCCCATCAATCCTTTGTTCTTCAGAGATGACATTGCTGATGATGTACGTCCACAAGTGCAAGGCATGAAACTTTACTGCCTCGCCGATGGTGCAAGTATTGATGGACGGCATAAAGACAAATACATACCTACCGTTTTTTATGACAAAACCTTCCATCCCAAAGGCACCAAAACGTTTACCGCCCATGGTAAAATCGGTATTGGTGTGCAAGTACTTGACTACTTTAGCGACAGTTGGCGCAAATGTGGCATTCGCAGCATCGATCTCTTTATGAACGATACACTGGTTTACAACTTTCTGATTGATAAGTTTAGTTTTGCCGAAACCCGCTATCTTAATTCACACATTGACTATGCCGAGAAAGTAAGAAGCGGCAAAGTGATTCAGAAAAGTTTTGTTGAGCCCAATAACCGCCTTAAGTTATATGGTAAAAAGAATACATACACAGCTGAACTGAAAGAGGGCGACAAGAAGAATTTTAAATATGTAATTGTTGATTTCGCGGGTAACCAATCTGTTTTGGAATTTAGCATACTTGGCGAGAAAGCACTAAACATTATCAGCCAACCTAAAGAAGAAGCGCTGGTGCAGGTTAGCTACAACAGCACCTTTACACTTGATACTTTGGGATTTGAACTCAGCATACCTGCCAATGCTTTATATACCGATGCCAACCTGTTTATTCATAAAGAAGAAAAGCAAGATATGATAGCGCCTGTTTATTTCATAGGCGACCGCTATACGCCCTTGCACCGTTCCATGAAAGTAAGTATACCCGTTCCCGACTCGCTGCTGAAATACAGCGATAAACTGTGTGTGGCAGGCGTATCGGGTTCTGACAAAATATATTCGCTTGGCGGAAAAATGGGGAATGGACGTATATCAACAGAAACCAGAAGTTTTGGCAAATTCACACTTGCCATTGATACCATTGCACCCAGCATCAAGCTGCGAAAAGCACCTGAAGGTAATAACTACAGTGCACGAAAAACCATTGAGCTGATTATCAGCGATAGTTTTAGCGGCATAAGAAGCTACGATTGTTACATCAACGGACAATGGGCCTTGTTTGAATATGATGCCAAGAACTATCGATTGACAGGCACATTTAAGCACATGCCATTTATGCAAAAAGGTAAACATGAGCTGATGGTGACGGTGGTTGACAACAGGGGTAACATAGCTACCAAAACATACAATTTTAGTAATTGATGCTGGCTTAATTTTTGCAAGGTAGCCCCTTGGTTTTTGTTGATGCCATAGACATTATTTTAAATTGATGACCGCAAACAAATGAACAATTGTATCTTTGTTCGCATTGTTTTGACACAAGAAACGGTATGATTAAGAAATTTACACTCATTATATTACTATTTAAATGCCTGTTTTTACCTTCCCTAAATGCGCAGATCAATACCGATCGGATGCTGACCATTGGTAAAAATGCACTCTATTTTGAAGATTATGTACTGGCCATTCAATACTTCAATAAAGTAATCAGGGTTAAACCCTATTTATCTGATCCCTATTTTTTCAGGGGTCTGGCCAAATATTACCTCGAAGATTATAATGGGGCTGAAGTAGACCTTAACACCTGCTTAAGCAAAAATCCCTTTATGGTGGATGCCTATAATGTACGTGGGATCATCATGAGTAAAAAGGATAATCACGAGCAAGCCATCAAAGATTACAGCAGCGGGCTGGAGATCTCGCCTAACAACATCAATCTCCTAATCAACCGTGGCAACAGCCATTCGGCTACTGAAGCTTACAATGAGGCCATTACTGATTTTGACCGTATTATTGACATCAACCCTGGCATGCTAAGTGCCTACCTCAGCCGTGGTGCTGCTAAAACACATGCCGGCGACTCTATTGGTGCCCTTAAGGATTTTGGCAAAGTGGTAGATTTAAATCCCTATATGTCAGATGGTTTTGCTTTCAGAGGCTTTTTAAATTATCAGCTGGGTAATTACGAAGAAGCAAAAACAGACTTCGACCGGGTGATTGAGCTTAAAAGCGACTATGCCAACTACTACATGATACGTGGGGCTATCCTTTACCAGCTGGATGACCTGAGAGGCACTATGCGCGATTTTGACAAAGTGATAGAATTGGATCCCAAGAACAGCATGGCCTACAATAACCGGGGACTGCTGCGGGCGCAGGTGGGTGATAAAAACAGGGCCATTGAAGACTTCTCAAGGGTTCTGGCACTCGATCCGGGCAACCTGCTCACCTTATTTAACCGGGCCATTTTATACAATGAGTTAGGACAAAACAAAGAAGCACTCAGGGATGTCAACATCATCATCGACAATTACCCGAACTTTGGCCAGGCCTATGGCATCCGCTCAGCTATAAAAAAGCGTATGGGTGATGAAAATGGAGCACAAATTGACATGATGACCGCTTACAAACTGGAATCGGACCGACGTGACCGGGACATAGCAATGGACAGCCAGACAGATACTAAGGATAGTGAAGATAAGGACGAAAGTAAAGACAAACGACCCAAGAAAAAAGCCACGCGCAGTAAAAGCGATAAGGACATAAGAAATTACGATAAAATAGCTGTTTTGGATGATTTCGAAGAAAAAGACCAGGATGAACAGCTGGTGGAGAGCATCCGCGGTAAGGTACAAAACCGCAATATCTTCATCGATTTGGAACCAGTCTTTGGCTTAACCTACTATTCAGGTGATACTATACTTAGCCGTCCGGCCTATTACGAAAAAGAGGTGGTAGCTTTCAACAAAAAAGAATTGTATAAAAGGCCGTTGATTATTACCAACCGCGAGATAGAGGCTGAAGGACTTAAATACATACGCCTGACCAATGATATTAACGATATCACACAGGAGCTGCAGGATGAAGAAACCGACCGCGACATCTTAATCGCACGCGGAGCCTTGTACAGCATGGTGATGAACTACAGTAACGCCATGGCCGACTATAATGAAATACTTAAGTCGGACCCAAGCAATGTCGTCGCCCTGTTCAACCGGGCATACGCACGTCATAAAATGGTGGAGGTGATTGCATCACTGGAGGAAGCCACACAGGCACCCAACAATGTAATGCTGCAAGGCCCTATTAAAGCCAAAACAAATCACTCGGCACCAAAGCCAGAGGGTGAGGTATCGCACATCCTGGACTACGAGCTCATCATTAATGATTTGAACCGGGTCATTGAGTTATCGCCAGATTTTGAATTTGCCTATTACAACAGAGCCATCATCCACTGCCTTAAGAAGAACTTTTTACAAGGTGTTGAGGATTTTACAAAAGCTATCGAACTCAACCCTGAATTTGCTGAAGCCTATTTTAACCGCGGTCTGACATTAATATTCCTCAATCAGGAAGCCAAAGGAACAGCCAATTTAAGTAAGGCTGGTGAGCTTGGTATTTACAAAGCATATAATGTAATTAAACGTTATGGCTCAGAAGAATTAACCGGAAAAGAAAGCATAGCAGAGGTAGAGTAAATGAATAATGTATTGCCCGACAACTTTGATACCGATAATACGGAGTTTCAAGATGCCCTGAAGCTGATACAGCACACGAATTCGTCGGTGTTTTTAACCGGGCGGGCCGGAACCGGTAAATCAACATTTCTAAGATACATCTGCCAGCACACACATAAAAAATTTGTGGTGGTGGCACCTACCGGCATTGCGGCTATAAACGCAGGTGGTGTGACTATTCACTCCTTTTTTAAAGTACCCTTCCGACCTATTCTGCCCGATGACCCGGATTTATCGACACAAAAAGGCCGTATTTTCGACTTTTTAAAATACCGCAAATCGCACACACAGATCATTAAAGAACTGGATCTGCTTATTATTGACGAGGTATCAATGGTGCGGGGCGATGTGCTGGATTTTATTGATAGAGTATTGAGGGTGTTTACCAAAAACATGAACCAGCCTTTTGGCGGTAAGCAGCTGCTGATGGTGGGCGATGTATTTCAGCTCGAACCGGTTGTTAAGCGGGATGACTGGCAGATTTTGCGCCGGTTTTATCCATCCCCCTATTTCTTTTCGGCTCGTGTATTTAAACAAATCCCACTGGTACAGATAGAGCTGAAGAAAGTATACCGACAAAATGATGACACCTTTGTTAATCTCCTTGATCGGATCCGGCTAAAGCAGGCTGGCAATAAAGACATTGCTGCCATCAACGAACGTTTTAACCCGGGGTTTCAGAGCCCAATTGATGAGTTCTTTATTACCCTGGCAACTCGTCGGGATACGGTGGATTACATCAACGACAGTAAACTGGAGCAACTCGAAGGTGAAGAGCACACATTTACCGGGCGTATATCCGGTGAGTTCCCCGAATCGGGCTTGCCCACTTTAAAAGAATTGGTACTAAAAGGAAATGCCCAGGTGATGTTTGTTAAAAATGACATGGAAAAACGGTGGTACAATGGCAGCCTGGGACGCGTTGAAGAGATTGATGAACACGGCATATACGTACGTCTTCAAAATGAGGAGATCCACCTGGTGGAGAAAGAAGTCTGGCGTAATATCCGCTATAAATATGATGAAAAAAACAACCGCATCATTGAAGAAGAACTAGGCTCTTTTACCCAATACCCGTTGAAACTGGCATGGGCCATCACCGTCCATAAAAGTCAGGGGCTAACCTTCGATAAAGTGATGCTCGACTTCTCTGGCGGAGCTTTTGCCGGTGGTCAGCTATATGTAGCTCTTTCACGTTGCGTTTCGCTGGATGGTATTGTGCTTAAAACCAAAATCTCGCCTCGCGATGTTATTGTCAACAAAGAGGTAGTTGCCTTTTCCAGGGCTGCCAATAATAAAGTACTCATTGAGAAGGAGCTGAACAAAGCCGAAGCACAGGATTTATACAAAAATGCGCAACTGCACTTCGATGCAGGTAACTTTAACGATGCTGTGCACTCATTTGCATTGGCTAACGAGAAGCAAGAAGCCCTTTCGGTGGAATCGGTCCAGAGAATGATTGCCATTAAGCTATCGAAAATAACTCAACTTGCAAACGAAGTAAAAGAGTTGAACGCCGCCATAAAACGCCAGCAGAAGAATGTGGAAGAATTTGCCCGCGAATATTACCTGATGGCAAATGAATGTCTGCTCAAATTCAAGGATAAACCATCGGCCATGGGCAACCTCAACAAAGCACTTCAACTGAAGCCACAGTTTTTTGATGCATTGGTCAAAAGAGCTGGCTTACATGTGGAGATGGGTGATTTAGAGGGAGCAGACAAAGACTACTCACATGCCGATAAACTCAAGTCAAAATCTTATAAGGTAAAATACAACCGGGGGCGCACACGCCTTGAACTTAAAAAGTATGAACAGGCTTACAATGACCTGCTACAGGCCACCCGCATTAAAAAAGATAATGCCGAAGCCTACTTTTATTTGGGAGTAGCCTGTGAAAAAATGGGTGATATGCAAAAGGCTGCCGAATACAAAAACATAGCTGAGCATCTTGGCTTTGACGAGTAGCTCATTTATCCATAGTATATACTCAATACAGACAAAAACACATCAACGACTTAACAAATAGGCGATTGTTACTCCTTTTCGCTTAACGAGATATGCGGCATGGTAATATTGTATTTAACCGCCCACAATCGTATCCCAATAATGCTTAATACAGTTACACTCTCACAAATCACTTCAGGCACATGCAAATAGTAGATTATCAGGAAAATAATGGCACCTGTAATACAGGCTGTGGCATATATTTCCTTGTGAAAGATGAGGGGTACTTCATTGGTTAAAGTATCGCGGATAATACCTCCCACCACAGCCGATGAAAGCCCCATTATAACAGCAATAGGTGCCGAAATACCAAATGCCAAAGCTTTCTCGAGGCCTAATACCGTGAATACACCAATACCGATGGTATCAAACAGAAACAAGGTATTACGTAGCCTGATTACATGCTTTTTAAACAGGATGGTGATTAATATACCGGCCAGTATGACAAAGAAATAATTATTGGATTGAATCCATGAAACAGGCAAATTCCCCAACATTATATCCCTGACTGTACCTCCACCGATGGCGGTTACAAAACCAATAAATATAGCTCCAAAAATATCCAGGCGCTTTTGAGCAGCTGTAAGCGTTCCACTAATGGCAAACACCATCGTGCCAATGTAGTCGAACAAAAGCAATAAATCGAATGACTGTACCATGGCCATTAACGATAATAAGGTTTAACATCAATTACATGCATACCTGCTGCCACAGCCGCATCCATGCCTAAATGACCATCTTCAAATACCATACACTCAGCAGGGTTAACTTTAATGGCTTCGGCAGCTTTTAAAAAAGTATCAGGATGTGGCTTGTAATTATCCACATCATCTGATGTTATAACTGCTTCAAAGTGATTAATAATTCCACTATTGCTCAGTAAACGCATGGCTCGCTCGCGGCTGGCACCGGTACCAACAGCCATGGGAAGTAAGCCTTCATATCGTTTGACCACATCATATACCGCTTCAACAATTTCCACATTGTGTAAATTCTGTTCAACCAGGTTCTCTTTATTTTGCACCAACTCCTCGGGGGCAATGTCCATGCCAAAGGTGTCAATCAAATCTTTGCCTAATTCCACCACCGGTCGCCCTGTCAATCCAATAAAGTACTCATATTCAAAATCAACCCCAAATGGCTGACAAGCCGCCAACCACGCTTTATAATGAATTGGTGTACTGTTTAAGAGGGTACCGTCCATATCAAAAATCAACCCTTTAATATGTTGCGGTATAACTATTTGATTTAATGCTTTATTATCACTCATGGCTTGTTTTGCTTAGTGGCGCGAAAATAAACATTATGAATGTAAAAATACATTTCGAAACGCTAACATTTTCTAACTTTGGCAGAACATTAGCAGAGCTAAAATGTTTAACCAGCGACTTTAATAGTAAACTTAACTTATAGATTATGGAAGAATTAGGGATTAATGGATTTGACTGGAAACCCATTTATGACTGGGTAATAGCCAATGGTATCAGGCTTCTGGCCGCTATTCTGATTGCCGTCATCGGCCTTTGGATCATCAATAAAATTGTCAAAGGTTTTAAAAAGCTACTGGCCGCCAGGGGTGTAGATGAAACACTTGTTCCATTTATCATTAGCCTTACATCAGTGACCTTAAAGGTACTGCTGTTCATCAGCGTCATTAGCTACCTGGGTATTCAAATGACCTCATTTATAGCCATATTGGGTGCAGCAGGTTTGGCAGTAGGTATGGCACTATCGGGCACCTTGCAAAATTTTGCCGGAGGCGTCATCCTCCTTATTCTTAAGCCTTTTAAAGTGGGCGACTTTATTGAGGCACAAGGCCATACTGGACTTGTTAAGGAAATACAGATATTCAACACCATCCTTACAACACCTGACAACAAAGTGGTGATCATACCAAACGGAGGCTTATCAACCGGGGCCATGACTAACTATTCTAAAGAAGAAACCCGCCGTGTGGATTTTGTATTTGGCATTGGCTATGATGATGACATTGATAAAGCTCGCAATATCATTATTGAGGTAGCCAGCAAACAAGAGTTGATAATGAAAGATCCTGCCATATTTGTTGGTGTGCTGGAACATGGTGATAGCTCTATTAATCTGGTGACACGCGTTTGGTCCAAAACAAGCGACTACTGGACAGTCTATTTCTACATGATGGAATTTGTAAAGAAAGAGTTTGACAAACAAGGCATCAGCATCCCATTCCCGCAAAGAGATGTGCACTTGTTCAACGAAAAATAATTATTAACCCATACAAAGCTCTGTTAACCGGCAGAGCTTTCTACTTATTAATCAATTTATGAAGAAAGCATTAGGCATTAGCCTGTTATTTATGGCGCTAACGGCCGTTGGTCAAACCGCTGAAAACGACACCATCAAACACTGGAAAATAGGTGGCACACCCTCATTTACCTTCAACCAGGTTTCGTTAACCAACTGGGCAGCCGGTGGTAAAAACTCGGTTGCAGGTACTTTTTTACTCAACTCGTATTTTAATTACAGCAAAAACAAAATCAAGTGGGATAATACCATTGACATGGGCTACGGTTTAACCAAGCAAGGTACCGATAACATGGTTAAAACAGAGGATAAACTCTACCTGACATCTAAACTGGGCTACCAGGCCGATGGCAGTAAGTGGTATTACACGGCTTTAATGGATTTCAAAACGCAATTTGATGTGGGTTACAGCGATCCGCCGGAGAATACCACCAAACTATCGGAATTTATGGCTCCTGCTTACCTCAACTTATCGCTGGGTATGGATTACAAGCCCAATGATAATTTCTCGGTGTACCTATCGCCACTAACCAGTAAGATGACGGTTGTACTGGACGACTCGTTATCCAACGCCGGTGCTTTTGGTGTGAAGGAAGGTGAAAATTTGCGCAGTGAATTTGGTGCATCAGCTAAATTGCTGGCCAAAAAAGCCAACATTGTGAAAAACGTGGATGTGAGCACCCGTTTGGATTTATTCTCCAATCTGAAACGACCACAAAACATTGACGTAGACTGGGAGCTGGCTTTTAACATGAAGGTTAATTCATTTTTAAGTGCTGTAGCTACCTTCAACCTCATCTACGATGATGATATTAAGTATGTAAATGCTGCCAAAGAAGAAGAGGGACCGCGCGTGCAGTTCAAACAACTCTTTGGTTTTGGTATAAGTTATAAGTTCGGACAATAGGCCTGACTAATCGGAGAGAAGCCTTGGTTAGATTGCTAATCAAGGCTTTTTTATTTCCTTAAGGGCTTTAGCAGGTATTCCAATCCGTTAAGCTTAATCTCATAGAGGGTGTGCAACAACATGCCCAGCTTTCCTTCGGGAAAGCCCTTGCTATGGTACCAAACCAGGTACGGTTCGGGTAAATCGCATAATATCCAACCTTTATATTTACCATATGGCATGCGCATGGTAGTTAACAGCAGCAGTAATTTTGAATCCATCTTAGAGGTTTATAGCTGCGAAAGTACATTTTTCAGATGATTCTATTCCATCAAATGGCAATTTAAGCGCTTTTCAATTACTTGAGTTGTACAGTAAAATATTAAACATTAACTTTTCTACTTTTTAAAACAACTAAATTAAATCTACACCCACTAATGGGGTCTAAACAAAAACTAAATGCAAATGAAACACCTATTGTTACTTTTAACCGGCATACTGCTGTGTGGCCTGACAGTAAGCGCACAAATCGACCTGACTTACCAGGAACCTTCTGAAGAAATTCTGCAACTGGCGGATGTACCCCTACCTCCCGGCACTTCCATAAACGACGATGGCTCAGTCATTGTTCTTTTCTATCGCAATCAATACAAAAGCATCGGTGAATTATCGGAGCAGGAAATAAAACTGGCAGGCATCCGCACCAATCCTGTGACCAACATTTCATCACGCACCAGGTTTTCCAACACTGTTAAGCTGCAGAAAAAGAAAGAAGGCATTTTGGAAGTAAAAGGCATGCCTCAAAATGCCCGGTTAGCTAATTTCTCCTGGTCGCCTGATCAAAGCAAAATGGCATTTACAAACACAGTAAGCAATGGTACCGAGCTATGGTACATTGATATTGCCACCAGCACGGCACATAAACTCACCGAAGCGAACCTGAACGGCAACCTGGGTATGCCTTTCATCTGGATGAAAGATAACAGTGCTCTGATTGTAAAAACAATACCTGCCAACAGAGGTCAGCTGGTTGATAAAGGAACTGCCATTCCACAAGGTCCTGTTGTATCAGTTAATGAAGGCCAAAAAGCTCAGAACCGTACTTATCAGGACCTACTGAAAGATAAGCTGGATGAGGAGAACTTTATCAAACTGGCAGAATCGGACCTTAAAAAAGTGAGCCTCAACGGCCAACAGGCTGACTGGGCCCCAAAGGCCATTTATCGCAGCATCAATTTCTCACCGGACGGCAACTATGCCATTATATCTATCATTAAGCAACCTTTTTCATACATAGTACCTTATCGCCGGTTTCCAACCGACTATGTTTTAGCCAGTAAGGATGGCAAAAAGCTCCAAACCATTGAAAAGGTACCACTCATTGAAGAACTACCCAAAGGTTTTATGGCCGAACGGACTGGTAAACGTAGCATCACCTGGCGCAATGACAAACCTGCCACCATGGTTTGGACGGAAGTATTAGATAAAGGAGATCCGGAAGTAGAGGCTGAATACCGCGATGAGGTATTTGAATGGCCGGCTCCTTTTACCGAGGAACCAACTTCATTATTAAAAACCATTAATCGCTTTGCCGGTATCACGTGGGGAAGCGATAATGTAGCCATGGCCTACGACTACTGGTGGAATACACGCAATACAAAAACTTACCTGTTTAATCCATCTGATGCCAGCAAGCAGCCAGCAGTGCTTTACGATCGTAACTATCAGGATCGCTATAATGACCCAGGTGACTTTATTACTGAGCGTAATGAATACAACCGCGAAATATTGGTGATGGATAAGGGTAATGTTTACCTCGAAGGCGATGGCTTTTCGAAAGAAGGTCAGAATCCTTTCATTGATATGATGAACCTGAACACTAAAAAAACCACTCGTTTGTACCAGGCTGAAAACAAGGACAAGCTGGAAACCATCTCGAAGATTATTAATATTCGAAAAGGCGAAATCATAACACGTGTTCAATCGCCTACAGACTACCCAAATTATTATGCCCGCAATATTAAATCGCGTAAGGCACCACGCCCGGTAACGCAATTCGAGAACCCGTTTAAAAGCCTGGAAGGCGTGCACAAGGAGTTAGTAAAATATACACGTGAAGATGGTTTACCACTTTCGGGCACCTTATACCTACCCGCTGGTTATGACATGAGCAACAAAGAGCGTCTGCCACTCATCATGTGGGCCTACCCAACTGAATATAAAGACAAACAAAGTGCCGGTCAGGTTACAACCTCAGCCAATGAATTTATCTATCCCTGGTATGGTTCGCCAGTATTTTGGGTGATGAAAGGCTATGCCGTGCTGGATGATGCCTCCTTCCCTATTGTTGGTGAAGGTGAAGAAGAGCCTAATGACACCTTCATTCCGCAATTGGTAGCCAATGCCAAAGCCGCCATCGATTACCTGGATGAACAAGGCTATATCGACCGCGAGCGAGTAGCTGTGGGTGGCCATTCGTATGGCGCTTTTATGACAGCCAACCTGCTAACTCATTCAGATCTGTTTGCGGCAGGCATAGCACGCAGCGGCGCCTACAACCGCACGCTTACGCCTTTTGGTTTTCAGAGTGAAGAACGCAACTATTGGGAGGCTCCAGATATTTACAACACCATGTCACCATTTATGAATGCCAGCAAAATGAAGCATCCACTCCTATTGATTCATGGTGTGGAAGACAATAACTCTGGCACCTACACCATGCAAAGTGAACGTTATTTTAATGCGCTTAAAGGCTTGGGAGCCACCGTTCGTTTAGTGCTGCTGCCATCCGAAAGCCATGGCTATCGTGCCCGCGAATCGGTATTACACATGTTATGGGAGCAAGATCAATGGCTTGAAAAGTATGTAAAAAACAAACAATAGATTATCTTAAGAGCTGCTTTTAATAAAAGTAGCTCTTAATTTTTAAAACCAGACATATGCAACTATCGCAGCTTAATCTTCAGGACATAAAGAAGCACCGCTTTGACTTGGCAATACTGCCCTGGGGTGCCACCGAGGCGCATAACTTTCATTTGCCATATGGTACAGACAACTATCAGAATGGTGTGATTATTAACCAATCGGCACAACTGGCCAACGAACAAGGAGCCAAAGTCCTCGTCTTACCCGAAATACCATTTGGAGTTAATACAGGACAGACCGATATCCCTTATGTCATTAACATGCTTCCCTCAACACAACAAGCCATATTGAAAGATGTGGCCACATCGGTGTTTAAGCAATGTGATAAGCTACTGATTTTTAACGGACATGGAGGCAATGATTTCAAGACCATGATACGCGAGCTGGGGCTGCAGTTTCCAAGCAAGAAACTGGTAACCTGCAATTGGTTTCAGGCCCTGGATGCAGACAAGTACTTTGCTCATGCCGGCGACCATGCCGACGAAACTGAAACTAGCTTGATGCAATACCTCTACCCTGAGTTAGTTCGCCCGTTAAGCGAAGCCGGCAATGGCCAAAACAAGCTGTTTAAGGTGAATGCGCTCAATCAGAAATGGGCATGGGCCGAGCGCGAATGGACTAAAGTGAGTAACGATACAGGTGTGGGTAACCCGTCTAAATCAACCGCTGAAAAAGGCGAACGTTTTTTCAATGATCTTTGCCAGGTGATTAGCCAGTTTCTGATAGATCTGGCCAAAACATCAGTGGATGATTTTTATGGGTATTAAATCACATACAACTCTTTTGAACGCAATTCAATTGTAAAAGAAATAAGCTATCAGCCATCAGCTAATAGCTTATTTTATTATTATTCTTCGTATTCAAAATAAAGCTTGTAGAACTTCAGCCCACGTTGAGAGTCAAATCCTTTTTCCATGTACTGGCGCTTTCCGTGCACATACACATGGAAGTTCTTATCGAGTTTCAGTACCGATTTAAAATGCTTCTTCTCCGACTTAACGGCATCTTTGGAGATATCAAAACTATCCTGCAGAGGCATGCTCTTTTCCGATTCAAAAAAGGTTTTATAATCCTGAAAAGCATCCACTACTTCGGGTTGACGAATCACTTCCTTTTCAAACTCTTTCTCATCAAAAGCAGCATGTTTACTAAAATAATCCATCGAACGGTTGAGTAAATCTACCTGATCGGGACGCTCCACTTCGTTTTCCTCATTAAACACCTCATCCACAAAACCTTTGCACATTTGCAGGTAATTATTGGTGAAGTAGTAGTTATCCTCACGCGGCTTTAAACCCAGGAAGTCATCTTTCCAGAAATGTGCCTCGTTGCCTTTATTGATATTGTCAACTGAGCAAATTTTGTAGCCCATACTCTTTTCGGTATTAAATACCAGGCAGCCCTTATCCAGTCTTTTAATATTAATTCCCTCTTGCGCACCTAACTCAAAGTTATTATCGCGCAGCATCACCTTTAAGAAGGTATCTTTATTCTCAGATTTAAAAATACCAAGCGCGTCTACTATCTCGCCATCCACCACACAATTATTAAATAAAACCATGTAGAATTCACCCCCTTTTATCTTTGGGTGATTGGATTGCTCATACAGATGATTGGCGATGGCAATTGAGTTATCGTAAAACGAGGCAGGATTATTAAAAATGGTATCCACAAGGCCAAACATCAGGTTTTGTTCTACTCCATCGTCGTGATGAAAATTGAAATAAGCCTCTGTCTTAAAAGGTTTAAAGAAGTATTGCTTTAGTACATCAATCACCATCTCATCATCGTGCAGCTGCAACTCACCTTTTGAAAAACGTAGCTCCTCGGCTTCAGCGCGGCAGCCAATATGATGCACTACAATGTGTTGAATGGTTGTTTGTGTAAAGTCAATCATCTTCCTTAAATTTATTCGTTTCGATTATTTCGGCTCACGAAAATAGTATTTTTCAGAGTTATTCTTGGTTGATTATTTGATTTTAAACTCAAAAAAAACAGCTGCAATAACTCAAATTATTGCAGCTGTAACCGTCCATGAAAAGTTAACCTCAACTAAGTCTGCAGTGCTTTGCATACCACGAAACCGGATGCTCGGCACCTGCAATTAGTTCTTGTAAAATCTTCTTGTCATCCCACTGGCTTTCAAAGCTACAGGATTGATCCAATGCTTTTGTTAATAACAGCCACTCCTCAACCATTAGCTGATTGAGCTGCCCTTCAAACTCTTTCATAATCTTCAGACAGCAAGTGTCAATCATGTGAATTTTAGGTTCTTCCCGTTGTAAAGAACTACGCGTAGTGTACAAATGATCATCGATGCGAATGAATTCATTTTCGTCTAACATAGCGGTGAATGTGAAACTGACTTGTGACATGGTAAACCTCCTTTTAGTTTAGGTACAAGCAAATTACGACATCAATGCAATGAAGTAAAGACAGATAGGATTAATTAAAGCAATTTATCTTCATTCTAAATAGATAAAATTGTCGTTAATTAAAGAATGATATTCAATATAGAAAAGCCCTACAGATTTTCTTCTTACTTTTATACACAAAGAATCTAACATGCGTCATATATTTTCACTCCTTATACTCTTACTTTTTGCCACTCATCTCAAAGCCCAGTATTATAGCTCGGGGGCTGACCCTGCCAATGTCAAATGGCGACAGCTGCGCTCCGAATCATTCAGAGTTGTTTACCCAGAGGAGTTTGAGCAGGAAGCCAAGCGCTTTATTGCCATCATGGACTCGCTATATACCTACGGTGGTTATACTTTAGATCATACACCCAAACCAATTGATGTGCTGATTCACTCGCGTTCGGCCTACTCCAATGGCTTCGTATCCTGGGCCCCCAAACGCATCGAAATTTACTCAACCCCTCACCAGGATATGATTGCTCAGGACTGGTTGACTCAACTGGCTATTCATGAATTCAGGCACGTAGTACAAATCGATAAGCTGAACAAAGGCTTTACCAAGGTTTTGACAATTCCCTTTGGCCAGCAAGCCATTGGTGCAGTGCTTGGCTTATATGCTCCCCTATGGTTTTTAGAAGGAGATGCTACACTTACTGAAACTACCTTATCTGAGTCGGGCCGTGGACGTCGTCCTTCATTCGAACAGGAGTTACGGGCGCAGTTGCTTGAAAAAGAGATTTATCATTACGATAAAGCTTATTTTGGTTCCTATAAAAACTATGTGCCCAATCATTACAACATGGGCTACCTGCTAACTGCCGGTGCACGCCATAAGTACGGCGCCGACGTGTGGGAACGGGCTTTGGATGAAGCAGGACGTAAAAGCTGGTCGGTAACGCCTTTTAACCGGGGGATAAAATCAGTGACCGGCAAAAACAAAGTTCCGCTTTACAATGAGGTGTTTAGTGATTGGCAGAATAGGTGGCAATGGCAGTTTGATAGCCTTAACTACTCACCTGTTCGTTATATTAGCAAAAGGGATACGCGCTACAAAAACTACCGCTACCCCACTCCCATTGACAGTATGCACCTGCTGGCCGAAATCAATGGACCCGGCGAGTTAAATCATTTTGCCAGAATTAATATCGAAACAGGCGAAGAGGAGAAACTACTGATAACAGGCAGTCGAGAAAGGGAGCCATTCTCTTATGCCAATAACCTAATTGCCTGGACCGAGCTGGAGCAGCATCCAAGGTGGAATAATCAGTATTTTACCGTCATTCGCACCCTGGATTTAAGCACCAACAAACAAACCAAAATCACCTCTCAATCGCGCTACAAGGCACCAACCCTGTCGCCCGATGGCAGTACCATTGCCGTGGTTCATACTTCGTATAGCAATGAATACAGCCTTCATCTGCTAGATACAAAGACTGGCAATCTTATTAGAGAGATAAAAAACCCTGATGATGCCTACCCATTAACACCAGCCTGGAATGAGAGCGGCAACCAACTGGTGATGGTTATACTCAATAGTAAAGGTAAAAAGTTAGTGACGCTATCGCTTGATGATGAGCAATGGACTGACATCACTCAGCCCGCTTATACTGAAATACGATTCCCGAAATGGAAAGGCCAGCACATCTATTTCAGTGGTTCATATAATGGCATCGAAAACATCTATCGTATTGGTATCAATGGTGAAAACCTCGAAAAACTAACTGAGTCGAGATTTGGTGCTGCTTACGCAACTATTGATAGTGATAATACCATCTACTTCCAGGACTATACATCGGATGGTTACCTCATTGCTTCGGCACCACTCAAGCAACTGCAGCCAAGCAGCGAAACAGCTCAACAACTACCGGTTGAACCCTATATCAAGAAGCTCCAGCAGGATGAAAAGGGTTTGCCACAGCTCGATTCGCTTAAGACCAGCCATTATCAATCTAAGAAATACTCTAAATGGAACCTGTTTAATTTCCACAGCTGGGCACCTTTATATATGAATGTGAATGATGCCGAACTATCAACAGGTGCCAGTATTCTGTCGCAAAACCTGTTGGGCACCACCTTTACCTCCTTTGGCTACAATGCCGATAAACAGTTTTCGCGTGAGAAGTTCAGGTTTAACCTGTCTTATCAGGCCTGGTGGCCGGTTTTTGAGCTAGATATCCGACTGGGTAATGAAGCCGTTGAGGGCATGTACCTGAATGATGTTGAATACTACATCAATAGCTTTGATGCCAAGCCTAATCATGCCCTAATCGATTTGGAGATGAAGCTGCCGCTTAACTTCACAAGAGGTAAATACCTAAGACGTGTAGAACCATCCCTTGGAATGTCGTACCAACATTCGGCTGATTTTGATTACACACGTTACTACCTGGAATTGGATGATAATGGCGAACCCGTTGTGGAAGACGGCAAATATGTGGTGGATTACACTGAGCAACGCAACTACCAGGGCATTGACATTAAATCGGTTGATTACAGCCTGTTTGCCTATAACCTGCTACGCACAACCCAACGTGATGTGGCTACCCGCTGGGGGCAAGTCATTGAGTTAAATTATAGGCACACACCAATGGATGGTTGGAACTACGGAAGCATTCTAGGCTTGCATACCCGCTTATATTTTCCGGGTATCGGGCGTCACCATGCCATCCGAATCGACAATGGCTGGCAACAAAAAACGAAGGGTGATGCCAATGGGCAAATGGGCAATTACAATAGCTACCGGATGTATAGCGACTATCTGAACTTCCCGCGTGGCATTGACCGCTTCTACAACGATGAACTATACTCTTTCAAGGGCGATTATATGATGCCGGTACTCAATCCCGATTTAAACATACCGGGGGTACTATACCTGAAGCGGATCACCGCCAACCTGTTCTATGATTATGCCCATGCTACGCAACGCTTGCAAATGGCTGAAACCGCTCAATGGATAACACAGACGGCATCAGTCAGTTCGTTCGGAACCGAGATACGAGGTGAGTTGCACCCCTTCCGGTTTGTATTCCCCATCACCGTAGGTTACCGTTATGCGCACCTACCCGATACAAGTAATAACCATCACGAATTTTTACTATCCATGGGCTTGTCGGGCTTAGTGGTAGGTAAGCAAGCTAACAGATGAAAATAACAACACACAGTCACCTACTGCAGAGCCATTTACAAGCTCTCAAAGCCTATAAAAAAACTTAAAATTTGTTTATAAACAGTTGATATATCAAACCTTTAATATATTCTTGCGTAACAAAACACCGGGACCAGGAGAATTAATCTGAATAGTAACGAATAGTTGACAGATGAGATACAGTTTGGAAGCGTATGTGGGGTTTATCATTTTTACTGTTCTAATAGACTTTTTACTTCATCGTTTAGTACACAATGATGACGAGAAACAGATTGGTCATTTTGCATTTCCATTAGGCACTTTCTGGTTTTACAGCGTACCCACTTTCTTCATCATGTCATTTTCGGGCATTTTCGCAACCATTAAAACAGTTGAAAGTCCGCAAATATATGTCACCTTTCAGTGGTTGCTGGTGGCTTATCTATCCATCTATTTACCGAAACTCTTTTATTATCTTGGCTATCAAATCACACATAGCGCCATCAGGGTAAAAAGTAAATTCTCCAGCGATGGTAAGATCAAGAAGATGAACGACGGGCGTTATCCCACTATATCACGTAAGAAATTCTTAAGCCAGGTGGGTATTTTTATGGCTTCTGCACCTTTCATATCTCTTATGTTTGGAGTCATGAAAGGACGCTTCGCTTTTAGCAAACGCTATACAAAATTGTCATTCCCCAACCTGCCTGAAGCATTTGATGGATTAAAGATTGTTCAGATATCGGACCTGCATCTGGGCAGTTTGAATGCCAACTACAAAGAGATGGAGGAAGCCGTGCGCTTAATCAATGATGAGCATCCCGATTTAGTATGTTTCACAGGCGACCTGGTGAATAACTTTTACGAAGAAACCATTGGTTGGGAGAAGGTATTCTCAAAGCTACAAGCCCGCATGGGCAAGTTCTCCATACTTGGCAACCACGATTATGGCGATTACTCTAAGTGGCCATCTCAACAGGATAAAACAGATAACCTGAATAATATCAAAGGAGCGCATATGCGCCTGGGCTTTAACCTGCTCAATAATCAGTCGCAGGTACTTGAAAGTAATGGGGACAAGATAGTGATAACCGGTGTTGAAAACTGGGGTCACCCGCCGTTTCCACAGTATGGCGATTTAAAGAAAGCCTCGAAGGGTGTAGAGGATATTCCGTTTAAGCTGCTACTTTCGCACGACCCGGACCATTGGGATGCCGAAGTAAAAAAAGACTACGATTACGACCTGACGCTGGCCGGCCACACGCA
This sequence comes from Carboxylicivirga mesophila, assembly GCF_018271975.1. Taxonomy (GTDB): domain Bacteria; phylum Bacteroidota; class Bacteroidia; order Bacteroidales; family Marinilabiliaceae; genus Carboxylicivirga; species Carboxylicivirga mesophila. The sequence goes on from NZ_JAGUCN010000014.1 coordinate 111,844, forward strand.
CGGCATGCAATTCGGCATTGAGTTTAAGAATTTTCAGTGGAGCCCGGCCAAATACAAATTCCGTCGATGGGCCGGTTTATATAACGAGGGCAACCAATACCTCTATGTCAATCGCGGATTGGGCTACCTGGGAATGCCTGCCCGTGTTGGAATGCCACCAGAGATTACCATTATTGAGCTCACTCGCGGGCCATTAGGTACTGAGCCAATGTAATTCTTTTGTGGAGTTGCTTAATTGTGACCGTGTTGAAAAGTTTAAAAGTTGATTGTTTATTACGAAAGCAATACAACCGGAAAATTCCTCTAGTATTCTGCACAGTAGGATTCAATAATTTCTCAACTCCTCTACTTTCAACTCTAAACTCAGCTCAGGCAACTCAAAACCCATTACGATGTTTCCTCTTCATTCATTTGTGTAAACACCTCATCAACCGGCTCCCACAATTCAATTTTATTATTCTCCGGATCGAGGATATGCACAAACTTGCCGTAGTCGTAGGTCTCAATCTCATCGCAAATTGTCACACCGGCTTGCCTTAGTTCTTCCACCAATGCTTCAATATTCTCCACTCTGAAATTGACCATAAAAGGCTTTGCCGAAGGCTCAAAGTACTTAGTATCTTCCTCCATGGGACTCCATTGCAGATAGGCTTTCTTTTCAGGCTTATCCGCCTCTCTGAACTCAAACAGTGCACCATATTCGTTGGTGGCTAAACCCAGATTTTGGCTATACCATGCCCGCATATCTGCCGGACTTTTACACTTGAAAAAAATACCCCCTACTCCTGTTACCTTCTTACTCATAGCTTATTAATTAAAGTTTGAGTAAAAAGATAATGAGAAACTCCCTTAAAGTCTAATGATTAAGCCATTGTTGCAGGGCATCAAACTGTTGAAGCATATATTCATACCCTACCTGATAAAGGACATCCAGCTTTTGCGGATTATTTTCAATGCGTGACACGGGCATTGGCTCCTGTGGTCGGATGATAAACACCCGGCCTTCCTTCTCAAGCCGGTCCAGCTCATCGAGGGTGTGGTTATACCGCTCAGCTCTTGATAAGATAGCCTCCACTAGATTCGGGTAGTTTCGGTAAGCCATTCTCATCAACCACTGCCCTTTTGGCGGATGCTTACGATAATCATTATCGCGGGTGAGCACCACTACGGCACGTTCATTACCATCCTTAAGCGCTCGTGCAATGGGAATGGAGTCAGCCAATCCGCCATCCATATACGATTGCTCATTAAGCCGGGCTATCTTCGATACAAAAGGCAGGCTCGATGAAGCGGTAATAGCAGCAAGCAACTGCTGACGGTTCATGGTTTTTGTTGACAAATACTCTGCTTTGCCACTTAATACGTTAGTGACACCGACCATAAACTCGGTAGATGTATTAAAAAAAGTAGTATAATCAAAAGGCACCAATCTGTTTGGCACCTCACCATACACAAAATCCCAATCAAACAGGTTGCCTTTTTTGAGTAGATTACCCCAACTCATATAGCGAGGATCGGCCGTATATTTCAGATTTACCTCCTTATTACGCCCAAATTGTTTGGACACATACGAAATGCCATAGGCAGCCCCAGCTGATACACCAATCACATACGGAAATTCTATTCGACTGGCCAACAAGGCATCCAGCACACCAGATGTATACATACCCCTGAAGCCGCCACCTTCAAGCACCAATGCCGTTTTGCTTAAATTAGTCATTTGCACTAGTACCTGAGGCCTTTTATTACCGGACGCGACACAGGACCGGTCATCTCCAATATAATAGCATCACCATTACGTGGTAATGATTGCATGGTCATTAATTCAAAGGTAGATAAGCCATTTTGAATTCCAGGGGCCAGGTTGCTGACGATCAGTGTCGCTGATTCGATCTGCGATGCACCTGGAGCCTCAGAGCTGACATTTACTTTGGCATTGAGATCAATATCCATGAAGGATGACTGTAGCTCAGAATCGGTAATGGTTAGCCAATCATTAGCTAATACAGAGTTGATGGCCAGTTTGCCCACTGTAATTTTATCCATCTTCAGGCCTAACAGGGCTGTTTGCGCCTCCAGCTGGGCTCGCTTAGTCCCGGCGTATTCTACACTTAAGTTTTCGAGCAGAATATGACTCGATTGTGATTGAACGCTAGGGGTACTGCCACTATAATCAACCACAGCATCCGATTTGATTGATAGTTTATCTAACGAGAATTTTCCATTGGTTGTAGCATCGCCCCAGGTCATACCATTTTGTTTCAGCTTTAAATTAAATGATGACTCAGCTTTCTTAGCCTTGGCATTGGTGAGCCCCTCGCCCACGTAGTTTAGCACACCGCTGGACTGGCAATCGAGCCAATCGGCATCCAGGTTAAATTTAACCAGCTTTAATTGCGACTGCAGGGGCTGTAACTCACATTCAATACTCAGCTCATTAAACTGATTAACATCCTTAATTTGTTCAGGGTTAAAACCCAAAGCATGCAACCAGGGCGTCTGCCCCAGTGTAACATCTTTGGCCTGCACCCGCAAACGTTGATTAACCGATGGAAAGGCCGTTTGAATGGTTTGTATATCTGCTTTATTGATAGCTCCGTTAAAATCAATAAATAAATGCCCCAACAACAGCTCTCCACCTGCCTCATCAATACCAACACGCAGGTTATCAACCTTTAGTTTTAGGGCCTTTAGTTCATCTACTTTCTTTCCGTTCAGCAGACGAATGGCTTCGTTGTAAGGCATATCCAGCACCACCTTTTCGCCTTGAGCCAGCTCCTGACCTTCCACAGTGGTTACCTGCAGCCCCTTCAATTGAAGTTTTGATAATAATGGGTTGACTTTAACATGGTCAAACTTAACCACTAGCCTGTCGTTCACACTCTTTGATAGTAGCAGTATCCTGTCTTCAATCTTTTTAGATAAAATATTGCCATACACCCAATTGCCGGTAAAAACAAGGATAAGCAGTGCTATCAGAATCAGCAGCTTCTTCATCATAAGTAATACGTTAAGCATTAGAAAGTTTTAAAATTAGAAAAAAGCCATTGTAATCAATGAGATATCACAATTGATTTACATATCCCCCTTATTTTTTAACCATGATTAACGTTTAACCGCCACTTCAGTCCCTATTTAGTTAATATACACCGTAAGGCCTAAGGCCAAAGTTAGTGCCATATGAGGTTTAACGTACTGGGTTCTGATAGCTTCCAGCAGATAAGCATCTAAGGCAGATAATTCGGCATATACGCCCATCCCTTTTATCTGCTTATTTGGCTTCAGATTAACATATAATTCGCCACCTACAAAGGGTGCAGAATGCACTTTATTCTGAAAATAGTATTCATCCGGATAGTATTCGGGCAATGAACGAAAGGTATTGTTAGTGTTGCCCCAGTTGATGGACAAGCCAGCATAAGGTCTAAAGTATTTCAACAAAGGCTGGCGGCTTAGGTAAAAACTGTTTTTAACCGATACACTCAGAACCCGGTTTTGGCTGCCTCCAAAACTCTCACTCAGATAGCCAACAAATAATACTGGTTGATAGGTTGGAGATACTTCATAGCCAAAGCCCGCTGACATAAAGCCTATACCCCCGGCATACTGCAGTTTATATTGAGATGGGATGTACCATAAACGGTCTTTGTCATTATGCTCTTTTTCATGATTTGCTGCATTGGTAACGGGTGCATCACTAACTGCATCGCCACGCCTCACTGCCTTATTCAGTTGCTCTTGCGATTCGGCAAAAAAAGCATGAAGCAGCAACATACCAATCAGTATTGCTCGGTCTGCAACATGTCTCAAGATAGATTCCATATCGTTTTAATAGTTTAATCGTTCCACCTGCACTGCTTCTGCGTGAATATCAAGAATGATTAACTCCTGCTTATCGGGAGATGGTACCGTCATATAATTCACCTCACCATAGGGCTGTTTCCACTTATAGTGATGATCATGCCCATGCACCGACAGCGAAATGTGGTTTTCTTCAAGAATATAATTGTAATACAACTCATTCCCCATTGAAAACTGGTCGTCCCATGGAGCAATATGAGCAAATGGAATTACATGCTTATAACTCCCATCGTTTTTTAAAGCATTGTTAAACCATGTAAAATCAGGGTCAGCAATGTGTTTCTCCCAGATGATATCATCAAAAATGACAAACTTAACATCGCGGTATTCAAAATAGAAGTTGGATTCGCCAAACATATCGGTGTAGATACTATAACCATTACCCAAACAATCATGATTGCCAATAATGGTTATAACAGGCACATTCAGCTTATTCATAATATCGCTGTACCATTCAAACTCGCGGCTATTGGCACTTAGTGTGACATCTCCCAGGTGGATCACAAAATCAATATCGGTAAAGGAATTGATAAACTTCACCTGCTTTTCAAATTCATCGTAGTAGGTATGCGTATCGGCTATCAACGCCACTTTAAATGGTTCAAAAACCTCATTAGCAGCGGGCAGTAAAGCATTGTAATTACTAATGTTCTGATTCTTCCACTTTTTAGGAACAATGTTCTGATAAGGGCTGTACTCTATTACCTCTTCGCATGAGGATGTAAATAAACTTACCAGAATAGCAGTAAAAATTGCAAAAGGGCTTGATGTTTTCATTAGTTTTCAGCTAAGGCTTTCTTGATTGATGACTGTCAAAACAAAACTAAGCCCTTAAAAAAGATTCCAGAATTAAAAGAGTATGAGCTTCAGTTTTTGCCGGATGAAACGAATTTGCCAAGGAATGAAGTTTTGGGATAAATACTGCCTGCATAGTTGTCTTTGTCATATTGTAAAATTTGAACGACAAATATATATTTTTATTTATATATTTTCATATATACATTGTTATATATTTTAATTATGTGACAGCTCCTCAATTATATGGTAAAAAAGCAATAAAAAAGGCAGACCTTACGGCCTGCCTGATTTTTGGAGTATATTGTATTTCGAAGTTGCTTAAGCCTCTTTTGGTTCAATCACCATCAGGACATCTCCTTTAGCAACAGAATCACCAGAATCAAATTTGATTTCTGTAACCACGCCGTCAACAGCAGCATCAAGGTTATTCATCATCTTCATGGCTTCAAGTACAACCACTGTTTCACCAGCTTTTACTTCTTCGCCAACTTTCTTCTTGAACTCGACAATCATACCAGGAATTGGCGCTAATAAGCTACCTGTAGCTTCTACTTCTTTAGCACCACCTTTAGCTCGACGAGCACGAGGAGCTGCAGCACCTGCTGCATTTGGATCATTGATTTCAACAGTGAATACTTCACCATCAACCTTAACTTCCAACTCACGGGTAGCACCGCCGTTACCCTTAGAAGTTAATTCGCCTGATAATGCCTTACGCACCAACTCTTCTTCTTTCTCAACCTGCTCCATTGTCTTCGCCTGGAACTCAGCTGGAACTTCCTCCTTACCGTATTTCCACTTCAGGAAGCGCTTACCTGTTACAGGGTATAAAGCACACAAAACTTCATCGTCGATGTCCTGGGTAAAGTCCTTGAACTCCTCTTTCACGGCATCCATTTCAGGCTCTAATATTGAACCAGGACGAACTGTGATTGGCTCCTCACCACGTGGGTAATCTTTCAAGGCCTTTTTCTGAACTTCAGGATTGATAGGATCAGTAGTTTTACCATACAGTCCGTAACAAAGATCTTTTACCTCTTTAGTAATCTGAGCATACTCACCTTCGTATGAGTCAAACAATACATTGTTTACTGTTTGTACACCCACAATTTGAGAAGTAGGCGTTACCAAAGGAATGTTACCTAAGTCTTTACGAACTTTTGGTAATAAACGGAATACTTCAGGTAATTTATCCAAAGCGTTCATGGCCTTCAACTGGTTCACCAGGTTAGACAACATACCGCCCGGCGTTTGGTGAAGCAATACATTGATATCAGTAGTTGCATACTTAGGATTGTTATCCAGGTGCTTGTACTTAGGTATGTATTTCTCCATCTCATCAGCAATAGCTGTAATTTTGTTGATGTCCATACCTGAATCACGGTTAGTTCCTAACAACGACATGATCAATGGCTCAACAGCTGCATGTGATGTACGGTAAGCATAAGGCCCGATACAAGTATCAACAATATCAACACCTGCCTCAATAGCTTTGAAGATAGCTAAGTCAGCCATACCAGAGGTAAAGTGTGTATGCAGGTTCAATGGAATATCAGTGAACTTCTTGATCTCACGAATCAGGTTATAGATATCGTAAGGCGCAATTAAACCAGCCATATCTTTGATACAGATAGAATCAACACCAAACTCTACTAAGTCTTTTACTTTGTTGATGTAGTAATCCATGTTATACACATCACCACCCAAACGAGGTTGATTAAGCGTGTAACATACTACACCCTGGAAATGCTTACCATTGTCTTTAATTACCTGAGCTGCCGTTTCGAAGTTACGGTAGTCGTTCAAGGCATCAAAACAACGGAAGATATCCATACCGTTATCAATTGAACGCTGAACGAACGCTTTTACCACATCATCAGCATAGTTACGGTAACCTACCACGTTCTGACCGCGAAGCAACATTGAAAACGGTGTTTTTGGCATGTGCTTCTTCAAGGTACGCAAACGCTCCCATGGATCTTCAGCTAAGAAACGGTGCATTGTATCAAAAGTTGCACCACCCCATGTTTCAACAGCGTTATAACCTGCGTTGTCGATCATTTCAGCAACAGGCAACATATCTTCGGTACGTCCGCGGGTTGCAAATAACGACTGGTGGCCGTCGCGTAAACTTACATCATTAATCTTAATTGGATTAGCTGCTTTTGGACGATCAGCTCCATACTCTAGTGGAGCCATCTCCAAGACTCCGTGTTTATCGTAATTCATTTGTTTCTTTGTTAATTGTTGATGATTAAAGAAAAGCTGTCAGAATCTAGCTTCTATAGGCTAGTGACTCCTTTCTAATCTACTTTACTTACCTTAAGCGCGAGAACGTAATAAACGACCACGACGTTGTACCATAGCACGGTTATTCATAATCACTTCTTTACCGGCGGCTTTCCATGAGTTAACAGCTTTAACTTCGTTATTTTTGGCTGCTTCCTGCTCCAGGTAATAAGCTACAGCGATCATTGCCGCTCTTCTTCTTTTTTCTCTTGCTGTCATAGTACAATCGTTTTTTTACAATGGAATGTTTCCGTGCTTTTTAGGAGGTAACACCTCAGTCTTAGTCGACATCACATCAAGTGCATCGATTAGGCGCTGCCTTGTTTCACTTGGCAGGATAACATCATCAATATAACCACGTTTAGCAGCCAGGTAAGGTACGTTGAAGGCGTCTTCGTATTCCTTAATCTTGGCATCAGTCATTGCCTGACGGTCTTCAGCTTCTGAGATTTGCTTACGGTAAGTAGAGATAACCTCAACAGCTCCCTTAGCACCCATCACGGCAATCTCTGCCGATGGCCATGCAAATACCATGTCTGCACCAAGAGGTTTAGAGCACATTGCTAAGTATGCACCACCGTAATCTTTACGAGTAACAACGGTGAACTTAGGCACAGTAGCCTCAGCATATGACCAAAGTAATTTGGCACCGTGACGAATAATTCCGTCCCACTCCTGAGCCACTCCAGGTAAGTAACCAGGAACGTCAACAAATGTGATCATTGGAATATTGAAAGCATCACAGGTACGTACGAATCGTGAAATTTTGTCAGAAGCATCAATATCCAAACAACCGGCCTGAATCATTGGCTGATTGGCGATGATACCAACTGAACGGTTATTTAAGTGACCAAAACCAACGATGGCATTCTCTGCATAGTGCTCGTGCACCTGCATAAATTCGCCATTATCAAGTACCGACTCAATAACAGACACCATGTCGTAAGGTACTTTTGGATCATCTGGTATAATTGTATCCAGCTCTTCACACTGACGGGCAGGGTCGTCGCCCATTGGAATCTGAGGAGCTTCCTCAAGATTATTATTTGGTAAGAACTCTAACAGTTCTTTAATTGCTTCGATAGTATCTTCATCGCTTTCACAAGCAAAGTGAGCATTACCACTTTTTGAGTTATGCACCATTGCTCCACCCAACTCTTCCAGCGTTGTTTCCTCACCGGTAACAGTTTTGATAACGTTTGGTCCGGTAATAAACATGTGGCTCTGCTTTTTCACCATAAAGATGAAATCAGTCATGGCAGGTGAATATACAGCACCACCAGCACAAGGCCCCATAATTGCAGAGATTTGTGGAATAACACCTGATGCACGTGAGTTACGCATAAAAATCTCACCATAGCCCTTTAATGCGTCAACACCTTCTTCTACACGGGCACCGCCTGAGTCGTTTAATCCAACTACAGGAGCTCCTGCTTTAACGGCCAAATCCATAATTTTACAGATTTTGGCTGCATGCATCTCACCTAGCGAACCACCACGAGAGGTAAAATCCTGAGAATAAGCAAAAACAGGACGTCCGTTAACTAAACCGTGGCCAACGATTACACCATCAGATGGCACTTCAACTTTATCAAGGCCAAAGTTAACCGAGCGGTGTTCAACGAACATGTCAACCTCTCTAAAGCTACCTTCGTCAAAAAGAACGTCAAGACGCTCACGAGCCGACAGCTTGCCTTTTTCATGCTGCTTTGCTACACGTGCATCACCGCCCATTTTTTGGACTTCTTCACGCTTCTTTTTAAGTAGCTCAATCTTTTCAGATACTTTCATAAATACAGATAGTTTACAATTACACCAAAAATTCTTTAATTGTCTTTTATGCTGCCAAAAATATACACTAGACCTGATAAGTTGACTATATAAATGTTAAAAAAATAAAAATTCACGATTTTTTTCTTTAATAAAAAAATACGAGCTGATTTTGTCGATTTTTTTACAAATAGTTTACTACAAAAACGCTCTAGTTTTAATTTAAAAGAAATTGCTGTAATGGGCTTAAAATGTGGATATATGAAATTATGTGACACAGTAGCTTCATTTGTTAATATTTTAACTACTCAACTATAGTGTGTGAATTTTACCAAGTCACTTCTAAACTTTGGAGTATTAGTTTATTCATCTAATCTGATGTAAGAAAACTATAAAGCAGAAAGTAAAATAAGGAATTGCCATTGAACTCTGGGGTATGGCTATTTGAAGCGCTATAATGATGGAATCGTATATTTACGTTCATACTACATTTAATACTTAAATCACCCATTTATCCCCCTAAAAAGAACCTGTCATCTCTAAATCTGAAAACCATCAATACTCTCACATAGAAAGGCAATTGTATCTTTGTCCTGTCTTAGAAGAATTAAAATAAACCAACCTAAACAGCATGAGTAGTTTGTTTCAAAAAAGGATAGATTTAGTCGATTCATTAAGAGGGTTTTCACTATTCGGAATTTTACTCATTCATTTTATAGAGCACTTTAACCTTTATTTTTACCAATCGCCGCCACTTGAACCCTTTAAAGCTTTAAACACTGGCATATGGGAAACAACGTTTTATATTTTCTCAGGAAAAGCATATGCCATATTCTCATTTTTGTTTGGATTCAGTTTTTTCATCCAATTCAATAATCAGAAAAAGCAAGGTTATGATTTCAGAATAAGATTTGCCTGGCGTATGATTCTACTTATGGTATTTGCCCAGCTAAACGCAATGTTCTATCCTGGTGATATTTTGGTTTTGTATTCATTTGTGGGCCTAGTTTTAATCATTCTGAGCAATGCCAGTAATCAGTTGGTATATTGGGTAGCCATCCTGTTTATGTTGCAGCCCCTGGAGTGGTATCAGTTTTTTTCCTCCATAATTGATATAGATTATCAGCCATATGAGAAGATAAACTGGAATTATTTTAAGCTGGTAAGTCCAGTACTTGCCAGCGGTACATTGCCTGCTGTATGGAAGACCAATTTGTGGGAAGGACAAATATTTTCTAATCTATGGCAAATTGAAAATGGCAGATTATTTCAGACAGCATCCCTATTCCTGCTTGGTATGCTGTCAGGCAGAAAGGAACTTTTTCATAAAACACCAATGACAATATTATTCTGGAGAAAAGTACTTGCATGTGGCCTTGTTGGCTATGGTGTTCTATACAGCTTACAATTTTACTTGCAGTCATCAACAGCTTTACCTAGTAAAATACTGCTGTCAATATTAGTACCAACTCTAAAGAATTTTTTCTTTGGTAGCGTTTTAGTAGCCGCCTACACACTACTTTGGTATACATTCACCAATAACAGGTTACAATCTATATTTATAGCCTATGGAAGAATGAGCCTGACCAACTATATATCAATGGCAATAATTGGTTCATTTATTTTTTATGGGTATGGTTTGTCTTTAAATACGACATTAAATATAGTTTTTAGTTTCATTGCAGCCATTTTAGTTTTTATAGTTCAGCTTCTTTTCAGCATTTGGTGGTTGAAAAAATATAAGCAAGGACCTTTGGAGTATTTATGGAAAAAACTGACCTGGATGGGCGACTCAAGAACTCAACTAACTGAGCCATAGGTCATTCATTCTGCATCTAAGTAACCGCATCCTTTGGAGTTAGTTGAGTATCGATCAGCCGGGTACTGATAATTAACATAGCCATCAAACACCCTAAGGCTGCTCCCAAACTAATATCAATAGGCGAATGCACACCAAGTATTACCCGCGACAGGGCGACCAGTGTAGCCCACACCAAGGGCAAAGCAAAAAACAGACGACGCCTGAAATCGGAGTATATAAACAGGATGATATAAGCCATTAGCATGGCCATCAGAAAAGCATTTACCGAATGACCCGAAGGGAAGGAATAGCCCGTTTCGTGCAACCAATGCCGAATAACTTTGGAATGCAAAGGTTCATCGTCAAACAAAATTACCTGAGACAACTGCCCGTTAAAAAAATCCTCAATGAATACACGCCGTTCATCCTTGGATTCAATGCTATAAAAAGCCTCGTTATCAAATCCCATCGTCTCATGAAGAAAAATAATATTAGGGCGTTCCACTTTTAGTTGTTCCTTAATAAAAAACTCATTTAAACGGGCAAACACACCAAGTACAAGTGAAAACACCACTAAAGCACCTGTTATTACCAGTAATTTGCTTTTCCAGCCTTTATAGTGCATACTTATGAGAATACAAAACAAGAGGGTGATAAGAGGAACACCTATTGTTCCACCTGTATTGGAAATAAAAAGCCAGAAAGTTGCCGACCACCCTTCGTGAATGGCTGAAAATCCATACGGTAAAAAAAAGGTACTTGAAAGGATGAGCAGACAAATAACTGAAATATAAAGCAATAATCGAATACGCAAGATCATAATAATAACAACTTTATTTCTGACAAAACAATTGGGTACAAGCGAGAGGTTTAAGTTAACCAATATAAGCTGATTTTCCTTGCATTTTTAGGTGGTATATAACAAGTGAATTGATCCCAGCTTATGGATGGAATAATCAGAGAAGTGGTTACAACTGTGCTCAACTATTGACAACAGCCCGTTTTTTGCGTAATTAGTCTGAAGGGAAACAATTCAAGGTACAATGACACCGGCTTTTACATTATTGTCCGTTATATGGCTTAGTATGATGGTGTTCTTTATCATTATTATGCTGTTTGTTGTAATGCTGCTCATTGCCAAAGCCAGACTTACAACTCAGGGGATGGTGACCCTGACCATTAATGACGATAAACAATGGCAGGTAGCAGCTGGACAGACTGTTCTCAATAGTTTAAGCTCCTTGGATATATTACTGCCATCGGCCTGCGGTGGTAAAGGCACCTGCGGCATGTGCAAATGCAGAGTGGTTGAAGGTGGCGGAAGCATACTTCCTTCCGAGACCATTTTTTTCAACCGAAAAGAAAGACTCAACAACTGGCGCCTGGCTTGTCAAACCAAGGTGCAGGAAAATGTGAGCATAGAAATACCTCCTGAAGTAATGGAGATTAAAAAATGGGTATGTGAAGTGATTTCTAATCGCAATGTGGCCGCCTTTATTAAAGAATGTATTATCCAGCTTCCTCAACAGGAAAGGTTAGATTTCAGAGCCGGTGCTTATATACAGATATATGTCCCAAAAGTCAGCATTAATTATTCTGACATTGCCATTGATGAGCCATACAAAAGGGAATGGACACAAATGGGCATGTGGGATTTGCAAATGACTAACCGGGAAGAGACCTACAGGGTTTATTCAATGGCCAATTATCCCGACGAAGGCGATACTGTAACATTAAACGTGCGCATTGCTGCCCCGCCATTAACGAAGCTAAATAATTTCAAGAAGGTAAACCCGGGGATTTGCTCCTCTTTCATCTTCTCACGTAAGGCTGGCGACAAAGTAATCATGTCTGGTCCTTATGGCGAGTTTTATGTGAAAGGCCAGGCCAACGAAATAATGTTCATAGGAGGTGGAGCCGGCATGGCTCCGCTACGTTCACAAATATTTGATCTTTTGCATACTCAGCATTACACTAAAAGAGTAACCTATTGGTATGGTGCGCGTTCAAAAATTGAGATATACTACGAAGAAGATTTTAGAAATCTGGAGAAACAATATCAGAACTTCCGGTTCGAAATAGCCTTGTCTGAACCCAAAAGTGATGATAACTGGAGCGGCCACTGCGGTTTTATCTCCGACGTCATCTATAAGGAGTATTTGAGTAAACACGAGGAGCCTGAAGAGATTGAGTATTATATTTGTGGTCCACCCAAAATGCATGAGGCAACAATGACCATGCTGTATAACCTGGGCGTACCAGACAGCAATATCTCATTTGATGAGTTCAGTTAAAAAGCTTATCACCATACACCATCTTCAACAAGTAAATATTGAAGCACCCACCAATGGGCGTACATTACTTTAGATATGACTAGCCAATAATGCTTTAGAAACTGCGCACAATCTGTATCAACAACAAACACCACCCCAATATCATTAACAGACCGCCCAATGGCGTTACCGGACCTAATACCTTAAGGCTAGCTCCAATTAGTGACGATAAACTTAGGAAATATATACTGAATGAGAACAAGAAGGTGCCTGAAATGAAGCTCCAGCCCATCATCTGCTGCAAGCGTGTTTCGAAAGTAAAGAAGAAACCTATTACCAGAAGCACAATGGCATGATACATCTGGTATTTTACGCCCACCTCAAAGCTTTGTAGCTGAGATTCCGTTAATACTTTTTTTAAGGCATGTGCACCAAGCGCTCCCAGCGTTACAGACAATGCGCCATAAATACTTCCAAATACCAGTACAATCTGTTTCATTTCAATATATTATTATTACTTCCGTTTAACAGGTAGTTTTATAAAAGGTTTAGCCCTTAACATTTACCAAATCCCTGATTTCGAAATTCAATTTCTTCGAAAAATCTATCTTCAATGAACCAAACTCCTCATCCATAATAAACTGATAGCCTTCAACCTTTTCACTGGGTAATGGCTCTTTGCCCTTATATTTTTTTCGGTATGCTTTTATTTTCTTACAATCGTCACGCTCAATAGCCACTGCACACTCAAGACTTACATTCTCATAAATCTCGTAATCACTTTTTATGTTTCTTAAAATTCCCATTTCTTTCTTTAATTATTGACTAGTTGAATTGATAATCTGCTGTTTATCTTCTCTTTGCCTCCGGAGCACCATCCCCAAAAACTCCAATCGTTGATTGGCAGCCATACCATTGGGATTGCAACCCGGCTCACCCTCTGGCACAGCAATCCCAAGCTCATGATAATGCTTGATCCAGCCCTGATGAAAATCACCGGTCTGCGGATCAATAAAAGTCATGGGGTTGAGTTTAAAGAGTGAATCCGAAACAAAAGCTTCGTAAACAAACTCGGAGCAGTAAAAACCCTCATCTTCGAGGATGTAGGAATAATTATATGGCTGCCCCAACTGTTTATTGGCAAACGCCAAAGCATTGCTTACTGACTGATTTGGTATGTCTTGAACCCGGTAATGCCCAACAACGACCGAATCTGAATCATTAAGGCAAAAATCTTCGAGCAACTCTTTACAAACGCCTTTCCCCGGAGCCGCATGCAATACCCAAACCGTATCACTAACTACCTCTACCAAACCCATGTGCGTGTAGTGATGCTCTTTACCGGTTTGTGTCACTGCATCAATGGCCTGGGATAACGAACTGCTTAAATGTCCTCTAAAAAGGATATCTCCTGATTGATAGTGATTACTTTCTGTTGATTGCTGACAACTCATTAAGACAACTATTTGAGCAAGAAACAACCTCTTCACCAAACTGTTTATTTCCATGTCAGTTTAATTTCAATTGGTTTTGTACTAAAGTCATTCATCATGAAGCGCAAACCTGCAATGTTTTTAGCCTTTATCTGCGGTAACCATTTTTCGAGTGGTTTTCCCTTTGATTGACCTTGTTCATCCACCACTTCGAGCAACACATCTTTACAATTTTGTCGCGATACTTCAATCTTTACCAATTTCACCACGGTGGTCAGTTCAACATACTCATTGCGGTTTGTGGCTGATAAGATTACAGTTTCCATGACTACGTATCACTTTGTGTTTTATACCTGTCTTTTTGGTTAAATAAGGTCAGATCCTTATAGCCTGCTTTAATTTTTGCCGAGTGCAGTTCTCCTTTGTTGATATAATAGGTATCCCCCTTTTTCAAAAACAAAACCTGTTTACCGATTGTCAGCTCCATTTCTCCATCCAGTACCACGCCCCATTGTGCTTCGTGCGAATGAAGGGCTACTTCCGTATCCGTTTCAAATTCCATAAAAACAAACTGCTGTTCGCCAGCCTGTATTAATCGTGACACCAACCCATCAAGGGGTATTTCGGCTGAAGGGTGCTTATCAATTATCGGTATCTTTTCAATCATATAAGTTTAGTTGCTATTCATAATTAAGTGAACAAAATTAGGACTTTTCCCTGTATAGCACATTGTTGATGGTATAAATCATTCGATTAGTATCAGGTCAAGCAACACCTTATAGGCATCTTCTCCTACAATCTTAGATTTCATCCAGGCATAGTACACCGATGCATGCAAATCTTCCTGTTCAATGGGTATCCAGTCAAAAGCCGTTTCTACTGCTTCGTAAAATTCACTTGTTTCTGCTACTGCAGGATCATCAACTATTTGATTCACCAACTGCAAAAATACCTTTACACGCTCTATTTGCGGCCGTTTCTCAAATAACTCTTTCTGTCTTAGCAAGCCACGAATCTTGTTAGCTGCAATATCGAACTTACCTAATTCAAACTGTATGTATATTTCCAGAAATTCCTTTTTTATCACCCACTCAACACCCGCAATTTTGGAACACCAGGCATTACTATGCTCAATACTCATTAACTCCTGTAGTGCCACTTTGTATTCAGTATTATAGAAATGATAGATAGCTTTGTTTAGCTTCAGGTTTAGCACCTCTTCAGGTTTTAATCGCAATTTTTGCATAAAGGCAGCATCAACCATACGAATTGCTTCATTGATATACCCTGTAAAAAAACGTAATGCACAATACAACTGCGTAAAACGGGGTAGCAGACGCGTATATTCGCTCCGGGCTACCTTGCGCATTTGTTCTCTTAACTGGTAAATGTAATCGAGTGACAAACTAAACTTCTTATTACGGAAAAGCGTATGGGCCACCATGTATTGCAGACGGGCAACATAAACTATATCATTGGCCGATGCATTGGGTAACACTTCCATGTTGCGATAAAAATGTAACAAAACAGGCTCAAACTCATAATATGCTTTACGTGATTTGGCGGCACTTCGTACGATGGACATCAGGCGATATACCACCGACGGTCTGTTGGAAATAGCCTGTGTGAGTTCAAACTCCTCCAATGTTTGCTCAATAATATATTGCAAATCAAATGCTTCACCTTGCACTTTGGATTTTTGTAAATGATGCTGAATCACCTTATAAGCTGTATCAATCTTGTCATCTTCAATGGCCAGACGCAGGTAACGCTTCTTTTTGGACAAAACCACATCAATTCGCTCATTAAGCTTATCCAGAGGCATTTCCAATTGAAGTCGACAAATCTGATTGGCCAATGCATACTGCTCATTATTCACAGCCAGCTGCTCCGCTTTCTTTAACTTCTTCCAGGCGAGATGAACGATGTCAAACTCCTTGAGATAACGGGCCATAGCCACTTGTGCCGAAACCTGTGCTTCAGCCGTATAATCATTGCGCAACTGCTTAAAGTATATGAAGTCCGTCAAATGCTTCATTAGCTTTTTACGCAAAGCATGATAAGCCACCTGATTGCCACCCGGATAGAGTCGTCTAACAGCATCTTCGGAGCTCAACTCGCCTTCTTTATACAACAACCAGAATAGATCCAAATCTTTTCGATTCGTCTTCTGCTTTTGACGATTTATGAATGAAGCAAATTCACTGACTTCCGGTTTTGAAAGGGTATTTATGACATCAACAAGGGCATCCATAGCATTATTTAAAGTCCTTTATTCAAACACTAAGTTACTTAATTTATTATCTTAATCACACTAAATAAACATTTTTAAAAGTCCTTTTTTATCAATTTATGGTTTGCTTTAGACTCTGACTGTGCCGTAAGTTTACACCGTGAACAAATTAAAGTATAACCCAAATTTGACGATCATGATTGAATTAATTAAGAAACATTGGATAACCACATTGGGCATTCTGTTCTTGTTTTCATCATTCACCTACTTTTTAAAAATTGTATTTGAAAACAATTGGTTTCCTGCAGAATTAAGAGTTCTTTCCGGCTTTACCATTGGCTTAACCCTGCTGTTTGCCGGATTCAGCTATTACCGTAAGAGCCAGTTAAACACCTGTCAGCTGTTGGCCGGAACCGGCATGAGCGTTGTCTATGCCACATTCTCTTATGTTGCATTCAGCACCAGCCTTAACTGGCCTTACAACATCACGTTTATTTCCGTGCTCAGCCTGACAGCACTCACCACCTTTATGAGTTACCGCTACGACCTGAGAGGCCTTATATTCATCAGCATCATGGGCGGTTTACTGTCGCCACTGTTTATGAAGGCAGAGCCTCATCACGACTGGTTGTTGTTTGCCTACGTGTTAATCCTCAACGTCGGTGCTCTGTATGTCAGCATATCTAAGCGTTGGATTGAATTACGCGCCATGGCATTCGCCATTACGGTACTCATCTACGCCACCTACTTTATTTATTTCGATCCATTGACATGGGGACGACCATTCTTTTATGCGGCATCACTTTTTGCTACCTATATGGGCGGCATTATTTTCGCCTCGTATTACGAAAAAGATCGCTTCACCGGATCGAATCTTTACCTGAGCCTTATTAATGCCATGCTGTTTATCTTTTGGTCGATATACATTCTGGGAAGCTTCGAGATTACATTCACAATTCCATTGTTAATTGTTGGGCTAGGCTTCATGGCAACTTCGGCATTTATCTATTATCTATCGGATAAAAAGCCATTCCCTGCCATTATTTACACATGCCTGGGCTTGCTGCTGTTTGCTATTTCCGCATCCAACATCCAGCCAATGAGTATTTATGGCCTTGAGTATGTATTCACCACCTTACTGTGGTTACTGGTAGTTACCAGCACCTATTCGATTGGTCGGTTCACCAAAACATTTGAATTGATTTATGTGAGTTATGCGGCATGGCTAATGCTTATTATCTATTGGTTTACTGTTGCCTGGGATGTACAATGGATAGAATTGTTTGGTGTAAAATACCTGCCATTTTTTAATGCTGGTGCTCTTACCTGGATGGCTTTGGCGGCCTTTGGCTTTTATGGTTCAAAGGTTGAGCAGGTAAAAAGTCCCAACCTGAGTACTATGATGGCTATAGCTGCCAATATCATTGTTGCCGGTTTGATTACTATTCAGATTAAAAATCTTTGGATAGCCTACGACATCACTTTTATGAGTCGTTCTTTAGCAATTTCCTTTTCTTACATCATTTATGCTCTGTTTATTTTTGCATGGGGAGCACATACGAGGGCAGCCGCCTTCAGAGTTATGGGCTCACTGGTATTAATCATCACGACAGCAAAGGTGTTTTTCTGGGATATATCAGGAGATGCCAGCATCAGCAAAATGTTGTTTCTTTCCATCATTGGCCTGCTGACTTTAGGTATTGCCCGCATCAACAAATACTGGCTTGATAAAGAGAAAGCTGAAGCGGAGGCTAACAAACAGCCAATCACACCTGAACACGACTAGGCTGCTTTATATTCAGCCATTACGTGAAGATAAAGTTTGCATCGTTTATATTTGCAGGGGTAAGTCACATTATTGTACTTACCCCTTAATTAAACCATTTGCTATGAATAAATCAGTCAAAACAAGCTGGCTCCCTCTTTTCATCACCAACTTTTTAGGTGTACTGAACGATAACTACCTTAAATACCTGGTATTTTTCATCTCCACCACGTGGATGATGAAAGATCAGGAGTCCATCGTCATCATGCTGGCATCAGCCTTGTTTGTACTTCCATATATAGCTTTTTCGCCTATTGCCGGCAAGCTGGCACGCGATCATTCTAAAGCCAAAATTATCCAACGGGCAAAACTGTATGAAATACCAATCATGGCCATTGCATCAGTCGGTTTCATCCTTCAGAGTGTAACCATCACCATGTTTGCCATTTTTCTGATGGGCTTGCAAAGTTGCTTATTCTCACCGGCCAAATACGGCATCATTCGTGATATTGGTGGTAAAGAAGGGATTCCATTCGGTACCGGTGCTATGGAAATGCTTACGTTTATGGGTGTACTTATTGGAACATACATAGCCGGTGTCACATCTGACATCAGCCTGATTGAGTCCTTATCGACATACAGAACCCTCATCGTATGTGCTGCCCTTATTTTCTTTGCTTTATTAGGTTGGCTTTTCAGCTTAAAAATCGCTCCAAAAGAAACGGTACCTGATGATGAAGATGAAACAACGCTCAATCCGATTCTTTTCCTCATTCGATCTTATAAATGGAGCAAGCAGATTAAGGGTTTGAATATTGTCATTATTGGTCTGGCTACTTTTTGGGCCATTGGTTCTTTACTGCAGATGAACATCACAGTGCACTGCCGTAATGTGCTTCAACTATCAGATACCGCCACCAGCACCATTATGGCATTGGTAGCCGTTGGCATTGGAGCTGGTTGCTACATGACTGGTGTTATCTCCAACAAGAAGCTGAAGATGTACCTGGTACCGATTGGCGGAACAGGCATGTTACTGTGTGTTTCCACCATCTTCATCGTCAACCCTTCTACCATATTGTTCACTGTTTTAATTGTTTTGACAGCCTTTTTTGCCGGTATCTTTAAAATACCTTTAAATTCGTTTATTCAGGATCGCGTGCACGGGCGTAAGCTGGGACTAATACTTGCTTATAACAACCTAATGCTGTTTACCTTTATCCTGTTATCAGCAGGTATTTTTGGATTGGTTGAAACAATGGCCAACTCACTTATGGTGTTTGCAGCCGTTGCAGTTATTACGCTTATCATCACAATTGTCGCATGGCTGCGTATTCCAGGTGCCAACAAACTGAAGGCATTGTAGTTGTTAAACAAAGGTCGGAAGACGGAAGACAGAAGATCATAACAACTACACAACGTTATATAAGACCAGATATACAAACATTTGACTAGCATTAATTTCATAAGCATGAAACAACATCATCCAATCATAATAGGCATAGCCAAAGTACTGTTTGCCCTCCTGCGTTTTATACTTGGAGCTCGATACAAAGTAAACGTAAAGGGGTGGGAAACGCTAAACAGCCAATCAGCCAAACTGATTCTGCCGAATCACCAGGCCATTATGGATCCCATTCTGCTGTTTGCCTATTTGTACAAATACACAACAGCAGTACCCGTAATGCTGGCCTCCTACTTTGATATCCCTGTTGCCAAATGGCTGTTCAAAGCATGGGGAGCTGTACGTGTAAGTGACCTCGAAGGCGGCAGCCGCAACACCAATGTGTTGGAACAAATTGTATCATCGGTTGACAAAGGACTGATGATGAACAAAAATATCGTTCTATACCCCAGTGGTAAGATTGCAGCCCAGGGCTACGAACGCATTATCAATAAACAAAGCGCACAATTAAGCGTTCAAAATATGCCGGATGGTGCAGAAGTAATAGCCGTTCGCATTTCAGGACTGTGGGGCAGCCGCTGGTCAAAGGCATGGATGGGCCAATCTCCTTCGTTCTTCCCTACTCTGTTTAAATCAGTTGGGCTTGTGTTGTCAAACCTGCTGTTTTTTATGCCTCGAAGAACGATTAATATTGAATTCGTTAATGTTACTGCTGAATCAAGAGCCAAAAGTCGTGAGGGTAAAGCGGAGTTTAACCGTTACCTGGAGAGTATTTATAATATAAAAGGAGAAGAAGCAGTATCCTACATCCGCTATCACTTCATAGCACCTCCAGTAAAAAGAGAACTGCCAGAAAAGATTGCAGGTTCAGATAAAGTATTAAAAAAACAATCATCAGCATCCAATGTAACAATACCTAGTGCTGTTTTTTCAAAGGTACAAGCCTGTATAGCATCCATCCTGGAAATAGATGCACAGACCATTCAGCAAAAAAGCTACTTACAATTGGATTTAGGCGCAGACTCGCTTAATATTGTGGAAATCATATCTGAGGTGGAGAATCAGTTTCCTAGCTTCTCGGCTCCTCAAATCAATGACATAAAGACCATTGAAGATTTATGCCTGGTAGCAATGGGGCAATTTAAAAGTGAGAGTGATCTGAAACCTTCCACACTGCAGCGTCCTCTTAGCGAAGTAAAGCGACTGACTATTAGCAATAACGGCACCATACTTCAGCAGTTCATCAACGCCTTTTCCAAACATGGAAATGATCCGTTTTGCTACGATGCCATGCTTGGCTCCACAACCCGTAAAGAGTTCTTTTTAAAGGCATGCGTAGTGGCCGAGTTGCTCAAAAAAGAAATCAAAGAGGACCACGTGGGTATTTTACTGCCCGCCTTACAAAGTACTACCCTGTTGATTGCTGCCTCTTACCTGGCCGGTAAAATACCGGTAATGCTTAACTGGACAGTTGGTAAGAAAGTACTTCTGCACTGCCTGACAACGACAGGCGTT
This sequence comes from Carboxylicivirga mesophila, assembly GCF_018271975.1. GTDB lineage: Bacteria > Bacteroidota > Bacteroidia > Bacteroidales > Marinilabiliaceae > Carboxylicivirga > Carboxylicivirga mesophila. The sequence continues at coordinate 132,987 of NZ_JAGUCN010000014.1, forward strand.
CAGACTATACTTTCAGCGGGAGCATTTGTTGATAAGATTGATGAACAGCTTCCTGAGGAAATAAAGAATAAGATCATTCTACTCGAAAAGAAAGTACCTCAGATATCACTAATTACGAAGCTTAAAGGAGCCCTAAATGCTAAATTCCCACAGCTTTTGATTAATACTAAAAACAAACCGGACACCGCGGTTATCCTCTTTACATCGGGTAGCGAGGCCCTGCCCAAAGCGGTGCCATTATCACACACCAATATCGTCAGCAATCTATCAGCAGCATTCCAGCTGGTTGACATCGATAATAACCAGGTATTTCTATCGTTTCTGCCACCATTTCACAGCTTTGGCTTTACAGTACTCAACATTATGCCGTTGCTTACAGCTATAAAAGTGGGCTATACACCCAACCCAACTGATTCGCGCGAAGTACTGCGCATTCTGAAACACATCAAAGCCAATGTATTGGTTGGCACACCCGGCTTCCTGAAGCTTTTACTGGCTGAGGGCACCAGTGCTGCCTATGCATTTAAATCGGTGAAATTTGCTATATCAGGTGCCGAAGCTATGCCCGTATCCTTAAAAGAACATTTTGAAGCAGTCACCGATAGCGGACTCATCCTCGAAGGGTATGGTATTACTGAATGTTCTCCCGTGCTAACGCTAAATCCCCAGGTCAAACAAAAACTCAATAGCGTTGGCCGGTTTCTGCCAGGCATTGAAGCTAAGATCCTGAATTTAGAAACCAACGAAGCGCTGCCTGCCGGGCAATCAGGAATGATATATGTAAGCGGCCCAAATGTGTTTGATGGCTATTTGAACCAACCGGAACTGCATCCGTTTGAGACCATTGATGGGAAATGCTATTACAAAACAGGCGACCTGGGATATATGGATGAGGAAGGTTACCTGTTTATTACAGGGCGTCTCAAGCGGTTTATAAAAATTGCCGGTGAGATGATAAGCCTGCCATTCATCGAAAAAATACTGCTCGACAAATACGGACGAGATGATGAACAAGTATTGGCAGTGGAGGGCAGCGACAAGAGCCAGCCACCGCGCATCGCATTATTTACAAAAGATAACATTGACCTGAAAGAAGCCAATGAGCATTTACTCCAAAATGGGGTGGCTCCCATTGCGAAACTTCGCGAAGTTATCAGCATTGATGAGATACCTGTATTGGGCACCGGCAAAACCGATTACAAGGTGCTTAAGGCAATGCTTGAAGCATAAAAAAGCAAAATAGTATCTTTGCGCCTCAATTATCAAGGGCAGACATGAATCAACAGTTGACAGACATTATATTACAAGCCACCGGTGCACAAGGTATTATCCATACCGAAATCATCCAGAACCTATGGAGCGGCTATGGCCAGATAATAAGAGTAAAGCTGCAAGGAGGTGAACACAATAGCGTTGTGGTGAAGCACGTTAAACTACCGGATACCAATAAGCATCCAAGAGGCTGGAATACAAACCTCTCACATCAGCGCAAATTGAAATCCTATAAAGTAGAAACAGCCTGGTATGAATTCTGGAATAGGGATTGTGACGATAATTGCCGTACACCTCACATCCTGGCGTTAAATCACGTTGGCGAAGAAGTAGTAATGGTAATGGAGGACTTAAATGCGTCAGGTTTCTCCAGGCGAATGAATAGTGTTAGTCAGACAGAAATCAAAACCTGCTTACGTTGGCTGGCAAATTTCCATGCTTCATTCTTACAACTAGCACCTGATAAACTATGGGAAGTAGGTACATACTGGCATTTGGATACCCGCCCGGATGAACTGAACGTCATGGATGATACCAGGCTGAAAGCTGCAGCACCGGCTATCGACCAGTTACTGAACAACTGCCAATATCAGACATTTGTGCATGGCGACGCGAAGCTGGCTAACTTCTGCTTTTCCGAAGATGGCAAGAGAGTAGCTGCGGTAGATTTTCAATATGTGGGAGGTGGTTGTGGCATGAAGGATGTTGCCTATTTTGTTGGTAGTTGTTTGTATGAGGATGATTGCGAAAGCATGGAGAAACAGATTCTTGACTCCTACTTCGATGCTTTAAGAACTGCTGTATCCGAAAAACATACGGATTTTGACTTCGAAGAACTTGAACAGGAATGGCGTGAGCTATACCCGGTTGCCTGGACCGATTTTCACCGCTTCCTAAAAGGCTGGAGCCCCGATCACTGGAAAATTAACAGCTATAGCGAGCGCCTGGCCCGCGAAGTGATGACGCAATTAAACAAAGCCCAATAAGATGTTATTACCCCCCCTGCAAATAAACGAATTAGCCTCTTGCGCTATTCAGGCCGCCACACAGGCCGGTGAGCTAATCAAACAACGTAGCCAGGAAAAGCTAGCCGTTCATCAGAAAGAAGGAGGCGATAGTTTAGCATCACAGGTATTTACAGAAGTTGATTTGGCCAGCGAACAAATCATTCTGAAAGCCTTACGGCCATCAATAGAAAAATATGACCTGGCACTGCTTAGCGAAGAAACAGCTGATGACGGAAGTCGCTTTGAGAAGGACTATTTCTGGTGCATCGACCCATTGGATGGTACGCTGCCGTTTATTGAACAAACCGATGGTTATGCAGTTTCCATTGCATTGGTTGACAAGCTGGGTATTCCTCATATTGGAGTGATCTACAATCCGGTTGACTCAACGCTTTACCATGCCATAAAAGGACAAGGGGTGTATAAAAATCAGTTGCCATGGACAACCAATGAGCCATCTGAATCATTAACATTAGTTTGCGATCGCAGCTTCAAACAGCATGAAGGTTATAGTAAAATTATCAGCAAACTAAGGCGCTTTAGCCATGATAATCTAAACATTATCTGCCATGGCGGAGCTGCCATGAACGCTATGTGGGTTTTGGAAAATGCGCCAGCTGTTTATTTTAAGTTACCGAAAAAAGAAGATGGAGGAGGCAGCTTGTGGGATTATGCCGCATCGGCCTGCATTTTTAACGAAATAGGTGCTTATGCCAATAGCTTTAATAAAGAAGAACTGGATCTCAACCGTCACGATTCTACATTTATGAATCATAAAGGAATATGCTATTGCTCCGGCAAGCAATTAGCGATAGATATCTTACACCTAATTACTAACTGTTGAACCAATTGGGATTGATACCCCCAAATATATGAGCGTCTGTTTGTCGGCAATATTTAGCAGGTTGCCTATAACCGTTGATGAACCAATAAAAAAGTTCCTATACCTGGCAGACAGACCGATATCCCATTTTAATATATTTGAATACGTAATTGGCAAATAAGCACCCCATTTAGAAGACTCATAACGACCGGTTATGTTGCCGCGCCAAGCAGTCTTTGACACAATATTAACCAATGAATTATAGTAGTTTGGTTTCATAACTAAACTACCACTAACAAACCAGTTAGGAGCTAGACAATAGTCTGCATCAGCCCTCACTGTAAGGGGCAGATTAGTTCTAAAACTACCACCAAGCCTTTCTTCAAAATCTATCGATTTCTCAATCGAGTCCTTTAATGCCTCAATAGTTGTTATACCCGTAAATCGACTATAAGGCACATCTTCCATTTTAACATTGTATGAAGCCTGATCTTTTATGTCTCGATGATGAATCTGACCTATATCAGCCACTACAAAACCCAATTTATAGCGATAAGGGACACCCTTCACGCCCACAAGATGGTCGGGTAAATATGAGTAACTCACGCCTAAATCCAAACCAAATCCCAAATCACCAGATTGTTCAACAATATCACCACCATCAACTGTTTTGCTAAGACTCTCATTAAAACCATATGACATATCCATGTTGAAATGAGCAATATGCTCTTTGTCAAACATGACATCAATTCCATCCATTTCAAGATATCCGGCACCAGAACCTTGCAGTACCTTAAATACCAGACCACCGCTTAGCCATCTGTTTTCATCCTTTACTAAAGTTGATGACCATGCAAATCCATACTCAACCCAACTATTTAATAACGAGCGAAAATACTCGTCTTTAATATCCTTTAAGCCTTCAGGATTATGGATGCCTTTGAATATATTGATGAAATCATCATTAGACGAGTTATAAATACCATCGGCGCGCACACTTACGGTAACACCAAATGAGTGTTTATCATTCAGCTTATAAGTGATAGAAGGCACCATCATATGACCTTTTACATATAACAATGATTCTTCAGAAGCCAAAAAGAATTTTAAATCACCAAAGCCAACCTTACCAAGCACATCCCAAATGTCCTGGGAAGCAAAGTTCTGATTATGTAGTAACCCTACATTGGTAGACAACAGGTTAATATTCCACTTTGCCGGATGCCGGGTTAAATCGGCCGGTTGATGAACAATGCCAACAAACGGCAAATAAGGGCTATTATGCACACCGGTATATTCCTGTGCAGATATACCAAGCACCAGAAGAAAGAAATATAGGGTTATGAATAATTGTTTCATAGGAATTGTATGAGCCTACAAAATAAACCAAATTACGGTATTCTGATTTCATAATGAATATCTTTATGCAATATTTTATACGATGAAAACAATTAGGGAGCGAGATTTTCTGCCTGAATTAACTTTTCAGGCAACCAGAAGCAGTGGTCCTGGCGGGCAAAATGTTAATAAAGTAAATACAAAGGTTATTCTACGCTTTAGCATTGATGCCTCCGTCTTGCTGTCCGATAATGAAAAGCAGGTATTACTAAGAAAACTAAATAACAAATTGACTTCTGATAATGAGCTAATTATCAGCAACCAGGAGAGTCGTTCGCAAATACATAACAAGGCAGCAGCAATTGAGCAGTTTTACAACCTGCTATCTGATGCCCTAAAGCCAGTAAAAAAGCGCCTGAGAACAAAGCCTACCAAAGCATCGATTGAAAGAAGGCTCAAGACAAAAAAGCAACAAGCATTAAAAAAAGCTACCAGACGGCTCAAAGACATGTGACAAATAGCTACTTTTGCAAAAATACATTTAAACACAACACAATGAAAGAGATCACCTTAGGACAAGGGCTGGACAATATTACATTTGGCTTAAGCCGACCAGAAGTCATTCAGCTACTTGGTGAACCCAGCGAAGTAGAGCCAATGGATGGCGACAAAGATTCGGGAGCCATGGAAGCCTGGCATTATGATGATCATCACCTATCGTTGTCGTTTGAAGAAGATTGTAACTGGCGCTTAACATCCATCACCACAGCTTCGCCTGAAGTCCTTTTTGAAGGTATCGATCTGATTGGCCTTAGTCAGGGTGAAGTTATGGAACAAATGGAGGTATTCAACCTGGGGGATTTTGAACTTGAGGATTTGTCCTCCGATGTTATTCCCAACCAGAGCCTGGCCTCAAACTCTGATTTTAGCCTCAATCTGTTCTTCGACCACGATATTTTGACTGAAATTCAGTGGGGACCTTACTGGGACGACGAAGCAGAAGCACCTATATGGCCCGAGGTTCAAAAGAACTAATGAAGCAGTTATAGTGCACCTAAATGTTAAGTCATAATCTCAGGAAGCTGCCTGCTAGATGTTGCAACTTAAAAAATCCCGCAGTATTATTTCACACATCAGGTGTATTGAAAACCTATAAATATAAAACAGCCCGATTCAACTATTTGAATCGGGCTGTTTCAATATTATAACAAGCTATTTACACATTGTAAGTTGTACTGGCCGTATCTCCACCTCGGCCGGTCCAGTTAGTATGGTAAAACTGTCCTCGTGGTTTATCAATGCGCTCATAAGTATGGGCTCCAAAGTAATCGCGCTGGGCCTGAAGCAGGTTGGCCGGCAAATTGGCCGAACGGTAACCGTCATAATAGCTCAGAGCCGTTGCAAAAGCAGGCGTGGGAATACCATTCATTACAGCTGTCGCTACCACCTTGCGCCAGCCACTTTGTGCCTTATCAATTGCTGCTTTAAAATATGGATCCAGCAATAAGTTACTTAAACCTGGCTGCTGATCAAATGCCTCTTTTATCTTTCCAAGAAATGCCGATCTGATGATACAACCTCCGCGCCACATTAAGGCAATACCACCATAATTCAGGTTCCAGCCATATTCCTGCGCAGCGGCATGCATCAGAGCATATCCTTGTGCATAAGACACAATCTTTGAAGCATACAAGGCATCTTTAATTGCCGCAATAAATGCTTTTTTATCACCTTCAAATACAGGCTTTGGTCCCGTTAATATTTGAGATGCCTCCACTCGTTCATCCTTTATCGAAGATAAGCAACGAGAGAATACAGCTTCTCCAATCAAGGTTAGTGGCACACCCAAATCAAGCGCTGTAATACCCGTCCATTTACCGGTTCCTTTTTGACCAGCTTTATCCAGGATTTTTTCAACCAGGGGGGCGCCGTCTTCGTCCTTATAGGCCATAATATCCCGGGTAATTTCAATCAGGTAAGAGTCCAGCTCCTGTTCGTTCCACTCTTTGAAAACCTCATGCATCTCATCAGCAGATAAGCCCAATAAATCTTTCATGATATGATAGGCTTCTGTAATCAACTGCATATCGCCATATTCAATACCATTATGTACCATCTTCACAAAGTGACCGGCTCCATTTTCACCTACCCAATCGCAACAAGGAGAACCATCCTCTACTTTGGCGGCGATTGATTGAAACACAGGCTTAACTGACGGCCAGGCAGCTTTTGAACCTCCGGGCATGATGGAAGGACCTAACAAAGCACCTTCTTCACCTCCAGAAACACCAGCCCCAATATAATAAACCCCTTTGCTCTCAACATACTTAACTCGCCGGTCGGTATCCGGATAATGGGTATTACCTCCGTCAATAATAATATCACCAGGTTCCAGCAAAGGCAACAGAGCGTCAATTGTAGCATCAACAGCAGCTCCTGCTTTAATCATCATCATTATTTTTCGAGGGCGCTCGATTGATGCCACCAACTCTTCCATTGAACGGGTTCCAACAATATTTTTACCCTTACCTCTACCATTTATAAAGTTATCCACTTTATCGGTTGAACGGTTGTAAACTGCCACCCGATACCCTTTACTTTCCATGTTGAGTACCAGATTTTCGCCCATTACGGCTAAACCAATCAGGCCTATATCAGCTAATGTTTCCATATATTATCTTTTCAAGTGGTGTATGAGAAAAACTACAAACGTTATAACCGAGAAATCATAAGCGCCTGTTTGCCTTTACTCTTGTTAATGTTTTGCTTCTACTTTTTTACTAAGCACCCTTATTAGCATGACTAATAGCAGTCAATTGCTTCGGAATACTTAAGACATATAACATAGATCGGGACCAGTTGTTTAAATTCTTTGCCTTAAAAACACTTACAATATTCAGCCTGAATCGGTAAAAATTATAAGTCAGTTCAGGCGTTTACTTCCGATTCTTCATCTGACGTAAGCGTCTGATGAAATGACGTCGCTTATAGTATAGTACGACTGAGGGAATATAAGCCACTGCAAAGCCTAAAGACAAAATAAGAATACTCAGCCTTAACATACCCCAGTTACGCAACGAAAAGGCCAGAATAACAAAGGCAATATTAATAGACCCAATAATTAAACTGATTTGCAGGTGAGAAAAACCCAAAGCCAGCATTCGATGGTGAATATGATTTTTGTCTGCAGCAAAGGGCGAATTCCCCTGTGCTACCCGCAACATAAAGACCCTCAACGTATCAATAATAGGAACTATAAGAATAGCTATGGCTACAGCTGGTGCACTATTCATTGTGTGCAACAGTTTATACTGATTGTCAGGACGATTAAACTCACTGAAGTGCACAGCCACTACAGCAATCAGAAAACCCAAAATCAATGAGCCGGTATCACCCATAAATATCTTCTGGCGCTTTGAGAAAATATTGTAGTAAGCAAAAGCCAACAAACCTCCCACCAATGCAGCCACAAGTGTAGGTATGTGGTAATCTTCATTTATAAAGTACCAAACCGAAAACGACAAGGATGTAATAATGCCTGTAATGGCAGCCAGGCCATCGATACCATCAATCAGGTTAAAGCCATTGATAATAAAAACCATTCCCACAATCGTGAGCACCGTGCCCCAGAAAGGATCAGGATGAAGACCAAAAAAACCATGAAAATCGGTTATTTGCAAACCTCCCAGACCTACTACTATAATTACAGCAATAAGCTGACCAGCTAACTTTACCATTGGTGCAGTCACCAATATATCATCCTTAATACCAATGCCAAAAATTATTAGCAGAGCCGGTATCAGAAATGGAATTTCAATAAACTGAAACCAATCCACAAAAAGCGAATAGGTGAACAAGAAACCAATAAAAATGGCCAATCCTCCCAAGGTGGGAATGCGCATGCGGTGAACACTTCGCTTATTGGGCTCATCAAACAAGTTTTTTGAATGCGCCACCCGTAAAATAGTTGGTATTGATAAAAACACCATCATAAAAGATAAAAAGGAGGCAAATGGGATCAGTAACTGAATTGTGTAACCGTTCATAAGTAATGTTTCAGTAAAATCAGTACACAAAAGTAATAAAAAGGTCGATAGCTGGGGCAGATAATCGCAAATATCCGATTGATTAGCCTTCCTGAATTACACCTTTATACAGCACCCGTTATTAACGTTACGTTTGTTATCTTCGCAGCTCAGGTCAATGTAATTATGAATAAAGCACAACTTCTCAAACAGCTCCTACCCGGCTTTCTGCCTATTATCGTCTTCATTGTGGTTGATGAAATTTGGGGAACCATCTATGGCTTAATCGTGGCCATTATAATCGGAATAACAGAATTACTTATTGAGTATACAAAAAGTAAAAAGGTTGAACGCTTCATATTAGTTGATGTTGGACTTATTATTGCACTGGGTCTTGTATCAATCCTGCTTGACAATGAACTCTTTTTTATGCTCAAACCAGGCATTATCAGTTTGATGATGACCGGTTTGGTAGGCTTCTCTGTTTTCACTAAACAGAACCTGATGCTGCAAATGAGCCAGCGCTATATGAAAAAGATGACCATCAATCCCTATCAGGTTTGGCTGATGCAGCAAAGCATGAAACGCATCTTTTGGCTGCTGTTAGTCTATTCGCTAGCAACTATAGCAGCTTCCTTTTTAGATGACACACGCTTGTGGAAGTTTCTGGGAAGTGCCGGATTAATTGTAGTAGCTGGTATCTTTTTGGCTTTCGAGTGGTGGCAGAAAAAGCGACAAAGCAAACAGTTAAAAGAGGATGAGTGGCTGCCTCTGGTCGATGAAGATGGGCAGATCATTGGTTCGGCCCCACGCTCGCATGTGCATAAACAATCTTTTTTGCTGCACCCTGTTGTTCACCTGCACGTTGTTTATAATAAGCAGATACTACTACAAAAGCGCCCCGCCAACAAACTGGTTCAGCCTGGCAAATGGGATACCGCAGTAGGCGGACACGTATCAACTGGCGAAAGCATTGAACTAGCACTGCAACGAGAAACCCTTGAAGAAATAGGACTGGAGAATTTTAAAGCACAGGCCATCACCCGCTACATTTGGGAGAGCCCCATTGAAAAAGAAATGGTTTTTGTTTTTAAAACCGCTCACAAAGGCCCATTCAAGTTTGATGAGCAAGAAGTAGATGAGGTGCGCTTCTGGTCGATTGATGAAATCAACAAGCAATTGGGTAAAGGGATTTTTACGCCCAATTTCGAACATGAGTTTGAGCGATTTAGAGATATGCTCATCTAAATAAGGGTATCCTATCAAATATCAGACAATAAAAAAATGGAATTCACTATTTTGCCACCCAATACAAAACCAATACTTCATTATCAATGAATACACTTAAAAAAGCACTCAACGAATCAGCCGCCATGCGATGGGGCGTTCTCTTGCTGGTAGGCTTTGTGCTATCAGTCAACTACTATTTCTACGATGCCTTTTCAACCTTAAAAGACCTGCTTCGTGCCGAGTTCGACTTCACCAATAAAGATTATGGCCTGTTCGTTTCTTTTTACTCTGTCCCTAACACCTTTCTGCTCATGGCTGTTATTGGTGGGGTTATACTTGATAAGTTAGGCATCAGGCGAACCGGTTTTATGTTTGTATTCTTTATGGCGATTGGAGCCGTTTTAACTGCCTATGGTGCATCTGATTACTATGGGGCCGGAGGTATTGGTTACAGCTTTATGAGCTCGTTTATGCCTAATTATTCACCAGAACTGAAAATGATGCTTCTTGGTCGGTTCTTCTTTGGCTTGGGTGCCGAAACCAGCATTGTTGTAATTAGTAAGATACTGGTTAAATGGTTTAAAGGAAAAAATCTGGCCTTAGCTTTTGGGCTAAAAGTAGGATTTGGCCGATTAGGCACCTTTGCCGCCCTTAATATCTCGCCGGCGGTGGCTGATAAAGGCGCTAACCTGACAGGTGCCATTTGGCTGGCTGCGATACTGGTATGCACCGGACTTCTCGCTTTTATCGTTTATATGCTTTTAGATGCGAAACTAGACAAGCAACTCGAAAAAGACAGCAACGAAACGGTAACAAGCAAACCATTCTCATTCCGCGATATTACAGGACTATTAGGCAACAGAGCCTACCTTTACATTGCATTACTATGTGTTACGTTTTATTCGGCTGTATTCCCATTTCTGGCATATGCTCCCGATTTTTTTGCTGACAAATTTAGCCTTACTTCTGTTGAAAGTGGTAAACTAACTTCATTACTGCCTTTGGGTACCATGTTCTTCACTCCATTATTTGGCTGGTTAATCGACCGTAAGGGGAAAAGTGCTACTGCCATGATTTTTGGAGCTTCTACTCTACTGGCTGTACATTTGGTATTTGCACTTACTTATTTTCCTCCACAAGCTCCTATCATATTATTAGGCATTGCCTTTTCACTGGTACCGGCAGCTATGTGGCCCAGCATGGTAAAGCTGGTTGATGATAGCCAGATTGGCACTGCCTACGGTCTAATGTACTCCATTCAGAACCTTGGTTTATGGGGCTTCCCCATCATTGCCGGCTCTATACTTGATGCAACTAATCCTGGTAATCCGGAAGTTTCGGACTACACGGCCACCATTTTAATGTTTGCAGCTGTTAGCTTATTGGGACTAATATTTGCCCTGCTGCTTAAATTTGAGGATAAGAAAAAAGGCTTTGGGGTGGAGTTACCGCTCAACAAAAAATAGCATACAAAAAAAGGATGGTAATCAATTAATTACCATCCTTTTAATAAATCTTCAGCTCTTGTTATTACGACAGCATAATAATTCTTTCCAGCTTTTCTTTATTGGCAATAATCAGTTCTCGCCTGTCGAAACGAATGATACCATCATTTTTAAATTCGGTAATCAAACGACTAACCGATTCTTTAGATGTGCCAATCCAACGGGCCATATCCAACCGCGAAATCACCAATGGGATGGCCTCATCGGCCGATGTTTTAAATAACTCGTGCAATTTAAGCAACAAATTAGCCAAACGCCCACGCACTGTACGTTGAGATAATTCCACCAGCGAATTGTAAGAATTCTTCAATTCATCACAGGTTTTCTTAATCAGTAAATCGGCCAGTTCTTTATTCTGACTAATGGCGCGCTTAAATGCCTCACCGGGGATAACACACACTTCGCTATCAGTTAAGCTTTCGCAGGCAGTCACTTCCGGCTCATCACCTAAAAGTGAATGAAACCCGAACAAATCGCCCTCCTTCACCAGGCGTACTATCTGTTGCTCCCCTTTAGAACCAATACGGTATATTTTCAATAAGCCTTTGTTGACGAAATAGGCATGTTTCATATTGGTATCCTGCTCATACACCACTTCACCACTTTTGTAGTAAGTACATTGCTGAATGGCCTGATTCCACAACTCCTCATCCGCCTGAATATGTTTTATGATATTACTTAATGGCATGTCTGCTTCCTTATTATTAACGCATGGGCAACATACAAATTTCTTTTCAGATACTAAGCCTGTAACATAAGATTTTTATCACTTCCGGACTTGTCGCTTTTGCAGATAGCGGTCGAGATGCATTTGGTTGAGCTCATCGCTATCGCCATATTGCTTGCGAAGCTCCACAAGTTTTACATGCATCATTTGCTGCACATCCGCATATTCAGCCTGGTCGTAAATATTATTCATCTCCCCCGGATCATTCTGTAAGTCATACAGCTCCCATTGATCAATATCGTAATAGAAATGAATGAGTTTATAGCGCTCGGTACAAATACCATAATGTCGCTTAACATGGTGCTCGGCCGGATACTCATAATAAGTATAGTAAATGGCATCGCGCCAGTTGCTGTCATCACCTGTTACCAGTTTTCGGAACGATTCACCCTGAATATCATCTGGCACATTAATCCCGGCATAATCCAGAAAGGTGGGTGCAAAATCGAGGTTTTGCACCAACTTGTTGACGGTTGTCCCGGCTTTAATCTCCTTAGGGTAACGCACTAACAAAGGCGTACGAAACGACTCTTCATACATAAACCGCTTATCGAACCAACCATGTTCACCCAGATAGAACCCTTGATCTGAAGTATATACCACAATGGTATTTTCTTCCAAACCGGCCGCCTTGAGGTAATCAAGCACTTCTCCAACACCGTCGTCAACCGATTGTATGCAGCGCAAATAATCTTTGATGTAGCGATTATATTTCCATAGAGCCAGCTCCTCTCCTTCCATGTTCCGCTGTTTATAATCCTCAATGATGGGATCATAGTAGGCATCCCATTGGGCACGCTGCACTGAGTCCATCCTATTGGTAACCCAACCGGCGCTTTGTCTCAGATGACCACCCAGTTCACCTTCCTTATCGAATAGCTTCAGGTCGTAGGCCAAATCCATATGTTCACGTATGCCCATTTCGTGAGTTGATGCAGCAAGGCGCCCTTTAAAATCATCATAAAAGTTAGCGGGTGGTGCAAACTCCTTATCATCAAACAACTCAAAATACTTTGGTTCAGGCATCCATGAGCGATGGGGTGCTTTTTGATGATACAGCAGCAGAAAAGGTTTATCCTTCTGTCGCTTATTTTGTAACCAGTCAAGCGCCAGTTCGGTGGTGATTGTTGTGCAATAGCCATGGTATTGCTTCTTCACGCCGTTTTCAATAAAATCAGGATTATAATATTGTCCCTGTCCTGGCAATACATTGGAATAATCGAATCCTTGTGGCAATCCATGCAAATGAATCTTACCAATCATGGCTGTTGTGTAACCCGCTTTCTGCAGTTGTTTGGCAAAGTTATCCTGCTCCCAGTCAAAGGGCTGCATATTATCGACCTTGCCATTAACAAAACTGTGCTTACCTGTGAGCATAACTGCACGGCTGGGAGCACATATCGAATTCGTCACATAGGCCCGTTTGAAGATAGCTCCTTCACTGGCCAGCCGATCAATATTAGGCGTATGATTAAGCTGATGACCATAGGCACTGATGGCCTGATAGGCATGATCGTCACTCATAATAAACAGGATGTTTGGCTGCTTATTCTCCGATTGTTCAGCTCTGTTACACGAAGTAAACAATACAACCAGTATAAATAGATAAACTAAATTCTTGGGCATGATTTTATAATTTTTATTTAGCAGAACCTAAGGTAAGCAATGCTTTTAGATGTTGAACACACGTTTTTCAATAACAGAACATTTACTAACCTATCGGAACATGTTAAAACATTTTCATCTATGATAAAAATCAGTCGCTTATTGAAATAAAGTTAGGCTTATGCTTGATACATTTGCCACTAAAAACAATGAACGAACTGATTACCCTTGGCATTTTAGCGTTTACCTCTTTCTTTACGCTTATCAACCCGCTGGGCGTGATGCCCATATTTATGACCATGAGTGCTGACCTAACGCCGAAAGACAGGGCTCGAACAGCTAAGAAAGCCTCTTTGGTCGGTTTCATTATCATTGTGGCCTTTGCCCTATCCGGACAGCTGCTTTTTAAGTTCTTCGGTATTTCGGTGAATAGCTTTCGCATTGTTGGCGGGGTCATCTTCTTTATCATGGGCATGGATATGCTACAGGCACGCCTCACCAAGGTGAAGCTGAAAGATTCGGAAGTTAAGAAATACGTGAATGACATTTCCATCACACCCATGGCTATTCCTATGATTGCCGGGCCGGGCGCCATCACCAATGCCATTGTATTAATGGAAGATGCTGGTGGTATGACTGGCGCTGCTGTACTGATTGCTGCTTTAGCATTGGTGGTGCTTCTCACCTACTTCATATTATTAAGCTCCAGCCGAATTATTAAAGCGCTGGGCGAAACCGGTAATAATGTGCTAATGCGCCTAATGGGCCTTATTGTGATGGTAATTGCTGTTGAGTTCTTCTTCAGCGGACTTAAACCGATATTGATTGAAATACTGCATTAGTGGTTGATGGGTTTAGGGTTTCTGACTACTGACTACTGACCACTGACCACTGACTACTGCCTTCTGCCTACTAACTTCTGCCTAACCCAGACAAGCTTCCGGGCTACCTGAATAACCATTGTTGCGACGATCAACCAGGTTTGGGCAACCAGGAAGGCCTACGTCTGCTGTAGATGGGCCTTTGGGCAGCCGCGAAGGCCATTGTTGGCACGTACTATGGCTTTAGGGTTACCAAAATGACCATTGTTGCGACGATCAAGCGGGTTTGGGCAACCAGGAAGGCCTCCGTCTGCTGTTGATGGGCCTTTGGGCAGCCGCGAAGGCCATTGTTGGCACGCACAGGTGCTTCCGGGTTACCAGAATGGCTATTGTTGAGACGTTCAACCGGGTTTGGGCAACCGGGAAGGCCTCCGTCTGCTGTAGGTGGGCATGCTGGGCGCCATGCATGTATGTCAACTGCTGCAGATACCCATTGGGGCAACCGGAATGATGGTGTACAGTAGCAGGCAGCCATTGCCGGCACCACGAATGTACCTGTAGAGCAGTCAGCATTGATACCGGTAACCGGAAAGCCCATTGAATGATAGCAGGCAAGCATTATTGGTCTTCGGAACCGCTTCCTTTTGCAGTATTTGTAATGGAAGGGGCATAAAAAAACCTCTGCAGTTTCTCTTGGGTTAGAACTTGGCTGCAGAGGTAAAAGGATGTTGAATAGTGTTGGGTGTTTTAAGAAACCGTCCGTTTCAGTTTCTTTGAGTGTTTAAATTGAATTGTGAATTCACTTGGGTTTACTGTGGTTTGGCCTGGTATGTTATCCGTTATTGACGAATGGATGTTTTTTTATGACTAAAGTATGTATTTGTTTGATAAAACAACCTGAGCCATCATTAATAATTGATATAATTTACCTTTTTAAATTCTATTAATATTTAACAAGAACATCCACCACCCCACCAAACCTCTACATATCAACCCCGTATATCCTTTCCAATAAATCAGGTACTTTATTTGCAGAATTATTACAGCTTCTGATACTGTTTAATACCAAAGTTACACCAGGCCATTCGTCAAAAATATCGCATTACAGCTTTTTGGCTTCTTCCCATATCTCATCCATTTCGGCCAGGCTCATGGCTTTTAAATCCTTCCCCACCTTTAGCGTCTTCTCTTCCAGGTAATTAAATCGCTTAATAAACTTGCGATTGGTTCTCTCCAAAGCATTTTCGGGATTAACACCGTATAAGCGAGCTGCGTTTATTACTGAAAACAGCAAATCTCCAAACTCAGCCTCCATCTTATCTTCATCATGTGCTTCCACTTCAACAATTAACTCTTCCAGCTCCTCTTTCACCTTTTCCCAAACCTGCTCTTTGTGCTCCCAGTCAAAGCCAACGCCACGTGCTTTATCCTGTATACGATTAGCTTTCACCATTGCAGGCAGTGACATAGGTACACCTTCCAGCACCGATTTATTGCCGTCTTTCTCTTTTAGCTTTAATCGTTCCCAATTCTCTTCCACTGTTTTTGCATCATTGGCCTCCACATCACCAAATATATGCGGATGCCTGTATATCAACTTCTCGTTAAGAGCCTTAATTACATCGGTCATAGTAAACGCATTGGTTTCCGAAGCAATTTTAGAATAAAATACGATGTGTAGCAGCAAATCACCCAGTTCCTTTTTAATCAGTGATGGATCATTTTTTAATATAGCATCGGCCAACTCATATGTTTCTTCAATGGTGAGCGTACGCAACGAATCATTGGTTTGCTTCTTATCCCACGGACATTTAGTACGCAGTTCGTCCATTATTGTCAGTAACTCATTAAATACAATCAATGTCGATTCGTGTTGGTGTTGGCTCATTTCGCGTTTCGTTTTAGTTGAAAAATCAGAATAGATATTTTATGGATTTTTTTATAATTATCGTGCAATGAATCGCACATTTGTCAGCCCTCAAGTGCAAAAAATATTGTTACTTTGCAGAATACAAAATTAAGGATTTATACCACTTTATGATAGAAAAGTTAATCTACCTCGAATCGGTTGATTTAGTGGAGTTCCTGGGGGTTAAAAATGCCAAGCTGGAACAAATAAAAAATCGTTTCCCAAAATTGAACATTGTTGCCAGGGGTAATTGGCTAAAAGCCATTGGCGATGCAGAAGAGGTAGCCGACTTTGAGGAAAAAGTGAATTTGCTGCTGACACACTACAACAATTACAATGTGCTCAGCGAAAAATCGTTAAACGAAATATTGCTGGGCGACAGGCTCACCGAAGCCAGTAGTGACAGTGATATCATTCTGTTCAGCACCAGTGGCAAACCCATTAAAGCACGTACTGAGAACCAGGAAAAGCTAGTTAAAAGCTTCAAGCACAACGACCTGTTATTTGCCGTTGGACCGGCAGGGTCGGGTAAAACATATGTAGCCATTGCCTTGGCGGTGGCGGCTCTTAAAAACAGGAAGGTGCGACGCATTATATTGAGCCGGCCAGCCGTTGAAGCCGGAGAAAAACTTGGCTTTCTGCCAGGCGATATGAAAGAAAAAATCGATCCGTATCTACAACCTCTTTATGATGCGCTGCAGGATATGATTCCGGCTGTGAAGCTGAAAGAGTTTATGGAAAATGGCACTATACAAATAGCTCCTCTGGCATTCATGAGGGGGCGCACCCTTAACAATGCCTGTGTTATACTTGATGAGGCACAGAACACTACCAATAATCAAATGAAGATGTTCCTGACACGTATGGGTGAATTTGCCAAATTCATTATAACAGGAGACGTTACACAAATTGATTTGCCCAACAAGCAGCAGTCGGGACTGGTACAAGCCATGCGCATATTAAAAGGCATTGAAAGAATAGAACGTGTGAACTTTACCGTCAAAGATATTGTTCGACATAAGCTGGTTCAGGATATTGTGGAAGCATACGATAAAGAATAATCAAGATAATTTTAGAAAGGAAACAGCCAAACGGGTATAAACAAAACTAAAGGAATAACTAATATTGATTATAAACTAATAATTATGAGTAAAGCGATTGTTAAAACGGATTACAATTTTCCGGGACAAAAAAGCGTATACAAAGGAAAAGTACGCGACGTTTACAACATTAACGATGACTACCTGGTAATGGTTGTTTCTGACCGCATTTCAGCATTTGATGTGGTGTTACCTAAAGGCATTCCCTACAAAGGGCAGGTTTTAAATCAGATTGCAGCTAAGTTTCTGGATGCTACTGCCGACATCGTTCCTAACTGGAAGATTGCCACTCCAGATCCTAACGTAACGGTTGGTCATATGTGCGAAACCTATCCGGTTGAAATGATTGTACGTGGTTACCTGACTGGTAGTTCATGGCGTTTATACAAAGATGGTGGACGCGACATTTGCGGTGTACCTATTCCGGACGGCATGCAGGAACACCAGGCTTTCCCTGAGCCTATCCTAACGCCAACCACTAAGGCTGAGCAGGGTGCCCACGACGAAAACATTACACGTGAGGAAATCATCAAACAAGGTTTAGTATCAGAAGAAGAATACAAGGAACTGGAACGTATTTCGCTAGCTCTGTTTAAGCGTGGCAGCGAAATTGCCAAAGAAATGGGATTAATCCTCGTTGATACTAAATATGAATTTGGCAAAAAAGATGGTCAGATTTACCTGATTGACGAAATTCATACACCTGATTCATCACGTTATTTCTATGCAGACGGTTATCAGGAGCGTTTTGAAAAAGGTGAAAACCAGAAGCAGCTGTCTAAAGAGTTTGTGCGCGAATGGTTGATGGAGAACAATTTCCAGGGGCGTGAAGGAGATGTATTACCTGAAATGACTGATGATTTTGTTGAGCAGGTATCAGAGCGCTACATCGAGCTTTACGAAAGCATTACAGGTGATAAATTTGTAAAAGCTGATGTTTCAGAGGTAGTTGGTCGTGTTGAGAAAAATGTGACTGAATACCTGAAGTCGTTGTAAATAACTAAAACAGATACAATACAAAGGGGAGCTTTCTGCTCCCCTTTTTACATTTATAATCTTATTGAAAAATTGAACACCTGATAACCACCATCTCTTTGAGGCAAATAACAATAGCCATCTTTATAATAACCTGAGTTCGATTTAAATTTTAAAACTCACATTAGAATAAAGAGCTGATTTACAATGAATAATTTTAGAGGAATAGTGAACTATTGCGATAAAATTTGAAGCAGTAAATCAGTTATTTATTCAAAGCTTG
>NZ_JAGUCN010000015.1 GCF_018271975.1 Carboxylicivirga mesophila
CATCCATTTGAATCTTCAACAGTAACACCATAAGTTCCGTTATCTGTTACATCAGCCGGATCGATGGTTAAGGTAGCACCTGTTTCACCACCAATGACAACTCCTCCTTTTGTCCAGGTATAAGTTGTATAGGTACCTGAACCACCTGAGGCATTGGCACTAATCACCAAACTTCCTCCATCACAAACAGGAGAATTGTAGGATGGTGCTACAACTGGGTTTTCTGAAACGGTTACACTTGTGGTAGATGAGTTTACACAAGTAGTTACATCTTGAATTGTAAGTGTAAATGTGTGAGTACCTACTCCATAATCGTTTGAAGATAATGTTATATCCTGACTTGTACCAACTTCAGTACCACCTGCATTGGTCCAGGTATAACTGGCCATCCCATCCGGATCGGCATACAGCAGAATATCTTCTCCCAAACAAACATCGCCTCCATTGGAGGCAACAGGCACAGGTAAAGGATTAACTGTAACAGTAGATGTACCGTTCATTACAGCAGTACACGTGCTTTCGGTACCATTAACAGCTTCTACCCGATAAGTCTCAGTTGTATTTACAATAAAACTAATTGGGCTTCCGTTTCCATTTACAGGAAAGCCAATCGGATTATCACCACTATCAAATAACTGATATTCCATACCAGTTTCGGAGCCACTTAATGTAAGTGTAGCATTTTCTCCCGCACATATATCAATGGTAGCCGGACTTAAATCAAAGGCAGTTGGTGTCTGATATACATATGTGTAATCCCACTCTGTATCAACAATAAACCCAAGGTTATTTTTTTGTATATACTCAAAGTAAATAGGAACGTTATAGTATTCAGATGTTACCCTATCAGGATAGAACCTCAATACCGTACTTTGACCAGATCCAACATATTCGGCCCAATCAGGGTGTTCTTCAGATGAACCAACGATGGTAGTAATTGTCCACTCTATAGTTACAGCATCGGCATCGACATTATCAGGTACAATATCAACAAAGCCTGCATCAGAGCAATATTTGTCCCCTAAACTTGAAATAGGATTACCAGGACGGGCGCCTTTTAATACCGGTAGACCGTAACTGACCCGCTTTTCTGTAAAATAATTTGTGGCCTGACGTAATTCTTTCTTAGATATATCCTGAGCGAAAGCACTAACACTAACCAGTGCAATAACCAGACTTACAAACCATCTAAACCTAAAAAGTAACATTCTTTTCATAAACTTTGAGTTTATTTCTGCCCCCAACTTCTCTACCCTTCTACACAGCATTAAAAATATAACATCGTTACCGAAACCCATTAAGAATCGACCGTAATCTTTTAATATTTTTATTAACAGTCCATAATTACAGACTAATCCTAACTTTACAGACATATAACACTGCCTCATCCAGAGCCAACAGCAACGTTCATTCTTAAACAATTACGTTTTTTACGTTAACACTGTACAGATGTTACGCCATCAAAGGCATTATTTGGCTTTTTCTTCAGTTCAGTTTTCCATATTACATTCTATTCTTTCTTAGCTCCAATACCTAAACTGGTTAAAAGCTTAGGCTTCTCTTCGAGAGCAATACGAACCACCTTCACATAGTCACTTACATAACGCTGCATATTTACCAACTTTTTCTTCTTTAAGTCCGTCAAACGACGCACCTCTCCCTGAGCTTCCAAACACTTATCAGAAAGCTGCCCCAATTGCTTCAAACGCGCCTGCAACTCACGAATAGTGTCAGTGCTAATATTATAAACTTTAAGCGCATTGAGCCAACTGGAATTATTCATCAGATTGGACACAAAAGCACTTATTTGAAAGAGCAATTCATTATAGGTTCTTGCCCGAGACCCGTTTAACATCAGAGCTTCAGCGGCCTTTAAATCTTCACTCAAAACTATTCGAGCAAGTTTAAGACAGCGCATATAATCCTTTTTGATGCCTGCCAATAGCGAATTCTTATCGCGAAAGACAAGCCTTTTATGGTTTTTTGCTTGCTCAACGGCAGTGACAATGCCAGCCAACTCACGATTAAGGCTATAAATGTGGTTCAGATCATCCTCACTATAACCAAATTGAGTGACAGTATTTTTAATCGACTGCTGATTCAGGCTATTATAAAGCAACAGCTCTACACCCGATTGATAGTTTGCTATGCTATTTTTTGTATAATGCATATTCTATCTAGTTTAACTTATCTATTGAATTATAATAGAAGTCAAATTATATAATTTTTATAAATATTTTAAATATTTTTTTACTTATGCAAATTATTTTAATTCTATTTAATATTTTCATTTTTCTAATTTATATTTGTATTTATTCAATTAGTAAAAATATTTATTCATATTATTTTCAGATAACTTAATTTATACACAAGATTATTCCATTAATTGTATAGGTATAGGTGATGTTATATAAGACTTACAAATATTTCTAATAGGTAATACTAATAAGTAATTCGAGTCGACTATTAAGCATTAGCTGAATGACACCTCCAGAAGAAAGAAGAAAGAATAAACAACTAGCAAGTCACTAGTTACATCTAGATTTAGACCGCAATTGACGTTAGAGAAGATTGACGATGATGAGATTACATCATATAAAAAGCCGCCTTGCAATACAAACAGGCTATACTGAAACTAGCTGGCAATTATTCATTTCCCCCCAAGACATAAAAAAGCCGTCTGAAACCCAATTCAGACGGCAAATATTTTTTACTATAAAACTCTCTAAATAATCACCATGGTAGCCCCATAACCATATTCCTGAAAAGAGGCATCCTGAAATGTATGCTTTTTGTATTGGCGCTCGAGTAATTTGCGCAGTTCACTCTTTAATTTACCATTACCCACACCGTGAATAAAAACAATCTTTTTCCCACGATTCTGCTTATTATCATCCATCACCTGCTTAAACTTATCCAATTGAATAGTTATAATCTCCCCCTTACTCAAACCTGCTATGGAATCAATCAGCTCATCAATATGTAAATCTACTTCCAGCATTTTATCATCATCACGCCTTTTGACCTTCTTTCGTGCGGGTTGATTATCTTTTTCCTTTATGGCTTTCTTTATTTCACGTTCACTCAATGCCTCTATCTTTCGTTCCAGATCGCCTTTTATAACTGGCAACAAAACGGCCTTTTCGTGATAATAGGCATTATCGGCAAAAACATTATCCTTTAAAAACCGTGGTGCTTTAATTTTCACTACTTCAGCAATCGGCGCTACATTTTTAAATGTTTTTCCTTTCTTAAACAGAATTAGATTCACCTGCCATTGACGATCATCAAGCTGCATCACTGCCAGCTTATCAAGTGCCACCTTTGTATTTGGCTCCACCTCTCCGTGATAGAACAAATCAAGACTGCCATCTTTACGGAGATTACTAATAGTATAATAGACGAAGTAATTACTGTCATTTACAGCCTGGATTCGCAAATCACCTGATGCCTGCCCCGGCTTATCGCCTTGCAAAAAGGCTATATAGAATTGTGGTGCTGAATCATCACCCGCCTCTTCAATGTATTCATACTCCTCCACTTCTTCCACAACTGCACTACCTGCTGCATTACTATCACTTTTGGGCTGCTCTTCTTTAATAACAACGCATTCACTGATAAGCACGGGTACCTCAAAGCCATCTTCATCTTCCACATACGCCAGCTTACCATCAACACGCACCACAACACCGCCACCACTTATATCTAAAAAGCGAACCACATCACCTGCCTTCACATTCATAATTATTGATTTAAAAGTTTGATTTTTTTTGACAAATAATCTTAACAACTAACACCTGATTTGGTGCAGTCGCACAAAGTTAACTAAATTTGTCGCGCCAAAAATGCAGAATATGATTAAGCCGAATATATCTATAAGTGATTACACCTACCATTTACCCGACGAACGCATTGCCAAATACCCTTTAAGCAACAGGGATGCATCAAAACTTCTTATTTATAAGAATAAGGAAATCAGGGAAGACCTATTCAAAAACATCACTGAAGAACTTCCATCTAAAGCACTGCTGGCTTTTAACAATACCAAAGTCATCAGAGCTCGATTACGTTTTCAAAAACTAACTGGCGCACAAATAGAAATATTCTGCCTGGAACCATTATCGCCTGCTGAAGTACAAATGGCCTTTGACAGCAGAACAGCAACAAGCTGGAAATGCATTGTGGGCAATGCACGTAAGTGGAAAAACGAACCATTGTCTCAATCATTTACGATTGACAACCAAACAATCCTTCTACAAATAGAAAAAGGGGAACGCCTGGGCGATGCCTATTCAATTAGGTTTAGCTGGGATAACCCACAGATATCGTTTGCCGAAATAATTGAGCACATCGGTCTAACACCTATTCCTCCATACCTGAACCGTGAAACGGAAGACATTGATAAAGATCGCTATCAGACGGTTTACTCAGAACACCAAGGTTCGGTTGCTGCGCCAACTGCTGGTTTACATTTCACGGAGGACATTCTTAAAATGCTCACCAATAATGGTCACTCGTTACTGAATGTAACCCTTCACGTCGGAGCAGGCACTTTTAAGCCAGTCAAATCGGAGGAAATAGCAGGCCATGAAATGCATACAGAACATTTTGTGATAGAAAGGAATGCTCTTGAAAGACTTATCGCTAACAAGCAACAGCTGATTGCCGTTGGCACAACGTCGGTACGAACACTTGAGAGCCTCTATTGGTACGGCGTTCGTCTACTAACCGGCCATAGCATCAACAACGGCATTGAACAATGGGATCCGTATAACCTGAGTGCAAAACACACAACAAAGGAGGCATTAACTGCACTCCTCGAGTATATGAACAATAATAATCTGACTTATTTAGCTGGTAAAACAGCCATCATTATTGTGCCTGGTTATCACTTTAAACTTATTAATGGTCTTGTAACTAATTTTCATCAGCCACAAAGTACATTGCTACTACTAATTGGTGCAATTGTTGGCAACAAATGGAGAGATATTTATAATTATGCCCTCAATAATGATTTTCGTTTTCTCAGCTATGGAGATAGCTCACTATTGATGATCGAACAAGAATAGACTAAATAACAAAGGGCACTTTAAACGGTGCCCTATTTTTATAATTCGCGTTTGGCAATCTCATCCTCCAGAATTTCTTCAATATCAGCCACACAGCTACCACATATAGTAGCCACATCCGTTTCATCCTGAAGTTCTTCAAAAGAGGTGATATCCTTTTCTCTTATCACTTTTATAATATCAGCTTTTGTCAGCTGCATATGTCTACAAACAAAATCATTATCATCAAACATGTTGCTTCCTTAGTTTTTAGATTGAACACCGCCAGCGATAATCGCAGGCTTTCTAGTTATCTGAAATAACATCACTAATAGGAATTTGTTTCCAGACCTCGTCTTCATAAACACTGAGGTATTTACATCCCGACGCTTTTAATCCGGTTGCAGCCTCTTGAAATCCTGAGCATAATTCAGAAGGGTGATGTGCATCGACTGAAACAGTCAAAGGAATATCGAGTTCAACACAACGCTGAATAACATTTTCATTTGGAAACCATGTATGGTATTTGCCCCGGTAGATGCCTCTTGTATTCACTTCAACAATTACAGAAGATGCTGCAATTACCTGCAAGGTTTCTTCCATAGCATCTTTGTACCACGTATTTGATTCGGAAAAATAGTCTTTCTTGTTGTTCATAACAACTTTATCCATGTGAGCAATCACGTCAGGTTTCTGCACCTGAACCATTTCTCTTATTTGCGCATAATATTGCTCAACCGCTCTTCTGGCATCACCATCAAAACATTGCTTTATTCCTTTATCATAGTTAGTTGATGGTCCATCTAAAAACCATAAACCATTACGCTTGGCAGGGTTAGTCACCAGATGAACAGAACCTATCAGGTAGTCCAACTGCCCTAGCTTACGCCATTCATGAAACGGAATGCTCTTTCCTTCTCCGATATAGTCGGCTTCAAGGGAACGGTATATTTTAATTTGATCCTTATACTTAATTTTACATCGCTCCACCTCTTCCACATACGCCGATAAATCCTCAAAACGCATAGCCCAGGCTGTTTCGAACATAACCGGTGCATGACTTGAAAAACCTATCGATGATAAACCTTGTTTGATAGCGCTGATACACACCTCTTCAACACTAGCCTTGCCATCGCAAAAGGATGAATGCGTATGATAACTGAAATATTTCATACCACTTATTTTAAGGCTGACAAAAGTGTTAATAAATTCTTAAAATGACAATGA
This sequence comes from Carboxylicivirga mesophila, assembly GCF_018271975.1. Taxonomy (GTDB): domain Bacteria; phylum Bacteroidota; class Bacteroidia; order Bacteroidales; family Marinilabiliaceae; genus Carboxylicivirga; species Carboxylicivirga mesophila. The sequence continues at coordinate 6,276 of NZ_JAGUCN010000015.1, forward strand.
CAGAACGCGTGCACCTATAGCAGAGTCTAAAACTAAGGGCATATAATTCGGATAGTCCTAAAATCCTGCTATTTTTGCTTACTCATCATTTGCGCATACTTTTAACAAATGGGTTTACTACCAGAAATAGAGAAGTTAAAGCTTAGTTAAAATGGCTGTTGGTTAACAAAAATTAACGAACATCAAATATTTGAATAGCCCAATATTGTGTTTATTTGAAAGTAACGAGATAAATATTCAAAAAATATAAAAAACAGATAAATAAAATAATCATCATGGAACAATCCGTAGACATTAAAGCGATAAATGAACGCATCAAAGAAGAAAGCTCTTTTGTTGACTTGTTAACAATGGAAATGAACAAGGTTATTGTTGGTCAGAAACACCTTGTCGAAGGTCTTTTAATTGGCTTATTATCTGATGGCCATATTCTTTTGGAAGGTGTTCCCGGATTGGCAAAAACACTTGCTATTAACACATTGGCCACTATTGTCGACGCTAAGTTCTCGCGTATTCAATTTACGCCTGACTTGCTACCTGCCGATTTATTAGGTACAATGATTTATAGCCAGAAAAAAGAAGAGTTCATTGTTAAGCAAGGTCCCATCTTCACCAACTTTGTATTGGCCGATGAGATTAACCGTGCCCCTGCTAAAGTACAAAGTGCCTTATTAGAAGCCATGCAGGAACGTCAGGTGACCATTGGTGAAACCACTTATCCGCTTGAGGAACCATTTTTGGTGATGGCCACCCAAAACCCCATTGAGCAAGAAGGTACTTACCCATTGCCCGAAGCACAGGTTGACCGTTTTATGCTTAAGCTGGTGCTTGACTATCCAAAGAAAGATGAGGAGCAAATGATCATTCGCCATAATCTGGCTAAAACATTCCCAAAAGCATCAACCATACTGAAGCCTGAGGATATCATTAGAGCACGCCAGGTGGTTAAAGATGTTTACATGGATGAGAAAATTGAAAAATACATTGTTGATATCACTTTTGCTACGCGTTACCCTGAGCAATATGGATTGGAGAAATTTAAGGACATGATTTCGTATGGTGCTTCGCCTCGTGCGAGTATCAGTTTATCTATGGCCTCAAAAGCCTATGCATTCATTAAGCGTCGCGGCTATGTGATTCCTGAAGATGTGCGTGCTATCTGTCACGATGTATTGCGTCACCGTATTGGCTTATCGTACGAAGCTGAAGCCAATAACATCACATCAGAAGAAATTATCAGCGAAATATTGAATCAGGTTGAAGTACCATAGCGATAGCTGCTGCTACTAGCCATTAGCTAATAGCTTCCTATGATTACGAAACATTTTGTTTAACTTCTAAACGAGTTTAGATTGGAAGCAACTGATTTATTAAAGAAAGTACGTCAGATAGAGATTAAAACCAGGGGTTTATCGGCCAATATTTTTGCCGGCGAATATCATTCGGCATTTAAGGGTCGCGGTATGACTTTTAGTGAAGTGCGTGAATATCAATATGGCGACGACATACGTAACATCGACTGGAACGTAACGGCCCGCTTCAATCATCCATACATTAAGGTGTTTGAAGAAGAGCGGGAACTGACCGTTTTGCTAATGATTGACGTTTCAGGCTCCCGCGAGTTTGGTACCTCATTCAAATACAAAAAGAATATTATAACCGAGATGGCCGCTGTGCTGGCTTTCTCGGCTATCCAGAATAACGATAAGATTGGGGTCATCTTTTTTAGCGACCGGATAGAGAAATTCATCCCGCCTAAGAAGGGCCGTAAACACATTCTGCATATCATTCGCGAGTTTATCACCTTTACACCTGAACACCGTGAAACCAATATTTCGGAAGCACTAAAGTACCTGACCAATGCCATTAAAAAGCGTTGCACAGCCTTTATTATTTCCGATTTTATTGATGATGATTTTGAGGATGCCCTTAAGATTGCCAACCAAAAGCACGATGTGGTAGCCTTAAAGGTGTATGATAAGCGCGAAACAGAGATTCCATCCATCGGTATGATTAAGCTGAAAGATGCCGAAACGGGTCAATATCAATGGGCCGATACATCCAACAGAGCTGTAAGGGAGGCCTACAGTAGATGGTGGCGCGAAACAGATGATGCCACGCGCAGACTTTTCAGCAAGTGCGGTGTCGACAATGTGTCGGTTCGCACCGATGACGACTATGTAAAAGCGCTGATATCGTTATTTAAAAAACGTATATAAATGAATCGTATAAAAAAACATATATCCCGTGTAATAGTATCTTTTCTGATTCTTTCAACTGGAGTTGTGCATAACGCAAGTGCTCAGAATGTATCTGTTTCAGCAGAAATGGATTCAACTGTCATATTTATTGGTGGGCAAATTGACCTGAAGTTACAGTTAAGTCAACCCGACAACATCGACTTGAGTTTTCCATTATTGACCGATACTATTACAAAAAACATAGAAATTGTAAAAGCCGGACAATTGGATACTTTAAACCGTGATAACGGCCGCTATCTGATTGAGCAAAGCTTCAGGATTACATCGTTTGACAGTGGTTTGCATTATATTCCTCCCATTGTTTTTGAGGAAGTCAGTCAGAAACTGGGTAAAGCGATACAAACCGAGCCCATGGCACTGATGGTATTTAATCCGTTTGATGAAGTAGATCCACAAAAGGGTATTGTAGATATTAAACAGCCCATGCAGGCCCCATTCCATCTGTCGGAATTGTATAAATACCTGCCATGGGTGCTGGGCATTATTCTGCTGGCTGGCATAGTTACATTTATTATACTCAGGTATTTTGGCAAAGAAGTGCCGGTTAAGATTTTTGCAAAACCTGCACCAGTGATTCCTCCCCATGTGAAGGCGCTTGAAGCTCTGGATAAAATTAAGCAGGAGAAGCTTTGGCAACACAATCGCATCAAAGAATATTACTCTGGTGTCTCCGACACATTGCGCCATTACATCGAAGAGCGCTTTGAAATAAGAGCCATGGAGCAAACTACCGATGAAATAATGAACTCATTCAAAGGCATTGATTTCAGAGATGGTAAATCAATAGATAACCTTAGACAAATATTAATTACTTCGGATTTGGTGAAGTTTGCCAAGCATGAGCCTTTGCCAGATGAAAATGACTTAAGCATGATCAATGCCTTCTTTTTTGTGAATCAAACTAAACTGGAAGAAATAAAGTCACTGGAAGAAGAGAAGGAAGCCATGCTTAATAAGGAAAATGAAGTGCTTAATGTATCAAACAGTAGTGAACAATGATGAATAATATAACATTTACACAACCCTACTTTTTTTGGTTACTGCTGATTGTACCTGCCTATATAGCCTGGTACGTTTGGAAGCAAAAGGGCATGCAGGCCTCGCTTAAAATCTCCACACTGAGAGGATTTGCAAAGGCCCCCACCTCCAATAAAGTATATTTGCGTCATTTGCTGTTTGCCTTTCGTGTCCTTAGCATCATTCTTTTAATCTTTGTTCTGGCTCGTCCGCAATCGAGCAACAGTTTCAGAAACGAGATTACTGAGGGGATTGACATTATGATGGCCCTGGACATATCAGGTAGTATGTTGGCTGAAGATTTTAAACCCAATCGCCTGGAAGCGGCCAAGGAGGTAGCTGCAGAATTTATTAAAGGACGTCCGAATGATAAAATTGGATTGGTGATATATGCCGCTGAAAGTTTTACCCAGTGCCCGCTGACAACGGACCACAATGTACTCCAGAACCTGTTTAGGGATATCAACATGGGTGATTTGGAGGACGGTACGGCTATTGGCATGGGATTGGCAACAGCTGTGCAGCGCATCAAAGATAGCGAAGCGAAAAGCAAGGTAATCATATTGGTGTCGGATGGTGAGAACAACCGTGGAGAAATTGCGCCAATGACGGCGGCTGAAATTGCAAAAACCTTTGGCATTAGAGTATATACGATCGGTGTTGGTACCAACGGTATGGCGCCCTTCCCTATGCAAACCGTTTTTGGCAAACAATATCAGCAAATGGAAGTTAAGATCGATGAAGAGTTATTGCAAGGCATAGCTGATTTAACTGACGGCAGATATTTCAGAGCAACCGACAAGCAAAAACTAGATGAAATATACAAGGAGATTGACCTATTGGAGAAGACAAGAATAGAAGTACGCGAGTATACAAAACGCAAAGAGGAATACTGGTGGTTCGCAGCCTTTGCCGGTCTATTTCTTTTGCTGGAGATATTTATGCGTAGCACCGTTTTCAGAAATCTACCTTAATAATTAAACAAGCAACAGCCTCAATAATTAATTTATTCAGGCGCCACTAACGACTGTAAAGAACAAGATAAAATGAATATATTCAGATTTGAACATCCGGATGCGCTCTATTTACTCTTGCTGATTCCTGCCTTGGCCTTTATCCATTTGTATCTGGCTAAACGACGCAGAAAGGCACTAGAGGAATTTGGTAATGTAGAGCTACTTAATGATCTGATGCCAAATGTGTCCTTTAAGCGTCCTACGGTTAAGTTTTATATTCTGCTGCTGGCCTTCATTCTGCTCATCATAACCATTGCAGGACCACAGTATGGTAGTAAACTGCAAACTGTCAAACGAAAAGGTATTGAATTGATTGTAGCCCTGGATGTGTCCAATAGTATGATGGCACAGGATATAGAGCCCAATCGACTGGAGCGGGCTAAAAGAGCGATATCCCGACTCATTGATAAACTGCAGAACGACAGAGTTGGTTTTATTGTCTTTGCTGGGGAGGCATACGTTCAATTACCAATCACCACAGACTATGCATCAGCGAAGATGTTTCTGAATTCTATAAACACTAATGTAGTTGGTACACAAGGTACCGCCATTGGCGCCGCCATCAATAAAGGTATCAGCTCGTTTACAACTCAGGAAGACATCAACAGAGCCATCATTGTAATAACCGATGGTGAGAACCACGAGGATGATCCTTTAGCAGCTGCTAAAATGGCGGCCGATAAAGGCATAAAAATCTATACCGTTGGGATGGGTTTACCTAAGGGAGCACCTATACCTGTGGCTGAAGGGCGCAGTAACGACTTTATGAAAGACAAAGATGGTAATGTGGTCATTTCAAAACTGGATGAAGAAACACTTCAAAAAGTAGCCATCACAGGCAATGGGGCATATATTCCCGCCAATAATATTCGCAATGGCATTAACAACCTGGTAGATGAATTGAGCCAGTTAGAAAAATCCGAACTGGAAGCCAAGGTGTATACCGATTATGACGATCAGTTTCAGTATTTCGCCGCCTTTGCCTTACTACTGATTATTCTCGAATTTATTATTCTAGAAAGGAAGAACAGACGTTTAAAGCACATCAATATATTTGAGGTAAAAGATAACAAAGAGTAAAGATTAACGGGTATGATGAATTTAAAATATATCACATTAATAGCTATTCTGCTTCTTGGGGTCTTTAACCTGAAGGCGCAGGATGAGCGCAAGTTTATCAGAAGTGGTAACTCTCACTTTGCCGACTCGGCCTTTCTCGAATCGGAAATTGAATACCGCAAAGCACTTGATAAAACAGATAATTCCTTCGAAGCCCAATTTAATTTGGGTGATGCATTATATAAGCAGGAAAAATTTAATGAAGCATTGGACCAGTTTCAGATTTTAGCAGGTACCGAGCAAGCGCCTGAAAAACTGGCACAGGTGTACCACAACATGGGTAACAGCTATTTTGCCATGCAAAAACTGCAGGAAAGCCTGGAAGCATATAAAAATGCGTTGCGCAACAACCCTGAGGACCATGATAGCCGCTACAACCTGATTGCCGTTCAGAAGTTACTGGATCAACAGCAGCAAAACCAAGATCAGCAAGACCAACAGGACCAGCAGGACCAACAACAGCAGCAAGATCAACAACAGGAACAACAGCAACAGCAGCAGGATCAACAACAAGACCAGCAGCAACAAGATCAACAGAATCAACAACAGCAGGATCAACAGCAGCAGCAAAACCAGCAGCAACAGCAGCAGCCTTCTGAGCAGATGTCGAAAGAGGATGCACAGCGTTTACTCAATGCCATCCAGCAGGATGAAAATGAATTGCAAAAAAAACTGCGTAAAGCCAAAGCTGGACAACGAACAAAAACAGAAAAAAATTGGTAGAAGTACTATTTTTGCACAAAACACTCTAAAATATGCGACTCACAATTCTTTCCATAGTACTATTCATCACTGCCTGCATTTCTGCCAACGCGCAGGAAATAAGCTTTACAGCCCGTGCACAGTCAGCAGTAGTAGTTGGAGATAAGTTTCAATTAGTTTATACACTTAACAAAGAAGGCAGTGATATACGCCTCCCCTCATTACAGGATTTCCAGATATTGATGGGCCCCAGCACTACTTATTCTACCAGCACTTCCATTATCAATGGTAAGGTATCGCGCGAAACAACGTATACCTATACATTTATTTTAAAAGCACTGAAAGAAGGCCAGTTTACCATTCCTTCGGCTACCATTAAAGTAGATGATGAAAAGGTGAGCTCCAATGCTGTTAGCATTAAGGTGGTGAAAGGTGATGCGCAAGCTCAACAAGACAATCAAAGTAGTGCAACTGCTGGCTCAGCACCTTCCGATGATGACCTGTTTATTACGGTTACGCCATCGAAGAAAAACCTGTACCAGGGGGAAGCAATGGTGTTAACCACTAAAATTTTTACCAAAGTACAGCTCGAAGGCCTATCGGACATCAAGCAGCCTGAGTTGGCCTCATTTATTACACAAACACTTAAAGATCAGGATGGCATTAAGTGGACCATGGAAAATATCAATGGTAAAACCTATAATGTGGGCACCTATGAACAAAAGCTATTGTTTCCGCAGAAATCAGGTAAATTAACCATTGAACCAACCGAGATAGAGTTTATGGTGCGTCAGCGAGTAGCACGCAGTCGTTCACGCAGTATTTTTGACGACTTCTTCGAGTCAAATTACAGAACCGTCAAAAAAAGAGTCAAATCCAAACCTATAGCGATTAATGTAAAACCTTTGCCATCTGGAAGACCTGCCGGTTATTCGGGCGGTGTTGGGCAGTTGAGCATGCAGGCCAGTGTTAACAAAAATGATGTGGCCGTAAACGATGGTATCACGCTCAAAGTCGTCATAAGCGGTACCGGTAATCACAAGTTTATAGAAGATCCGGCGATTCAGTTTCCGGCTGATTTTGATGATTTCGATGCAAAAGTATCAAACAGCATTAGTAATACAGCCCGCGGTATGAAAGGATCAAAAACCTATGAATACCTGATGATACCGCGTCATGCCGGCACCTTTACAATACCATCCATCCAGTTTGCCTACTTTGATCCGGCCAAAGGCCAATATCAGTCAATGGAATCGGGCCCAATCAGTATTAATGTGGCCAAAGGAGAAGGTGATGAAACAAGCACTTCGGGTGTTGTAAGATCCAATGTGACGAAAGAGAATGTGAAGTTCATCGGCAAGGATATCCGATTTATTAAAACCGGCAAAACACAACTAAAACCAACTGGCACATTCTTTATCGGAAGCCTCACGTATTACCTGGCTTTATTGATACCATTATCATTATTTGTGTTGCTGTTTATCATTAACCAGAAGCGTTTAAAGGAGAATGCCAATGCCTCGTTAATGAAAACAAAGAAAGCCAACAAAATAGCTAAGAAACGCCTGAAAAAGTCGGCACATTTCCTTAAAACAGGTGAAAAAGAAGCCTTCTACGAAGAGGTGCTTCGTGCACTTTGGGGTTATTTAAGCGACAAATTAACCCTGCCATTAAGCGAATTGTCGAAAGATAATGCTGGTGAATTACTTCAGCAATCCAATGTTTCGGACGAGGTCATTTCTGATATGATGAATATTCTGGATACCTGCGAATTTGCTCGCTATGCACCAGCTTCAGGCACTGGAGAAATGGATAAGCTTTACAAACATACAATTGCAACTATCAGCCAGCTCGAAAACCAAATAAAACGTTAATGATGAAGCAATTAATTATACTATTCGTTTTTTGCCTTGCTACAGTAATAGCTAAAGGCCAGGACGACCGTTTTGAAGAAGGCAACATGCAATACAGTAATGGCGACTTTCAATCGGCCATTGATACATACAAAGGTATTTTATCCACTGGTGTAGAAAGCGGTGCCTTGTATTTTAACCTCGGTAATGCCTTTTATAAAAATGGTGAATTAGCCAGCGCCATTCTTAACTATGAACGTGCTTTGCTGTTAAAACCACACGACAAGGACATCAAGTATAACCTGGAGCTGGCCTACTCACAAACCACAGATAAGATAGAGTCGGTTGATGAGTTCTTTTTAAGCAAGTGGGTGGCAGATTTCAGGAATAAAACAACATCAGACACCTGGGCCTTTATTGGCCTGGCTTGTTTTATCCTGACCCTGGTTATGGCTGCCCTTTTCTTCTTTTCAAATTCGGTATTGCTGAAGAAAGCTGGGTTTTACCTGGGAGTTGGTTTACTATTGGGCACATTTGTCACCTTATCATTTAGTTATCGTCAGAAAACGAAACTGGTGGTGCGCAACCATGCTATTGTATTCAGCCCTTCACTTACTGTTAAAAGTTCACCAGATGCCAGTGGTACTGAAATATTTATTTTACACGAAGGTACTAAAGTAGAGATTATCAGCACCCTTGGGCAATGGAAAGAAATACAGATTGCTGATGGTACTGTTGGTTGGGTTGAAGAAAGCTCAATCACTGTGATCTGAAGCAAGTTTTTACCGCATAAAAAAAGCTCCCTGTCCGTTGACAAGGAGCTTTTTTATTATAAACACCCAAACTACTGATTGGCTCATCTTCATTATTATTCTGAAGCGCCAATCAAATATATCTTATATATCATCTTGATTAGCTATCAAGTATTTGTCAATCACATACCATGCATATATCAAAGTTATGGCTGCACCAATTATTTCTATCGCAATCATTACTGTTATTTGACTATCACTGTTTCAATTGCCTTGCCAAAAATTGCATTACACTGTATTTGTGTACTTTAACGAAATACCAACACATAACACTATCCATATATTGGAATTGTATGTATTTTATGGAAAAACAAAGCGGTCATCCGTCTCTCAAGAGGAATGACCGCTCATACTTTAGTTTATGGTTGCTATCTATAAGATGATTTTTCTACCAAAAAGTTGATTGTTCTTAGATAGAATCAAGTAGTAAGGTGCCTCTTCCTTTTTTAAGTCCAATTCTTCTTTTAAAGGTCCAGCCTTAATATCCGCCTTTTCCTTCACCTTATCACCTTCCTGATTAAATAACTCAAGCAGGTAATCACCATCTGGTAATTCACATTCAATGTGCATTAATGTCTGAAGCTTTTCATTCTCCATAATTTTTTCAATTTTCACTTTCACATCTTTCAGATCTAAAGGCTCAGAAGTCAACTTTTTTGACGAAATGCCTAATTTCTTTAAAAATGGGATGTCTTCCATAGGAATAGACTCCACTTTGACAGTCATGTGGTGCGTATGCTTTTCTTTCCAGTGCATGGGCATCTTTTCATCATCCGTGGCAATTACAATTGTTTTAACTCCAGATTCCCCATCTACCTCACAATCAATCTCTTTTTGAATAATCTTTACAACGTCGCCATCCTCACTTATAAACTCATTAATATCAAAATCTCCTTCTTTCTCTCTCAAAAACATGATATGATTTCGGTGCATTTCTTCCATATTCTCCAGCTCAATGCCCTTTTCTTTCAGCATTTTCTCAATTTCGATATGCATCTTTTCCATATCTCCATCAAATTCAAAATGAAAATCATTTAGCGAATCCATGGTAAAAGCCATCACCTTCATATGTTTGTTAATCTCTTCCCTGTTAGCACCCATGATGCTGTCCATATTAATCACTGTTGTCTCGCCACCCGATTGTATTACAAATACATCATGCGTAAAAGTAGTATCCATGTCAACCACCTTCTTACCATCGCTGCCCACCACTTTTACTTTGACCCGGTTCTCCTTTTTTGTTTGTGCTGTCGCCTGATAGCTTACACCGCCAATAAGCAGTCCAATCAGGGCTAACCATAGAGCATTCTTTCGTTTTTTCATAGCTTCCGCGTTATTCGTTAGTATTATTTTCTGAATCATTTTAATAATTCACTCTGTACACTTATTCAATGTCAAATGTATGAATGAACTGATTATATGCGGGTTAAGGCGCGGTTAAAAAGAGTTAAGGAAAGGTTAATGTATAAGTACACTTTTACTCAAACACTTATCTTTACACTATAATTAAGTCATTTATGAAACGTAAATCAATACAGGGACTAATACTTTTAATGAGCCTTTCGCTGTTGGGTATTATTGCCGCTCAATATTTATGGATACAACAGTCGGTTAACGTGCAGCGTGAGAAATTTCAGGCGGCAGTTTACAGGTCGCTTGACAATGCTGTCCAAAGAATGGAAAAAGAGCAAAGTGCTGATTATATCTTTCGCGAGTTTTTCCACCAGCCACGTTCAAAATCAAGCACAAGTTACCGTCAAGATAACAATGGCAATGTGTCTATCATCAGACAAAAAAGTACCAGCTCTGTCAAACCTAATATTGTATACCAGAAAAAAGACACCGTTATTACGCAAGGAGGCACACGCATAGAAGTGCATACCGAGGTGAATGGCAACCAAACCGATCATCAGGTATGGATTAATGCATCAGGTGAGGCTGTTGATTTGATCGAACTGGAAGAACAGATGGTTCATATTGAAGACTCTATTGAAGTGGTGATCAGTGCCATGGAAGAGCGCAACCAGGAGATTAAAGAAGTATTTAATCAGATGAAACGCGAAATTGAAGCACGCCATAATCCACTTCAGGCACGCATTGATCTTGAGCACCTTAACGAAGTTCTGACACAGGAACTAGCTCAGAATGGTATAGATACGAAATTTGAATTTGGCGTATTTAATCAAATTACGCGCCAGCTCTCCAATTACAAAACCACTAATTTTGATATTTCAAAAGCTAATACTTACCAGCCATTTCAAATTAACCTGTTTCCGCGAGATATCTTCAGAGGCATCACACCCTATGAATTAGTGGTCTATTTTCCCGATGCAGCATCGTACCTGGTGAAAACCATTGGCTGGATGGTATCGCTCTCAGCCATATTTACACTGTTTATTCTCATTACCTTTTTCATCACCATGCGGACAATATTAACGCAAAAAAAGGTATCGCAGATAAAAACAGACTTTATCAATAACATGACTCATGAGTTCAAAACGCCTATTGCTACCATTAGTCTGGCTACCGACAGTATTTTAACCCCAACCATCATTAATAACGAGGCGCATGTCAAAAGCTTTTTAAAAATTATTAAAGAAGAAAACAGCCGGATGAACAGTCATGTGGAACGTGTGCTGCAAATGTCGCAGATTGAGAAGAAAGATTTCTCGGTTGTAAAAGCATCGCACGATATTCATGAACTTATCCTGCGCGCCGTTGATAACATGCAGCTTTTAGCCAATGAAACCAATGGTAAAATAAGCACCTCCTTAAAAGCCGAATTAAGCGTATTTTTAGTAGATGAAATACATTTTACCAATGTTATTGTAAATTTACTGGAAAATGCACTGAAGTATGCAAAAGAACAACCATTGGTAACACTTTCGACCATTAATAATAACAATGGCATTGTAATAAAAATAGCCGATAACGGCATAGGTATGACGCGTGAACAGCAAAACAAAATCTTTGAAAAATTCTACCGAGCCGCGGGAGGCAATGTGCATAATGTTAAAGGCTTTGGACTGGGCCTAAGCTATGTTAAGGCGGTCATTGACGCTCACCATGGTTCAATAAGTGTAAAAAGTAAAATAAACGTTGGAACTGAGTTTAGTATTCAACTACCTTACAAATAAAAACAATGACGGATACAAACAGAGTTTTTATGGTGGAAGATGACCGCAATTTTGGTACGGTCATGAAAGCCTATCTGGAGATTAATAAGTTTGAGGTAACCTGGGTGAAAGATGGCCTGCAAGCCTTTAAGCGCTTTAAAGAAGGGCAGTACGACATATGCATTCTTGATGTGATGCTTCCCAATGTGGATGGCTTTACCATTGCCCGTGAAATAAAAGAATATAACCAGGATATTCCCATTATTTTTCTAACCGCCAAGGTAATGAAGGAAGATGTACTGGAAGGATTTAGCACAGGGGCTGATGACTATATTACCAAACCCTTTGATTCCGAGATTCTTATTTGTAAAATCAATGCCATACTGAACCGCAATAAACGTCAGCAAACAGAAGAAGTGCCTTCTGAATATACCATTGGTAACGCCACATTCAACCATGAATTCAGAACCATCACCATTGCTGGAGAGGAACAGAAACTATCACCAAAAGAGGCGGATTTATTGCTGCTGCTTTGTCAGACACAAAATAAGGTTCTCCCGCGCGATAAAGCACTGAAACAGGTTTGGGGAGAAACCGGCTATTTTACCACAAGAAGTATGGATGTTTACATCACCAAGCTTAGAAAGTACCTTAAAGATGTTGAAGGCGTTGAGATAATAAATATTCACGGCAGTGGTTATCAACTAAGAATCGATTAATCGCTTTTAAGCTGTAACTTATGCTCTACTGTGTGCGTCCTACAATCATTAATCACTAAAACGCAATATGATGAAACAACTGACCATACTCATTGGCCTATTGATTTGTACGCTGGCAGCTTTTGGCCAGACCAAAAAGGCAGAAGTAGACAAGACATTTGAGAACATAACTGACGTGGAAGTTAACGTAGTGTTTAGCGACGTAGTAGTGGAAGCTGCTGACGGCAACGCTGTGCATGTAACAGGCACATTAACATGGGACCGGGAAAAAGACGAATATGAGATTATAACGCGTCAATCGGGCACAACTCTATATGTAGAAGTAAAGCATCCGCGTAATTCAAAGGGAAGTGCCGAAGGACAATTTCACATTACTATGCCGGCAATGACGGATTTAGACGTCAACAGTGTGAGCGGTGATATTAAAGTTAGTGGAGTTGGACAACGAAAGGTCAAATGTAATACGGTTTCGGGAGATATTATTGCAGAGAAAATCGGTAGCGATATATCTGCCAACACAGTATCAGGCGACATTGAACTGAAAGGTGTTAAAGGTAATGCCAAATCAAATACAGTATCGGGCGATGCAGAACTAGCAGATATTGATGGTAACCTGAAGGGCAACTCTGTTTCCGGCGATTTCCGTATTACAAACCTCAAAGGTAGTCGCGAAATAAGCACATTATCAGGAAGTGTGAGATAAACTTGACACTCTTGATTATACAATACAAAAAAAGGACTGTCTGGCAGTCCTTTTTTGTGTTATTTTAATTTCTTATTGGGTTACACTTCCTCTACCGGAGCTTCAATTTTTTTAAATAAGACACTTAATTGCCAGCGATACTTGAAAGCCAGTGCACCTACAAATACCAGTGATGCTACCAGCAGAGTTCCTAATTCTTTTGATGGATCTATTTCATGCGCTTTTAATAAAGCATCGGTTTGAAAAGCCAATCCATCGGCAGTCACAAACATACTTATAAAAACATTGTTGACTGCATGCGCTCCCATGGCCAGTTCAATACCATCATCAAATACCGAAATAAGCGCATAAACAAATCCCATAATAAAATACTGAGGCATCATTACCCAAAAGCCAAACTTCTGAATTTCTGGATTAGTGCCATGCATCAAAGCAAAAAATACAGAAGGAATAATAAGTACCAGTATACGATTCTTGAAAAGACGCCCTATGCCTTGAGCCAGATAACCTCTGAACAATATCTCTTCATAGAATGCTTGAAACGGGATGAGTAAAATGGAGACTAAAGCCAATACTATTAGCGCATTCCAGTTTAAGCGCATCTCATAATTATCAATATTCATATAATAATCGACCACCAGGGTAAAAGCCATTATCATCCCCCACAAACCAGCTCCAATAATCACACGTCGCCAACGAATAGATTTAGTTCCATTAATAACCGTAGTAAATGAGCGCTGATGAAAGGCTTTAACAAGCACAACAAATAATACAAGACTGAGAATAAAAGGCAGAATAATCAAACCCAGGCCAAGTGAAGAGTTAATTCCCATGGCCGCAAAATCCATACTCTGAACAGCGCCTGTATCAATATTACCTGAGCCGGCCCATGCCAGTACCACCAACAATGGGATGGCTCCGAAGAACTGACCACCAAGGAATGAAATAAGTATTAGTAAAAGGTATTTCCACCATTCGTTTTGTCCGGTGTATGAACTCTCTAGATGCTTCATGTGTATGTGTAAGATTATGTGCTGCTAAAATAATTATTCTCAGCTCTTCGGCCATGTCGTTTAAGGACAAGATTGATACTTTAGTCAAACAAAGACAATAAAAAAGCGCCCGAACTAACATCCTGGCGCTTGTCAATATCATTCATCCAACTAATTAAGGCATTGGCAAAATTTGCTTGCCATACACCTCAACCAAAAGTGTTCCGATAGCAATGTATAAAGCACTTGCTCCACAAAATACACCTTCGATACCAGCAATAGTATGAATCAGGTGACTACCTGTAAAGTTGGCTATAGCCAATAGTGCAAAAAGCACTACAACAGTTCCAAATAACCAAATCATGGTTTTAGTCATTTTAAGGGTAGCAATCCACAATCCAAAAGTAAATATGCCCCATACAGCCAGGTAATACCCCATAGCAGTTGCTGAAGGAGCCTCGCCCAAGCCCATTTTAGGGAAAATCCAGATGAATACCAAAGAAATCCAGAATGCGCCATAAGATGTAAAAGCCATCATTCCAAACATATTGTTCTTCTTCCACTCAAGCATACCTACAAGAATCTGAATCAGACCTCCCATCATGATACCCATACCCATAATCATTGTATCCAAACCGAATAAACCGGCATTGTGAAGGTTCAGTAGCATGGTTGTTAATCCAAAGCCGGTTAGTCCAAGAGGCGCAGGATTAGTTGTCACATCTTTTGCGATGAAAACGTTTTGTTCCATTTTTTTCTGGTTTTAAGAATAGTAATCTGGTCCATTACCAACTGTCCCCTGAACGGCAATGCACCCTGTAATAAAATCGGCGCAAAAATAGACAAATGCCTGAATTATTAAACTATGCAACATCATACCTCGCCAAAATAAACGTTAAAAGATGTTAAGCCTGAATCAAACACTTATGCCAAAGCCGTTACTTGGGTGCATTACAGCAAAAAGCCCGGAAACAAAATGCTTCCGGGCTTAAAAAGTATGTTGCTATAACATTAAATCAAATCGATGCTGCGCTTAACGAATTTAGTCAGGGCCTCCCCTTTCAACATATTATTCGACAGCAAAGCCAGGTCAATCAGCTGTGATACTAATTTGTTAGATGATGCAAACGATGATAGTTCTGCATCTTTCTTACTATTTAGTTCAGTCAGCTTTTTGTTGATGTCTTCCATTTCATCCTTATCGGCTTGTGGAATCTCCTCATCTTTTTTCCCTTCTTTGGCTTTTTCCAGCTCAGAGCGCTTACCTTCCAGTCCTTCAATCTTATGACGTAAAGACGCTACTTTTTCACCTACTTCTTGCTCTTCCTCTTCGATGATGCGATTTACCAATGGGTGATTACCATTCACCACCAGGTTGTAGCTATCAGGCATTTCGCCATAGAAACTCATTGGGCCACCACCCAGCTGACTCATCTCCTTCATTCGGCGCATAAACTCCTGCTGCGTAATCATCACCGGCGTATCAGTCTCTTCTAATGCTTCAAAAGTTACAATGAAATTGGCCTTATCAACATTAGGCACCTGAGAGCTGAAGATGGTAGTCAAATCCTGCTTCTGAGCAGCAGACAGCTTCAACTCAGCTGCATCTGCCTTAGGTATCAGTTTTTCAGCAATATCACTATCAACACGCACAAAACGAGACTTCTCGAACTTGCTTTCCAGATGGTTCACAAAGTGACTGTCAAGCTGTCCGTCAAGTACTAAGACATCATACCCCTTATTCTTAGCCGCTTCAATAAAGCTGAACTGACCTTCAACATCAGTGGCATACAAGTAAACTAGCTGGTCATCTTTATCCGTCTGGTTGTCCTTAATGATGTTCGCGTATTCGTCGAAAGTAAAGAATTTACCATCGGTATTTTTCAGAAGCGTGAACTTCTTGGCCCGGTCGTAGAATTTCTCTTCAGTCAGCATACCGTACTCGATGAAAATCTTCAGGTCGTCCCATTTGGCTTCAAATCCGTCACGGTCTTTCTTAAAGATTTCCTCCAG
Organism: Carboxylicivirga mesophila; assembly: GCF_018271975.1. Taxonomy (GTDB): domain Bacteria; phylum Bacteroidota; class Bacteroidia; order Bacteroidales; family Marinilabiliaceae; genus Carboxylicivirga; species Carboxylicivirga mesophila. The sequence continues at coordinate 22,599 of NZ_JAGUCN010000015.1, forward strand.
ACGATCGGCCACCTTTTTAGTGATGTGGCTCGAAATCTTCTTCACATTACCATCACTCTGCAGGTATGAGCGCGATACGTTCAACGGAATATCCGGTGAATCAATCACACCATGCAGCAATGTTAAGAACTCAGGCACTATTCCCTCAACCGAATCTGTTACATACACCTGGTTGCAATACAGCTGAATCTTGTTCTTCTGCACTTCAACATTGTTCTTCAGCTTAGGGAAGTACAATACACCTGTCAGATTAAACGGATAGTCAACATTCAGGTGGATATTAAACAAAGGCTCATCAGCCATTGGGTACAAACCACGGTAGAACTGGTTATAATCCTCATCTTTTAATTCAGATGGCGTACGCGTCCACAAAGGTTTTGTCTCGTTAACTACATTATCCTTTTCAGTCTCTTCTTCCTTGCCATCTTTCCACTCTGTCTCTTTTCCGAAGATAACCTCAACAGGCAGGAAGCGACAGTATTTCTTTAACAGCTTATCAATCTCGGCTTTGGTGGCATACTGCTCATTATCCTTGTCGATGTACAGGATGATATCTGTACCACGGTCGGCCTTTTCTACTTCTTCAAGCGTGTATTCCGGACTGCCATCGCAGCTCCATTTAACAGCTTGTGCACCATCACGGAACGATTTGGTGATGATCTCCACCTTTTCAGATACCATAAAAGATGAGTAGAAACCTAATCCAAAGTGGCCGATAATGGCATTGGCATCCTTCTTATATTTCTCTAAAAACTCGTTGGCACCCGAAAAAGCCACCTGATTGATGTATTTATCAATCTCTTCAGAAGTCATCCCCACACCGCGGTCAGAGATGGTAATCGTCTTCTTTTCTTCATCAAGGATAACACGTACAGGCGCTTCGCCCATTTCACCTTTAAATTCACCAACCGAAGCCAGTGTTTTCAGCTTCTGCGTAGCATCAACCGCGTTAGATACTAATTCGCGTAAGAAAATCTCATGATCTGAATAAAGATACTTTTTGATGATAGGGAAAATGTTCTCGGTAGTAACCCCAATATGTCCTTTTTGCATCGTTACTAATATTTATGTTTTTACATATCAATTTAACGGCTCAAAGTTATCAAAGCCTGTGCCATTCGTCAATGTGTGACAATGCGGCAGACAGTGCTGACAGCCCCTTGCAATTTTGGCAGAAGTTTATGATTAATGCTATTTGATTGATGAATGATGATGGGAATATATGACGAAAAAGTAAACACAGAGGCCCAGAGACGCGGAGTTATACCGATTACGAATCAAAACGATTGATAAAAAATCAATCTGTGATTCAGTTTTTCAGCGTCTATCTCATGAAAAAGGCCACCAGAAGGCAGCCTCTTAATATGGAAATATTAAATTGACTACTACTTGACAATAAACTCATCGCAAAACAGCCATGAAGGTTGCCCGGCACCTGGCTTGCCCTCGGGAATAAGTCCAAAATTAGAGACCTTAACCCTGATATAACGGGCCTCAACACTCATGCCTGTTGCTCCTTTAGCCACCAGGTAAACATTGTTAAGTACTTCGTTTTGTTGCGACTCATTTAGCTGAACTTGCTCGTAAGAACGACCATCTTTTGAAATAAATATCTCCACCTGTTGGGGTGCATACACCCACGAGCCACGCTTATCCAGGAAACGCATTTTTATTTCATTGATGGCAGTCAGTTCGTTTAATTCAATAACGCCCTGCATATCGTTACCGTTAAAGCCTAAAAACGTATCATAGTCGGAAGCCCAAAGAGGCGTAAAGTTCTTGCCCTTTCCATCGCACAAAAAGCTGATTGGGGCATCGTAGGGTTTATCGGGCATCTGCTTCATGGTTACTTTTGCGCCTTTTGCTTTATTGGTAAGGGTCACAAAACGTTCGCCCATCTCCTGCTCTATTGAAGGCACCTCATATTGCTGCTTTAATTTGACCAACTGTGCTTTCAGCTCTTCTATCAGCGTTGCATATTCGGCATTACCATATTGGTTATTCATTTCCTGTGGGTCGGTTTCCAAATCGTAAAACTCCCACTCATCAGTATCAAAGTAGAAATGTATTAACTTATAGCGACCTGTTGAGATACCATAGTGACGCTTAACGGCGTGTATACCCGGATACTCATAATAATGGTAATAAACGGCGTCGCGCCATGCATCTGAGTTTTGCTCCAACACCGGACGCATGGATAAACCTTGCATCTCTTCTGGTACTTCAACACCAGCATAATCAAGGAAAGTCTGCGCAAAATCCAGATTCTGTACCAGCTTGTCACATACCCATCCTTTCTTCACACCTTCCGGATAGCGTAATAACAATGGTGTACTTAATGACTCTTCATACATAAAGCGTTTATCAAACCAGCCATGCTCGCCCAAATAAAAGCCCTGATCTGAGGTATACACCACAATCGTATTATCGGCCAAACCATTTGCATCCAGGTAATCCAGAATTTCGCCTACGCCATCATCAACCGAAGCAATGGTTGAAAGGTAATCCTGCATATAGCGCTGATATTTCCAAATAGCCTTTTCTTTACCACTCAGCTCTGCATCATAATAGGCCTGATTCTTGGCCCGATAGTCATTGTGCCAGTCGACTTTCTGTTCGTCGCTCATACGCTCATACCAGTCGCCCCAGCCATCTCTTATTATATCATCGGTACCGGGCTTTGTCAGTTTGAGGTCGTAGCCTTCAAACATGATTTTATCAATTTCCATTTCCTGCTCCCTGGCGGCACGTCCACGGGTGGAATAGTCATCAAAGAAGTTATCCGGTACAGGAATCTCCGCCTGATCAAATTGATTGAGGTATTGCGGTGCCGGCATCCAGTTACGGTGAGGCGCTTTGTGCTGTACCATTAAGCAAAATGGTTTATCCTCCTGTTTGATGCCTTCGAGCCATTCAATGGCCTTATCCGTAATAATGTTGGTCACATAACCAGGTATACAAACCAATCCCTGCGGCGTTCTGAAGTCTGGATTATAATATTCTCCCTGACCGGGCAATACCATCCATTGGTCGAAACCCGTAGGTTCGCTCTTGAGGTGCCATTTACCAACAATGGCCGTATAGTAGCCAGCCTCTTTCAAGAGTTTTGGAAAAGTGGCCTGCCCGCCATCGAAGGTCACCTCATTATTAATCAATCCGTTTTTATGACTGTGCTTACCGGTTAATATCACCGCACGCGACGGGGCACAAATAGAGTTGGTGACTGTCGCATTTGTGAATAGCACGCCCTCTTTAGCCAGCCTGTCGATGTTAGGCGTTTGATTAAGGCCATGTCCATAGGCACTGATGGCCTGCTCAGCATGATCATCTGATATGATGAAGACAATATTAGGACGCTCTGTTTTGACTGGCGAACATGCAAAAGCCAGCAGTATTACAACAGCAGCCAGTAGCTGATTGATAGTATTTTTCATCTGTTTAGATTATTTATTAATGGTCAGGTGAAACTCTCAAATAAATTTAATCATCGTCTTAGATAATTCAATTTACTTGCTCGTTTCATTGAAAACTTGCTTTATTTCTACATTCAACCCATTTCAGGGTTGCTTTCTCTCTTTTTGTGCTGCCCCGTGCTTTGCACGGGGTTATTATTGTTAATGTCCTACGGACATTTCATTATGTCGAAGGGGCTCTACTAATATAGGACTGTCTCAAAAGTATTAGTTGACTTACAAATCGCAATTCTTACCATAAAGGCTTAAAGAAGGTTTAAGACTTAAGATACAAGACTATAAATGCTCCCATTGGAACAAGACTTGGGTGTTGTCCCCCATCGCCTTCGGCACTTCACCAAGGGGAAGATGCTTAGCTGTTCCACTAATTCTCCTCAATACGCCCCAGGGGACGCACTTCATGACCCTCCATTTTTTGCAGCTTGTCGCCCAGTTCGTAACGCGCCTGTTTGGCAATCGCCTCTAACTCCTCTACTACATCAGGATGCAGGTCTATGACGTTATGTGCCTCCTCAATATCATCCTGCAGGTTGTACAACTCCAGGCCGCATGGCATTTGTTTGGTCCAGCCCGGGAATCCATCCTTTCCCGGAGGGTGCTGACGATAAGAGCGATATTCATGCGGGAAATACAATTTCCAGTCGCCTTTACGCACAGCGTGCAGTTCGCCACCGTAGTAAGCCCAAAACTCATCACGCGGCGTTACATCTTTACCTTTTAGTAGTTCAGAGATATCCACACCATCAATCTTATTTTCGGGCAACCTAGCACCCGTTATTGCAGCTATTGTCGGCAACAAATCAATGGTCGATGCCAGCTTGTCGTTTACCTGCCTGCCTTTTATCTGTGCAGGCCATTGCATCACACAAGGCACCCGGTGGCCACCTTCCCACATCGAGCCTTTCCCTTCGCGCAAGGGGTAAGCCGAACCGGCATGGTTACCAAAACACATCCAGGGGCCATTATCACTTGTAAATACCACCAGCGTATTATCATCAATACCAGCGTCCTTCAGAGCCTTCATCACCTGGCCTACCGACCAGTCAATCTCCATCATCACATCACCATAGAGCCCCTGTTCACTTTTGCCTTTAAACTTATCGGACACCGCCAAAGGCACATGAGGCATGGAGTGCGCCAGGTACAAGAAGAATGGTTCTGCCTGGTGACTCTGAATAAACTCAACGGCCTTATTGGTATATAAAGTAGTTATTTGAGCCTGGTCGTCGAGGTTATGAATCTCCGCCACCTTTTCATTGCCTTCGAGAATAGGCAGAGGCGGATATTTCAATTTCCAATGCTTGGCAACAGTATCCTTCTCATGCACAGATATGCCATCGTAATCAACGGGCCACATATCGTTGGAGTAAGGAATGCCATAATATTCGTCAAAGCCCTGCTGAAGCGGCAAGAACACCTTATTATGCCCTAAATGCCATTTGCCAACCATACCCGTTGCATAGCCATGCTCTTTCAGCATGTCAGCAATGGTCACCTCATCGGGATTTAAGCCAATAAGCGTATCCCAGGGCATGTATGCTCCACGCACATTAAGGCGCTCGTTATAGCAGCCGGTAAGCAGTGCAGCACGCGAAGCACTGCATACAGCCGTGCTCACATGAAAGTTGGTAAATCGCATGCCATTTTCAGCCAGCCGGTCGATGTGCGGTGTTTCAAACTCGGTGGCTCCGTAGCAGGACAGGTCGTTATAGCCCTGGTCATCAGTGAAAATAATCACCACGTTGGGCGGCCTGTTGTCCTTACAGGCAGTGAGGCTCACAAGCGTCAGCAGGAGCCAGCTAAAAACATAAGATTTGGATACTTTCATAGTATGATTACTTGTAAATGCACTGTCATACAAAAATAATCGGCTCCTATCTACCTGTTGTTTTATGTCGGTTCAGAAAAGGTCAGTCATGTTCAAAAAATGCACTATAACACAAAAACGCTCTATCCCTTCGTCAACAAACACGTGAGCCCCACTATCTGCATACTTTTCGAGTGTAATGGCATTCACCCTTGGCCGGCCCGCCAATGAGACAGACCACCCCGCAACCAGAACATCCCCACAAGTAAGAAAGATTTCGAAGCATAGGGTCGAAAAAAGAAATGAAAGTTGTTTTCTCAGGATTAAATTAAATTAACCTCAATCACTTTTGTCCACAAAATATCAATTGTTCCTAAAACGCTCTTGACACTTTTCAAAAATCGTCAAGACACTTTTGAAAAAGTATCAAGAGACTTTTTGATTTTCATCAAGACGCTTTTTAACTGACTACATCGCCAATGTAAAAAACCACCATTTTATAAGTGGGTGTAATAATATTAATGATATTTATTCCTGACGAATCTGTAGTAAGAGATCTTCAATGGTCCTGAGCGCGTGCCGGCTTCCATCGGTCTGGTGCAGTATATAAGCCTTATTGGCATTACTGTCTATCTCAATATTTGGGTAATTACCTTCTTCAACCGTTGTTTGGTAGCCTGTACGGTTAAGGGCATGGCTCAGCCACTTGTACTCCACTCCCTTGCCTATCACCCGGATGGTTTTCATTTGTTCGCGCTCCACCTTAAACGAGCCACTTTCGTTGTCAAACAGTATCCCTTCCTTCTCGAAGAAACGACGAAACCCATTGGCCAGCACCAAATCTTCGGGCACTCCGGCTTCCAGTTGTCGTCCTTGCGCCAATAACCATATTTTATCGGCCAACTGCAAGGCCAAATCCAAATCGTGGGTGGACAGCAGAATCCCCCTGTTACGTTCGCGGGCCAGCTTCTTCAGTAGCTGAACAATTTCAATCTTACTTGGCAAATCCAGAAAAGCAGTTGGCTCATCCAGAATAATCAATGGCGTATCCTGCACCAGTGCTTTGGCAATCATCGCCTTTTGGCGTTCGCCATCACTCATGCACACCAGCTGGCGATTAGCAAATCCGCTTAGGCCCACATCATCAATGGCCTGTTTTACCAGTTGCTTATCGTGCTTAGAAAGCATACCAAAGAAATCGGTATAAGGTGTGCGACCTAAAGCCACCAAATCAAACACTGTCATATTAGGAATCTGCAATCGCTCAGTGAGGACAACAGAAACCACTTTAGCCAGCTCGTTGCGTTTATAGTCAGCCAAGGCCTTGCCATTGACAGACACCTTGCCAGCCATTTTAGGAATAAAACCACTGAGAGTTTTTATCAGGGTGGACTTGCCTGCACCATTGGGCCCCAATAAGCATGCGAACTCACCACGGTGCAGCTGCACATTAATATCCTTATGCAGCACCAGCGACTTGTTGCCACTTTGCCTGTAACCAACAGCTAAATCATTCGATTGTAACAGAACAGCATTATCCATTGGCATTCATCTTTCGGCGTTTAATAATCACTGATATCACAATTGGCGCGCCTATCAGGCCCGTCACCACATTAATCGGCAAAGCCCCATCGAAACCCGGCAAGCGGGCTATTAAGTTACAAAACAGCGCTAACACGGCACCTGCAAGTATAACAGCAGGCATCAATACCTTTTGGTCGCTGGTACGGAACAATCCCTTTGTGAGGTGAGGCACTGCCAATCCTAAGAATGCAATAGGTCCGCAAAAAGCAGTAATGGCTGCGGTTAGTATACCTGTACAAAATAATATAGCAAGCCTTGTATTGCGGATATTAATCCCCAGGTTTTCGGCATAGTTTTCGCCCAACAGAAGTACATTAAGCGGCTTTATCAATAGCAAACTCATGACCAGACCAATTAAAACAATTGGAATTAATATGAGCAGATGTTCCCAACTGACGTTTGAGAAACTACCTAAGCCCCAAATCACATAGGCGTGCACATCTTCCTTGGGACTGTAAAACTTCATAACCCCAATAATGGCCGATGCGGCATAGCCTATCATTATTCCCACAATCAGCAGGATGGTATTATCGCGCAAAGCCTGCGCAAAAAACACGATGAGCAACAATATGGTAAAAGCACCCAGAAAAGCAGCACCTACCACCGTCATGTGACCGAGCAAACCATATCCACTAATGGTAACACCCAGAATATTTCCGGCAAATAACACTACCAATGCCACACCCAGGCCTGCCCCACTGCTGATTCCAAGAATCGATGGTCCGGCCAGTGGGTTACGAAACAAGGTCTGCATCTGCAATCCGCCAACAGCCAATCCGGCACCAGCCAACACTGCAGTAATGGTTTGTGGCAAGCGCGACATTAATATGATGGATGTATAGGCACTGCGTGAAGCCTTTTCGCCCAATAGTACATTTAAAATATCATCGAATGGAATGGACACGGAGCCAAAACCAATATTCGCCATAAACAACAAGAGTAGTAAGGCCACCAATAAGCCAAATCCCAATACCCACTTTACCCGGTGCTCCTCCATTACTACTTGTTTATCAGTTGAAAATAGAGAGGATCATAATCGGGTAGTAATGCAGGATGAAAAGCATGGGCCAAATCACTTAGCACAACATGCGGCTGCAACAGGCCTTTTTCAAAATACCTGGAGTGCGATGAGTTAGTCACCACCACCTGCTTGTTTTTGTAAGCATCAAAATCGGTGTAGCGCTTATCTATCGTTTCTATCTCTTTATAGGTAACCTCAGTTGGGTAATTGATGATGAGTACCCAGAAATCGGTATGCTCAGCCTTATCTATTATTGTCTCATAATCGAGCGAAAGAGAACCCGTTCCTTCGGTATCGTTGTAGATGTAATTACATCCGGCATCATTAAAGAAGTTGGCCATGTAACTCTGGCCGGCAGGTGTGTACCAGATACCCTGATAGATATGCCCGGTAAAAACAGATGGCTTATCCTCCACCTGGCTCACCTTTGCTTTAACAGCTAAGTACTCCTTTTCGATGGCCTCAAACTGATGTTTCGCATTGCTTCCTTCTCCCAGCAACTCACCAACAAACACCAGCCACTCGGCACGCCCCAATGGTGTATGCTCCAGGTAATCGGCATTGGTAATAACAGGAATGCCTGCACTCTCAACCGCCTTAAAATGATTATCCTTAAAGGGGGAAACCATCATAAAGTCAGGCTCAATATCCACCATAATTTCAACATCAGGTGCCACAGCCAATCCCACGTTTTTAACCTGACCACTGGCAATGGCCTCTTGTAAATAATCATCGGCTATATATTGTGGTTCTGCTACTCCTTTAATGGTGTGTTTTACCCCCAAAGCATGCGCATAATTCACCATGGTGGAAGACAGTGCTACCCATTTGCTCACCGGGTATTTTAATACAAAATCATTTTGTGCTTTAAGGACTTTTAACTTCGATTCATCCCTCACCAAAGCAATGGTTTCGGTTTTAGTCGAATCGCCCCATGGGTCGTTCAACACAATCTGACTATACCCTTCAAAGTAATTGATGACAAAGCCTTTGGCATAATGAGGAATATAAGTACTATCAGGTTCTGCAACGCTTGATTGCTTACTATTGCTGCTGGTTCGTGATGTGCAGGACCACATGAGTGCTGCAACTAAAGCTATGGATATGAAAGTTCTAATCATCTCTTTTTCTCCGAAAGAATTCTGAATAAATCGCATTACCAGACAGGTTTTCCGGCTCTCTTTCTTTGCTTCCCCTTCCCATCTATTCACAGACAGTGGTTATTGAAACAAAGCTCCTGTTTCAGGCACAGATTACGGCTGCGGGAACAGCTCAGGTATTTAACCTGATTCCCTTTCTGAATAATAGTAGTGCAAAAATAGTGTTTTATATCGGATTGGTAAACTGAGATTACAAATCATAGGTATGCGCTCAATGCAATACAAACAATTTTATAATGAGTCTGAGCTAATATTGTGATATAAATCAGTAACATCGTTTTATCCATTGGTTTAAATTATTTATATCTTTCGTCCTTAACCTAATAAAATCAATATGAAATATTTACCACTAACCAGCCTGTTTTTCATTTGCCTTTTCTACAGCTGCTCGAGCAACACCATCAAGCCGGAACAAACAGAAAATACTGATATAGCAATGCCATATGTTAAGGCAGATATTAATGATGTTCCATTTTGTGTTTACCGTGATTCTGTTCAGTACTATCAAAGCGGCGAGTTTACATTTGGCACGGGTATTTTATCCATGAGCGAAACAGGCGAAGCTCTTGATACAAGTTTTACAATTCGTGCAAGCTATAATGAAATGCATATCAGTCTTAGTTTCTCATATCGGGATGCCATCAACCAACAATCTATTGCGCTTTACAGGGATACGCCAGATGTCACTTACCATTGGGGCTCAGCTGGGTTGGAGTCAGTTGAATTTAGCCGTGAAGATGTTCAGCAAAAAGGCTTAATATACATCACCTACTGCCACAATTTTCAAAATCGTCTTTCCGAACCCGTTGGCGAAGTGAAAATTAATTCCTTCGATGCTGAAAAGAAGACAATGCGTGGCGAATTCAACTTTACTGCCTTTGGCTATAAACACGAAGAGGGGATGATAATTGAGACAAATGAGCAACTAGTTGTAAAGAATGGTGAATTCTATGTTGACTGGGAAAATGAATTATTTAATTAAAAAATAAAGCAGGCTCATCAGGGCCTGCTTTTATGATTGACTTCTAAATGGTATTCGGTATTGTAACGTAACATTTGCTCAAGAAATCCTTCATCATAAGAAACGCATACATTCATAATATTCCCTTGCTGATCAAGGACCGGCTCCAGCTTTGGATTGACAAAACCAGAATAAGGGGCAACGTGCAGGTTCGCATAACGATTAAGCACTTCCTCATGTAATGGCTTATCAACCTTTACACCGTATGTTTCAACCAAACTTCGCGCAGCTTCATAATCGCCCTGCGATTTAATACGCTGTACCTCTCTCAACAATTGACCAAACAATTGCCTTAGCTTTTCATAGTCATTAATCTGATAGTAGGTTTTATTATTACGTGAATGCTGTTTTATTACCTCTTCTGCCTGGCCATGCTCCAACACCCATTTAGCAATCAACTGACGGTTTCGCATGTGTGCCTGTTCAATATTAGATCCTTTACTGATACGAGCTAATTGCACCATCAAACCATTTCTGATGTAAGCGTTATATTGCGCTTTAGCCACGTCCATATTGGGCACCAGATTCAACTCCATCATTTTTTCATCGGCCATAAAATACAAGCCAAATAAATCGGCGCGTGCCTCCTCAATGACCGAACCATATGCTTTTAAGTCATCAGAACGCACACCAGGCTCCAACTTTCCTGAGCCATGACCAACACATTCGTGCAAATGTGTATGCAAATGATCGGCCAATGCCCCATACTTCTTATGCAGTTCAATTTCCTCCTTCGTACAGGCAAATTCTTCTATTACTCCTGATGTCAACGAAGCCATCTCATAAGCTTCACTAATGTTGTTAAGTGATACCGACTTTGAACCATGCACCTCTCTAATCCACTGGGCATTGGGCAGATTTATACCCAACGGCGAGGCCGGGTAACAATCACCACCAAGCATAATGGCATTAATCACCTTCATACTAACCCCACTCACCTGCTCTTTACGATGATTGTTCATCACAGGCGAATGATCTTCAAACCATTGTGCATTGGCACTTATTACCGATGCCTTGGCTGTTTCCTCTTTATCAGTGATATTAACGAGGCTCTCCCAGGTCGCTTTAAAACCCAAAGAGTCACCATACACTTCAATAAATCCATTTATAAAATCAACTTCACCGCTCTGCTCGTTGAGCCATTCAATGCTATAGTCATCAAACAGCTTTAGGTCGCCATTGGTATAGAAGTCGCACAACAACTTAATCACTCTTTGCTGTTGCTGATTTTCGCATACTTCAGCGGCTTTATTCAAGTAATGAACTATACGCTCTATTGCTTCAGAGTATTTACCTCCAATGCACCAGACCTCCTCCTTTATCTCATTCTCGTGTTTTATCAGGCGCGAATTTAGTCCGTGTGAAACAGGCTGAGCATCGTTTTTATCTATTAAATGGTTATAAAAGTTCTCAGCTTCATTTTGCGTCAGGTTTTTGTAAAAATTATTGGCCGAGTGCAGAATAAGGTCTTTATCGTCATCCTGACACACACGCTTGGCCATTTCCTGCTCATTAAACAGCAACTGCTCCAGCTTTTCGAATAGCTCTGTATGAGATCTACATTTCAAATGTTCAAGCTGCTGAACAGATAGCTTATCCACCCATACCTTTAGTTTGTTTGTGCTAAATTGAGGCTTAAGTTTATCGGTGCTATAATGGTGATGCATCCCATTGGAGAACAACACCCTTTTGTAATATATCTCTAAATAAGTGTATTCATCATCAGCTTTGTCGACTGAATGATAAAGAGTATCCAAACTATCTCTTAGCCATAGGTTATATTCGTTATGTTGATCCCAAATGATATCGCGACCAGCCAAAGCGGCTTCTGATAGATAATAGATGTACAATTTCTTTTGTAAATCTAAATCATCGAAACCAGGTATTTTGTAACGAAGGATACGCAGATCGGCAAATTGCTCCACCTGATATTGAAAATTATTGCTTGTCATTACATTTATATTTTAACTATTGCCGCTTGGGGTTACGCAGGTCAATATCTTTTTTCAGTTCCCAAACTCCCTTACTAAATTTAAATGCATTGTATGAAAAATCGGGGCCATAATATTGGTAAACGCCTCTGAACATCGGATCAGCGGGAGCCAGATTATCAAAAACAATCATCTTTTGATTGGTATCATAGCGTAGCATCATAGTTGCCTTTGCCGAATATTCAAAAACAACTCTGTTACGTGTTAATCTATCAGTTTTAAATACCGGAGCTCCAAAACGAATCCGGTTGTTCTGAACAATTAAGACATCCAAAACACGTCTTTTCATAAACTCATCGTGCCCTTTGTAGCCAATAAGCGTATAATAGGTTTGATTGCCACTCTGCGTTTCAATCATGTCAAGATAAAGCGCACCATACCATTTCTTATCTGATAAAGTTGAGCGTTCTGGTGACTTTATTTTGTCCGATGTATCTGTTAAAGGCTTTACAATTATACTTTCATCATTAATAATAACGGCACCGTAGAATTGTTGCTTAAAGCCTTCCTTCTGAATATTATAGGTACACACTTTCACGCGACCATCTTTCGAATGCAGCGTTTTCATGCGTTTCAGTTGAGAAAATGTATTTTCATAGTACTCCTTATCTGTCCATAAGCGCATGAGCTGTTTCTCAATAATGTTATTGAGAGAATCCTTTTGTGTATCCTCGGTCAGCATTTGCAAATCTTCAAACAGCCCTTTGGTAACCATATCCGACGCACTGATTAGCTGCTTCTTTCCCCGATGTATTGAAACACTATAAATATCTTCCTGCTTTTGTGTAATATTAATGATTAACGGAACATTACTTTTTGCCTCAGTTATTTGCACTTCCTCGCTATAGCTCCAGGATTTACCTGCATAACTAACCAACCATTCTAATTGATACACACCGCTGTAAGTATTTGTACCAAAAGCTACAACTACCATCTCTAAATCCTCTGATTTGACCACTTGTAACTTCTTCGTATGACGCATTATCTCATTAAGCTCAGTATCCGATTTCCAAATACTGTGAAGTGCTTTATTGAGCTCCTGCAACTCAAATCGTTTGTTGTTAGGATCTAATTTAACTTCCAATGCGTTCAGCCGTTCTGCCCACTCTTTTGATTCTTGCGCAGATAGGTTGATCGAAAATATTATTAATACCAGTAGTAAGAAATGTCTAATCATCGTTCTGTTTTGATTTACTACACAAATTTAAAAATAAATGATGACTAGCTATGGCAATAAAAAAGGCAGCCATACGACTGCCTTCCTAACATATTTCTTTATTGCCTTAGTCCCAGTTAAGAAGCACTTTTCCGCAATTACCTTCTTCCATTACATCAAAACCTTTTTGGAAATCGTTGATGCTATACTGGTGTGTAATAATTGGTGACAAGTCAAGACCTGACATCAACATTTGTTCCATGTGGTACCAGGTTTCGTACATTTCGCGACCGTATATACCTTTCAATGTGAGCCCTTTGAATATAATTCTGTTCCAATCGACCTGAGTGGTAGATGGTAAAATCCCTAACAATGAAATCTTTCCTGAATTATACATGTGCTCAACCAGTTGATTAAATGCTGCAGGCGCACCTGAACACTCCAAACCAATATCAAAACCAATCATTCCCAGGTCATCCATTACTTCACGAAGGTTCTCAGTAATTGGATTAACAACACGGGTAGCACCCATCTTACGAGCCAATTCAGCTCTGAATTCATTGGTTTCGGTAGCTACTACATAGCGTGCCCCGGCAAATTTAGCAACAGCTACTGCCATACTACCAATCAAACCTGAACCTGTGACCAATACATCTTCGCCAATTAATGGAAATGATAAAGCAGTGTGTGTGGCATTACCAAATGGATCCATGATGGCCAGAACTTCATCTGGAATAGACGCATTAATCTTCATCACATTGGTGGCTGGCACTTTTACATATTCAGCAAATGAACCATCGATATTGACACCAATACCGACAGTTTTTTCGCAAATATGCTGACGGCCACGACGACAGTTTCGACAATGACCACATGCGATATGCCCTTCACCGGTTACACGATCACCCTCTTTAAACTCAGTCACTTCGCTACCTAACTTTGCCACATGGCCTACATACTCATGACCAATGGTCATGCCAACAGGAATGGTGTTTTGAGCCCACTCATCCCACTTATAAATGTGCAGATCTGTTCCACAAATGGCCGACTTAGACACCTTGATTAATACATCATTAGGTCCAATTTCGGGAATCTTCACTTCTTCTAACCAAATACCTTTTTCGGCTTTTGATTTTACAAGTGCTTTCATCGTTGTCATTGTCTTATTTTTTAGCGTGTAATTATATTCCTATCTATTTTTAATCTAAATAACAAATGTGCAAAAGGTATTTGAATTGCACCTATGATTATTATCAGATTTATAAAATAAATAAAGGCCGGCACGTTTGCCAGCCTTTTGGAACGATTATTTTAGGTTTAGTTAATTAGCCCACCAAAGTTTGGTATCCTGTCTATCAGCACCTTGAACATTCACTGCTTCCTGAGTCTTATCACCATTACTATTCCATGTCTGATTACCATACCTCATTCGCTGTGGATATTTACCATTGATATCTCCTAATCCAAATATATCTACGTCAGAAACACCTTCAGCCAATACTGATGGATACCCCAAATCACGCACCACTGCCCATGCTTCAAATCCATCTGTAAAAGCAGCAATCCAACGCTGAGTCGCAATCTTTTCCAGATCTTCATCCTCAACTCCAGTTAAAGAACCTAAACTTGAAGAGCCGATATATGCATCTGCCTCGGCGCCTGAAACATCCCATACTGCCATAGCCTGACGAATACCTTCTTGATAAAGCATATTAGCATCTCCACCAAATCCCCGTACTGCTGCTTCTGCTCTGAGGAAGTATGCTTCTGCAGTAAGCATCACTATTTCAGGAGCAATTTGTTGTCCTTCATTTTTCTTTTGAATTACATAATCCACAGGAGTAGAAAAGAAATCATATTCTGCAAAAGGATAGGTTTTTCCATTTAATCGGGTTGGCTGTCCAACATAGTAAGTCGAAATAGGCATTTCAACAAGAACACTATCTGCATAATCAGTTCTTGTGTAATCAACACCAGCTTCATCTAATCCAGCCATTATAAAATCCACACGCTTTAAGAAGAATGCACCTTCTTCTCCTTCGGGCTTCTCAAACTTAGTTTTTCCACCTTTTGCAGGTTTCGCATATTTCGACAAACGAGGATCGTTTTCATCTCTAAGCAGATCAATAAGTGTTTTTCCTAGTGTCCAATCCGAACCTGTACCGAAATTATGCCATACATCTCCATATGCAGCACTTCCCCATTGAGAAATCTCAGCATCCTTTTCCATTAGGCAATTATCACCTTCACCTTCCATCAATGGACCAAGTAAAGCCTGCTCAATAGCTGTTGATGCAAAATCATCACCATTGGCTCCTAAAGCTCTTAAAGCAATTCTGAGCTTTAGGGTATTTGCCATCTTTTTCCAGAGCTGCAATTCTCCACCAAAATATAAATCATTATCACCAGCATCATCGACTCCAACTCCTGTACTTTCAGCATCACCTATAATAGTCATTGCTTCGTCAAGATCAGCAATAATGCCTTTATAGATCGTTTTCTGCGTATCAAAATCAGGAGTTACAATATCCGGGTCGGCAGCCTGAGTATATGGTACCATACCAAATATATCAGTGAACATTTGATAATAGAGCCCTTTCATTATGAGTCCCATTGCATACATATACTCATTCTCAAATTCACCACCAGTGTCCACTAACTTCATAAAATTATCAAGGTTTCCAAGATAACCTTCCATCCATCCCCATGTTGCATCAGTATAAGAACTGCTATAGGAGTAACCAAGTTCATCACTCCACCACGAGCCATTATGTCCAAAACATACATGTCCACTGTATCTGTCGGCATGAATCAGATGAGCACGCCAATATGGGAATCTATCTGGAGCAAAAAGCCTAAACTGAGGATTTGTCATAAAGAACTTACCACTTACCTCATCTGTATAAAAAGCGTCCGGCTTAGTGTTAATATCCTCAAATTTATCTGTACATGCACCCACAACTGCTACTAAAAGCAAAACGGTATATAATTTATATAATTTCATGTTGTTCTCAATTAAAAGTTAACATTTAAGTTAAAACCTAAGCTTCTTGTTGTTGGCAGGTTATACCACAATACACCTTGAGAGAAGTTACTGGTTGAGAAACTTGACTCTGGATCGAAGTTATCTAACTCCTTATAAATAAAGAACAAATTCCGACCAATGAAACTTAACGAAGCTCCTTTTATAAAACCGTCACCTAATATACTCTTGGGGAAACGGTATGTTAGACTTAGCTCTCTTAACCTCACATTAGTTGCATCATAAACATGCTCAGAAGCAATACCACTCATTGCTCCAAAATAATCTTGTGCACTAATGTTTGTTGTGTTTTCAGTAAATGTTCCATCTCCATTATCTACCACTCCGTCAACTGTAATACCTGTTTCTCTGTACAAGAGTGTACGTTCTGAAACACCACTTGCATCTAGTCCGGCATCACTACCCGAATACAGTTCGCCGCCAAATCGGGCGTCAATTAAGAATCTTAGTGAAAACTCTTTGTATGTAAATGTATTAGTAATACCTCCAGTCCAATCTGGCTGATAATTACCAAGCTTAACTCGTTCTTCTGAAGCTTGAGGGCGGCCCGCAGCATCAACTACCTGACGACCATCTTCAGTACGTTTAATTGTTGTACCATAGATATCTCCATATCCGCCACCTACTGTTGCCTGAACAACAACATTACCTGAGTTAGTAGAACTAAAAATAAACACATCTGTGTCTTCTATGAGACTAACAAGTTCGTTCTTATTATTAGCATAGTTAAAAGAGATATCCCAGGTGAAATTGCCTGTTTGAACAGGACTACCTCCTAACATTAATTCAACACCTGAGTTTTTCAACTCTCCCACATTCTCTCTAAATGAAGAATAACCAGTTGACGCAGGCACAGGTACATCAAAAATCAGATCTTTGGTCTTGATATCATACCATGAAAAATCACCATATAAACGATGGTTAAACATGCTCCATTCAAGTCCGGCTTCTGATGAAGTAATTGTTTCCGCCTTCAAATCTTCATTAAACTTAACACTTGGACGAGTAACTACTGTTCTACCAAGATATCCATCCTGAGCAAGGTTATAGTACTCATACAGTTGATAAACGCCAGTATCATTACCAACCTGAGCCCAACTAACTCTTACTTTTGCCATATCAAACAGCTGCTCGGCACCAGGAATCACGCGATGTAATAGCACGGATGCACTTACTGATGGATAAAAGTAAGACCAGTTATCCGAACTTAAGGTAGAAGACCAATCATTACGAGCCGTTAAATCTAAATACGCCAAATCCTTAAATGAAAATGAAGCTGAGGCATATAGAGAGTTAACTATCTTTTCTTCAGTTGGCGTATAGCCTGGGTTTAAGATAACCGCATTAGAAACAGTAGCTTTAGCAGGTATTTTAAAATCTTCACCAAAAATACTCATACTCTCATAGGTTCTGTAAGAGTGGTTACCTCCGAAATTGAAATTAAGATTGAGATCATCAGTCAGATCCTTATCAAGCATGAATAAGAAATCGGCATTTGTCTCGGTATTTTGACGTGTAGAGAAATTAAACCGTCCTGACTTATAGAAATGATGACCTGGCATACTTATAGTTTCTATTTTAGTATTAACCATATCTGTACCAACTCTTGCGAAAGCTGATAACCAGGGAGTAAACTCGTAAGTAACCTTAGCAAATCCGGTCCAACGCTGACGACGGTCTTTATTAGTATCATGATTAAGAATCCAATAAGGATTACCACCAGAGTTTGAATAGGTTATAACATCAAGCGATTCTTCCGGATTCTGATATGTTTTAAGATCGTTTAGTATTAAATTTCGAGGCATTGGGTAAACATAGGCCATCACACCTTCTGTTCCCTGAATTGCACGATTTTTCATATCCTGATGGAAGAAAGTCACCTTAGCATCAACTGATAACTTATCAGTCAAATTTGCAAATCCTCTTAAATTAAAATTATGCCGATCCATTTCTGAATTAGGCAGTATACCTGAGGTAGAGTTGTTAGTATATGAGAACCTTAAGTTGGCATTTTCATTACCCCCTTCAAGTGCAATTGTATTAATAAACTGGCTACCTGTGTCAAAGAAATCTTTCACATTGTCTGGTTGAGCAACGTAAGGTTTATTCTCACCGGTCCAATATGCCTGACTTGAACCATCAAATTTTGGCCCCCATGAACTGGAGCCTTTAAGTTGAGTAATATCAGAAGGCACATTACCCTGCGAGCCCTGTCCATATTGGTCTTGAAACTGCGGTAACAAAAGTGGATTATCAAATGTATAACTGGAACTTACTGAAACACCAAGCCCCTTTCTTGAAGAACCTTTTTTAGTGGTAATAAGAATAACACCATTACCTGCTCTTGAACCGTATAATGCAGCGGCATTAGGCCCCTTTAATACCGTCATTGATTCAATATCATCAGGGTTAATATCCGAAATACCTGTACCATAGTCTGCACGAGCATATTCACCGGTACCTCCGCCTGCTGCTGAACCAGCTCCTGAATTATCAATTGGTACACCATCCACAACATACAAAGGTTGGTTGTTACCGGTAATGGAATTATTTCCTCGGATGATTACACGAGATCCTCCACCTGGTCCTGATGTCGATTGAGTTATATTTACACCTGCAACCTTACCAGATAACGAATTAATAACATTTGGATCCTTAACAGTAGTTAATTCTTCGCTTTTTAGCTCTGACACTGCATAACCCAAAGCTTTCTTTTCTCTTGATACTCCCAAGGCAGTTACAACCACCTCGTCCATACCAATGACATCAGATACCATCGCAATGTTAACTGTAGTTGTATTAGCAGTTACCTCTTGAGTATCCATCCCTACAAATGAGAATACAATAACAGCTCCTTGCGGCACAGTAATGTTATAATTACCATCAATATCGGTAATAGTACCATTAGTTGTACCTTTTTGCACAACAGAAACACCCGGAATAGGTTGTCCGTCTTCTGAACTAGTTACTGTTCCAGTAACTGTTAGGTCCTGAGCGTATAAAAACGCTCCAAACATGAGTGTTGGAATAAGCAACAAACATCTTTTAAACCAACTTACATTTCTTTTCATACGTGTGATTTTTAGGTTACTATTTGACCCAGAGCGTTATAAAATGTTAACACCTCAGGTTTCCCTTAAAGCTGAATCGACCGATTCCAGCTAGTTTACTCAGTTAATTACAACAGGTTAAGACCACATCAATGTAAGTAGTTATTAAAAGAACTTCAAGTCTGTTTTTACATTATTTTACAATTGAGAACATATTTAATCACTTAAAAACATATCTACACCCAGATATATTATACAAAAAGAGCCCTGCCTAAGCAGAGCTCCTTCAATTAATCGCACTTATATAATAGTTTGGTTTTAGAGACTATTTATTAAAAGTTAGGTCCATCAACATCCCACCACAGATTAGTAGCACCATTATCCGGACCACCTAAATACTGCACCGCTTTAGCGTAACCGTCAGGGTTATTGTTTTTCTCAGATACCGAAAAGTTCAAACGCTTAATGCCATTATCTGAATCGATTACACCCTGACTATCATTCTTAACTACAGGGAACAAAACAGGATAACCGGTACGACGGTATTCTGCCCAGGCTTCAATTCCTTCAGGGAACATGGCAATCCACTTTTGGGTAATAATCTTCTGAAGTTTCACCTCATTGTTATCAGCTGCATCCCACATAGGAGAAACTTTATTCATATATTCTGAATCAGCAGCAACACTATTAGCATCGTTTTTTACATCAACATATGCAGCAGGTAAAGCTTCACTTGAAAGGTATCCTTCAAGTCCTCCTACTCCATGCTGTGCAAATGATGCTGCTACACCAGCTTCGTATAATGCTTCAGCCGAACCACCTACTTCCCATCCACGCAGGGCACCTTCTGCTCTTAGGAAGTATACTTCAGCAGCAGTCATTAATACGGCTGGAGATTCAGGAGCTAAGTTCAATAAAGAATGACCTCCATAAGTAGCTTTATCATCGATTGCAATACCCTGACGAATACCTTTATATTCATACCCGGCTGCAATTACAGCCTCATCAGCAGGGGCATTAAAATATGCTGCAATACGAGGATCTTGGTAACCTGATAGCATTGATTCCATTTCAGCGCTCATTGAAATATCGCCCCAAGAACCTGAAATAGCAGCAACAGGATGCGTATAACCATTGGCCACAATTTGTGCAATATCACCTTCTGTGAATACTCCCCTTTTAATTGCTTCTTCAGCTTTTTGCTGAGCTAACTCAGGAGCTACTTTAACGATACGCATAGCCAGACGTAATTGTAACGAGTTAGCAAACTTGATCCATTTATTATAATCGCCACCAAAGAAGTTATCAAACTTTGCAAAAGGCTGCGCATCAGGATTATCCTCTACATACTTCTCCAGAGCAGCAACTGCTTCCTCCAAGTCTGTAAAGAAGTTGTTATATAAATCAGATTCCTTATCATACTCACCACCTGTTTTACTCTCTCCATATTGTGAGTAAATAATTGGTCCATACTGTGTAGATACACGTGATAAGCCTAACACTTTGAGGATACGTGAAACTGCATAGAATGAAGGAAACTCAACTTCTGCCTTATTTTTAACAGCTAACACAGCAGGCATCATATATGCATAGGTGTAATCAAATGCAGATGCATTCCAACCATCAACCAATGCATAAGTGGTATTGTTCACATTACCGGCAAACGGCGTTGGCGTCATCATGTAACCTGAATAAATATCAGCATTCAGGTTTTGCATAATCTGGAAAGGCCAGTTAACACCCCATCCCCAGTTGTAGTTACAGTAGATCATCTGCTGAATCTGTGGGAAGTGAACCCCGATAAACTGATAATCTGCCTTTAAGTCTTCATCCGATATTCCTACCGAATTGGTATTCATTTCTTCAAAGTTGTCTGTACAAGCGCCTAAGAAGAAGATGGCTGCTAATGGTAGAACCAATAGTTTCTTAATATATTGTTTCATGTTATTCTGTTTTAGACTATGAATGTTAGTTCTTAATCTCATTAATTAGAAGTTTAACTTCACATTAAAACCAAGGCTGCGAGTTGCCGGCATACCGAAGATATCAACACCTTGCAGGTTGTTACCTGTTGAATACAACGCGTCTGGATCAAATGGAGCTGAATTATAGAAGAAGAACAAGTTACGACCAACTGCAGAAACAGTTGCAGCTTTGAAAAGTTTAGTTTTCTTAAGCAGACTTTCCGGCAAGTTGTAGCCAATGGTCATTTCACGCAAGCGAATATTAGTAGCATCATACACATAATGCTCTGTAATCCCCTGGCGACCACCGATTGATGAATAAAATCCTTCAACATTATTAAAACGTTGTCCATCAACATCTACATAACCCTTATTACGAGCATCAGCAGTTACCTGAGTTACACCTAATTGATCCAGGTCAGCCTGAGTCATAGAGATAACATCACCGCCAAAACGAGAATCAATTAAGAAGCTTAATGTCAGATTTTTATAATTGATCGTGTTATTCCAACCTAAATTGAAATCCGGGTTGATATTAGCAATCTTTTCATAATCGCTACCTGCAACAGGTAAGCCATCTTCATCTACTTTAATACTACCATCATTATTGCGTTCGAACTTCACACCATAAATATCACCATATGAGCCTCCTTCATCCATTCTCATCCAGTAGTTAGCATTACCTGGGTCACCAAACGAAAAGAATGGCAGATCAGGATGCAGCTCAATTACCTTGTTACGGTTCAAAGCAAAGTTGAAATCACTTTTCCAGTAAAAATCATTTTTAGCAACCGGAGTTAAGCCTAACATGATTTCAACACCTTCGTTTTGAATCTCACCAGCATTAACATAGTAGAAAGAATAACCCGATCCTGCAGGGGCATCTAACTGGAATAACTGGTTTTTGGTATTAGTCCTGTAATAGGTGAAATCAAATTTAACGCGGTTATTTACAAATGTCCACTCAGTACCAATTTCGAATGAAGTTGTTAATTCAGGCTTCAAATCATCGAATGGAGCAGTTGAGTTGATGATTACATTACCATCAACACCTAATGAGTTAATAGGATTACTGATGAACATCGGTAAGTCGTTACCAACCTTACTCCACGCTCCACGTACTTTACCAAGGTTAACCCACTCTGGCATCTCAAGCATATCGGATAATACTGCCGTTAAACCAACTGATGGGTAGAAGAAACCTGAACTCATACTATTGGTATAAGCCAAAGTTGATGACCAGTCATTACGACCTGTAACGTCTAAGAATAAGAAATCCTTGAACCCAACCTGAGCCGTTCCGAATAAGGATTGCATCTGGCGTTGCGAGTTCACTTCTTCAATATATCCCATCTGCATATTAGCAACAGTAAACACGTTGGCGTAATACAAATCTTTTGGGCGTGAATCTAAACGAACTGATTTAGTTCTCGAATCATTTACACTGGCACCTACCGAAGCAGTAAAACTAATGTCTCCAAAGTTTTTGTTATAATTAGCTAACACATCGCCATAACGTAATTCCTGACGGTTGTCGAAGGTAATGTAACGACCATTGTCGCCAGAAAGAGCAGTGTGCGTAGTTGCAAATGTTCTGTGGTTGTATTTATCCGAGATAAAATCGTAGCTACCACGAACCTGTACATTGAAAGCAGGAGTCACATCCCACTTAACTGTTAAGTTAGTGATTGAACGGAATCTTTCATCATCTGAACGTACGCGCTGGGTTAACCACCATGGGTTTTGCTCCTCAGCCTGAAGGTTATGCCAGTTTTGCTCATTCAAGTTACGCTCTGTGTTGTAAGTCTCAAAGTTATCGCGGTAAGCGTTTAAGTCATTCCCACGAGGGAAACGGTATAAACCAACCAATGGGTTGAAATAGTATCCACCTGAAACCGGACGGTTTTCAACTTTTTGGTGAATCAAGTTCATGTTACCATCAATTGTAACTTTATCGTCGAATAATTTTGTTGTAGCACGTAAGTTAAGATTATGCTTATCTAAACCACTGTCTTCGATAGTACCTTTTGAAGTAGTATTAGCATATGAAAAATACGTTTGCATTTTCTCAGCACCACTACTAATAGATAAAGAGTTAATGCTTGTAACACCAGTCTGGAAAAAATCTTTTGGATCGTAGGCATCTAAATTACCTTTGCTTCCCCAGCTAGTAATTCCTTTGGCACCATATTGATTTTGCAATTCTGGTAACATCATCACAGACTCGAAAGTAGTGTTAGAAGAGAAAGAAACTGAACTGTGACCTTTAACACCTTTTTTTGTCTCGATAACGATAACACCATTAGCAGCTTGTGTTCCATATAAGGCAGCAGCCGCAGGACCTTTCAAGATATTGATACTCTTGATATCGTCCGGGTTAAGGTTAGAGATACCATCTCCGGCATCGCGACCACCAGCATCGTTGCTACCACCAAAAGCAGTTGCAGGAGCTTCTGAAACACTGTTAAGCATTGGAATACCATCAATCACATAAAGTGGCTGGTTGTTAGAAATGGAGCGGCTACCACGTATAGTTACTTTAGTACTACCCCCTACTCCTGAAGAGTTTTTATTAATTTGCACACCTGCCGTTTTACCTGCTAATGCATTCACCAAGTTGGCATCTTTTGAACGAGTTAGTTCTTCACCTCCTACTTGCTGCGTTGAGTAAGTCAAACTCTTTTCCTTCTTTTTAATACCCAAAGCCGTTACTACCACACCTTCCATTTCGATGGATTCGGGCTGAAGAGAAATATTAAGAGTTGTTTGGCTTCCAACAGTTACCTCCTGGGCTTTCATACCAACAAACGAGAATGATACCACAGAACCTGTTGGCGCTGTAATTGTGTAGTTACCGTCGATATCTGTAATAGTACCGTTGGTAGTACCTTTTTGAATAACTGAAACACCAGGTATAGGCATTCCATCCTCGGCACCAGTAACGGTACCTTTAATTGTAACATCCTGGGCAAATGCTATCCCTACTGATAAAAGTAGCATGATAGCTCCCATTAGTCCTCTCTGAAACCAGTTAAATCTTCTTTTCATAAAGAGTTTAATTTTGGAATTAGTTAATGTATTATTTAAATAAATGTGAGTAGCAGCAACAACGTTAGCATGAGAATTAAGAGTACAATCAGCACGCTACGTATTAGAAAATACCGGCGTGCCTCATGTTTAATACTCGATGGTTTATCTCTATTGCTCATTGTCAATTTCATGACAACAAAACTATGGGCACCGAGCTGAGTGGAATTAAACGGATGTTGTAAATAATAGAACTTTTAACACTTGCATTGTACTATTGTATCTGTATTGTACTATTGTTGCACATACTGATATTTAAGCACTTAAAAAGTGTTCTTTTTTTGATAAAATATGAGTAATTGATTGCGACTAATGACTTGATTCCATAAAAAAAGGTGAACAATATTGCTCACCTTTTGAAAAAATCTATGCTTGGTATCAATTCTGAACCACTCCAATGAGATTAGGCTCCTCTCCCCAGGTTTCAATGCCAGTAATTTTAACTGTGTAGAGCTTATTTCGTTCCAGTACCTGATTGATTTTAACCGGCACATAATACTCACCATAGCCTTTGGAGTAGCCATCCTTCACCGTATCGACCAATACTTTGAGTTGATCACCAACGAACTGTTGACGGTAATTGATTTTTGAGTCATTGGCTGCCTGGCGCAACTGTTCGCTTCGCAGGGATTTTTCGGACTCGGGTACTGTATTACTCATACGAGCCGCACGGGTGTCCTCTCGTTTGGAGTATTTAAAGGTATGTACATGTCCAAAATTTAGTTCCTCAACTGCCTCAAGCGATTTTTGGAAGTCAGCTTCCGTTTCGCCGGGGAAGCCCACAATAATGTCTGTTGTAATATTAAATCGGGGATCAACCGCACGCAGGCGCTCAACCATTCGTTTATACAATTTATAGGTGTACATCCTGCGCATCTGCAGTAAAACCGACTCGGAGGCACTCTGCAGACACAGGTGCAGGTGCGGTGTTATTTTAGGATGCTTCAGCAGCTCAAAAAAGGCCTCATCAAAGCTGTCGGGCTCAATGGAAGAAATACGCACTCTGAAATCAAGATTGATGTCGACTATTTGCTTTAACAATGCAGAAAAACCAATACCATTGTCATTATACCGGCTGATATTAACGCCTGTAATAACTACTTCTTTATAGCCGAAGCCAACAACTTGTCGGATGTTCTCCAATATATCTTCAACCGGACGACTCACAGCTCTCCCCCTTACTTTGGGAATAATACAGAATGTGCAGTAGTTATCGCAGCCATCCTGAATTTTTATCATGCTGCGGGTATGAAATGTTTCAGCAGCAGGTGCATAATCAAATACACCACCCACATTCTGGTTACTGGGCAGTATCTCCTTATTGTAATGAGCTTCAACCAGCTGTGGAATGGTACTCTTCTGCTGATTATCCACCACATATGCATTGGGATATCGCTTCTCCAACTGCTCTTTATGATGATTGGCCATGCAACCGGTAATCACCAGCATGCCCGTGTGCCCATGATTGAGGGCATTATTGACAACATACCTCGACTTTTG
The DNA here is from genome assembly GCF_018271975.1 of Carboxylicivirga mesophila. Lineage (GTDB taxonomy): Bacteria > Bacteroidota > Bacteroidia > Bacteroidales > Marinilabiliaceae > Carboxylicivirga > Carboxylicivirga mesophila. Next base: position 48,456 of record NZ_JAGUCN010000015.1, read on the forward strand.
ATCACTCTGGTTAGTAACGGTGCAGGTATTGACAATAAACACATCGATATCTTTGCTGTTCTCAACCACCTCATAGCCTAAACCAACAAATTTGGAAGCCAGTGCATCAGTTTCAAACTGATTCAGGCGGCAGCCCAATGTTTTAAATCCTATTCGCTTTTTCATTACTATCCAACCTTTGCTGCTACCTCCACCAATTCACCTTCCACCGAAAAGTTGCTGGCCGATGTAATTTTCACATCCACTATCTGGCCAATCAAGGCCTTATTATCCGATGCGAAACGAACGGTAATCTTTCCTTCTGTCTGTCCACTTAAATAGCCGCTTTTCCGATCGGTATCGCGCACCAGCACCGGAAAAACCTGCCCTACCATGGCCGTATTATAGGCGCCGGATACTTCGGCTAAATCTTCCGATAACAAAGCCAGTCGCTCTTTTTTAATTTTCAGTTCCACATCATCAGGCCAGCTATACGAGGCAGCACCCGGACGTTTCGAATACATGGCGATGTAGGCCATATTGTATTGAAACTCCTTCAACGCTTTACGCGTATTCTGAAACTGCTCTTCACTTTCACCCGAGAAGCCCACAATAATATCGGTAAACAATGTGGCCTGCGGAATCAGTTCACGGATGGCATCCACCGACTCTCGGTATTTCTTAACCGAATGCTTTCGGTTCATTTTAATTAGCACCTTATCATCACCTGATTGAATTGGCAGGTGAATCTGCTTGGCCAGGCAATCATATTTTGCAATCACCTCAATCACTTCGCGACTCATATCTCGCGGATGTGGTGATGTGAAATACACCCAGAATCGATGATTAGTAGTCGCTCCTATCTGCCCTATGCGCTCTAGCAACTGCGCAAATGTTATCTCTTCACCTTTCTTATCAAGTCCGTATGAGTTCACATTTTGGCCCAGTAGAGTGATGGATTTATAGCCTTTCTCCACCAGATTTTTAACCTCATCAATAATTTCATGCGATGGACGGCTTACTTCACGGCCACGCGTATAGGGTACCGCACAAAAGGAGCAAAATTTATCGCAACCATTCTGAATAGGGATGAACGCTTCAAAAGCACTATTATACTTCGGTTTCACTTTCCAGAAAAAGTTAATCTCCTCCTTCGGATTAAGATTATCGCGTTCCAAACCAGCTGGTGTTGCTATGCCGTATTGCGAAAGCATCTGAGGCAATTGCGGCAACTCCCGCATGGCAAAAACAATGTCGAAGAGTTTTAGAAACTTAGTTTTATCAGCCGGCAAAATACAACCACTGATAAAGGTTATCAGGTTTTGCGAAGCCTTCCGTTTATTCCAATGAGCTATCTTTGAATAAACCTTATCAATGGCCTTCTGACGCACCGAGCACGCCAATATACCAATGATATTGGCCTCCGACTCATTGTCCGTCCATTGGGCACCCATCCCATCCAATACTCGTTTTACACGTTCACTATCAGATTGATTCATCTGACAACCCAATGTAACTAAATGATATTTCACTATTTAAATACTTATTTATTAATGTCAATTTAAGCTGATAGCTACTGGCACACAGCTGATAGCCATTTACAAGTTGCCTATCTTTTTTCTCAGTAGTCGAACCCAACTTCCTATTTACTTCTCTCTACTGACTACTACCTAAAAATAGACTTCAGCATGTATATTATCAGTACTCACTCCCTGCTCTTCCAAAATATCATATACATCATGTATCATATTGCAATTACCACACAAGTAGTAATGAGCATCAACACCAAAATGGTTAGCTTTAAGATAGTCGGTTACCCGTCCGTTGAATGTGCCTTTATCTTCCTGAGACGTACATAAAACATACTTATTCTCGTCATAAGCCTCTGACTCATATGCTTCACTGGCATATTTAACACCATGCAACAGGGTATAGTTCTGGGCTTTACCACTTAACACAAAACTATGAAAGGGTGAAACACCTGTTCCACTGGCAATAAATACATACTTTTGGGCTTGTGGCAAATCCTTATTGATGGTAAAATAACCCACTGGCTCTTCCACCACCACATATCCGCCTTTCTGCAATTTTTTCAAACTTGGCGATACCAAGCCATTCTCCACTTCTTTTACCAATATCTCAATGTATTCATCCTGTTCGGCACTATAAATTGAGTACTCCCTGGTATGTATACCATTAGGAGGCCCTACACATACATGCTGACCGGCTTCAAATTCTAAATCTTTTTTCTCAATACGTAAAACAAATGTACTATCCGTCAGATGACGAATATCCAGTATCTCATGCAAGTCTGTCTTAATTTTATTGGCTGCCGGAACTCCTTTTCCCATAACTCTATTCAATTCTTTTTAAAGTTTAATTTTCCCTTTGTAAGGTGATTGATATATTCACCCCACAATTAACAGGTCAAAACGTGTTTTGGTTTAATAAAAAACACCTTTAGGTCTGTTATTGTCAGAATCATATTACCATCACTACCATTAATTAGCTTTTGAAAGTCAAAAAATTAGCACTAAAAATATTTCGAAAGCGCTTATTTAACTATCATAAGAAAAACAATGCTCTTTATTTTTTATATCTTCACCACTCTTAAAAATACCGTCCATGCTGCGTTTATATATCATAGCTACCTTCTTATTCGTATTGCTGTTTTCATTAAAGGCCCAATACTCAAAATATGGCTTTAATGGTCTGGATACGGAGAATGGCCTCAGTAATAACTCTGTTAATGGCATTCTGCAGGACAGTCGTGGTTATATGTGGTTCAGCACTTATTATGGTCTCAACCGTTATAATGGCTATGACGTTAAAACCTATTTCAGCACTACGGATAAGGAAACAAGCCTGACAAGTAATTTCATCACTCAGCTACTTGAAGATAATGACGGTAACATTTGGGTAGGCACAAAGTTTGGTTTAAACAAATACGATAAAGACACGGAGAGCTTTACGCGCTATTGGGCTGATGATGAGCAACCGGCCGCCTTAACCAATAATCAGATTGGTGCCTTGCTGCTCGATAGTCGGGGGCAAATGTGGGTAGGAACCATGGGGGGAGGATTACACTATTACCATAAGCAGATAGACGGTTTTTCGTGCTTCTCACAAAACGACACCATTGATACTTATATAAACACCATTTCGGCCATTACCGAAGGCTATAACGGTGAACTATGGATTGGAACCTATGGCAATGGCCTGAGCATGTTTAATCCTAAAGAACACTTCTTTATCAATTTTGAGTTTCCTACGATGCAAATTAACTCATTGTTAGATGATGGGAGCGGAAGCATCTGGATTGCGACTGATAATATGGGTTTGTACCGGTTCGATAAAGAGATGAAGGTTTATGAGCGCTTCGACATGAAAGGAAGCAAGGTTAAAACCAACCTGAACATCATCCTCTCTCTGACACTCGATAAGGACGGCACCATATTGGCGGCTGTAGATGGTGGAGGTATTATTAGCATCGATCCTATACATAAGGAAGTTATTAACAACAGAAATCAGAACAATGCCTTCGAACAGCTCGATACCAAAGCTGTCTTCTCGGTATATATAGATAGTAACGGGCTCTATTGGGTGGGCACAATAGGCAAAGGCGTACGCATTATCAATATGGATCGTAACCGTTTTCAGCACTTTACTCACCAGGCGCTGAACCCACAAAGCATCAGTGATAATACGATCCTTTCGCTACTTGAGGACTCTAAGGGACGCATATGGGTAGGTACAGACGGAGGCGGTCTTAATTTATTTGACGTCTCTAATGAAACATTCAGGAGTTACAATCAGCTATCTTCCAACCTAAAAAGCAATGTAATCAAGCGTATATACGAAGACGATAAACAAAATATATGGCTGGGGACCTATGGCAGCGGCCTGGCCCACCTCAACGAAACCACCAATGAACTAATCACCTATAATCCAAGCAATATAATAGACAGTGAGGCTGTCTCCATTTCTGTCTGGTCCATCACTCAGCAAAAAAAAGACAAACTATGGATTGGTACACTGGGCAATGGTCTGTACGAATTTGACATCAATCAAAAATCCTTTATCCACTTAAAAGATGAATACCCCGAATTAAACGAGGTAATGAATGATTACATCCTGAGTTTATTTGTTGATTCACAAAAAAACCTATGGATTGGGACCAGTAATGGCATCTATGTTTGGTTAAATAATGAAAAGAAATACATCAGGTACCTGTTTGATCGCATCAACGATAGTGGTGTAGGTAAGAATGCCATACTCAGCATAAAAGAAACCAGTGATGGACAAATATGGATTGGTTCCAACGGTGGTGGTATTTTCAAAATCGACCCTGATAATGGAGATATAGTAAACCTGACCATTAACGACGGACTGGCGCAAGAGCAGGTGTATGATATCCTTGAAGTCGATAGCCAGAACATTTGGTTTGCTACACACGGTGGCTTAACCAAGTACGAGATTGAAACCGGTCGTATTCAGAATTATGACACCCGTGATGGTTTGCTGGGTAGTACATTTAACAGCCTTTTGTATTCCAACAATGGCAAGTTAATGGTGGGTGGTGTAAAGGGCCTAAATGTATTTGACCCGAATGTGATTAAGGTTAACGACAATGTACCCAAGGTACTGTTAGCTGAATTATACATTAACAATACACCTGTAAAAGCTGGCGAAGAAGACAGCCCGCTTTCACACAATATAGCTGATACCAAAGAAATAGTTCTGAACCATAACCAGACAAACATCGGCATTGAATTCGTCGCTATTAACTACTTTATTTCAGAAAAAAACTCGTACAGCTATGTACTTGAAAATACTTCAGAGGAATGGAGTAAAGCATCATCTAACCGACTGGTGAAATACAATAACCTCAAGCCCGGCGACTATACCTTTAAAGTGAAAGCGGCCAATAACGATGGTGTATGGAGCAACTCCGAAACCAGTTTGAAAATCAAAGTACTGGCTCCCTGGTGGAAACGCTGGTATGCTTATGTTGCCTATTTCCTTATTATAGGCGGAGTAATGTATGCCTATATACGCTATACAGTATTATGGATTGACCTGAGAAGAAAGCTTGAATTTGAAGTTATGGAGCGCGAAAAGATTAAAGAACTGAACCAGATGCGTCTGCAGTTTTTCACCAATATATCGCATGAGTTCCGCACCCCACTAACCTTGATTTCAGGACCACTTGAGACATTAAAGAGCAAGCTATCACTCAATAGTGATGATGAAAAACTGTTTAGCATAGCCCATAAAAATACGAACCTGCTATTACGCTTAATTAATCAGGTAATGGATTTCAGAAAGGTTGAAACCGGCTCGATGGAGCTGAATATTAAAACCGGTGATATTGTTTCCTGTATTAAAGAATATGGTGAATCTTTCAGATACATGGCGGCTGAGCGCAATATGAGTTTTAGCATTCAAAGCAACATTGATCAGCTCAATATCCAGTTCGATGAAGACATAATTGAGAAGGTAATCTATAACCTGCTCTCAAATGCTTTTAAATATGGAAAAGAGCAAGGCCATGTTTCATTGAACATGCAACTAACTCAGAATGCCGTTATTGAACACCAGCAACTGCTAATTAAGGTAAGCGACGATGGCATAGGTATCGACAGTGATACGCCCGAAGAAGTATTTAAACAATACAAACGCTTCAAGCAGGAGAATAAAGCAGTAGCCGGTACTGGCATTGGACTGGCCTTAACCAAATCGCTCGTCCAGCTGCACGGCGGAACAATTTCTGTGGATTCTGCCAAAAACAAGGGCACCACCTTTACTGTGGCATTACCAGTCGTTAATTCAGGCATACAGCAGCATACTGATTTACCTGTCAATGAAACGTTTGTTGAGAAAGCGGAACCCACCACGCCTAAAAAGGCAACACCAGATAGTGAAGATAAACAAAAATATCACCTGCTTATTGTAGATGATAATCAGCAGGTAGTCGATTTTTTAACGTCGGTACTTCAAGAGCGCTACCGGGTTAAAAGTGCTAATAATGGGCAGCAAGCCTTTGAGTTGCTCAAAAAGCGAACTTTTGATCTCGTCATATCTGATGTAATGATGCCCGTAATGGATGGCATTGAATTATGTATGCAAATCAAATCTGACCTGCAAACGAGCCATATTCCGGTTATTTTACTGACTGCCAAAACATCGGTTGAAAATAAAATAGAAGGCCTTAATACTGGTGCTGACGCCTATGTACCAAAACCTTTTAACCCGGAACTATTAAAAGCCTACATTGATAACTTACTAAAAAGCAGGGAGAAGCTAAAAGAGATTTTCACCGGCAATGCCATTATTTTACCATCTGAGATTACCAGTACGTCGGTAGATGAAACCTTTATTACAAAAGCCATTGATATTGTAAAAGCAAATATGGAAGATGAAAGCTTTGGCGTTGAGGAATTAGGTAATGAACTGGCTATGAGTCGCAGTAACCTTCACCGCAAAATAAAGGCATTAACCGGCAAATCAACCACTGACTTTATTAGAACTATCCGCCTGAAAGAAGCAGCTGCGAAACTTATAAGCAGTGATGATCAGATTAGTGAGATAGCCTATAAAGTAGGTTTTAATAGCAGCTCGTACTTTATTAAAAGCTTTAAAAAGGAATTTAATATGTCACCCGGACAATATAAACAAGCTCATCAGCGTTGGAATTAGCGCTATAAAAATCTGTTAACAAATAAATGGTCCAATTTGTAACCTTGGCATATCATCTGCAGTAAAGCATACGGAATCATAAGGAAACACTATATTATTGATGCATATATTCACAACTTGCATTTTCTTATCATTTGTTGGGTTGGTAAGCATAATGCCATTTAAACTGCTTTACGGATTGTCCGATTTTGCAGCCCTGATAATGGGCAAAGTCATCAAGTATCGCCATAAAGTGATATTTGAGAACCTTCATCAGGCATTCCCTGAAAAGTCAAGTGGTGAGATTGAAACAATTGCCAGAGGATTTTACCGTAACCTTACCGACAACCTGTTGGAGAGCTTCAAAGCGTTTTCGATGAAACGTTCCTCAATAGTAAAACGGCATAAAATACTTAATCCTGAGTTGCTGGAATCACTGCTGAATAAATACGATGGCGTCATTGGTGTTACAGCCCATTATGCCAACTGGGAATGGGGCAGTCAATCTGGCAGCCTGCAATGCAACAACCAGTTTGCAGCCCTGTACAAACCTCTCAAGAACAAATACATTAACAAGATACTTAAGCGAAGCCGGGTAAAATGCGGCACCGAACTGGTGTCTATCTACGAAACATCTGAATTGTTTGAGAGATCTAAGAATAAAAAATGTGTTTACCTGATGGCGGCCGACCAGAGTCCGGCAAATGGTAAGCAACTTGATAATGCTTTCTGGTTTGATTTCTTCAATCGGCCAACAGCCTTCTTATACGGACCTGAGAAATATGCCAGAAAATATAATTACCCGGTGGCGTACATCGATATTCAGCGCGTTAAAAGAGGCTATTACGAAGTCACTCTATCAACACTTACCGAAACACCAAACAAGTTAAACGAAGGAGAAATTACGCGCCTATACAAAAACAAACTGGAGGAAGTAATTACAGCCAAGCCTCAGGATTGGTTGTGGTCACACCGCCGATGGAAACGTTCGCCAAAACAATAAATATATCGCCATGCAGGAAAACACAATTGCCAGAATGCTCCGCAACAGAGCTGACAAATACACCAAGCGTGAAGTATTTCGTTATAAAAGAGATGAGTCTTACCAATCTATATCCTGGCTAACATTTAAAGAGCAATCCGAACAGATTGCTAAGTTCCTTCTAAGCAAAAACTCAACAACAGGTAGCAATATTGGCATATACAGTCAAAACAGACCACAATGGACCATTAGCGACTTAGCCATACTCTCCATCAGGTCAGTGGTGGTTCCGCTCTACCCCACTGCAACTTTTGAGCAGTTAAAATACATCATTGACGAAACAGAGATGGAAATCCTGTTTGTGGGTGATGATGAGCAACTGGTGAATGCACAAAAAGCGTTAGATGAAACCAGCAGTTTAAAGTACGTGGTTACTTTTAACTGCAGCGTCAATAATGATGAACGCATATTTACTTTTGAACAAATCCTAGAAGCGAATTGTGAAGAGCAGGCTACTCCACTTAATCGTCACTTAGAAGAAGGCCAAGCTGATGATTTGGCAACAATCATTTATACTTCGGGTACAACAGGTGAGCCCAAAGGCGCAATGTTGCACCACAGCCATTTTATGCACGCTTTTAAAATACATGATCAAAGACTTAGCTTATCTGAGAGCGATGTGTCAATGTGCTTTTTGCCCCTTAGCCATGTATTTGAGCGCACCTGGACCTACTACCTGCTTCACTGTGGCGGAACCAATGTCTATAACGTCAATCCTAAGGCTATAATAGAAGAATTACCAAAGGCCAGTCCAACAGTTATGTGTGTGGTACCTCGCTTTTTTGAGAAAACATATGATGCCATCCAACAAACGGCCGACAAATGGCCTCAATGGCAAAAAAACGTATTTAACTGGGCTGTTAAAACCGGGCAGTCGTACATTGAGTATGAGAAAGACAATCGACCAGCGCCAATCAGCCTGTCTGTCAAAAGGCGAATTGCCAATGCGTTGGTATACAAAAAAATCAAACAGGTATTTGGCGGCAATATCCGCTTTATGCCTTGTGCCGGTTCTGCATTAAATAACTTTCTGTTGCGCTTTTTCCATAGCATAGGCTTACACATCTGCTATGGGTATGGCACTACAGAAACAACAGCCACCGTTTCGTGTATGCCCAATCAGAACTACGATTTTGATTATACAGGAGATATCATGCCCGATATTGAAGTGAAAATCAATGAAGAGAACATGATACTGGTAAAAGGGGAAACAGTATTCTCGGGTTATTACAAGAAACCAGAACAAACTGCAGAAGTGCTAAAAGATGGCTGGTATTATACGGGCGATCAGGGCTCTATTCCGCAACCGGGCAAGTTGCATATGACCGAGCGCATCAAGGACATCATAAAAACGTCTACTGGCAAGTATATTTCGCCACAGAAAATAGAATTGGAGCTCTCTAAAAGTAAGTTTATTGAGCAAATATGCATTATAGGAGACAACCGCAAATACCTTACTGCGCTTATCGTGCCTACCTATCCGGCTATTGAAAAACTGGCTAACTCTGAGAATATTAAAGCTGAGAATATGGCTGTTTTACTCAAAGAGCCATTTATCTACAAACTCATTGAAAAGGAAATAGCCAAATGCCAGACCCACTTACCAAGGCACGAGCATGTGATTAAGTTTCATTTACTTCCCGAACCTTTCAGCATCGACAATTCGATGCTTACCAACTCATTAAAAGTTCGAAGAAAGCAGGTAAACCAGATTTATAGCGATACGATTGAAGCGATGTATTGATGGACAGCAATAGCAGTAAAAAATCATTTCTCAACTCAAGCCGTTGGGGCTTCACCTTTTTGCCTCCAGCTCAAAAAGGTGAGAAAAAAGCCGCCGACTAAAGTACTTGTTTACCCATTAGGGCAACGCTTCTGGAAAAATTTAAAGATGTACAGCATGGAATCAAATTTTTCCTTTCTTCGCTTTTGCCAATAGGTCCCAAACGGCGTTACTTATGTCGGAAAAACATAGTCAAAAAACATGTTACCAAAAATGCATTTACCTTATGCATTAATGGGCACTAACTGTCAAAGTTTAGGAGAGATGAATGCAATACACTAAAACCGTATTGCCTCATCTTATTACCCCAATAAATCCTTGATATCGTCGATGGTAAGGTTCTTCATGATGGCCTCATCCGTTTGAACGATATCGCCGGCTACTTTCTTTTTACGTTCCTGCAGCTTCAATATCTTTTCTTCAACTGTATCGCGACAAATCATGCGATAAGCAAACACTTTCTTATCCTGGCCAATGCGATAACAACGGTCAATGGCCTGATTTTCCACCGCCGGGTTCCACCACGGATCGATAATATACACATAGTCAGCAGCCGTCAGGTTAAGACCTGTTCCACCAGCCTTGAGACTAATCAGGAATACACGCAACTCATCATTCGTCTGAAAGTTATTGACCGATTGTTCGCGCTGCTTAGTTGAGCTTTTACCATCTAGGTATTCAAAATCAATACTTCGTCGGCTCAGTTCATCTTTAATTAATCCCAGCATCTTCACAAACTGTGAGAAGATGAGGATTTTATGATTCGCTGTCTTATCGGTGATGTGCTGCACAATCTCTTTAATTTTAACCGATTCAGTCACATCAAAATTGCTACCTTTCACCAGCTGCGGCGAGTCGCAAATCTGACGCAAGCGGGTTAAAGCTTCGAGCACCATCAGCTTACTTTTGCCAATGCCCTCGTCCTCCACTTTACCAATCAGTTGGTCACGAAACTGATTGCGATAGGCATCATACACCTTACGCTGAGCAGTATCCATTTCACAAAAGATAACATCCTCTGTTTTAGGTGGCAGCTCTGAAGCCACTTTCTCTTTGGTACGGCGCAACACAAACGGATTAATCAGCTTCTGCAGCTCATTACCTATCAACTCATCACCATCTTTATCAATGGCATTGGCAAAACCTTCCTTAAACCCAGAAACAGACCCCAGAAATCCGCGGTTAACAAAACTCATTTGTGCGTATAAATCAAAGGTACTGTTCTCAATTGGCGTACCTGTCATAGCCAATCGACCTTTGGCTTTTAGCAGACTGGCTGCTTTAAACCTTCTTGATGCCGGGTTTTTGATAGCCTGCGATTCATCCAGCACTATATAATTGAACTGATAGTCTTTCAGTAGCTCAATATCGCGCAGTAAAATACCATAGCTCGTGAATACTATGTCATAATCGTCAAACAAGCGGGTATCATTCACCCTGTCGACACCGTAATGATAGTATGCCCGAAGTTTTGGCGCAAACTTACGTATTTCATTCTCCCAGTTGAACAGCAGCGTAGTAGGCACAATAATGAGGTTAGTAGTTGAATCGCGTTCCACCACCTGCTGCAGGAACGTAAGCACCTGCAAGGTTTTTCCCAATCCCATATCATCGGCCAGGATGCCGCCCCACTGCATCTCGTGCAGGAAATTAAGCCAGTTAACGCCTTCTTTCTGATAATGGCGCAGCTCAGCACTAATGGATGAAGGCACCTCGGTAGCTTCAATTTGTGTAAAGGCGGCCAGGCGTCGGCGCTTCTCGGCCAGTTCTTCCACAACGGCAGCATCCTCTATGTTATCAAACAGTTCATCAATTATAGAAAAACGTAACTTCGAAACCGATAACTGCTCCCCATTCACTTCTCCATGCCTGAAGTATCGCTCGAAACGATGAAACCATTCAGAGGGAAGCACACCCACTGAACCATCGGCTAACTGAATAAAGCGCTGTTTATTCATCACCGCCTTACGAATCTCACTTAGCTTCACCACATTGTCGCCAAAACTCACATTAATTTGAATATCAAACCAATCCTGACCCGAGCTGATGGTCGTCGAAATCTTCCCCTTATGCGGCGAGTATTTGAAGCTCTTAAGCTCTTTCAGGCCATACACCTCTATATTGTTGTGCTGCAGTGCATCAAAAAAACGATAGAACCACATATCGTGACTAAACTCGTTATAGTGTAGATGAAAGACTTTACTGCTCTTTTGTGCTTCAAACTTAGGATGAAGTGTAGATAGTTGTTCTGCAAAATCATCCTCAAGTTCAAAGTTGCGCTTGTACTGTATGGTTTTATCATCCTCCTCAATAAGGATGTTTCCATTGGTAGTGAGTTTAACCGATACCCCATGATGATACTCCACCTGAGGGGTGATAATGAGGTGATGATCGCGTTCTGACAAGAAGACTTGCTTCTTTTTAAAATCCAGCTCTGCCGTTTCAAGGGCATAAATCCCCTTATCAAACTCCATATCGAAGCTATGTGCCAATGGTTTTATCACTTGCTCAAAGAACAGGTCTTTATGCGTCTTCACCATCTTAATGGGCTCATTGTGCTCAACAATCAGCTTAGCCACGCGGTAATCCTTCGTAACATAATAGGCGCCGTCAATCACATAAATAAATTGCCCCGATTGCTCCGTATTAATGTTATCAATTGTTAACGTTCGGTCACCAATTCGCAGCTTAGGATTCAGGTACACAAATGTGTCATCCTCTTTCACCTCGTAAAAAGCATCAATAGGCTCTGCGGCAATCTCAATCGGCTCCAAATCGGCACGGCGCAGCTTATAATTATTCGATGGGTTAATGTACACATGCTTTTCTTGTGCCAGTAACTCCATTATTCGCTTATGCACAATGAATAAATCAGATGCTTTGCTGGGCGCATTACATTCATCAATCAGCTCCAGCAATTCTTTCTGATGCCCGCTGACTGTTAGCAAATACTCTTCGTGCATGCCATCATACTCGGCAATGTGTGAACTTAAGGCATCGCGCTTTTTATTGGGTTTACCAATGATGGGCGTCAGCTCAATAACGTAGTTGTCGCTGAAATAGGTCTTAGTGGTACGCAACTCCAGTACAAAGCCCATTTCGCGCTCCTGCTTCTGCACTTCCTCCTGTGTTTCCAGATGGAATGTCTCTACATCAATCTCGTGTAATATCTGATCCACTATGTGCTTTTCATCTGGCTGCACCGGTATTAGTCCTTTGGCAAAATCAGTTTGCTTAGCCACCAAGCCCAGCTTTTCATCAAAACCTATGGTAAAATAGGTATCGAAGCGGCCGGAGGTTATTCCATGCTTCTGAAGCGTTTCGGTTTTCACCCCTTCCAGGCTGTTTTTAAAGACTCTTTTGAGAATATCCGGACTGGCAGAACGCGCAAACTTAAGCAAGCAAACCACCTCTGGTTCGGTGAGCGATTGCAAGTTAGTCTTCTCTTCAGGTGAAATGTACACCTTATCGTCGATATAGCTAAAAACAAGTCTGGCGTGTTTTTTAAAGTTCTGATCCAACTCAACTATCAGCTTATTGTCGCGCACAATCAGCTCAGATATATAGCTTACCTGGTAGCTATACGACACAGCACTCAGCACCGAGTAGGTGGTATTCTCCTTCACAAATGACTCAGTGATACGCTCAAATGATGGCAATTCAAAGCCTAATACCGAACGCCCCGAAACAGCACGCTGGCTGGATTGCTCTTCGCGCTTTTCAAAGCCCATCTGAATATTGCCATCTATATCGGCTATAAACAGAAGAGCAGCAATCGTGTGCACACAAAAGCGCCCGCCAATATACGAGCAATTACACATGGTTTCTATCTGGCGCTGATTCAGGTTACGAATCTGCACCTTGTGCATTTTTGTATCCTTCACCGAAAAAATCCAGTTATCCAGTGCTTTCTGGTACAGTTGCAGCGATACTTTTCCTTCTTTATATAGGTTGGTACCTGCACTGCTTATATCATTTGATGTATAAAAGTCTATTGCATCACTGATGTAGTCTCTCACGCTTTCCGCCATAATCCTTTTTCAATTTGAAAAGTGCTAATCCGCAAAAATACGAACAGTAAAGCAAATATCAGCAATGAAAAATGGGGTATTTCATTGCTGAAAACATATCTAACTGAAGCTCTGAGTATAAAAAAACAACACACGCCTGTACTAGAAATGAATCAATACTGCCCTTACGTTGATATGTTCAGGCAATTTTTTGTAGTAACTATAAACAACATATAGGAACTAGTCCGTTTTGGAACTCACAAACAGGTATCATTTTTAGCTATAGAAAAGAAAAAAACCTGTCAGGCTTTAAAATCCTGACAGGTTCACTATAAAACACTATATTTTAGTTCTATTTACCTTAGCTCTGAGCTTCAATCCATTTACGTGCATTTACAAAAGCCTCAATCCATGGTGATACCTCATCCCCTTTTCTGTCGGCCGGGTAATAACCCCATTGCCATGGGAAGATGGCGCGCTCCAGGTGAGGCATCATTGCCAGGTGACGACCATCATTAGAGCAGATAGCTGCGGTGTTATAATCGCTACCGTTTGGATTAGCAGGATATGTTTCATGCGCATATTTACCGACAATATTGTATTGCTCTTCAGCATATGGCAATTGGTATTTCCCTTCTCCGTGAGCTACCCAAACCCCCAGTTTACTGCCCGATAGTGAGCTAAGCATCACTGTATCGTTTTGCGGAATCTCCATATTCAGGAAGATAGACTCAAACTTATGTGAGTTATTGTGCAGCATTTTAGGCTGTTGTTCGTGCTCTGGGTACACCAGGCCTAGCTCAACCATTAGCTGACAACCGTTACAGATACCTAAACTCAGTGTATCCTTGCGGGCATAGAAGTTATCAAGCGCCTTTTTTGCCTGTGGATTGTAAAGGAATGCGCCAGCCCATCCTTTGGCCGAACCCAGTACGTCACTGTTTGAGAATCCACCAACGAACACAATCATGTTCACATCTTCCAATGTCTCACGACCAGTAATTAAATCGGTCATGTGAACATCTTTCACATCCATACCTGCCAGGAACATACTGTAGGCCATCTCGCGATCGCCGTTCACACCTTTCTCACGGATGATAGCCGCTTTGATACCTGAGCGCTCTTTACGATCCAATACCAGGTTCCACTGATCTAACTGACCGGTAAAAGCGGTTGGGAAATTGTAATCCAATGCGTGGTTGGCATAGTTGTCGAAGCGCTCTTTAGCCAGGGCTTCTCCACTCTGCTTGCGATCCAGCAAATAAGATGTTTTGTACCAATCGTTACGGTACTTATCAATGTCAAGTGATAATATTTTGCCATGATTTTCGATAATCAGCTCACGTGATTCAATTGGTTGTCCCAACTCACTAAACTGAATACCATTAGCTTCCAAAACAGCGGCTACTTCAGTCAAATCTTTCACCTGAATAAGCACACCTGGATTTTCGCTGAACAGCAACTTAATCAGGTCTTTTTCTTCATAATCGTTCAGGTTCACCTTAGCACCGAATGATGTATTGGCAAAATTCATCTCCAGCAATGCAGTCACCAAACCACCAGCCGACACATCATGACCAGCCAATACAAGGCCTTTATTAATCAGCTCCTGAATAGCATTGAATCCATTCTTGAAATACTCTGCATCTGTTACTGTTGGTGCTTCGGCTCCCAGCTTGTTAACTACCTGGGCAAATGAACTACCACCTAACTTAAGACTATCAAACGACAGGTCAATATGTAATAAATGTGTTTCCGTATCTTTTACTAATACAGGCTCAACAATCTTTTTAATGTCGTTCACCTCACCGGCACCAGAGATGATAACAGTTCCGGGACTGTAAACCAAGTCACCGTCTTTATACTTCTGTGTCATCGACAGTGAATCTTTACCGGTTGGAATGTTAATTCCCAACTCAACACTGAAATCACTAACCGCTTCAACAGCGCGGTACAATCGACTATCTTCACCCTTATTTTTACAAGGCCACATCCAGTTGGCACTTAAAGAAACACCGTTTAATCCATGCGTAAGCGGTGCCCACACCAGGTTGGTTAATGCTTCAGCTACTGATACAACAGCTCCTGCAGCAGGATCTACCAAACCAATGGCTGGTGCATGACCAATAGAGGTAGCAATACCTTTCTCTCCTTTAAAATCAATGGCACAAGCTCCCAGATTATTTAGAGGCAACTGCATCTCACCAGCACACTGCTGCTTCGCCACCTTACCTGTAACCGAGCGGTCCACTTTATTAGTTAACCAATCTTTACAGGCAACAGCTTCCAATTGCAGCACATCACTGATGTATTTTTCTACTTGTGTTGTTTCATACTCTACAGCCTCAAATTTATCATCCGCCGTTTCGTCGTTCATAATGGTTTTTGGCGGATTACCGAACATATCGGCCAGCTGCCAATCGATTGGCGCATTTCCTTTATCATCTTCGAACTTAAAATGCATATCACCGGTCGTTTCGCCCACTTCGTAGAATGGTGCACGCTCACGAGCCGAAATATTTTTCAGGTTCTCGATATCCTTATCTTTCAGCACCAATCCCATGCGCTCCTGCGACTCGTTACCAGCAATCTCTTTCGATGATAATGTTGGATCTCCAACAGGCAGTTTATCCAGATGAATTGTACCACCGGTAGTTTCAACCAACTCCGACAAACAGTTCAGGTGACCACCTGCACCGTGGTCATGAATCGAGACTATTGGGTTGTCATCCGATTCGGCCAATGCACGAATGGCATTCATGGCACGTTTCTGCATCTCAGGGTTTGAGCGCTGAACAGCATTCAGCTCAATAGAGTTGTCATACTCACCAGTAGCCACTGATGAAACTGCTCCACCTCCCATACCAATGCGGTAGTTGTCACCACCAAGAATAACAACCTTATCACCCTTCTCAGGATCATTCTTTAACGCGTGCTCTTTACGGCCAAAACCAATACCTCCGGCCAGCATGATTACCTTATCAAAGGCAAACTTCTTATGATTTTCGAAATGCTCAAAAGTAAGCACCGAACCACAAATCATGGGCTGGCCAAACTTATTTCCAAAATCAGATGCTCCGTTAGAAGCCTTAATCAAAATCTCCTCAGGTGTTTGGTACAACCATTGACGAGCTGGAATATCTTTCTCCCACGAGCGACCTTCCTCAGAACGTGAGTAAGAAGTCATGTAAACTGCTGTACCTGCCAATGGCAACGAACCTCGTCCACCTGCCAAACGGTCACGAATCTCACCTCCACTACCTGTTGCAGCACCATTAAAAGGCTCAACAGTAGTTGGGAAGTTATGCGTTTCCGCCTTCAATGAAAGAACCGTGTCTATATCCTTTGTTTCGAAGAAATCAGCTGTATCCTGTCGACCTGGAGCAAACTGCATTGCTTTAGGGCCCTCAATAAATGCTACATTATCTTTATAGGCTGAAACAATATAATTAGGGTTCTCTTTTGATGTACGCTTAATTAACTGAAATAATGAACTTTCTTTTTCCTCGCCATCAATGATGAAAATACCGTTGAAAATTTTATGTCGGCAATGCTCTGAGTTCACCTGCGAAAACCCAAACACCTCACTATCTGTCAGCTTACGACCCAAGCGTTCGCTTAAGCTATTCAAATAGCCAATCTCATCTTCACTCAAGGCCAATCCTTCCTGCACATTATAGGCAGCTATATCTTCAATCCGAATAATAGGCTCAGGCTGCTTATCAATTGTAAAAATTGATTCATCCAACCCTTTATACATTGCCTGAAGCATTGGATCAAATTCCGCTTTTTCAGAATCAACTTCAAAAAACTCTTCTACACGTGTAATACCATCTACACCCATGTTTTGAGTTATTTCTACAGCATTTGTACTCCACGGAGTAATCATTTCCTTACGAGGACCAACAAAAAAGCCTTCTAAAGATTTACTTTCAGAAAGCTTTGCCCCGCTAAATAGCCACTCTAATTTACTGATGTTTTCAGATGAAAGTTCGGCTTGTGTTCCTACTGCAATAATCTGCTTGGAGTTTCCCTTAAAAAACAGAACCATGAATGAATGTTTTGAATTTGTTTTTAATGAGCTGCAAATTTAATAATAGTTCAGTAGTTTTCACCTAGAACGATGTTGATAATTGATGAACTTTTAAACAAATTGTTGATATAAAAATAAAGAGGTCATTCTTACGAATAACCTCTTCTCTCTAAAACCAAAAAACTACCTGCGCTTATTTAAATATCCTTTCGGATAAAGTAGCCAAGTATTCAGAAAGATATAGTGCGATCTTTCAGGTATAAAACTACTACTTTTTTAATTGCAGGCAATATAAAAAGTAATAAAATGTTAAAATTATCTTTTTTCTTATTTTTGCTAATATAATCCACAATCACCACTATGATAATTAATGAAAAAAGGCAGTATATACCTGCATTAAATCAAGAGATTACAACTGTAACGCTGCAGAACCGCAAACACACGCAGGTAACCATTACCAACTACGGTGGCATTATTATGAGCATCAAAACTCCCGACCGACGTGGAAATTTTGCTGAAATAGCGCTCGGATTTGATGACGTAGAAGATTACCTGACTGAAGCATATAAAAACAATTGCCCGTATTTTGGCGCTGCCATTGGTCGCTATGCCAACCGCATTAAAGACGGACAGTTTACTTTAGATGGCAACACCTACAAGCTCGCCTGCAACAATGGCTCCAACTCTCTTCACGGTGGCCCCGGCGGTTTTCACCAGAAGGTATGGCAGCTAACAACCTTTAAAGAGCCGAAACGCACTGGTGTTGTTTTAACACTTAAATCAGAAGATATGGAAGAGGGCTTTCCTGGCAACCTGGAGGTTAAAATGACCTACACCCTCACTTTCGATAATGAACTGGTTATTGACTATGAGGCAACAACCGATAAAAAAACAGTCATTAACCTGACGAACCACTCCTACTTCAATCTATCGAGTATGCAGCACAACGTGCTTGATCATCTGATGGTGTTATATGCCGATAGTTTTACCCCTAAAGACGAGAATGATATACCCACCGGCGAAATAGTGCCAGTTAACAACTCACCAATGGACTTTCTGTTACCACGCAAAATTGGTGAACGCATTAGCGATGTTGATGGCCGCGGTTACGATCACAATTATGTCATTAATGGGTTTGAAGGCGAATTAAATATTGGCGCAAGGCTGGTTGATGAAAGCACAGGTCGTTCTTTAGAGTTTTACACCACAGAACCCGGCTTTCAGGTTTACAGTGGCAACTACCTGGATGGTAGCTATAATAGAAATGAAATACCTTTCAAAGCGCATTACGGCATCTGCTTTGAAGCACAAAAATTTCCCGATTCGCCTAACAAAGCGAACTTTCCAAGCGCAGAGTTGAAGCCAGGAGAAACATACCAACAAACAACCGTATATAAGTTTGGTATAGCAGATATATAAAAGCAAAAGCGGCAGATTCATTTAAACCTGCCGCTTTCTATTATCACACTTAGCGATACCTTACTATGGTTTTTTCGTTAATCCAGGAACCAATGGTGTAATTAGCACCTTCCTCCACGCCATGGAAGAATCCAGTTTCTTTATCGGGGATATATTGTGAATAAAGATTTATTTGCTTCTCAGCTTCTGCTGCGCATTCCGGATCTATTGACTTAGCTTTAGTAAAACGATCCAGGGCCACCCAATAAACAGTTTGGTGATCAAAGTCACTATCACCGTATTTAGGACTCTCATGCGCATATATATTACCAATTAAAATGTGTGGCTTACCCCAACTGCCATTCTTTTGCAATGCATTTTGAGCATACTGACGGGCTTCGGGACTGTTTTTGTAATGAGAAAAGGTAACCACTGCTAACTCATAAAAGCATTTTGCCTGCAAATCATCATCAACCGCCTGACTGATTGTTTTTAGATAATACTCTTTCGCTTTATCAAACTGATTCTGCTTAATGAAATATTTAGCCAATAAATAGGAAGCCTCTGCTGTTGGCGATAATTCATAATTGCGTTCAGCAGCAGCAGCATACAAATCACTATCAGTACAATTAAAAGCATCCAGTAACTTGAGCAGACGCTCAAGTCCATCCGGGCTATCCTTTACCACATCATACTTAGCCATTAACGACTGCTGAAGGGCATCACAGTTATCAAGCCCACTGCGCACAACAATCTCCACACAGGTATTACTGGCTTTATTCAACATCTCTATAATCTTCGGATTCTTCTGCTTTTTAATATTATATGCCAATACATCATCCACATTCATATATACATTAAGCAATTGTTCTGATGTTCTGTCGCCATTATCCAGTAAAGCATTTGTTGCCTGAAGCCAGTTAACAGCCACCATTGGCTCCATTTTAGTGCCCAATTCATTAAATGACGCCTCAAAACATGTTACTGCCTCTTCGAGTGCAGGTACCTCATCGCGCCTGTAAGTTACAATCTCCAGACCTTTACGTCCCAGCACCCATGCTTCAGGATATTTCGGATGATTACCAAAGTACTGAATACGTTGGTCATATATCATTAAAAGCGTATCAACTAAAGCCTGCTTTTTTAACTCGTCTTTTTCCTTCTTGATATAGTAGGTATAAATATCAACACCATCGGCATATAAACGAATGGTCACATCAGGGCATTGGTTGAACATTGTACGCCAGGCACTAATAGAATAATCATACATTTTCTTTTTCAGTGCCTCTTTATACAATGAATAGTTTTTCAAACACTCAACACTATCCATTTTCTGAATATCTTGAGCTTTCACATAGGAAGTACCTGCTATTACCCCAACTAATAGCATAAAAATCAGCGCATGTCTCTTCATGGTCATTAGGTTTTAATTTTAACTCATAATTAACATTCAACATCCTTGCCAACAAATCCTTCATGTTGATTTACTGACTGTTAATTTTTCGAACAATTCATCCATCTTGTCCGTTTACACACACAAGATGGTCGATATCGAACACTTCAACTTTTGATTAATTTAGCTTACATTTAACGGGTGAAAACAACTGGAATATGAAAAGCATCATTAATTTTTTTGAAGATAGTATCAGCAACTATCCAAATAATCCTTTGATCTGGGAAAAGGAAACAGACAAATATATAGCAACTACTTATAAAGAGGCACAAAAAGAAGTACACCAATTCAGTAACGCTTTGCTGGCCTTAAATATTAAGCACGGCGACAGAGTAGCTTTACTTTCTGAAGGTCGCAGACTTTGGCTGATTAGTGAACTAGCCATTCTACACATAGGTGCCATTAACGTACCATTATCCACCAAGCTGGAAGCGGATAATGATTTAATATTCAGACTTAATCACTCCCAATCAGAAACCATCATCGTTTCGCGCAACCAACTGGATAAAATACGGCTTGTTAAGGCAGAGTTATCCTATCTCAAACGTGTTATTGTTTTGGACGATATGGATAATCTGGAAGAAAACGAAATTTCGATCAGCCAGCTACTCCATTTGGGAACTCAATTTGCCGATGAAGCACCTAAAGCTTTGGCCGAAGCAATGGATAGAGTAAAACCCGAGACTCATGCTAACATCTGCTATACTTCGGGCACAACAGCCGATCCTAAAGGCATTATACTTTCTCACAGAAATTACACCGCAAATGTAGAACAGGCATTTAGTTACATTAACGTACCTCAGCACTATAAAACATTAGTTGTGTTACCCTGGGACCATGCATTTGCGCACACTGCATCATTATACTCTTTTATGCATAAAGGTGCATCCATTGCCTCGGTGCAGGTGGGCCGCAACCAACACGAAACACTTAAAAACTTCGTGACCAACATGCAGGAGATAAAACCAGAAATATTAATGAGTGTACCTGCACTGGCCAAGAATTTTAAAAAGAACATTGAAAAGGCCATTGAAAGCAAAGGTGAAACAGCCAATAAACTCTTCCAATCGGGCTTACAATTTGCGTATTGGTATAATAGCGATGGCCAAAATGCAGGTAAAGGTTTCAAAAGACTACTATACCCGGTTTACGCCTTTTACAAGCGCATTATTTTTAACAAAATTAAGGAACGATTTGGCGGTAACCTCCAGTACTTCATTGGTGGAGGCGCTCTTTTAGACATCGAACTGCAGCGTTTCTTTTATGCCATTGGCACGCCAATGTATCAAGGCTACGGATTAAGTGAGGCTTCACCTATTATTTCAGCTAATACGCCCAAATTTCACAAACTCGGCTCTTCCGGAAAAGTTGTTAACCAGCTAAAAATTAAGATTTGTGATAGCGATGGGCACCCTTTACCAATTGGTGAAAAAGGCGAAATAGTGATTAAAGGCGAGAATGTGATGCAGGGTTACTGGCGCAATCCCGAAGCTACCAAAGAGACTATTAAAGACGGCTGGCTGTTCACTGGCGATCTAGGCTATCTTGACAAACAGAATTATCTGTATGTACTTGGGCGTTTTAAGAGCTTATTAATTGGTGCAGATGGTGAAAAATACAGTCCCGAAGGAATTGAAGAGGCGGTGATTGACCACTGTCAGTATATCGATCAGTTTATTCTTCACAATAACCAAAATCCTTTTACAAGCGGGTTAATTGTCCCTAACAAAGAAAAAATTAATCTATGGCTAAAGAAACATGGAAAATCCGCAACATCCGATGAAACGGTGATAGAACTATTACAACTCATTCAAGAGGAGATCGAAAAAATAAAAGCCACCAATAGTGCTAATTTTAACTTCCCTTCAAGATGGTTGCCAAGCACCCTTGTTGTTTTAAAAGAAAGCTTTACAGAGAAGAATAAACTCTTAAACAGCACCATGAAAGTGGTTCGGCCTAAAGTTGAGGAACATTTTTCAGATGAGATAGCTTATCTTTATACCCCCAAAGCGAAAAATTTTCTATCTGAGACAAACATTCATAACTTAAGGATTTATCTGTCTAACAATGAATAACAACTACACATTTGAGATTTGTATTGATTCAGTTCAATCAGCTATCAATGCCCAGACAGCAGGTGCTCATCGGGTCGAACTTTGCGATAACCTGTTTGAAGGCGGCACGACCCCAAGTGCCGGAATGATACAACAAGTAAAAAAAATGGCACCCGGTGTTAAACTGTTCATAATTATCAGGCCGCGAGGAGGTGACTTCGTCTATTCTGAGGCCGAAGTAAGCGTTATGCTTAACGATATCGTGATGGCTAAAAATTTGGGTGCTGATGGCATTGTTTCCGGATGTTTAAAAACTAATGGAGATATTGATATTGAAAATACAAGAAAACTTATTCAGGCGTCAGGAGATCTACCTTTTACATTTCACAGAGCATTTGATATGTGCCGCAACCATTCGGAGGCACTTGAACAGCTGATAGATCTTGGCACTGCCCGCATATTAACTTCTGGTATGGAACAAACAGCTCATCTGGGCATTAATACTTTGAAAGAAATAATCAAGCAAGCCAATAATCGCATCACAATACTTGTTGGCTCTGGAGTGAAGCCTGAGAACATTGCCGAAATTGCTCAAAAAACAGGCGCTAAAGAATTTCATTTCTCAGCACGAAAAGAGTTTGCTTCACCAATGAAATTTAAAAATCAAAATATTAACATGAGTGGGGTTAGCGGCATTCCGGAATTTAGTCGTTTCTATTCAGATGTGGACACAATAAAAAGTACGATAAATGCAGTCATGGAAATTTAAATGTAAAAAAAACTTACATTTACTATGAAAAACCTGATGTCGGTAAATTTTTTTTCAGAAAGTGAAGTCTTTATTACATCTTTGGCATAAATAGATTTTTGTAATCGTAAAGTTTTTTACATTTTTACAACATATTTTAAAGCACATACGAATGCCATTATCATTAAGATATATTATTGTAATTGCCGTTCTGCTTGCAACTATCCTACCCGAATCACATGCACAGCGCAGAAGAAAACCAAAAATCTGGGAAGGCTTTAGTGTTACCGGACGTGTTGGTGCCAATCATTTCTTTGGGGATTTGGTTGATGACGGCCGTACCCACCTGTCACTGGGTATAAATGCAGACAAGGAGCTTAATACCTTCTTAACAGCGAGAGCTTCTATAATGGGTGGAAAAATGAGTGGCACCCAGTACACTACGGGTAATCAAGAAAATGCTTGGTTTGATAATATCTATACAGAATTTAATGTCGGTGCTACATTTCGGCCACTTAATATCCTATTAGGTTATTACAAGCAAAGAACCATTAATCCATATGTCATAGGGCAAATTGGTGCTCTTTATTATAATGCAACAAAGTATTGGGGTGTGTATGGAGGAAATTTTGGTCAGGATTTTGGTTCTGTTTGGAATGAGACATCGGGTATTACACCAACCTTTTCTGGAGGTTTTGGACTTTCTTTATGGCTCAACTCACAATGGAGTATTAATATTGAAGGCATTGGAACATTCCCTTTTACAGATGAACTTGATGCGCATAAAGAATATGAACTTCCAGGTGGCGGTGTTGTGCAAACAGAAGCAAACGACTTCTACTACACCACCTCCATTGGTATAACTTACCTGATTGATGATAGTCGTTGGAAGAATGAGCCAAAATATAACAGAAAAGCATATCTCAAGACAAGGTCGCAATACAGGAGTTCCTCTAAGAAAAATCTGAGATCGATTAACAAGAAACGCAGAAGACGATAAAAGAATAAATCAAATACATAAAAGAGTTGCAAATGCAACTCTTTTTTTGTGTATTATACATAGCGAACCATAGAAGCCATGGAATTAAAAATAATATCAGATTTTGCTCCTACAGGCGACCAACCTCAGGCCATCGAGCAATTAGTCAAAGGCATAATTGACAATCAAAAACATCAGGCGCTATTGGGTGTAACAGGTTCCGGGAAGACATTTACAGTCGCCAATGTCATTGAACAAGTCCAACGTCCAACCTTAATTCTTTCACACAATAAAACACTGGCAGCACAGCTCTATGGAGAGTTCAAGCAGTTCTTCCCCGATAATGCTGTTGAATATTTCGTTTCCTACTATGACTACTATCAGCCAGAGGCCTACCTGCCAGTTACAGATACTTATATTGAGAAAGACCTATCGATAAATGATGAGATTGAGAAACTCAGATTAAGTGCAACTTCGGCCCTATTATCTGGCAGACGAGATGTAATTGTAGTATCTTCTGTTTCTTGCCTATATGGCATCGGAAACCCAGAGGATTTTCATTCTGGCGTCATCACAATCGAGAAAGGCATGCAAATCAGCCGAAACGCTTTTTTAAGGCAATTGGTTGATAGTCTTTATTCGCGTAATGAGATATTATTTGAAAGAGGTAACTTCAGAGTTAAAGGCGATACGGTTGAAGTGTTCCTGGCTTATGCCGACCATGCTTGCCGGGTTATTTTCTGGGGTGATGATATTGAAGAAATTGAATTCTTCCACCCTGAAAATGGCAAACGCATAGAATCACTGGATAAACTAAACATTTATCCAGCCAATATTTTTATCACTTCTAAAGAAAGAACTCAACAAGCTATAAGGGAAATACAAGATGATCTAACTGAGCATCTGGCTTTCCTGAATGAGAACGGCAAACATCAAGAAGCTAAGCGACTAAACGAACGTGTCAATTACGACCTGGAGATGATACGAGAGCTAGGCTATTGCCCGGGCATTGAAAACTATTCCAGGTACTTTGACGGACGCAAAGAAGGTACTCGCCCCTTCTGTCTGCTCGACTATTTTCCTGATGATTTTCTGATTGTGATTGATGAAAGCCATGTAACCATCCCACAGATCAGAGCCATGTATGGCGGCGATCGTTCACGAAAAGAAAACCTGGTTGAATATGGTTTTAGGTTACCGGCTGCACTGGATAACCGGCCATTAAAATTTGAGGAATTTGAGTCTCTTATTAATCAGATAATATACGTCAGTGCCACCCCGGCCGACTATGAACTGGAACAAACAGAAGGCGTCATTGTAGAGCAACTCATTCGCCCAACCGGGCTTTTAGATCCTGAAATAGAAGTACGCCCAAGCCAAAATCAGATTGATGACCTGATTAATGAAATTAACGACCGTATTGAGAAGAATGAACGAATTCTTGTAACCACACTCACCAAGAGAATGGCGGAAGAGCTCAGCAAGTACCTCACGCGCCTCTCTATTAAATGCGAGTATATTCATTCGGATGTTGACACACTGGAACGGGTTAAAATTATGGAGAACCTGCGACTGGGTACTTTTGATGTACTAATCGGCGTTAACTTGTTACGCGAAGGTTTAGACTTACCAGAAGTGTCGCTTGTAGCCATATTAGATGCCGACAAGGAAGGCTTTCTGAGATCCGAACGTTCATTAACACAGACGGCAGGTCGTGCTGCCAGAAACCTGAATGGGCGCGTAATAATGTATGCCGACACCATTACCAAAAGCATGAAGGCAACCATGGATGCCACCCTTTACAGACGTGAAAAACAGCTCAAATACAATGAAATAAACAACATCACACCAAGACAGATAAATAAGCAGCTAACTTCAATAATTGAATCGTCGACAAAAGCAAAAGCCTATATCGAACCAGAAGGTACAGATATTGCAGCCGATCCGGTAGTTGAATACATGAGTGCAGACGCCCTCAAGAAGACGATTGAAAAGACACATAAAGAAATGCAGAAAGCTGCCAAAGAGCTTGATTTTATAACTGCAGCACAGCACCGCGATGAAATTAAGCGCCTGGAAGATTTAATCAATAAAAAAGCCCCGAATTAACTTCGAGGCTTTCTTTATTTTCAGTTTATTATTATCCTAAATAAGACTTAAGCAGTTTACTTCTGGACGTATGACGTAAACGACGGATCGCTTTTTCCTTAATCTGACGCACACGCTCACGAGTCAAACCAAAACGCTCGCCTATTTCTTCCAGTGTCATTTCCTGACACCCTATTCCGAAAAACAATTTAATAATATCACTCTCACGTTCAGTCAGGGTAGCTAATGCTCTCTCAATTTCACGAGCCAGTGATTCATTAATTAACGTTTTATCAGCATTAGGTGAATCACTGTTAACCAACACATCCAAAAGGCTATTATCTTCACCTTCAACAAATGGTGCATCTACGGAAATATGACGCCCCGACACACGCATAGTATCAGCTACCTTTTCAGGAGGCAGTTCTAACTTATCTGCCAATTCTTCTGGCGAAGGTTTACGCTCGTTTTCCTGCTCAAATTTCGAGTAAGCTTTATTAATTTTATTTAATGAGCCCACCTGATTAAGTGGCAAACGCACAATACGAGACTGCTCCGCAAGAGCCTGTAAGATAGATTGTCTAATCCACCAAACCGCATAAGAAATGAACTTAAAACCGCGCGTCTCATCAAACTTTTCAGCAGCCTTAATCAGTCCCAGGTTACCTTCATTAATCAAGTCAGGTAGACTTAATCCTTGATTTTGGTACTGTTTAGCTACCGAAACAACAAAACGCAGGTTAGCTCTGGTCAATTTTTCCAAAGCAATTTGATCACCTTTCTTTATTCGCTGAGCTAACTCTACTTCTTCTTCTACAGATATCAATTCTTCACGACCGATTTCCTGTAAATACTTATCTAGAGATGCGCTTTCGCGGTTAGTAATCGACTTAGTTATCTTGAGTTGTCTCATATTCCTTAAAAAAATTTCGGCACAAAAGTACTACAATTTCGTTATTTTTCCAACCAATAATGCCCTTTGACGAAACATTTTTAGTCATTAAGGTTAACAGCATAGTATACTACCCGTCCATTTGGATAAACACCTGTCAGAAACAAACCATCTTTTGCTTTCTCTACTGCTGCCTTAAAATCGTCAATACTTTTAATGGGTGTATCGTTTACTTTTGTAATAATATAGCCATTTTTCACACCACTTTTACGTAAGCTTTCATTGCCGACTTCTACCACCTGAATGCCATACCTCACACCTAGTCGCCTTAAGTCATTGGCAGACACGGGCTCTAAGGCAGCTCCTAATGTTTCATCAATTTTACTGGAAGAAATAATACCGGTTGTTCCGCGTATATTACGTAAAGTTACCTCAAAAGGTTTCTGTTTACCATCGCGTAATGCAATAATATTCACTTTTTCACCAGGACGATGCATACTCACACGCTCTTGCAATTCAGGCACTGAGTTTACATCTTCACCATTTACTGATAAAATAATGTCTCCTGCTTTCAGTCCGGCTTCCTCAGCACCACCATCCGGCGCAACACTTCCGATAAACACCCCTTGTATCTTTTCTATTTTTACTCCTAACTCATCAGCCAGTTCTTCAGGCACATTACTAACTTCAATAATACTTACACCAAGTAAGCCTCGCTGCACCTCTCCGAATTCCATCAAATCAGCTACTACCTTCTTTGCTATCGTGACAGGCACAGCAAACGAATAGCCTGTAAAAGAGCCTGTTCTTGATGCAATAGCGGTATTTATACCAACCAATTCACCTCGCTGGTTAACCAGCGCGCCTCCACTATTACCAGGATTAACAGCTGCATCTGTTTGAATAAAAGACTCAACCCCAAGCGTTTGGTTTTGATTGGCAATTATATTAATACTTCTGGCCTTGGCACTAACAATACCTGCAGTAACTGTAGAAGTTAAGTTAAAAGGATTACCTACGGCCAATACCCATTCACCTACCTTAAGTTCATCAGAATCGCCATAAGGCACAAATGGTAACTCCTCTGCTTCAACTTTAATCAAGGCAATATCTGAAGTTGGATCAGCCCCTACCAATGTGGCCGAAAAAGTGCGCTTATCGTTTAAGGTAACTTCAATTTCATCTGCATTATCAATCACATGGTTATTGGTAACAATGTAACCATCTGTCGTTAATATTACTCCCGAACCAGCACCCATCACCGGCTGCTGTGGTTGACGATACCCGCTTCCGGGCCCAAAAAAGAAATCATAAAACGGATTGCCAGAATAGTAATCTTTACCCCTGCTGCGCGTTTTAACGTGCACAACCGCATGAACACTTCTCTCCGCAGCTGTAGTTAAATCGGGTAATGACGCCTGCACTGTGTTGGCGGTCAGCTGCCCAATAGCAGGCACTTCCTCTTTAATTGTGATAACTTTAGGTTCGCTTTTTACAATATGCGAGTATACATAAACGCCAGTAACAGCGCTTATCACTGCAATGGCAAATGTGTAAAATACTTTTTTTGCATTCATATCTCTTACCTTTTTAAAAGTTATTGTTAGGTTTACAACAACGTTGAGCTGTATAAGACAACGCTGCGATTTAACAAATTTTATATCTCAACACTGTTAAGATACGAAAAGTGTTAGTTCAAAAATTATTCCGATAAGCGACTTTAACTTGACCTTAACGTTTTTTTGCCAATCATTAAGGAAGTTCTGCCATATCAGCGTATTTTTGTAAGCAAAACAAGACGTTTTGTCTTTTGTTTAATCTTTATAGCGACAACATTTCACAATGAAGAACATTCACTTCCATAAATATCAGGGTGCAGGCAATGATTTTATCATTATTGATAACCGCAAAGGCACATTTGATGGTAATGACACCACTCTTATTGAACACTTGTGTAACCGCCGCTTTGGCATTGGCGGCGATGGATTAATGCTATTGGAAAACCATCCTATCCATGATTTTACCATGCGCTACTTCAACAGCGACGGTGGAGAAGCTTCCATGTGTGGTAATGGCGGACGCTGCATTGCTGCTTTTGCCGTTCACAAAGGTGTTGTCTCAAATCCAGATAAGTTCAGTTTCATGGCCGTAGATGGCGAACACCTGGCGCAATACAAAAGCGGTATTGTTAATTTAAAAATGATCGATGTCAATAGTGTTAATGAGGAAGATAAGTTTACTTTTCTGAATACTGGCTCACCACATCATGTATGTTTCGTTGATGATGTGACAAAAACAGATGTATACAACGAAGGCAAAAACATTCGTTACTCCGAGCGTTACCAACCAGATGGCACTAATGTTAATTTTGTACAATTCAAGACTGGTAATAAAATTAAAGTGCGTACTTATGAAAGAGGCGTTGAAGACGAAACGCTGGCTTGCGGTACAGGTGTTGTAGCAAGTGCCATATCAGCACACCTTAAAAAACCATCATTCAGCGAATTTGACATTGAAGTAATGGGAGGTAAACTCAAAGTATGCTTTGAACCCGATAGTGAAGGTGGATTTAAAAATGTTTGGCTGGAAGGCCCCGCAACTTTTGTATTTGAAGGAACCATTGAAATATAGAAAACAAAAAAAGAGCTCTTAAAGAGCTCTTTTTTAATATAATATTACGAAGGTTTATGCATCAATATTTGCATAGGTTGCGTTCTCTTCTATAAACTCTCTACGAGGTGGTACATCATCTCCCATCAACATCGAGAAAACTCTATCGGCCTCAGTCGCACTTTCAATAGTCACCTGACGCAAGGTGCGTTCTTCTGGATTCATAGTTGTTTCCCAAAGCTGCTCAGCGTTCATCTCACCAAGACCTTTGTAGCGCTGTATATGCAGAGCGCTTTCTTTTCCGCCGCCCCATTCTTCGACAAGACGCAGGCGTTGATCTTCATTCCAGCAATAGGTCTGTTTCTGGCCTTTTTTGACCAAGTACAATGGAGGCGTAGCAATGTATAAATAGCCGTTTTCAATTAAGCCTTTCATATACCGGAAGAAGAATGTCATAATCAATGTAGCAATGTGGCTACCGTCGACGTCGGCATCACACATGATGACTATCTTGTGATAACGCAACTTTTCAAGATTCAACGCTTTACTATCCTCTTCGGTACCGATGGTTACACCCAAGGCAGTAAAAATGTTTTTAATCTCATCATTTTCAAACACTTTATGCTGTAGCGCTTTTTCAACATTCAGGATTTTACCACGCAAAGGCAGAATGGCCTGAAACTTACGATCACGTCCCTGCTTGGCTGTACCTCCTGCCGAGTCACCCTCGACAAGGAACACTTCACAAGCTGCTGGATCTTTATCAGAGCAGTCTGCTAGTTTACCCGGCAAACCTCCACCACTCAATACACTCTTGCGCTGAACCAATTCACGCGCTTTGCGTGCAGCATGACGTGCCTGTGCAGCCAATATCACTTTATTGACAATATCCTTGGCATCTTTTGGATTCTCTTCCAGGTAATTGGTTAACATTACGCTAACCGCCTGATCGACTGACAAACTTACCTCACCATTACCTAACTTGGTCTTTGTCTGTCCTTCAAACTGAGGTTCAGCCACTTTAACTGAGATAACTGCTGTTAATCCTTCGCGGAAATCATCACCATTAATATCAAACTTTAGCTTACTTAGCATACCTGATTTCTCGGCAAATGACTTTAAAGTACGAGTAAGACCGCGACGGAAACCGGTTAAGTGAGTACCACCTTCGATGGTATTGATGTTATTAACGTACGAATAGATATTTTCGGAGAAAGAAGTATTATACAGGATGGCAATCTCTACAGGAATATCATTTTTTTCTGTTGAAATATGAATGGCTTTATCAATTAATCGCTCTCTTGATTCATCAATAAACTCAACAAACTCCTCTAATCCTCTTTCCGAAAGAAACTCTTCAGTTTTTACCTGATCTTCTTCATCGTGGTCACGCTCATCGGTCAGACGAATCTTAATGCCTTTATTAAGGAACGCCAACTCTCTTAAACGATTCGCAAGAATTGAATACTTATAGGTTGTTGTATTAAAAATGGAAGCATCAGGTTTGAAGGTAACTTTAGTACCAGTCATATCCGTTGTGCCAACTTCTGTGATTTCTGTTACTGGCTTACCAATTGAGTATTCCTGCGTATGGATTTTACCACCACGATGCACTTCAGCCTTCAGCATAGTCGATAGTGCATTCACACAAGATACACCAACACCGTGCAATCCACCAGATACTTTGTAAGAATCCTTGTCGAACTTACCTCCGGCGTGCAAGACGGTCATCACCACCTCTAAGGCAGACTTACCTTCCTTCTCATGAAAATCGGTTGGAATACCACGTCCATTATCACTTACCGTAATCGAATCATCTTCATGAATAACCACTTCAATTGAATCACAGTGGCCAGCCAATGCTTCATCAATTGAGTTATCTACCACCTCATACACCAAATGGTGTAGTCCTTTTTCGCCAACATCACCAATGTACATAGCCGGACGCTTACGAACGGCTTCCAGACCTTCTAATACGGTAATACTGCTGGCGCTATATTCACCTTGTTTATTTACATTTTCATTTACCTGATCACTCATCTTTAATTCTTTTGAAAAGCGTAAAAAAACCGGCTTAACCGGTTAGATTCACCCTCCCTGTGGAGAGACTCACAAATATAGCAAAAATCACCATTTATACCGCCTATAAATGATGATTTTTGCAAGCTTTTAATCTTTGAACCAAACCGATTCAAATCATCTTAAAATGAGAATATTACCCCGGCTTTGGCGTTCAATCCCTGCATGGGGTATCCGTTCCATTTATAATATTTTGCTGCAGCCATATTATTCACAGAAGCCCAGAACGACCATTGCTTACTGAAATAATATTCAGCCCCTAAATTAACATCTACAATTCCTTTTAATTGCTTAAGTCCTGAATCGCTTGTAACATCATATGCCCACCTTTCTCCATAGTAGCTAATTCCGGCATTTACATAGAGGTTTTCAACAACATTCACGTTCCCCTCAAGTCCTAATTCAACTTCTGGTTTATGCCATGCTTTCTCCTGACTATCCAGACTCCAGCCGTAATAAGCTCCGCGCAACAAAAACTCCATGGTTTGCTTTGGCTTATACAGCAGTTCACCTTTTACAGTCAACAGTTCACCATCATCATAAACTACATCGAACATATTGGAATAATGCAAAACATTCAGCGGCTCAGCACCTTCCTCAGGTGTTGTATAAGTTTTATTTACCCAGAAATGCTCATTATTAAAGATACCATATTCAATACCTGCCGAAAAAGAGGTTGATGAACTGAAATTACCTTTGATGCCTGCCAACAGATTGAGTCCATAAACTGATGAGCGTACATTTACATCTGCTGAAGCGAATGCATTTTCATATAGCATTGTGGCATAATCATTCGCATTGACCCTTCCATTTATTCCGCCATAAACTGTAACAATACCTTCCACAACTGTCAGTTCACCCATCACATCAGGCGTTAAATAAAATTCATCGCCTTCGGTATCAATAAGACCAGCCACCAACAAACCAACTTTAAGCCTGGCTCTGTCAAAATTAAAAGCAACAGAAGGATTTACACTTATTAATAACTGCGAACGCTCATCAAAAGTGTACATTGGCCCGATTGAATCAGGAACACTGGTTTTATAGCTTTCTATTCCACCATTTAAATCCAATGCCAAATCGCCAATTGGCTGATAGAGTTTCCCTCCCAGTTTAACACCAAACTGATTCACACCGGTAAGATTACCAAACGTGTTAATACCAGCATATGCCTGATACCTCATCTTTCGCTCATCTACTACATTATTGCTCAAACCAACAGTTGCCTGAAATTGGGATAACCGTTGCTCAACATCGGGTATAAACTGATATCCAGACGCTAACTCTCCATTAGGCAACCAATAAGCATCATCACCCATTAGCGTTTGATAGCCGTAATATTCATACATGTTGTGGTCAAAGCTCATGTCAACACTAAGCGTTTTATCATCAAAGAAATGCTTGAAATCAGCTATTGCCCATGTATCATGAAATGGTGCATCAACACTATTATCATCCTCAAGCGTTATATTTCCAAGGGAAGTTACATGCCCGGCATTTAATCCCAGCACATATTTTTCATTCTCCAGAATATTATATCCCAACTCAGCTAGGATAGTAGAATAATTTCCTACACCTCCTTTAAGGTAAGACTTATGCAGATACTCTTTACGAGAGGTATTTATCTTAGCAGCAGCAATGGGGGTTGGCTGGTAATTTGTGGCCACTGAGGTGCTTAATATACGGTAATTAAATTGTGGTTTGGTATAGCTAGAATCAGCCAATACAGGCATATAGTTGACTTTATAGGCATCAGACACGGTTGGCGTATATTCTTTTACCACCTTAACATCCTGATTAATTTCCTCCTGAGCTAATGCCACGTGACCATTAAGCAGCACCAAACTAAAACAAACTAAAAGTATATGTAAATATTTCATCGTACGCATTAATTATCCAACATTATTTGCACCAGTATCTGCACTCTCATCTTTTGGGCTCCAACTATTCAGGTATGCATCCACACGTTGTTCAATATCATCATCACCTTCATAGTTATCTTTTATGCTCTGCAGATATTGCACTGCCTGAAAAGTTTCACCTCGATCGTGGTATATCTCGGCCAATAGTATAAAACTTCTAGCTAACCAATACTGGTGTGAAGTCCCACGATCGATATAGTCAAAAATTTCCTTTTCTGCTGCCTCTTGATTTCCACTATCATACATCAACTGTGCTATCTGGTATTTTGCTTCTGCTCCTTCTGCACTTTTGGTATTAACAGCCACTTTCTGATAATTCTCTAAAGCTTTCTCATTATCCTTTAATTTCAGATAACTGCTGGCCATATTATAATATGCCTCACGCTTAATCTCGTCGGCAACTTTTGGCGATATCAATAAATTCTCAGCCGCTCGAATACATTCCTGAGGTTGCTCAATCTGCGCTAAACATCGCATCTTACCGATTTTCGCCTCCAGACGGTTCTCTACAATCTCGGCC
Source organism: Carboxylicivirga mesophila (assembly GCF_018271975.1). Lineage (GTDB taxonomy): Bacteria > Bacteroidota > Bacteroidia > Bacteroidales > Marinilabiliaceae > Carboxylicivirga > Carboxylicivirga mesophila. The sequence continues at coordinate 82,724 of NZ_JAGUCN010000015.1, forward strand.
TCCAGTTCTAATCGACTAAAGCTATCATAAGCTTTTCGATAAGCTCCTTGCTGAAACATAAGCTCACCCATACGCAGCAAAGCTTCTTCAGTAAATAAGCTTCGCTCACGTCCGGCAACATATTCAAATGAGCTAAGAGCATCGGAATAAGCGCCGGTTTTATATTGACAATCTGCCTTATAGAAATGAGCATTCAATACGAATTTTCCTTCAGGGAAACGGGTCAGATAGTTCTTAAAGTGTGCTATAGCCCTTTCACAATCGCTTTGCATATAAAAGCGCTCAGCAGATACAAAAGTCAGGCTGTCTTGTTCACGCTCACCTACCTGTGCAAATGCACCAAGCGAAGCAGTATACTTCATATAACCATTCAGGTCGTTATTGTCCATATATATATTCCGGATGCCTAACAAGGCATCTTCAGCCTCACTGGTTCCAGGATACTCATTAACAACCCGCTTATAGAATGTCAAAGAGTTGTCATTATCATTACTGTTATAGTATACCAACCCCAACTGCAGCAGTGCTTTTTTGGCGTAACTTCCTTTGGGGTATTTCTCTTTGGTAGACTTGTAATAATATATCGCCCGCTCATTATTGCTCAATGCCACATAAGAGCGCCCAGTTTCATAAAGGGCATCATCAACATATGGCGATTGCGGATAGCGTCGAACCATATCATCCAACACACTAATTTTTCCATGATAGTCTTTAGTCAGGCCTAAACAAAAAGCCTTTTGAAACAAAGCATAATCTGGCGAACCTTCCGGTATAGTTGATGCTTTATCATACATTGAAATAGCCTGTGCAAACTGACGGTTCACATAGTAACAATCAGCGGTTCGATTGTAAGCATCACCCATCATTACGCGATCATGACCATCAGTGAGATTATTATATTTGCGGAACCAGTTTTGCGCTTCAGTATATTCCTTTTGCTTATAATACGAATAGGCAATATTGTAGTGCGCTACCGGGAATTCTTTCATGTCATATGACCCTGGCTGATAAATAAATTCCCTGAAATCAACAATAGCTTTGTGGTAATTTCCAAGACGATAATAAGTCTCTCCCCGCCAGTAGTATGCCCCAATTTTTAAATTTTTATCATACTCTGCATATTTCAAGCTATAATCGAAAAATTCCAGTGCCTCATTAAAGCGAGAATCGGTGAACAACTCCAGAGCACGGAAATAAGCTACACGCTGCAACGCCCTGTATACATTTCCTGTTTTGTTTTGTATTTTTTCCATTGACGCCAGCGCTTCACGATAATTCTTCGTTGTCAGAAATGCTTTTCCGAGATATTCGTAGGCTTCGTCAATACGATCACTTTCGGGAAACAGCTCAATGAAACGCATAAAAGAATTGATGATTTCATTGAACGGAGAAAAGGCCAACTCATAATTTAATTTAATGTAGTTAAATAAAGCATCTTCCTGAATACCCTTATCGAAATCATATTTTGAGGCTGCTTCAAAAGCAACTCTTGCCCGCTTTTTATCACCACTTTTAAGATAACAGTCTCCTAGATGATAATAAGCATTCTGAGCCATTACATCTTCATTGGAAGTCACTTTAGATAAACCATTAATAGCTGCTTCGTATTCGCCGATAAAGTAGTTGGCAAAACCCAGGTGATAAAAATCCTCGCGCAATGGCTTATCAGCTAATCGAATCACTTTCTGATAATATACAACAGCCTGTGAATAGTCCTTTTTGGCATAATATGCATCTGCAATGATGCGGTTCATATCTGCCTGACGCGCCCGTGTGCCTTGATCAATTAAAGGCTCTGCATATTTTATAGCACTATCGTAATCTTCCTGCAGATAATAAATCTGTGCCACATAAAATGGTATCACTTTTTTGAAGCTACGCTCCTCTTCCAGTTTCTTAAATTCACTTAGCGCAGTTTCGTAGTTTCCTTTCTGGTACTGTATATGCGCATAATAATACTGAACCGACGAACTATATTCATGTTTCTGCCCCCTAATCTTATTAAATTTTGCCAGGGCAGCATCATACTCTTCTTGCATGAAAAGCGCATAACCCGAAGAAAAGTAATAATCGATTTGTGTTTCCTTGTCTAAAGCTGACGGTTTTACCTTATCGTACCAGCGTGTGGCCTGCCTGTATTTACTTTTATCTTTATAATAATCACCCAGATGCATCTTCGCATAATGTAAACGATTACTATAGGGATATTCAGCGAGGTAGCTTTCCCATAAATACTGCACATCATCATTTTCCAGTTTCTGCGCACAGATTCGCTCCAGATAAGCTGCCTCAGCTATTAAGGTAGCATTATCAGCACCACCTTCTTTGACGAAATTATTAAAATGAACACGCGCCAGACCGTACTTACCCAGACGATACATCTCCATCCCATGCTCGTACAGTTTATTTTTAGAATCAAATTTTAGTGATTGTTGTGCATATGTTAGGTGTACAAATGCGACAAAAAGCAACAATGCGATTTTTCTCATCATGAGGATAAGGCCTTTAAAATTATGATTGTACCTATTAAACGTTGCTTTCGTACTTTTAGTCTTCCGGAAAGCATTTATGGAGTTTAAAGATAACAAAAGTGCTTCACCAGAAAAGTGAAACACGCAGGTATTTTATAATTAGTGATTGTCTTTATCTGATTTGAGGGTCAATCTAACAGATCGAACTCAATTTCCTCCTGCTTTGATTCAAACAGGCGGGTATCTTCACAGCGTATGGTACGACCAGGAAACTTCTTGAGCAAGTTATAGTTGTGCGTAGCCATTACGACAGTATTACCAGATATACAAATCTTTTTAAGCAGTTGCATCAACTCATCTGATGTATCCGGATCCAGGTTACCGGTGGGCTCATCTGCCAGAATTAAATCAGGCGAATTCAATAAGGCTCGAGCAATACCAATGCGCTGCTGCTCTCCACCAGAAAGCTGATGTGGCATTTTGTAGCCTTTATGCACCATGTCTACATGCGACAGTACATCGCGGATACGCTTATCCATATCCTTCTTCACTTTCCAACCTGTAGCTTTTAAAACAAACATCAGATTATCATACACGCTTCTGTCGGAAAGTAATTGAAAATCCTGGAAAACAATACCCATTTTTCGGCGCAACAAAGGCACCTGGCTATCTTTGATGGTTTTTAAGGGGTAACCGGCCACAAAACCATACCCCTCATACAGCGCTAATTCTTTGTACATCGTTTTGAGCAAGCTCGATTTTCCACTGCCAACTTTTCCAATCAGATACACAAACTCACCTGGCTTAACACTAAAGTTGACATCCTGAAGTATTAAATGCTCCTGCTGTCGAATGCTGGCATTTTTAAACTCTATAATATTCCCTTCAGTATTAGTACTTTTAACAGGCTGCTTACTCATATCTACCCAATGATTGCATTAAAATTAATCAATCAAAGAAACAATTTTTTTGCGGGATATAAAACCTTGCCTTCTACTTCAATTCAGCCAATGCTGATTTCACACGCTTAAATGCCTCAACAAGCAAATCATCAGCAGCGGCATAGGAAAAGCGCACACAATTTTCGCTACCAAAAGCACTACCCGGAACTGAGGCCACATGAGCTTTTTCAAGTAAATACAAACTCATATCCATGGATGAATTAATCGCATGTGCACCATTCCTCTTTCCGAAATAGGCACTGATATCTGGGAATATATAAAATGCACCATCTGGTATGGCTACATTAAAACCAGGAATATCTTTAACGCTGTCCAGTACTAAATCTCTACGACGATTAAACGCCACACGCATGTCTTCTACACATTGTTGATCCCCCACAAAAGCCTGAACAGAAGCCGCCTGTGCAATCGCACATACACCTGACGTATATTGCCCCTGCAGTTTTGTCACAGCTTTTGCTATTGCAAGCGGAGCTGCGATGTAGCCAATACGCCAACCCGTCATTGCATAACCTTTGGAAACACCATTAATTACAATTGTTCGTTCCTTAAGCTTATCAAACTCAGCAAATCCAACATGCTGACCAACGAAATTAATCTTCTCATAAATCTCATCCGAAATAATCAATACATGAGGATACTTTTCTAACACTGCAGCTAATGCTTCCATCTCCTCCAGGCTATAAACACTACCTGTCGGGTTTGATGGTGAATTGAAAAGAATAGCTTTTGTTTTGGGAGTTATACTAGCCTCGAGTTGCTCTGCTGTTATCTTAAATTTTGTATCAACGCCTGCTTCTACAATTACAGGAGTACCTTCAGCCAACTTTACCAGCTCAATATAGCTTACCCAGTAAGGTGCAGGAATTATTACTTCATCGCCATCATTAACAATACACTGCAATACATTTGCCAAACTATGCTTGGCTCCGGCCGAAACAACAATTTGCTCTGGCGCAAATTTCAAACCATTATCTGCATATAACTTTTCAGCAATAGCCTTTTTCAACTCCGGAAAACCTGCTACAGGAGGATAATGCGACAGATTATCATTAATTGCCTTAACACCAGCAGCTTTAATATGCTCAGGCGTATTAAAATCAGGTTCACCAAGGGTCAGGTTGATAACATCAACACCACTCTCTTTCAACTCTCTGCTTTTCTGGTTCATCTGAATAGTTTGCGATTCAGACAAGGCATTAATACGGTTTGAAATAACTTCTGTGCTCATTAAAAGACTCTCCTATTCTTGTAGTGACATTATTTATATACAACTCTACTTAGCAGCAAAACATTTTATATCTTGCGTGCATAATCAAAGCAAAATTAGTTAAAAATTAAAAGCAACCAACAAATACAGGGGTATACATCATTATTTTTTATTGTTTTTTTCTTACACATAAAAACACAAAGAGCGCCCTCAGCTTCGAATCAAATTTATTAAGACTATTTTTATTGTGATTTATCATTTTGCAATTTAACAAAGCCTGAAAAAACGATTTAAAATTTCACACAATGATTTCATTTGACGAATTTCTAAAACTATCTACCATTGTAATTATAGTAGCCCTGCCAATTCTAATTATTCTCAGGTGGTTTTTAAAGCATAACCTTAAACTTAAAGAATTAGAACTAGCCAACAGCACCTACAAAGAACTCATACCAACACGCCTGCAAGCCTACGAACGCCTTAGCATCTTACTCGAAAGAATCAGCCCGGAAGCGATAGTACTGCGTTCAAATCAACAAGGCTTAACAAGCCTGCAACTACAGAAGAAGCTACTACATTCTATCCGGCAGGAGTTTGAACACAATTTTGCCATGCAGATATATTTACCGGCAGCCACATGGGAAAAAATTATTAAATCCCGCGATGAACTCATTAAACTAATCAATACATCATCAGCCGAAGTAAAGCCCAATGGCCCAGCTATGGAGCTCTCAAGGGTTATCCTGGAAAAGGGCGTTAACGAAACAAACTTCTATTTTGACAAGGCCAAAGAAGCGTTAAAAAAAGACATCCAGCTATATTACTTTGACTAGGCACATCTTGAAATGAAGAAGATATCGATAATTACAGTTACCTATAACTGCCAACATACTCTTAAGGAAACAATCGACAGTATAAACAAACAAAGTGCGAGAGAACATATAGAATACATCATAATAGACGGCCAGTCAACCGATAATACGCTTACGATTATTGAGAACAATGCATCCGCCATTGATCACTGGATTAGCGAACCAGACAAGGGCATTTACGATGCAATGAATAAAGGCTTGGAGTTGGCTACGGGTGATTGGATAGGTTTTTTACATGCCGATGATATGTTTTACAATGAATTTGTCATTGAATCTATTCTACAGCAAGTTGAGAACACCCATTACAATGCGGTTTACGGTAATCTGAACTACATCCAAGAAGAACCGCCTTATAAGACAGTGCGACATTGGAAAAGTCAGAACTATTCGCCCAAACTCCTAAAGCGTGGCTGGATGCCTCCGCATCCTACTGTTTACATTAAAAGAGACCTGATTAAATCATTGGGCAAATTCAACACCAACTTTCGCATTTCTGCTGATTACGATTATATGCTTCGCCTTTTCTCAAACGAAGCTACAATGAGTCTTTTCATCGATAAGACTTTGATTAACATGCGACTGGGTGGTGTGAGCAACAACTCAATCAAGAACATTATACGCAAATCAAAAGAAGACTTGAGAGCACTAAAAAACAACAATGTTGGCGGTATATATGCCCTCTTCATAAAAAACTTCAGCAAACTTATTCAGTTTGTTACCAAAGATCACAGTTAAAATTAACCTTTGTCGCCATAATATTCAGCCGAGTAATAACCGTACCCCTTTTCTTTGGCTGAGATATCATTGAGAATTATTCCAAGACCTTCTACTTTTTCATTAATAAGGCTATCAATGGTATGAACCATATGTTCTTTCGAACTATAGTTAGATCTGACAATAAATAAGTTACAGTCCGAATAATCCATCAACAGACGCGCATCAGCCACCAGTCCAATCGGAGGCGAATCAATGACTATCACATCAAATTCATTGCGCAGATACCTGTAAAGCTCCTCTGTTTTATCGCCAACAATAAGTTCACTTGGATTGGGCGGAATAGGACCTGCCGGTATAACACTCACATTCTCATTGTCGGTTGGATAAATTATCTCCGGAATAATCGTTTGCCCAATAAAGTAGTTTGATAAGCCTAATTTGTTATGCAGATCATACAAAGCTGTCAATCTAGGTTTACGCATATCAAAGCCTACAATCACCGTTTTTTTACCTGAAATAGCAAACACTGACGCTAGGTTTTGTGCACAGAATGTTTTTCCTTCACCCGTATTTGAACTGGTCAAAGTAATGACCTGCACCTTATCTGAGCCAGCCATAAACTTTAGCTTGGTACGAAGTGAACGGAACGACTCACTAATGATAGAGTGCGGATGTGCATCAATCACATTTTCAACACCATTCTTATTGTGCATCACCATTCCAACAATTGGCACCCCGGGTACAAGATGATTCAGATCCTCTTTACCTCTCACCTTGGTATTCAAAAACTCTTTTAATCCGATGAACACAGCCGGAATTAACAGAGCTAACATTAATCCCTTTTTGTAATCGCTATTTTTGTTGGGCGAAACCAAGGCTGTGATTGATGCATTATCAATTATCTCATTATCGGGTGAATTACTGGCTTTTGTAATTTGCGTTTCAGAATGCTTTTGCAGCAAAAATGTGTAAATAGCATCATTCAACTTATAAGTGCGGTCTATTATCAGATAATCCTTTTCCAAATCAGGCAGTTTCTCCATATCGGCCAATATAGCCGTCAACTCATTCTGTATCTTTTCTTCTTCAATACGGAAATTTCGCAATACCTGCTTAATGGCCTTATTCAGCAAATCAACTGTCACCTCCATCCTGCTCTTTTGGGCCGTCAAATACTGATTATTATCACTCACATCATTTTGTAGCAGTTCCATTTCCTTCTGCAACTCTATTAACTGAGAGGCCAGCTCATTAACCAGTGAATTATTTTCATTATCGACTGCTGGCAAAAGAAACTGCTCAATATCATCGGACATCATCAGGTTTTCCTGCAGGTATCTATAATAATCTATTCGCATTCTTAACATCTTAAGCTCGCTCTCTGTTTCATAGTACTTATCTGCCAGTTTCTGCGAAAACTCAGATGGTCCCATAAAACGGTTGGCTTTTCGGTAAGATGAAAGTCTGTCCTGTACTTTCTCAAGGGTATCTGCAACTGTCTTTAACTGAGATTCGATAAATACGATAGACCTGGAGGCCATATCATTTTTCCTATCCAGATTGTGCTCAAGTATAACCTCACACAACTCATCCAAAAAGCGCACTAACTTAGCCCTGTTGGCACCTATTGACGATATAAACAATATACTGGATCCTTCACTGTAAGGCGATACACCTAATCCATTTCTATATTCACTGGTTAACTGCTGATGCGATTTGAAGATGAAATAATAAGAAGCTCCTTGTGGCACATTAATATGCTCATTGCGATGCAGTTTAAACGAAAAGGCATTGGTTGTTACCCACTCATTATCGGCAACTACTTTATTATAGTTTAATGTACCAATACGTCCCACAAACGCCTCATTAATGTAATTATAAAGCGCACCAGCTTCGCAACTAACTGTTACCTGAGCCTTTCCTGTTGATGTATAAACCACTTGAATAGGCACATTCAGCAACTGTGCATGCAAAGAATCAAATTCAACAACAAATGGGGCTGTGCGGTATAATTCAGAATCTTTAAATCGACCTTTTTGATAGTATGAAACACCAAAATCCAGTCCGTCAATTGCTTTTTTAACAATATTTCGGGAGCGAATAATAAAACTTTGATTTTCGATGCTACGCATTTCGGGAGATAAGCCAAATCCTTCCATTAATCCACTCGGCGTAACCGTTTTTTGCTCACTACTTTTCAATAACAAAGTAGCAGATGCTTTATACACAGGTACCGTATAGCGGTGATAAATAAAAACAGCACCTAAGCACAATGGAAATGAAATCACGAACAGGTACCAGTTTTTCAACACCAACCGAATCAATCGATTGATATCAAAAAGATTATCACCTCCAACTTTTTTAATCCCCGAGTTATTTACTTCTGATGTAGTATTAAGATTATTCATCAACATAAATTTGGCTTGCCAAATATATACATTTTCAGAATTTTAATTACTGTGTATACCTACAGAAGCTATGATGGACTGCGATACACATATCTGCCTTTTACAAGATTTTTACTAATGCTTTCCCCATCATAAACCATACATCCTTTCGAAAATACAAAATCAACACGCCCTTTTAGTGGAAGCTGCTGCGCACCATTACCCTCATAACCTGGTAAATGACAGTATAGATTACGTTTATAATCAGGATTCCATATCACTACATCTGCGTCACTTCCAACTCTGATTACACCTTTTTTAGGATGAAGCCCCATAAATAAAGCGGGGCGATAAGCAATGACATCAACAAACTCCTCAAAAGACATTTTACCCGGCACCACACCACAAGTATAAAGCACCGATAACAAATTCTTAAGCAGGATATACTCATCGGGCCTGTTAGCCACCTGGCTTTCCTTTATCGTTCCTGTACCAGACAATTTTATCATGGGACGCGCAATAAAAAAATTGGTTTTTTTTAAGCATGGCCATACTTCATCCGGCGACAACAGATTTAATCCATTTATTAGAGGAAAACCAGAAAAAATCGAACTATCGCCAATCAAAAGCCTATCCGAATCGGCAATATGAAATGGAAACATCAACTCAGCATAAATCAGAGCGTCCTTGTCATATTTTCTAATTATTTCAAGTTCTTCTTTGAAGCATATATTCATTAAACACACAATACAATTCAACTCAATGGCCAAATCAATCAATGCTTTTATGTGTCCCAAATGTCTTTGAATCGTGTCTGAATCCACTTCTGCAATACCAGTTCCGTCATTAAACTCACCTGGCTTAAGCACATCAACTAAAACAGGTGTAGAATCGCGGGCAGCAACAGCCAGCAGCTCCTTAATAGCTGACAGCTCATTGTTATCAACAGGCCACCTCAAATAAAACGATGCAATGCCTTCGTGTGCATAACAAAAGTCTACATCAACACCCTTAAACAGCTTCCATTTATTAATTGACAAATGAAATCCGTAATCGACATTAATACCGTAATCTATTTGCTTTTTACGCTTGAGTTCGACTTTATATGAATGTGAAACAGTTGGAAGCACAGGTTCAAGCACCGTAGTGGTACCACCGATTATTTGTGCCTGATTGAATCGGTTAAGCGCCATTTCATCCTGCTGAACCAACTCTCCAAATAAAATATTAGTATCAATAGCACCAGGCAACACAAACTTTCCTTCAGCATTAATAACAGGCGTTTCTGGTTCAGGCCTGTCAATTTTTTCGAGTATTTCTACAATTTTATCATTTCCAATTAACACATCCTTTCGAAGTGCAACTCCATCAACCACAACCTTTCCATTTTTAATAAGAACATAATCCATGCCAGTGGTTTTTTGTTTAAATATATCAAATAAGCGAAGTAATAACAAGGCTATAAGCTTCAGGTAAGTAAGAGAAAGTAAGATTACAACAAGCACTTTGCAAATTCTTATATACTTTTGCGAAAAAATTATACAATGTGGTTTTACCTGGCACTTCTCTCTGCTATTTTCCTCGGAATTTACGACATCTTCAAAAAGGTTTCATTAAACAAAAATGCGGTTCTACCTGTATTGATGATAAGCATTGCGAGTGCAGCGCTTATATTTCTGCCACTTTTGGTACTTTCAACTTTCGGCATCATACCCAATAACAACCTTCTGTATATACCTGAAATAACCGCAAGTGAACATCTGCAGGTTTTCCTTAAAGCCATCATCGTATTAACATCCTGGATTTTTTCTTTCTTTGCCTTAAAGCATCTTCCAATAACCTTAGTAGCACCCATCAGAGCAACCGGTCCTTTCTGGACGCTATTAGGTGCCATCCTGATATTTTCAGAACAACTAAATACGTTCCAATGGATTGGTATAGCGATAACTCTTCTATTTTTCTATCTGTTTACCACAGTCGGAAAACTCGAAGGCATCCACATCAAACGTAACAAGTGGTTTTGGTTCATTATTTTAGCAACACTTAGTGGAGCGGTCAGTGGTCTTTACGACAAACATTTATTACAAAACATTAACAGACTTGCTGTTCAAAGTTGGTTCTCAATTTACCAAACGCTTATCATGCTTCCCATCATAATGTTTTTATGGTACCCCAAACGAAAACGAAGCACCCCTTTTATATTCAGGTGGACAATACCGCTGATTGGCATCTCCCTTGTATCAGCGGATTATATATATTTTAAAGCATTAAGCGAACCTGAGGCCCTTATATCTGTCATATCAGCCATAAGAAGAGGCGGTGTAATTATTGCATTTAGTATTGGTGCCATCCTGTTTAAAGAACAGAACATCCAGCGAAAAACCATATACCTATTGGGTATTATTCTGGGTATCGGCCTACTAATATTTGGCTCTGCACATTAACCACTGTACGATAACGTACATAAATAATTACAAAACCGTACAGATTTGGATGTAAGCTGAATATTGCAAAAAACACATACCTCACTAAATATCTGCCCGTTATAAAACATGGCATGCCAATTGCAAAATGAACATCCAGATTGTAACGACAACTACTTGTAATGCAAAAACGCAAATACAAACAAACCTAACTTTTTTGCCCTTGGATAATGAAGATTCCAGACACTCACAAAGAAAATGGCGATTTCTTTACTACACTATAATAATGGGTTTATTCCCATTAGTATCTTCATTAAAAATCCAGGCGATCGTCTGAAGAATATTCACCGACACGGTTTCTAGTGTTTTGGCGATAAAGGTGCAATTTCTCTTCAGGCACAGAGGCTGTAACCCGACCCAAAGAGTTCAGCCTCTTTTTTTATTTCCTCCCGCATAGCACTATTAGATTGTGAATAAACCTGTTAATAACAATTTACACCACACCTTGCTGATGCTGATAAAATTGATATTTTTGTATCATTAAAACACGATTATATGCAGGATTTCTTGCACGCAAGTCACGACGATGTTTTGCAGGCGATTGAACGATTTGAAAAAATGATTAGTGCGGAGAAAGTTGAATATTTTGACGTGCATCAGATAGAAAACATCTACGATTTTTATTACGAAAAAAACTTAATTGAACACGCACAACAAATCTTAACCATTGGCCTCTCGCAACATCCCGACTCCCCTGCCTTAATGGTCAAAAAAGCCATCTTCATGGCTGAACATGGCAACATTGATGAAGCCTATAAACTTCTGAAAGAATTAGCTCCACTCGACGCTTCAAATCCTGATGTATACATGACGTTGGGGTGGATTATGCTTCAAAAAAGCAACACCCTTGAAGCTGTTAGCTATTTTGGGAAAGCTGTAGAAATTGCTTTTGAAGATAAAGAAGATATTCTACTGGAAATAAGCTACAACCTCAATCAGCACGAGCTTTATCTGGAATCGATTAAATTTCTGGAACAATTACTGGAACTTAATCGTGATAACGAAAATGCTCTGTTCGAATATGCCTTTTCACTAGATAAAATTCTGGAGTACGATAAAAGCATTGAAGCCTACCAACAATTACTGGAAACCAATCCGTTTTCAGATAATGGCTGGTACAACCTGGCAATCATTTATAATAAGACCGGCAAGCATGAGGAAGCTTGCAAGGCCTATGAATACACTATCACCATCAATCCTCAGCACGAAGAGGCCTATTTCAATATGGGCAACAGCCTGGTTCAATCTGGTTGTTTCAAAGAAGCAATTGATGCATATAGTGAACACATTACAATTGGTGACGACCTGACACTAACCTACCAATACATGGCAGATTGCTGGGAGCAACTTGGCAACTACGACTTGGCCATCAGGCTATACCAATTGGTGATTAAGCTGGCCCCAAAACAATCAGATGCATGGTATGGATTAGGAACTACACTGATGGAAAATGAGGATTTCTCTGGTGGCTTACAGGCAATCGATCAGGCCATATCTATCAATCCGTTAAATGCTGATTACTGGTTTGCCCACGCGCGCGGGTTGTTCGAATTAGACAAGGTAGAAGATGCAGCACGCAGCCTGGAAAATGGCCTTAACCTTGATCCGCATGAATTAGCAGGCTGGCTTGAGCTAATTAAACTAAAAATTGTATTAATCGAACATTTTGACATTAAGGCTTACATCAGTAGCCTGCATGAACAATATGAAGATACAGCATCCATACATTATTTGAGTGCTGTGGCACACTTCCGATATTTAAGCAACAGAAATGAAGCCCTGTCTGCATTATCAAAGGCCCTGAGCATTGACTTCGGTGGCATAAAGGATATTGAAAATGACTACCCTGAATTTATTGCAGACAAAACAGTTCAACAACTCATCAACAATTACTGTAACGAATAAGGTAAATGAATAATTCACTCTTATCATTAATACAAACAGCCCTAAAAGGAGCTGCAATGGGCGCTGCCAACGTTATACCAGGTGTATCCGGTGGTACCATCGCTTTAATAACCGGCATTTTCGAACGCTTGATTAATGCCATTAAGTCGTTTAACGGCAAAGCCATCCAGCTACTGGTTAAAGGTGAAATCAAAGCCTTGATAAGGCATATTGATTTATACTTCTTATTGGCCCTGTTCACAGGTATTGGAGTGGCTATTATTAGCTTAGCACGCCTGTTTGAATACCTTTTCATCAACTATCCAATTTACATTTGGGCGTATTTCTTCGGTTTGGTAATGGCTTCCATCTACTTTGTAGGTAAAACAGTAAAGAGTTGGACAACTTCTACTATTATCAGCCTTATAGTAGGAACAGCTATTGCAGTGTCTATCTCTGTATTAACACCAGCCAGTCAGAACGATTCATTTTTATACCTCATTCTTTGCGGCGTTGTGGCCATATGCAGTATGATACTACCCGGATTGTCAGGCTCATTTGTACTTATTCTGATGGGCAATTACCAATTGGTAATGATTGATGCAGTTAACAATATGGCCATAGAAATTTTGTTACCTGTTGCGTTGGGTGCGGGAGTTGGATTAATCGCCTTTTCACACTTCCTATCGTGGCTGCTGAAAAAGTACCATAACCAAACCATCGCTCTGCTGACAGGCTTTATTGCCGGTTCACTAGGTATTCTATGGCCATGGAAACACGAAATAACCCAGCAATTTGGCGATAAGGTTAAAACAGTTGACTTCAACTATTATCTACCAGAACTTAATACTGAATTTTATTTTGCTGTACTTTTTATTATTTTAGGTTTGGCCAGCATTATTATTACAGAACTTTTAGCAACAAAGAAACAAAAGTAGTTATGAGAACATTTGGTTTAATAGGCTTTCCTTTAGCACAATCATTCTCCCAAAAATATTTCACACAGAAATTTGAAAATGAAAATATTGATGCCAGGTACCTAAACTTTGAAATAGAAAACATTGATGAGTTACCGGCCTTATTGAACCAACACCCCTATATAGCTGGTTTTAGCGTCACAATACCACACAAAGAAAAGGTATTAAAATACCTCGACGAGATGGATGAAACAGCTCAAAAAGCCGGCGCCTGCAATGCTATTAAAGTCACCTGGGAAAATAAAATACCAAAACTAACTGGCTACAACACTGATTTAATTGGTTTCTCAGAATCAATAAAGCCACTATTACAGAAGCACCACCAGAAGGCACTAATACTTGGAACAGGAGGAGCTGCTAAAGCCATTGCCCATGCCTTCCGCCTGATGGATATCGACTACAAATATGTTTCACGGACTAAAGGTTCAGATAGCCTATGTTATTCAGACATCACTTCTGAAATCATGAAAGACTACACGGTACTGGTTAATTGCACACCTTTAGGCATGTTCCCTAATATCAACACCTGTCCGGATATACCTTACAATCTGGTTACGGACAAACATTTGCTGTATGACCTGACATACAACCCACCTACGACCTTATTTATGCAAAAAGGCATTGAGCAAGGTGCAACTACTAAGAACGGCTTGGACATGCTACACCTTCAAGCCGAAGCCGCCTGGAAGATTTGGAATTCTTAAACACTATCTAACTAAAAGGAGGCTGACGCTTAACTTTTGACTCGAACACCTCTTGAGGGTATTCTATATCAACCAGAAACAATGCCTGGGGCGGAACAGAAGTGCCCGCCTCACCTCTATCCATACTTTCAATCACTTTTTTGAATTGCTGCAGCGATAGCTTACCGCGCCCAACTTCCAACAAGGTTCCAACAACCGCACGAACCATATTTCTTAAGAAGCGATCTGCTTTAATAACAAAAACAGCACCTTGTGCCCGTGGCTCCCAGGCAGCATACAATATTTTACAATTATTGGTTTTTGTATCGGTATGTAATTTACTGAAGCTGGTAAAATCCGTATAGTCAAAAAGTAGCTTTGCTGCTTTATTCATTAATTCTATATCGACCCTAAACAAAGGCCGGTAACTAAATTCCGACAAAAAAGGATTCTTCTCGGTTTGAAGATAGTAGTGATAGGTTCTGGAGCTGGCATGAAATCGACTATGAGCCTCGCCATCTACCTTCAATATTGAATAAACGACAATATCCTTGCCTACTATCCTGTTCACTTTAAACACCAACTGCTCCGGGTCTTCAATCACTCCAACACAATCAAAATGCGCTACAAAATACGAGGCATGTACACCTGTATCCGTGCGGCCGCAACCAACAACATTAATATCTTGACGCAGTGCTTTATTAAGGGCATCATTCATCACCTCCTGCACCGAAATGGCGTTAGGCTGTATCTGCCAGCCATGAAAACGACTTCCATTGTAGGCCATTTCGATAAAATACCTGTGCATAGTTCCAATTGTAAAATTCAAGCGCAAACTTAAAAAATTATCGCCTCACTTACCACATTCTTCAAGGTTGACATCATATAAGCAAATGGCTAACTTTAATAGATAGCAACATATTTTACTTAAAACCAATAAACTTTACACCATGGAAACAATCAACGCGAAGACTGTAAGTCCTGAAATTACACCAATTAAAAAGGTTCTTGACACTTTATTAATAGCTCAGGAAGAAGGCAATCTTGAGCAATTTTCGAAGTGTTTTGCTCAAGACGAAAACACCTTAAACATTGGTACTGATTTAGATGAAATATGGTATGGGTGGTATGCTTTTTACGAATGGATGACCCAGGCAATAAAAACAAAACCAGACTATACTATAGCAGCCAAAGATACACGTATTCAACTGAGCCAATGCAAAGAGGTTGCCTGGTATTCACAACTACTTGACACCTGCTTTGAAACCAAGGGAGAACCATTCAGGCTGGAAGGATTCAGACACACCGGAGTGCTGGAAAAAAGAGATGGCAATTGGCTGATCGTTCAAAGCCACATTTCTGTACCTGACAACACTTTACCACCAACTGAATAAAAGTCAGCAATGTTTGTTTCAGTCATAACAGCCACACTAATTGTAATATTTACACAAGATTATAACTTGATGAGAGTCCGAATGGTGGAAGAACAAATTATCAGCAGGGGAATCACCGATAAAGAGGTAATTAAAGCACTTAAAAACGTCCCCAGACATGCGTTTGTTCCATCCGAACTGCAGCAATTTGCCTACGAAGACAGGCCGCTGCCCATTGGCTATAACCAAACCATTTCGCAGCCATACATTGTTGCCTACATGACAGAATTACTAAACCTTTCACCGAAGGATAAGGTACTGGAGATTGGCACGGGCTCAGGCTATCAAGCCGCTATTCTCGCCGAAGTAGCTAAAGAAGTATATACGATTGAAATTGTTAAACCTCTGGGCACGCAAGCCACACATACTTTAGATTCGCTAGGCTATGAGAATGTGTATTGTAAAATAGGCGATGGCTATCACGGATGGGAAGAACATCAGCCCTACGATGCCATCATGCTGACTGCAGCCCCTGAGAGCATACCTGAACCTCTCATTGACCAACTAAAGGAAGGCGGTTCTATTATCGCCCCTATAAAAACTGGTTTTCACCAGCAACTAATCATCTATCATAAAAAAAATGGAAAGTTGAGAAGCAAACGACTGATTAGCGTTCGATTTGTTCCATTTACACGAGAAGCTAATAAACAAAAATAGAACCTATGCGTTTAGCTTTATATTGTATAACAATTAATTAACACAAACTAATGAAACAAACATTTGCAATCCTAATACTTATTCTACTATCATGCGCTATTACATATAGTCAGCAATCCTTTTACGATTTTAATGTAAATACCATTGATGGTCAAACATATGATTTATCAGCACTTAAAGGAAAAAAAGTGATGGTTGTTAATGTGGCCAGTAAATGTGGATTAACTCCTCAGTACGAACAACTTCAAAAAGTACATGAATTATATGGCGGAGATGACTTTATGATTATAGGATTTCCGGCCAACAATTTTTTAAGCCAGGAGCCCGGCTCTAATGATGATATCAAAACATTCTGTACTGAGAACTATGGCGTCACCTTTTTAATGATGAGTAAAATATCTGTGAAAGGTGACGATATACACCCACTCTATAAATGGTTAACAACTGGAGAATTAAACAACTTTGGAGATAGCAAGGTAAAATGGAATTTCCAGAAATATTTAATCAATCAACAAGGAGAAATTGAAAAAGTGATTGATCCTAAAACGAAACCTGATGACCAGGAAATTATCGAATGGATAATGAATTAAAAAAGTTACCGGCTTTCAGACAACTACCTTAAATGCAATCTTTCTGTTATTCCGGTAACTTTTACAATATACAAATGGCCGACTCATGAATCGGCCATTTTTTTATTTCGTAATAATGGCTTTAGTTTAAACCACGCTTCTCCAGCAAAGGCTGAAGCGATGGCTCTTGACCTCTGAATTTCAAATACTGCACCATTCCTTCATCATTGCCACATTCCGACAAGCAGTGTTGACGAAACTTCTGAGCCAATTCTTTATTGAATATATCTCCACTCTGCTTAAACGCATCAAAAGCATCTGAATCAAGCACAGCAGCCCATATGTATACATAGTAACCCGCAGCATAAAAGTCACTACTAAAGATATGACCAAAATAGGTAGAACGATATCTTGGAATAATCTCATCAATTAAACCAATATTACCCATGGCCTCTTTCTCAAAATCAAGCGTATTTTCCACAACATCTCCTGCTTTCAGACTATGCCATTTAAGGTCAAGTAATGAAGCTGCCAGATATTCTACGGTGGCAAATCCCTGATTAAAATGTCCACTCTTCTGAATCTTTTCAATCAACTCATCTGGAATAACCTCGCCTGTTTCATAGTGACGTGCATAATGTTTTAGTACAGTAGGCTCAGCAGCCCAATTTTCCATCACCTGCGAAGGCAATTCAACGTAATCCATTGGCACCACACCAGCAGTACGCTTATATTCGCCATCAGTAAACAAGGCATGTAGACCATGTCCGAATTCATGAAACAAGGTACTTACTTCATCAAATGTTAATAATGCAGGCATATCACCAGTAGGTTTAGTGAAGTTACATACCAGCGATACCAGAGGAGATATCTTCTTGCCATCTTTGGTAATAGCATTACGGAAACTGGTTTGCCAAGCACCAGGGCGCTTG
Organism: Carboxylicivirga mesophila; assembly: GCF_018271975.1. Lineage (GTDB taxonomy): Bacteria > Bacteroidota > Bacteroidia > Bacteroidales > Marinilabiliaceae > Carboxylicivirga > Carboxylicivirga mesophila. Next base: position 100,961 of record NZ_JAGUCN010000015.1, read on the forward strand.
CTTTCGCGCGGATGGTAATCAAGGTATAATAAACCAATATGCTCGCCATTGGCCTCCTTCACCTCAAAAACTTCGGCTTCAGGATTGTAAACTTCTATATTATTCAGTGGCGTAAATGTAATTCCGTACAGTTGATTAGCCACCCAAAACATTCCCTCTCGCACATTCTCCAATTGAAAATACGGGATTACCTCTGCCTCATCCAGGTCATATTTGGCTTTTCTCAGCTTCTCGGCATAGTACCACCAATCCCATGACTGCAATTCAAAATTACCACCTTCCTGGTTAATGATTGCTTGCATTTCCTTCAACTCCTGTTTAGCTACTTTTAGGGCCGGTCTCCACAAGCCCATCAGAAACTCATCTACATTTTGAGGAGTTTTCGCCATGTTCACAGCTATTGCATAATCCGCATGCGTTTCATAACCTAAAAGCTTAACGCGCTCGCTACGAATCATCGCCATTTTTCGAGCAATTTCTTTATTATCAAACTCATCATTGTTGTTACCGCGCATAAAATAGCCTCTGTAAATCTTCTCACGCAAAGCTCTGTTTTCGGCATACTGTAAAAATGGAATTAAGCTAGGCTTTTGTAAGGTAAACACCCATTTACCTTCCATACCATTGGCTGCAGCTGTTTCAGCAGCACCTGCAATAACACCCTCTGGTAAACCAGCCAGATCTTCAGCATTATCAACAACAAGTTTGAAATTCTTATTAGTCTCTGCCAACTGATTTTCTTCAAATTTTAATTGAAGACCAGCTAACTCTTCATTGTACTTCTTAAGCTGTTCCTGATCCTCGGTAGAAAGCAGAGCACCGTTACGCACAAAGTCATTATAATACTTTTCAGTCACGCGCTTTTGAGCAGCAGATAATTGCGCTTCGTCCATTTGCTCATAAACTGCTTTAACCCGACCAAAAAGCTCCATATTCATCGAAATATTATCAGAATGCTTGGTTAGCAATGGCGTTATTATCCGAGCTATTTCCTGAATTGAGTCATTATTGTCTGTCCCCTGAATATTAAAGAAAACAGCACTTACACGCTCCAAAAGCTCACCCGAACGATCATAGGCCAATATGGTATTTTCAAAATTCGGTGCATCATTATTAGCTACAATCGCCTGAATTTCTTCCTGCTGTTCTGCCATTCCTTTTTCGAAAGCAGGCATGTAATGTTTGACCTCAATCAGGCTAAAAGGTGGTGTTTGAAAAGGAGTGTTGTAGGTTGTAAAAAACGGATTCATAATTTCAGGTGTCTTTGTTTGACATCCACTTACCAGCAGCACGGCTACCAGTAGTCCACTAAAGATTTTAATCATTTCAATAGATTTTATAAAATGTAAAATACTGTCTGAATAGCATTATCAATTGCCACTCAAAAGTATAAAAAAAAAGACACCCAAAAATTGGATGTCTTTATGTTGTACAACTTATACTATTTACGATTTTAATTGAGCTTCAATCTCCTTTATTTGCCCTTTAAAATCTTTATCTGTTTCAATGAGGTTATTGATAGCCTTACAGGCATGCAATACTGTGGCGTGGTCTTTCTTGCCAATCTTTGCGCCAATGGTTGACAATGATGAATTGGTAAGACCTTTGCTAAAAAACATGGCAATCTGCCGTGCCTGTACTATTTCACGCTTCCTCGTCTTTGACTGCAGAATATCAAGTTCCAAACCAAAGTAATCACATACGGTTTGCGAAATTGAGTCAATAGATAACTCCTTGCTCGTTTTCTTAACCAGTTTGTCAATTATCTGCTTTGCCGTCTCAAAGGTTATCTCTTTTTTATTCAGCGTTGCTTGTGCCAAAAGCGAAATCAAAGCTCCTTCTAACTCACGCACATTATTAACTACATTGCTGGCGATATAATACACTACCTCTTCGGGCACTGTAAGTCCATCCTTATAAATCTTTTTATTTAGAATGGATACCCGCGTTTCAAAATCAGGAATCTGCAAATCCGCAGACAATCCCCACTTAAATCTTGAAAGTAAACGATCTTCCATGCCATGCAGCTCTACAGGAGCTTTATCACAGGTTAGAATTAATTGCTTTCCTGACTGATGCAAATGATTGAATATATGAAAGAAGGTATTTTGCGTTTTAGTTTTCCCGGCAAATTCCTGTACATCGTCGATGATCAATACATCAATCATTTGGTAGAAATTCAGAAAGTCATTTTGCGAGTTATTGCGTACTGAATCGGTAAACTGAGTTTGAAACTTATTGGCATTAACGTACAAAACAGTTTTTTCAGGCATATTGCGCTTCACCTCAATACCAATTGATTGAGCCAGATGGGTTTTACCCAAACCTGAATTTCCATACAGAAACAAGGGATTAAAAGCGGTTTTTCCGGGATTTTTAGCCACTGCTAAACTCGCACTTCTTGCCAAACGATTACATTCACCCTCTACAAAATTCTCAAAGCTGTAATCGCCATTAAGTTGAGGATCTACATTTAGTCGCTTAATTCCAGGAATGACAAACGGATTTCTGATATCTGGCTTTTCCTGATTGGTAACACTGACAGGTCGATTGCGAAGATCTGCTTTGTTACTAGTCGGGAAATTTAAAGTATAAGGTTGCTGATTGGCCATATGAGCATTATCCATCACAACATTATACTCCAACTTGGCATTAACACCAAGTTCCTTTCTGAGTGTCTTACTCAATAAGTCAATGTACTGCTCCTCTAGATACTCATAGAAGAAAAGGCTGGGTACCTGAATCGTTAAAACATCCTTATCTATTTTAACGGGTACAATAGGTTCAAACCAGGTCTGGTAACTAATCTGTGGAATATTGTCTTTGATAACGCTCAAACAATTCCCCCAAATTCTTTTGCAATCGACTTCCATTCTTTCTGTTTCCTTAATAGAATTATGTTTGATAACTACTTTAAATGCGAAAACAAAAATTGTGAAAAAAAAAATGAAAAAAAAACGTTAATTCTCTTGACATTTTTATTTCGACGATATGATGCCTAGTAATCAAGCAATTAAAAATAAATCAGATAATACACACATAATCAGACACTTGTGTACATTTGATAACTTTTAATTAACACGTGAAATCCACTGTATTTAAACTACTTGGAAGAAATGATGAAAAGATTCGAAAAAATTTTCAAAAAAATTATCGCTCACCTATTTAACAATAAATTGTGAATTTACTTAGCTTTTCGACGGGCTTTTTTAAGACTAATTGGCACGCCATTTTCCAAAGCCACAATATTAGCTTCGTCATACAAATCCTTCACTTCATCTAATATTTTAGATGCTTCGTCAAAATATCGGGTTTGACCCAAGCTATAAATATATTTCGAATCACGATAATCTTCGAATATTTTATACTTGCCATCCAAAATTGTCGAATCGATTTTTGCCGGAGTTTTGGATGCAAGAATTTGAATTTCATAAACGATACCTCCAACACCATATGCCTGATCTGTCACCATTACCTTACGACCAAAATTAACCGCAGAGAATGATACATACCTGTCGGGATTATGTCTGAAATCAATTAATAAGCGATTAAGACTATTACTCACATCGTTAAGCGAATAATAAAATTCATCATCGGACATTAGCTTACCCAATGAACCTTTTCCATCATTAATACTATCCAACAAATCATTGGCACTGCTTAAAGTCGACCGTAACTGCTCAACTGTGGCATCGATATTGGCATCTTCCAGTTGCTGACTAAAGTTAGCCAAATTAGAAAAAGTCGAATCAATATGCGGACGCTGAGCTGAAAGCATCGCAACCAATGAATCAGTACGCTGCAACATCATGGTAACTTCCCCATCATCCTCCATCTTTTTTGCGAGGTTGCGACTTATGGATTCAAAATGCCTTAATGAGCGGTCAAGGTTATACATACTTGAATGAAAACGACTCTTCTCCTCACTGAAAATCTGACCTATATTTGTCAACACAGTATCGAGCTTAACAATTAATCGCTCAGTTTTATCTTTCAGAGGTAATACTTCCATACTCATCTTATCGGCCAAGTCACCAACAACAGATGTATTCATTGTATCACCAACAGCCAACATTTGCTCACTATGCCCTATTATAAACTGAACACCCTTTGTACCCATCAAATCAAGACTGTAAATTTGTGCTTTAGAGTCGGCAGGAATACCAATCTCATCAAATAAGGTGAAGGTTACCAAAAATCGATTAGGCTGTGTTGGGTGAAAATTTATATCCCTGACTGTTCCAACCTTAAATCCTCTGAAATAAACCGGACTTGCTTTAGTTAATCCATCAATACGATCATAAACGCCATAATAAGAATTACCCACTTCAATTAAATTATGCCCTTTCAGAAAGTTAAATCCCCAAATGACAATAATAAATGAAACAAATACGGTCAGACCTATCTTTACTTCTTTTTTCATAGTTTATGATGTTTGTGGATAATACCGAAGTATTAAATCAAGCGCAATTTAACAAAAATAATATCAATAGCCTAAACCTCTACTTTTGCTTATTCTGAATTTTGCGCGCATCAGCAATCGGTATACGATCATTTCCATGGAAAGCTATAACAAAAGCACCACCAACCTTTTGACGAACTTCTGTTAAAGAGCTAATGATTTCGCTATAACTATTGGTACAACACGTGGTGTATTTATACCGTTCACCCTCCTGAAACATCCAGACGTCATCAAATAGAGCATAAACCATAGTTCCTTCCTGTATTTTCTTTTTCGAGGAAGCGACCTGGATGCGGTAATTGACACTATCAACTATAGTAATTTCGGGTTCTTCAACAACCTTAGCCAGCTTACTCTTGGCATCAAACTCATTTTTATAATCGCGTACAGCTCTGAAAATAGCTGAAGCCATATATGTTTGCCCTCGTTCTGAGGCAATAAATTTCTCCTCAGTATTATTAGTAAGAAATCCCAACTCAACCAGCACACTTGGCATGGTTGCCTGGCGTAACACCAGAAATCCAGCCTGTTTAACCCCACGGTCTCGCCTCCCAACACGCTCCTTAAATTGTTTTTGCACCAAAGAAGCCATATAAATACTTTGATCGATATGAATATTCTGCATCAACTCGAATATAATATATGATTCAGCAGAATTAGGATCAAACCCTTCATAGGTGGTTGTATAGTCTTCTTCCAACACAATCACGGAGTTCTCCAGCTTGGCAACTTCCAGGTTTTCTTTGGTTCGATGTAAACCTAACACAAAAGTCTCTGCTCCATATATTTTAGGCGTCGAGATAGCATTAGCATGTATCGAAATAAACAAGTCTGCCTTGTTTTTATTGGCAATTTCAGCTCGTTTATTAAGCGGTACAAATACATCTTTGGTGCGCGTATAGATAACATTTACATCAGGCATCTTCTCCTTAATATAGCCACCAAGCTTAAGTGCGACATTTAAGACAATATCCTTTTCCTTTGCCTGCTTACCAATAGCTCCTGGATCTTTGCCACCATGACCAGCATCAATAACCACTGTTTTAAAAACCATATCCTGCTGAGCTTGTAGCTTAGTATTGTTAAAAAACCATAAAGCAACCAGACAGAAGAAAAATACAAGACGTGTTTTAAATAAATAAATTGTCATACATTTAGATTATTGCAGTTCAAAAATAGGAAAATTATACACAGCTAAAAAAGGCTGCGTAGTGCATTATTTAAAGGACATGCCCAGGTATGCGCATTTTTTAATTATTTTTGTGAACGCTTGAAAAAAATACCATTTTGACACTGATTAGAACTAAAGCATATAAGGCACTGAACCCAATTGTATTAACAATTACTTTGCTACTTATATCGCCTCACTTTGCTGGCTTATGTGCCCAGGAAACAATACAAAGCTCCGATTCTCAAATAGCCGAATCATCATCGGACAGTACTCAGGTGCACTCCGGATCCTTTATTATAGACTCTGAAGTTAATTATAAAGCCACTGATTCCATTGATTTTGATCTGAGAACGCAAAAAACCTATCTGTATGGCAATGCCGAAGTAAGTTATCAGGATATCTTACTCAAAGCACACACCATCGTACTAGACATGGATAGCAGTACTGCTTTTGCATACGGCACCAAAGATACGTTGGGCAATGAAATAGGGCTACCCGTTTTTACTGATCCCAGTGGTGAATACACCATGCGCCGTATGCGGTATAATTTCAAAACTGAGAAAGCCATTATCGAACATATTGTTACCGAACAAGGCGAAGGTTTTGTGGTAGGAAATAAAGCTAAAAAGATTGAGGACAACTCCTATTGCATGAAGCATGCCAAGTATACAACCTGCGATTGTCATGATCATCCACACTTTTATCTGAACCTTACTAAAGCAAAAGTTATTCCAGGAAAGAAAACTATTACGGGTCCAGCCTATCTGGTGGTGGAAGACGTCAAGCTTCCCATTTTTGTACCTTTTGCAATGATACCTACGACCAGCTCTTACAGCTCTGGTTTTTTATTTCCATCCTACCGCGATGAGCAAATCAGGGGTTTTGGTTTGACCGATGGTGGTTATTACTGGGCAGCAAATGACTACTTTGACTTTATGGTCAAGGGCGATATATTTACCAATGGTTCATGGGCCATCAGAACCGGCTCAAACTATAAATTGAGGTATAAATACAGCGGGCGATTCAATTTTCAATACATTAATAATATATACAGCGAAAAAGATTTGCCAGACTACAGGGTCACCAAGGATATGGCAGTCACATGGTCGCACCGGCAAGACGCTAAAGCCAACCCCTACCAAACATTCTCTGCCAGTGTTAATTACTCTACCAGTTCATTTGACCAGAACAACGTTAACAACCTATACAATCCTGCCAATAACGACATTTCAACCAATACAAAGCGGTCGAGTATATCATATGGCAAACGCTGGGCAGGTAAACCTTTTAATTTCTCCGCTAACTTACTTCACTCACAAAACAGTCGTGATACAACCATTGACCTAACAATACCCGACCTGACATTTACAGTTAATCGGTTCTATCCGTTTAAGAAAAAGAACAAGGTTGGAACAAAGGAAAACATGTTTGAGAAAATCAATCTCTCGTACACTGGTAACATGAAAAACTATGTACATGCCAAAGAATCTGAATTAGGCTTCTCAGGTGATGACTTTGCCAACCAGTGGAAGAATGGTGTTAAACACAGTATCCCTGTAGCCATGAATTTGAAATTCCTCAAGCACTTCACAGTTACACCTTCGTTTAATTATACTGAACGCTGGTACCTGAATAAAATTGAGAAAGGCTATGACGAAGAGGAAAATAAAATTGTTAATACCGACACCATAACAGGGTTTAACCGTGTATACGATTACAGTTTTAGTGCCGGTACTTCAACAAAAATCTATACGTTCTTTCGCCCCTGGCGTAAGCTTTTTGGCGACAAAGTCGATGCAATCAGACATGTAGCTACGCCATCAGTTTCCATGTCGTATCGCCCTGATTTTGGCGACTCCAAATATGGTTATTACGACTGGTTTGAATATTACGATGAAGACCGCGATGAAATTGTGAGGCACGATTATTCATACTACGATGGTGCATTATATGGCGTGCCCGGGCGTGGTAAATCGGGCTCAATGAGCCTTAGCTTAGGCAACACCCTTGAGATGAAGGTCAAAAGTGAGAAAGACACTACAGGCTTTAAAAAACTTAAAATACTGGAGAGTTTAAACTTCAGTACCAGCTATAATTTTCTGGCAGACTCCCTCAAGTGGCAACCCATTAACATGACTGGTAGAACTAAACTCTTTGGCACCAATGTTAACTTTGGAGCACGCTTTGATCCTTACGCTATTGATACTACCAGTACTGGTCAGCCTATACGTGTTAACCAATCAGTTTGGGCACAGCAAGGCAAACTTTTGAGACTTGAAAGTGCCAACCTGAGTTTTGGGCTTAACTTCGGCTCCGATACCTTTAAAAAGAAAGACAAGAAAACAGGAACCGATCCAAATAGTACCGAAGAAGATCCGAATGCTCTTCCGCCAGATCCCTTGAATAATCAAGAATTCGATCCTCAAGCTGCATTCCAGGGAGGCAACGCTACTTTTGTTAAAGGAGATGATGGCTATGCCAAATTTGAAATCCCCTGGAATATCTCACTGAACTATTCATTCAGATTAAGCCGCGGGCAGTTTAACAAGAGTAAAATGGACTATGATTTCAAAGTCACTTCCGACGTTAACCTCAATGGTAATGTTTCGCTAACCCCCAAATGGCGTATTAATTTTGCATCGGGATACAGCTTTGATCGCAAAGAAATAGCGCATACCAACGTTGGAATCAGTCGCGATTTACACTGTTGGAGCATGAATTTTAACCTTGTACCGGTTGGCCGATATAAGTCTTATTTCTTTACCATTCGGGTAAATTCAAGCATGCTTCAAGACCTCAAGTACGAAAAACGCAATCACCCTCGCGACAACGGTCTTTTCTAATCAATAGTGAATGATTAATCCTTAAATAAACTAATAATGAAAAAAGTAATTTCAACTAGCAATGCACCAGGTGCAATCGGCCCATACAGCCAAGCCATTGAAGCCAACGGCACTCTATACATTTCAGGACAAGTACCTGTTAATCCGGCCACAGGTAAAGTAGTGGAAGGCGGCATTAAAGAACAAACCGAACAAGTAATGAAAAACATAGCCGCCATACTTGAGGAGGCTGGCTATACTTTTGCCGATGTTGTTAAATCAACCTGTTTGTTAAGCGACATGAGTAATTTTGCAGCTATGAATGAGGTTTATGGTTCTTATTACAAAAAAAATCCTCCCGCGCGTGCAGCTTTCGCTGTGAAAGAATTACCACTTGGCGTTATGGTTGAGATAGAAACCATTGTAGTTAAGTAAGCTACCAAAACAAAACAAGATAATGAGCTCATGTAAGTAAATTGCATGAGCTTTTTTGTACCCCAAACTTTAACGCACAAAAAAACCACCATGTCCCCATGGTGGTTTATGTCTGTTTGAAAAATGTTTTTTAATCTATCCGAGATTAATAAAAATGTTATTCGGCTACCACCTCAATTGAGATGTCAACCTTAACTTCACGGTGTAGTTTCACGGTAGCCGTGTAAGTACCTAATTCTTTTGCATCCTCTTTCATAGAAATGTTCTTACGCTCAACGTTGAACCCTTCTTTAGTAAGTGCTTCAGCAATTTGAATAGTATTTACCGAACCGAAAATCTTACCGGTTGATGAAGCTTTAGCACCGATAGTAAATGACTTACCTTCCAGTGTCTTAGCTACTTCAAGAGCTTCATTCTTGATTTTCTCTTCTTTATGAGCTCTCTGACGCAAGTTTTCTGCGTGTACTTTCTTGGCTGAAGGAGTTGCCAAAATAGCAAGTCCCTGAGGAATCAAATAGTTACGTCCGTAACCATTTTTAACCGTTACAATTTCGTTCTTATGGCCAAGATTCTGAATATCTTCTTTTAAAATAATTTCCATCGTAAATCCTCCTTTTTCTTATTTCATCAAATCGGTTACGTATGGCAACAAGGCCAAGTGACGAGCACGCTTAACGGCTTGCGCAACTTTACGCTGATACTTTAAAGATGTACCTGTCAGACGGCGAGGTAAAATTTTACCCTGCTCGTTTAAGAATTTCTTTAAGAACTCAGGATCTTTGTAATCGATATACTTGATCTTGTTCTTTTTGAAACGACAGTACTTTTTCTTTTTAATTTCTACTGACGGAGGAGTCAAATACCTGATTTCTGATTGATTCTGTGCCATGGTCTAGTTCTCCTTTTCTTCTTTTTTAGTTGATCTTCTTTTCTCTGCATACGCCATAGCGTACTTATCTAATCTGAAAGATAAGAAACGGATAACACGCTCATCACGACGGAAAGCAGTCTCCAGCTTCGCAATAAATTCAGGATTAGCGTCGAATTCGAACAACTGGTAAAATCCTGTTGACTTCTTTTGAATTGGGTAAGCAAGCTTACGAAGTCCCCAATTTTCTTCATTTACCACTTTACCTCCGGCCTCAACAATCAAACCTTTGAATTTGTCGACCGCTTCCTTCATCTGAACATCAGACAAAACGGGAGTTAAAATGAAAACGGTTTCATAACGATTTAACATATCTTCTTAATTTTAGAAGGTTTAAATAATCAGGGCGCAAAGATAAAAATAAATTAAGAAGAAACAAAGCAGTAAATAAGCGAATTAGTTAAAAGACAGAAGGCAGAAGCTATTCATCATCAACTTCTGCCCTCTTCTTATATTTCTTATTCACTAAACTATTGTTTGTGTCCCGAGAAATAGCGCATAAATTGCACACGCTCGAAAACTTCTGGATTAGCAGATGTACTTTGACTCAAACGTCCTTTGAATTCATTAATTGAATTGACACCACGACGCTCCATCCATGCATCAAGCTCTTTCAACATAGCACCTATTACTTCAGGTCCTTCTTTATAAATAGCTGAAACCACCTCTACAGACGAAGCCCCGGCCATCAGCATTTTCACCATTGCCCGATAATCATGTATACCCGTGGAAGCAACCAAATCACTACCAGCCTGGGATGAAGCTATTGAAATCCAACGCAATGAATTCACATAGTCATCGGCATTGGAATACACTTTTCCGGTAATCACCTGGTCATTTTCAATATCGTAATCAACCGATGTGAAGCGGTTAAATAAAATTAGACCGTTAACACCTGAATGAGATAGACGATGAATCACATTGCCAAGATTGGTAAAATAAGGCGCTAATTTAATCCCTACTGGAATTGACAGACGCTCTTTCACTTTACGTACAATATCGAAATAGACCTTTTCTATCTCACCAGCTTCTTCTTTTATTCCAAAAGGCAGTTTGAATATATTTAGCTCGATGGCATCAGCACCAGCTTCTTCAATTTTATGAGCAAATGACACCCATTCGCTGTAACTGGTACAATTAATACTGGCAATGATAGGAATATCAACGCTTTCTTTTGCTTCTCTAATAAGCGAAACGTAGCTTTCCAACACCTCGTTTTTCACCTGATAGTCGTAATAATCATAAAACTCCAGGTTATTCTCATCCATCCCCAGCTGCTGACCTATGGTTTGCTCAGCTTCCGCTTTAATCTCTTCTTCAAAAACCGACTTCAGCACAATAGCTGCCGCACCTGCTTTGGCCAATTTTTTAATACCCCCAATAGTAGAAGCCAGTCCTGAGCTCCCCACTACAATCGGGTTTTTTATTGGTAATCCTAAATATGTAGTTTCTAAATTTCGCATGAGCTTAAGGGTTTAGTTTGTCCTGTAAATAGTTATGCATCGATGCTGCCGCATTTCTTCCATCACCCATTGCCAATATAACCGTGGCTCCACCTCTTACAATATCACCACCAGCAAACATTTCAGGAATAGACGTTTGCAGCTTTTCTTCATCCACAACGATGGTTCCCCAGCGGGTTGTCTCAAGTTGTGGCAGCGAACTTGGTATTAGCGGATTAGGCGACACACCAACACTTACCACTACCGTATCAACCTCAATATCGTACTCAGAGCCCTCCATTGGCACCGGACGACGACGACCTGAGGCATCAGGCTCACCCAGCTCCATCTTTTGCACACGCACCTTACTTACTCGTCCTGTTTCATCAGCAAAATACTCCACCGGATTCGTCAGAGTCATAAACTCAATACCTTCCTCCTGCGCATGCTTAATTTCCTCAACACGTGCTGGCATTTCCTCCATTGATCGACGGTAAATAATCATTGCCCTGTCGGCCCCTAAACGCTTGGCCGTACGCACCGAATCCATAGCGGTATTACCTCCTCCGATCACAGCTACATTCTTCCCGCTGATAATTGGCGTATCAGTTGCAGGATTGGCTGCATCCATCAGGTTAACACGCGTAAGATATTCATTTGAACTAAGAATGCCTATGTAATTTTCTCCTGGAATATTCATAAAACGAGGCAATCCTGCTCCACTTCCTGTGAAAAAGCCCTGAAAGCCTTCTTCTTTTAAATCTTCAATGGTGGCTGTTCGACCTACAATAAAGTTCGTTTCAAACTTAACCCCCATCTTCTTCAGGTTATCAATCTCTACATCAACAATGCTGTTTGGCAAACGAAATTCGGGTATACCGTATTTTAGTACGCCTCCAATCTGATGCAAGGCCTCAAAAACAGTGACATCGTATCCATGCTTGGCCATATCACCAGCGAAGGTTAAGCCGGCCGGACCACTACCAATAACAGCCACTTTGATGCCATTGGGTGCGGCTACCTCAGGTACTGATATCTGACCTGATTCACGTTCGTAATCGGCTGCAAAACGTTCCAGGTAACCAATAGCCACTGGCTCTTTCTGCATTTTCACCTGGTAAAAACACTTGGCTTCACATTGCTTCTCCTGCGGACAAACACGACCACAAACAGCAGGCAATGCACTTGTTTCTTTAAGAACACGAGCTGCATCCAGAAACTCGCCCAACTCGATACGCTTGATAAACTTGGGAATATTGATTTCAACCGGACAGCCTGTAATACACGTTGGATCAGGACAATCCAGACAACGACGTGCCTCATCGATAGCTTCGTCTGCAGTCAACCCAGTATTTACCTCAACATTAGATTTGACGCGCTCATTAGGAGCGACCTCGCCCATATGAACACGCTTAAGCGCTGTGCGCTCTTTATTTTTAAGCAGCTTACGTACATCTACACGCCATGACTGCTCTCTCTCTTCTTTTAAAAATTCTTTAGTAACAGTCATTCTATTTGTCTTTAGATTTTAAGTATTGCTGCTCAGCACCTTTTTCAATTTCTTTATAACCATTCAGGCGAAGTAACATCTCATCAAAATCAACCTGATGGGCATCGAATTCAGGTCCATCAACACACACAAATTTCGTTTTACCTCCGACTGTTATGCGACAGGCACCGCACATACCAGTACCATCCACCATAATAGTATTTAAACTCGCCACAGTTGGCACATTATACTCCTTGGTTGTCAACGCGGCAAACTTCATCATGATGGCTGGCCCGATTACAACGGCCTCGTCCACTTTTTCACGCTCCATTACTTCTTTCATCCCATCAGTAATCAAACCTTTTTTACCATAGGAGCCGTCGTCTGTCATTATAATCACCTCATCAGAATATTCTGCTATTTGCTCCTCAAGGATAACTAAGTCTTTTGTGCGGGCCGCCAGAATGGTCACTACTCGGTTTCCGGCCTTTTTTAGCGCCTCAACAATGGGCAATAAAGGAGCAACGCCAACACCACCGCCGCAAGCCAGCACAGTGCCTACTTTTTCGATATGTGTAGCTTCTCCAAGTGGGCCAACCAAATCGGTTAGTTCATCACCCACATTTAAATCGGTAATGCGACGCGACGAAACGCCTACTTTTTGTATTACTAACGTAATGGTGCCCCTTTCAGGGTTTGCTGCCGCAATAGTCAACGGAATCCGTTCCCCTGTTTCACCAACTTTTACTATCACAAAATGCCCAGCTCGCCGAGCCTTTGCAATACGTGGAGCTTCAATTTCCAGACGAACAACGTTTTCTGAGAAATGCTCCTTTTCGACAATTTTGTTCATTATAACAAACTATTACTTAGTTATATACCTGAGACCAAGGTAGCCAGACAACAAATATCTGGTAATATTTTTTAGAATACTCAAAGGTAAAAATAGCGTTTGAATTAACCTCAAATTATGATATTAGTTATCTACTAATTATTTACATGCATTCTAAATTAGCCTATCTGCACTGATTATAAACTATTTCTGAAAGCCAATACTTTTATTTAACAAGGCTTATTAATAACTTACCTATCCATCCTAATGAATTAATTCAGATGAATATTGAAGCATTTTTTAAGTTAACATACGGGTTATACATCATCACAACAAAAGATGACAACAAGCTTAACGGCTACATTGCCAATACCGCATTCCAGGTAACAGCAGAACCCTCGCAAATAGCTATTAGCTGCAGTAAGAACAACCTTAGCTGCCAGATGATTCAGAATAGCGGTATCTTCTCAATTTCTGTACTCAAACAAAATGTTAGTGCCGACATTATTGGCTTATTTGGATACAAAAGTGGCAGTGAGATAAATAAATTTGAACACATCAATTATAAGACTGGAAAAAGCGGAGTGCCAATAGTTACGGATGATTGCCTGGCTTGGTTCGAGTGTAAAGTCAACAAAACAGTCGATGTAGGTACGCACATTTTATTTATTGCTACCATTGAAGATAATGAACTGCTGGATAAGTCAGGTACTCCTCTTACCTACGCTTATTATCATGAAGTCAAAAAAGGATTGGCGCCTAAGAATGCACCAACTTATATCGACGAATCCAGGTTGAACAAAGACACCTCTGGAAGCGAGGGTAAGCTACAAAAGTACAGGTGTCTGGCATGCGGTTATATTTATGATCCTGAGCTTGGAGATGAAGATTCAGGCATCGCACCCGGAACAGCATTTGAAGATATACCAGATGACTGGATTTGCTCAACATGCGGTTCAACCAAAGACATGTTTACTCCCGTTTAAAACGGGGTTTAATATTTAGAAACATCCTAAATTAGCCTAACACAACCTCAAAAACATAAAAACACCCCTTCGTTAGTTTATATTTGCTTAACCCAGATCACAAATAGTTAAATAAGATAAAAGAACAAACATGGAAAGCTTAAAAGGAACCAGAACCGAACAGAACCTGCTTAAAGCCTTTGCTGGTGAATCACAAGCCCGCAACCGCTATACCTACTTTGCCAAGCAAGCTAAAAAAGAAGGATTAGAGCAAATTTCAGCTATTTTTATGGAAACTGCTGAGCAGGAACGTGAGCATGCCAAGCGCTTCTTTAAGTTTTTAGAAGGTGGAATGGTTGAAATCACAGCCACTTACCCTGCCGGCATAATAGGCGACACAAAAGACAATTTAAAGGCAGCTGCAGACGGCGAAAATGAAGAATGGTCTGAGTTGTATCCTGAATTTGCAAGGATAGCCGAAGAGGAAGGTTTTAAGGAAGTAGCTGTTGCCTTTAAAATGATTGCCAAAGTAGAAGCACACCACGAGGCAAGATACCGTGCGCTATATAAAAACCTGGAAGAAGGTAAAGTATTTGAAAAAGATGGCAAGGTAACCTGGATGTGTCGCAATTGTGGTTTTATTCATGAAGGAACCAAGGCACCAAAAATGTGCCCTGCCTGCCTGCATTCACAAGCTTATTTCGAAGTAAAAGAATCCAATTACTAAGCCGCAGACTTAAGTATTGGCATACCCGAGGGCTCCTTCACTGGCGCCCTCTTTTTTTTGCATCGCAAAAAGCGTGTATTTTTGCAATTCAATTGAACAAGCATGAACATTGACGAACGATTAGAAAATACCAACTTTCCTCTGCCTGCTATTAGGGAGATTAACCTATCAAAACACCCAAGCAGCATTAGCCTGGGACTGGGCGAATTGAAAAGTTTCACTGTCGACCCGCAAATTTTTGACGCTCTCTCTTCCAATTGGAACAATGGCATTTCCTACACTCAAAATGCCGGCTTACCAGCTTTGCGGCAAGCCATAGCTAGAAATCAAAAACAACAAGATGGCTTTGACTATAACGAAAATCACGTTGTAGTGACGATTGGCGTACAAAATGCCATGTATACATCCATACGCACTTTACAAAAGCTGGGTGCGCAAAGAGTTTTAATACCTTCAATTCATTTTGGCATTTATAAAAAAATACCGGCTGAATTTGGCATGGAAGTCATTTGCTACCCACTGAACAGCGATTTCAGCATTAACCTGCCAGCATTGGAAGAACTGCTTTTACCGGATGACGTCATCATTATTAATTCGCCTTCTAATCCAACGGGTAAGGTCTTCTCCACTGTTGAGTTAAGCAATCTTGGCGAATTATTGTCGAGAAAACTGACAAAAGGCTATGCCTTAGCAGATGAAATATACAGTGCATTGGTATATGAAGGAGAAGCTGCGGAATCATTTTCTAAATTCTTCAAGCGAACAATAATTGCTAATGGCATATCTAAAAGTGGTGCTGTAGCAGGTTTGCGTGTTGGATGGCTGATTACCCGCAATGAAAATCTGGCAAAAGCATTTACATCTCATAATGCAACCATCATCAGCACACCACCTACAGCCAACCAGTATGCCGCCTTACCAATAGTCAATGGCCAAACAACAAATACCATTAACCAATACAACCAGCTCTTAAAAGTGAATCGCAATAAGGTAATGACCATGTTGGACTCCCTTGACATCGAATACAACACGCCCAGAGGAAGTTTTTATATATTCCCAAAAATTGGCAATAAAATAACTTGTAACATCAAAGAGTTTTGCATCACTACAGCCTCCAAAACCAATGGAGTAGTGGTCATTCCGGGCTTGGCTTTCGGCGCTGAAGAGTATATGCGCATCTCACTGGCAACAGCTGAGATGGATGAAGCTCTTATGCGGCTTAAAAAAGCCATTAAAGAATACCTTTAGACATAAAAAAAGGTGCAAATACTTGCACCTTTTACTCTTATATTTTCTTATCGCTTAAGCATTGAAGTGATACAAGAAAACAATCTCGCCTTCGTAGGCTGGTTTTCTGCTACCTTCAATTTCCAACTTAATACCAATATTCGCTCGTGTTACACCACGCAGGTTGACAGCATTATTAACTTTAGCATGCAAGCGTACCTTGCTGTTAACCAATACAGGGGCATTAAATTTCAATTTTTCAATCCCGTAATTAACCTGCATCTTAAGATTTTGAACATCTACAATCTGATTCCATAAGTGTGGTAAGATAGAAACAGTTAAATATCCGTGTGCAATAGTATTTCCAAACGGCGACTCGTTCTTCGCTTTTTCAACATCGGTATGTATCCACTGATGATCTAATGTTGCATCGGCAAAAAGATTGATTTGCTCTTGAGTAAATTCATGATAATCAGAAATTCCAAGGTCACTACCTATTAACTTTTCTAATTCGTCAAAACTCTTAATAACTACTTTACTCATCGTCTAATTGTTTTTTATTTGAAGCCGCTAAGATAAAATATTTCAACAAAGCTGCATAATCTGCTTCAACAATGGCAATTTCACACATAGGACAAATAGCGGCCATATCCGAAAACGTTTGCAAATCAGGTTTTTGAATAAAACGCTAAAGTAACTTCAATCTTAAAACGTGCTAAATCAGCACTACTAAAATCCATATATCACTTATATCAAGCATCTTAACAAAGATAAAACTATAGAATTAGCCGACATATGAAGAAAAACAACCCACTATACACATCGCTTAAGACTTACGGTATTCGTAAATTGCATAGGTGTAATTACATGACTTTATAATGGCCAACTATAGATTAAAACTTATAAAATGCATAATAAAACTCCACTGATAGGATTATTCCTGTTCCTCGCAAGCAGCATTAGTTTATTGGCTCAATCGAATGAGCGCGTGTTTGTTTCGGCAAACTACGAGAATAATGTACTATGTATAAATGTGAGTGATGGTTTGATCGCATTGACTCCGTTTACCCAATACAGCATGGAAGTCACTTTCAGAGCCAATGCAGATGAGCAACTCTTTCCCTCGCACGCCATTGCGCCCAAGAACCTTCCAGTGGAAGCTACTTATACCGAAACGGAACAAACCATTAAGCTTTCAACGGGTAAACTAAGTGCATTGATAAATAAAGCACCTTTCTCCATTAGTTATTATTATATCGAAAAGAGAATCCTTGACGAAGAGGCAGGTTACTTCGCCGACAGTGTCAAGCAGGGCTTTCGTTTCAAGCTGATGCCAGATGAACTAATGATGGGTGGTGGCGAAAGAGCTCTGGGTATGAATCGACGCGGTAATAAGCTCCAATTATATAACAGAGCCAGCTATGGTTATCAAACACATGCCGAGCTGATGTACTATTCTATGCCACTCCTCATTTCGTCAAACAAGTATATGCTAGGTTTTGACAATGGAGCCAGCGGATGGCTTGATATTGGCAAAACAGAAAGTGACGTACTGCAGTTTGATGCGGTTGGAGGCCGTATGAGTTACTTTATTGTTGCTGCTGATAGCTGGCCGGATTTGAATTACAACTTTACTCAATTAACCGGTCATCAGCCAATGTTGCCACGATGGGCTTTAGGTAATATTTCCTCGCGCATGGGCTACCACTCACAGCAAGAGGTTGAAACCGTTATTGATTTATATCAGAAAGACGATATCCCATTAGATGGCATTGTATTGGATTTGTATTGGTTCGGTCCGGATGTTACAGGCCATATGGGTAACCTGGAGTGGCATCGTGATTCATTTCCTGAGCCAGAGAAAATGCTTGAAAACAATAAGTCCAAGGGTATTAATACAGTGCTCATTACGGAACCATTCATCCTTAAAAACAGTGGCAAGTACAAAGAATGTGCAGAGCAGCAATTATTGGGAACCGATTCCCTTGGTAATCCTTATATTTTTGACTTTTTCTTTGGCACAACAGCATTACTTGACATATTTAAGCCCGAAACACAACATTGGTTCTGGGGCATTTACAAAAAGCATACACTGAGTGGCGTTGATGGCTGGTGGGGCGATTTGGGCGAACCAGAAGTTCATCCCGATGATCTTATGCATGTCAATGGTCGTGCCGATGAAGTACATAACTTGTATGGACATGAATGGGCTAAAACTATTTATAAAGGATATCAGCAAGACTTTCCGGATAATCGGCCGGTTATTCTGATGCGCGCGGGCTTTATTGGCTCCCAGCGTTACGGTCTGGTGCCCTGGTCGGGTGATGTGAGCCGCTCATGGGGGGGATTACAATCGCAGGTTGAAATTGCTCTGCAAATGGGCATGCAAGGTTTGGCCTATATGCATTCTGATTTAGGTGGTTTTGCCGGTGACTACAAGGATTCTGAACTTTATACACGATGGCTGCAATATGGGGTGTTTCAACCCATTTATCGAACACACGCCCAGGAAGATGTACCTCCTGAACCTGTTTTCTGGGATGACACCACCAAAGCTGGTGTCCGCGATTTCATTCGCTTACGTTATCAACTTACGCCCTACCTTTACACCTTGATGTATGAAAACACGGTAAAGGGATGGCCACTGATGCGCCCCCTGTTTTACATCGAAGACAATCCTGAGTTGTACAATGAAACCAAAACCTACTTATGGGGAGACAACTTCCTGGTATCACCAGTGGTTGAAAAAGGTCTTAAATCGCAATCGGTATATTTGCCTAAGGGACATAACTGGTTCAATTTCTTTACGGATGAAAAGTTTGAAGGTGGCCAAACAGTAAATGTTGCGACCGATATTTCAACGCTACCGGTATTTATTAAGGCGGGCTCGTTTATTCCGATGGTGCCTGTTTACAACAACATGACTGAGTACACGAGTGAGCACCTCATACTGCACTATTACCACGATCCTTCGATAAAAACGAGTACCGGCCAGATGTATGAAGACGATGGTAAAACGAAAGATAGCTATGCTTTAAATAAATACGAGGTTTTGAACTTTGAAGCTAGTCATCAGGGCAGCTTGCAGCTAACGATAAAACCCGAAGGCTATTATTACGAAGGAAAACCTGATGGCCGGCACATTGAGCTGATTATTCATAACTATTCTCATAAACCCAGAAACATCACCGTTAACGGCAATAAGATCAAAATCACAAAATCAAGCAATAAACTAAGCACTCGAAAAGGAGGAGCATATTATAATCTTCAGACTAAACAGCTGCACATCAATTCTGAAATGAGCAAAGAAGTATTAAAAGTATTAATCGATTAATTTAAACATATGCACAGATTATTAGCGATATGCGCATTGGCACTGGCAACATTAGCCTGCCAGCAACAAAAACCATCAGAAAGCAAGGAAACAACAGAACACAAAACTGTTGTTTACCAGGTTTTCACCCGACTCTTTGGCAATACAATCACAACTAACAAGGCTTGGGGAACAATAGAGGAAAATGGTGTTGGCAAATTCAGCGACTTCACCGACAAAGCCCTTTCTGAGCTAAAAGACCTTGGCATTACCCACATTTGGTACACAGGCGTGCCACATCATGCGGTTATCAATGACTATAAAGCTTATGGCATATCAAATGATGACCCTGATGTAGTAAAAGGTCGGGCTGGCTCACCCTATGCTGTTAAGGACTACTACAATGTGAATCCTGACCTGGCTGAAAATCCAGCGAACCGTCTGGAAGAATTCAAAGCCTTAATTGACCGTACACACCAGCACGGCATGAAAGTATTGATAGATATTGTACCCAACCATGTTGCCAGGCATTACGAAGGCAAAAATAATCAGGCAGGTGTATTGGATTTTGGAGCACAAGATGACACTTCTGTGGCATATGCTGTAAATAATAACTTCTACTACATCCCCGGTGAGTCATTTAAAGTACCAGATCCTGAAAATAACTACCAGCCGCTGGGTGGAGAAGTACATCCATTAGCCGATGGGCAGTTTGATGAAAATCCTGCCAAGTGGACCGGGAATGGCTCCAGACTGGCACAACCAGGTTTTCATGATTGGTATGAAACCGTTAAAATTAACTATGGTGTGCGCCCAGATGGCACAAAAGATTTCCCGGAGTTACCGGAAGGCTATGAACAGAAGGACTATAAAGCACACTATGCATTCTGGCAAAATAAAACCTTACCCGATTCATGGCTAAAGTTCCGTGATATTGCCTTGTACTGGACCGAACTGGGTGTTGATGGCTTTCGATTTGACATGGCAGAAATGGTGCCCGTTGAGTTTTGGAGTTTTATGAATTCTTCCATCAAAATGGCTAATGAAGATGCTTTTCTGCTGGCTGAAGTCTACAATCCTTCATTGTATCGTGATTACATCCACAAAGGTAAAATGGATTACTTGTATGATAAAGTAGAACTATACGATACGCTTAAACACATTATGCAGGGGCATGGCTTAACCGATAACCTGCCTGCTATACAAAATGGCTTGAAAGACATCGAACATCACATGCTTCACTTCCTCGAAAACCATGACGAACAGCGTATTGCAAGCCCTGAATTCGCAGGCGATGCAAAAAAAGGGATGCCAGCCATGGTTGTTTCAACTACCATCAGTACAGCCCCGACAATGATCTATTTTGGACAGGAAGTAGGCGAACCAGGTGCTGAGGATGCAGGATTTGGCAGTCATAGCCGCACAAGTATTTTCGATTACATAGGTGTACCACATCATCAGCGCTGGATGAACAATGGTGCTTTCGATGGAGGTCAGCTTTCAAATGAAGAAAAGAAACTGAGAGATTTCTATAAACGCCTACTGACTTTCTCGGTAAAAAGTCCGGCACTCATGGGTGAATACGAAGAGATTCACACCGTTAATCGTTCGCAATCGGAGAACTATAACGATAAGGTTTTTAGCTTCGTGCGCTGGTGCGATACAGAGCAACTAATCATCTGCTCAAACTTTCAACCAAATGACTCGCAACACTTTCAACTTACGATACCTGCAGAAATAATTAAGCAATGGCAGCTCCCTGATGGAGAATACCAACTGACTGACCAACTGTATGGCAGTACAAATCAGCTATTCGTTGAGGATGGTGAGGGTACGATAGATATCCATACCGAACCACTCGCTTCATTTATTTATAAAATCGACAACTAGATAGCATAACCGGTGACGCTTCAAGCAAGGTCACCGGTTTTTTGTTTATCACTTTTATTCCAAAGCCCTTTGGGATACTGCGATTTCATATACCTTTACAACAAAAAATGCAAGTTAAACCTTCCACCTACAGCCCACTTGAGGAAAAGCTAAACATATACAGTCACCTGGCTGGCATAATACTAGGCTTGGTAGCATTAATCTTTCTATTATTTAAAGCCACCGACACTTTATCATTCATTGTTTACATTAGCTATGGTGCATGCATTATTGCGCTTTTTACAGCTTCTACTTTATATCACTCCGAGAAGGATGCCATTCGACGAGCACGGCTAAAGGTATTCGACCATTGTGCCATCTATTTTATGATAGCAGGCTCCTATATTCCGTTTCTGACACTTGGCATAGGCACAAGTTGGGCCTGGTGGCTTTTGGCCGGTGTTTGGCTATTAGCCATTTCCGGAAGTATACTTAAGCTGTTTTATGCAGGTCGCTTTCAAATTCTCTCAACCATTAGCTATGTACTGCTGGGCTGGATTGTTGTAGTGGCTATTAAACCGCTAATAGCCGCATTAAGTACGCCAGCTCTGACCTGGCTGGCACTGGGAGGTGCCTTTTATACCTTGGGTGCTGTTTTATACCAGATTAAGCGCATTCCTTTTAATCATGCCATTTTTCATGCATTTGTATTATTAGGTGCCTATGCTCATTTCCATGCTATCTACTGGCATATCTGATTAGCAAATCAGATCGTCAAGCACTGCCTCAAAGGTTGGAAACTCAAAATGGAAGCCATCCTTCTCAAGTCTTTTAGGTAACACTTTCTGCCCAACCAGCAAGGCATTTGCCCCTTCCCCAAACATCACTCTCAACAGTTTTTCAGGAATGGCTGGCAACACCGACTTTCTGGTACGTTCTTTAATGGCCTCGGTTATTTCCAGATTCGACAGCATTTGTGGTGCAACTAAATTATAAATCCCATTTGATGCCTCTCGCCTGATAAGATACCAGAAAGCACTTAACACATCATTTAGATGGATAAACGGGAAAACCTGGTGACCATCGCCCAGCCTGGCCCCTAATCCAAACTTAAATGGTTTAAGCATCCGAGGAAACGCACCGCCTTCATTGCCCAAAACGACCCCTAGCCGAACAATACACAGTCGCACATCTGTCAAAGACTGAACTTTATAAGCTTCAGCCTCCCACTGCTTACACACATCACCTAGAAAATCATTGGCATAGTTGGTCGAAAACTCATCATGCACCTCAAAACTGTCATAAATCCCAACCGCTGATGCTGTTATGATAATTTCAGGCGAAGTTTCCATGTGGTGAATAGCATCCACCAGCACATTTGTTGTATTAATACGACTGTTTAGTATCTCTCGCTTGTAGTTGGGTGTCCATTTTTTAGCGGCAATAGGGGCTCCAGCCAGATTTATAACAACCGAGCACCCATTTAACAACGTTTTGAGCTGTGATTTTTTGCTTTTAAAATGCTGTCGCTTCAAGCGCACAACAGTATAGCCATTGCATTCAAGAAAATTACTCAATGCATTACCTATAAAACCTGTGGCACCACTTATTGCAATCTTATTATCTATTCGCCCCTGAGGCATAATCATCTAGTTTATCAAGTTAACCTATAGCTATCAGGATTTATTCAGGAATTCCTGCAACTCTTCACCACTCACTCCCATCTCCATTTGCCCTTTACTAAAAAACGAAATACGTCCGGTTTCTTCCGACACTACAATAGCATGAGCATCTGTAGCTTCTGTGATACCCATGGCTGCTCGGTGCCTTAAACCAACACGCTTAGGAAGATCTGTATTTTGAGAAACAGGCAGAATACAACCTGCTGCTTTTATCTTGTTACCGGTAATAATAACAGCTCCATCGTGCAGTGGGCTGTTTTTGAAAAAAATATTCTCCAACAACTGCGAAGATATAACGCCATTTATTAACTCACCGGTCTGCACATAATCAAGTAATTCTGAATCCTTAGTGATTACAATCAGAGCACCGGTTTTGGTTTTTGCCAATGACAAACAAGCTCGCACAACTGGCTTATTGTAGATCGACATCATCCCCTTTGATTGCGACATAAACACCTTATCCATTGAAAACCGGGTAGTTACATTGTACCTCGAACCAAGTAACAGAAGGAAGCGTCTGATCTCTTGCTGGAAAACGACTATGAAGGCCACTACCCCCACGTTTACAATGTTGTCGAGAATGGTGGATGACAACTCCATACCAAATGTTTTGATAAGTATCCAAAACACGATAAAGGCAAAAATACCCAGCATGATATACAATGCCACTGTTCCTTTGATCAACTTATAGATGCGAAACATCAGGTAAGCAACCAAAACAATGTCGACCAAATCGATAAATCGTATATCCAGAAAAGTCATTGAATAATCAGGCTTTTGTAAGTTGACGCACTAAATTAATACATTCTACGGCTTCTTTGACATCATGCACTCTTAAAATGTTGGCTCCATTCAATAATGCTACAGTATTCAGAGCAGTTGTTCCGTTTAAAGCGTCTTCAGGCACCACATCAAGCAACTTGTATATCATTGACTTACGAGAGACACCCACCAACATGGGCAATCCAAATAGTTCAAACTGTTTTAGCTCTCTTAATAATTCATAATTGTGTGCAAGCGTTTTGCCAAAGCCAAACCCTAAATCAAGAATTATATCTTTAATCCCACAAAATCTTGCCTGCTTGACTTGCTTGGCAAAAAACAGGCTGATATCGCCAATCAGGTTATTGTAGGTAGGATTCATTTGCATATTTTGAGGTGTGCCTTGCATATGCATCAAAATATATGGTACACCCAACTCCCCGATTGCTTCAAACATCTTTTCATCCATCATTCCGCCTGAAATATCGTTGATAATATCAACTTCAAAATCATTTACTGCCATGCGACTAACTGAGGCACGGAATGTATCTAGCGAAATGATTGCATCAGGAAAACGCTTACGAACCCAGGAAAGAGATTGCGTCAATCGACTTATTTCCTCCTGCTCTGAAACATGCATGGCACCCGGGCGCGACGAATAGGCACCAATATCGATTATATCGCCACCCTCATCTATAATATGCTCACAGCGTTCTATTATTTCCTTCTCCAATTGATACTTTCCTCCATCAAAAAATGAATCAGGAGTAATATTTAAAATGCCCATTGCCAATGGCTTATCCAGAGACACAAGCTCACCTTTTATATTGATAACATGACTTTTACCCGACATTTGAACGCCTATTAGATAATTATTTTAAACATGATGGATGAAAAATTGTTAATTCTCATACAAAGCTAAAACAAATAATTTGCAAGGCTTAGCAAGAGCAATATTTTGGTTGAAAAATGAACCTGACGTTAAATTTTAAGATGTTATATTTATTAACATTTGACTCAAATCTCTCTTAATAGAGAAATTTTTCATTAAATAAAATTAAACATACAAACCTACACTTCAATACCTTACAAATAAAAGCGCAATTGATAACAAACGTTAAAGCGTTATTTTTTCAATGTGCCTGTAAATAAAGTTTTATATTTGCGTAAGCGAAAAAATAAACATTTAAGGTGTTAAATGTTAAGCTTTAAAAGCCACAATATCTGAATTAAAGGAAAATCAAATATTACACTAATTAATACCTATTATTATGAAAGTAACAGTAGTTGGAGCAGGTAACGTAGGTGCAACTTGTGCTGATGTACTTGCCTACAGAGAAATTGCTAATGAGGTTGTTCTTGTTGACATTAAAGAAGGTGTTGCTGAAGGGAAAGCACTGGATATCTGGCAAAAAGCTCCGATTAACTTGTATGATACCAGGACAATTGGTTCTACTAACGATTATGAAAAAACAGCGGGTTCAGACGTTATAGTAATCACATCAGGTTTACCTCGTAAGCCGGGTATGACTCGTGATGACCTGATTTCAACGAATGCAGGCATTGTTAAGTCAGTAACCGAAAATGTGGTTAAGCACTCTCCGGATGCAATTATTATCATTGTATCGAACCCACTTGATGTAATGACTTATCAGGCACATTTAACCTCTAAGTTCCCGCGCACAAAAGTAATTGGTATGGCTGGTATTCTGGATACTGCTCGTTACCGCGCGTTCTTAGCTGAGGAGTTGAATGTATCACCAAAAGATATTCAGGCAGTATTGATGGGTGGCCATGGAGATACAATGGTTCCTCTACCTCGTTATACAACAGTTGGTGGTATTCCGGTAACTGAATTAATCGATGAAGATAAACTAGATGCCATTATTGAGCGCACCAAGTTTGGTGGTGGCGAACTGGTAAAATTGATGGGTACCTCGGCCTGGTATGCACCAGGTTCAGCTGCTGCTCAAATGGTTGAAGCGATTGTAAGAGACCAGAAGCGCGTATTCCCGGTTTGTATCAAATTGGATGGCGAATATGGCATTAACGACTGCTACCTGGGTGTTCCGGTAATTTTAGGTAAGAATGGTGTTGAGAAGGTGATTGAACTTGACCTGAATGCAGACGAAAAGGCACTACTTGAGACAAGCCGTAAGCACGTTTTGGAAGTAATGAGCGTTTTGGATAAAAACGCCTAATCCAATACACTGTTTATAAAATCTGATACTAAAAGCCCTGCCAGAAAAATGGCAGGGCTTTTATTTGTTCGATAGCGAACAATTACATGTTGCAATACCGTTCAATCTTTTAGACACCTCAGAACCCACCAACATCTTATACCCCTGTCTTACTGTTACTTACAAGATATGGCACAAATTCTGAGATGTAATTAGCGTAACCAACGATGGAGGATTGAAAGATGAAAACTACAGTTAACCATAACCACAGACACTCAGTAATTAACTACTTGTTTTTCGGTATTGCAGCCAGTATTTTTACTTTGAGTATATTTTTCTCACTATATCAACAAGAAGAAAAAGTAAGATTCGTAAAAGATATGTCTTTCATGGTCAACTCACGACTAACCAAACCCGTATCAACTTCAACCATCACTGAAACATACGCGGTTAACCTAAAGGAAATGATGAGTGACACTGAAGCACCTTTGGTAGTAGAAGCATGGATGACAGAACCTTACCCCGTAACCGCAACAGCGCAACCTGCAGCCATACCAACAGCTTATACTGAACAGGCCATAGTAGTAGAAGATTGGATGACAGACTTAAATAGCTGGTCTGCCGTTTCAAGCAATACTTTTGAAGAGGAAGCATTGGCCATTGAAAGCTGGATGCTGAACACAGAAGAATGGGCCGTATTAAACACCAACAGCGTATATAACGCCAATACCTTTGCCTCAGAACAACTATATATTGAAGAATGGATGCTGGATTTAGACAGTTATATTTCCTTACCAGCGAGTAACACTTTTGACGAGGAAGCACTTACTATTGAAAGCTGGATGCTAAATACCAATGAATGGGCAGTATTTGCGGAAAACGGACCTTTAGCTGAATTTTCAACAGAGCAACTATACATTGAGGAGTGGATGCTGGATTTAAGAAGCTGGTCAGCAATCTTCAACGATGCAGCCTTTGAAGAAGCTCCTTTGACCATTGAAAGCTGGATGTTAGACACATCTACCTGGTTAGCTGACGCTAAATAACCTTTATATACGATTCCATCAGTTGGGCCGAACAGTTTCTGTTCGGCCTTTTTCATATTTGCAAGCCACAGCTCTATCATATACTCATTCAGAAAAAATGATGCAATTAAAGCTATTAGTACCATTGAGCGAAAATATTTATTACTTTTGCCCTGCACTACTATTAGGGGCTGACGTGGATTTGACAGCTTGGCAAAGTGGTGTGTAAGCATGTCGAGCGTTGTGGTACCGGCTCGTTAATCCCGGATCTCAAACTTTTTTAATTGGCGAAAATAATTACGCTCTTGCTGCTTAATCGAAGTATAGTAGATAAGCCCAATTTCGGCATAAGATGCTGAAACAAGACATCTCCCGGGTGCTAACGTTCTGAGGCGGCCCGATTCGGAGATGCTGGTAAATCGGAACTAGAAAACAGGATGTCTTGCACTGTTTTCGAAATTTAAGAGACTAAGGTAGTAATCGGTGGCTTTGATCCAGTTGCTACCCGACAATTAAGTCAAAGCTAAGCATGTAGAAAGCACATGGCTTCCTTGTCTGGACCGGGGTTCGATCCCCCGCAGCTCCACTATTACAAATCACCTTCGGGTGATTTTTTTTTGCATGGTAGCTATACTAAATACGATTAAAAATAAGTGGGCAAAACCGTTGCCTTGCCCACCTATTACCATTGCTCTATGGCGCAATGTTACCATAACAAACATAACTGATCTACTTCTTTTGCGTTGTTGGGAATCTTATTTATTATCCAAAATTCATCACTTTTTAGTCTTTTTTAAATAAGTATTCTACCGATTTCCATAGGGATATTACCTATTTTTCTACGTACAAATACCTATTTAAAGAAAAGCTTCTACATTTGTTGTAAAAACGTTAATGCAAGGCAGCCAGCAACTTCATTCTATAATAGAATTAAATAATCTTCAGGCGCTTTTTAAGAGTTTTCATGCCTTAAGTGGCGTTGCTGTAACATTTACTGACGTCAACGGCAACTTACTGTACAATTCCGATGGCTCACACTTTGGTGCCGGTTGGGCTCATGCATGTACACATTTTCATCGACAATGTGAATCAACAAAGAAAAACTGCATCATAAGTGATACATATCTGGCAACTCACTTAAAGGGCGGAAAAGATTATGCTATTTATACCTGCCTTAATGGCCTTGTTGACATAGCCGTTCCGGTGCATTACAAACGAAAGCACATTGGCAATCTGTTTTCTGGCCAGTTTTTCATGCAAACACCTGATATCGATATCTACGCTGCAAAAGCTGATAAATACGGATTTAACAAAGCAGAATATCTGGCTAGTATTAAAGCCATTGAGGTGTTTTCACAGGAAAAGGTAGATAGCATCGTGGCTTTTCTTAAGTCGCTTGCTAAAATGATTGTCACGAATGCAGGCCAACACAATTGGCAGAAAGGCATTGCTGAAACAATCAATTACAATACGCCGTCGAATATTGCATTTAATAAACGTAACGAGATACTAACCACAACCCTTCTTTCACTTGAGGACTACATCTATTCGCTGGATACGAATGACTGCTTTGAAACCATGTATACTCATTTTAAAATTGGCTTGCTGGAAGATAATTACGACAATATTAAAGGTAAACACTTCACCACCATAAATATCGATCAACA
Source organism: Carboxylicivirga mesophila (assembly GCF_018271975.1). Taxonomy (GTDB): domain Bacteria; phylum Bacteroidota; class Bacteroidia; order Bacteroidales; family Marinilabiliaceae; genus Carboxylicivirga; species Carboxylicivirga mesophila. The sequence goes on from NZ_JAGUCN010000015.1 coordinate 129,959, forward strand.
ATTTAAACGACGACTGGCACGAACACTTTCCAATGTTAAACTTACCCACCAAGCCGAAAGTTTCTACTTTCAGTTATATAGCCGTTATCCCGGGCAACAATATAAAGCAACCGTTGCTTGCAGGCGAAATGCTCATAATCAGTTTGGTGGCACAACTCTTCACATACGCAACATTACCTACGAAGCATCAGCTTATGATGAAGTAAAAAAACTAATGCATATTATTGATCAGAGTCCGGTTGCCATTGTTATTACCGATAGTGATGCTAACATCGAATACACTAACGAGTGCTTCACCCGCAATACGGGTTATAAATTCGATGAGGTAAAAGGAAAAAATCCACGAATCCTGAAATCTGGAGCTACATCAACAGCTGCATATAATGCCCTTTGGCAAACAATTAGCAAAGGGCGCACATGGAAAGGCACATTTCAAAACAAAAGAAAAGACGGTTCCTTTTTTTGGGAAGATTGCATAATAAGTCCGGTGCTTAAGGAGGGAGTCATAACTCATTTTGTCGCTATCAAGGAAGACGTAACAGAACATAAGGCCATGGAAGAAGAGTTAATGCGCTACAAGAATAAATTGGAAGGCCGTGTTATTGAGCAGCGTAAATTACTGCAGCAAACCCGCCACGATTATAAGGAGATAGTTGAACACCTTTCGGGTATTGTGTGGGAGGTAGATATGCGCGGGATTATACAATTTGTTTCGCCCAACATATACCGCTACTCCAATTACCAGGTTGAGGAACTAATTGGACAACCTATACACTTTCTTTTCGATCCTGAACTGCATGGCAAACTGTTTAAGTTTATTTCTACATTTCATTTATGCCCCCATGAATTTAACGATTTTGAAGTATTTCTGGATAAAAGCCACAAACGGACTTACTTAAAAGCTTCAGGTAAACCCATTTACAATAAAAATGGGGTATTGCAGGGCATTAGAGGCATATCCCTCGATATCACTCAACAAAAGGAGCAGGATAAACAAATAGTATCGGCTATTTGGGATGCTGAGGAACGACAAAGGACGCGTATATCAATGGAGCTGCACGACTCAATTGGTGCTACCATGTCGGCTATCAGCATGTATATGAATACCCTTAATACTCAACATCCTCAAAATAAGCTTTTGCAGCAGGTTGACAGTATTGTAAAACAAACTGCTAATGACATCAGGTTAGTGGCTCGTGAACTAAAACCCCCAGAACTTGAAACGCTTGGCTTGGCCGAAAGTCTTAACGCTATTCGACTACTATATAGCAAATTTGATAAGCTGAACATTAAATTTCTAACCGATAACCTAACAAAAGAGCCAGGTAAAGATGTGCAGCTAACCATATACCGGATAGTATCGGAATTAATAAGCAATTCAATCAAACACGGCAAGGCAGACTCTATGACAGTTAGCCTATTTAACCACAACGGCGAGATATTCTTGCTGTATGAAGATAATGGCCATGGTAACTTTTGCCTGGATAACAGTTTGAAAGGCGCAGGCATGGGCATTAAAAACATCATGACCAGGGTACGCACTTACGGTGGAGCGTGCCAGTTTTTTCCAATAAAGGGTTTTGGCTTGATTGTTGGAATACAACTTAAATACTAACTTCAACACCAATCACATGAATTACACTATTGCTATAGTAGACGATCACCCCCTGTTTATTGAAGGTTTTAAATCATACCTCAGCTTAAATCGTAAGATTGAAAGACTGGAAACAGCAGCTAATGGTCGACAGTTTATCGAGCTGATTGAAGGTGGCTACCTGCCTCATATTGTGTTTATGGATATAATGATGCCGGTTATGGATGGCATTGAAGCAACAAGGCACATCAAAGCCAATCATTCAGATGTAAAAGTAATCGCTCTATCGTCGTTAGAGAGCCTGGAGCATGTGGAAAAAATGATAGATGCCGGTGTGGATGGTTACCTGCTTAAAGAAGCGACACCTGATGAGATAAACAAAGCCATTGAAGCTGTAATGAATGAAAATAACTACTTCTCCAATAAAATAGTACTGTCATTATCAAAGCGAGCCATCAACGGCAACTCGCACCAAGTAAACAACTCACCTGTATCATTAACAGGTCGTGAGAAGCAGCTACTTATTTTACTATGCAAAGGCCTAAGTCGCCAGGAGATAGCAAGCAGCCTGCATATATCGGAAAAAACGGTTGACAAGCATAAAGAAAATATACTTGCCAAAACCGGATGTAAAAACCTTATCAGGTTGGTGATATACAGCATCAAAAATAAACTGGTTAGTTTGGATGCTCTGACACATCTGTAATCGACTGCGAATGGAACCCCTTTGCGCTATTAGCCAACGAAAAGCTGAAAGTACTCCCTTTACCAGGGGTACTCTCAATCAGCAACGCACTGTTGTTGGCTTCCAGAAATTCATGACAAACCGACAACCCTATACCTGTTCCTTTCTCCATATTGGCGCCTAAACCCGGCTTAACACGTTTCTTTCGCATAATGCTCTTTAGTATATGAGCTGGCATACCAAGCCCTTTGTCCTTCACAAGTATGCGGGTACGATTACCATTCTCCGCTGCCAACTCTATTTCAATGTATTGCGTATTTCTGGAGAACTTAATAGCGTTTGAGAGCAAATTTTGCAAAACCACTTTTATCATATCCATATCGGCAAATACCCGGCTATTACTCGTATTATATGTCAGCCGTATACTAATTGACTTTTTTTGCATGCTTAACCGATAGAAGGCCTGTAGCTCACTCAGTAGCTTATCCATATCGAAATGACAGGGCAAAGCGGTGATACTATTTGATTGTGACTGCGCCCAGTTCAACAGATTAGTCACAAACTCAATACCCTGAGTGGCAGTGAGCCAAATAGCTTCGTATAGTCGTCGGCGCTCCTTCCCATCAGTATCTTTATGACTATTGTTCATCAGCAAATCGCTTATAGCCACCAGCGCACTAAAGGGTGTTTTTAAATCATGACCTATAATGGAAAAGAGTTTATCCTTTGCCGCATTGGCCTCTTGCAGCTCCAACTGCACACCTTCCATAATTTGTTTAACAGCCTCCGATTCTTTCAGTTGCCTGCGTAAGCACTTCAGTAGATTCTTTTGCTGTTTTATTTGCTTTACAGTTGATGTCACCTCTTCCACAGTCAATACCACTTGTTCGGCATAATGGTCATCACGCTTTATCAATGGAGCCAACGACACCTCGCAGTAAGCATCTTTTTTGCCTAATCCCTGAGCAACCTCTACCCCATGCAAACCCGATGACAAAAACAGTGGAACGTTCTCATTAAAAACCTGTTCGAGGCGTTGCTTAAAATAGCTCTGCTCAAAAACAGGAAACAATTTCTCCAGCGGCCAACCTTCTACTTGCTTCCGCTTATCATTCAGCAGCTCCCTGAAACCCTTATTAACAAAAACGATATGCTTTTGTCTGTTTAAAACGCATATACCCAAAGGAACAGGATTATATACTGCTGTTAATTCTTCATTTGTCATCAAGTCCTAAGCGTTACCGTTTATATTATCAAGAAGTTCTCCCAATACCTGAAATGAATTTAGCTCTAAAAAAATAAGCAGAGTGCCTTTTATAGCTTGCTCTTCTATCGCATATTGCGTATTAGCTAAAATAAATTTGCCCTTTCCCATACCAACAAAGAAATCATACAATGCACCATCTGAATAACAAGGAAGGGTATAGGATGAATGCAGGTTGAGCACATTGTTAAGACTGCCAATAACACCATTGATGACAATGTTTCCCACTTCTGTCAACACATTCTTTTTAACATGGCTAATGCTGGTATCCACATTGAGCCAGGGTGCAATTAGACCAAGCAGGCGAATAGCATCACGGTTTGGAAATATCAAATTGGCACGGCCGTTAATCTGGCCATTAAAGTCCATGTGCACAATCGACGCATTTTTAGTCTGGTACTCCTGCAAAACGTCATCGTGCCAATCAACAATCTGCACATGAATCGTTTTTAGCTCAATGGGCTTATTTAACATCCGATTGAGCAGGCTTGCACCTTTACCAACCCCAATGTTTATCAACTCCTTTAAAGCATCCAGTTGAAGCGCAGATAATTCCATCACAAATTATTTTTAAGCAATAGTTGAATTTGATCAGTAAGCACCTGCTTATTAACGGGTTTCGCTATGAAAGCATTGGCACCAAGTTCAAGGCAACGTTTTTGTGTAGGTTCCTGTATATCGGCCGACAAAACAATGGTATAGGGAGCATTATTGATACTGCGCAACCTTTTTAACACCTCAGTTCCATCCATTTCAGGCATCAACAAATCAATGATCATCAGGTCTGGATTATAGGTTTTTATTTTATCCAGTGCCTCTTTTCCATCGCCTGCAAAATGCAGAAAACAGTCTTGGTCATCAAGTAAGTTGGCCAGATACATACGCGCGGCGAATGAGTCGTCAACAATCAAAATTTTAATCATATGGGTGTTTATTTTAAAATCCTTTAACAGTGTTTACCAACTTCTAACTGAGTTGACACACATTGCTAAAAGTGCTATGAAAGCCTTTTAAGTTTACTGGTTTAGAAAATATGCCAAGCACGCCTAAAGCCTGACACAACTTGTAAACCTCATTTGATGTATCGGAAGTAATGACAATAACAGGGATCTGATATGCTTCGCTGTGTAGCTCTTGCAGAACCTCAAAACCATCCATCAAAGGCATTTTCAAATCTAATAATATAACATCAGGCTTTTCGCGGATAATAACAGCCCAAGCTTCCTTACCATTACTTGCCTCAAAAACCTCAACATTGTATGGTCGCAAGAGGTACTTTCCGATAAGGCGCGCTTCACTGGCATCATCAACTATTAAAACTTTTGTCATACTCCTTCGATTAACGTGCATAATTGGTGGTTAAGCGCACTATTACTTTCTTGTGACAAAAATATTAGCTTAACGGGCTAAATAAGAATTTGTTTTACCTATTTCAACATGCGCATTATCCCTATTTACATGAGAATTATCCCTAGTAATTAAGGTTTTGTATGACGAGTGATACCCACCAGCTTTCTCTTTTGGCTTAATATTCGTTGGAAAAAAGGACATGTAGCAACAATGTACCATGCCCTTTTACGCTCTGCATCAGCGGGTATGAATTAGAAAAATTCTGTGTTCCCAGGCAAAATGAGCTTTAACCTTTTATAGAAAACGCATACTCTAAACCCATCCAAACTTCTAAAGTGTTAGAAGATAAAAGGCGTTAATACAAAGGATGTGATGCCCATGTAACCTGCATCAGGTATATATTTTTTAAGCGATACACACTAGGGATTTAATCCTGCTGCGTATGCTTTATTTTGTTTAAGTTCCTTACGCAAAGCTTTAAAAAACGCCCGTTTTGTTTCCCGATTCTGCTCTTTACCCAGAATATGACTGTATTGGTCCTCAAAGTTTTTTTGCAAGGCGGCGGAGCCTTCTGCCTTCACCAGCTCCTCAAGGCTTTTTTCTGATGAAAATACATTTATCCAGCGATATAGCTGCATATAATAGGTCGAACCAGAACCTACTGAGCTTAAAAGCTTACGATAAGCATATGCTTCCGATTGCCGTCGTTTTATATTTATACGAATTAGCCACTTTATCATTCTCATAAACATGAAGATGAAGAGAGCAGCTGCTACCAAAAATATCATCCACTTAAGTAGCTTCATCCAAGTGGAGGTTGCTGTTTGTTCTTCAACAAGTGGTGTTTCATCTTCTTCCAATGTGGCCCCAAGCATTTCCTTGTGCGATGCCAAAACACTTAAATCTTCATTGGGCAGCACTTCAATTTGTATGGCTGGCAGCGAGCGGTCTATCCAGCGATGCTGTTTGACATTCCAATACCCCAGCTCCACAGCCGGTATGGTCACCACCCCCTCTTTTTCGAACAGGTAGGCCACTGTTTGTTTTTCACTGGCAATAATAGCCGATGTGCGATCAGGTGTTTCTGTCGTCAGATTAGCCGTTTGCGGATAGATACTAATACCCTCAGCTGTGCCCCAGTCGAGTGAAGGCATAAACGCGGCCATAGTACCATAAGCCTGAATATCGACCGTGCGCTCCAGTACTTCCCCAACTTTGATGGTTTTAACAGGGCGCGACCAGGAATCTTTTCGGCTCATGCTTTGCGCCACCACCCAGTTATCTGCATCCACATTAGGCGGATTGCCAATGACATTTAAGGTTTTAGCCGCCGTAATTTTAACCTGCGGTGATGCTTTAAACTGCCCAGGTGCCGGACTGTGCACCACTACTTTTTGTTGTGGCAGATTTAATTCGCCTTCGTTGTAAGGATAGATCCAATAGTTGTACTCCACATAACTGTAGGTTTTGCCATTGATGCGCTCACTACCTACCTGATTGGCTGCAGGCACCACAAAGGCATCCCCCAGATTAAAAGGCGCGAATTCGGCACCATCAGTAAACCAGGTATCGGTATATATCTTGACAGAATAGCGGCTTGGCTGCCCCACATAAACACTACGCGGCGAAACACTCACCCTGGTATAAACATTCTGCCCAAGCAGCGGAATCAACAGCACCAGCTGAGCAACAATATGCAGGACAACTATTTTATTAAAACCATTCATAACTCATTAAATATTAACCATATACAAAACATCAAGTATTACCTTCAGAACATTCACAGACTTATTTCTTCTTTGCACTTCTCTTCTTTAGCTGATACTCAAACTTACGCTTCAAAAACTCCCCAGGATCTTCCTGTACATCGCGTATCATCACCTTGCGTGCATCCATGCCTTCATCCTGTTCAAACTCATCAGGGAGGTCTTCCTCTTCCTCAGCACCATGCACTTCCGATTCGGCCTCTTCCATCAAACGCTCTTCCTGCATCTGCTCTTCGGTGGCTTCCTGCCCTCCTCCACCAAGATCCTCTTCGGGATTCGGATTTTGCTTCATCTTCTCAAACAACGCCACAGCAGCTGTATCTGACAATGCTTCAAACTGATCGTTTTGCTCAATAAACCATTGCTGAATGGTTTGAATAGCTTCGGCACTACCGGGATAGGTACTATCAGCCATATAAGCGCGATAAAAAGCATTATAGGCCTGGTTATAGTTACTGTCTCTCAAAAACGCGACGCCCATATTGTAATAGCCGGCCGCTGATGAATCAGCTGAAAAGGCCTTTGCTGCCTTTTTATATTCACCAGCTTTAAAATATGCTGTTCCCTTATGCTGGGTATCTTCAAATAATTCTGCCGCTTCACTATAATTACCCTTATCAAAAGCCTTTTGTCCCTGGTAGTCCCGGGTATAAAACAAGTCATTGGCACCATCTTCCATTGTACAACTACTAAATAAAACGGCTACCATAAGGGTAGGCATAAACCCCTTGCGGAACCAGAATAGAATCAGAACAGCAATGGCCCAAACCAGGTAATAACCATGTTCTACCCAAATGGATTCCTGCAATTCATCATCAAGCTGGTATTCTTTTTCCTTCTCAAGTATGCGCGCCAGTTGTGTTACATCGCTGTCATCGAGCACAGGCAACAATACATTAATATTTTGCTCCTTACTCAACAATGCAGCATTATCTTTCAGTTCGGCATTAATCGCTGAAAAAGGCATAATGGTCATCTTATCATCGCGACCAGCCATGTTTGATTGCACAGCAAATTGCATCTCCTCATCAAGCACATCGGTTAACAATAGTAAATGTACAGGAGCTGAGATGTCTGTTGTTAACGTATCGGTCAATTCCAAAGCTTCGGATAGGTTGTTGCCTTTTCTGGGCATGACATTGGGCTGCAAAGCCTCCAAATGAACGGCAATGGTCTGGTAATCGATGGTGGGCGGAATAACCAGGTGAGACGAACCCGAATAGGCAATCAGTCCCATGCGAATGCCTGGGTTGGCATCCAATAAATCCTTGATTTTATACTTGGCCCGCTCCAATCGGGTGGGTTGCAAATCACTGTTCAGCATTGATTCATTAACCTGCAAAAGAATCAGGCTGGTGGACTCTATTTTAGCCCCTGGTTTCTCAATCTGCTTCCAGCTGGGACCGCTCAGCGATAATACAATCAATACCCATCCGAAAATAAGCAGAAACCGGGCCGCATACAGAGCTCTAAAATCGCCTTTCCGAATAACATATTGACGCAAATGAGGCGAGATACGCTTTACCCATTTATCACTGTTATCAGAGCGAATAAGGTAAAACAGCGGAAAGAGCACTACGGGCACCAACAGCCATAAAGCCTGGGGCCTTATAAAATGCAACTGTTCCCATATTTGTGTTATATCAGTCATCTTTCAATGGTGTGTCATTAGTTAAAAACAATTCGTCATGCTGCCCAGCTCCTCATCATTGCTCTTTTCTTTTAAAAAGCTTAGCCAGATAAATAAAAAAGGCGGTAATAAATGAGAAAGCGAATAGTGCGGCAAGCGGATAAAAATAGAGCTCCTGTACCGGCACATAGGTTTCATGCTCGTACTCCACGGGCTCAATATCTTCCAACAGCTCAAATACCCTTTCCATTTCGCTGGCATCCTTAGCCAGAAAATACTGCCCACTTGTCAGCTTTGCGATGTGCTGAAGGGCTTCTTCATCCAAATCGGCTCCCAGCCTGGCAGGATCGCCAATACCAATCGTATGTATGGTGATGCTGTCGGTATTAGCCAGCTCGGCTGCGTCAAAAGGCGAAACTCCAATGCCGCTGTCGGCCCCGTCGGTAAGCAACAGCAGTACCTTATTGGGCAGGGTATCGTTGGCAAAAAGCTCAATACTCTTCCCTATGGCACGGCCAATGTTGGTTTGCTGTCCTGCCATACCCACATCAGTATCATCGAGCAGTTGAAGCAAAGCATGACTGTCGCTTGTAAAAGGTGCCAGGGTATAAGCATTGCTTCCAAACAGCAGGATGCCCATGCGGTCACCCTCACGCTCTTCGATAAACTCACCCATCAGATGCTTCACTGCTTCCCAGCGCGATACTTTCTCGTCATCCAGCTCCCAATCTTTTTGAGCCATGCTAAATGAGATATCAGCTACCATCAGGAAGTTTCGCGATGTTTTTACTACCAAATCGGGTTCGCCTACCAGCCGTGGGCGGGCCAGAGATATCAGCACCAGAGCCCAAAGTGCCCACAACACCACCTGACGTATCCATGGCCGCTTAAGCTGACGCACACCTTTTTTAGGTTGCTGACCACTCAACTCAGCCGCACGACTGAGGAATGATACCTTTAGTGATTTTTTACGTATGCGCACCGCCGGTAGCACCCAGATAATCAATAATGGAAGTGGCAATAGGTAGAACACCCAGAAATATGCAAACTCAAAATTATCAGGCATGATGTTGAATCCAATAGGTTACACTGCGCTTTAATTCATTCTGTCGCACGGCATCCATTTCCCTAACTAATTCAAGGTTAAAAGTGCCTTCTACAACTAACTCCATATCGTAACGATTAATTTTCGGGCAAGTTTCTATCAGAAAATTGAGCCAGTGCGCCCCCGATAATGCCCCTACCTTTTCGCGCCCGTAAGTTGATATGGCCACAGTTTTAAGAACAAGGGATAGAGTTCTTATTAATACTTCCGCATTTTCAAACTGTTGGTTTATAATGGTGTTGATGGCTTCACGCCGGTATTTATTCTTCTGGTATCCACGGATGCGCATCATAGCAAAAACCAACACCATTAAAACAACTGCGACCAATAGGATACTCCAGCCAATGGCATCGAAAGTAAATTCAATAGGTGCCGGCTCTATTATCTCGATATGTGTGAAATCTGTTGTATTCATTTTATAAAGTATCCAATACCAAGTACGAAGACTTTAGAATGTTACATCTCAATACTTACAGTTTATTTAAAGTAATCACTCAATTGATGCTGAACAGGCGTGATGGTATCAAACTTCAACACCGGGATTCCATGTTTCAGCATCTGGTCAGAGAAGGATTGGTAGCGTTCAACTGTGTCTTCAGCATAGCCCTTGTTCAGCCTTTCTTTTGTACCATCGTATAGCAATTGCAGCTCTTGTTGCGATAACACCCACTTTTCATCGGCCATGGTAAATTCCATGGGATCGTTCACCTTAAACAGCACCACATCGTTGTGACGCGACACTGAGGCTAATGCCGATTTGACTTCTGGCAGGTAATGTAAAAAATCACTGATAAACACAATCAGGTGGTTAACCGGCTTTAGCTGATGCAAGGCTGTCATAGTATTTGTTAACACAGTTTTATTATCGGCCATGTATGTTTGATACACAAGACTTTGATTTACCTCTGTCAGCTTCTGCATAATCTGTACCAGGTTCTTTTGTCCGCCCTTGGGACGAATCAACTTCGCCTCTTCATCATTGAAAATGATGGCTCCCAGGCGATCTTTTTCTTTTACTATGTGATGCGCCACAATAGCTGCGAGCTTGGCAGCCACCACCGACTTCATATTCTTTGCCGTACCAAAAAACATGGAAGAGCTTTGATTCACGACCAATAAAACCGGACGTTCACGTTCTTCGGTGTATTGCTTTAGATGTGTTTTCTGTGTGCGCGCTGTTACTTTCCAGTCGATGTAACGCACATCATCGCCCCTCACGTATTTACGCACCTGGTCAAAATCAAGACCACGTCCATGAATCAATGATCGGTGCCGACCAAACAAGGCGCTTCGCTGAGGCTGCTTACTACTGAAGTTAACTGCATCAACATATTCCGCCTGCTCCATTAAATCCTCAATGGTAACGGCCACCTCTACCGGTATTTGATGTTGCTTTTGCATGATTGGCATCTTTAAGCAGGAATGGCTACCAAATCTAATAATTTATCGACCACCACATTGGCATTTATGCCTTCCGATTCAGCTCGGTACGACAGAATCAGGCGGTGACGCAATACATCGTGTGCAATGGCCCTCACATCGTCGGGCGACACAAAATTACGTCCATTGAGCCAGGCATGCACACGGGCACAACGCTCCAGAGCAATGGTACCACGTGGCGAGGCACCACATTCCACCCAATCGCTCATCTCCTCGTTGTATTTACCCGGGTAACGGGTGGCAAACACCAGGTCGACAATGTATTGCTTAATGGCCTCACTCACCTCCACTTCCCCGGTGGCTTTGCGAGCGTCAAAAATTACCTGTTCCGGAATGGTGCCATTGTTTTCTGTCTTTTTGGCTACTGTTTCGCTACGCACCAAATCCAGGATGGCTTTTTCTGCCTCCTTCTCCGGATAGCCAATTTCCACTTTCATCAAAAAGCGGTCCATCTGTGCTTCGGGCAGCGGATAGGTTCCCTCCTGCTCAATAGGATTTTGCGTGGCCATCACCATAAACAGCTTAGCCATCGGGTAGGTTTGTCCGCCGGCCGATACCTGACGCTCCTCCATGGCTTCGAGCAAGGCTGCCTGCACCTTGGCCGGTGCCCGGTTAATCTCATCTGCCAATATCATATTGTTGAAAATGGGCCCCCTTTCGAACACAAACTTCTCCTCTGCTTCTGGCTGATACACGGTTGTGCCGGTAATATCAGACGGCAATAGGTCTGGCGTAAACTGTATCCGGCTCAAGCCGCATTGTATTTGATCTGAAAGACTTTTGATAGCACGTGTTTTGGCCAGGCCCGGCAATCCTTCAAGCAGCATATTACCGTTGGCCAGCAACACAATCAACATCCGTTCCACGAGATGCTCTTGCCCCAGAATACTCCTGTTTAAGTTATCCTGTAGTGTTTTTATTTGTGTCAACATATCATAAGGTATTTTAAATTCTCGCCAATTATTTTAAAGAATTCTATTGAATATTTCTAACTAATATACTAAAACAAAAGTACTTTAGCTGAATAAGTTTCTATCCCGTAATTACGACAGATACTATTTGAAAAACGACATTCTTTCTTGAAAATGGTATTATATTCTATCTTTGATTTGGCTGTAATGCGGTTTAATTAACAAAAAAACATGCGACACTTTAAGATATCAGAAACCGAAAATCAATTTAAGCAACTGGCCGAACAAGTTGGAGGTAAAGTCGAAGACGGTGTTCTATTTATGCCTGATGATGTAGGTCAAGGCTTTCTTAAATCAAGCGTGTTGGTTGATGGGCTGATATTTCAGGAAGCAGATTATAATTTATTTGAAGACTTCTACCTTGAGCGCAAAGTTACGGAGGAAGCAGCCAGAAGTTTTTTCTCACTGATATATAATTTTCAAGCTGCAGATTTAACTGATTCACCTAATCAGCACAATTCCCACAACTTGCACAATCAGGTATTATTTTTTAATGGTCATTACTCTTACAATAGTTTTATCCCTGCATATACATTATTTAAACAGATTCATTTTTTTATCAGCTTCGATAAGCTAATGGCATTATGTAAATATTACGATTTACCAGAAGAAATCATTCGCTTCCTGGACACAGATGAACAATGGTGTTTTAAGAATCCGTTTTCAACGGAGATTCAGCGGGTATTGCATCAATTAAGAAGCTACCAGGCTGATAATTTATTTACCAAAGGTTATCGGATCAATAAGGCAGAAGAATTGATAATGCTTACACTGGAACAAATTCTTAGGGATATTTCCAATAAAAAGAATGATACCAACTTTATTCATGAAGATGATTTACAAACCATTATTGAAGTTGAAAAAATTCTACTTGAATCACAGGATGAAAGTATCAAGATCATTGATATTGCCAATCAGCTTTCGATAGGCATACGTAAACTACAGCGTTTATTTAAAGCTTATCATGGTACCGACATGACCAGCTATCGTAAACAGGTTAGAATGGAACAGGCTCGTCAGATGATTATGCAACAAAATTTATCCATCACCGAAGTGTGTTATAAAACTGGATATACATCTGTTAGCCATTTCTCAAAAATATTTAAAGACCACTTTGGAACCTCTCCTTCAGGCCTACTAAAAAAGACCTCGTAAAAACACCCTTGACGCAATCGCAATAATATTAGTCACATTAGTTGAAGAACCATAGGTGTATTTCCATGTACATTTGCATCTAAGATAGTTTTAATCAACAGACTTTCAACAAACGAAAAGATTAATATTATGAGAAAGATTATTTCAATACTGCTGATGGCAATATTAGTTATTCCTGCCACATTCGCACAAAAAAAGAGCAAAAACACTGCTAAACCAAACATCTTAGTGATTATGGCTGATGATATTGGTATATCTAATTTAAGCTACAACAATAAAGGTATGATGGGGTATACCACTCCAAATATCGACCGCATTGCAAACGAAGGGGTTCAATTTACAGACTATTATGCGGAGCAGTCATGTACCGCGGGCCGTTCAGCTTTTATTACCGGACAAATGCCTGTACGCACCGGATTAACCAAAGTGGGATTGCCAGGAGCTGATTTAGGGTTAAGAAAAGAAGACCCTACACTGGCAACGTTACTTAAGCCTTACGGATATGCTACCGGGCAATTTGGTAAAAATCATTTGGGTGACAAAGATGAATTCTTACCTACCGAGCATGGTTTTGATGAGTTCTTTGGCAACCTATACCATCTAAATGCCGAAGAAGCGCCTGAACATGAAAACTATCCTCAAGACCCTGAGTTTAAAGAAAAATTTGGCCCTCGTGGTGTAATAAAATCTACTGCTGATGGCCAGGTAAAAGATACAGGGCCTCTTACGAAAAAGCGAATGGAAACAATTGATCAGGAATTTTTGGATGCTACCATCGATTTCATTGAGCGTAACGAAGACGATGATACACCTTGGTTCTGCTGGTTTAATCCCTCACGCATGCATTACCATACCCATGTACCAGACGATTACAAAGGCAAATCGGGCTTAAATGTCTATGCCGATGGTATGATTCAGCACGATGATCAAATAGGAGTTTTACTGAATAAACTTGATGAAATGGGTATTGCTGAGAATACAATTGTAATTTATACAACGGATAATGGAGTGCATTTTAATATGTGGCCCGATGCTGGTGTTACCCCGTTTCGCGGCGAAAAAAACACCAACTGGGAAGGTGGTTACCGCGTTCCTTTTGCAATGCGTTGGCCAGAAAAAATTAAGGCGGGACAAATAGAAAATGGCATTACTTCGCACACCGATTTACTACCTACTTTAATGGCTGCCGTTGGCGAGGATAATATTGGTGAGAAACTAAAGAAAGGCCATAAAGTAGGTGATATGACATACAAGGTTCATATTGATGGATACAACCTACTTCCTAACCTTACCAATGAAAATGCGCAAAATGAATGGCCAAGAAAAGAGTTCTTCTACTGGAGTGACGATGGTGATTTGGTAGCATACCGATACGACCGATGGAAACTGGTATTTATGGAACAAAAAGCTCATCAGCTTAGAGTTTGGATGGAACCTTTCACCGCATTGCGTGTACCGTTAATATTTGACTTAAGAATGGATCCATACGAGAGAGCCTCAATCGACGCCAATGGCTATTTTGAGTGGATGGAAAGAGTAGGACAATTCCTGATTGTTCCAGCCCAATCAAGAGTTGGAGAGATGGTATCTACCTTTAAGGAGTTCCCACCGCGCCAGAAACCGGCTAAGTTTAATTTAGAAGAAGTAATGAATAACATGATGAAAACACCATAGCGATTTACGCAAAAATACAATTCCCTCTGCAAGCAATGACTTGCAGAGGGATTTTTTCTTTTTACAACAGAGAATATACCCACTCAATGCCATTTGTGTCTATACGCAGCAATGCTTTACCAGCATAGCCCTACAGAGCTTTACGATCACACCTGCTGCATCTACAGGTTTCACCCACGGTTATTGATAGTTTGTTTTTACAGGATAGCATAATGAAGTGACATTTATAAAAAAAGGTACTGTATCAACAGTACCTTCTGCTTATTATTCTCTATTACTTCAACTACAAAGTTTGATCCGCATTATTATAAAAACGAATAAGCTGTTTAATTTCACTTTCTCTTAGTTTCTTAGTTCCCATCTTCTTACTGGCTTCCTGAGAATCTTTAACCAACTCATTTAATAAGGCCAACTGTTTCTTTTTACTTTTACGAAGCTGAACGGCAGGATACTCAGGTAACTTCTCAAGGATAAAAACCTCTTCGTAATTAAAGCCATAACCACCGCTCGACATGGAGCGAAGCACTGTTGAGTATAAATTTATTTTGCCCTTAAGCTCAACTTTGGCAAATATGAACTTTTGCTTGCTGTTTCCTATATTGGTGCTCACTTTGGTTCTTACATTTTTAAGAACAACATAATGATCATATCCCGTTCCATACCCCAGAATTTCGTCTGCTGTATAGGTCTGTTTCTTACCATTTTCTTTATTTAAGGGCTTTGTGGAAATACCTCCATCACTAATGTACTTAACAAGGCATTCGGTTTTAACACTATCCTTATCAATAATGTAACCTTGTCGGTAATCTAATAATTGAGCAACTAACTGGCTGCCCATAGCTAATAGCAGCCCTAAAAAGATAATTCTCTTCATGGATTTGTTGTTTGGTTAAAATGTGTGTGTGTAGACACTAAAACATGCCTGATTTTTTCGGAGAATGAAGATATATAAAAAAACAAAAGCCTACGAAATCGTATGGCTTTTGTTGCTCAATTACAGTTCTACAATGTTACAACAGTATTATACTTCAGATTCGTAGCTTGTAAGTCCTGCTATTTTAATACTATCTCTAATGCTTGCAGAATTTACAAACTTCGCCTCTTCAGGCACTTTAAGATCTAAGGTAATTTTATGTACCTGTTGTTCGGTATAGGTTTTATTTAACTTGCCGTCAATTACCTTCAGGTTAACGCCTCCGCTTTTGCCACTGACTTTTTCAACCACAAAATTGACTTCAATCTTAAGTTTATCGACTTCGAATAAAGTATCCAATCCTTTTTGCTCCCTTAATTCTTCTGATGCGATAAGCTCTTCACGCACTTGGTGAATGAGTTCTTTTAGGTTTAGTTCTGACATAATTTAAAGTTTGATTGTTAATAATATGCAGCCCACTTTAAGGGCTGAGATACAATAATGATGCACTCTTTGGGCTTCACCCACGGTTATTAGTCGTTTGTCTTTTCAGGACAATTATCAGAGTTAATCTTCTACATACCTATGCCCTTTCTGGGCATACTATGAGTAACCACTGGTGAAGCCGGTGGCACTCACCGCATCACTTTTCAGCCCCGCAGGGGTTGAACAATGCTAGTTCACCTTAAGAAATAACGTTCATCGATTGTAACACCATGCTCATTAAGCAATCTTCGATACTCGTCTTCAAAACTCTCCTTTTGATGATGCTGTTGCTGATTAATGATATAGTTAATAAGCATATCCTTATCCCAATATGAATATGTAAAGGCAGCATAACCATCAGCCCAACCTATAAAATCAGGACAGAATCCCGATTCTTTGAGCCAAATAGAGGTAGCTGTTTTTATATCCCTTACAAAATCGGCTAATGCAATGGATGGATGAGTATCTGACAGAATATGAACATGTTCTTCCATCCCGTTGATTCTGTACAAATGGCAGTTTCTGTTTTTGATGATACCCCAGATGTATTTAAAGAGCTCTTCGTTATGTTCTGGATTGAGGGTCTTTTGTCTATGTTTTGTGCAGAACACAATTTGATAGAGTATTTGTCGATAACTTGACATATTGGATAGATTTAAAATATGTATAGAATAAAATTGATTCGGACTATATCTATTTATATTCAACCCTCTCAGGGCTGGGGTGCTGACTCATTAACCTCCGTGGGCTACACCCACGGTTATTAGTAGTTTGTCCTTGCAGGACAATTTTAGAAGTTAATCTTCTTCAAATCAACCTATGCCGTTTCAGGGCTGGACCTATTGCTCTGTAACATCCTTGAGCTGCCCCCACGGGTATTAGAGGTCCTCCTTTCAGGACAATTATGGGAGTTAATCTTCTTCAAACCTATGCCCAGAAAGGGCTCGACCTATGGATCTGTAACATCCTTGAGCTGCCCACACGGGTATTAGAGGTGCTCCTTGCAGGACAATTATGAGAAGTAATCTTCTTCAAACCTATGCCCAGAAAGGGCATCCCGTGAATAACCACCGATGAAGCCTGTGGCACTCACCATATCACTTTCCAGCCCCGCAGGGGGTGAACACATATCACTCACCCGACAATCACCGTAAAAAGCGATCACTCAACCAACCTTCGACCATTACTTTACTCCAGCCCATCTTTGTTTGCTTAACAATTACCTGGGTATTCTCATTTAATACACCAAGTAACGGTCCTTTGGGCACTTCCCGAAAATTTAGCTTAGTGGTATTCACCACTTTTGGCTGGCCCTGCTCAATGTGCGGAATGACCGTTGGCGATCCTGATGTCAAATTCTTACTTATCGGTATATTATCCAGGTAAGTGATAGTGACCTCTTCACCGCTTATCAAGGCATTGGCTATCTTGGGGTACATTCGTACATAAGCTTGTGTACTATTTTTGACCTTTCCGGACTGAATGGCATTATTATTCACCTCATCACCAACCAGCAGGCAGCCGGAGGTATCATCATCCGTATTGCCAATATGAATCAGAATATCGGTAAACTTGGGAACATTCATTACCTGCAACATGCCATAATGCCAATCTGCACCATACTTCTGAAGGTAATCTGTATGATGCCGTCCATGGGTGCGCAGCTGCAGCTTATAGGTACCTGCATCTATGCGTGTTTCATGCATCTTTTTCACGTCGCGGTGCTCATCTTCGAGCGTGTAACACTCAAATACACCATCAATCAGTAACATGCCCAGCGTACTATCCGTTGAGCTGGCATATCGTACAACGGTTAATTTCATAGCTTATCCTTTTGGCTGATCCTTTGTCACTTGCTGGCTCTCTCTTCTGCTGGCATTCATCTGGCTCACCAAAGGAATCACATTCTTTAAGGCTCGTTCACCAAATAAGAAGCCCAGTACAAGGAAGTTGATAACCTTAAATACAGTCATTAGATCTGGATTTTTCAGAAGTCCATGAAGAGTCGGACATGTAAATACCAGAATATCCAATATCAACACGGCAAAACCCCATATTGGACGCTGTGCGCCGCGTAAAAACAGAATAAAGCGACCCCACCAACCAGCCTGTTTCAGGTCGGCAGTGGTACCTTCCAACTCCCTGATGCGTTCCAACAGTTCTTCTTTTGCTTCACACTCTTTCAGCTGGTCTTCCAGTTCCTGTTCATAGATGGCCTCCGATAAAAGACGTTTCATTTTCTCCTTTTCGGCATCACTGGCAGTAAACTCATCCACCAGGTTTAAAATATCAAATTTGTCACTCTCTTTCATTACAATATGATTTAGTTTGGCTAGTTACTAAGCTCCAAAAACAAGCGCTTCGTCCTTATCGCCGGTTGTGGTTTGAATGGTAAATGTGCAGCTTATGGCATCGGCCTTATCGGGGTAATGCATTTCAATCAGCTCCAGTATCATGTAGCCAAACCATTTCTGATTAAAGCCCCTCTTATCGTTAACCACCGATTCGATAAAACCGAAAAGCTTGGCAATCTCCGATTTTCGCGCATGATCTACATCTATCTTTAAAGCTTTTGATTTGCTGATTTTCTCATCAAAGTTGTTAAAGGCCTTTAAGAGCTCCTGGTAGCTCTTGAGGCTATCGTCAAAAGGAATACCGCCAAAATAACTTGGCCGATTAACCGGGTTCAGACTAAGCCGGTTTGTTTCGAAGTTACGCCACTTTTTATAGGACCGGCGATACTTATTGTGTGCAAACAAATTATTGGTGCTGCGCGTATTGTAAAAGTCCAGGATGGGCTGATAGTAGAAGTCTTCGCGACTGGCCATACGTGTACTATCCTCATTTTTATTTTCATACACCGATGCGGCCATTGAACGCGCCAAAATTTCGTAGCCCATTGACGAACGCATGGCGTTTGCCAGGCATACAAACACCTCCGATGGCACATGCAGCTTACATTCGTATTCTACATCATCGCAATGCTTAATCGTATTCCAGAGCTCACTTAGTCGGTTCTGCGAGTCGGTGTGGCTGAGGTCGGCCAAAGCGCCCCACACAACTGCCAGCTGCATAAACGCATTTAAATCTTTTACATCGCCCTTCTTCTTGTTTTTGCGTTCCTTTATGCGTCCTTTAATCTTTCCATCTTCCTTACCGGCTATCAGAGTGAGGGTGTAATCTAAATCATCGTAATGCAATTCCCTGGCCGGATGCTTTGTTTCCGCATCCAGCGAGATGGCTATTTTAGATTGCTCGGCAAAAACAATAGCACCCTTTTCTTTCAGAGAGGAAATACTGATGGCTTTTTTACCATTAACACCTATCTCTTTCTCTTCAACTTCCAGTTCTTTTTGGGTATATGAGCTAAGGGTCCAGTTACCAATGCTCAAACCAAGGGCAAAACGACGACTGAATTCCAGTCCCTTTTCTGAGAAGTAGTTATTCACTTTAAATGGCGCATTATCGGCATCGCTGTGGTAAGCTAACAAACTGGCAACTTTTAGCTTAACCACATCGCCAAAATGCGCCATCAGGAAATCCTGTTGCACAGTTGCTTCGAGCAATACACCGGTCGTCATCGTTTTGCGGTACTCATACTCCAAGCCTATCTCCACTTTGGCCGAAAGCAAGGCTATTACTTTATCTTTTACCTCCGCTATCTTATCCTTGTATTCGTTGTAATGCGCTTTTAATTCCTCATAGGTATCACCAACAAAATCAATCTTTTCAATGATGGCTGCTATCGTTTCATTGGACAGGTAATCGTCGGTTTGTGCAATAAGTTCATCAAGTTCACCAGTGGGTTTGCCAAGATAATTTTCGTAATATTTATCTATGATCTTAATAATTTTCTCCTTCTCCACATCCAATAAGGCAATTGACACGCCCGCTTTAATACCCAATTCTTTGCTTGATGATTTGGCTTTCCCCAGCTTGAGGGCAAATACCTTATCTTCCACCTTACGCACCAGGCACTCGAAATTGTCCTCGCGCTTAAACGAGAAGGAAACACTTATGCTCGGATCGATTGAAACAGGCAATTGTGGCCCGCTTTTAGTGAGTGTAAACACTGGTGCTAACACTGTAGATAACAGCTGTACCACATCCACATCAATTTTACCACTCACCTCTCCTTTTAGTGCATACGAGCAGGCCTCGTTGGGTAAAAAGCCATCCCAAAACTCAGCCTTGGCCGAGTCATTTAAAAGGCTTTTAAAGTCGAGTAAATCCTGGTAAACAGCCTCCGAGGTTTTGGTCGATAAATCGTGCAAACGGTACATCGACACATCCAGGTCTCTGTTGGCACCAATTTCAAAACCCAGTATCTCTTTAATGCTTCCACCTGCTTTGGCTCTTAGTTTGGCACCTATGGAATAGCGCACCACCGCCTGCTCCTTCATCACCTTTTTGCAGTCGTCTTCACTGAGGTAAAATCCATCCAGATCGTCGTTTTTTAAATCATCGGTATTGTTATACACCCATATATTAGCGGCAGCAGAAGTTTCAAAGTCAAGCACTGCATTGTTTAATAGTGGCACATCAAAACTTCCATTTTTACTGATTTCGGCGTTCTTCAATAGTTGCAATTCTGCCTCATCAAGTGGCATCAGACCTACCTTGGCGGCCTTCGGAATAAGTGGATATAGATTCATGGTATATTTGTTTTTATTAATAACCGATTAAATATATATTCAACCTCGCTGAGGTTGATTGGTTATTTACATTGCACTTATCTACAAATATTTATCTCCGCTGGAGATAA
>NZ_JAGUCN010000016.1 GCF_018271975.1 Carboxylicivirga mesophila
CCATCAAACAAGGACTGGATAGATTTAAATTAAAATACGAGGGTTATAGACTAGCCATGAGTATATTAAACAATAATAATGGTAAAGGGTAGCTTTCGGATAAGGGCACCCCATCTGCGTTGCTGAGGTCGGGGGGTAGGCTGCTTCCTCCAGTTACTCTTGCAAACCCCACTCGAAACAGGGTTTCGAAATATTGAAAGCCAGTGATAGGAATGAATGTTACAGAATGGCGGCCTTTGAAAAAGGGAAAGCCTGGCGTAACAGATTCATTCCGGTGCGCTGCAATCACCTCTTTCAATAAAGTTTTTGCATCCTTTTTCGAAAAAGGATGTGCCAGCCCGGCATGAGAGCAATTAAGCTTTCTTCTGCTCAAGCCGCAGGGGCTCATACTTTCTTATCTTGATATAAGAAAGTACGCAAAGAACATCAAGACTGCAGCACTCACCTTCCCACTAACATTTCGTTTCAGGGAAGATTTAAAGACTGACAATACGTGCTCCAAATCTTCCTTTCTTCCACTCAATGAGTGGGTCCCATGCTGCGTTGCTGAGGTCGGGGGGTAGGCTGCTTCCTCCAGTTACTCTTGCAAACCCCACTCGAAACAGGGTTTCGATGTAATCGCCCGTCAGGGAGAATGGATGAGAAGGCAAAAGAGCGGCCTTTGAAAAAGGGGAAGCCTGAAGCTGCTTCTCAGCAACGGTGCGAAGCACTCCCCTTGAGCGATACGACTTTTTGGTTTCCGTTTTTTCTAAAAAAATGGAAAGGCCAGCCCGGCATGAGGGCTTCAAGCCTTCAGGTCGTTAGCCCAATGAACCGTTTACAAAACGCATCCGATTAGCCATAAAGGATTATCTCAAAAAAAATTCAATTTCATTTATGGAATAGTCCAATTGCCTGCATCCTGATAGCAACAACTGATTATTCACATAATTTGAAAAGCACATGAGATACCTCAACCTCCTGTTAGTATGGCTAACAATGACGAGCCTTTCGGCCAGTAATCTTGCAGAAAAAGACATTACTACCAAAGTCAACGAAGTCACCGTGTTCTTGAAAGGAGCCCAGGTGAACCGCTTCAAATCCATTGAACTCAGCAAGGGCATCCAGATGCTTCGCTTCTCAGGCCTATCGCCCTACATCGATGCCAAAAGCATACAGGTGAAAGCCAATGGCGCGCTGACAGTACTGTCCGTTAATCATCAGCAGAACTATCTGAACCAGCTAAAACACTCGGATGAAATTAAACAGCTGCAAACTCAAAAAAAAGAATTGGATGCACAACTACAGTTAATACATGCCTACCAGTCAGTGACACTCGAAGAGCTGGAGTTTTTAAAAGCCAACCGTTCGCTGGGCGGAAAAAATGAGCAACTGAGCCTTAGCAACCTGCAGCAAACATCTACCTATTATGGAAAGCGGCTGAAGGAGCTGAAACTACAAGAGATAGAACACAGCAAACAAATCAATTCATTACAAACGCAACGCACCAAGCTGGAGCAGCAAATCAGAACCCTCTCGGGCCAGAAAGAGCACCCAAGCGGAGAAGTACTGGTGAAGGTAGATGTTAAAACGCCTTGCAAAGCCCGTTTCGAACTGTCGTACCTGGTGAGTAATGCTGGCTGGTTTCCATCCTACGACATCAGGGCCAAAACCATTAGCGAGCCTGTGCAGCTCATCTATAAAGCCAATGTACAACAGGATACCAAAGTAGACTGGAATAATGTAAAGCTCACCTTTTCATCCTCCAACCCTAAAGCATCGGGAGTAGCTCCAGAGCTTAAAACCTATTACCTGGATTACAACATGCTGCCGCCTAACTACGAAAAGGCAGTGAATGAAGTGAGAGGTCGCGTGTTGGACGATATGAACGAACCCTTGCCAGGCGCTAATGTGGTTGTAAAAGGCACTTCTATCGGAACAGTTACCAATATGGATGGCTACTACTCTATCACCATCCCAAACAATGCGGCCTATCTGGAGTATTCGTTTGTTGGTTTTGAGCAAAAAACATTGCCCATCACCGGGGCTAACCTCAATGTTAAGCTGATACCTGATGCCGTGGATCTGGACGAAGTAGTGGTTACAGGCTATGGAGGTGATATCAGCTCGGCTTTACAAGGACGTGCTGCAGGTGTTAGTGTGCGACCTAAAAAAGAGAAAAGTATAAAGATAAGAGGTATGTCGAGCCTGGCCGTACCGACGCAACAAGTACGCAACCAAACGACGGTTGATTTTCAGATTAAGCGGGCCTACACCATTCCTACAGATAATAAAAACTATACGGTGGACATGGATGCCTACGAGTTGGATGCCAGCTACCAATACTATTGCGTGCCCAAGTTCGATCGCGATGCCTTTCTGATAGCCCGGATAACAGACTGGGAAAAATACAACTTGCTGGAGGGGGAAGCCAACATCTTTTTTGAAGACACTTACATTGGCAAAACCCTGCTGGATGTGCGCTATGCCAGTGATACACTTAAGCTCTCACTCGGCCGTGATAAGCAGGTGCTTGTTTCGCGCGAAACAGTTAAAAATTATACTACCAGACAGTTTATTGGCAATAAAAAGCAGGATAGTAAAGCTTGGGAGACTACCATACGAAATAATAAGAACCAGGCCATTAACCTGATTGTGTTAGACCAAATACCTGTATCGACCCTTGAGGAGATTGAAGTAAAAATAGACGAACTAAGCAAAGGACTGCTAAACAAGGATACCGGAGAAGTGAGCTGGGAGCTGAGCTTGGCACCAACTGAACAGACCAAACTCCAGCTTAAATACACGGTGAAGTATCCTAAATATCGTAACTTGGTGATTGAGTAAACTTTTTTCAAAAAAATGAAGGCTGTTTATGGAATTAAACCCAATGCGGCATCCTTATAGCGACAACTAATTTATAAAACATTAAAAACAGATACTTATGAAACGTACAACCTACATTAGCCTGATGATTCTTTTTATTGCCAATACCCTTGTAGCT
The DNA here is from genome assembly GCF_018271975.1 of Carboxylicivirga mesophila. Lineage (GTDB taxonomy): Bacteria > Bacteroidota > Bacteroidia > Bacteroidales > Marinilabiliaceae > Carboxylicivirga > Carboxylicivirga mesophila. The sequence continues at coordinate 2,984 of NZ_JAGUCN010000016.1, forward strand.
CAAAACAGTAATCGCATCAAAGTAGAAGGCCAGGCGCGCATAACTGAGGTACCAGAAGAAATTATTGTATCGGTTGACCTGACGGTGAAGGACAGTCTTTATCAGGCATGCTTCAGTAAGGCCATGGAAAGCCTGAAAACACTGAAGCGCACCTTTGAAAAGAATGGTATTGATCCAAAACTGATTAAATCCAAAGCTATATCAGTTAACGAGGCCTATGAGTGGCAGCAGAATAAGCGCGTCAAGTCGGGCTATGTGGCCAACATATCGCTGGAAGTAAAAAGCACCTTCACCCAAAAATTCTCAGACGCCCTGCTTAAAAGTCTGAATCGTGAAGATTTAAACATTAACTATCGTCTGGCCTTTGGCTTTAGCGAAACACAAAAAGAGAAGTTAAGAGCAAAAGCCATTGAACTGGCTGTGGCTGATGCCCGACAAAAAGCAGAGATTATAGCCAATGCCGCAGGCGTGAAGCTAACAGGCATTGCCAATATCAATTATGGCGCCGATACCCCTTCTTTCCGCCCAATGGAGCTGATGATGGACACAGAATCGACACCTGCCATTACCCGGGCCGACAATTTTTCGGGCGTTGACCTGAACCCCAAAGAACAGGTAATTATGAAATCCATCTACATGGAGTGGACATTTGCCGAGTAAGAAAAAAGGCTGTTCGCCAGGTAGCGAACAGCCTTTCTCTCTTTCATGAGACGATTTCCTGATTAGCGTTATGCTTCCGTATTCTCACCCTCTGTATCTTTTACTTCTTTTTCGCAACAAGCTTTCTTTTCAGCATCTGTGCATTCTTTAGCAGTGCTATCTTTTTCGCAGCAAGCTTTTTTCTCAGCATCAGTACACTCTTTTGCTGTACTGTCTTTTTCGCAACAAGCTTTTTCAACTTCAGCCTCAACTGTTGCCTCAACAGTAGTTTCTACAGCTGCTTTGTCTTTAGCTTCTTCACCTTGTGCATTAGTTTTCATTCCACATGATGAAACCACCATTGCTGCTACTGCCAATACTACTAGAATTCTTTTCATGATTTTGATAGTTTGAGTTAATAAATGTATGTGAATGTAGTTTATATAAAACTCTGATTAAGATAGCTCTACTTAATACGGTATTATTACTAAAGGGTTACAATTATCTAAAAAAATACTTAATAATAAAAACAAACGCCTATATAAAACTGATAAACTGGCCGAAATTTACATGATATAGCTTTCAGATCAGCAACTATTCAGCCTTTCTAAAAATGCAGCTTCAAATATAACAAAGGCGTAAAAGCAACGGCTTCAGGGTTGATGTACACCGTATTAAGCTGATCGAATGGAACACGATTAAACTGGTTATATTTGATATTATCAGCATCTGTGAGATTTAATACTGACAGGCCTATTTCGCCATCAAATTTAGTTGATGCGAGCCTGTACACCAGCGATGCATCCAGTCGGTTGTAATCAGCCTCTGTGTAGCTTTGATCGACATAGCTATTATACAGAGGAAAGCCGGAACCATATACATAGCTGGCTGATAGATGGAAGCGCCCGAGGTTAAGCAAGCCGGCCAGTTTTACTTCATGCTGCTGATCCTGAAATGCCCTGCGATACTCGTCTTTTTGGTAAAATGGGAAATGGTCTTCTGTTTTACTCAATGAATAGGAGGCCCAAACCGAATGCCCTTTAAAGTCTTTTTTGGCGTAAAAATCAATCCCATAAGAGCGGCTGTCGCCAACAAAAATATAGCTCTCTTGCCGATAACGGATAAAGCGGGTTAAGCCATCATTGGTTTTGTAATAGGTATCAATGCTGAACAGAAAATTTTCAGGTGTGTAAGCCCCTCCCAATACATAGTGCGTTGAACTGATTACGGGTACTTCATCGTTATCGGCAATAGACCAGGAGTAGCGATAGTTACCACTTGCATCTTCCACCGAGCTTTTAACTAAAAACTGGTGATAGCGCCCCCACGAGGCATTCAGCTTAATATTTCCCGATGCTCTGAATGACAGACTCAGGCGCGGATCGAAATATACCTTATTAAGAAAAAAAGAATGATTCATGCGCAGCCCTGCAGTCATATATAAGCGGGAGGCCAGTTTCAGCTCATCCTGGGCGTATACACTTAGCCGGTTGGCCCGTTCGGTGAGGTCGATGTAGCGGGTATCAAACGTATCTTCATATAGCACCAAATCGTTATGCACGAAATCAAGACCTATAGTCAGGCTATTTCGCTCTCCTATCTGAAACTTATTTTCCCACTGCGCAGACAGTTCACCCACATCATTTTGAGCCTGTTCATCAGATCTCACCACTTTATAGGTATTACGGCGATTACTCACCTCGCGCAGCTGTGAATAGTGGGAATATAGGGCCGAATAACTCACTTTTAAATTAGATGAAAGACCATTCGCAAGTGTTTTACCATAAAAAAGTGTCGCACCCAACTGATGATTATCCTCTCGGGTTTGTTGCTCCCAGCTACCTCTATCCCGCTCTTGTGAGGCATTAACCAAAAAGTCATCATCAGCATAGAGCATACTCATGTATAACAGGTCGCCATTATCTCCCTGCAAAGAGTATTTGATGTTAAAATCCCGAAACTCATAATCAGGAATTGCCTCAACCGGGCTGTTCGAATTGTTGTTGCTATTATAACTGACATCATCCTTATCAAACATGTTGTAGTAGGTTTGTCTGAAAGCCAGCATCAGAGATGATTTCCTGAACAACGGCACTTCAACCATTCCATTGAGCGTCTGGTTATTGATGAATAAATTAACACCGGGCTTATTTAAATTACCATTCTTACCTGCAATATTAACAATGCCCCCAACCACATCATCATTGGACGCTCCATAACCACCTTTCTGAATCTCTATGCTTTTGGCAACATAAGGGTTTACGGCACTGATATTGTCATTAAAATTCTTAAGCCCCCAAATGGTGAAACCATCAAACTTAACACGGCTGGTACCTTCGGGGCTGCCCCAAATGATTAGATCGTTGGGTTGCTCGCCAGCTGCCAGAATCCCCGGTTGCAAACGTAAGAGGTTAAAAACCGAGTTATCACCGTTTCCGGGCAGGTAATTCGCAATGTGATGGTTTAGGCTGGTAAGGCCGGATGCTTCACCAATCTGTGTTGATTTCTCCACAATGTTATTGGTAATCACCACCTCTTTAATACCAAAAACCGATGGTTGCAATACAATGGTATGCTGGGCGCCGGCTACCAAAACTGTATCAAGCATATAACACCCGAGGTGCGAAGCCGTTACTTCATATACACTATCCTCCTGAAAGTTGAAACTAAACATGCCTTTGATGTCAGTCACTGTCTGCTGATCATTGGCCCTGATATGCGAAAAGGGCAATGGCTCGCCCGTTTTTGCTTCAATAATTTTTCCTACCAGCGTATAGCTTTTCAATGGTTTGGTTGGCTTTACCGGGTAGATGATATACACCTCCCTGCTTTTTTGATAATCCAATGGCAGCCCTTTTAAAATAACTGAGAGCGCTTCGTCAATACTGTTAAAGCTTTGCTTAATGGTTATTTTATAGTGTGAAAGTTGCTCATCATTAAAGGAAAACTGCAGCTGGTAGGCCTCCCGCCATTCGATGAGTAGTTCATTCAGGGGCCTGGAATGGCAATCCACCTCAATAGTTTGTGAAAAAACTCCTGAGGTGGATAACATCCAAGTAGATATAAAAAAAACAATAATTCGTTTCACGTAATCAACTTATCTCCAATGACGGCAAATGCCTTTATCAGTATACTATCTATTGACTTACCTTATAGCCATAACTTGTTTTTTCAAGCTTCAGTCCCATCGACAAGCATATCATGTTCATCACTTCATCGGCCGAGCGACCGCGTGAAAAGTTACCGCTATACAAGTCATTCAGTTGGCCCACTGTTTGGATGCGTACCCCATACTGGCGCTCCACTTCTTCAAAAACAATTTGAACAGGCGTTCCGGTAAAGAAGAACATATCGTTCATCCAGGATATGTTTGTTTCAGCATCCTCCTCCACTGCACTCACCACGCTACCGTTTGACTGGATATACGCCTGCATATTAGGGGTAATATCGGTTGATTGGCCACTAAGCACACTCACTACTCTCACTTTGCCGGTATAGCAGGTGACTTTATACTCATTTTTGCGGGCATAAATATTAAAGCTGGTGCCCAATACAATGGTTCGCCCCAATGACGAAACCACTTCAAATGATTGACCTTTTTGAACCTTAAAGAAGCCTTCGCCTTCAAACTGTACTTCGCGATTGAAACGCCACCACAATGGCTGATACTTGACAACTGAACCTGCATTGAGTTCAATGCTGGAACCATCTGGTAAAAGGGCGGTCAGGTGCTGACCCATGGGCGCACTCACTGTTTTTGTATACAAACGGAAGAATGCAGTTGTTGCTAATAACACCACCAGTAAAGCTGCCGCTGTCATCAGCACAGGACGTAATGTTCTGACCTTTGCAGGCATGGCTACAGGCTGCACTCTTTCGCTTGGCGATGCTTCCATAGCTGCCTCCAGCTTTTGCCACACATCGTGCTTTGAACGCGAATAGGATGGTTCAAGCTCTGGCAACGACCTTAAAAAGTCTTCATCGTTGCGCAATTGGTCGTTATGTAACTGTTCGTTCTTCATTGTACTGCCAGTGCTTCTCTTAGAAATTGTAATGCGTGCTTCATCCGCTTTTCTACGGCCTTGATACTTAGTTCGAGCCGTTGGGCTATTTCATGGTACTTTAGTTCGTCGTTGCGGCTCATCAGAAATACCTCTCTTTGTTTTTCAGGCATCCGTCTAAGCGCCTTTTCATAGTTTGTTTTTAATTCTTCATAACTGACGGCCTCTTCGGGTGTTTGACTGCTGCTGTCGTTGGGTGGCCTGGCCCTGAATGATTGCTCTGTTTGGCTATGTCTGTACTTACTAACCAAAGCATCTTTTGCCATTTTGTAGAGCAATCCAACCAATTCCTCGGGTCGTTTATCCAATTGTTTCTCCCACAATTTAAGGAATACATCCTGAACAATATCTGTTGCCAGTTCAGCATCACCACAGCGGTAATATATGAAATTACGCAAGTGATCAAATTGCTCATCAAACAATCGTTTAAAATCTTCCCGTTTCAAAATAGTGATAATTGATGGTCTTTAGCTTAGCTAATTTACTACGAAAATATTGAATGTCATCATTGTGTTGAAAAAGCCGAAGAAGCACGTTTACTTCTTCGGTCTTTATACGGAATCGGGAAATTGATTATTGTCCGTTTTGATTTTGATTACGTTCTTGTCGGCGTTCACGCTTCCATTTACCTATTACAAACTGCTCAGAACCTTCAGCTGTGGTCATGGTAGCAATGTTGTCGCATTCGCCATCGCCATAGTTTATGGTGGCAAACTGAACACCATTCTTGTATAAAGCTACCTCACCTGCAACAATCCAGCGACAGCCACCTTTTTTAATCAGTCGGTTGGTAATTTCACGACGATAGCTGTTACCATCCGAATCTTCACAGTTTACACTACCGGTGATTTCAAACACGTCATCAGTCGGGTCGAAAGGTGTAGCCATACCAGCTGACCAAACACGTTCGTACTCCGCATAGCGGTCAATGGTTGTTCCGTCTTCCAGTGTGAAGGTTAAGTCGCGTTCAATGGTCACTTTCATTTCATCAATCAGGAAGGTTTTCACAATGGTTCCGGAAATACCAACGCCATCAACACTGAAATCCTGGAATGTGATGGTTCGGGTGGCTTCATTCACCAATCGCGAATCGGTTTGTACAATAACAATCACACCGGCAATGATACGTCCATTGGCCAGTTCAATGCCATCGCCGTAATCGAGTGTGATGGTGCGTGGCCAGCCGCCTTCTTCCTTTTCAATCAGAATACTGGGGCAAACACCCAGTTTATAACGCTCGCGGAAACGGTTGCGTGTTTGATCGCCACCTGCTTTCAGACTTGCATCTCCCTCTACGGCCATGGCTACTTCGGCAGCTTCATCGGTACCGGTAAACAGGTCAACTTCAAATTCGGCTGCTTCGGCCACATCATCCAGGGCCGCTTCGGTAGTCACAACCGATTCAGTAGTGGATTTCAGATCCACATCAGCCAATGGCATATCGTCGATAATACTGTCGTTTTTATCGCAAGCTGCCAGGGCCGCCATAACTGCTAATGATAATAATACCTTTTTCATAACTTCATTTTTTATGTGATTAGTTAATTTCTTAGTCGGAAGAGCTGTCAGCGTTCCGTTTGAATCCTGTTTAAAACGCTCTTACACTGACATACCGCATTAGAAGGAAAATACCCTACCAGTAATTTGAAGTTTTTTTGAAAAAAAATTGAAGCATCAGTGTTTTTGGACGATCCAAACATATTTTCCCTAATTTTACCACAGATATAAACCATCACTTGGCACCTGAAACACAAATAACGCACGACTGGAAAACCCGTGCCGGCTATGAGCAACTCTTTAATGCGCATTATAGTCTTATGGTGGCCTATGCCTATAATTTTCTGAAGGAGCAGGAGGCTTCGGAGGAAGTTTGCCAGGAGGTGTTTTTTCAATTGTGGATCAACAGAGACAAAACAGAGATTAAAACAGCCATCAGCTCCTACTTATACCGGGCTGTGCGCAACCGTTGTATTAATTTGATTAAGCACATTACTATACGCGAAACCTACAAGCAGTATAACAGTGAGCAAATCGAAAAAAGTGATAATGATTTCACCGATACACTCACTGTTAGCGAATTGGATCAGAAAATAAGAAGTGCCATTGACCAAATGCCGCTTCAGCGCAAGAAAATATTTATCATGAGCCGGTACGAGGAGATGACTTATAAGGAGATTGCCGAAAAAATGGGATTATCAAAAAAAACGATAGAAAACCAAATGGGCAAGGCCCTGCAATACCTGCGGGAGGAGCTCAAGGATTATTTGCCTTTACTGCTCATCTTTTTTCACCAAATTATCAATGGCAAATAGGGTTATGGAACTAATAAAATGTCATACTAATAAGCTAAATGAAAGGCAAGGTCAGATTGCTTAAACCATATGCAGAATGAACCAACACATATCACCACCGACCTCTTAACCAGGTTTCTGCTTGGCGAGGTATCGCATACTGAGCAACTTCAGGTTATTGAGTGGCTGGAAGATAACCCGGCCAATCAGGCTGAGTTTGACCAATTGGAAGCTACCTGGCTAAAGAGTGGTGAGCTAAATCCTGCCCCACTGCCGGTTGATGTGCCTAATGCCTGGAACACACTGGAAAAACGGATTGATGAGCATGACCAGAACAAAAACATACGTCGCTTTCTGAATCCTGCAATTTATGCAGCCGCCTCCATTGCGCTGATTATATTACTGTTCAACATCTTCAAGCAGGAAGCAGATGTGCACGAGCCATTTATTGTCAACAATCAAACCACCACAAGCAAAACCGACACTCTGCCCGATGGCTCCATCGTAACGCTTAATCAGGGTAGCCAACTAAGCTACCTGAGCCAGGCTGAGGACATGCACCGCCATATGGAACTGCAGGGCGAAGCCTTTTTTGAGGTGGTGTGCGATTCCCTTCGGCCATTTATTGTGAAAGCCGGTATGGGTGGCATCCGGGTGCTGGGCACGCGTTTTAATGTAAAAGTTACCAATTCAAGCAATGTAACGGTGGATGTGGAGTCGGGCTTGGTGGAATTATTCTACCCTGTTGCGGCATCGGGCGATACCTTGCGCTTAGAGCTGAAAGCCGGTGAGCGCGGCATCCTCTCGCATGCACAACAAAACCTGCGAAGTACAACATCGACACCTTCTTCACTCTTCTGGAAAGACAGGACTCTGCTGTTTCAAAACAAGCCCCTGCAAGAGGTTTTTAATGTACTGGAGCAGAGCTACGCCGTGCACATAAATTGTAACGATAACAATATTAACCTGACCAACCTGACTGCAACTTTTAAAGCTAAGGAGGTACACGAGGTGCTGGATGTGATAGCCGCTACCTTTGATATTGCCTACGAACAACAAGGTCAGACCTACCGGATATTCAAAGCTCAAAAATGAAGCAATCACTTTTCAGCCTGCTCTTATTACTTATGCCTCTGGTTATAACGGGTCAAAACTATCTGGAAATGCCCGTCACTATGCAGTTGCAGGATGTACAGGTGGCTAAGGCTTTAACTGAACTGGAGGGCCAGCTAGGTTTCAACTTTTCGTATGAGGCACAGCTAATTGATGCGAATCGACGGGTAAGCATTCATGCCAACAAAAGCCCTTTGAAAAAGGTACTAAAAACCACACTTGGCAATAGTTATGACTTTAAAGTAGTTGGGACGCACGTGATTATACAAAGCACACTGACACCGCTTGATAAACGGGCCGATAAGTTTAGCTTCGCGGGGCAGGTGGTAGGGCCTGATAACCATCCTCTTGAAAATGCCATTGTATACGAAGCCAACCGCCAGCAGGCTACTTTCACCAGTACCGATGGCTACTACCAACTGAACTTTCGGGATAAGGATCATCCGGCGGCTTTGAGCATCAGCCACATTGGTTTTCGCGACACGGTTATCTATGTGAGTAAAGGACAGATGCAGCAGGTGCGCATCATTCCCCTGCCCGGACAACGCATACTGCCCAGTAACTTTAGTGAGATGGAAACACGCAGTGCGACCATGCTCAGCCAGCATCAATTAACAGGCATAAGCGATATTGGTCTGGCTAAATTTATGGTGAACGACGAAGCCCTGTTCGTTTCCAACAACCTAAACGTATTTAACTGGCAACGGGCACAAATATCACTCCTTCCCTATGTGGGTACCAACGATTTGATGAATGGTTTAACCACCAATAATGCCTCATTTAATGTTATTGCCGGTTACACAGCCCAAATAGAAGGTGTGGAGTTTGGCGCTGTTTCCAACTTTATACAAAACAGCGTGTACGGTTTTCAGGGCGCTGGTGTTAGCAATGTGGTTGGCAAGCACGTAGGTGGTTTTCAGGCAGCAGGTATTACCAATGTGGTAGTGGGTAATATGGAAGGCGGCCAGGCCAGTGGTGTCATTAACCGTGTTAAAGGGCACCACAGCGGTGTAATGGCAGCGGGTGTTATTAATATCACCGAAGGTAATGAGTACTACCCAACACCCAAAGGCTTTAACGCCCAGGTATCGGGACTTACAAACATCCACCTCAAAGACACCTCCAACCTGCAAATTTCATCGGTGTGGAACCAGGCCGAACACATCAATGGTATTCAGATAAGCGCACTCGCCAATTACACTAAAAAACTGAATGGCGTGCAAATTGGTATTGTTAATATCGCCGACACGGTTGAAACCGGTGTGCCCATTGGTTTAATCAACATTGTGAAACACGGCTACCATGCCATCGAGTTTTCAACCAACGAGCTCTTCCGCTATAATGTAGCGTTTAAAACAGGCGGAAATCACCTGTATAGCTTTTTAAATGCAGGCATCGACAACTACATCGGCGCGGGCTATGGATTTGGCTACACCACCAACTACAATCGCAAAGCGTCGCTTAATATAGACGTTTATGGGGCGGCCCTACTGGATCCCCATGCAGAAGTCAACTCATACATGGGCACATTATACCGTGCACAACTGGGAATTAACTACCATCTTTTTAAACACTTTACCATTTCGACTGGACCGGCTTTTAACTTCTTTGCCTTGTTTCAAGATACCGGCAGCGAGCCTCCAGCAGAATTAAACAAGCCTTCGGGTATGTATTATGGCGGCTATTTTCTTGAGAAAGCCATCAGTACTCAATCGAATCAACACTGGATTGGCTGGCACATGAGTGTCAGGTTTTAAACCATAAAGAACATGCTATTTCAACAGATAGTGCCAATATGAAGCACATTTATGTCAATTAAATTGATATATCAAACACCAGTACACCTTTAATTATCAACCATATGAAACACTCATCCATACTTAAAGAAGCCTAGAATCTAATTAAATCAAGCCCTTCAAATAAAATTTACTTTTTTTCATTTCCCGAATGGGGGTACCCCTTGTAATGCTTGTCATCCTGTTGTTAAAACAAAATAACAACAAAAAAATGATAAAGATGACAACAAAACTTATGACCCTGACAGTTGCACTATTATTGATTGTAACCGGTTTAAAAGCGCAGGAAGAAAAAAAAGTGGCCACCGCCCAGGTATCCTTTGCCTATCCATTAGGAACCAATGGACATAGCTCCATGCACATTGCCAATAACTATTCTTTCAACATTCTGTATGGCGTTAACGGCGGCGTTAAACAATTTGAATTGGGTGGTATTGGCAACCAAAACATGGGTGATGTCAGTGGCGTGCAGATTGGTGGCCTCGTGAATATTACCGATGGTGCGAGCACTGGCGCCATCATAAGCGGCATTGCCAACATTACCTCCCAATCGGCCAATGGCCTGCATTTAACTGGCATCACCAACTATACGCAGGAAAATGCCAATGGGGCGCAAATATCCGGTATTGCTAATGTTAACGGTGGCACATCCATTGGCCTGATGCTATCTGGCCTGGCCAATGTGGCTGTGGATGATATGACCGGTGCTCAGATTGGGTTTATCAACACAGCACATCAATCGATGAGCGGATTTCAGCTGGGTTTTATCAACTTCGCCAATAAAATGAAAGGCTTTCAGCTGGGATTTATTAACGTGGCCGATAGCCTGGGTGGGGCGGCACTGGGCTTCATCAGTATTGCCAAAAATGGCTACTATGCCTTTGAAGCTTCCAACAGTGAAGTAATGTACGCAAACCTGAGCTACAAGATGGGGAAGACACAATTGTATAATATCTATACGGCCGGATACAGTAAGTACAACAATAAAGATGTGTATAGCTACGGTTTAGGTTTAGGTACGCTTATCCCACTGCACAAGCGTCATGCACTGGCCATTGAAGGCGTAACCAATCACATTGTTTACGACAGTAACTGGGACGAGTTGAACCTGTTGAATAAAATGAACCTAACCTACCAGTTTCACGTCACCAAGTGCATTTCTTTGATTGGTGGTCCATCGCTTAACTTTTACATCACAGACCAGAAGGTAGACGGCAAATATGGCACGTTGGATATGCCTTCAACCATTTGGAAACATGAGGGTAACAGCAATGGACAATATATGTGGATAGGTTATAATGTGGGTATCAACATCCGCCTGTAAGCAAGCGCCTAATATTACAACAAAAAAAATCTAACGGGAGGAAGTACCAGCATGTATCCCAAAACACTCAACTACACCTTGCTTTGTGCTTCCTCTTGCTCTTTAACACTCATGAAATGAAATCTACATAAGGAGAAGGTTTGACTGGCAGTGTGGCATATACCTATATTAATGATTATAATTTTTTGATATTACGCCCTCTTACCTGATGAGTTATCGCCGCTTATAATGTTAGAAACAACTTTGTAACGCGGGAACTGGTCGAAGCATATTTTGGCAAATACAGTTAAAGGAATTGATAAGATTAGACCCGGAATGCCCCAAATATACCCCCATAACATTAGCATAATCAGGATAACAATAACATTGACTGAGAAAGTCTTACCCATAAAAATAGGTTCGAGTACACCACCCATCAAGCCTTGAACTGCAATTATAGACACAATAAAAAACAGCAATGTGCCACTTTGGTCCAACTCTACTAAGGCAAATAAGGCTAATAACACTACCGAAATAATGGAGCCAATCATTTGAACAAAGTTGATGGCAAAGGCAAACAAGCCCCAAAATATTGGGAAACTAACATTGAAAAAGACACAGGCCAGGCTAAATCCAATACCTGTCAGCAAGCTGATGAAAAATTTTACTTGTACAAACTTAATGATGTCCTTCTCAACCTGGCGAAAGGCCTTTACAGATGAATACCTTACCTTGAATAAAGTTGAATTTAAGAGCTTCTCAAAATTCATAGTTCCGGAAAGCAACAGAATGACAAAGAAGGCTGTTGTTAAGGTTAAAGACAAAGCATTCCCAATGAAATCGATGGTCACGCCAATATTACTCAGCATGTTATTATTCTTAAAGTAATGACTGAAGACTGATTCTCCTTGAACACGTGTGATGCCAAAGAAATCTTCAACCGAAACTATAACACCAACCAACTTTTCTTCAGCTGTTTTAAAAAAAGTACTATCGGCTGATAGTATCTCCTGACTGGATAATTTAATTAACTCACCACCTACTTTGAATACACCTGTTATCACTATAATTACCAAGAGTAAACTAACAGTTTTAGGCACTCTTTTTTTGGCAAGCCAGCGCATAATTGGCAAAAATAAGAGTGAGATAAACATAGCCAATACCAATGGTATAAATATAAAAGACAGTACTTTAAGTAAGTAAAAAATAAAAGGAATGACTATAATTAACAATAATGTGTTCGTTGTTTTAAGGTCGTTCATCGTAATGCTTCTAAGATTGATTAGTAATGGTTATTGCAAAGATATGTTAATAAAGCATGGATTTGACAAAAACAACGGGCATAAAAAAGCGGCTACCTCATTATAAAGTAGCCGCTTTTGTTGTTATTGATTGGATATGAGAGCGCTTATTCTAAACCTCGCTGGCGAAGTAATGCTTCAATCTTAGGCTCACGGCCACGGAAGTTTTTATACATCTCCATGGCGTCAACAGTACCACCTCTTTCCAGAATGTTCTCACGGAATGACTTGGCAGTGGCCTGGTCGTATAAACTGGTTTCTTTGAAGGCTTCAAATGCATCGGCATCCAATACACCCGACCAGATGTAGCTATAGTAACCAGCTGTGTAACCGCTGCTGGCAAAAATATGCATGAAATAAGTCGACTTATAACGCGAGATGATTTCCGGAATCAGACCAATGCTCTTCAGGTAGTCTTCTTCAAACTGGTTGACATCAAGCTTTTGCTCTTCTTTTTGTGTATGGTAGTTCATATCTAACAAAGCAGCCGCCAGGTATTCGGTAGTAGCAAAGCCCTGGTTAAAATGACCACTGTTTTTTAACTTAGTTACCAACTCATCCGGAATCACTTCACCAGTTTTGTAGTGACGGGCATATTCCTTCATCACTTCAGGATCGCCGGCCCAGTTTTCCATTACTTGCGAAGGCAGCTCTACAAAGTCGCGTGGCACTGAAGTACCTGACAAGCCGTTGTAAGTACAATCGCTTAATAGTTGGTGTAAACCATGACCAAACTCATGAAACAGCGTTGAAGCCTCGTCGAAGCTTAATAAAGCAGGTAAATCACCAACCGGCTTTGAGAAATTACATACAATAGTAACAACCGGAGGAATCTCTTCGCCACCACGACGGCTTTGCTTGCGGTAAGCACCACACCAGGCACCTTGCTTCTTGGTGGCACGCGGATGCCAGTCCATATACAGAATGCCTTTGTGTGAACCATCAGCTTCTAATACTTTAAACACCTGTGCATCGGCATGTGGTTTAGGAAATTCACCTGTGATTTCTTCAAAGGTGAGACCCCATAACTTAGTCGCCACGGCAAATGCTCCATCGCGCACATTGTTCAGTTCGAAATAAGGACGCACCTCATTCTCGTCCAGGTTATATTTTTCCTGACGCACTTTCTCGGCATAGTACCACCAGTCCCACGAAGCTAGTTTAAACCCACCTTTTTCGCGATCGATAATGGCCTGCATGGCAGCACGTTCCTTTTTAGCAACCGGCAAAGCACGGTCCCAAAGTTCGTTCAGTAACTCATATACTTTATCCGATGTTTTGGCCATACGCTCTTCCAACACATAGTCGGCATAGGTTTCATAGCCTAGTAGGTTAGCTTTTTGAACGCGCAGATTAACAATCTCTTCAATAATCTCTTTATTATCAAGGCTATCGTTATTATTACCACGCATGTAATAGCCTTTGTAAAGCTTTTCGCGCAATTCACGCTTATCGGCATATTGCAGGAATGGCAACATACTTGGCTTATGAGTGGTGAACACCCATTTGCCTTCCATACCCATTTCCTTAGCCGTTTCGGCAGCTCCGGCAATCACTGACTCAGGCAGTCCGGCCAGGTCGTCCTGCTTGTCAAGAACCAGCTTGAAACTATTGGTTTCTGTTAATACATTGGTCGAAAAGTTATTGAACAGTTCTGATAAACGAGAATTTATCTGGCGTAATTCGGTTTTCTTATCATCAGCCAAACTAACCCCACTGCGCACAAATCCTTTGTAGGTATCCTCCAGTAACATTTGCTGTTCGCCGGTCAAATTCAGCTCTTCTTTTTGATTGTATACGGCTTCAACACGCTTGAATAAATCAGGATTTAAACTGATATCATCGCTGTGTGCACTCAACTTTTTAGCCACATCTGTAGCAATTGCCATGATGCCCTCGGTTCCATCAGCAGATTTTAAACCGTAGTATACCGACGTCACCTCTGATAACATTTTACCGGCATCATCAAGCGCCACAATGGTATTTTCAAAGGTAGCGGCCTCACTATTATTAATGATCGCTTCTACCTCTTTCTTATGCTCAGCCATAGCCTTATCTAAAGCAGGCATGTAATGTTCAGGCTTAATTTGCTCAAACGGAGGCACATTGTAAGGGGTAGTGTAAGCACTAAAAAACGGGTTATCTGAAGCACCCGCGCCATCTTTCTTTTGGTTTTGGCAGGCCGACAAGCCTAATACCACAACCATGGCAAGCATTAAAAAATTTCTCATCTGTCCTTAATAATTTTATTGACTAAATAGGTTGCTACTCAAAGAGTGCCAAGATATAGAAAATAGATAGACTACTAGTATGATAAATAGCAATACTACATATGTCGTATAACACATTGGGCCGAATAAAAAGAAGGTGAACAATGTAGAAACTCTGCTGTTTTTTTACGGTATTGGCTGAATCAACGCGTCTGATTCAACAACTAATTGCCAATATTCCTCATTTTTTAGACCGTAATTTTTAAGTAATATTGCCGAATTATAAAGGCTTAAATAAGTGATAAGATGGTTAAGATTAGAGAAAAAAGACTAAGACAAAAACCAGACTGGCTCAAGATACAACTCCCTAATACCGGTGATTATAAATGGATGCACAACACCATTCGCGATAACGAGTTGCACACCATCTGTACAAGTGGTAAATGTCCTAATGCAGCGGAGTGCTGGGCAGCCGGAACAGCCACGTTTATGATACTGGGAGATATCTGCACCAGGGCCTGTAAATTTTGTAATGTAAAAACAGGTAAACCCGATCCCGTAGATATTAAAGAGCCTTTGCGTATAGCACGCTCAATAGAGATTATGAAACTGAAGCATGCTGTTATCACCTCGGTTGACCGCGACGATCTTGAGGACGGAGGTGCCGAAATATGGGCGGCTACCATCCGTAAGACCAAGGAGTTAAACCCTAATACAAGCATGGAAGTGCTTATCCCTGATTTTAATGGTTTGCACCACCTTATACAACAGGTGATGGATGCACAACCCGAGGTTATCTCGCATAACCTGGAAACGGTTCGTCGATTGACACCTGTGATTCGCACCAAGGCCAAATACGATTTAAGCCTCAAAGTGCTGAAATACATTGCCGATGGTGGCATGGTGGCTAAATCGGGTATTATGCTTGGCTTAGGCGAAACTGAAGAGGAAGTGTTTGAAACGATGGATGATTTACTGGCTGCCGGCGTAACGGTTATGACCATAGGCCAATACCTTCAACCAACGCAAAATCACTTGCCGGTTTCGGAATATGTAACACCTGAACGATTCGAAAAATATAAACAAGTGGGCCTCGAAAAGGGTTTTAAATATGTTGAAAGCGGACCGCTGGTGCGCTCATCGTATCACGCCGAACAACACATTAACGCTTTAAAACAACAATAATGAATCATAGCTCAACTGTATTTGAAGACCTCGGTGTAAAAGACTACAAGGAAGTTTGGGATTACCAGGAGCAACTATTTGCTGAAGTTGTGGATGTAAAGCTGCATAACCGCGATAATCCTGATGATGAGAAAGCCATCACTAATCACCTTTTGTTTGTGGAACACCCCCATGTTTATACCCTTGGAAAAAGCGGCGTGCAGAATAACCTGCTCATTAACGAGCAATTCCTGAAACAGATTGATGCTACATTTTACAAAATCAATCGGGGAGGAGACATCACCTACCACGGACCCGGTCAGCTTGTTGGCTACCCCATACTGGATCTGGAAGCTCTCAACTTACAGGTTAAAAGCTACATTCATAAGCTGGAAGAGGCGATAATAGAAACGCTGGCCCATTACGGCATTAAAAGCGAACGACTGGATGGAGCTACAGGTGTATGGCTCGACACAGATACGCCTGGTCAATCGCGTAAAATATGTGCCATTGGCGTTAAAGCCAGCCGTTACGTATCCATGCATGGCTTTGCCCTTAATGTAAATACCAATTTGTCGTATTTCAACCATATAAATCCCTGTGGATTTGTTGATAAAGGTGTTACGTCCATGGAAAAAGAATTGGGCCGCCAAATTGATATGGATGAAGTAAAGGACATATTGTTAAAAAAATTAGTTGATATTTTCCATCTGCAATTAAACCAATGAAGCTAAACAACATAGCACTCTCAAAGTGCTATGCTCAATTAATTTTTATTAACAATTGTAAGCTAGGCTTTTGAAATAAGATAATTTTTCGAAAAATTTATGCTCTTAAATGGGCAAAATAGGGAGATGGAAAAAAGGTGGAGCATAAAACCCGAGAGTGATGATGAAACAATCAATCACTTATCAGAGGTACTGAATATTAATCGCGTATTAGCAAACCTGCTCGTTCAGAGAGGTGTTACTAATTACGATGAAGCCAAAGCTTTTTTTCGCCCCAAACTGACTGATCTGCACAATCCTTTTCTTATGAAGGATATGGAGGAAGCAGTTCACCGGATAGTGAAAGCCTTTGATAACCGCGAACGCATACTTATTTACGGCGATTACGACGTTGATGGTACTACCAGTGTAGCCCTGGTTTATTCATTTTTGAGCCTACATTATAATCACATCGATTATTACATACCCAACCGCTACGAAGAAGGCTATGGCATATCATATAAGGGTATTGACTATGCGGCTGATAACGGCATAACACTGGTTATCGCCCTTGATTGCGGTATTAAAGCTGTTGAAAAAATGGAATATGCCCGAGAAAAAGGCATTGATTTCATCATCTGTGACCACCATACACCTGGTGATGTGTTACCAAAAGCAGCTGCCTGTCTGGATCCTAAACGACCTGACTGCAATTATCCGGATAAAAACCTGTCAGGATGCGGTGTTGGTTTTAAGCTGATGCAGGGATTTTGTCGATTCAAAGATTATAAAGAATCACAGTTATACGATTTGATTGATTTAGTGGCAGTAAGTATTGCTTCTGATATAGTACCCATCACCGGTGAAAACCGTATACTGGCCTATTACGGATTAGAAAAGTTGAACTCCAATCCGGGCATCGGACTCAGTTCCATCATTAAAATCGCCGGAATGGAAGGTCGCGAAATCACCATTAGTGACATCGTTTTTAAGATTGGTCCGCGAATTAATGCTGCCGGCCGTATTGATGCCGGAAGTGATGCAGTTGATTTGTTGGTGAGTCGTGATTCGGGGAATGCCGGCCTGATGAGTAAAGATATTGATGAATGCAATGAGACGCGTAAAGACCTGGATAGAAGCATTACCATCGAGGCTCATGACGTCATTGCCAACAATCCGGAATTACTTAATAAAAAGTCAACAGTTCTTTATAATAAAGACTGGCACAAGGGCGTAATTGGCATTGTTGCATCGCGTTTAACAGAGGCCTTTTATCGTCCAACAGTCATCCTTACCGAATCAAAAGGTTTTGCCACCGGCAGTGCACGCTCTGTGGAAGGCTTTGATCTCTATAAAGCCATCGAATCGTGTAGTGATTTACTCGAGAACTTTGGCGGACACATGTACGCAGCCGGGTTAACCCTCAAAATTGAGAACATCCCTGCTTTTCAGGAGCGTTTTGAACAATATGTGGAAGACAATATCCTGCCCGAACAATTAATTCCTCAAATAGAAATTGATGCTCACTTGCACCTGAAAGATATTACACCAAAGTTTTACAGGATACTTAAGCAATTCAGGCCATTTGGCCCGGGAAATATGAAACCGGTTTTTGCCTCCAATCGCGTATTTGATTATGGTACCAGTAAGTGCGTTGGTAAAGATCGTGATCACCTGAAACTTGAAATCATTGAGGAACATTCTGCTGCAATCAAACAAGGTATTGCCTTTTCAATGGGTCATGTTATTGATAATATTAAATCAAACAAGCCATTTGATGTATGCTACACCGTAGAAGAAAATGTTTACAATGGCATTACCACACTGCAGGTCATGCTAAAAGACATTAAATTCCCCTATTCCGAGTAAGTATTATTTTGAATCCTTATAAATTAGATATTTAAAAATACATCTCACCAAAAAACGTGAACAGGGGGGTATTTTTAATATTTTATACCTTTTAAAGTAATCGGGTTGATTTTTCAAGGGGTGTAACACAAGAAAATATGTTTTAACAAACTTTCACAGTATTTTTCAAGGGGTCTATTTCGAACATACAATATTTATAAAAAGCAAAATCTTAATTATAAGTTAATTACACGTTATATTTTTTTGAATTCGAAGATTGAAGTAATACATTTTTATCTATATTTAGGCCGAGAAAGTTAAGCCCTTTCCCTTAAATCAGATAAAATCCAGATGAAAAAAGGTTCGGTTAATCCGGACCTTTTTGCGTTTATAAACTTTCTGACATCATTACCGTTATTGATATTGGAGCACACCAGCTACCCGTGTCAGTTTTAGTTAATAAATCAGTGGCTATATGAAAGAAATGTGGAATGAACGATATGAATCAAAGGATTACTTCTACGGCACAGAACCCAATCCTGCCTTTAAGTCGTTTATTGATAATAATACTCCTGGAAAACTATTACTCCCAGCAGAAGGCGAAGGCCGAAATGCAGTATACGCCGCTACAAAAGGGTGGGAAGTAACAGCCATAGATTTTAGTGAAGAGGCGCGTAAAAAGGCCTTAAACCTGGCAAAATCACAAAAAACCAGCATTACTTACCATATTGACGATGTTCAACAATTAGAATTTCAAGCACACACGTTTGATTACATAGCCTGTGTTTTTATGCACTTGCCATCAGAGCAACTCCAACTTATTTACAAAAGGTTAATTAGCTTATTGAAACCCCTAGGCCGATTACTCATAGTAGGCTTCAATAAAAAGCAGCTAAAATACTCGAGTGGTGGGCCTCGCAATGAAGATTGGCTATTTTCTGCTGAGAATTTAAAAGAGCAATTTAAAGCTCATACAATCATTCAAGCCGAGGATTTTAAAACCACTTTAAATGAAGGTAATGGCCATGAAGGACTGGCAGAAATTGCAATTCTTGAAATGAAAAAGGAGTAACTAACACCTAATATTCTGAGAAAAAAAAGACCGCAAAAGCGGTCTTTTTAGTTTTTATGTACTTAGTTTCCTTTTTATTGCGGATTAACCTCTGCCAATGCCTCGGTTACATTGATGGCGTAATCAGCCAGTTTTTCACACTCCGAGAACAGGTCATTGAAAATAATACCTGCCTCATAAGTATACACACCATTTTTAAAGTTATCAAGGTGCTCAACTTTTAGTTGATTACGGTAGTTGTTAATTTCATTTTCAATCTGCTTCGCTTTGGTTACGTGAATATCTTCGCTGGCATCATCCAGGTTGGTAACCATCACATTAAGCGCTTCATCAACCAGGTTAAACATTAACTCCAGCTTCTTCAAAATCTCATCACTAAACTTCACATTAGCATTGCGCATCCGGTTGATTGTTTTAGCCAAATTGTAGTTACAATCACCAATACTCTCCAGATCATCAACCAGTTTCAGCATCGAACGAACACGTTTACGCCCTACATCACTCAATTTACCTTGATTAACCTGAGCCAGATAGTTAGCAATTTCCACCTCGATGTTATCGCAAATACCTTCGTATTTCTCGATGCGTGCAAACTGCTTACTAAACTTACTGTCTTTATTTTGCCCCATCAGCTTACGAATGAAACCAAACATTTTCTGACTGTGCTTACCAAACCAATGTACTTCCTTTCGAGCTTGTAATATCGATAATTCAGAAGTAGATAACATACCGGTGGTTATAAACTTCAGCCTGAATTCTTCCTCTTCTAATTCTGATGCAGGAATCATACGTTTAACCACCTTCTCGAATACAGGCACAAACCAGATAAATACCAGTACGTTAATCACATTAAATGAGGTATGAAAAATGGATAACGCAGTTGGTACAGCTGCTGCCGATTGACTAGGCGATATCCCACCGTTACTTTTCGATACAAAATGATCAATGGCATCAACAAACCATGGGAAAACTATCAGCATCCAGGTTACTCCCATCAGGTTAAACAGCAAATGCACACGAGCAGCCCGTTTGGCTGAAACATTACCGACTGAAGCGGCCAGATTAGCCGTAATAGTGGTTCCAATGTTTTCACCCATCACCATGGCTGCGGCCAAATGGAAGGGTATCCAACCTTGATTACACATTACAAAAGTTAATGCCATGGTAGCACTCGATGACTGAATAACAACCGTTAATAATGTTCCAATAAATAGGAATATGAGGGTAGAACCAAATCCAAGTTGCGTATAATTCTGTAAAAAGCTTAATACCTCAGGGCTTTCCTTAATATTAGGAACTGATCCCTTCAGGTATTCTAAACCAAGGAATAATAAAGCAAAACCAACCAGGAATTCACCCCATGAACGGCGAGATGAATTTTTTGAGAAGATAAGTGGTAAGCCTAGTCCAATCATTGGCAGGGCATAGGCACTGATTTTCACTTTAAAACCAAGCAGGGTAATCATCCAGCCGGTGATGGTAGTACCAATATTCGCCCCCATAATAACGCCAATGGATTCCACTAGCGACATCAATCCGGCGTTAACAAAACTCACCACCATAACGGTTGTAGCCGAAGATGATTGAATAATTGCGGTTACAAGAAAACCAGTTAAAACACCAAGGAAGCGGTTAGATGTCATGGCTGACAAAATCTTACGCATGCGGTCCCCTGCTACTTTTTGCAAGGCTTCGCTCATCATCTTCATCCCGAAGAGGAATAATCCTAATGATCCAATGAGGGTTAGGAAATCAAAAAATGAATAATTCATAATTAAAAGTGTGTAAAGGCGTTAAGCCTCTGCTATTTCGATTATAGATTCTATGCTTCAATTCGAGTTCAAAGATGTGATTTTTTTTAAGTTTTAACTTTTAAATA
Organism: Carboxylicivirga mesophila; assembly: GCF_018271975.1. Taxonomy (GTDB): domain Bacteria; phylum Bacteroidota; class Bacteroidia; order Bacteroidales; family Marinilabiliaceae; genus Carboxylicivirga; species Carboxylicivirga mesophila. The sequence goes on from NZ_JAGUCN010000016.1 coordinate 24,368, forward strand.
AGATTGAAATAATGATTTTTTAACATTCTGATGTCCTCTTTAGAATACTTCTAATTTAGAGCTCCTTTACACAAGCTTTAAATGACTTATTAGTCGCATATATATACCTATTTGAACCTGCGACTACCTGAAATGCGACTGAATCATTTTTACTTTGTTCTATAAATTTAAAGATGAATGAGTATGATTAAACGTATTGTATTTTTAGTCGCCATAACCGCCCTTTTTTTACAAAGCTGTTCCGATGAACAACAAACAAGTAAAGAACGATTGACCAGTTTTGTTAATCCATTTATGGGCACCGATGGACCGGGCAATACATATCCGGGTGCAACAGTGCCGTTTGGTATGGTACAGTTAAGTCCGGATCATGGTCTTAGCGGATGGGACCGAATTGCGGGTTATTTCTACCCTGACACCATTATAACCGGTTTTAGTCACATGCATTTGACAGGTACTGGTGCGGGCGATTTATACGATATACTTTTAAGTCCTATTAACTCAAAAGCCACTAAAACACTGGCAGAAAATGGGAACCGCCCTTACAGCACCTTTTCGCATGATAATGAGCATGCCGAACCTGGTTACTATCAGGTTTACCTGCAGGATTATGGTATTAATGCTGAATTAACAACCACCGAACGAACTGGTATCCATCAATATACTTTTCCAAAAGATGATAATTCAGGATTCATCATTGATTTAGGGTATTCACTTAACTGGGATGCACCAACCGATACCTACATCAAGGTTATTGATGATTCAACTATTGAAGGCTATCGTTTTTCAACTGGTTGGGCCAGTGATCAGCGGGTATTTTTTACAGCTACTTTTTCTAAACCATTCGTTTCATCTGAATTATATCAGGATAACAAAATGGTTGATAATATGTCCGTTAAGGCGAAAAACACAAAAGTAATTGTACGTTTTCCCACAAGCGATAATGAAAAGGTGGTAGTGAAATTTGGCTTCTCATCAGCCAGCACTAATGGCTCTGCCAGAAGTTTAAGTGCAGAAGCTTCTCATAACAACTTCAAGACATATCAACAGGCTGCTTCAGACAGGTGGGAAGCTGAACTATCTAAAATTAAGATAGAAACAGACAATGAAATCTGGAAAAAAACCTTCTATACCACCTTATATCAATCGATGCTGGCTCCTACATTATTGAGCGATATTGACGGCAACTATAAAGGTGCAGACGGACAGTATCATTCAGCTAATAACTACGATAAATACGATACATTTTCTTTGTGGGACACATTCAGAGCTGCTCATCCCTTATACACTATTATGCATCCTGAAAAAGTACAGGATTTTGTTAGCAGCATGCTAAGTCATTACGAACAAACAGGTTTAACTCCTGTATGGTCGATGCATGGTAACGAAACCAATATGATGATTGGCTACCATGCGATTCCGGTCATAGTGGATGCCTATTTTAAGGGCCTTTTAAATGATTTTGATAGTGAGTTATTATATCAGGCCTGTAAGTCAAATGCTATGGATGATGATCATGGCATTAAAGAATATAAGGAGCTTGGATATGTTCCTGTATCTTATGACCATGAAAACTGGTCAGTATCCAAAACAGTTGAATATGCCTATGATGACTGGTGTATAGCGCAGTTGGCAAAAGCTTTGAATAAAACCGATGATTTTGCATATTTTATGAAACGTGCGGCAAACTGGCAGAATCATTACGACTCAGAATCTTCATTTCTCCGACCTAAACATGCAAATGGGGCATTTCTGGCCGATTTCGTAGCTAAAGACTACACCGATCATTTTTGTGAAAGTAACGCCTGGCATTACTTCTGGTTTGTTCCTCATAATATTCAAGGGCTTATTGATGCAACGGGTGGCCCTAATCGCTTTGAAGAAAAGTTGGACAGTATGTTTACCTATCATCCAAAAGAAGAAGATGAATTGCCTATTTTCAGTACTGGTATGATAGGTCAATATGCACATGGTAATGAGCCAAGTCACCATGTTGCCTATTTATACAACTATCTGGGAAAACCATGGAAAAGCCAGGAACGAATCAGGGAAATAGTGGAAACACAATACGCGCCAGTTCCAAACGGCCATTGTGGTAACGAAGATTGCGGTCAAATGTCTTCGTGGTATATTTTTAGTTCGCTTGGTTTTTACCCGGTCAATCCGGCTGATGGCATTTATGTAATAGGAACACCGCTTTGGAAAAACGCCATTATACAATTAGGTGGTGATAAAAGCTTTACTATTACTTGTCAAAATGCATCGAATGAAAATAAATATATTCAGAAAGTAAGCTTAAATGGTAAAGAACTTGAACGTACATATATTTACCATAACGAAATAATGAATGGTGGTACTTTGGAATTTATAATGGGGGCTACACCTAATAAATCATTATGGATTTCACCCGAATCTTACCCACCATCTTCTGCCAAATAAAAAAAACAGTAAAGCGTAATAGATTTCTATTGCGCTTTACTGTTTTTTTTAGAATACGATGGCGAGTGTTACTAATGATAGTATAACAACCTGCAATATTAAAAATCGCACAGGTATATCAATACTCCTCATCCATTCTTTCACTGTCAATAAGCTTCGAGTCATCATAGTTATAAGGTTTTAGCTAAAAAACTAGCAATTAATACTACTATAACTCCCGATTCCACTTTCTAGACGCAACAAAAATAATAAAGTTGCGTCTGAGGGTAACATTTTTATAAGATTAAAATCAATCTAAATTAATAACGGACTGAAAATCTTTTTATTGTGCAAATTTTTAGCAAACATTTATTGGTTACCTTTTGAAATTAAGAGTAAATTCTCTTTATTTGCATCTGATGAATAACAATTTATTCCATATTACTTCTACTAAAGTGAATGCCACAAAGGCCATTCATCCTTCTTGTCATATGATGATGTGTATGATGATGACACTTTAAGTGTTACAACGCATCGTATCTGAAAATCAAATAAATAATTAGTACAGACCGGTGCGTAAAGCACAGGTAGAGGTTAAAACAGAACATTAACCATAAAAACTAAATAGTATGTCTGATTTTCGATTTGAAACACTGCAACTACATGCAGGCCACGATGTGGATGAAACAACATTATCAAGAGCGGTACCCATTTACCAAACCAGTTCCTACTTATTTAAGGACTCGGAGCATGCGGCTAATTTATTCGGTCTTAAGGAGTTTGGAAACATCTATACCCGTATAATGAATCCCACAACTGATGTGTTTGAAAAACGCATTGCAGCATTAGAAGGCGGAGTAGGTGCTTTAGCGGTTTCATCGGGCCAGGCTGCACAATTCATTGCTTTAACCAATTTTCTGGAAGCAGGTGACAATTTTGTTTCCACATCGTACTTATATGGTGGTACCTATAATCAATTTAAGGTGCAATTTAAGCGCTTGGGTATTCAGGTTAAATTTGTTGAAGGCGATAATCCACAAGATTTTGAAGCAGCCATTGATGAAAACACCAAAGCTATCTACATCGAAACAATTGGTAATCCTCAGTTCAATATTCCTGATTTTGAAGCCATAGCCGCAATAGCTAAGCAACATGATATTCCATTGGTAGTGGATAATACCTTTGGTGCGGGCGGTTACCTGTTTCGTCCTTTAGAGCATGGCGCCAACATTGTGGTAGAATCAGCCACTAAATGGATTGGCGGACATGGTACCACCATTGGTGGCGTTATTGTTGATGGTGGTAATTTTAATTGGGGCAATGGTAAATTCCCTTCTTTTACAGAACCGTCTGAAGGATACCATGGACTGAAATACTGGGAAGTATTTGGAGCCCAAAGTCAGTTTGGGAATATCGCCTTTATTACACGAGCAAGGGTTGAAGGACTGCGCGATTATGGATCTGCATTGAGTCCTTTTAATGCCTTTCTTCTCATTCAGGGACTAGAGACCTTATCATTACGTGTGGATCGTCATGTAAGTAATGCCCAGCAAATTGCCGAATGGCTTGAACAACACCCACAGGTTGAATATGTGAAGTATCCTGGATTATCATCCAGTCCTTATCATACTCTAGCTAAAAAATACCTCAAAAGAGGTTTTGGTGGTGTTATGAGCTTTAAAATTAAAGGAGATGCCGGTGCGGGTGATAAATTTATCAATAGTCTGTCGCTTATAAGCCATTTAGCCAACATTGGTGATGCCAAATCACTCATTATCCATCCAAGTTCAACTACGCATGAACAGCTGAGCCTTGAAGAACAAAAAGCCTCCGGTGTAGAACCTGGTTTATTAAGGTTATCGGTTGGTATCGAACACATTGACGATATTAAAGCGGATTTAGAAACGGCTTTTGCTCAACTATAAAAAATCAACCATCCGGTACAGTTAATGTATTGGATGGTTGCCATTTTCATGTACATTTGTAAGGCAAAATAAAAACCAACAGACAAACCATAAGGGTTTGTAAAAACAAAAACCATGAAACAAAAACTAAACATCGGCCTTTTTGGATTTGGTGTAGTGGGACAGGGACTATATGATGTGCTCAAAACAAGTCCGGCCTTTGATTCAGAGATTTCTAAAATCTGCGTTAAAAACAAAAAAGAACGTTCTTTACCAGAAAGCTACTTCTGCTATAATCCTGACGAAATACTGGATGATCCGACTATCAATACGGTTGTTGAATTGATTGATAATGCAGATGAGGCCTATCGCATAGTAAAAAAAGCCCTGCAGAGTGGAAAGCATGTTGTATCGGCCAATAAAAAGATGCTGGCAGAAAACATGGCTGAAATGATTCAGTTACAGAAAGAGAATAATGTATCTCTGTTGTATGAGGCTTCGGCCTGCGGAAGTATACCGGTTATCAGAAGCTTGGAGGAGTATTACGATAACGACCTTCTTTTATCAGTAACGGGCATATTAAACGGATCATCTAACTATATTCTTTCAAAAATATTTGATCACGATCAATCCTATGATACCGCACTAAAAGATGCGCAAAAATTAGGCTTTGCCGAAAGTGATCCCACCTTCGATGTTGAAGGATATGACTCTTTGTATAAACTTATTATACTCACCTTGCATAGCTTTGGCTCCATCATTAAACCCGATGATGTTCTAACCTATGGCATATCAAATATCTCTGATTTTGATATTCAGTATGCTCGTGAGAAAGGCTATAAAATAAAGCTGGTTGGCCAGGTCGAACGACTGGATGGTAACAATATCACACTGTTTGTACTTCCTCGCTTTGTTCGTAAAGACAAATACATCTATAGTGTTGAAGATGAGTTTAATGGAGTAGTAATCAAAGGTAAGGCCTACGATAAGCAGTTTATGTTTGGAAAAGGGGCAGGTGCACATCCAACAGGCTCGGCAGTACTATCAGACATTACAGCTCTTGCGCATAACTATGCATACGAGTATAAGAAAATGAAATACGCCGAAGATTTTAATTATTCAAAAGAGCACCAGGTGGAATTGTATTTAAGATATTCTGATGCATCTGTACTCGACAACTTCAATTTTGAATCCATTACAGAAGAATACAAAGGTCCTGAATATAGTTACAAAATTGGCTTTATTAAACTAGCCGAATTACTCAAAATAAAAGACCAATTGCGCAGTCTGGATATCTTTATGGGTATTACCGGCAAGTCACTCAATTATTAGAATAAAACGCTATACATCTAACGAATCAATATGCACAGTAGCTTGTATATTGGTTCGTTTTTTTATAATCACCTCATAGGCAGTGGCAATATCATGCGCGCGTTTAATACTATAATCACCCGGTAAACGAATATGTAAGGTCATCTCAGTATGATGCCCATACTGATGCACTAAAAAATGGTGCGGATGAATATCAAAATCAGTAACTTCTGGTGCCAGAGCAATTATTTCACCGCGTAAATCATCATCAATCCGTTCGCCCAGCAAGTGACTGATATTTTCCTTTAAAATAGAGTAGGTGGTATAGAACAATAGCAAGGATACCAGAATACCTAATGCGCCATCAATCCACCAATAGTATTGTCCGAAGAAAATACCCACGAGAATAACAAGCGATGAAATAGCATCAGAGCGGTGATGCCAACCATCAGCTACCATGGATTTAGACTTGGTTTTATTACCAATACGAATGGAATACTGAGCCATAAACTCTTTGACCAGCAATGATATAATAGTAACCACAATGGCAATCATTCCATATTTTACTTCACTACGGCTTTGTAATTTAAGAATAGATTCTTTTAAAAAGCTGAAACCGATAATAGCCAATAGCATTCCAACGACAATGGACGCCAGCACCTCGGCTCGTCCATGACCATAAGGATGCTCTTTATCAGCGGGTTTAGCAGACACTTTAAGGCCAATTAAAACAGCCACTGATGAGATACTGTCGCTTAAGGTATGCCAGGCATCAGCGATAATAGCTACCGAAGAGCTGACCATTCCTGCCCAAAACTTAATTCCAAACAGAAGAATATTGAGAATAATAGAACCGTATGTAGCAATAATGCCTTTTTTATTTTTCATAATTCACTTTCAAAATTTTGATTTAAACAATTATGTCAGCCATTATTCTTCATCAACATAAAAAAAATCTGAAATAATGCGGTCGGTAATCATTTTTTTATCTTCAGCCACACAACAATACGCATTATTAACCAACACATTACTTTTAGAGAGCTGATTTGACAGTTCTGCATTAAAAAATTTAATGATGGACGAATTGAATTGTCGTACCGCTTCCATCAGCAATCCCTTTGATGTTCTTAAACCCAGCATGATTAGTTCGTTATAACGATCCGATTCAGTTAATATTTCGTCCTCAAAATATTCAGTTCCTGACTTTAAGGCTTTTATGTATTTCTGCACATGATTAACATTCCAACGCCGATTGGTTCCATCAAAGGAATGCGCTGACGGACCCAAGCCTAAATATTTTTTTCCTGTCCAGTAATTACTGTTGTGCTTTGATTCCAGGCCTGATAAAGCAAAATTTGAAATTTCATAATGCTCGAATCCAGCCTTTACCAATTCCTTCACCAGGTAGTCAAATTGTTTAACACTGGCGGCTTCGGGCACTTCTTTTAGCTTACCTTTTTTAAGATAATCGTAATATAAAGTACCTTTCTCAAAAGTAAGATGGTAAGCCGAAATATGCTGCACCTTGCTTTCAATAGCCATACGCACATTGGCTTGCCATTCATCAAACTTCATATAAGGCAAGCCGTATATCAGATCAATACTCATATTATCAATCCCATTTTCCTTGGCTATTTGAATAGCTTCAACTGCTTGTAGAGCATTGTGACGCCGATTCATTTGTCGAAGGTGTGTATCAAAAAAACTTTGAATACCCATGCTTAAGCGATTGACACCTAAATCAACAATACCTTTAATGTACGTCTCGCTCACATCATCTGGATTAACTTCCAGGGTCAGTTCAATAACCTCTTTAAGTGAGGTGTATTGATTGATACGATCTAAAATAACTTTTAGCTCTGAAACAGTAAGTGTGGAGGGGGTACCACCACCAAAATAAATGGTTTCAATCCTTTCTTTTAACAAAAAAGCAGATTGATTGTCTATTTCTTTACAAAGAGCTTTAATATATTCGTCTTTGAATTGTTGATCCGTAGTTTTGTAAAAATCGCAATATGAACAACGCGTATAACAAAACGGAACATGTATGTAAATGCCTGCCATTACTAGGATTGTTTCACGTGAAACATTGAAAAACAGTGTTTTATTAACGGGTTATCAACACTTTTTAAACATTTAAACCAAAGTTATTAACAAACCAATTCCAATGATTTACTATTTTAAAAAATACCATAAAACACTTAGTATTATTTTCATCATTACACTGTTAAGCTTAATTAATACATCAAAAATTAAACCCGATGACCTCAGTTTAATACCACACTTCGACAAAATTGTTCATTTCTTGATGTACTTCACTTTGGGTTTTGTATTTATGTTTGAATACTACATTCATCATCATCAAACAATCACCCGAATCTCAAAAATATTGATTCTACCGCTGCTTTATGGTGGTTTGATGGAGCTACTGCAAATTTCTGTTACAACTTACAGAAGTGGTGACTGGTGGGACATGCTAGCCAATGGCTGTGGTATACTAACTGCTTACTTTATAGTAAAATCATTAAGGAATAACACCTTTTTTCGCAAATGGATGTTATTCCCACTGAAGCAACCAATGTTTAAAGCTTGATATAATCTGATTTATCTTCCATATTACTAAGAATCTTTGCAATCGTTTCAGACGTGAAGAAATCATACATCTGCTTACGAATGGCACTGTACTGATCATGCACCGGACAGGCATACCCATCGCTGTTATTACTTTTACACGAATGCATACCAATCAGGCAATTAGTAAATACATCACTACCATCAATGATTGAAACAATATCGTAAAGAGTAATATCTTCGGCTGCCCTGCCTATACTAAAACCACCGTGCGGTCCTTTAGTACTTTTAAGTAACTTTTGCTTAGCCAGACTTTGTAAAATTTTTCCGAGAAATGGAGTGGGAATATCTAAATCTTTTGATATCTGTTTAATCCCTATTTTTTTACCATCTTCATCATTAACAGCCAGGTATATAACTGCACGGATAGCGTACTTACATGTGTTTGATAACATTTCTATTGAGTTTGTGGCTAAGGTAATAAAATCATTAAAAAACCTTTATCTCTTTAAATGCTTTTTCCACTGAGCATTAAATGTTTTTGAAGCAAAAGGTGATAATGATTTTTGTTTACCAATAAATGAAGATGCAAACCTACGTGCCAACCACATGTTAAAACGACCTCCTATTCTATTCATTAGAAGTCTGTTTTTGAGTGTATTATACAAAAACACGCCAACTGACTTTTCGGATAAACCTTGGTGAGGCTGCGCTTTCTGACGATTGTATAGGAGTAACTTGGTAAGCGGAATTTTAACAGGGCAAACCTCTTCACATTTTCCGCATAATGAAGACGCAAAACTTAAATGATTATAGCCTTCAAAACCATTTAAGTATGGTGAAATGACCGAACCAACCGGACCACTGTAAGTGGTATTGTATGTATAGCCTCCAATATTTTTATATACCGGGCAGGCATTCAAACAAGCGCCACAGCGAATACATTTCAAAGCATCTTTGGCAGTCGAATTTTGATACAATTCCGTTCGCTTATTATCCAGTAAAAAGATGACCATTCTCTCTGGTCCATCTACTTCGTCATCTTTTTTAGGTCCGAAAAACAAGTTGCTGTAAACGGTTAATTGCTGACCCGTTCCATGCGCCGCCAGTAAAGGCCAAAATAATGGTAAATCGCTGATACCAGGCAGTATTTTTTCAATACCGGTAATTACAATGTGTAATTTTGGAAAAGAAGCTGACAAAAACGCATTGCCTTCATTTTCGGTAACAGCTACAGCTCCTTCGGCGGCGCATAAAAAATTAGCGCCGGTTATTCCTACATTCGCATTGATAAACTTTTCGCGCAATAACTTTCTTACAAAACCAGTCAGTTGTTCGGCTGATAAATCAGGATCTGTTTTAAAATGCTGATGGAATAAGTCAGCAATATCCTGCTTTGATTTGTGCATGGCCGGAGTAACAATATGATATGGTTTTTCTCCAGCCACCTGCACAATAAATTCACCTAAATCGGTTTCAACAGATTCAATTCCTTCCTGACTAAGGTACTGATTGAGTTCAATTTCTTCAGTCACCATTGATTTACTCTTAACAAGCGTTTTACATTGCTCACTATGCAATAAATCAACTAACTGCTTAATTAACTGATCTGTATTCTCGGCCCAAAGGACTTCAGCTCCGTTATCAACAGCATTTTGTTCAAACTGCAATAATAACTCAGGAAGCTTCTGTATCACATACTCTTTAACTGATGCAGCATTAGACTTTGCCAGTTCTAAATCGCCATAACGTGCTTTTCCCACAACCACAGCAGCATCATACTTCGCCATATTATAGCGAATAATCTGCCGGTGATGCAAATCGTGCGCTATACGCTCAGCATCCAGTTTAAAAGCATGTTTGTAATTCAAAACAGATTACTTAACAGGTATTTTTTCAATACGTTTTTGATGACGACCACCTTCAAACTCAGTATTAACAAACTTATCAACAATGTTGATAGCTTCTTCAATTGATACGTAACGTCCTGGAACAGTGCATACATTGGCGTCATTATGCAATCGGGCCATTTCAGAGATTTCAACATTCCAACATAAAGCAGCACGGATACCCTGGTGCTTGTTAGCTGTCATGTTAATACCATTACCACTTCCACACACAGCGATACCAATTTCGTACTCTTTGTTTTCTACAGCAGTGGCCATAGGATGCGCATAATCAGCATAATCAGTGCTGTCTTCCGAGTATGTACCATAATCTTTAACGGTAATGTTGTTTTTTTCTAAGTACGCCTTGATGGCTTCTTTAACCGGAAAACCGGCATGGTCGGCTGCTAATGCTATTGATTTGAATATCATGTTGTTTTTTTTGCAAAGATAATGATGCTTTAGTCATTTTAAAACATGTTAAAAAACCTCTGAATAAGTGTTGGAAACTTGTGAACTCTCTTTCAATACTTTTTAAAAAATAGAATTGCTATTTACATGAAAAATTACAATACAAGCAAGCATTTGAATTAATTGTGTTGGTAACCAATCTTTTTTAATCTCACTTTTGAACCGTTTTTAACTTCGCTTTAAACACTATCCACCAAAGAAATTATTAAATTTGAAGCCTATTAACAATTTGTTGATATAGTCTAAAAGCTAATTAATATCAATAAATTAACAGATTTTAAACATGTTAATAAGCCGTTAGTATTGGTTTCTCTCAATCTGATAACTATTCATCCAACGATTTTTAGAAATAAATACTAACCTTTCTAACAGGATATCATTATTACTATATTTTTTAAATTCTTTTCTATTATATAAATATGAATATAAAGGATAGTTGGTTGAAAAGTGGATATGTGGACGAACCGGTTCCAACTAATATCGATATCAAAAAAGAGATCATTCGTTTAAAGGAGGAGAAGGACGCCATTATAATGGCGCATTTCTATCAAAAGAACGAAATACAGGACATCGCAGACTTTGTTGGGGATAGTTTAGCCTTGGCACAAGAAGCGGCTAAAACAGACGCTAAAATCATTGTTTTAGCAGGTGTACACTTTATGGGTGAAACTGCTAAAATATTATCGCCCGATAAACTGGTATTGGTTCCGGATTTAAATGCCGGTTGTAGCTTGGCTGATAGTTGTCCGCCAGATGCCTTTAATAGCTTTGTTGAAAAGCATCCTGATCATACGGTTTTAACCTATGTAAATACCACTGCAAAAATAAAGGCCTTGTCTGATATTGTGGTGACTTCTACCAATGCAAAAAATATTGTGGATAGTTTACCAAAGGATGAAAAGATTATTTTTGGTCCTGATAGAAACCTCGGAAACTATCTCAATAGTATTTCAGGGCGAGATATGGTATTGTGGGATGGAGCGTGTCATGTGCATGAGAAGTTTTCGGTTGAAAAGATAGTAGATTTAAAGAAAAAACATCCTGATGCCCTGGTTTTAGCACATCCTGAATGTAAGAAACCACTTTTGTTACTGGCCGATTATGTGGGTAGTACAGCAGCTCTGTTAAAATATTCAATAAAGAGTGAGGCCAATGAATTTATTGTGGCAACTGAGTCGGGTATTATTCACCAGATGCAAAAAGAGAGTCCTGGTAAGACATTTATTCCTGCGCCACCTAATGATTCAACGTGTGCTTGTAATGATTGCGAATACATGAAACTAAATTCTTTGGAAAAACTATATAATGCTTTAAAATATGAATGGCCTTCAATTGATGTGGATGAGGACATCAGGATAGAGGCTGTAAAACCTATTAATAGGATGCTTGATATTTCGAAAAAAGCCGGCCTATAAAAAATAACCTAACCCAGAATGGAAAGACTCGAACAACCTGTATCTGTTTTATTAGTTGAAGATAATGTGCTCAATCAGAAGCTCATTTTCCTTAATTTGTCCAAATATGGCTTTAAGATTGATATTGCCAATCATGGTAAAGAAGCTTTGGATAAATTGGAACATGGGCAGTATGATCTGATTTTGATGGACTTAATGATGCCAATAATGGATGGTTTGGAAACGACCGTAGCTATTCGTGAAAAAGAAAAGTGTAGTAACGAACACATGCCTATTGTTGGCTTAACAGCTAATACCTATGATGCTGACCGCGAAAAGTGTTTATCCTACGGGATGGATGAGTACATGGCAAAACCATTTGATTTGCAGGAGTTTTTCGATAACCTCAAAAAATTAAATATAATTTAGTCATAAATGAGTTTCGACATCAGGGGAAATGGAGATACCGAGAGAGAACTGGAAAAGGCATTAAGGCCACTTTCTTTCTCCGATTTCAAGGGGCAGGATAAGATTGTCGAAAACCTTGAGATATTTGTGCAGGCTGCCAAAATGAGGGGCGATGCACTCGATCACGTTTTGTTACACGGACCTCCGGGTTTAGGTAAAACAACTTTATCAAATATTATTGCGCATCAGCTAGGTGTTGGTTTTAAACTAACCAGCGGACCTGTGCTTGATAAACCTGGTGATTTAGCAGGAATTCTAACCAGCTTGGAAGAGAATGATGTCCTCTTTATTGATGAAATTCATCGTTTGAGTCCTGTAGTTGAAGAGTATTTGTACAGTGCCATGGAAGATTTCCGCATAGATATTGTCATTGATAAAGGACCTGGAGCTCGCAGTATACAAATCGATCTTAATCCGTTTACACTGATTGGTGCCACTACACGTAGTGGATTATTAACCGCACCACTGCGTGCGCGTTTCGGTATTAATAGCCACCTCGAATATTACAACGCAGAAACAATTGCGCACATTATTGAACGCTCAGCCGATATTCTGGAAGTAAGAATACACGAAAACGCCGCTGATGAAATTGCGAGACGCAGCCGTGGAACTCCACGTATTGCTAATGCGCTGCTGCGTCGTGTTAGGGATTTCGCACAGGTGAAGGGTAATGGCATCATCGATTTACCAATTAGTAAAATGGCTCTTAATGCCTTAAACATTGATACACACGGCTTAGATACGATGGATCATAAAATTCTGCTGACACTGATTGATAAATTTAACGGAGGACCGGTAGGTGTGACTACCATTGCTACTGCTGTTGGTGATGATGCCGGTACCATCGAAGAAGTATATGAGCCATTTTTAATCATGGAAGGATTCATTAAACGTACGCCTAGGGGACGTATGGCCACAGCTCATGCCTATGAACATTTAGGTCGTGAAACTAATTTAAATCAAGGAACATTATTCTCTTAAAGGTGTGAGTAAACTTAAAAAGCTAGCAGGTGATACAATTATTTACGGAGTAAGCACCATTCTTGGTCGTCTGCTCAACTGGCTGTTAATGCCACTCTTTATTCGTATCATGGATAAAGCTGAAGTGGGAGGCGTGTTTAATATCTACAGCTATATTGCGGTTGTGTTGGTGATTCTTACTTTCGGGTTTGAAACAGGCTATTTTCGTTTTGCTAATAAGGAAAACAGGAATGGATTACTAAAAAGCCTGGGACTGCTGATTCTAGTTTGTTCCGTTTTATTTTGTGTTGGTGTTTATTTGTTTCAAGGTTGTTTAGAAGTATATCTTGGCAATGAATACCTCAAAGCTGAATACTTTGTGATTGGCGCATTAATTGTAGCCCTGGATGCGATTACGAGTATTCCTTTTGCTGATTTGCGTATTAACAACCATACAGTTCGTTTTGCATTGCTGAAGTTCTTATCGGTAATTTTAAACATCCTATTTGTTACCTTTTTCCTCGTTTTATGCCCTTATCTGCTTAAACAGGGATACGAGTTCATTGAATCTATTTATAATCCATATAACAAGCTCTATTACGTTTTTGTATCTAATCTGCTTAGTTCCGGAATTATTGCCTTATTCCTTGTACCTAAAATTTTCCTGGCAAAAGCCAGATTCAGCTGGCAGTTGATTAAACCTGTGATTAAGTATTCCTATCCGATAATGATTGTAGGCTTATTCGGCATGTTAATACAACAGATTGATAAGATTTTAATGCCTCATTTAATTGAAGATAATGCCATGGAAGCATTAGCTATCTATGGCGCCAATTTTAAGATTGGTATTCTCATGGCTATTTTCATACAATCTTATCGTTTAGCGTTTGAACCTTTCTTTTTTAAAGAAGGTAAACAAAATGCTTCTAAAGAACTCTATGCCCGCGTACTGAAATATTTTGTCATTTTTGGCGCAATTATTTATGTTGGAGTTCTTGTTTTCATAGATGTTGTAAATGTCCTTTTGTTGCCCGAATATTATGAAGGTAACAGGATTATTCCTTTTATCTTGCTTGGACAATTATTCTTTGGTATTTACTATTCATTGTCGCTTTGGTATAAATTAACCGATAGAACTATTTATGGTGCAATAATTAGTGGTTTAGGCGCTTGTTTATCTATTGTTGGTAATATCGTTTTAGTGCCTTATATGGGGTATATAGGTGCAGCAGTTACTTTGTTTATCTGTTTTCTGTTAATGTCAGTTATTTCATATGGCCTGGGCCAGAAATACTACCCCATTAACTACCCGATTGGGCGAATTGTTTTGCACATAATCATCGCCATTGTTGTTGTCCAATTAAGCCTTTTGTATAGCTCAGAAAACCTGATATTTCATTTCGCCTTCAAAGGCACTATATTTGTAAGCTATTTTGTTTTTCTTTATATCATTGAAAGAAAGGAATTAATAAAGATTTTATCATGACAAACGTTCAAATCATTAATAAAAGTAAACACGAATTACCCGGTTATAGTACTGAACACTCTGCAGGTATGGATTTAAGGGCCAATATTGATGGGGCTATCATTCTGAAGCCACTCCAGCGTGTGTTAATCCCTACCGGCCTATTCATTCAATTACCTGTAGGGCATGAAGCTCAAATTCGTCCTCGCAGCGGACTGGCTGCTAAATTTGGCGTAACAGTACTAAATACGCCAGGTACAATAGATGCTGATTATCGTGGTGAAATAAAAGTAATTCTGGTTAATCTTTCCAATGATGATTTCGTTATCAACGATGGTGAGCGTATTTGCCAGATGGTAATAGCTCAGTATACCAAGGCTACCCTGCTTGAAGTTGAAATTTTAGAAGATTCAGTTCGTGGTAGTGGTGGTTTTGGTCATACAGGAACTAATTAACAGAACTTTGTAAATATCAAAAACATATAATGAAGTTAAAATATTTAGGTATATCTCTGGCAATTATTGTTTTGTGCAGTTGTAGTGCTCTTAAACCACAAACCGAGAGCCAGGTTACAAAGGAACAGATCCAAAAAGTTCAGCTGACTGATGTACAAAAGCGAAAGTTTGATTATTTCTTTTACGAGGCGAGTCGTGAAAAGATGAAAGGCAACTATGAAAAGTCAGCTATGTACCTGACCGAATGCCTTAAAATTGATGCAACCAGCAGTGCTGCCATGTACGAATTAGCTAATTTGCTGGTAGCTGGCAATGAAGCTGTAAAAGCACAAGGCTTATTAGAACGTGCAATTTCGATTGAGCCTAATAATATCTGGTATAAATTAATGCTTGCCGAATTATATCAGGGTAATAAGATGGGATTTCAAGCCATTAAGTTATACGAACAGATTGTTGCTGATTATCCTGATAATGATGAGTACCTCTATGGTTTGGCTCAGTTATATCAACGTAACGGTGACGAAGAAAAAGCAATCTCTGCCTATAATAAGCTTGAAAAAAGAATTGGATTAAATGAAGTTATCATACTTGAAAAAGAAAAGATCCTACTTAATATTGGGAAGAATAAGTCGGCACTGGAAGAGTTAAATAAGTTGACTGCAAAGTACCCTGAAGAGGCACGTTACTATGGATTTATTGGTGATTATTACCTGTATCTGGGCGATAATGATAATGCTAAATCTTACTACAATAAAGTACTTGAAAAAGATCCAAAGAATGTGATGGCCTACTTCAGTCTTGGTAATATTGCACTGCAAGCTAATGATACTACAGGCTTTACATCATACTATAAGAAAGGTTTAGCTGTTAAATCTACTCCTTTCGAAGTGAAGTTTCAACGTATTTTGCCATTCTTAATGGATAGTAAGAACATTGATAAGTATGACAAATATCTTACCGAATTTATGGATGTTATCATTGAAGCGCATCCATACGAAGCTATGGCATATGTTTATAAGGGTAATTATTACCGCAGTATTAGTAAAACCGACTTAGCTTTAGATGCCTATAAGACTGCAATTACCATAGAACCCTCAAACGAGCTTATATGGCAGGATTACCTGCTATTGATGATTGATAATCCTGATTATTCAAAAATTTATGGCAATGCAAAACTCGCCATAACACATTTCCCTGAAAACGCATTTTTCTATCTATTAGCTGGTAGTTCTGCCGGACAATTAAAAGATAATGATGAAGCTTTACGTTTGCTTAATTTAGGCCTTAAGCATGTAATCGATAATAAGCCTCTTGAAGCTCAATTACATGCTAATATAGGTGATATTTATTACGCCAATAAGCAAAGTGAAAAGGCTTTTGAATCCTATAAAAAGTCTCTTGAAATTGATGAATTGAATATTGTTGTTTTAAACAACTACAGCTATTATCTTTCTTTAGAGAATAAGGATTTAGATAAGGCAGAAAGAATGAGTAGCAAATGTGTTGAGTTGGAGCCAGGTAATTCAACCTACCTAGACACTTATGCCTGGGTGTTGTTTAAACGTGAAAGATACTTTGAAGCTAAGTATATTATTGAAAGGGCTTTGGATAATGGGGGCAATGAAAGCAGTGTTATTGTCGAACATTATGGCGATATTTTATATAAGAACGGTGATATCGAAGGCGCTGTGGAGCAATGGAATAAAGCTGTAGAAATGGGAACTGAAAGTGAAACTATCCTTGAGAAGATCAAGCAACAAAAGTATTTAGAATAGTGCTGAAACTTAAATATTCACTAGTTATTGTATGTGTTATACAGCTTGTTGGTTGTAAAAGCACCAGAGAATTCTATACTAAGGATGGTTCTTTAAAAAATATTTCTGATGCAAAATTAATCACTTCTGTAGAAGATCAATATATTGAATATAACTCACTTTTTTTCAAGAAGTTTAAAGCAGAGTTATCTTATAATGATGATGCAAAATCATTTAAAGGCAATATGTTTATCTTAAAAGATACCTCAATGGTTGTTTCAATCAATCCGCTTATGGGTATCGAGTTATTCAGAGTTAAGTTAAGTCCTGATGCAGTTGAAATAATTGATCGCACAAAAAAAACGTATTCCCATGGCGATTATGAAATACTTTGGAAAAAGTTCATGATTGAGTTGGATTACTATACATTACAACAAATTGTTACAAACCGAATGTTTGTTTATCCAATTGATGATGCTGAAAAAAGTTTAAAGCGTTACAAGCATTACTGCAGTGAAAATATGTACCAATTTCAGTCAGTCAAAGAAGGAAAGTTTTCACGTAAATATCGTAAGGAAAAGACTGAAAATATCATCTTCCATCAAATGTCTGTTTTACCCGATGTATTTAAAGTAAAAAGCGCCTATATAAGGGACTTTTCTGTAAATAGTGAAGTTACTATTACATACGATCTATTTACCAATGAAAATGGACATTTAATGCCTTCTCTTATCAATATTAGTGGCACACGTGGCACTGATAGATTTTCATTACGCATTCAATTTGATAATTTTGAATTAGATGGTGATAATTCAATTGGTTTTAAAGTATCAGAGAAGTATAAGCAACTAGACTTTAAAAATGGTAATTAAACGGCTTTTCATACTATCAATATTTACGCTGCTATTTAGTATTACACAAGGGCAGACGATAGCCGAACTTGAATCTCAGAAGGAACGCATCAATAAGCGCATTGAAAATGCCAATAGTTTGATAAAGAAATACGCGAACCAACGTTCCAACAGCTTAAAAAATATTCGTTTACTCAATAGTCAGATTAAAGATAGAGAAGAGCTCATTCAATTATATAATGATGAAATTAGTTTACTTGAAAATGATATTAAGGTGCTTAATCTTGAAATTGAGGACAATCAAGAACAATTAGAGGCCTTAAAGGAGCAGTATACCAAATTAATTCGAGAGACCTACAGTAATAAAAAGCGATATAATGAATTATCTTTCTTTTTTGGTGCTGAATCATTTAATGAAGCATATCGCCGGTATATTATGCTTAAAGAGTACAATAAATTCCGGCATAACCAAGGTGTTTTAATCCAGCAAAAATCTACTCAATTAGATGAAGCGAATAATCTCCTGAATACAAAGCTTAAGGTGCAAAATAATGCCTTAAATAACATTAGATCGCAGTACGAACAATTAGTGGTTGACAAACGCAAAATTGATTCCAATATTAAATCCCTTCAACAAAAGGAAAGTAGTCTTCGACGAAAAGTGAGGCAAGATAAGAATGCTTTAAAAAAGTTGGAGGATACCATTATCAAACTGATTGCTGAATTAAATAAGGAAGCCGTTGAACCTTCTGATTTTCATCTTGCGAAAGGTAAGTTATCATGGCCAATTAGTAATGGTGTTATTGTAAGTCAGTTTGGTGAACATCAACACCCTGTACTTAAGTATGTTAAGGTTAAAAATAATGGAATTGATATTCAAAGTAATACTGATTCTAAAGCCAAGGTAGTTTTTGGAGGTAAAGTTAGTAGGGTAGTTCCAATACCTGGTTATAATAACGCTGTTTTAGTCAGACATGGAAGATTTTTAACCGTTTATGCCAATTTAGACAACGTTAGTGTAAAAGCTGGAGAAAACGTAACTAAAAATTCTGTAATAGGTACAATATACAGCGGAAATGGTGAAAATTCGGGTGTATTACACTTTGAAATATGGGAAGAAAGTGAGAAATTGAACCCTGAGTTTTGGCTTTTGAAATAAAAGATTTAAATTTTATAACTATCTGCAACATTCTACGTATAAACAGATTGGTTATCATTTATAAGTAATTGTTGAAGCTCATAAATGAGCTGTTTGTTGCTTTTTAAGAGATGTAAAATGGAATTGATTGTGAACAAAATAGAATTCAACTCCGAAACAAAAAATATAAATATTGTTGAAAAGTTGATTGACGATTTATCAGCCCAATATTCTCTTCATAACGATATATATGGTAAGTTGCTATTAGCCGTTGTTGAAGGAGTCAATAATGCTATTGTACATGGCAATAAACTAGACAAAGAAAAATTAGTTGTGGTAGAGTATCTGTTGGATGATACACGTGTGGAGTTTACCATCAAAGATGAAGGAACTGGATTCGACTATACGGAAGTTCCTGATCCTACAAAACCTGAAAACCTCGAAAAAACTCATGGTAGAGGTATTTTTCTGATGCACCATTTAGCAGATGAAATTGAGTTCGAAAATGATGGAAGTATTGTAAAAATGACTTTTAATATTGATTAATGATCGCATTTCATAGTGAAGATGTTAGCTTACCAAAAGAAATTAGTGACAAGGCAACATATTGGATTAATGAGGTAATCAATCAATACGGTTATATACTAGATAATTTAACATACATTTTCTGCTCAGACGAGCATATACTTAAAATTAATACCGATTATTTAGATCATAACTACTATACAGATATTATAACTTTTGATTATTGCAAGGGAAAGCGTATTTCTGGCGATCTATTTATTAGTATTGATACTGTCAAGTCCAATTCCGAAATATATAACTTTAACTACACCGATGAATTGCATCGTGTAATGATTCATGGCGTTCTGCATCTTCTTGGATTTAAAGATGCCAGTGAGCAAGAGAAGTTGATTATGCGCAAACACGAAGATGATGCTTTATCATTGTTAGCAACTTTTCATTAATTTTGCTGTTTATCTTACAGTAAAAGAGTAACATTTATTTTATGGATTTTAATTACGATGTAATTGTCGTAGGTGGGGGACATGCAGGCTGTGAAGCTGCAGCCGCTGCGGCTAATTTGGGTAGTGAGGTGCTTCTGATTACAATGGACATGGGGCGTTTTGCTCAAATGTCATGTAATCCAGCTATTGGTGGAATTGGCAAAGGGCAAATTGTTAGGGAGATTGATGCATTAGGTGGATATACCGGTATTATTACTGATAAGTCCTCTATCCAATTTCGTATGCTAAATCGATCCAAAGGACCTGCCATGTGGAGTCCGAGAGCACAATGTGATCGTATGGTCTTTTCTTCTGAATGGCGAAGTCAATTAGAGAAAATTCCAAATGTTTCATTTTGGCAAGATGCCGTGGTTGAGTTTATAATCGAAGATAACATAATTAAGGGTGTTAGAACGGCAAATAATGTAAGGTTCTTATCTAAGGCCGTTGTTTTAACTACTGGAACCTTTTTAAATGGCCTAATGCACATTGGTTCAGTACGTTCTGAGGGTGGTAGAGTTTCTGAACCAGCTTCAAAAGGAATTTCTGAGCAATTGTTGAGCCGGGGTTTTACTGTTGGCCGTATGAAAACCGGTACGCCTGTACGAATTGATGAAAGAAGTATTAATTTTGATAAATTAGAAGAGCAAAAAGGTGATCAGGGAAATTATCGATTCAGTTATCTGCCTTCTGATGATAATGGTCTAGTAAAACGCAGTTGTTTTATTACTTATACTAATCCGGATGTTCATAAAGTGTTAGAAACTGGTTTGGATGAGTCGCCTATGTATAACGGAACTATTCAAAGCATAGGTCCGCGGTATTGTCCTAGTATAGAAACTAAGATTGTAACTTTTGCTGAAAAGGAGCGTCATCAATTGTTTTTAGAACCTGAAGGTGAAACCACCATTGAATATTATTTAAATGGGTTTAGTTCATCATTGCCGCTACAAACACAAATTGATGCTTTAAAATTAGTACCCGGTTTAGAGAATGTAAAAGTATTTCGTCCTGGTTATGCCATTGAATACGATTTTTTCGATCCTACACAATTGCACCATACGCTTGAAACAAAAATCATCAGTAATCTGTATTTTGCCGGGCAGGTTAATGGAACGACGGGGTATGAGGAGGCCGCAGCCCAGGGATTGATGGCTGGTATTAATGCACATCAAAAAATTAATAACAACGATGCTTTTATATTATCGAGGGATGAAGCTTATATTGGTGTGTTGATTGATGACTTGGTTACAAAAGGCGTTGATGAACCTTATCGCATGTTTACCTCTCGCGCTGAATTCCGAATTTTGCTAAGGCAGGATGATGCTGATGCTCGTTTAACTCCAAAGAGTTTTAGTATAGGATTGGCAGAAAAAGAGCGTATCGATCATTTAAACGAAAAGCTTGCTTTGCGTGAGCAAGTGATTGACTTCTTAAAGAACTTTAGTGTTAAGGCAAATTTAGTTAATGAGTGGTTAGTTAGTAAAGGGACTACTGCATTAAAACAGGGTGTTAAGTTAATGGATTTATTAATGCGTCCGCAATTAACAATTCATGATTTAATCGAAGGCATTCGTCCATTCCAGGAATTCGTTGATACTTTGCCTGAAGCAAGAAGGGGAGAAGTTTTAGAGTCAGCTGAAATTATACTGAAGTATTCTGGATATATAAATCGAGAACGATTATTAGCTGATAAATTTAAACGACTCGAAAATCTGCAAATTTCAGGTAAATTTGATTATGCTTCTATTAACTCGCTTTCGACTGAGGCACGACAAAAATTAGAAAAGCTACAGCCTTCTACAATAGGGCAGGCGAGTCGTATTTCTGGTGTTTCACCAAGTGATATAAATGTTCTCCTAGTATTAATGGGCCGCTAGTGTTCCACGTGAAACAAATTGTATGAAAATTTCTGGTAATATTGTTGATGTAGTCAAGAATGAAATATTTCCTGGTGATATTGAGGTTGAAAACAATACGATTATTTCTATTCGCAAAAACACCAATTCGTATTCTAATTATATACTACCTGGCTTGGTTGATAGCCATGTGCACATCGAAAGTAGTATGCTTACACCTTCGCGATTTGCTCAATTGGTTGTTCCACGTGGAACGGTTGGAGTAGTTTCTGACCCGCATGAAATAGCAAATGTAATGGGAGTGAAAGGTGTGGAGTACATGATAAAAGATGCTAAAAGTGTTCCTCTTAAGTGTTATTTTGGGGTTCCTTCATGTGTTCCTGCAACTGATTTTGAAACATCAGGGCATAAAATTACGGAGAAGGACGTAGAGTATTTATTAGAAAATGGCGCTTCCTTTTTGGCTGAAATGATGAATTTCCCGGGCGTTATTCATGGTGATAAGGAGGTGTGGAACAAGTTAGAATTAGCGAAGAAATACAATGTGCCTATTGATGGACACGCTCCAGGTTTACGAGGGGAGGAACTGGAAAAATATGCTTCAGGTGGAATTACAACCGATCATGAGTGTTTTAGTATTGATGAGGCGCTGGATAAAATAAAGTGCGGCATTAAAACCCAGATAAGAGAGGGGAGTGCCGCGCGCAATTTTGAAGCATTACATCCGCTTATTACCAGGGAACCCCTCAATACAATGCTTTGTACTGATGATAGTCATCCTGATTTGATATTAGCCAAAGGACACATAGATCGCCTTGTACGTTTAGGTTTAGCTAAAGGATACTCTATTTTCGAAATGTATCAGGTTGCAGTGGTGAATCCTGTTAAGCATTATAATTTACCAATTGGCTTACTACAAGAGGGAGATGCTGCTGATTTTATTATCGTGGATAATTTATCGGATTTTAATGTGCGCACAACATATGTTGATGGTAAGAAAGTAGCTGAGGATGGTCAGGCTTTATTTGAACTTTCTTCCTCCGATGTTATTAATAATTTCAAGTGTACGCCCATTACTTTGGATGACGTCAAAGTTGTTGCGCCAGTAGATAATCCAGGGCTGCGTTTAATGGAGGCAGAAGATGGTGAGCTGCTAACGGAACAAACTATTTGGAATACTTCGTATCAAAAAGGAGAAGAAATTCAATCAAGTTTGGACGATGATATTCTAAAAATTGTTGTTGTAAATCGCTATAGAGAGGCGCAACCGGTCGTGGGATTTATCAAGAATTTCGGACTTTTAAAAGGGGCTTTAGCTAGTTCTGTAGCTCACGATAGTCATAATATTGTAGCCATAGGTTGTGATGATGAGAGTTTAGTAAGAGCTATTAACGCCATCATTGATACAAAAGGAGGTATTGTTGCGACAGATGGTAATGAAGAAAAACTACTAAAATTACCTGTAGCCGGATTGATGAGCGTTGAAAAAGGGGAGGAAGTAGCTAAGCAATATACTGCGATTAATCGCTTTGTAGCTAAAATGGGATGTGATATGAAGGCCCCTTTTATGACCTTAGCTTTTATGTCGCTATTAGTAATTCCTTCCTTAAAAATTGGCGATAAAGGATTGTTTGATGTCAATACGTTTTCCTTTACCAGTTTATTTGTAGATGATAAATAGTAGATCAGATAGGGAAAATCAGTTAAAACTTTTAGTTCAGGCATTACCATCTTCACCTGGTGTTTACCAGTATTTTAATGAAGATGGTGTTATTATATATATAGGTAAGGCTAAGGACCTGAAAAAGCGTGTTTCATCCTATTTTACAAAGCAGCAGGATAATGGTAAGACACGCATACTCGTCAATAAAATTGCAGATATCAAACATTTGGTTGTTGAGTCGGAAGAGGATGCTCTTTTGCTTGAAAACAATCTGATAAAAAAATACCAGCCCAGGTATAATATCCTGCTCAAGGATGATAAGTCGTTTCCATATATTGTTGTCAAAAATGAACCTTTTCCACGGGTTTTTCAAACGCGTAATTTTGTGCGTGATGGAAGTACTTATTATGGTCCTTATACTTCAGTAGGGATGGTACGCACCCTCATTGAGTTATTCAGACAGATATACCCTTTACGCACATGTAAGCATAATTTATCTCAGGAAAACATACGAGCGGGGAAGTTTCGTGAATGTTTAGAATATCATATAGGGAAGTGTAAAGCACCATGTATTGGACAATATGACGAGCAGATTTACGCTGAAAATATCGCAGCCATCAAAGATATTTTGAGTGGAAATATTTCTTCTGTCCTTAAATACATGCATAAGATAATGCTTAATTATGCCGATGAATTAGCTTTTGAACAGGCAGAAGAGGTCAAAAATAAAATTGAGTTATTAAAGGGTTATCAAAGTAAGTCTACAGTCGTAAATCCCAAGATTACAAATGTGGATGTATTTAGTATTATCGATGATGAAAAGGCTGGATTTGTCAATTTTTTAAGAGTAGTTGATGGTGCTATTATTCAGTCACACACCATGGAATTTCGAAAGAAACTGGATGAATCTGCATCTGATATATTACTGATGGCCATTTCTGAAATACAAAACCGGCTGCATTTTTTAGCGCGTGAAGTATTGGTTCCCATCAAACTTGATATTGAGTTGGAACGCACTAAACTATTAGTGCCTAAAATTGGTGATAAAAAGAAGTTGATGGACCTATCAGAACGGAACGTGAAATACTACCGACTAGATAAACTTAAACAACAATCATTACATAAAAAGGAACCAAGAGAGGAACGCATTTTAAAGGTTATGCAAGCAGATCTACGTTTAAAAGTGTTACCTCGTCACATCGAATGTTTCGATAATTCAAATATACAAGGAACAAACCCTGTGGCTGCTTGCGTTGTTTTTCGTAATGCTAAACCTTATAAGAAGGACTATCGCCATTTTAATATCAAGACGGTGATTGGTCCTAATGATTTTGCTTCCATGGAGGAGGTGGTTTATCGCCGTTATAAGCGCTTGAAAGAGGAGGGGCAGGGATTACCTCAGTTGGTAGTTATTGACGGTGGTAAAGGACAACTTGGTGCTGCTGTAAAAATATTGCGTGAACTGGGATTGAGTGAGCAGATATCGGTGATTGGTATTGCTAAACGCCTCGAAGAGATTTTTTACCCAGGAGATCCGATTCCATTGTACTTAGATAAAAATTCAGAGACCCTAAAAATAATTCAGCACCTTCGAAATGAAGCACACCGTTTTGGTATTACTTTCCATCGACAAAAACGTTCCATCAATTTTATCACTTCTGAGCTAAATGAAATTCCAGGCATCGGTGATAAAACCATTGAAGCGCTTTTTAATAATTTTAAGTCATTTAACAATATTAAGAGTGCTACATTGGAAAATTTGACGTCAATAATAGGGAAGGATAAGGGGAATAAAGTGTATTCTTATTTTAATAGAGGTAAAATGGATTAACACTTTGAATATAAGAGTTATATAATCGTTTTTAATATTCTTGTAATTAATTGAATTAGCTGAAGAATCCCTTGTTGATTATTTCGAGACTGCTCTTATTTATATTAATTAAACTAATGTTTATTAATTCATTTTCCAGAGTAGATGAATGATGTTGTAAGCCACAAATTGTATCACTGATCAAATCCAGCTCTTTTTGAATGGCTCCATCCGTTGATTTGATTTCACTTTGTGTTATGATACCTTTTTGCACAGTAATATGTGATTTGATTCTTGTTCCGTTTTCCAGCTTATAAAGTCTTTTTAATTCAAAGTTGGGGCTGTAGCCATAGTTCCATTCCCAGGTGTTGAATTTACTCTCTGAAATCGCCTCTATTTGGCTTGTTTGTGCTTTTGTTAATTCTAATTGGGCACCGGTTTCGTAATATCGCAGAAGGTACTGAAACAAATATTCAACGAATTCATTGTAATTCATCTCTTCATTTAAATAGTCCGATATGTTAGCTACTTCGCTTCTTACTGATTTAACCGCTTTATCTTTAATAATTAAAGGATTGTTTTTTAAAGCTTTATTTAATACGCTGAGATCAGATCTAAATAAGAGCGTACCGTGATGCATCACCCTGTTTTTATATACGTGAGATGCATTGCCCGATACTTTTTTACCATCAATTTGGATATCGTGTCTTTTGCCAAATGTGGCAGCAATGCCAAGTTCATTAAGAGCTAATAATATAGGCTCAGAGTATCGTTCAAAATTCACTAAATTACCTTTTTTACCACTTTTTATAAAGCAAAAGTTCAAATTGTTATCATCGTGATAAACTGTGCCTCCTCCTGATAATCTACGGTATATGGGTATTGATGCTTTATTGACAAATTCGTAATTTATTTCAGCCAGGGTATTTTGATGTTTGCCTACAATAATAGATGGCGAATTGGTATATAAGAAAAATACATCTTCCTGTGTATGTCGTAGCAGGTACTCTTCCGTCGCCAGGTTTAAAGAAGGACTATTGGTTTTGCTGATTAATCCTTTCATATATTGAGCTTTATGAGTTTTTAATTAAGTTAGTGATATCTTTCGTAATTGGATCTACCTACAATTGAACTACTGATTACCTCATTTTGTTTAATAATAGACCAAATGGTCGGTTTCCTCCGTTAAGTATTATAAACTATCGAAAGATAATTGTATTTTCGATGCTTAAAATACAATTTATGCGATTAGTTATTCAACGTGTAAGCCAGGCCTCTGTTTCTATAAATGGAAATTGTAAATCAAGTATAAATAAGGGATTAATGATTCTTGTAGGTATCGAAAATGACGACACCAAGGAAGACATCGATTGGTTAGTGAAAAAGACCTGTAACTTACGTATTTTTGATGATGAGGAAGGCGTGATGAATAGGTCAATAGTTGATATTGCTGGTGATTTTTTGGTGATTAGCCAGTTTACATTGCATGCCAGGACAAAGAAGGGAAATCGTCCATCATATATTAATGCGGCAGGTCCTGAAGTGGCTATTCCTTTATATGAGGCCTTTGTTAATGAATTACATTCGGTAAGTGGCCGTATGGTAGGAACCGGTGAATTTGGGACTAATATGCAGGTTCAATTGATTAATGATGGCCCTGTAACGATACTAATAGATTCAAAAAGAAGAGAATAATGAAGCTATCTGAAGCTCAGGAACAGGTTGATAAATGGATTAAAACCTATGGTGTCAGGTATTTTAGCGAACTGACCAATATGGCTATTCTAACCGAAGAGGTAGGGGAATTGGCTAGAATAATGGCACGCAAATATGGCGATCAGTCGTTTAAGTCAAATGAGCAGAACACTGACATGGCTGATGAGATGGCCGATGTACTTTGGGTGTTAATTTGCCTGGCTAATCAAACCGGGGTTGATCTGGAAGAGGCCTTTGCTAAAAATATAGCTAAAAAAACTAAACGAGATGCTAACAGGCATTTGAATAACAGTAAGTTGAAAAAGTAATAACAAGAGAAAAATAGCTAATTATAGAGATATGGATGGATTAATGGATAAGTTTCCTTTTTCGTTGACAGATAAACAAATTGAAGAAGGAATTAACGCTGCCAAGCAAGAAGCTCTTCATTTAAAGGCGGATAAAGATATATTGAAGTTGTTATTTAATTGTATTGACCTTACATCTTTAAATACAGAAGATTCTTCGGATGATATTCGTGATTTTGTGGAAAAAGTCAATGAATTACCGCAGCATTTTGATTTTGTTCCACAAGTAGCAGCTTTGTGTGTGTATCCTGTTTTTGCTCCGGTATTAAAAAGCGGCTTAAAAGACGTCAATATTGGTCGTGCAGTTGTTTCGGCAGGGTTTCCGTCATCACAAACCTTTTTGGACGTGAAAAAGCTGGAAACACAGCGTGCCATCGACTTTGGAGCCAATGAAATTGATATTGTTATGTCCGTTGGTGAGTTTATGGAAGGCAATTACGAATTTGTTGGTGAGGAAATCAATGCCATTAAGGGCGTAATGGGGGATGCACATCTGAAAGTTATCCTCGAGTCGGGTACATTGCCAAAAGCCGAAGATGTATGGACCGCCAGTGTGATAGCAATGGAGTATGGGGCTGATTTCATTAAAACATCGACCGGAAAACAACAGCCAGCAGCAACCTTTGAAGCAGCGTTTACCATGTTAAGCGCCATTAAAGCCTACTTTGAAAAGACGGGTAAAAAGATCGGTTTTAAGCCAGCGGGTGGTATTTCAACAGTAGACGATGCTTTGGTGTACTATTGTTTGGTGAAGCACATATGTGGCGCTGAATGGCTAAATAATCAACTGTTCAGGCTAGGGGCAAGCCGCCTGGCTAATAATCTGATTAGTGATATTGCCGAATTGGAAAATGGCTTCAGAAAAGAGATTAAATATTTTTAATTAATAATTTAGGTAGTAGTTTATATTTAGCTTATTTATTGGTGATAATATAAACTACTATTTCTTTCTTTTGAGGGTGTAATCCACCATGGTTTGCAGGGCTGTTTTCGTCTCTGAATCCGGATAGCCAGCAAGGTTGTTTTTAGCTTTTTCAGCAAACAGTTCCATTTGCTCAGTGGCGTATTCAATTCCGCCATTGGCTTTTACAAAGGCAATAATTTCCTGTACTTTCTTCTCGTTCTTATGATGTCGGCGGATGAGTCGTAAAATGCGTCGCTGCTCTTGCTTGTCGGTTTTACCTAGCGCATAAATAAGTGGCAACGTCAATTTCTTTTCTTTAATATCATTACCTGTAGGCTTGCCTATCATCCCATTTTGTTCGTAATCAAATAAATCATCACGTATTTGGAAGGCAATGCCCAGGTTTTCACCAAACTGGGCCATGTTAGTGAGTTTATCTCCATTTACACCAACCGAAAGAGCACCGGCTTTTGTGCAGGCAGCAATGAGGGTAGCTGTTTTTTTGCGAATAATTTGGTAATAAACTTCTTCGGTGATATCCAATTTGCGCGACTTTTCTATCTGAAGTAGCTCACCTTCAGCCATCTCACTCACCGCATTGGAGACTACTTTTAGTACATCAATTTGCCCGGTATCCAGCGATAGGCTTAAACCCTTGGAGAGGAAAAAGTCACCAACCAATACCGCCACTTTAGATTTCCATAGCGCATTAATGCTGAAGAATCCCCGGCGCTGATAGGTTTCATCCACAACATCGTCGTGTATTAAAGTGGCAGTGTGCAAAAGTTCTATTAATGCTGCAGCTATGTAGCTCGATTCGCTTACTTCACCATTTAGTTTGGCTGATAAAAAAACCAGCATGGGCCTCATTTGCTTGCCTTTACGGCGAAGTACATAATTGGTAATCACATCCAATAAGGGAATTTTCGATTTCAATTGTTCCTTAAAGAAAGGTTCAAATTGTTTCATTTCTTCCTTGATGGGCGATTTAATGAGCTTTGTATCTGACATAGTAAGTTAGTGCTTTCAAATAACTGAGTGCGCAAATTAACGATAAGCGCCAAATTTAAATAATATTCAGGATTTTTTAACTCATCATATTGATATTATCTAAATATTTAAATATTTTTGCACATTCGTAACGATAATGTAACAAGATAGTTATATATTTGCATTTGTAATTATTTTAAAATATTGGGGTCGATGATAAAAATAAAAGATTTAGATACAGAGATGCTCGACAGAGCAGCAGGCATGCTTAAAGCGATTGCACACCCAATGCGTATTGCCATATTAAGTCATTTAGAAGATGGCAATAAGTTAACTGTAACCGAAATCCATAAGCTTTTAAACATAGAGCAGTCAACCACCTCGCATCATTTGGGTATTTTAAAGGATAAAGGAGTATTGGCCAGTGAGCGTCAAGGGAAAAATACCTTTTATTACCTTAAGCATAACAGCTTAAGAAATATTGTGGATTGCGTGAGTAAGTGTACCGTAGTAAAGTAAAAAATCAGGCAAAATGACCATAAAGGCTGATTGTTTCAGTCTTTTTTTATGAAGTGAAGATGGCAAAGATAAGATTGACAAAGGAGTTTAGGTTTGAGATGGCGCATGCTTTGTGGAATTATGATGGCCTATGTAAAAACCTGCATGGGCATTCATACATCTTAAATGTAACGGTTATTGGAGAGCCTATCGGGGATGAGAATAATCCTAAATTGGGCATGGTGATGGACTTTGGTGATTTGAAAACAATCGTCAATGAGGAGATTGTCGATAAGCTGGATCACGCTGTGGTACTTAGCAGCAATGCACCTTCTGAGCAGCTGTTGGCGCTGCCACAAATGGGGGAACGCCATGAAATAGTCGATTACCAGCCAACGTGTGAGAATATGCTTATTGATTTTGCTGAGCGCATTAAAAAGCGATTGCCTCAAAATATAGAACTATTTAGTTTAAAACTGAACGAAACCGCAACAAGTTATGCTGAGTGGTTTGCCAGTGATAATTAATTAGCTTTTGGCTGATAGCCATTAGCTTCAAAAAGCCGAAGTGAATCATTCATTTCGGCTTTTTGTTTTATGTCAGTCTGTAAATAAGCTATTAGCTAAAAGCAAGTAGCCAGTTGCTTTTTTTATCTTAGCAAAAAAAACAAACAATAGTTATGCTTGAAGAAAAGAAGGATTTGTATTTGTTGGATGCTTATGCATTGATATTCAGGGCGTATTATGCTTTTATTCGTAATCCGCGTATTAACTCTAAAGGAATGAATACCTCGGCTGTATTTGGCTTTACCAATTCACTGCTGGAGATTTTGACCAAAGAGAATCCTTCACATATAGCAGTTGTTTTTGATCCATCGGGGCCCACTTTTCGTCACGAAGAATATCCCGAATACAAAGCCAATCGTGATGCTACGCCGGAAGATATCAAACTGTCTGTTCCGTATATCAAACAGTTTATTGAGGCCATGAATATTCCGGTGATTGTCAAAGATGGTTATGAGGCTGATGATGTGATAGGAACCTTGTCTAATAAAGCATCGCAGGCCGGTTATACCACTTACATGGTAACACCCGATAAAGATTATGCACAGCTTGTGAAGGATAATGTGATTATGTATAAGCCACGTAGCAAAGGCGGTGGTATCGATAAGTGGGGCGTTGAAGAGGTAAAAGAAAAATTTGAGATAGATCATCCATTGCAGGTCATTGATATTCTGGCTTTATGGGGTGATACAGCTGATAACATACCAGGCTGTCCCGGTGTGGGTGAGAAGCGCGCGAAAGATCTGATAAAAGCTTACGGCAGTATCAATGGGATATACGATCACATCGATGAGCTCAAAGGCAAGCAGAAAGAAAACATGATTAATTTCCGTGAGCAGGTGGAATTGTCTTATAGGCTGGCAACCATTCGTTTGGATGTACCTGTGGAGCTTGATGCTGATGCATTGAAAAAGGAAAAACCCAATATGCAGGCTATAAATCAGCTGTTTGATGAGCTGGAATTTAAAAACCTGGCCGGGCGCATTAACCAGTTGTACGGCACGTCGCCGGTGCAAGGCGATCTGTTTGGTATGGCTGCACCAGCTGTTGAAGAAGAAGTAGAAACAAGCTTTGGTAATCGTCAGACAATAAAGGATGTAATCCATCACTATTACCTGGTGGATAATGATCAGAAGCTGGCTTCCTTAAGAGCTGAATTAAGCACCAAGCAGCGGTTCTGTTTCGATACCGAAACAACATCAGTGCATGCTATGGAGGCCGAACTGGTGGGCATGTCCTTTGCCTGGAAAGCCAACGAAGCCTATTATGTACCTGTGATGATTAACGGTCAGGTTAATAATGAACTAATTGCTTCATTTAAATCGATATTTGAAGATAAAAAGATTACCAAAATAGGGCAGAACCTGAAATACGATATGCTGATCCTGAAGAATTACGGCATTGATGTGAAAGGGCCGTATTTTGATACCATGGTGGCGCATCATCTGTTATATCCGGGCCTGAAGAATGGTATGGATTTCATGGCAGAGACCTATCTGAATTATACACCAATTGCCTACGAAGCGGTGGTTGGGCCAAAAGGCAAGCAGCAGAAGAACATGCGCGACTTAGCACCCGAAAATGTGTTGGACTATGCGGCCGAAGATGCGGACATCACCTTGCAGCTGGCTTTAAAATTTCAGGAGGAGTTGAAAGGCAGTGCAGTTGAGAAGCTGTTCAACGAGATTGAGATGCCGTTGATTGAAGTGCTGGCTAACATGGAGTTTGAAGGCGTAAAGCTGGATGCTGAAGCGTTGAAGGATTTTGCTGAAAAATTACGTGAACAAATCATCGCTCTTGAGAAAACTATTGAGGAATTGGCTGGCATGTCGTTTAACATTGCCAGTCCAAAGCAGGTGGGTGAAGTATTGTTCGAGCATTTGAAAATTGATGAGAAGGCTAAGAAAACCAAGAGCGGGCAATACAGTACCAATGAAGAAACCCTCCAAAAGCTCAAAGAGAGGCATGAAATTATTCCCGCCATCTTGGAATACAGAGGTTTAGTGAAGTTATTGAATACATATGTTGAAGCACTGCCTAAGCTGATTAATGAAAAAACAGGCAAAATACACACCAGCTATAGCCAGGCAACGGTTGTAACTGGTCGCTTGAGCTCCAATAACCCCAACCTGCAGAATATTCCTATCCGGGATGAAAACGGGAAGGAGATACGCAAAGCTTTTACAGCTTCCGATACAGAACATGTGTTTCTGTCGGCCGACTACTCGCAGGTGGAACTGCGACTGATGGCTCACTTTAGTGGGGATGAGCATCTGATTGATGCTTTTAATCGTGGTGAGGACATCCATGCCGCTACAGCCGCCAAGATATTTAAGGTGCCTTTGGAGGAGGTGACAGCTGATATGCGCCGGAAAGCTAAAACGGCCAATTTTGGTATTATTTACGGTATTTCGGCCTTTGGTTTGGCAGAGCGCCTGACTATATCGCGCAAAGAGGCTAAGGAAATAATTGATGGCTACTTCGAAAGTTTCCCTGGTGTGAAAGAATTTATGGATGGTAGCATTGCCAAAGCGAGGGAGAATAACTATGTGGAGACGCTTTATGGCCGTAAGCGTAACCTGAGCGATATCAATTCACGCAACGGCGTGGTGAGGGGGATGGCTGAGCGTAATGCTATCAATGCGCCAATTCAGGGCACTGCAGCTGATATTATCAAGCAGGCCATGGTGAACATCCAGGAGCGCTTCGAAACTGAAAAAATCGCCTCTAAAATGATTCTGCAGGTGCATGATGAATTGAACTTCGATGTGCTGAAATCGGAGGAGGAGAAAGTGAAGGCGATTGTGAAAGAGGAAATGGAGCAGGCCATACAGCTATCTGTACCCTTTGAAGTGGATATGGGTGTGGGCGAAAACTGGCTGGAGGCGCATTAGCAATAGTACACAGTGCTTGGTGAAGTGTCCGGGAAATGGGCACTGGCACCAGACTTTAAATTGATAACCAAACCTAATTTTCATGAAACAACTTCTCATTTGCTGTTGCTTGTGTCTCATCAATATTGCCAGTTACGCACAGGAAGAGTTTTACCGCGATAAAGGTGGTATGACCCTTCATTATGGCCATTCGTATGCCAATGAAGCCGGACATTTTAATTCAGTTGGTGTTGGGGTTCTGTTTAAAAATGGAATAGCCTTTGGGGTTTCCAATCAGCAAATTGCCGATCAGGTGAAGCCTCAGTTGTATCTTGGTTATATGTCCAGGCCGAAAACGGATAATTTTTATGCACGTGCTAATGCACAGCTTAGCTATATCAGCAGCTCATTTGCCCGTATTGTGGGTGTTAATCTTGGTTTATCCTATCTGCTGAATGGACAAAAACAGTTTCCAAGTTCGCTGAACGGGGTGTTTGGTATTAATCACGTTAAGCTTAAGCAAACCGAAAGTAACTTTTATTTTACACCTACAGATTCGGAGATAATACCAGCAATGGGTATTGCTTTTAATCAGGCGTTTTTTGCTCATCACACATTAACACCATTTATCAGTATTGGGGTGGGACATGAGCTAAAAAATAACACCACCGGCTTTAGTTTTTCTATGGGGTTGAATATTAATTTTAATGGTTCTGACAATTAGCCTGATATAGGGATATAAGACAGACAAATAATTGTATAAAAAGGATTTTGGTAGACTTGATAAAGCATATGTACCAATGAAAAAGGATGATGCTCATACTAAAAAAATAAGCTATAAGGGCAAAGACTTTTTTTGTTCTTTGGCTTTTGCACTACATTTGATAGGTGATAAATACAAGAGTTTGATCATTTATCATTTAAAGGATGGACCCATGCGTTCGGGTGAATTACAAAAGAGTATTACAGATATATCCAACCGGATGTTTACCTACTCAATAAGAGCCCTGGAGAATGATAATCTGGTAGAACGGAAAGTGTACCCTGTGACGCCACCTAAGGTTGAATATGCACTAACGGATATAGGAAAGTCATTGGTCCCCATTATTCTGGAATTGAATAAATGGGGACAGGATTTTGCTGATGAGCATCATTTGTATGCGCCAGCCGAATAGTGCAACTCGTAAGAGTGGGAGTATATCTCAAATACGGTTCCAAACGGATCTTCGACATAACACATACGGTAAGGTTTTTCGCCCGGATAGTATTCTCTGATTGGCATACGTTGTTTACCGCCGGCATCAACAATTTTTTTAACTAATCCTTCAACATCAGGATCCTGCACAGAGAAATGAAACAGACCTGTTCTGAAAGGTTCAAACCGGGGTTGGAGCTCCTTACTCTGTTCAAATTCAAATAATTCAAAACCAATTTTATCGCCGGATGAAAGATGGGCAATCTTAAAAGTTCCCCAGCCTTCACCAAACACATCAATACACATTTGACCTATGGCTGTTTCGTTTTCTTCAACTACAATAGTGGGTTCCATAATGACGTAAAAACCCATTACTTCGGTGTAAAACTTAACGGCCGCATCAATATCAGGCACCGTTATGCCGATGTGTGAAAATGTTTTAGGATAGGGCTTTACCATTTCATTGTTCGTTTTCATAATAGTGGTGTTTTGTGAATAAGCCTGCCATGCAATCATTCCTATAAGCGCAACAAGGGCTATAATTCTTTTGTTCATTACTTTATGCTTTTGATTAGAGTGGCGAAGTAATGTTAAAAATGATTGCTGCACAAGAGGTTACAAATTTTGCAGATAGTTACACTAATGTGTATTTTTAACTTGTTCAAGCCTTTGAAGAGCGAAAAAAAATTGTAAAAATCTCTTGCGAGGAAGCATAAAAAGATGTCTGGCTTTTCACTGAGGCAAACTTTCGATTTTTACTTGATATTAAAATAAATGCCTGTCGTGGTTAGGTTAATTAAGGCCAACGTATTGGCAAGGAAAATTTAGTAATATATCACATGAAAAAAATTCTCATCATCAATGGCCATCCCGATAAGGAAAGTATGTGCACAGAGTTGGCCCGGTATTATCAATCCGGTGCACAGGAAGCAGGAGCACAATGTAAGCTGATTAATTTAGGAGAATTAGAATTTTCACCCGTGTTAAAGTATGGCTATCGTAAGCGAACAACGCTTGAACCCGATTTAGAAATGGCCTGGAAAGGTATTCAAGAAGCTGATCACCTTGTGTTTGTTTATCCTACCTGGTGGGGCACTCAGCCAGCCTTGCTCAAAGGTTTTATCGATCGGGTGTTTTTGCCCGGTTTTGCTTTCCAATACCGTGAGAATTCATTGCTATGGGATAAACTGCTAAAAGGCAAAAGTGCTCGTTTAATAGTGACAATGGATACGCCAGGTTGGTATTACCGTTGGGTGTATCAACGCCCGGGACATAATGCTATGCGAAAATGTGTTTTAAATTTTTGTGGTGTTAAACCGGTAAAAATAACCAGTTTTAGACCCGTTAAGGCCTCAGCTGAGCAAACCAGGTTGAAATGGTTGGAAAAGGTCAGAAGATTAGGAATAAGAATGGTATAAACCGAACTAAACAACATGTTGTTTGCCTTTGAAGATGGTATAGTGTAATTTGTCTTGCTATAGATAGTTTGGAATAGGCAGCTTTCTTGATTAGCTCTTAGTTATAAATACCTGAAGGTGTAATTGTTTGCAAGCCCCTACTGTAGTTGAAAAATTCGACATTATGAAATCTACTTTACTAACTTTATTGATACTTTTTTTTGTTGTCTCAATTAATTCTCAAGAAATTCAAAAAATTAGAACCAATGAAATTATTGCGTTATTAGAATCCGATAAGCCATTAGCCCATAATGTTATAATTAACTTCAATCTATTCGAAATTGATTCAATTACCGGTTCTCAATTGCTTCAATTGAAGAAAATGGATAGTGATGTTATAAAGAATACTAAGCTTGCTAATAAACTAACAGAGGATCTTAATAAATCTAGAATTGAATCAACTGATTCTTCATTGTATAATGCCTTAAATCCACTCGTGTCTCCGAATAGGAAATATATTCAACTTGAAAATAATTACGATTCTGTGTTCATGATTGATCCAACTAATGAAGACGAGTTAAATTTTTATTTGTCATCATATTATGGTGATAATTGTACAATGCTACTGTTGTGTCATGCAAACAGAGGATATTATAAAATGTACCGGGCAAAATCACCTTTAGATGGCTATGGAGTCATTTGGCAAGTTGAGCTAAAAGAGATGAATAAATTATACATACAGCAAATATCTATAATCAAATCATAATAAAGAGAGTAAAGTAAAATTTGGGTTTAATATCACAAAACAAAAAATCAAATTCTCTTGAAGGAAATACTAACCAAACTGTTGGTACATATAGGCCTGTTAACAACGATACTGGCAAGCAGTCAGTTAATGGCGCAAGAATCGAATAGATTAAGTGCCAGCGAGACCGAGTGGCTCACACAACATAATGGCGCTATTCGCCTGGCACCTGATCCTAAATTTGCACCATTCGAGTATTTTGATGATCAAGGTGCGTATGCTGGTATGGGTGCCGAATACATCCGCCTGATTGAAGATAAAACAGGGCTGCAGTTTTCCATCGTTAAAATGGCTGACTGGGAAAGTATTGTGGAAGCTGCCAAACAGCAGGAGGTAGATGTATTTGGTGTGGCAGCCATAACGGAGCAGCGCCAGCAATACATGGCTTTTACAACGCCTTACCTTACTACCCGTGGAGTGATTATTACCCGGGTGGGTGTGACCAGGGAAATGAGTCTTGATGACCTGAAAGGGATGAAACTCACATTGGTGAAGGACTATGTATGGGATGATTTTATCAGTCTCGATTACCCCGATATGCAGATTGATTATGTGAGCGACCCACTGGTAGGCATGCGTAAGGTATCGTTTGGGGTGAGTGATGCCATGGTGCTGAGCATGGCCACCGCATCTTATTACATCGAAGAAGAGGGGTTTACCAATTTAAAGGTGGCTGGCGAAACCGATTATGCTGTACAATTCTCAATTGCAGTGCGCAAGGACTGGCCCGAACTGGTGTCTATTATCAATAAAGGCATTGAACAGATTAGTGAGCAGGAACGGGAGGCAATTAGCAAGCGTTGGCTGTTTCACCAATACAAAGCGGCCTACTGGAGTAAGGAGCTGATATATGGCATATTACTGGTGCTGGCCGGCGTATTGGGAGTGCTGGTTATCATGTTCATCTTTAATAAACGCCTTAACGCTGTGGTGAAGGAAAAAACAAAAGCACTTAAAGAAGAGCAAAATCAGCTATTGGAATTAAATGAGAAGCTGGTGGCAGCACGAGATAAGGCCACCGAGAGTGAGCGGCTGACCAAGGCCTTTTTGACCAATATCAGTCACGAGGTGCGTACACCCATGAACAGCATCATCGGCTTTGCCCAGCTGATAGAAATGGATCAGGTATCGAAGGCCGACACCCTGCACTATGCCTCGCTGATGATAAAGGGTGGTAAACAGCTCTTATCTATCCTCGACAGTATTATTCAACTATCGAAAATGGAGTCGGGAGTAGTTAAACCAGTCAATGAGCCTTTTGATGTGCTTAACCTGCTGCGCGAAACCCATGAACTAATGCTCCCACTGGCAAAGAAAGCCGGTCTGTCGTTTCAGTTGCAGCTTAATACGCCCAGTCAGCATCAGCGCATTAACAGCGACCGTGTACTGTTGCAGCAGGTGCTCAATAACCTCATTAGCAATGCCATTAAATACACGCCCGAAGGAAAGGTGCAGCTGATTGGTGAATGCAGCGGTCAAACACTCAAAATAGTAGTGAAAGATACTGGTATTGGTGTTGATGAGGCCGACAAAGAAGCGATATTTAAGCCCTTCAGACAGGAGAAGCACCGTCTCTACATAGAAAGCGGAGCCGGACTGGGATTGGCCACCGTAAAAAAGATTGTGGAGGTAATGAATGGCCGTGTGTGGCTTGAAGCGAACCAACCCAAAGGCACCATTTTTTATGTAGAGTTGCCCGTTGTGCGTGTTGGGGAGGAGAGCCATTAGCTGATGGCCGCTGGCTGATAGCTATTAGCGCTACCGCTAATCCTCTCGCGCGGTAGTGTTTAACCACACTAAGGGATTCGGGCGGCAGCAAGGTCTTAGATGCCTAGCCCATGATTGATTTACGATAGGCAATGCCCCAGTTCGCTATTTCGTCGATAATGGGTCGCAGAGTTTTCCCATACTCGGAGATACTATACTCAACCGTTACCGGTTTTGTATTAAGCACAATACGGTTTATTAAGTGATTTATTTCCAGGTCCTGAAGTTCTTTTGATAGCATTTTTGTGCCAATACCATCTACTTCGCGCATTAAGTCCATAAATCCCATTCTGTCACCTTCAATCAGGGTGCCGATGATGTGAAATTTCCATTTGCCGGATAGCATGCTCATGGCATCTGTAATGGCTTGCATCCTGGTTTTACATATCTGGGAACTATTAATGGTGGGCCTCTTCTTCATAATTAAAGCATTATAGGTATTACGACAAAACAACCAAATGGACAGATAGTTTCCTTTTGGAAACTACTTTCCACCAGGAAAGGCATAGTAATTATTCAGCTGGCACGCTATAGATTTGCATCAAAACAATTTAAACCAAAGCACTATGCCATCTTACCGAGCTTTAATATACCTGTGCATCAGTTTAGTCGCTGGTGCCATTAATGTAAACGGACAATCATATAACAATCAAAATATGGAAAGCAAGCAATTAAACCCGCTGTTGTGCGACCCGGCCACAGGCATCTGCGAATTACCTGATGTAGCCAATATGAATACAGATACAGAAAAAGCAGTTCCAGCGCAAAATATGGTGAAGGTGATTTATTTTACCGATCCGATTTGTTCATCGTGCTGGGGCATTGAACCACAGCTAAGAAAACTAAAGCTGGAGTATGGGGCACAAATTGAGATAGACTATCGCATGGGTGGACTATTGCCCGACTGGAGCTATAACAGTGGTGGCATCAGTAATCCCTCGGATGTGGCGCAACATTGGGACGAGGTGAGTGTGTACTATGATATGCCCATCGACGGCGACCTTTGGTTGGAAGATCCGCTGTCGTCGTCCTATCCGCCATCCATCGCCTTTAAGGCGGCCCAGCTACAGGATGCAGAAAAAGCCATCCGCTTTCTTCGCGAAATCAGAGAGCTGGTGTTTCTGAAGAAGATGAACATTACGAGGTGGGAGCACCTGGAAGCAGCCGCTACGCATGTTGGGTTGGATGCGAAACGTCTTAAAAGCGACTACGATGGCCAGGCGAAGGCTTTGTTTGAAGAGGATTTGCAGCTGGCTCGGGCCTATCGGGTGCGAGGCTTTCCGAGTATGTACTTTGAAAACGAGGTAGGAGATACGCAGATAGTGTATGGCTCAAGACCCTATTCAGATTATGAAACCGCCATTATGGCGGTGAATGATACCCTTCAGAAGCAAGCTTACGACACCTCCTGGGAAGCTCTTTTCGATCTTTACCATTCCCTTACTGCCAGAGAATTTGCAGAGCTGTCGGGTCTGGATAGGAGAGAGGCAGAAGATCTTTTGGAACAGCTGAGCGAACAGAGGCTTCTAAAGCCATTCTTTACCAAAAACGGAGCCATATGGCAACGGCCATAATGTGCTTGCACCATCTGCCTGCAAATGAGATAGTGACTATAAGGCTCGCTGTCGTCAGATAAGTGCTGATGATAAGCAGGGCGTTTGAAGCATCGACCAGCATCAATATGACAATACCAATTACTAATCTCAAAGTGTCTGGTAGCGTTCATCCATCGATAAGTATCGATATAAAAGTCGCTAGCATTTGCCTTCATGTGTCAAGTATCAATCTCAACCTATCAAGTACGATGCTAACAGTGACAAGCAGAGGTCTTTATCTTGCAAGTAGGATGCTGACGTTGGCAAGTATGGAACAAACATTGGCAAGTAGCGATATGAATACGCCATGTTGAAGTCTTTATTTACCAAGTATCGTTCTTAATAGGGTAATTATCAGTCTTACTTCCTTAGTTTTCATTATTAATAAATAATACAAGAAAAATATTATGGATGCCAATACTTTGTAAATTTATCAAAGAATTGCTGATGTTTACATAAGAAATCTATTCATTTGTCCTGTTTTTGTATAAATGGCGGATAATTGAGGTGTTACGTTTTCTGGTTTTTGCAATTAACTATTGAGTATCAATAGTGATTACTCGTAACCAACAAAATGTAACTATACTATGACTGCAAGACAGCGTAACCTGTTAGCCATGTTTTTGGCCGTAAAAAATGTATTTTCTCAGTTTGCCACTGAACTAAAGACCATTCCGGTATTTAGTAGTGCCATTGACCAATTTGAGGAGCTGCTAACGCTCATTGATAAGGCCCAGCAAATTCAGTTGGGTAATACCACCGGTACTACTCTGCTTAAACAACAGGCCGAAAAGGAAATGATTGATGCCACAGTGCAATTGGCAGCCGCCATGTATGTGTATGCACAAATTGAAAACAAGCCCGACCTGATGGAGAAGTGCAAAGTATCACCATCGATGTTGAGCACTCTATCGGCCGAAAAGCTGAAAACCACTTGTTCTATTGTACAAGCTGAGGCCTCACTATTGGGCGATGCACTGCTCGACTTTGGTAAATCGGCCGAAGATGTATCGCACCTCAAGACTGAGATAGATGAATTTGCTGCCCTTATTAGTGCGCCCCGTGCCGCCATTGTTACCCGCTCGCAAGCCCGCCAGGAGCTGGAAGAGCTGATTGACACAGCCAATAATCTGCTGCGCCACAAAGCCGATAAGCTGATGGAGCTGTTCGTAGACAGTCAGCCTAAGGCATATAACACCTACAAAGCAGCCCGCATCATTGTTGACCTGCGTGCCGGTAAACAGTTAGTGGAAGAGGAGTAGGTAAAATAGCTGATGGCAGATGCCTGATAGCAATTAGTGCTAAAATGCTACCGCACGAATCCTTTCGTGTGGTAGTTTTTAAAACACAGGGATCGCATGCTATCACATGATTAATCGTAGATATTCTAAAGCTATTTATATACTCTGGACTTAGAATCATTTAGTTATCTTTAACCTACAATCTTAACTAGTTGAATATGAAAAAACTGTTAATCTATACCTTACTATTTGCGTCAGCTACTTGCTTTGGACAGAAGAAATACAAAACTGTTAAACGTACACTGTCTTTAAACCACAAAGAGGTGTATTCCTTTGAAAAGAAGAGCAAACAAAAGGATGGATTTTATTATATCCTTAATGTAAATACTAGAGATACATTGGTATATGGCACATACGCAAATGATGCACAAACAGGTGTTTGGAAATACCAAAGAAAAAATGGTGCTCCTTATTTTGAGTATGATTTCGATAACAAGGTATTGTGTAATTTTTTTAGGAATGAAACAGAGGACTCAACCTACATTAAAAAAGGCAAAGAATTTGTTCTGGATAAAGTGGATAATCCTCAATTATATATGGGGTTTGAAAACGAAGCTATTGTACAATTGGCCACTTCAGTAAAATTGCCCTTTGATATTGTTAAATCAGGTCAGTCGGGGGTGTGTTTGTACTCAATGGTAATTGATAAAAATGGTGAGTTGGCCAATATAGAAGTTGAGCAAACCATTAGTAAAGAGTTTGATGAAATGGTTATCAAGCAGCTTAAAAACCTAGATAATAAGTGGATTGCAGCAGTTAAGGATGGTAGGACTATTGAGTCAAAAATTTTACTGGTTATCAATATTGGAAATAATTATTCTCCAGCGAATGAAAGTGATACTACACCATATCTGTGGCAATTGGTAATGAGTTATTATTCAGAAGTTAGAGTTTCACAAAATCAGATTTAAAGCTAAAGCTGCAGGGCTTATTTTATGCATAATTATTTCTAATGCCTTT
The DNA here is from genome assembly GCF_018271975.1 of Carboxylicivirga mesophila. GTDB lineage: Bacteria > Bacteroidota > Bacteroidia > Bacteroidales > Marinilabiliaceae > Carboxylicivirga > Carboxylicivirga mesophila. Next base: position 66,664 of record NZ_JAGUCN010000016.1, read on the forward strand.
TATTTTTATCATTTAATAAACGGCATACCCTTGCAAGTAATATTAATGAACACAAATGTAAACATATAACATCATGTATCTGAAGAAGTGTGATATGAACATGACAGAAGCGTTGGATAACAGTCTGATTACTTATAAAAAACGACTCAACTACTATGAAACTAAATATACTATGTAGATTTCTATTTTTACAATTTTTTTGTATAAATGCACTTTATGCTACACCGGTTATCACAGACGTGCTAATTGTTGACACAGATACATTTAATCTTTATACCTTTCCATTGGAAGATTATTTTGTTATGAAAGGAGATCATAAGCTAGGTGATGATGAATTGGTTGAAGGTTGGCCTTGGTCGCGCGGTTACATGGCTATCTGGCGCATTGAAGGGAGTGATTTATATCTGGTGGATTTAAGGCTTGCCAATGGTAAGCCATTCAAGCTCGAAGATGAATTTATGACGGATAAAGTACGTGCTGTCTGGTTTAGTGGAGAGTTACATAGCCCTCAAGGTGATTTAATACAATATCAGCATGCACCTTATGCCTCAGTGTATGAAAAGGAGGTGTATTACCAGGTTGATGAAGGTGCTATTATTGATACTGTTGAGAAGAAGAATGTTGAATATAAAGAAGGGTTATTATATCCTGGTCAGGATTTTATCAGAGATACTATTGCCTCTATGATTCAACGCCGGATGAATAAAAAAATATGGGCAGATAAAACAGATAGAGAATCATACGCCCATTTGGTAGTTTCATTTACAATAGATGGTCAGTTGGATGCATACAGTGTTTTGCATCCGAATAATGACGCCCATCCGTTGCATCAAGAAATACTTAAAGCAGCTGATGTCTGCCTGCCTCAATTACCTCATTTAATGCCTGTAGATCATCCATTTTATCATGGTTCAATTGTTGATATTTTTATAAGTTGTAATTAAAGCAATTGAAATCTGATCAAAAAATTGCAATAGGTATCCTTTATTTTCTTAGCGGTACAGACTCCCCTGGCTCTCTCGCGACTCCTTTCGCGCGGTAGTATTTAAGGTATATGAAGGGAATCGCGTTTCTATTGGTACGATCAGCCTTTAAGCATTTGTTGCTTTAGTACTGCATAGATAGAGTAGGAGTATATTTCGAAACCTAATCCTATTTGAAAATATTAAAGCACTTATCTATTTGGTAGGTGCGTTAATTTTTTTGGAAGTCTTAATTTAACCTCAAACGCAACCTTCAAACGCGTTTAGCATCTAATAGCTTGTATGGTAAACAACAAACTATGAAAACGCTAAAACTGTATGTGATACTTTGGGCCTTAGCTTCGCTTTTGTTAAGCTGCGACAGCTCTTCGGATAATTCTAATGAATGCGAACAGGATAATATTGATGACGCTATGGCTGACAATTATGAATGTATACTTTGGGTCTAAATCTAGTAATAATACTTGTTAAATATTGAGCATTAAAAAAGCGCTTACCAACCGGCAAGCGCTTTTTGCATTATCTATCTTTCCTGATTGTTAGCTTTTCTTGGTAGTGGCACGCCTGTCGCCGGCATGGCTGGCAACCGTTCCATCAAGCAGGCCGTTGTACTGATTCATATCTTTCAGTAACTTCTTCGCTTCCTCTAATTCGGCATCGTTCTGTAAACCGGCTTTAATAGCTCCTTTTTGGTAGTAGTAACGCTTGGTTATCTCCAGCACCATTAACTCCCTGATTTCGTCCTCAAACTGGCGCATATCCTTTTCTACGTCGAGCTTCAATAGCTCTTCCATGGTTGTAAAGTCCTCTTCAGCTTTTTCGTAATAGCCTTCGCGCTTGGCCGTCTTCACCAGCTCCTTAAATTTTTCTTGCGAAAGTGACTCGTATTTGAAGTCCTCTTTGGCTTTTACAAACTCAATGAAGCGATTGTATTCGTCATCGGAGATAGCAAATGCTTCAGGAGCATCTATACTTTTGTTGCGCAGTACAAATTCTGTAGCATAGTCAAATATCATTTGCTGTACGACCAGTGCAAAGGTTACATTGGCATACTTGTGCGATTCTACTTTGATATCAGGTGAGATACCACCGCCATCAAATACCGAGCGCCCATTCTTAGTTTTGTATTCGCTAATCAGCGAGTCGGCTACTAAACCAACCGCTCCATCTTCGTCGCGGTGTGTGTAGTCCAATGCCTGGATACAACGGCCCGATGGGATGTAGTATTTGGCTGTGGTTACCTTTAGCTTGGCATTGTATGACAGGTTTCGGGTGGTTTGTACCAGGCCTTTACCAAATGAACGCTGACCTAATACTACTGCGCGGTCTAGGTCTTGTAATGCGCCCGATACAATCTCGGAAGCAGAAGCAGAACCGCGACTTATTAATACGGCCAAAGGCATAACGGTATCAATCGGTTCGCGCATGGCGTTGTAGGTTTTGTCCCACTGTTTCACTTTACCGCGTGTACTCACCACTTCAGAGCCCGATGGTACAAAGAGGTTGACAATCTTTACCGCTTCGTCCAATAGGCCACCTGGATTAGCTCTCAGGTCAAGCACCACACTTTTGGCACCCTGCTTATCGCGCAGGTCCAAAAAGGCTTTTTCAACTTCACGGGCACAGTCCTGGGTAAAGTTATTTAGCTGGATGATACCCGTTTCGTCGTTCACCATGCCATAGTAAGGCACGGGGTTAATTTGTATCTTCTGACGCTCCAGCTCGATATTAATGGGCTTCTTCTCACCAGGGCGCTCCACTTTAATTTTTAAAGTAGTTTTGGCAGGGCCTTTCAGCATTTCGCTCACATCAGGCGTGTTTTTACCCACCATGCTCTTGCCATCAATTTCCAGGATTTTATCGCCTGTCTTAAGGCCTGCTTTGGCAGCTGGGAAACCTTCATAGGGTTCAGCTATCACCACATATTCACCTTTCTTCGATATTAATGAGCCAATACCTGCATACTCGCCGGTGGTCATAAAACGAAAGTCTTCCATGTCCGATTCAGGAATGTAAGTAGTATAAGGATCCAGCGACTCAAGCATGTTGTTAATCCCTTCGGTAATCAACTCTTCTGGATTGGTTTCATCCACGTAGTAGCTGTTTACTTCACGAAACAGGGTGTAAAAGATATCGAGGTTTTTAATGACTTCGAAGTTGCGTTTATCATCGTTGAAGCTATACAGCCCCAACAGCATCACCATCACCAGTGATACACCAGTGATCCATCTTACTCTGCGTGTTCTTAAAAAATTATTCATATGCAGTCGTTATTGTTTTTACCTGAATTAGTTGACCTTACCGAATGACTGAACTCTGCAAGGAACTTGTTATTAGTGAGGTTCACAAAGTTAATATTTCATACAAAAGAAGCAAGGTGTCTGCTTGCTGTGCGATGGGACTTTAACTTATTATTAACCAAATAGGGTGCCTGAGTGTTCATTTGGAGGGGATTGGCAATGCTATTGATGTTGTCCTTTTCCCATCGATTCAAAGCGCACAATACTTGAGTTACCGTCTTCATCGGTGATCAACAATGTGTGCCAGCCTTTCTCAGGTGCAATGGCCACCTGGTGATGGAACTGTGTTTCACCAATGTATTCGTTATCCAAATGCCAGAACAAACGTGATGAGGCCTTGCGATGTGTGGCTTTGCAGATGATGCGGCCCAGTTGACCATCCAGCTCAAGAGGGGCATATAACTGAGCGTTATTTCGCGGGTAGATAATATCAATGGCATGCTGTTGCTCTTGGCAGTCCGCTTTAAATGGCGGCAGTGGTTTATATAGCGGATTGCGTGACTGATAGTACCAGGCCATCACCGGCGGCAGTACAAACCAGCTCTTATGTTGCATCAGGTGAGGCGGATAACAATCAGCATTGACACGGTATTTTTCATCGGCACTTAAATGTACTAAGTGATGGTATGGACACACAGGCACTTCGTGCTCAATGTCTGGCAGGTACATTGTATCAACATCGGCACAATGCTGCGAGGCTTTAAAACCACTTTGTTTACAAACCAGGGCTGGTTGCATATCGTCATAAGGTATCTTAAACCATGATGTGGCAGGTAGCTGACGATACAATTCAAACATCACCGGGGCGGCTGCGCTACCGCCAATTATGCCAGGTCGACCTTCGCCACTGGCATTACCAACCCAGACTCCAACTGTGTATTCAGGTGTAACACCTACCGCCCATGCATCACGAAACCCAAAGCTGGTGCCGGTTTTCCAGGCAATTTTACGGCCCGACGAAAAGTTCTCCCAGCCGGTTTCTTCTTCGGGTCGTTGCACGTTGGTTAATGCTTCAAAAGTGTAGTAGATAGATGAGGCTGATAGTACCGTTGCCTGAAAGCTATAACTATCATCAGGATGCTTTTCGTTTGTTTTTAGGCGAGCCAGACGTAAATCGGATACATTGTATTGGCTTGATGCAGAGCTGAAGGTGAGCAGGCTCCTGGCCATGGACGAATATACCGATGAGAGTTCGTACAGAGTTGTTTCGGCGCCACCCAGTATCAAGGATAAACCGTAGTGTGACGGGGCTTTATTAATGGTGTTGATTCCCAGTTTCTTTAGAAGGTCATGAAATTTATCGGTGCCATATTCTTTTTGCAGGCGAACAAAGGGAACGTTTAGTGAGCGGGAGAGGGCCGTATGAGCTGGCACGGCGCCATCAAACTGCCGGCTGTAGTTTTTGGGTGAGAAGTCGCTGTAGTAGGTGGGGATATCGGCCATCAGCATGTGTGGCAAGAGCTGACCATTGTCTAATGCCCCGGCATATAAAAAGGGCTTAAGAGTGCTGCCACTGCTGCGTTTAGCTTGAATGATATCGACATCGTGCCCGCTGATGCTGGTGTTAAACGATGAATTGCCAACGTATGCCAGCACATCTCCGCTTTTATTATCGATAACAATAGCTGCCAGGTTATGTATTTCGTTGTGCCGGTATATACTGTAGAAATTCTCAACTATCTGGTTTGAAGTTTTCTGAATTTGTTGGTCAAGCGTGCTTCTGTAGCTGCTCTGACCATATCGATAACAAAGCGTATTGAGTAGATGAGGCGCCTCCTGGGGCAAAGCCAGTGGTTTATCAGGGAGTGGCTCGTCGCAGGCCAGCAGGTATTCGGTGGAGTCAATAATGTTGTTAGACAGTAGTTTATTGAGTAGCCTGTTACGCTTTTGCAGGAGCGCATCCCTGTTACGACCCGGATGAATTAGAGCCGGTGCGTTGGGTAATACGGCCAGTAAGGCCGATTCGCTCCAGGATAGGTGGTGTGCCGAACGGCCAAAGTAGCGCCAGGCGGCTGCTTCAATACCCACCACATTGCCTCCAAAGGGGGCATGAGCAGCATATAAAGAAAGTATTTCTTTTTTTGAATAACGACATTCCAGTCGTGTGGCCTGTATGGTCTCAATCAACTTATTCCACAGGGTGCGATTCCGATCAAACGCCAGACGAATCACCTGCATCGTCAGGGTACTTCCGCCACTTTTAACCTCACCGGCACGTATGTTCTGCCAGGTTGCCCGCAGGATGGAGACGGGATTAAAGCCCGGGTGGTAATGGAAATATTCATCTTCGAAAAGGATAATGGACTGTGCAAACTTCGTCGGTACCGAATCGCCCGCTTCAAAGCGCCACTGACCATCCCTGGCGATGTGTGCAGATAGTAGCTGACCGTCGTGTGAGTTGATGATTTTGGAGTATGGCTCATCAAACAATTGCTGTGGCAAACAAAAATAATAGCTAATAAGCAGGATAGGCACTAATGCCCAGAGGTGTTTTTTGCGGATGTTGAAGGCCTTTGTCATGGCATCCAAAATTATAAAACTTAGACCATTTTAACATTGGAGTAGTTGCTATTATAATGAATTAGCCACAGTACAGGAATTATTAAGAAACAGATGTTACCAAATGATGATAACATCCGTTCCTGTATTGTTTTGCAAATAATTAACTATAACCTTGCTACAAGTGTGACTATCATGCTTCTACAAGGTGCATTTATGGCATTGTTGGTGCCTTTTACTGAGCGGGTGAGGTGTTCGTAGTAGGTCTCATCCAGCAAATTATTGACAGCTACATTGACCTCAAGATACTTATTGATCTGGTAATTCAGTGAAACATCTATCAAACTGAAGGCTGGTGTTGCTGTTTCACCAAAACTTTCAGCAATGCGATCTTGCTTCAGTACGTGGCGGAAACTGATTTCCGGACGCAGTTGATTGTTGAGATAGTTACCAGACAGCTTGTAACGGATATCCATCGGAGCAATTTCAGGGAGTGCCTCTTCCGTGTCTTTGTTTTTACCATAAGTATAAGCCAGGCTCAAGCGATGCTGCAAATTCGCTGGCAGTTGCTGTAGCCATACCGCCTCAAAGCCCATCAGTTGTGCCTGGTCGATGTTGATGAACTGGCGCACGCCCGGACTGCTCGGCATTTTAGGCGATATATCATCACGAATTTCTGAGGAGATATAATCTTTAATAATGGCCATAAAACCAGTCAACTGAAGCTGAGTGCCTTTGTTTTGGTACTTCAGATTGAGATCCACCTGGTTGTTTTTTTCGGAAGACAATTCCGGGTTGCCAATCATCTCGTATGGGTCTACACCAACGGGTAAAAAGTTAATGTAGCGTTCAGTGATGCTGCCACTTCGCTCGGCATGGCCAATCCATAGCTCCCCTGTCAGGTGCGGCAGTAACTGTCGGCTCACACCAAAACTTAAAGAGGTATTGAATGCCGTGGCATCCATCTCTGTGTAATGGGATGCAAAGTTTGCATCCGGCTTATCTGCATCGGCCTGGTTGTATTCCAATCGGGCCGAGTAGGTGAGTTGCCACTGCTTATAAGTATTTTGGAACTCTGCAAAAGCCGCCAGCTTATTGATGTAAGCATCCTGCCAAACATTATCGTAGACTGTATTACCCGTGCTGGGCCCCATTAAAAAATGACGGCTGCGCTCGCCTTCGGCTTTATCTGCTCTGAAGTCCATACCCGCATACAGCTGATTGCTGCCAAAGAGCCAGTGACCTTCTGTTCGGCCGCCGTAATTGTAGGTTTTGGCTGCCGTAACCGCATCCACATTGCGTGGCTCAATCATTTTATCGTAATTATCCATCAGGTGATCCACATAGGTGGCATACAGGTTAGTGCGCCATGCTTTTAGCTTTTTGTCGAAAAGGATGCTGTGTTGTAAGCTGGTTAACCAGGTGTCATCTTCACGCAGGTCCATTGGCAATGCCGGAAAATCTACATCCTTGGCATAGTTGCGACTGACATTAACGCGAATATTTTGCGCATCGCTCAATTTGAAACTCATTAATGACCCAAAATTATTGCGGTAAAAGGATGAAAGTACTTCGTTGCCATCGCCATCTTCATAATTTCCGCCGTCGGAAAGAGAACCAAACAGTTTAATGTCGTAGGATTTACCGGATAGTCCAACCAAGGCCTCGCTTCTGTAAATGGTGCCATTGGATTCGTAACTGCCCGAAAGTCGACCTGTGACGGCTGTTTCGTCTGTGTAATTGGGGGCTTCTGTCTGAAAGTTGATAGTGCCGCCTAAAGCGCTACCGTAGCGCAGTGAGTAAGGGCCTTTCAGCACAGTTATTTGCGACAGCATATTAACCGGCATCTGGCTGCTGGGCGGGTCCATCCGGTTAGGACATGCCGCATTGGCACTCTGGGCGCCATCCAGCACAATGTTTAATTGTTCGTATTTAAAACCCCGTAACACGGGAACGAAGCCGTAATTGCCACTTTTACGGATGAGTGCTATCTCTGGTATTTGAGAGAGCACATCGGCGGCATCATGTGCCAGACGATTTTGATTATTAAAGGATATGGACAATGAATCAGCAGCCGGCCGGTGTAAAGCGATGATACTGACTGGTTGCAGTTCGAATTGCTGCTTTGATAAAACCAATTGTCCTGATTGGAATATGGATGCCATTTGCTGTGCATCCAATACTAAAACACCATACTGCAGGTGAGATAGAGTCAGGCTCGATTGATGGTCATTGTTAATGGTAATTGTACCATTGATATCACTGATGCCTTGCTGCCGGCCATATTGATAGGTAGCGTTGTTAACAGGTATATTTTGCTGCTTATCAATAAGCTGAATGGATTGGGCATAGGACTGAGAGGAGATGGTACACAGCAGTACCACCACGAATAAAATGAATTGCTTCATGTGTGAATTTACTTGTGATTAAACGAATGTAATGTTGGTGTACAAGCCAATGTTACTCGCTGATGAGGATTGGCAGGTACAAAAAGATGTTTACATCATTCGTTTTTGTGGCGGATGAAATACATCACTGATAAATGAGTTGACAAGCTGACATGGCAGCTCTTTATAGCGAATAGTTGTGTGGACTGACTTAAGTTGAGTTTTGATGTTTTCGAGCGGGAACAAGTCAATCAGTAGCTTTTCTCTTGATTGATTGGGGTTGCTTTCCTCTTGCTCATTCTGCTGCTCCATTTGTTTTTTCAAATGGCAACAACCCTGGCAGGTATTGTTTTCAACCTCTTTTTGAACACACAGGTTTTGGGCGATGTAATCCTGGTTGATTTTAAACACCAGCAGGGTAAAGCTGTCCTGCATAGTGGCAATGAGGCTAACCAGAACGAGTAATATGTCAATGCTGTACTTCAAAAAAAATGGATGTGCTTTGCTCGTATTAACAAAGTCACATCCATATATGTTTTTATGCTTGTCAGGATTTAAAAATAACACCAGGCAAGTGGATTTTGAATTCACTACAGGTGATGATGTTTCAGATTATACAATTATAATAACCGGGATTAACGAGAACGGCCAAAAAGAAACCGTTTACGAATCATTCAGAGTGGAATAGTAAAAGCAATCATTAAAAAGATTCTTTATTCTTTCTACATTTGTAGTCAGTACAAAGAATTTCTGATGAGAAGACAATATGATTTTTTGGTGATTGGTTCGGGTATTGCAGGTCTTAGCTATGCGCTAAAAGTGGCAAAACATGGTTCGGTGGCTGTTATTAGTAAAACTGAACTTAAAGAGACCAATACTGCTTATGCTCAGGGAGGTATTTCTTCTGTAACCTATGCGCCCGATTCATTTGAGAAACACATTGAGGATACCTTGATTGCCGGAGACGGCGTGTGCGACTTTGAAGCCGTTAAAAAGGTGGTGGAAGAAGCGCCGGAACAAATCAATCAGCTACTTAAATGGGGAACTAACTTCGATAAGAATGAAGAAGGACGTTTTGATTTGCATCGGGAAGGTGGACACTCCGAGTTTCGCATTCTTCATCATAAAGATAATACGGGTGCTGAAATTCAGCGAGCCTTAATCGATGAGGTAAAGAATCACCCGTCCATTGCTGTTTTCGAAAATCATTTTGCTGTCGATGTGATTACGCAGCATCACCTGGGTAAAGTAACTGAGCCCTGGATGCGTGATATTGAGTGTTATGGCGCCTATGTGCTCAATAAGGATAAAGGCAGCATTGAAACTTTTCTGGCCAAAACAACAATGATGGCAACAGGCGGTATTGGCAGTGTGTACCAAACAACCACCAACCCGCTTATTGCTACCGGCGATGGCATTGCCATGGTGTTTAGGGCCAAGGGTATTATTGAAAACATGGAGTTTGTGCAGTTTCATCCAACAGCTCTTTATAATTTGTCGGAGCGACCATCCTTTTTAATTACCGAAGCCATGCGTGGCTATGGCGGTATCCTGCGTCGACAGAATGGTGAAGAGTTTATGCAAAACTATGATGAGCGTGGTTGCCTGGCACCCCGCGACATCGTTGCCCGGGCCATCGATAATGAACTTAAAAACCGTGGCGAAGAGTTTGTTTACCTGGATGTAACCCATAAACCGGCGGAAGAAACGCGTGAACATTTTCCGAATATCTACCAAAAGTGTTTATCGCAGGGCATTGATATTACCAAAGATATGATACCTGTTGTGCCAGCAGCTCACTATCTGTGTGGCGGTATTAAGGTGGATTTGAAGGGACGCAGCTCTATCAATAACCTTTATGCTGCAGGAGAGTGCTCTTGTACCGGTTTGCATGGGGCTAATCGTTTGGCCAGTAATTCACTCATTGAAGCATTGGTTTTCTCTAATGCTGCCGCAATTGATGCTGCTAAAAACATCAAACATATAGAATTTAATCAGCGTATACCCGACTGGAACGATGAAGGAACTTCACACCCTGAGGAGATGATACTCATAACGCAGTCTAACAAAGAGGTGCAGCAAATTATGAGTAAGTACGTGGGGATTGTCCGCTCAAAAATCCGGCTAAACCGTGCTTACGATCGTCTTGAGGTGTTGTATCGCGAGACGGAGGCTCTGTACCAGTCATCCAAGGTGTCGGAGAAGATATGCCATTTACGCAATAAAATTAATGTGGGTTACCTGATTATAAAAATGGCACGTAAACGAAAGGAAAGCCGGGGCTTACATTATAATATTGATTTTCCTGATAAGCTTGAAGATTAATAGGTTTGGTTGGTTTGTCAGAATTACTACTTTTATGGGCTGAAAACCAGAACTACTAAATTGAAAATTCTTCAAATAAATAAAACAGATGCAGGCGGTGGTGCCGCAGTGGCCGCCAATCGACTCAATCGGGCGCTTCGTAATAATGGTGTTGAATCAAAGTTGTTGGTTCAGGATTTACGACGCGACGAAGAAGGTGTGTATGCTGTTGATAAGGGCTTTGCCTACAGGCAAAAAGCCTTTGCTCGATTTACCTGGGAACGCTTGACATTTCTTCCATATGAGCGCAATGCATCTGTCCGTTTTGCCTTCTCGCCAGCTAATACCGGCATTGACATTTCACAACATCCACTGGTTCAGGAGGCTGATGTTATTCATTTACATTGGGTCAATCAGGGGTTTTTGTCCATTGAGACTTTAGGGAAGTTGCTGTCATCAGGGAAGCCGGTCGTTTGGACTCAACACGATATGTGGAGTTTCACAGGAGGATGTCATTATGCCGGTACCTGCCTTGAATTTTTAGAATTCTGCTCCTATTGTCCGTTTCTGAAAAAGCCTGGTAAAAAAGATTTATCAGCACAACTCTTTGCAAAGAAACGGAAAATATACAATGAAGCCCCTTTAAGTATTGTTGCATGTAGTAAGTGGTTAAGAACTCTTTCACAGGAAAGTAAATTGTTAAGAAGAAAGAGTTTCTACAATATTCCTAATCCCATAGACACCAGCTTTTATGCACCTCGCAATAGACAGGAAGCACGAGAGCGATTACAACTGCCACAGGATAAAAAGCTATTGTTATTTGGTGCTGCCAACGTTAATGATCCCCGCAAAGGGATGCGCTATTTCATTGAGGCACTCAGCATTTTGGCCGAGAACTTTCCCCTGGTTAAGGAAGAGACTGAGCTGGTGGTATTTGGCAAAATGAATGCTGAAACAGCCAAGTTGTTTCCGTTTAAAACGCACTCGTTTAAGTTTGTTTCTAATCCTGATACCTTGGTTGATTTGTACAGCGCTTCAGACTGTTATGTGTTGCCATCGTTGCAGGATAATTTACCCAATACGGTGATGGAGTCATTGGCATGTGGTACACCAGTTGTTGGTTTTAGTATTGGTGGCGTGCCAGAAATGGTTACGCATAATCAATCGGGCTATCTGGCTGAAGTGAAGAACTCGCTCAGTCTGGCAACAGGCATTTATGAAGCGCTTTTTATTGCCGATCAGGAAATGCTTAGGAGCCATGCGCGCCAAAAAGCCCTTGACTGTTATGCCGAAAAGGTAGTGGCCGGGCAGTATATTGACTTGTACAAATCATTATTAAAGTAGAAGTTGATGAAGAAGCCTCTTATTAGCATTATTACAATAGTTTATAATGGTATTGATACGCTTCAGAAGACGATCAACAGCATTGCGTGTCAGGACTATGAGAACATCGAATATATTGTTGTTGATGGCTGCTCCAATGATGGAACTATTAATTTAATTAAAGCTAATCAAACGATTATATCAAAGTGGGTTGCTGAGCCTGATGATGGCCTGTATGATGCCATGAATAAAGGGCTGACGATGGCCACCGGAGATTATGTCTGGTTTATAAATTCGGGTGATGAGATATACGATAAGCATACGGTAAGTCAGTTAGTTGATGGGTTTGGAAGTGTATTCCCGGATGTTGTCTATGGTGATACGGTGATGATTGATGCTGAAGGAAATGAGATTGGCGAGCGTCGGCTTAAACCGCCCGTAAAACTCACTTGGGAAGATTTCCGTAATGGGATGTTGGTCAGTCATCAATCCATTTTGGTATCAACAAAAATAGCTGCTAAATACAATACAAAGTATCGGTTTTCAGCTGATTATGAGTGGTGCCTGAAAGCGCTGAAGGCTGCCAATTCAGTACATAATTCTAATCAAATCCTTTCGCGTTTTCTGGATGGTGGGTTAACCAAGCAAAACATTGTGCCAGGTTTAAAAGAACGATTCGACATTATGCGGCGATATTTTGGACTATTACCAACCGTAATAAGGCATATTCCCATCGGACTGCGTTTTTTAAAATATGTTGCCTTAAACAGGCGTTTCTAGCTGTATTTCCAATCAGGAGAGAAAAGACTAGATTGTATTCGCTAATTCCTTCAGTAGATCTTCCGTTTCGTCCCAACCAATGCACTCATCGGTGATGGAAACACCATATTGTAATTCAGAAGTATTTGATAGTTTCTGACAGCCAAAATGTAGATTGCTTTCAATCATTACGCCCATAATGGATTTATTACCGGCTTTGATTTGCCCTGCGATATCTTTTGCTACTCTGGCCTGGTTGACAGCTTTTTTACCGCTGTTTGCATGGCTGCAGTCTACCATTATTCTGGGCTCAAGTCCGGCTGCTTTCAGTTTTTGCTCGTATTCGGCAATGTGTTTGGCTGAATAATTAGGAGTTTTCCCACCTCTTAAAATGATGTGGGAGTTAGGGTTACCTTTTGTCTTTACAACCGCTACTTTACCTTCTGGATTAATGCTGACAAAGTTGTGTGGTGCTGCCACCGATTCCCGCGCGTTAATGGCGATATCTATGCTGCCATTGGTGCCATTTTTAAAGCCAACAGCTGATGATAAACCACTAGCCATGTTACGGTGACTTTGTGACTCTGTTGTGCGTGCGCCTATTGCCGTCCATGAGAATAAATCCTGGATGTATTGAGGCGTCACAATATCTAAAGCTTCGCCGGCTGCAGGCAGGCCAAGTTCTGCTACATATAAAAGCAGTTCGCGGGCCATTTTCAATCCGTCTTCCACCTGGCAACTATCGTCAAGGTGCGGATCGTTAATCAAACCTTGCCAGCCTACCGTTGTGCGGGGTTTTTCAAAATACACGCGCATCACCAGGTAAAGCTTTTCACTTAATTTGTCTGCCAGCTTTTTTAAGCGACGGGCATATTCTTTGGCTGCATCAATATCATGAATAGAGCAGGGGCCAACTACTACAAGCAGGCGATGGTCTTTGCGGTGAAGAATCCGCTTTACGGTATTTTGTCCGTCTAATATGGTTTTGGTGGTAAGGTCGGTGAGAGGATATAGTTGCTTCAGTTTATCAGGTGTGATAATCTGTTCTTCGGCAATTATATTCAGGTTTTCGATACGTAAGTCAGTCATAATAGCAATGTATTGGAAAGCAAAGGTAATACAGTTACTTAGAATTATGAAACTGAAGGGCCTGCAGATTGTTTGGTAGCGGATATAAAAAAACCGCAGTATGCACCGCGGTTCTTATAGATGTTTAAAAATAGCTTATTCAACAACTGTTACCCAGTTATGCGTATCTGGCTCATCGCCATATTGTATAGCTCGCAACTTGTTGTATAATTTTTCTGAAATAACACCCGGCTTGCCATCTTTGCTAAACACATATGAATGGCCTGTTTCAACATCATCAATTTTACCAATTGGGCTGATAACTGCAGCTGTACCACATGCACCTGCTTCTTCGAAAGTTGATAGTTCTTCCAATGGAACCTGACGACGTTCTACGGTCATGCCCATGTCTTCTGCCAACTGGCAAAGGCTCATGTTGGTAATTGACGGCAGGATGGATTCTGACTTTGGCGTCACATAAGTATTGTTTTTAATGCCAAAGAAGTTGGCTGGTCCACACTCGTCAATGTATTTCTTTTCTTTGCTATCAAGGAACAAAACGGCCGAATAACCATTCTCATGGGCCTCATGACCGGCTCGTAAACTGGCAGCGTAGTTACCACCCACTTTAATGTTTCCTGTGCCCAGTGGTGCAGCACGGTCGTACTTGCGCGAAATCATCATGTTGGTCGGTTTAAAGCCGGCCTTGAAGTATGGACCAACAGGCATTACAAATACCATGAATAAATATTCATCGGTTGGTGCTACACCAATTTTGGCTCCTGTACCAACCAATAATGGGCGAATATATAATGATGCGCCTGATTCGTATGGTGGAACAAATCGTTTGTTTAGCTCAACCGCTTTCAGTACTGCATTAACAAATATATCTTCAGGAATTGGAGCCATCATGGTACCAACGGCAGAGTTGTACATACGTTTGGCATTCTCTTCAATGCGGAACAGGCGTGTGTTGCCATCTTTCCCTTTAAAGGCTTTCAATCCTTCAAATGCTTCCTGTCCGTAGTGTAAACCAGTGGCTGCCATGTGAATGCTTACCTGATCAGAAGAGTGTACTTCCAGTTCGCCCCATTTGCCATCGCGGTAGTAGCATCTTACGTTGTAATCTGTCTTCATGTAGCTGAAAGACAAGTCGCTCCAATTGATATCGTTCATTTCGGTATGATTTAGTACTTGTGTTATTTTATATTTAAGGATGGTAAAGGTACAATATTCAACTTATAATTTAAATGATAAAAGGCATCTGTTGTAACTATTGTGATGTCACTATCTGAAAAACAAAAAGATAGCCGATAACAATGTGATAGTGTATATGAAATAGCGGTATGGTTTCTCGGGAATATATCCAACAATTTTTTTACCAACGAAGGTGCCGGTTATTAATACCGGAATCATAATCAGGTTGAGGTGAAGTGTTTGCCAGTTAATGGTTTGCCAGCTAACAATATGAAAAGGTACTTTGAATGAATTAAGCAGCAGATAGAACCAGGCGCCTGTACCAATATATGCGGCTTTGGGTAAACGCATTGATAGTAGGTACAAATTAAAAATTGGGCCGGCAGCGTTGCCAATCATGGTGGCAAAGCCACCGGACAAGCCCAGTCCGTTTGAAAAGATTTTTGATTTAGATATGTTTACTTTTCCCTTGAATTCGTTGTAAAGGAGTAGGCCAACACACACCAGGATGGCTGTGCCCATGGTTTGTTTAAATTGGGCATCGCTAATTTTCGATCCTACAAAAACAGCTATTATTATGCCGATAACAGCCGGCGGGATAAGTTTTAAAATCAGTTTGATATTTGCACTCTTGTAAAAGAAACGAAGCGCCATTAGATCGCCGGCCAGCAAGCAGGGTAAAATGATGCCTACCGATGCTTTGCCGCCATAGAAATGCGCAAATAATGGAATAACAAACATGGACAGGCCCTTAAGTCCGGCTTTTGAAGCGCCAATGAAAAATGCTGCCAGAATGGTAATGCTCCAGGTGGTCCAGTCGCTATTTAATGGATTGATGATTTCGTGTATCGACATTGAATAAGTGCTTAAAATTATCCTGAATAATTTCTTGTAATTGAATTAATTCAAGATTTAATACATGTGAAGCTTTTTCATAAATGGATTCAATGCAAAGCTGAGGATTGTCATCTGTCTCCAAAAATAGTCGATTGTGTGGAATAAATGGCAAGGATTGGGACACCTTTGAGTGCTTTTTTAATAGTGATGCGCCAACAGAAAAGTAAAAACCATGTTTCAGGGCTTGTTCCATTGTTTCTTTTGAAGCATTAAAGCCATGAAATATCCAGGCTTGCGCCGGGCAGATATCTTTTCTGATCTTAATGATTTCGGAATAGGCTTTTACGCAATGGATAATAAGGGGTAAGCGCAAGTGTTCCGATAGTTCAATTTGTGCAATAAATACCTCTTTCTGTATTGATAAATCAGGACCTCTGAGTTTATCTAATCCACATTCGCCAATAGCCAGCAGGTTTTCGTGTGGCTTAATTCTGTTCAGTAGTTCTTTCGATGATTGATTGATGTGCCACGGATGCAGGCCTGTGGAGTGTAAGAGGGTTGACTCCTGTTTGTGGTATATTGAAGAAGCATCCATATTAACCACTTCTTTAATATGGATGCTTTTAGTTGGGTGATGCGTATGTATGTTAATATACATTCTTTGTTATTGCCATACTTACCGTTAATAGATTCTGTATCTTGATGATGTGTCGCATTCGGCAGCTAATAAATTAACTTTGTGTAAGGTTACATCTGCTTTATCTTTAGCCGTAAGCTTTACGCGTTCTATTGGCTTGTTGACAATTAAAGTTGCACCGCTTATCTGTGCATCAAGTTCTTGTATTTGTTTCGAAGATACAATAGTTCTTGATTTTTCATGTGAAGTAAGTTGCACGAAATTGATGGCGCTACTTCTCTGTATCTGAAATTGACCCTGTTGAAGATTGGTTATCTGAATGCTATCTTGTTGTATATCAATATTAACCGAGCCGCCATTGTTGATGATGGTATTGATGTTGCTGACATTTATGTTATAACTCAATCTTGATTTGCTTGATGCTGATGACTTTAAAATCAGGGTGTCAGCAACAATTTCAAACGGTTTGCCAACAGCTGAGTCTTTTTCATAGGTGTATTGCAACTTGCCAATGGAATCCGTTCTCAAATTAACACTGTTTCCTGACTGAATTAAAACTACGTGAATGTTGCTTAACGCAGACTCTATGGTTTCGAGCTGCTCATTGCTGTTAAAATGGTTTGGTCTTTCAATAGTTATCATAAATGAGAGAAGAAATGCTATCACAACCGACAGAAAGCTGATTAGAATTATCTTACTTGTTTTCATCTTCGTTCTCTTTAAGTTGGTTAAACAAAGGCTCTAATTCAGTCTTAGTAATGCGCAGTAATTTAACCTGCTGTATGAAGGTAGGAAGTATTTCTTTTGTGAATTCTTCTTTGCGAAATTCTCTGATTGTATCCGGTGCATTTTCGGTTACAAAATACCCAATGCCTCTTCGGTTTTCCACAATGTTGCTATGTTGTAATTCTAAAAATGTTCTCATAATAGTGTTTTGGTTAACGCCTAGTTGCGTGGCCAGTTGTCTAACTGATTGTACTTTATCTCCGGGCGCATAGTCTCCCGACAAAATGCGCTCACATATATTGTCGGCTATCTGTTGAAAGATGCCTTTGTTGTTCTTAAACTCCATCATGCTATCTCTTTTTCTTTCACCCTATAAAAGGCATAAGCCAATGTGGTGAGTAATAATGCTATTTCAACTCCTATCAGGTAGTACACGGTTGTTTCGTTATTCTCAAATACTGCAAACCATGGCATTCTGCCATTCTTGTAAATTTCAACCCATCCTATTATGATGTAGAAATAAAAAATAATGATGCTGGCAACAGCACCTAGTATCAGCAGGGTTTTGATCAATGGCTGTTTTCGAAAAACTGTTGCACCGGTAAACAATACTGATTGGTGTATCAGTCCTGTAAGTAGGATGCTTACAATTGCAAAAAACAGGTCGTCGTGATCTATTTGGCTAAAAATGGCCCAAAGCCTAAACCCTTCAATGTTAGATTGTGGAAAATACCATAAGGCTAATTCCGTTGCCAGGTGCGAGCTGATGTAGAAAATTACGGGTAGCACAATCCATGGTGCAATAATTCTAATGATGAGGTTTAAAGTAAATTTCTCAGTAACAGAACAGGGTAAAAGCAAGAAGTCAAACGTTTTCTCCTTACTCCTAAAGGCCGGAAATGCATATGCGGCAAATGGCAGGGCAATGGCTGAATTAAGTATGATAAAAAACGGTAGCCATTCCATCCTAGCAATATAGGCATTGTTGAAAGTAAATATTAATAAAATAAGCGTGTAGCCAATAAAGATAGAAGTCAATGCCAATGCCAGAGTTTTACCTGCGAGTTGGTATTGCTGTTTTAGTAGCTTGCCAAATCTGTTAATATTAAACGTGTTATTCATGATTAAGGGTTTTCTTAGTTAAACTTAACACCATCGTTGATGGCATTAAACAATAGTTCGATGTCCACTTCTGATGTGCTGCCGTTAGCCGCTGTTACAACTTTATAGCCCATAGGATTAAGTTCGCTGTAAAGGACCTGTTCGGGCAGGTGACTCACAATTTTAAAATCGTATTTCTCAGATAGATCAATGATGGTGTTGTTAAAAATAATTCGCCCATTATCAACCAATAATATCTTGTCAATCAATGTTTCAACATCCTTTACCTGGTGTGTTGAAATAAGTACTGTTTGATCATCTTCCAATGCGCCTGCTACCATCTGTCTGAAGATAGCTTTTGATGGAATATCGAGGCCGTTCGTTGGTTCATCTAAAATAATCACCTGGCACTTAGTGGATAGAGCAAAGGCTATTCGGAATTTCTTTTTCTGTCCGTGACTCATTTTAGAGAGCACTTTGTTTTGATCTAACTCAAACTGCTTAATCAGATCATTAAACAAATTGCGGTCGAATCGCGGATAGAAACCTGCGTGCGCCTCAACGTATTTGAATATTTTTACCGTTGGCATTATAAATTCCTCGGGCACAAAGTAAATCTGCTCCAGAAATTCTGGAGATCGCTTGATGGGGATTTGACCATTGACAGATATTTCTCCTGAGTTAGGAGTGAGTAATCCGCTAATCAGTTGTAGTAAAGTGGTTTTTCCCGCGCCGTTCTTCCCTAGCAAACCAATGATTTGACCAGCTCCTTCTTCAAGTGATAGATCCTTGAAGAGTGGAGCTTGTTTTTTGTAAGCAAAACTTAGGTTATTGATTGTAATCATTTAGAGTTGTTTTACTGTTATAGTGAAATAGTACACTACAAATGTAAATGGATTTTTTTAATTTCCAAATGTTTTAAGTTGTTTTTCTTAGTTTATGAGAATTAGCCATTTAATAGCATTGTGATATTCTAGTGAAATATGTCATTCGGTTTTGCTGGCATTTGACAAATCATTATTTTTCACAATTATTAAAAAAATCTACCCACTATGAAACGTCGTGATTTTCTCTTGAGCTCTGTATTAAGCGCAGTCGGAATAAGCCTGTCTGCCTGTAGTAAACCTGGTCATACCGATCAAGCCAAGCGGGTTCATGCTGAGGATTTTCCACTATCAGATATAAGTGTTGTTGAACTACAGGAAAAGATGAAATCCGGCGAATTGACATCGGAAGGCATAGTGCAATTGTACCTGAACCGCATTGAGCAGATAGATAAAAAGGGGCCAGGTATTAATGCAGTAGTTGAGATAAACCCGGATGCTACCAACATTGCCAGAAAGTTAGATGACGAACGTAAATTAGGGAATATACGTGGTCCTTTACACGGCATACCTGTTTTAATAAAAGAAAATATTGATACAGGCGACCAGATGATAACCTCCGCCGGTTCCTTGGCTTTAAACAATCATCGGGCCAAGAAAGATGCGTATATCGTATCAAAGCTCAGGCAGGCAGGAGCTGTTATTCTAGGTAAAACAAATTTAAGCGAATGGGCCAATTTTCGCTCTACCAACTCAAGCAGCGGGTGGAGCAGCCGAGGTGGTCAAACCCGCAATCCATACGTACTGGATCGCACGCCATGTGGCTCTTCATCAGGTTCGGCGGTGGCCGTAGCAGCTAACTTGGTACCTTTGGCCGTAGGCACAGAAACGGATGGCTCCATTGTATGTCCATCAGGTATTAATGGTGTAGTGGGTATTAAGCCAACAGTTGGTTTGCTGTCACGCTCAGGCATTATTCCAATTTCTGATAGTCAGGACACAGCAGGGCCAATGGCTTGTTCCGTAAGAGATGCTGCCTTACTTTTAATGGCCATGGTGGGAGAGGATGAGGCGGATGCAGCCACCGCCAAACAGCCTGCACAGGCAGGTATCTATCTTAATTTTGATGATAATGTACTGTCGGGTGCGCGCATTGGTTATTTAAGTAAAAGCTCAGTTTTTGATAAGCGGGTTTCAGATATTATGAATGAAGTGATTAACCTCTTAAAAGAAAAAGGAGCTGATGTGATTGAAGTGGAGTTGGCTGAGGAGGTAAATGAACTGGGGCAGTATGAATGGACCTTACTGCTGTGCGAATTCAAAGGTGGCCTGGAGAAGTATCTGAACTCGCATCCTGAATGTGGTTTTAGGTCGTTGGGCGAACTGATAGAGTTCAATAGAAAGAATGCTAATGATGTGATGTCATGGTTTGATCAAGAGATATTTGAAGCGGCTAATGCAACTAAGGGTTTAGATGATCCCAAATACAAAGAAGCAAAAGAAAAGTGCCTTGAGCTTTCGCGTGATAAAGGCATTGATAAATTGATGGCAGAGCATAAGCTGGATGCTATTATGGCTCCCACCAATGGGGCGGCATGGTGTATTGATTATGTGAATGGCGATAACTTTGGTGGTGGTAGCTCGCAGTTAGCAGCTGTTTCGGGCTATCCGAGCATAACGGTGCCGGCCGGCAATATTAAAGGCTTGCCCATTGGGGTGTCCTTCTTTGGCTTGCCTTATACCGAAAGTCGTTTAATTCAGATAGCTCATTTGTATGAGAAGGTGAGCAAGAAGCGTTTACGACCTCAATTTATTAATAGCTTGATTCAATAGAAATGGGTGCGCGGTTCTCCATTGCTAAGCGTTTTAGAAGTTTTAAGTTTGCCCTCAATGGCATAAAACCTGCTTAAGGAAGAGCATAATGCACGTATTCATCTTTTGGCAGCTGTGGGTGTGGTGTTGCTAGGGTTTTATTTTTCCCTTTCGTCACTAGAATGGGTGGCTGTTTTGCTTTGTATCGGATTTGTTTTTGCCATGGAACTCTTAAATTCAGCCATTGAGGCTTTGGCTGATTTTGTAAGTGTCGAACATCAGGCATTGATTAAAAAGGCCAAGGATATGGCTGCAGCTGCGGTTTTGGTCGCTGCATTAGTGGCTTTTGTGGTTGGCTTGTTAATTTTTTTACCAAAGATAATTTCATAAAAAAGGAGATGACTAAACAGCCATCTCCATAGGGTTGCTAACCCGATAATCCAAAAATTACCGGTTATTATTTAGTAGCTCTTTTACGTTCGTGTTCCAAAAGTAATATTTTTCTTAAACGAATGTTAGAAGGAGTTACTTCAACGTACTCGTCTCCCTGAATATATTCCAGCGCTTCTTCCAAACTGAAGCGAATCGGAGGAGCTAGCTTGACTTTATCATCAGCACCAGATGAACGCATGTTGCTCATCTTTTTGGCCTTTGTTACGTTGATGGTTAAATCGCCTTCGCGATTGTTTTCACCAACAACCTGTCCCATGTAAACTTCTTCCTGAGGCGCAATAAAGAATTTACCTCTATCTTGCAGTTTATCCATTCCATAGGCTATTGAAGTACCTGATTCAATAACAATTAATGATCCATTGATGCGTTTCTCAATTGGACCTTTCCAAGGTTGGAATTCGATAAAGCGGTGTGCCATAATGGCCTCACCTTGTGTGGCAGTCAGCATATTGCTACGCAAGCCAATGATGCCTCGTGATGGAATATTGAATTCTAAATGAACACGATCGCCTTTTTTCTCCATCGATTTTAAATCACCTTTGCGCTGCGAAACCATTTCAATGGCTTTACCAGAGTGCTCTTCAGGTAAGTCAATGGTTAAATCTTCAACCGGTTCCAGTTTTTCACCAAATTCTTCTTTGATGATTACACGTGGCTGACCAACTTGTAATTCGTAGCCTTCGCGACGCATGGTTTCAATCAGCACTGATAAGTGAAGCACGCCACGGCCATACACATTCCACGCATCAGCAGATTCTGTTTCTTCCACACGCAAAGCCAGGTTTTTTTCCAGCTCTTTATCCAAACGCTCTTTAATGTGGCGCGAGGTAACGTATTTACCATCCTTACCAAAGAAAGGTGAGTTGTTAATGGTGAACAGCATACTCATCGTTGGCTCGTCAATTGCGATTGGTTCCAGTGGCTCCGGATTCTCAAAATCAGCAATGGTATCACCAATGTCGAATCCTTCAACTCCAATCAGTGCGCAAAGCTCACCACATGTAACCTGTTCAACTTTAGTCCGCCCTAAGCCATCAAATACATTCAGTTCTTTAATGCGCGTGCGCGTGATGCTGCCATCACGCTTTACAAGGCTCACATCCTGGTTTACTTTTAGCTCGCCACGGTGCAAGCGGCCAATAGCGATACGACCTAAATACTTACTGTGATCAAGTGAAGTAATTTGAAGTTGAGGTGTTCCTTTATTGTATTCCGGTGCCGGTATGTGCTCAATAATTGCATCAAAAATGGCTTCAATATTGTCAGTTTTCTTTTTCCAGTCGGTGCTCATCCAGTTTTCTTTGGCTGAACCATAAACCGATGGAAAATCCAGCTGGTCTTCAGTGGCATCCAGTGAAAACATTAAATCAAATACATCTTCGTGAACTTCTTCTGGACGGCAGTTGGGCTTATCTACCTTGTTGATAACCACAATTGGTTTCAAGCCAAGTGCAATGGCTTTTTGTAGTACAAATCGGGTCTGAGGCATAGGACCTTCAAAGGCATCAACCAGTAGCAGTACACCATCGGCCATGTTTAATACTCGTTCAACCTCGCCTCCAAAATCGGAGTGACCAGGGGTGTCAATGATGTTAATTTTAACATCATTCCACATTACCGACACGTTTTTAGATAGAATCGTGATGCCGCGCTCACGCTCCAAATCATTATTGTCCATTATGAGCTCACCAACTTCCTGGTGCTCTTTAAACAGCTTACCGGCCATTAACATCTTGTCAACCAGTGTAGTTTTGCCGTGGTCAACGTGTGCGATGATGGCTACGTTTCTAATCTCTTGCATAGCTAAAATCCAAATGAGCCGCAAAGGTACTGCTATTTTTTGGGATACAGCATCATACGATGTTAAAAAAGACATGAAGGTTTTAAATATTGAGAATGATTCGTAGCGGATTTCTCTATCTTTGGTGCGTAGAAGCTGTAACAAATACCTAACTAATGAAGCATTCTTTTTTAATAGCGGCACCATCCAGTAATTCTGGAAAAACCATGGTGACACTTGGCCTTATTAAGGCTCTTCGGAATCTTAACTTCAATATCCAACCCTTCAAATGTGGTCCTGACTATATTGATCCTTTGCACCATAGCCAGGTCGCTGGCGCCCAATCCTATAATTTAGATGTTTGGATGTCGGATGAAGCGCATATAAATGCTGTGTATGGTGAGCAAATGCAAAAGTCCGACATAGGCATTGTTGAAGGTGTTATGGGATTGTTTGATGGTGCTAAAAAGGATGCAGGTAGTTCAGCAGAAATAGCACGTATTCTTGATTTGCCGGTAGTGTTAGTGGTTAATGCCGCAGCAACAGCTTATTCTGTTGCACCTTTGCTGTATGGTTTTAAAAATTTCAATAAAAACATTAGGGTTGAGGGCGTTATCTTTAATAAGGTGTCGGGCGATTCTCATTATCAGTTTTTAAAGGAAGCAGCAGACGATGCTGGTGTTGTTGCTTTAGGATATATACCAAAAAATGATAAGTTGACGCTGGAATCGCGCCATTTGGGCTTGTCGTTAACCGAGAATGATCAGTTGCTTTTGGCGGTTGATGAAGCGGCAAAGCTAATTGAGCAACACGTCAGCCTGGAGCGTTTGTTACAGATCACTAAAAAGGAAACTGTTTCAGTTAGCAACGAAGAAAGACCCGTGCGTAAAAAAAGGATTAGGATTGCTATTGCCCGAGATGAGGCATTTAATTTTATGTATCCGGCCAATATTGATCGACTAAAAGAAATAGGTGAGGTTATATATTTTAGTCCATTGTATGACAATAATATACCAGAATGTGAATTGCTTTGGTTTCCGGGTGGTTACCCTGAGTTATATGCACCCCAATTGGCAGCAAATACTGATATGTTGAATGCCATCAGACGATTTGAGAAGTCGGGCGGCAGGATTGTAGCTGAGTGCGGAGGGATGATGTACTTGGGTAAATCAGTTGAAGTAAAAGATTGCTCGGTTTATCCAATGCTTGGCCTAATTGGCTATGAAACTTCATTAAGAAACATGAAGCTAAAGTTGGGGTATCGATCTGTTGAGTTTGATGGGCAGGTGTTTAAGGGGCATGAGTTTCACTATTCAACAGTCAGCAACGACTGTGATGACAAGGCTGATGCCTTGGTTCAAACTGCCAGAGGTGCAACGGCAGACATGGCCATCTATCGTACAGACAATATTTGGGCGTCCTATTTTCATATCTATCTTGGTGAAAAGGATAAGATGGATAACTTTATACAAATGATATTGAAAGGCATTTTACCCATGTGAATTGCTTGTCCAACCTAGGGCAGGTACTCAAAATCAATTTTCTTCATCGAGTTAAAGATGTTAATGCGCGCTTTAGGATTAATGCTGGTCATTTGATCAATTATTCTGCGTGCCTTAAGCCGGATAGTATGATCTTCATATGGGCATTCACGTTTTAATGACTGAAATCCCTGAAGGGTAGCATAGTATTTCATTTCTTCATTGGTTAACAGGGTTAAGGGGCGGATTACCTTAAGTTTATTTTCAAACATATCAAGACTGGCCGGGATGGAAGAAATGTTGGCATGCTGAGCCATGTTCATTACCAAAGTCTCAACAGCATCATCCAGGTGATGACCAAATGCGAGAGTTTTAATGCCAAGGGAATGAGTAAGCTTAAAAAGTTCTTTTCTGCGATTTCTTGAACAAGCAAAACAAGGCTTCTTCTTGCCAGCTGTTTCCAGGTTGGCCCTTGTTGTAACCAGGTGTAGGGTAACATTCAGTTCAGTGCAGAATGATTGCAACCAGTCAACATCAATCTGGTAAGGCACGTCTTCTGTAATGATATGTGCTGCGTGTAATTTGTAATCAATGGGCAGTCCCTTACGTCTGTTGGATAGGATCTCTAAAAGGGCCAGACTGTCTTTGCCACCCGAAACGGCTACCATCACTTTATCATCGGCCTCTATCATTTGATATTGATTAATGGCTTTCCCTGCAGTTTGTCTGACTTTTTGTATAAATGCCTGCTCTTGTTTTGTGTGCTTTTTCAACATGTTGCAAAGATAAAATAAATCCGATTTTAGCTACTTCAGACTTTGTTTATGCCCAGTATGTGCGCTGTGAAGTCTTGCGCGTGAGTGATTGTTTCAATACCTTTCCGGAAAATTGTAGTAAAATAATTCCCTATCTTAATTATTATGATGAAGAGAACTTACCTGGGACTACTAGTGTTATGTTTGTCTTTGACACTGGTAAATGCACAGGTTGAAAAAAGCCCTGTTGTGCCCGATTATAATAAGCTGCAACAGATTATTGATGAAGCGTATGAGCTGTTCGAGAATGATTCAGCCGGTGCTCCGGCCGATTATATACCTGAATTGGCGAGAGTTGAACCTGACTTGTTTGGCATTAGTGTGGTCACTGTTGATGGGCGTGTATTTAGTGCAGGTGATGTTGAGCATTATTTTTCTATTCAGTCTATTTCTAAGGTGTTTACCCTCGCCATGGTAATGGAACAACTCGGTCAACAGGCTATTTTAGAAAAGCTAGGTGCTGAACCTACTGGCTTGCCTTTTAATTCCGTTACGGCTATTGAGCAACAGGCCACAAGGGTTGGAAATCCATTGGTTAATGCGGGTGCGATTGCCACCACCAGTCTATTGGAAGGTAAATCTCAAGCTGTCAAATGGAAGAGTATTCTTGCTTTTTATAGTGCTTGTGCAGGCGAAGAGTTGGAGCTACTCAAAGATATTTATAACTCTGAAGCTGCCACTAATGGTAGAAATCAAGCAATAGCCCGCCTGCTGGATGCCTATGGAGTAATGTATGACGATCCGGAGAAGGCTGTAGATGTATATACGCGCCAGTGCTCTGTTGGAATAACGACTAAGCAGCTGGCTGCTATGGGGGCAACGTTAGCTGCCGGTGGAATTAATCCGTTTACTGGTGTTGAGGTGATGAATGCCGAAAATATCCCTCAGATATTATCAATCATGCTGTCGTGTGGTATGTATGATTATTCCGGAACATGGTCGTACCTGACAGGTTTGCCTGCTAAAAGCGGAGTGGGAGGTGGTATTGTGGCTGTTGTACCCGGGAAAGGTGCCATTGCTGCTTTTTCACCTCGGTTAGATACAGCTGGTAATAGTATTCGTGCACAAAAGGCAATAGCCTATATTTCTCAGCAGCTGAATATTAATATTTTTGATCCACAATCGGTAGGTGTAGAATAAGCTATGGATAAAATAAAAATGATAGTCCGTTACGCATCGGTTGTTCTATTGTCTCTTGCACCTATGTTTGCCAATGGTCAGGATGATGCATTAACGCTGAGGATGTATGGCCATGCTATGCTGGATATGGGTTATAACTTTCATCAGATTAATCCTGATTGGAGTGACGTGGTTCGACCTTCTCAGCTGCCTTCTTTTAAAAATGAATACGGAGCGAATGGTAATACATACTTTGGGGTGCGGCAAACTCGCTTTGGTGTTGAAAGTGTTGTTCCCAATTCTATGGGTAAACTTAAGGTTTTGTTTGAGTTTGAGTTGATGGGAACGGGCGTGGATGCCGGACAAACAACTTTTCGACTCAGGCATGCCTATGGGGAGTTGGGGCAGTTTGGCGCCGGACAATACTGGAGTCCTTTTATGGATATTGACGTATTTCCAAATACACTCGAATACTGGGGGCCTTCTGGCATGGTGTTTTTTAGAAATATCCAGTTTCGCTGGATGCCATTAAAGGGGAAAAATAAACTGACTTTTGCATTGGAGCGGCCTGGGGCTAGCGCTGATGGTGGTATATATGCCGATAAAATACAGCTGCGCAATGTGCATTTCCGATTTCCTGTGCCCGATTTCTCTGCCGAATTTCGCAAGAAATTCTCATGGGGATATCTCGAAATGGCCACTATGCTCCGGTACATTGAGTGGGAAGATATTGAACCGGACGATAATATCAACTTGTCTGATAATGCCATTGGATGGGGCGTTAATCTTAGTTCTAACGTGCATTTTTCTGCTTCAACAACTGGTCGATTTCAAGTGGTCTATGGCAAAGGAATACAAAACTATATGAATGATGGAGGCACAGATATAGGTATCGCACATAACATTGATGATGAATCGAAACCGATTAAAGGAGTTGCTCAACCAGTTTTAGGTGTTGTGGCGTTTGTAGATCAACAATGGACGGAGAAATTTACATCATCAGCAGGTTTTTCACTTTTGGATATTGACCATGCCGATGCCCAGGCACCCGATACGTATGCACAAGGGCAATATGCTCTGGCTAATCTACTTTATCATCCTGTTGAGAATGTGGTGACAGGTGTTGAATTGCAATATGGAAAACGGAAAAACTATTCTGATGGCTTTACATCTGATTTAGTTAAAGTTCAGTTTTCTTTTAAGTATATCTTTTCCGCCAATATGAGAAGGTAAGGTTATTGTAATGGTTGTTTATTATTTAGAGAAGTCGTTGTGCTTCTCTTTTTTGTTTGAGAACTTTGGATGATGAGTTTGTCGAATAAAACAGCGTTGGTTGATAAAAAGTACCTCCTTAATAAATTTCCCGGGAAGGGAGGTTGGACTTATGCCGAGATCCCGGAAGTGGCACCAGATAAGCATGCCTGGTTTAACTGGGTAAAGGTGCATGGTTCTATTAATGGCTTCTCACTTAAACATGCTCGATTAATGCCTTTGGGCAACGGGCAATTGTTTTTGCCGGTAAAGGCAGCTATTCGAAAAGCTATAGGCAAGGAAGCTGGTGATTGGGTGCATATTATTTTGTATCCTGATAACATACCAGTTGAAGTACCGCAAGATTTGATTGATTGTTTAGCTTTGGAAAACAGTAAATTGTTTGATGAATTTGTAAAGCAAAGTGCCAATCAGCAGCAGGAAATTATTGATTGGATATACGCTGCTAAAAAAGATGAAACTAAAGCGCGCAGAATCAATAAGGTGATTGATTACCTGCAGCAAAAGATAAAATAATTAGCTATGGATATACAGTTATTGAGAGGTGATATAACGCGCGTTGAGGCAGAGGCTATTGTTAATGCAGCTAATTCAGGCCTCTTGGGCGGAGGAGGTGTCGACGGAGCTATTCATAGGGCAGGAGGCAGTGCCATTATGGAGGAGTGTAAAATTATAAGATCCAAACAGGGTGGTTGCCCAACAGGTCAGGCTGTTGTTACCTCGGCGGGCAACATGCCGTATCGCTATGTTATTCATACGGTTGGTCCTGTTTGGAGAGGTGGTGCTGATGGAGAGCCTGAATTATTAAAAGCTTGTTATATCAATTCGTTAAAGTTAACAGATGAATTGAACATCATCTCTTTAGCTTTTCCTAATATTAGCACTGGTGTATATGGCTATCCAAAACATCTGGCGGCAGAAATAGCCATTGATGCTGTCAGAAGCTATCAGAGCAATATCATCAGGCAAGTGGTTTTTGTGTGCTTCGATGAAGAAAACTATTCCCTGTATCAACAGCTTATCTCATGAGCTGCATATATTATTTTTATTTCTCTTTTAACCTTTTGCTTATTCGTGCATCCTTAAGTTAGAAAGTACCAAATCTTGAGTAAAGCAATTAATCTGACAGAACAACTGGTAGCCAGGTGTGTGCGTGGCGATGAGCGGGCCAGCCTGGCTTTGTACAAGCAGTATGTGAAAGCTATGTACAATGTGGCGTATCGTATTGTTGGCAATCAGTTTGATGCCGAAGATGTC
Organism: Carboxylicivirga mesophila; assembly: GCF_018271975.1. GTDB lineage: Bacteria > Bacteroidota > Bacteroidia > Bacteroidales > Marinilabiliaceae > Carboxylicivirga > Carboxylicivirga mesophila. The sequence goes on from NZ_JAGUCN010000016.1 coordinate 95,598, forward strand.
ATTCAGGATGCTTTCGTAAAAGCCTTTGATAAAATTGGGGCATTAAAGGAGCCAAAAGCGTTCGGTTCCTGGTTAAAACAGATGGTTATTAATCAATCTATTTCTTTAATCAGAAAGCAAAAGCGATTAAAAATTAAACTCCATCTCAACGACGAGTTACCAGAACCCGAGCATGATAATGTGTCGCCGGATTTGCCGATTGAACTGGTGATGAAAGCTGTTATGGAGTTGCCAGAGGGCGCACGGGTGGTCTTTACGTTACGAGTGATTGAAGGCTACAAGTTTAGTGAAATTGCGCAAATGACAGGACTGACTGAAAATAACTGCAAAGTGCAGTTTCATCGCTCGAGAAAGCTTTTAAACAATCAATTGAAAAGTAATATTTATGCCGAATAGTTGGGAACAATATTTTAAGGAAAACAGGGCTCAGCTGGATATTCATCAGCCTGATGAGGAACGCATGTGGCAAGCCATTGCCGAACGTCAGAAGTCAGGAAGTGTAGTAAAACACTGGGGATTTAGAATAGCTGTTGCCATTGCTGTTGTGCTGGCAGTAGGTGTATTTGTTCGTCATGAACTAATGATGCAGCAGCAACTGGATACATTGGCAGCCATCAACAAAGAGCTGGCCGCAAAAGAGCATGATTACATCATGCGGGTGAATCAAAAATGGGATGAATTCAGATCGTTGCCATCTGTTGAGATTGATTTTGATGCTATGTTGCAGGAAGAGATAAAGATATTGGATGATATATATAGTAAATGTTTAGATGATATTAAAGCGCATGGTTACAATGAGCGTGCTGTGTTAATCATGCTTGATACCTATGAAAAGCGTTTACGCGTGTTAGAACGTCTGATTAATGAGAAACGAAAACAAAACAAAGATGAAAAAAAGTCAAATCATATCCGGATATAAGAAGAGTATATACTTAATACTGATGATGCTTTTGTTTGCTAGTATGGCGTCAGTGGCTGAACCCATAAGCAATGTATTCACTAAAACCATTCAGCTTAGCGGGCATCCAACCATTAGCTATCGTTTATACGATGTGTCGGCGGAGGTAATAGTAACTGATAAACAGGAGCTAAAGATTGAAATGGAGTATATGGTTGATGGCAAGCCAGAAGAGGTACAAAGGTTAAAAGATATGTTTGAAAAGACTGTCATCCAAAGCGACCATCAGGAAGTTGCAAACGTAGATTTATCTTTTCAAAACAACTTTGAGTTAGAAATTATGGGAATGAAATGGAGTAAGCTCACTTTTAAGTCGGCTACGAAGGAAACCATAAAGTTGAAAGAATTTAAGGTGAAAAAATGTCGTATCTGGGTGCCAAAACAAAGTGATGTTGATTTACAAATAAAGTATTCAACTATTAATATCAATGAAGATGTTTATGGTATATGTAAAATAGATATATATGATTCAAAAGTATACTTAAATAGTGTATCAAAATCATTGTTGGGAGAAGCGAAATACTCAAGCCTGTCATTGGGCGATGTAGCTATGGCTGATGTGAACTTATATGAATGTAAATTTAAAGCAGGCGAAGTGAAAGAGGCCACTATCAAAGCCAAATACTCAACCATCAATACGAATGATTTACAGGTGTTAAACCTCGATATGTATGAGGGAACTGCTGGTTTTGGCAATGTGCTGCGTGGTGAGATAAGCAATAAATATGCTCATATTACCATTAAGGAAGGCAATGCACTTGATTTATCGGTTTATGAGGGAAGTTTAACCTTTGACAGGATTTCAAACCTTAAGCTTAATGCCAAGTATATGGAGTTAAAAGGTGATTTTGTCGATGTGCTATATTTAAATGAAGCATACGAGAATGAGATTAAGCTCAGCAAAGTGAACGCCGTTGAATCTAAAGATGGTAAATACAATGAGTTTACTATTGGCTATTTAAGTGATCGATTCATTCACTCGGGGTACGAAGATGAAATTGAAATTAATGCCTTGGAAACTGGCTTTAAAGCATTGATTTTTAATGGTAAATACCTTGAGATTACACTTGGCATGTCCAACCCTCCGGCCTATATCTTTAAGGGGAATGTGCAATACCCTTCTTTCAGCATTAATGAATCGGACTACACAATTCGAAAGAAGATTGGCGACAATAGCAAGCTGGAGTTTAACTATGAATTTAAAGGCCCAGGCGAGTCTTCTCCTGAAATTACGATAGAAGGTTATGAAATAGATTTTAGTATACTTAATTAATATATAGCATTAAGTGATGATGGTAAAGGTGCATTATATCAATGTAATATAAGATGTTTAGTTGCTTTTTGTTTAGTGCGATTTATAGACGACTAATCAAAATGTGCTATTTGCAAGTCTATAGAGTTGTTAAGCTTGGTGATATTTCCCATAGTGCCAGATGATTTTTAAGTAAATTTGAACATGATTCATCAAAAATACCCTGCAATTATTTGGACATATTTATGAATATGTCATATACTTACGGTTAGAATCCGGTATAACCATGAGTAAACTAATCAAAATTAAACTGAGTTACAAACGCATCCCATTTGAATACAGATTATCAGTAATTTACCTGATAGTTGGCTGCCTTTGGATATTGTTTTCCGATCAACTGGCAGGTCAACTGTCAAACGATGAAGAGACGCTAAGAATTATTCAACTTTACAAAGGGTGGTTTTACGTGTTAATAACTGCTATTGCACTGCTGCTGTTTGTTAAAGAGCATCTTAAGCGCCTTAGATATGCCGAAAACCTGGCCAAGGAAAACGAGCAGCTTAAAACGGCATTTATTGAAAATATGTCGCATGAGTTGCGAACACCAATGAATGCGATTGTTGGTTTTACCGAAATTGCCCGCACCGAAGGTGTTTCTATGCCTGAGATGAGGCAGTACCTTGACATTATTCTGAACAGTTCCAAACAGTTGTTGTCTATTGTTAATGATGTAATGGATACGTCTTTGCTTGAATCGGGCAATGTTGTGCTGAAAAACGAGCAGTTTACTCTTCAGAACCTGATAGAAAATGTGCATGCCTATTTTTCTCCTGTGATGAAGGATAATGTTAGCTTATTAACTCATACCGAGGGAGAGAGTTTTATGGTTTGTACCGATCGGGAAAAGATGACGCGTATTTTTCATAACCTGGTTAATAATGCCATAAAATTTACGCATCGCGGGCGAATAGAAATTGGCTACAGGATTGGTTCTAAAGACGTGGTGTTTTTTGTAAAAGATACGGGTGTTGGCATTGATCCGGCTTTTCATCAATCCATATTCGATCGCTTTAAACAGGCCGAAATAGAACTCTCCAAGCGTACCGGAGGCACAGGGCTTGGCCTTTCGATTTGCAAAGAGATGATGAAGTTATTGGGTGGTCAAATCTGGCTGGAGTCAGAAGTAGGAGCGGGGTCGAAGTTTTATTTCTCACTGCCTATTAATACGCTTCGGGCCTAAAATGCTACTTTACGCGTCGGTTTACCTCCAGGTTGTCGCCTTTTAGTTTGTATCCAACTACTTTTCCATCAGCATTATAATACTTATTCATTTTAACCGATTCTTTCGATAAGAAGTTCATTACTTTGACCCCTCCTTCAACCAGGGCTAGTGATAACGAGGGAGTTGCTTCTTCTTGCTCAATTTGTTGATAAATTGATGCCAGTTCGGCACGCAACAGATTGTTATTCATATACTGGGGCATCATAACATTCAGTCCGTGCTCATAGGCATTTATGGGTGCGCTTTCAAGTCTCTTTATTTGGTTAATGCTTGCCAGGTATTGTGCACTTTCAGGAACTATTGTCACTTTTTGGGTACTGTCAGCCTTGGTTTGGGCCTTATTCATTGGGTTTTTAGATAACTCAAGCAAACTGTCTTTTGATGGTTGAGTTTGATTGACAACAGGCTTTTCCAGGATTTTGTTACGCGCAATGGCTGGCGCTTCTATCTTTTGGGTGTTGTTTTTGTCGTTAATGGCGGTTGTTGGTTCAACTATTGCTGTTCTGTTCAGGTTTATCCATACTGTAAGAATAACAGCAATGCTTGCCACTGCGGCAATACCTCTGCTGGCTATAGTTTGATTAAGTACAGGTAGCAAGGTAAACCGGCGGAGTTTGTTTTTTTCGTCGAAAGTGATTTGACTATCAGATTGTAAACGCAGCTGCTGATATGAGGCGCTCTCCTTTTCTCTGGCCAATTCATCTGGCTCAGCTAATAGTAATTCAGCCTCTTCTGAAACGGTGAGCCCTTCCTCGGCCTTTTTGATGAATAAATAATCTTTAACCGGTAAATCATAGTTTTGAGCCTCGTGTTTCAGCAGTTCATCTTTGAAATGACAGGCCATCCCCACTTGTTCTGGCTCAAGGCTGATGTTAATATCTGTGTCTAAATCTCCTTTTAGTTCCGGATGTTCATCCAAAAATAAAAACAGCAGCTGCTTATCTTGCTCGGAAATGCTTCCTTCAAGATAATCGAGCAAATATGCTTCGTAATTATTTTTATCAATTCTCATCAGACTAAAACTTCGATGTTACCAATGTACTCCTTCAAAAACTTCCTGGCTCTGAAAATATAAACTTTAACCTGTGCTTCCGAAAGCTTAGTTATTTCACTAATCTCTTTGTAAGAATAGCCTTCATAATCGCGCATCATCACAACCATTCGCTGAGTTTCGGGCAGGCGCTCAACCGCCTGGTGCAACACTTCATTAAGATCGGTATAGCCATCGGTGTGCGAGTGGTTCTTAAAGTCAACATCATCCCACAGGGCCTGTTTCTTTTCGCGTCGGGTCAGGTCAATCAGTGTATGATAGGCGGCCGAAAACAAATAGCTTTTCACTTTCAGAAAGTTAACCTCGTCGTGCTTTTTCCACAATTTCTCATAGGTATCCTGTATAATGTCTTTCGCTTTGTCTTCATCTTTAATATTCTTTAAGATGAATCGATAGACACTATCTGAATACTGATTGACGGCTTGGTTAAATTCTTCTACTGTCATGTTTTTTCTGAATGACTTTGGTAGGACGCATGGTTGTCGCCGGATGTTACAGCAAAAATGTGATTTTTTTTAGCGTTGCCTGATTTTAAATTGTTTATAGCCGTAAAACGGAATGTCACTTACCATAAAAGTATCTACTCTTGATAATGCCGGTCCTTTTTTGCACTCAGACATAAAATGATAAATATTCTCCGATTCGCCTTCTGCATCAATCTCTACCTTGCCATCGGGCAGGTTTTGTACATAGCCATTAATGTTGTGTGTTTTGGCCCCGTTGGCCACAAAGTACCGAAAGCCTACTCCTTGCACCCTTCCGTCTACAATAATTCTGACTCTTTTCATAGTGCGCTTATCAAATGCTATTACAAAGATTAAAATTAGGAAAGTATTGTTGAGATGGAAAGTGTATCTTTGAACAATAATTAAAAAATCCACTTTCAGCTCATTCTCCAGCTTCGACAACATTAAATACATGTGAGTCGTTACTAACGTTATATTCTTAAGAGAAATGGAACTATTACAGACCAGCTATTTTGCCCTTTTTGTTATTATTTGCCTGGGTTTTATTATTGGTAACATCAAAGTTAAAGGCGTATCGCTCGATATCTCGGCCATCATTTTTGTGGCCTTGGTGTTTGGCCACTTTGGAGTGGTTATGCCAGGTATATTAGAAAAGATTGGACTTATTCTGTTTATTTATACCATTGGGGTACAGGCAGGGCCTGGTTTTTTTGATTCTTTCCAAAAGAATGGCCGAAATCTGGCCTTGTTGGCTACTGTGGTGATTTTATCCGCCAGTTTTATGGCATTCTTGCTTTATCAATTGTTTGGACTCGACATGCCTATTATCACTGGCTTATTAACTGGAGCTCTTACTTCTACGCCAGGTTTGGCGGCTGCCATTGAAGTGACCAACTCACCCTTGGTTTCCATTGGTTATGGGGTTGCTTATCCGTTTGGTGTAATTGGCGTGATATTATTTGCCAAGTTTTACCCTAAGCTGATTAAGGCCGATATCCGAAAAGCTGAAAAGGATTATGAGAAAAATGCAGAAGCTGGTTTTCCGGAGATTACGCATGTTAACCTGGTTGTGGAGAATGAAAATATTTTTGGTAAAACCATCGGAAATCTTCGTGTCAGAACCATGACACAGGCGGTGATTTCGCGTGTGATGCACGATGGATTAGCTACCACTCCCAACAACATGACGGTATTAAGTAAAGGTGATTTGGTTCGAGCTGTAGGTACAAAAGATGCCTTAGATAAAATAACACTTCTCATTGGTTCAAAAACGGATGAGAAAATACCGTTGGATGCAGGTTATGAGGTGCAATCCATATTAGTGACCAATACCGAAGCGGTTAATAAGGCATTGAGTGTGTTTAACCTCTGGACGAACTATCAGGCAACGGTGACACGCATTCGTCGAAGCGGAATTGATATCACACCTACGCCATCTATCAAGCTACAGATGGGTGATAAGGTGATGGTGGCCTGCAGTCGTGAAAACATGAAGCAGGTAATACGTATATTTGGGAATAACGATAAAAAATTGTCGGATACCGACTTCTTTCCGGTGGCCGCCGGCATTGTTTTAGGTATACTATTTGGTAAGATGTCATTGTCATTTGGAGGCTCCTTTTCGTTCAGTTTAGGATTAACCGGAGGAGTATTGGCAGTGGCAATGATATTAGCTCGTTTAGGGCGCACAGGACCGGTTATTTGGAGTATGTCAGGGGCTGCCAACCAATTGCTCCGCCAGCTGGGTTTAATGTTGTTTTTGGCCTCTGTGGGTACCAAAGCCGGTGCTACGCTGGTTAGTACCTATGAAAGCTATGGGGCGCAGTTATTTGTGGTAGGTGGTATATTAACGCTTTTTCCCATGGTGATGGCTGTTGTAGCGGCCTACTTTATGAAGTCGCTTAATATTCTTACTCTGTTGGGAACAATAACCGGCTCAATGACCAGTACACCTGGGTTGGCTGCTGTCGATAGTATGACAGATAGCAATGCTGCCGCCATTGCTTATGCAACCGTTTATCCGGTGGCAATGGTGCTGCTTGTTATTTGCGTGCAGATTCTAGGATTATTTTAACTGTCATAGTTTCTGACTTAACCAAACCAGTAGTTATTTGTTATATTCACAAGCAAATAACTACTTAAACTTAAAGCTATGAGAATAATTAACCTGAAAGCAATGATGTTGCTGGCTACAGTGATGTTGTTGCCTGCTGGTGCATTTGCTCAAAATCCTACCAGTTCAAGGGGTACGGTACAGCAAACTTATAAAGTTGAGGAACCGGTAAAGCGCACTACAGCGGCTGGGCCACGATTTGAATTAACTCCAATTTCCGGTTATTCATTAAACGGCCATGTTAATTTATACAGGGCAAAATTTAAAATGGATAATGCTGCGCATTATGGTGGCATTTTATCAGTTGAAGTAATGCCCGGATTAATGGGTGAGTTTTCCTATACGCGCTCTAAAACAACTGCCAGGTATGATGATTTTGTTGCGGGTGACCGTACCAATTACGATATGGCCATTGACTATTTTCAGCTGGGAGCTCTTAAGGCTTTAAAGCAAGGGCCGGTTGTGCCTTTTGGTATGGCCTCACTTGGTGTAACCTGGTTTAATATGCAAACGCATGGCGTGTCTGATCATGTATCATTTTCTGCTGCCCTCGGTGGAGGTGTAAAATTCTTCTTCAGCGATAGAGTTGGTATACGCCTGCAGGGGCGCTTATTATTACCGATGTACTTCTCCGGCGGCGGATTGTTTCTGGGTATAGGCTCAGGTGGACCAAGTACTGGTGTTGGTATTAGTACGGGCGTATTGACTGTTCAGGGGGATTTCTCAGGCGGTCTTATTGTGCGTTTCTAGCCACGGTACGGGTATTAAAATATAACCGCCCGATACATCTAGTGTACCGGGCGGTTTTTTTGTTGTAACAGTTGTTATCGTTTGTGTAGTCCACATTCTTTTGTGTCCGGGTTTTCCCACCACCAACGGCCGGCTCTAACATCTTCGCCTTCCATAATGGCCCGTGTACATGGCTGACAACCAATGCTTGGGTAATCTTTATCGTGCAGGGTGTTGTACGGTATGCCTTTTTCGTTGATGTAGGCCCACACCTGCTCTTCGCTCCAGTCTGCAAGTGGGTTAATCTTTAAAAGATTATTATTGGCATCCCACTCAACCTTAGAAATGTCTGTACGTGTAACTGATTGTTCAGCTCTTAAGCCACAAATCCAAACGTCCAAACCTTTAAAGGCACGCTGAAGTGGTTCAATCTTTCTTACAAAACAGCACTCTTTGCGGTTTTCAACGCTTTCAAAAAACAGGTTGATGCCTTTGGCGTTGACCATCTTCTGAACTTTCTTCTTCTTAGGGAAGTAAATTTCCAGGTTCTTTTTGTATTTGCGCGATGTACGGTCAATCAAATCATATGTTTCGGGAAACAGACGGCCAGTATCCAGCGTGAAAATTTTGGTTGCGGGATTAATATTAACCACCATCTCGGTGAGCACCTGGTCTTCAGCACCCAGGCTTGAGGCTAAACCTATCTTCTCGCCATAACGTTCGATAAAATAAGTCAATATTTCTTGAGGTGTTGAATTGGCTAATTGCTCATTCAGTTGTTTGATTTCTTCTGCTTGCATAATCCAATGTTTTGTGCAAAGATAGTAATATCGTTTTTAGGCTATAATTATAGCGCTAAATTAAACAGTTACGGGCTTTTCTGTGATAAAAATGTCCATAAAAAAGAGGTGAGCTGAGTTATTATATCAGTCACCTCTATGAAGAAATATCTCTTGTTTACTTAACCAAAACAAACCCCCATGCTCTTGCCTTGATCAATGAGGTAGTGATCGGGATTCACCAGTCTCAGCTTGCCGCCCACTTCTTCCAGCGGCACAGATGTGATGACATCGTTCTTTAAAGAAACCATGGTGCCATATTGACCATGGTGGATTAACTCAGCGGCATGCGCACCATACCGAGTGGCCAAAATGCGGTCTTGCGGACTAGGGGTGCCTCCGCGCTGGATGTATCCTAAAATGGTTTCACGGGTTTCCAGGCCGGTCATTTTCTGTATTTTTTTACCAATATAGCTGGCAGCCGATTTCTTTTTAGGCTTGTCAATGCCTTCGGCAACGGCTACAATGGAATAGGGTTTTCCAACGTTACTTCGCTCCATAAGGCAATTGCACACATTATCCAGATCAAACTCAAGTTCCGGTAAAAGAATCACATCACCACCCGCTGCAATGCCCGAATGGAGAGCAATCCATCCAGCATTATGTCCCATAAGCTCTATCACCATTACACGCTTGTGTGAGTTGGCAGTGGTGTGCAGGCGGTCGATGGCTTCTGTAGCGATATTAACTGCCGAGTCAAAGCCAAATGTTACATCCGTACCGTACACATCGTTGTCGATGGTTTTGGGTATACCAACGATATTAAGCCCCTCCTGGGCAAGTAAATTAGCCGTTTTTTGGGTGCCATTGCCTCCGATGCATACCAACGCGTCAAGTCCAAGTTTATCGTAGTTTTCTTTAATTATTTGAGGTTTGTTTTCCGATTCGCCTTCCTCAACCTTGAAGGGTTTAAAGCGCGATGTGCCCAAGATGGTTCCGCCAACAGTAATTATTCCCGATAGGGCTTTTTCTTCCATTGGAGTTGCTTCCATGTTCATGAGGCCACTAAATCCATTGGCAATTCCGACTACTTCCATGCCATATTTAACAATGGCGGTTTTGCCAACACCTCTAATGGCAGCATTAATACCAGGGCAGTCGCCACCAGCAGTTAATATGCCAATCCTTTTTTTACCTGTTCCCATAGTTTAAATGATGTTTTCTGCCGTCTTTAAAGACCAGCCAGTTAGTATCCAAATATTTGCTTGCAAGCTCTTAAATTACAGTTTTTATATAGAATATCCATTTGTTAATGACAGGTGTCTGCCTTATTCGTGAAATACCAATAATGGAACATCGGTGTGAAACAGTATTTTACGTGTGATACTTGGGTGTAATAATTTTGATATCATATTTCTTTTGTGCCTCGTCATAGCTATTAAATCGATGGCATTTGAGTTGATAAACTCATCCAGTTCTTTGATAAAATCTTCACCAGTAATAAAGCTAAAATTGATTTGGTAATTTCGATAGGTTTGGTAGCAGTATAAGCGCATCTCTTCAAGTCGTTTCTTATCCCATTTGTCGGGAGCTGATGCCTTAAAGTGTACGGCGAATATTTGTGTTTGAAATGGTGTAATTAATCTGATGAGTTTATGTAACGAGCGGTAATCGCTGTCGCCAAAGTCACTAACAAATAAAATGTTACTCAAGCGGTTGATATCAACCGTTGAGGTAGAAGGAACAGCCAAAACAGGCACTTTAGCATTTTTAATGACATCGCTGGTAACACTGCCCAGTAGCTCCTTAATGGTATCGCCCTTGCTGCAGGTGCCCATTATTATAGCATCAGGTTCTTCTTTTGTGCTGATGTTTATAAGTACATCTTCAGGGTATCCGGCCTCCAGCCTTGTTGTAATTGTAATGTTGTTTTTTTGTTCCTCATTAAATTGCGATGATACTTTTGCGCCTAATTCCTGAAGGGCCTGTTCGCTTATTTTTGTTGGTGTTTCAGACGAATCATTTAGAGGCGGTTGGCAGCTGACCAGACTGATGACCGAAGGAATTTTTTGCCCCAGATTAATAGCGTAGTCAACGGCGTTGAGCGAATAGTCTGAGAAATTGACCGGAACAAAAATGCGTACCATTGTAACGAGTTTTTAAATGTGCATATCACAAGTTACGAATGAAAGGCTATAAAAACAAAAAGCCGGTATTGCAACCGGCTTTATTAGTAATATATGAGTTAATTAGATGATTAACATGGCATCACCATAGGTTCCGAAGCGGTACTTCTCTTTCACAGCAATGTTGTAGGCATCCATTACAAAATCATAACCACCAAATGCTGCCACCATCATTAGTAAAGTGGAGAGAGGCAGGTGAAGATTGGTTATCATGGCATTGGCCACCTGAAATTCGTAAGGCGGGAAGATAAATTTATTGGTCCAGCCCTCAAATGGCTTCACATGTCCATAAGTTGATACAGAGCTTTCCAGTGTGCGCATAACCGTTGTTCCAACGGCGCAAACACGCTTTTTACGGTCTTTACCCTGGTTGATTATTTCTGTAGCTTTTTCGGTAATGAAAATTTGCTCTGAGTCCATTTTGTGCTTGGTCAGATCCTCAACATCCACCTGGCGGAAGTTACCTAAGCCAACATGTAATGTAATTTCAGAGAAGTCGATGCCTTTGATTTCAAGTCGCTTCATCAGCTCGCGGCTAAAGTGCATACCTGCTGTTGGTGCAGCTACAGCTCCTTCGTGCTTGGCATAAATGGTCTGATAGCGCTCTTTGTCCTCAGGAACTACTTCGCGATTAATAATCTTTGGCAGTGGTGTTTCACCCATACCATAGAGTGTTTCTTTGAATTCTTCGTATGAACCGTCGTATAGGAAACGCAGGGTACGACCGCGAGATGTAGTATTATCAATTACTTCGGCTACCAGATTATCATCATCGCCAAAATACAGTTTGTTACCAATTCGAATTTTACGGGCCGGATCTACCAGTACATCCCATAAGCGTTGCTCACGGTTAAGTTCGCGTAACAGGAATACCTCGATTTCAGCGCCGGTTTTTTCTTTGTTACCATATAATCTGGCCGGAAACACTTTGGTGTTATTAAAAACCATTACGTCCTGATCGTCGAAATAGTCAATAACATCTTTAAAAATGCGATGCTCAACCTCTTTGGTTTGGGTGTTAAGCACCATTAAACGTGATTCATCACGGTTTTCTGCAGGATGCAGTGCAATTAGCTCTTCCGGTAGTTTATACTTAAACTTTGATAACTTCATATATGTTCGTTTTACTAATTTGCTGTACGCTAATAAATAAACACAAAGAAAATCACCTCACGCTTACGCAAGATGATAATTAATTATTGTTTGTTCTTTGTAATGCAATAGTAGAAAATTAATGCCAATCAGGCCTACCTTATACGAGGCATTTTTCATTTTGTTGCAAAAGTAGCAAGATTTTTTTCAAAATCCTCAATTGTGATAGAATCAACAAGTTGATAAGGGCCAATACGCGTTCGGATGAGGCCGGTCAGGTGAGCGCCGGAATTTAAATCAAAACCAATATCTCTGGCTAAGGAGCGTATGTAGGTGCCCTTGCTGCACGAGACGTCCAGCTTTAAATCCGGATTACTCCAGCTCAGTATGTTTAGTTCACTAATATTAATTTTTCGGGCTTTCAGCTCTATTTCTTTACCTTTACGGGCCAGCTCATAGGCTTTTTGTCCGTTTACCTTCAACGCCGAGAACATGGGCGGGATTTGCTCAATCTCACCAGTAAACCTGGCGATGGTTTCATGCACCATCTCATCTGTAATATGCTCGTAAGGATAATGCTTGTCGGGCTCCATCTCCAAATCGAAAGAAGGGGTTGTTGCTCCAAGGCGCACGTCGGCAGTGTATTGCTTATCCATGCCGAGAAACTGGTCAATTTGTTTAGTGGCTTTACCGGTACAAACAATCACTAATCCTGTTGCCAGGGGATCAAGCGTGCCGGCATGGCCTACTTTTATTTTCTTGATGCCCAGGTAACGCTTTAATGAGAGTCTGATTTTATTAACAATGTCAAATGATGTCCATTCTAAAGGTTTATTGATTAATAAAACCTGTCCTTCACGAAATCGCTCTTCACTATATTCGATATGCATTGTAATCAGCTAAAAATATTATTAAAAGAATAATTGGTGCACAATGGCAATTAGGCCAACTATGGCACAGTAGATAGAGAAGTAACTAAGTTTGCTGTTTCTCACCAACTTAATCATCCATGTGCAAGCTAACAGTCCAGTTATAAATGCCGCTATAAAACCAACTATGACGGGGATAACTGATACATCGGACGTGGTAAAGTCACTTGAAAGCAAATCTTTAGCCATTTTGCCCAAAATTAATGGCACCACCATCAAGAATGAAAAGCGGGTAGCCCTGGTACGGTCAATACCCAGAATAACCGAAGTGGAGATGGTGGCTCCTGAGCGTGATATACCTGGCAGAATAGCAATGGCTTGAGCAATACCGATAATGATAGCGTGCATATAAGAAACGCCCTTTTCGGTTGTTTTGGCTTTATCGGCCAAAAATAAAAGGGCAGAGGTAACCAATAACATCATACCCACTAAAAGGATCTGGCTTTCAAAAAGGGCTTCAATTTGATCGTTAAAAGCAACTCCAACAAAAGCTGCCGGAATCATTGATACAATAATCTTGAGTGAGAAAATCGTTTGTTCATTCCACTTAAACTGGAACAATCCCTTCAAAATCTCTGCAATTTCTTTTCGAAAAACAACAATGGTACTGATGGCAGTGGCGCCATGCAGCATAACTGTCATAAACATACTCTCTTTGGCTACGGCATTGGCTCCAAATATGGCCTTGGCTATTTCGAGGTGGCCGCTGCTGCTTACCGGCAAAAACTCAGTAAGCCCTTGGATGATTCCAAGGATTAAAGCTTCAAAAATTCCCATAAATCAATCAGTAATATTAGTTGTCGGTTTTAGGTTTTTTCATGATGGCATAGATCTCAAACAGAAAACCAAATAGCACAACAATTGGTGCCAGTGTGATGCGTCTGAAGCTGAAGATTTCTTCATTAAAAACGGTTGGATCTTCACTTCTGCCTCCAATCATTAATACAAAACCTAAAATGATAATGCCAAAACCAATGGCCAGTAGTATGTAATTTTCTTTTGCCAAGGCAAATTGAAATTTCTTATCCTGTTCTTTTTGTGACATGCTAATGTGTTTAATATAAAATGTCTTTGACCTCTGGAATGCTAAAAATACAAATCATCGGTACGTAAATTTAAATACTTGTTAACGGCAAAAAATGTTGAAATAAGTGTTATGAAAATGCCCAATGCAATAACTATTCCAAATAGAACGAGGATAAGATCCATGTTATTGAAGCCAATGACACCGGCCAATTCCTGACTGCTAAAATAGATGAGTATGGCTAATAGAGATATGGCCAGTACAGCACCAACAAACCCGTGCAATACACTTCCCCAGAGGATAGGTCGCCTGATAAAACTCTTAGTAGCGCCAACCAGTTGCATCGTCCTTATAATAAAACGTTTGGAATAGACTGATAGTCGGATGGTGTTGTTGATAAGAGCAACGGCTATTAATAAAAGCATCAGGGCAAAACCTGAAAGAATCAGTGCAATGCGTCGCACATTCTGATGTACCAGGTGGATAAGGTTTTTCTGGTAGATGACTTCCTTCACTTGCGGAAACTCCATAATTACCTCTTCCACTTTCACCAGGCTGTCGGGGTTGGCATATTCGGCAAAAAGCTTAACGTCAATAGAGGATAGAAGTGGGTTGTAACCTAAAAACTCCACAAAATCCTCACCCAGCTCGTTTTTTAACTCATCAGCTGCACGATCTTTATCAATGTATTGTGTTTGTTTGATAAAAGGGGAGGTGCTAAGTAATTTCTCCAGACGTTTGACTTCAGCCTCACGGGCATTGTCTTTAATGAGTACTGTAAAGCCAATGTTTTCTTTTACGTATGTAGACAGGCGCTGGGCGTTGAGCAGCAACAAACCAATGATGCCCAGCAGAAATAGAACCAAGGCTATACTAATGGTTGTTGTGATATACGAACTTCGCAGCTTACGTCCGCTTGTTATGTGATTTGTATTTGCCATTTGCTTGAATTAGTGCAAAAATATAAAATGCCTTTGGATGAGTGAGAAAAGATGGCAATTAATCTTTGAATTAACAAAAATTAATAGGCCAGTCACCTCAAAGAGCTTATAGTTTAAGTAGTGAGATGTATGCCATCCGTTTGTAAAAATTAATCAGCTGGCGGATGAGCGAGTTGGCCCAAAATTTCCTCACGCGTTTGGCGATTGCTTCATGCTCTTTAGGAAAATGCTCAATGTGAATGACTTTGTTATTGCTGGTATGCCCGTAATAGGAAGAGGAGGTAGAATGTGTTCCTGAGCCGTCAGTGCCGATGTGTTGCAACATCGATTCTTTCGGATAAACGCATAAACTGTTCTGTAAAGAGGCCGCGTAGGAAAACCTGATAGACCATGAGTCGATTTTGCCCACTTTCTGATGCAGAAGCATGGGTGTTAAATCTATGCCACCTTTGTTAAAATGCTTGCGTTGTGGTTTGGATTGGATAAACTCGTTAAAACCTTCCATCGACCAGTCTACACTTTCCCAGCGATCGCGCCAGGTGCCCCAGCCATAGGAACTGGTTCGGGGAAACAGATACAGATCGTCTGCAAAGTGTGCCGGGTATTTAATGGGCGGACTATAGGCACTGGTTGAGAATATTTGTTGATGGTCCTCGAAATAGTCCAGCATTTTGTTTTGGTTCTCCAGAAAACTATCGGCGCAAACCAGATCATCTTCCAAAACGATGACTTTACCATGCTTCTGAATAACCTCCGTTACACCCGAGATGATGGAACTGGCCAGCCCCATGTTAAATTTCCGCTGAGAGATAGTGACTGATTTAAAACCTTTCACCCCTTGTAGTACCGAACGCACCTCATTTACCAGGCAGGCTTCTTCTTCGTTTCTGGGGCCATCGCTAAAAACGTATAAGTTAGTCTCTGATGCCAGGCGACAAGCTTTCAGGGCTTCAATGGTTGCAGTGGTGTGTTTGGGACGGTTGAAACAAAAAAGAATGACGGGAGCAAGTTCCATTGCTGTTTTGGTTTGATGATAGATTTGATTGACCTGATTCCAAAAATATGCAAAATCAATTAACCATTAAGAGAAATTACGTTTCTTTGTTATGAAATCATAGTAAATCAGGCTTTGGGCATAGTCATTAAACAAACAATTAAAGGATCGTTTTACGCCTATCTGGGGGTAATTATTGGAGGCGTTAATGTAGCGATTTTACTGCCGCTGTTATTTTCTGAAGCCCAGATTGGATTGGTTAACATCCTGGTTTCCGTCTCCGCCATTTTAGCACAAATCAGCTGTTTGGGCGGTAACGGCATCATTAGCTATTTCTTTCCGCGTTTTCACGATAAAGCCAGCGTGCAAAAGGATTTCTTTTCGTTTGTGTGGATTTATTCCATGCTTGGTTTTGCAGTGTTCTATAGCTTATTTTTGTTGTTTGGTGATCATTTGTTAGCTGGTAAATCGGCCGATGCTCAGACATTGAGGGAATACAGCGTGATGCTGTTTCCGCTTACCTTTTTCACCCTCGCGTTTTTGCTGGTGGATACGTTTGCATCTTCAACGCTTAATGCTACCATCGGCTCATTCTACAAAGAATTGGTGATGCGTCTGGTCAATACGGCTTTGATTGTACTATTTTATTTTGAGCTGATTGATTTCCGACTTTTTATGTGGTTGTATGTTGCCAACTTTGCTATACCTGTTGTCGCCATAACCGTACATCTTTTCAGAAAGCGTGAAATATCATTATGTTGGCCATCGAAAACCAAGTATCTGCCACACCTAAAAACAATGGCGAGTATTGGTATTTTCTTTATTTTAAATGGCTTGAGTAATTCATTGGCTATCTACATCGATAAACTTATGATTACATACTACCTGGGCCTAAAAGAAACAGGTATTTATTCCATCACCAACTTTATCGGTACCGTGGTGCGAATTCCGCGTTTGGCCATGGGCAAGATTTCGACACCTATTATTGCACAGGCGTTAAACGATGGCGATTATAAATCTCTTGAGAAGTTTTTCCGGCTATCGGTGCTGTCGCAGGTCATTGTTGGGCTGCTGATATTTATTCCCATCTGGATTAATATTGATATTTTTCTGGCATTGTTACCACCATCGTACCTCGAAGGAAAGATGGTTGTCTTTTACATCTCGCTCTCGTTTTTGGTAACGTGCTTTTTGGGCATAGGCATTCAGGTTATACAGTTATCAAAGCATTATAAGTTAATCACCTATTTTAATCTAATTGCAGGTATCGCAGTGGTTGTACTCAATGCGTTGTTTATACCAATCTGGGGCATTACGGGTGCAGCTTCGGCAACGCTTGCCTCAAAGGTGCTGTTGGTTATTTTATTCCTTTTTGTGCTTCATAAGCGTTTTCATTTCAGGGTGTTGTTTGCCGATAGTGCGTTGGTAGTACTTATTTCATCACTGGTTATTGCTGGAGCTCTTTACCTGCCAGTTGGCCAATTTGTTGAACAGAAGTTTGTTAATGGCGGCATTAATATTATCATCCGAACAGTAATTACGCTGGCTGTGTGGGGCTTGGCTTTAAAAGTTACGGGATTATTTAAAAGGGTTAAGTTCAAGGAAATTGTTTAATCCTTATATTGCACCCTTGTAAATCAAAAATTGATGAGTTTAAATTCCAATATACATTTTTCGAAAGACCAATTATGGAACGATTACGATAGTACCGGTACTATTGCAGATAAGAAGATTCCATGGGTGCTTCGTAACATTCCGCCGGATGTAAAAAGTATATTGGATGTAGGCTGTGGCAATGGCATCATCACCAATGTTCTGAATGAAAGTTACCAGGTGAAAGGTGTCGACTTGTCAGAGGCAGCACTGAAGCAGGTGAATTGTCCAACAGTACAGAGTAGTTCAGACAATATTCCTTTGGAATCGGAGAGTGCCGATATGGTGTTTTCGAGCCAACTGCTGGAGCACTTGACCAATGAACAATTGACGGGCACTGTTAAGGAATTTAAGCGTTTGGCTGCAAAATATCTGCTCATCACGGTGCCACATAAGGAGTTTTTAAAAATCTGCGAAGCGAAATGCCCTTCTTGTGGCCACGTATTCAATACTAACGGGCATTATCAAACTTTTGATATTCATAGATTGAAACAACTGTTTGGTGATGAGTATGAACTGGTCCATCATGATTTGGGAGGTAATCTCCATCGAGGTTATCATCCGGCGCTGATGCACATCCGCCAGAATTACGGCAACCGATACTTTAATCCACCCAATTATACCATGTGCCCTCACTGCAACAACGACAGCTTTCCGCTTAAAAAAGGAAACCTGATTTCGAAGGTTTGCAATGGACTCAATAGAGTGATTGCACCAAAATCGCCCTATTGGATTTTAACCTTATTCAGAAAGAAACTATGATGATTCACCGGATTGAGGACAGGTTCAGACTAACCGAACAATTCTTACATAAAACACTGGGGAATGCCAGTTGTGAAATATTAGATATAGGCGCCAGAAACCGTATGTCGGAATACCTGCTTAGCAAAGACTTTAAGGTGGAAAGCACCCATGAAGGAATTGATTTTGATATGCTGAATGATGAGCTCAAAGCATATGAACAGAAGGAAGTGACCACAGCCTTTGAAGTGTTGGAGCATCTGTTTGATCCGATGAACTTCCTGAATAAAATACCAACCGATAAACTCATACTAACCGTGCCTCTGCAATTATGGTTTAGTAAACCCTACATGCATGTTCCAATTAAGGATGGCGGACACGTGGCATATGGTCATTTTCATGAATTTGTGATAGAGCAACTGCATATGGTGCTGGATAAAACCGGGTGGAAGATTATTTACGATGAGAAATGGAAGTCGGCTCCACGAGTGCCTCTTGGCATCAGGCCCTTATTGCGCTATTTCTATCCAAGTGTATATGCTGTCTATTGCGAAAGAACAGAACCTTATCAAACCGGCAACTACAAAATAACAAAACCTGCATAGTGACTAATCAACAGAAGGAAATAATTGTTATCTCCCGCAACTTCCCGCCTTTGGGAGGTGTTGGTACCCGACGATGGAGTAAGTTTGCCAAATACCTGGCCAATAAAGGCTATTTGGTACATGTTATTACCATCGATTATAAATACAAAGACACGGTTAACTGGAGCCACGATGTGGACCATCCAAATATTGTGGTGCATCGCCTGAAGAGTGCTTATCCTAACTGGTTATTGCGTCATCGTAAGCGTGGGTTTATAGCAAAAAAGTGGTTCGAACTGGTGAATCTTTATTACCGAAACACCAGTAATTGGATGGATAATGCGCAAGGTTGGGAGAAAGAGCTGATTCCTTATGTGCGGAACCTAATCAGGAAAAATGGGATTAGAAATGTGGTGGTAACAGCCGCGCCATGTTCGGTGGCGTATATGACCAGCATTATTAAGGTCGAGAATCCGGAGATTAACTTTATTGTTGATTTCAGGGATAAATGGAACGATGAACCGCAGTATGCTTATGGCACAGCTATTAAATCGTTTAAGCGGAAGGAGAAATCGGTTCAGATGGAACTCCAAACCATGTTGATGGCGGATAAGATTATTGTAACAACCAATACCATCAGGCATAATTTTTCATCCATTTACAAAACGTGTGCATCAAAGTATATCACCATTCATAATGGGTATGATGCTGACGATTATAAAGTAGATTGGCAGCAGGCTGGACGAAATGACAAGCAACTAAAACTGGTCTATTTTGGATCGCTGTTGGGGGGACAGCCAGAAGGATTAGATTTGATATATAAGGCCATTCGTGAGCTGAATGATCCATTCTTTAGGGAATCGTTTAGGATTGATATTTATGGGGTGGCATCTGCCGGTTACCGCAATCCCGATCCTGATACCTGTTTCTTTAAACCTTTGATTAAGAGTAGCGAAGTGGCAACGGTTCTCAGTCAGTATGATGGTGGGTTATCCATTCTGGAGATGAAGCGCTCCAATGTGTTTGCCACCAAGGTATTTGATTATATGGCCATGAAAATGCCAATCCTGCATGTTTCAAATAACGGGGAACTTTACCAGCTTTTGGAAGAAAAGGGGCAGTATGTTTCAAATTACAATGTTGAGAATATGAAGCATACTCTACTTAGACTAAAGCAGGATTTTCTGGATAAGAAAACCCCAGAGTTTGATTTTGAAGCTTTTAACATAGCTTCGCATACTGGAAAGCTTGAAAAACTATTTGTGTAGTTCTTATTGGTTGCTGTTCGCTATAAGGAAACAGCTTTCGGCTATTACTTATACTGCCAGGCGTGGTATGGTATAATATTCATATAACTTCTATCCATCGCCGGATAGAGGATAAGTAACGGTCTGATAGAGGAATTAAGTTTCGTAGAATTATTGATATTAAGATTGTTGTGGCATAATATTTGCTCGAATTCGGCGTAATCTTAACCCTAATTTTTATGAGCAAATCTATCCCAAGTAAACTGACTAGCCTATTTAAATCATCTGATTTTCCATATGTTGTATTACTTTACCAATTGGTATTGTTGATAATAATAACATTGCTGATTATTTTTTAAATGTTCCTTAACCAATAAAAACTTCACCTCTGGCATAAACTTTCCATTCATAGATTCCTGATTTGCAGAGGTGGAGTTTTATTTTTCTATAATCAGCTAATTGGCTGATGCTACAAAACCCCGTCAGACTGTAACCAGGCCTGTACATATTTAATTTGCGGATAGGAGTACTTATGCTTCAGGTGTTCTTTGATTTCTGAAAGGGCGTTGCCGTCGCATGCCTTTATCCCTTTAGCAATCACTTCCCGGGCTTCAAAATCGACGAAATCATTGAGCGAAAGAATGTTTTCCTGGATGCATTTGGCCAGATGCGATTCAATGGTTGTTTTAACAAGGCCTCGTTCTTTGGCAATGGAAGCTACATCATGCCCCTGTTTGTAGAGGGCGCAGGTAACCAGGTGAGTGGCTACTTTGGGCGTTTTTACGGCTTTTTGTTTGCTGGGTGCTGATGGTTTTTTGTCTGACTGCTGCTTAAGATTGGGCTGGTCAATATCTTCCTTATTAACATCTTCTCCACTGTGTGCTGAAGCCAGTAGTGTTTTAGCCTTAAGCATCTTTTGAACCAGTCCAAAGTATAAAGCAGCCAACTCCTGTAGCTCATTTGTGTATTTCTTCACACCCTTAATCCCTTTCAGTTCTTCGATGTGTTCTATGATTTTCGAGTGTGATGTTTTAATGGCTGGTTGAAAGTAGCCGATGGCTTTATCTACCCGTTCGCTCAAAAGGGAGAGGTAATCGTCGTTGGAGCTGTTGATAATGCGACTAACCTGTGCCCGAAAGCTATTGGCCACCTGTTGCAGGGGTTCTGCTGATTCTATCAGGCTTGCGGCCCAGTCTTTATATTGCTGCTTTTTAGAGCGTCTTTCATCTTTACTATACGATTGAACGTGCTGGTGCAAGGCCACTATCAGGTCATTAAAATCAAAGGCCTGCAACACAAACTGATTAAAGTAATTCTGCGATTCTTCCTTTAGAATAGGCGTTAGCTCATCGGCATCCATCTTTCGATCAACAAAATGACGAAGTGACTCATCGGCACTGATGCCCTGCTGTGGTATGGGCGATAGCAAAACCAATCCATCGAGGGATGTTAAGCGCGAGAGAGCCACATAAATTTGCCCGGCCGCGAAGGCTTTACCTACGTCAATAATAGCTTTTTCAAAAGTGAGGCCCTGACTTTTGTGAACCGTAATGGCCCAGGCCAGCTTTAAAGGGTATTGCTTAAATTCACCCACCACTTTTTCTTCCACTTCATTGGTGTCTTTGTTGAGGCTGTATTTCTTGTTTTCCCAGGTATAGGGTTCCACGGTTACGGCATCGCTTCCGTCCGTAAAGCTGACTTCAATTTCATCGCGGCTGATGTGCGATATGGTGCCTATTTTACCGTTGAAATACCGTTGCTGCCCCGAGAAATCATTTTTGATGAACATCACCTGGGCACCCTTTTTAAACTGCACGGTAGGCTGCAAAGGGTATTGATGCTCCTTGAAATCCCCTTTTATTTCCGACTGAAAGGAGAAGGTCTGGCCATTTAATTCATCCAGACATGCTTTGTTTTTAGCATCGGCAATGGCATTGTGGGTAGTTAGCTGAATGTAGCCATCGTTGTTGTGTTGGTTAAAACTGGGCTGATGGTAGCGGTTCAATAGCTCAATATCGGCCTGTGTCACCTGGTCATCTCTGAAGTGATTCAATAGCTGAACAAAGGTCTGATCCGACTGGCGATAGACTTTTTGCAGTTCGATGTGAACAGGATGATGGTGTTGCAACACCTGGGCGTCAAAAAAGTAGGGGCTTTTATAGTAGCGACTCAGGTAGCTCCATTCTTCGTGTTTGGTGACAGGTGGTAACTGTAACATATCACCAATAAACAATACCTGGAGACCGCCAAAGGGCTTGTTCTGACTGCGGCGTACGTAGCGGCAAATCAGGTCGATGGCATCCAGCAGGTCGGCTCGTAACATACTCACTTCGTCAATCACCAGCAGCTCCATTTGTTTAATAAGGTTGCGCTTAACCTTGTGCATCTGCAGGTTTTTGATGATTGATCGCGGGGTGTTAAAGTGCGCCAGTGTTTCCATGCGTGTGGTGTCAATGCCACTATTATCGGGTATAAAAGCACCAAATGGCAGTTGAAACAACGAATGCAATGTGACACCACCTGCGTTGATGGCGGCAATGCCAGTGGGGGCGGCTACCACCACATTTTTATGTGTATGAGCCTTAATGCGATGCAGCAGGGTAGTTTTACCGGTACCTGCTTTGCCCGTCAGAAATACACTGCGATTGGTGGTGTTAATATATTTGGAAACAATGGATTGAAGGTCTTCTGTAGGTGCACTCATCGAAAAATGATTAATAATCGGGCAAGATACAGGAAAAATGCGCTTGGTGCAAAGTCTCCCTGCCATGCCTTGGGGCTTCGTTTCTTTATTGACACTTTGATTAGTAAGATACGAATCATAAAAACTACCTTTGCGGAAAATGATTGATGATATGGCAACATTGGATAATTATAAAGCACTTAGAGAGGAAATTGATGCAGCAACTATTAAGCTATGGGATGAACATCATAACAATATGGCTTGCAAAAAGGGCTGCGATAAATGCTGCCTGAATTTTGATGTATTTCCCATCGAGTTTGACTATATCAAACAGCAGGTTGAAGAGAATTATCCGGAAGTTTTAAATCAATCGTTATCACCTGATTCTTTCGGTGAGGAAGACAAGTGCCTTTTCTTAAAAGACCACCAGTGTAGCATTTATACTGCCCGTCCAATAATCTGCCGTACCCATGGCTACCCGTTGTTATATATGAACGAAGCCGGCGATCAATGGGAATTATCGCACTGCGAACTCAATTTCACACAGGTGGATGAAGATTACTTTAACGAGGATAATTGCTATGCGCAGGATACCTTCAACAGCCGCCTGTTTATGATGAACAAGGAATACATCAAGACGGCCCATCCGGATAAAGGCGAGTTTGATTTGATTCCTCTGGCTGATCTTCTGAAGAGATAAGTTATTAAATCCTATTCTCATTACACCACTTCCAATGGTGCTCATTAACCGGGTAATTGCGGCAGATGCCGGCCCGTGCTTCGTACACGCCACACGAGAAACTACCATTGTTGACGTTTAGGAAGATGCAGTCGCCATTGGCTTTATGCTTTAAAAAGTGCCCGTCGGCATAGGAGTGACCCATGGGCTCGGTGAAGTCCTTACGGTGAAGGTGTGTGAAGTTTTCCAGGGCCGTCATTTCGGCATCGTTCAGTTCAACAAATGGGAAATTGCGGCAGCAAACGCCACAGTGCTGACAGATAGTGGATGAAATAGTGTTGTTTTCCATAAGGCAATGCATCTAATGAGAATTCAAATTCTGCGAATGGAAACAAAATGCTTCATGGTTTAATTGGGTATCCATCCATGACAAAGATACACGAGTTTTGCTGGTTTATTATTGTTGACTCCATAAAAAACTTTGGGCTTTTGTATTTAGAGTATCTTCTCTTTATTACCTTTAAACAAAATATTTTTACCTAGAAACTATGGTTAAACGCGTATTGCTCTATGCCGCTGTTATAGTGGGTATAGTAATGATGAATGCTTGCCAGAGCAAGCCCGACAAAACGACTGAGGAAGTGACTTTTAATAAGAAAGTCAGTGCATTTACTTCCGGCATCATCTCCAATGAAGCCAGTATTCAAATACAGTTTGCAGAAAAGCTGCCGGCTGTTGAACCTGGGCAAAAGGCCGACAAGGGAATACTATCCATGCGGCCATCCATCAAAGGTCAGCTGGTGTGGCTTGATGCGCATACGCTTCAGTTTCGGCCCGAAGAACGCATGCCATCGGGGGCACAATTCGAAGTAGAAGTTAAGCTGCCGGAGCTGTTTGCCGATGAGAAGGAGTCGTTTAAGTTTAGTTTCTCAACCATAGAGCAAAACTTCAGGGTGCAGCCACTGGGCCTGGAGCCCGATGCGGCCGATGACCTCAAGGTGAATACTTATCGTGGGCGCATCACCACGGCCGACCATGTGGAGAACGATGCCCTTGAAGCCTTGTTGAAAGCGTCGCAGGATGGTCGTGCTTTAGAGATAGAGTGGGAGCACCAAAGCAGTGAAAAGCAGCATGCGTTTGCTGTTAGGGGCGTACAGCGTAGCGATCAGAGCAGTATGCTATTAATGGAGTACAATGGTAAGGCCATTGGTGTTGATAAGTCAGATAGGAGTGAAGTGGAAGTGCCTTCGCTCACCGATTTTAAAGTCACCGATGTGCGTGTGGTGATGCAGCCCGATCAGCATGTGCTGGTCGTGTTCTCCGATCCGCTCGATGAACGCCAGAACATTAAGGGACTTATCGATATTAGCGAGGCCTCTAAATTGCGCTATGTGATTGAGCGCAATCGCGTAAAGGTGTATCCATCCTACCGTCTCACCGGTTCACATAAGGTCACTATTTCCGAAGGTATTAAAAACATACTTGGCTATGCCCATCAGGCCGAAGAAAGCTACGACATGGTGTTTGAAACGCCCAAACCCGAAGTGCAGCTGATTGGTAAAGGCACTATTCTGCCGAGTTCCAGTGGCTTAACGTTTCCCTTTAAAGCGGTTAGTGTTAAATCGGTGCAGGTGCGTATCATCAAGATATTTGAAAACAATGTGGCCAACTTCCTGCAGGTTAATCGCATGGACGGGCAGTACCAGCTGCGTCGTGCCGGCCGACTGATATACAAGCAGACTATCCGCCTCGATAACGACCGTTCTCTCGACCTGACGCAGTGGAACACCTTTTCGTTAAACCTGGCCGACCTGATAACACCTGAGCAGGGTGCTATCTACCGTGTGGAGTTGAAAATCAGAAAGCAGGATAGCGTTTATCCTTGCGGAGATGCGGAAGCAACCGAGGCAACTGAAGAGGAAGGAGGCATCACCGAATCAGACATGGCCTACTGGGATCAACCAACGGAGTACTATAGCTCTTACTGGGATGGTTATGATGATTATTACTACGATTGGCGCGAGCGCGATAATCCTTGCTCGCCCATGTATTTCCGCAATAAAGTCATCAGCCGTAATATTTTAGCATCCGATATTGGTATTATTGCCAAGCAGGGCACGGATAAGGAAGTCGTGGTGGCCGTAACCGATTTACGCACGACGCAGCCTTTGGCCAGTGTGGAGGTAGAGATTATGAACTACCAGATGCAGGTGGTGGGTAGCACCCGCACCGATGCGCAAGGAATGGCGCGTATTCCGGTATCACAAAAGCCCTTCTTGCTGATAGCTAAAAACGACAAGCAGCGAGGCTATTTACGACTGGATGACGGTAGTTCGTTATCATTAAGCCGTTTCGATGTAAGCGGACAGGTCGTGCAAAAAGGCATGAAAGGGTTTATTTATGGTGAGCGTGGCGTATGGCGTCCGGGCGATACCTTGTTTGTGTCGTTTATGCTGGAGAACAAAGGGGAGCAGTTACCCAAAGAACACCCCATCGTGTTTGAGTGGGTCAATCCGCATGGGCAGACCATTAATCGGCAGGTGCAGGGGCTGAATGATAACAACATCTATGTGTTTAAAACGCAAACCAGCCACGATGCGCCTACCGGTATGTGGCGGGCACGCATCAAAGTGGGCGGCAGTACCTTTGAAAAAGGCATGCGGGTAGAAACCATTAAACCCAACCGTCTGAAGATTAGTCTTGATTTTAATACCGATCTATTGTTGCCTGGTGAGGCGGCTCATAGCACGCTTGAGGCCAAATGGCTGCATGGTGCCATTGCCCGCAACCTGAAAGCCGATGTAAAGGTGACGCTCAACCAAAGCAGAACCAGCTTTAAGAAATATGGCGATTACCATTTCGATGATCCCTCGCGGCGTTTCGATTCGGAAGAAAACACCGTGTTTGAAGGCCGCCTGGATGAAAATGGAAAGGCCATTGTTGATGCGGCCATTGATGTGAAAGAAGCTGCTCCGGGTATGTTAAAGGCCTCGTTTATGACACGCGTGTTCGAAGAAGGTGGCGATTTTAGTATCGATCGCTTCTCGGTACCTTATGCGCCTTACCCAATTTTTGTTGGGGTAAAAGCACCCAAAGGGGATAAGCGTGGCATGCTGTTAACCGATACGACGCATACTGTCAATGTGGTGACCCTATCACCTAAAGGCGAGCCCATGACCGTTCGAAACCTTTCTTACTATGTATATAAAGTAAGCTGGCGCTGGTGGTGGGAGTCATCATCCGACGATTTGGCCAACTATGTGGGCACGCGCCATCAGAACCTGGTAGCCAGTGGTAAAGTGAATACTACTAATGGAGAAGGCCAGTTTGGGTTTAGGGTTAACTATCCCGAGTGGGGACGCTACCTGATTCGAGTGGTGGATAATACCAATGGTCATGCTACCGGCCAAACGGTGTATGTCGATTGGCCGGGATTGGCCGGCAACAGCCGCGGCAGTGATCCAAGTTCTGCCAGTATGCTGGCTTTTAATGCCGATAAAGAGAAGTACCAGGTTGGCGAGCAGGCCACCATCAGCTTCCCGGCATCCGGACAAGGACGTGCGCTGGTCAGCATTGAAAATGGCAATAAAGTGCTGAAGAGCTGGTGGGTCGATCCTGTAAAGGGGGAGAACAAGTTCAGCTTCGAAGTAACACCCGAAATGACGCCCAATGCATATGTGCACCTGACGCTCTTGCAGCCGCATGCGCAAACGGTGAACAACCTTCCGATACGCATGTATGGGGTTATTCCTCTGATGGCCGAAGATCCTCAATCACACATTTATCCGGAGATTAAAATGCCTGATGAGCTTCGTCCGGAGAAAGAGGTGAAAATTAAAGTGAGTGAGCGCGATGGCCGGCCAATGACTTACACGCTGGCCATTGTGGAGGATGGTTTATTGGACTTAACACGTTTTAAAACACCTGTTCCATGGAACCATTTCTATGCCCGCGAGGCCTTGGGGGTTAAAACGTGGGATCTGTTTGATGAGGTGATTGGCGCTTACGGCGGTAAGATTGAACAGATTTTCAGTATTGGTGGTGATGGTGAGCTGGCCGGCAAGAAAGGTAGTCAGAAAGCCAATCGCTTTAAGCCGATGGTGAAGTTCTTCGGCCCATATGAATTGGGGAAAGGCGATACCGAGACGCATACCTTCACCATGCCACGCTATGTTGGTTCGGTGCGCACCATGGTGGTGGCTTCTTCGGGCACAGCCTATGGCGAAGCGGAAACAACCACGCCCGTTCGTAATCCGTTAATGGTGCTGGCTACTTTGCCAAGGGTGTTAGGACCTGATGAAACCGTTGAACTACCGGTCACCGTTTTTGCCATGAAAGAAGGGGTGAAGAACGTAAAAGTGAAGGTGGAAACCAATGAAAAGCTGACTGTTGAGGGGAGCAATGAACAAGCGCTGACCTTTGCTCAAATAGGCGAGCAGGTAGCTACGTTCAGCCTGAAAGTGAATCCGCAGATGGGTGTTGGTAAAGTAAAAGTAATAGCCACATCTGGCGGCGAAACAGCAGTGGATGAGATTGAGATTGAGGTGCGTAACCCGAATCCGCCATTGACCACGATTCAGAGTGCTATTGCAGAAAAAGGTAAGAGCATAGCCATTCCATACCAACTGCCTGGCATGGCCGGCACCAATAAGGCGACCCTGGAAGTATCGGCACTACCGCCGCTCGATTTTGGACGTCGATTAAAGTACCTGTTGCGCTATCCGCATGGATGTGTGGAGCAGACCACTTCGGCCGCGTTCCCACAATTGTATTTGGCCGATGTCATTCAGAATGGGGAAGTAACCGCCGAAAAGACAAGCACCAATGTGAAGGCAGCCATTAATAAGCTGGCTGGCTTTATCAGAAACGATGGTGGCTTAAGCTACTGGCCAGGTTCCTACGAGTCATCGGATTGGGGAACGACCTATGCCGGTCATTTTATGCTCGAAGCCGAAAAGAAAGGCTTTAGTCTGCCGGTTGGATTTAAAAATAAATGGATTCAGTACCAAAAGAAAAAGGCCCGTCAATGGCGACGTAACAGTACATACAGAGGCCGAGATTTGGCGCAGGCCTATCGCCTGTACACATTAGCATTGGCTGGCGAGCCCGAATTAAGCGCCATGAACCGTATGCGTAATCAGTCGGGCTTATCGACCCAAACGACCTGGCGGCTGGCCGCTGCTTATGCACTGGCTGGCCATCAGCAAGTAGCGCAGGAGTTGATTGATGCCACATCGATGAGTGTGATTAATCAGCGCGATAACAGCTACACCTACGGCTCGGAAGAACGCGATATGGCCATGATTATGGAAACCTTGGTACTGATGGGAAAAAGGAAAGAAGCTGCTGAACTACTACAAGGGCTGTCGAAGTCTTTATCATCTCAGCAATGGATGAGCACGCAAACCACTGCTTATTGCTTGTTGGCAGTATCTAAGTTTGTGGGTGATTCGGGCGTTAGTAAGGAATTTAAGTTTGAATGGAATGCCAATGGCAAGGGTACGAAAGTGAACTCTCAGTTGCCATTGTACCAGGTTGAATTGGATGTTGAAAAGAGCACGGGAACCGTCAACCTCGATAACTTATCCGATGGGCTTTTGTATGCGCGTGTCATCATGGAGGGCATCCCGGCTGAGGGCGATAAAACGGTGAAAGCGTCTAACCTGCAACTGAATGTAGAGTATAAAACAATGAATGGTCAGGCCCTGGATGTATCTCAGCTGGCGCAAGGCACCGACTTTATGGCCATCGTAACCGTTAAAAATCCGGGTAACTTTGGCGATATTGAGAACCTGGCATTGACGCAGATTTTCCCTTCAGGCTGGGAGATACGCAATACCCGATTAGAAGACATTAAATCGGCGCACGAACTGAGCCAACCCGATTATCGTGATTACCGTGATGATAGGGTGTACTCGTATTTCGATCTGAACCGCGGTAAGCACAAACAATTTGTATTGTTACTCAATGCCAGCTATACCGGTCGCTATTATCTGCCGGCCACCAGCTGTGAGGCCATGTACAATAATGCAGTTTCAGCTCGTCAGCCCGGTCAGTGGGTTGAGGTGGTTAAAGCCGGAGAATAAATATAATACATTGGAAATAAGACCCTGGGAGCTTATCACAGGGTCTTATTCAAATCTCATTAGTCATCATTTCGTGCTTGTTAATCACAGAAATTAACCCCTTCGTCAACTCAAATAGAACATTGAGCTAACTATTGTCCATATCTGTTAATTTTAAAATCAGATAACCAGCTACTTAACTATGGGACTTTTAAATGGGATATTAGGACATGCCGGTGAAGTATCAATCGAGAAACTTAAGGAGGAATTTCATCCCATTCTGGTTGAAGGGGAGATGCTGGAAAAAGCCTATAAAGTACTCAGGGATATGTGGGTGTTTACTAATAAGCGACTCATCCTGGTGGATAAGCAAGGGGTGACCGGCAAAAAAGTAGATTACCAGAGCATACCTTATCGTTCCATTGTTCGCTTTAGTAAAGAAAGTACAGGCCTGTTTGATTTGGATGCAGAGCTTAAAATATGGCTTTCAGGTTCAAGTGAACCCATTGTTAAAGAGTTTAGTAAAAAGACCAACGTAAATGAGGTGTACCTCTTAATGAGCAAGTACATTTTAGAATAAGAACCTAACCCAAATAGTTGTTAAATGGCTAAGCAAAAGGAACCAATAGAGCCACGTTTTGTGGATAATGCCAAAGATCGTATGATGATGCTGTCTTTTATGGAAAAGTTGAAAGATGTGTTATTGTTTATTTTGGTGGCCGCTGTACTTACCTGGATTGTGGTGGCAGTCTTATAGTGATGAGTGTCCCACGTGGACTTAAAGTAATTAGTTTGAAAATTCTCTTACTTTCATAATTATGCTAGTTTTGCTGCATATTTGTTGAAAGATGACATTCCTGAGTAAAACAATTTTATCTCTTCTCGATTGGTTTTATAAGCCGTTTAGCAATTATCTGCCACGGCAAACCTTTAACTATGCTGCTTGTGGCGGTGTCAATACAGTGTTTGATATATTGCTTTACTTTATTACTTATAACTACATCCTCGATAAGCATATTGTGCATACAGGCATTGTGGCTATCAGTCCGCACATTGCAGCTTTTCTATTTGTATTTCCAATTACTTTTACCACTGGGTTTTTATTGTCCAAGTATATCACTTTCACTGAATCTAACTTGCGAGGAAGGGTGCAACTGTTTCGCTACGGACTAACCGTTGTTGGCAGCATTCTTTTAAACTACATTTTATTGAAGCTATTTGTTGAAGTGGCTGGTTTATACCCTACTTTATCAAAAATTTTGACAACAATTATTGTGGTAGGTTACAGTTACGTTTGTCAAAAGTATTTCACCTTTAGAATTAAGATACATCCCCACGAAAGTTAAAGGCCGAAGCATAATTATCCCCTTTAAGATAAATTAACGAATAATTTCTTCAATTCGTTAAACTTTCTTTCAGTACTACTGTTTTCATGGAAAAGCAAAATACACCATGGAGAACAACTTCAATCTGCCCCGTAATAATAAGAAGCGGGTGGTTATCATCGGCGCCGGATTTGGCGGCTTAAAACTAGCCAGAAAGCTAAGTGGCTCACCTTATCAGGTGGTGGTCATCGATAAACAAAACTTCCACCAGTTTCAACCTTTATTTTACCAGGTAGCAGCATCGGGCATCGAACCCAGTTCTATTTCGTTTCCGGTAAGGAAGATCTTCCAGTCGCATAGTAATCTACATTTCCGCACCACAGAGTTGTTGTCGGTTAATACAGACGAACAGCAAATACAAACCAAAGCTGGTGTGTTGCACTACGATTATCTGGTTTTGGCTAATGGCGTTAACACCAACTATTTTGGGTCGGTTAACCTGGAGAAATACAGCTTGCCCATGAAGAGTACTGCCGAAGCCATCAATTTGCGAAATCGCATCTTATCGTCTTTTGAGCAGGCCAACTTGACTGAAGATACAAATGAACATGCCAAGCTGTTGTCAATTGTGATTGTAGGAGGAGGGCCAACCGGCGTGGAGCTGGCTGGTTCTATTGCCGAAATGCGCCGCTATGTGTTACCCAAGGATTATCCGGAACTAGATTTCAGTCAAATGAAGATTATGCTGTTTGAAGCCGGACCCCGTTTGTTAAATGGCATGTCGGACAGGGCAGGGAAGAAGGCACTGGAGTTTTTAAAGCGCTTAGGTGTTGAAGTGCATTTGGATACCCGCATTGATGATTATAATGGTGATAAAATAAGCCTGTCGGATGGCAAAGAGTTGTATACGCGAAATCTGATTTGGACCGCTGGTGTCAGTGGTCGCATTACGGAAGGTATTAACGGGGAGTTGTATGTGAGAGGTAACCGCATAGCTGTTGACCGGTATAATCGTTTGCAGGGCTTTAATACTATTTTTGCTATTGGTGATGCTTGTTTGCTACAGGACGATGAACGGTATCCCAACGGTCATCCGCAGGTAGCACAGGTCGCCATTCAGCAGGCGGCTAATTTGGCCCGTAACCTCACCAGCCAAAAAGAATGGAAACCTTTCAGGTACACTGATAAAGGTAGTTTGGCCACCATTGGTCGAAATATGGCAGTGGCTGATTTACCAGGGTTTCGTTTCTCCGGGGTATTTGCCTGGATGCTCTGGTTGTTTGTGCACCTCATGGCCATTGTAGGCGTGAAAAATCGCTTCTTTATATTCGTCAACTGGGCACAAAGCTATTTCTCTCGCGATCAGTCATTGCGCATCCTTATTTCGCCTTACAGGAAGAAATAAAACCGTGCAGATACAGATATAAATTAAGTTTTGGAGCTTTTATTGATAGTTGTCGGTTGTTAGCAGCCGGCAGCTTTTTTTTTGCTTTTAATTAGCGGCGGAAGTTGCCCAGGTTGGTTGAAATGCTAAAATGATTGCTTGAGCCAGCCAGGTGGTAACGGGCAGAGCCATAGGCAAAGTGGAATTTATATACCCGAAAGCCAAAGCCCCACGAAAAACCTGTTGTCGACATTTTTTCATTAATGCCCAGCTCTTGACGGCGACGGTGATTATAGCCAACGGCCACATAAAAATTATCCGATGGCACCAGTTCAACTCCCACAACCATGTGACGCATCAGCTGGTCAAATGCATTCCCGTCATTACCTTCGCCTTCAATGATATCACCATTGCCATCACTGACTTTGTATTTCATGTTCCAGTCGAATAAATCCTGTGCGGTCAGTGAAAAGCGAAAGGGTGCATGAGCCAGTTTTTTACTGATACCTATCTGCAGGTCTGTTGGCAGAGGTTCGTAAGTATCGTTGTAAGTGGTTATTTGCGAACCAATATTTTTTAGGGTGAGTCCGGCTGAGAAAAGTCCGTCAGTTGAGGTGTACAGCACACCTAAATCAGCCGCCAAACCAAATGAATTATATTGCTCCAGGTTGGAGATAATAGGTTTTAATGAGATACCTGCCATTAATCTCGGCGACAGCGCTTTTGAATAGCTAAGATTAATGGCATATTCGGCTGCAGAGAAAGTCCCCTGTAGATTACCGTCAATATCGGCCCGGTCAAAGGTGCCATAATTAATGGCATGAACACTAATACCAAAGGTCCCAACACTTTCGATGTGATGAGCGTAGCCTGCATAGGTCATTTTGATATCGGCTACATAAGGAACGTAGTTAAACGTTAGCGACTGATGCAGTTCACTGGAAAGGTTGGCCGGATTATGGAACACCAGACTGACATCTTCAAGGTTCATGCCTACCTGGTTGCCCCCTAACGCACCAACTCGGGCCGAATTGGTTAGGTTCAAAAAGTCATAGGTGTTGCTACCGGCTTGCTGGGCATTGGCAGATGAATGGTTTGCCAATAGTACAATGGCAGCAATTAGTATGACTGATAGTGTTTTCATTGTAAGTTCTAAACGGCAAAAATATCAAAATAGTGTCCTAATCCCAATCATTTATCAAATATCGGTTTCAGGCCTTCAACCACATCAAATACTGCCGGGCAGATGAAGGTATTCTTATAGGTTAGGCCGGTTATCTGGTAGAAGCGTTTACGGTCGGTATGTGGGTATTCGCGGCAGGCCCTTGGACGCGATTCATACACCATGCAGTAGTTATCGGGCATTAAAAAAGGGCAGGGCGTTTCGCGAAATACATAATCACCGTCATCATCCAGTAACAGGTATTGTTCAATCACTTCTTTAGGTTTCATTTTGAGGTGATTGGCTAATCGATCAATGTCGCGGTCTATGACAATGGGGCTGATGGATTTACAGCAATTGGCACACTGCAAACAATCGGTGTACTCAAACACCTCGTGATGCAGACGCTGCGCTTCATCGTCCAGACTTTTTGGACGCTTCTTCTTGAGTTTTGCCAAAAATGCCTTGTTCTCTTTCGCCTTATTTCGGGCCTCCTGGTCTAATTTCTTTGGATCAAAATCCACGTCTGCGCAGTTTTAATTGAGAAACAAATACACCGCCAATTACCAATAAAATACCAATCATCATCTGAAGTGTAATCACTTCGCCTAATATAATCCAGGCCAGAATGGCTGTAAAAACCGGTATCATATTCACAAACACGTTGGCTTTGGTGATGCCAATGATACGCATACCATGCGTGAAGAAGATAAATGCCAGTGACGAGGCAACAACGGCCAGCATAACAACTGCATAGATGGACTCCATGGTTAATGGTTTAGTATTCAGCACTGGCAGGTCATATATCAAAAATAAAGGCAGGAAATAAAGTAGTCCAATGGCATTTTGATAGGTGATGATACTCACTGCGTTGTAGTTGCCGGGTACCTTCTTGAGCACCACTGAATAACCTAAAGCAGCAAAAACAGCCAAAAAAACCAACAATATACCATTAAGTGGCGCTGCCAATGAAAAGTCACCTTTGAAGATAAGTAGTAATACGCCAGCAAATGATACAATAATACCAAGTATATTGGCCCAGCTGATGCGGCTCTTAAAAAAGAGTTTATCGGTAATGGGAGCAAAAAGCGGGATGGTTGAAACGATAACTGCACCAACTGTAGAGGACACCAGTTCCAGTCCAAAGCTTTCACCCATGAAGTAGAGAAAGGGCTCAAAAAAGGCCAGTAGCAGAAACCATTTGAGGTCGGCTTTGCGCATGCTGACAAGCTGTCCTAACAGCTTTAAGATAATGGCAAGCAGACCGGCGCTGATGACTAAGCGCATCACAATAATGGTGAGCGGGTTGAATGAGATAAATGCCTGCTTGATCCAAACAAATGAAAAAGCCCAGCAAATCATCGATAAAATTAAACTACCCAGTACTTTGTAGCGTTCAAACATGGCACGATTTTTTGGTGAGCGCAAAGGTAGAAAAAAGCATCTCAGTAAATGCTGTCGGGTATCAGGTTTTTAGGGTTTAACGATTATCTGATACTTACGCAATAAACCAATGAGTTGTTGTGCTGAAAAGCTGGCTTTGGTGATGGTATTCACTTCCGGATCGATGGTGAAATGATAAGAATCTGACAAGTCAACTTTGGTGAGGTTGGTGCTGTCGAACAGAGCATTACTGAAATCGCATTGCTCAAACCTGGCTTTCTGCAAGTCTGCCTCGGCAAAGTCTACTTCATGCAGCTGGCAGTTGATGAAGCTGCAGCCCTTTAGCTTACGTCTGTAAAACGAGGCCAGACGAAGCTGACAGCTATCGAAAGAGGCCGTGAAAAACAGTTCGTTACTTTCATTAAACTGCAGCCCAAGCAGCTTACAGCTTTTAAACTGCACATCTCTAAATACCGTATGGCTGATATTGGCATTGCTGAGGTCGCAGTTAATAAACTGGCAGTCGATAAAGCTAAATTCACGCAGATCGACTTCGGTAAAGATACAGTTGGTAAACAGACAGTTCTCATATTCACCTTTGTCTAACTCTTGCTGAGTATAGTCAATGGAGCTAAAATCTTTTTCTTCAAAATAGGGTTTAATCATAGCTTAGCTTTCAATCTGTTCAAGCATCCAATTTACCCATTGGGCAATGGTGGAGGCTCTGCGATAGTAGGTCGCTTCCGAGTTGATATTATAGAGTTGTGACGATTGCATGATGCTGACAATTTCATCCTTACAAGGCATTTGACGCTGTTGCAGGTAGGCTTTGAACACTTCTTTAAATACAGTATGCGATAAAATCAGTTCAATAAACTGACGGGTTCGCCGGGCGATGGGTGCATCAAAGAGCTTTTCACCTGTTGCCGTTAAGAAAAACTCAACATCTCCGTTGATTTTCTGCTTACCAATTACACCCAGGTACCTGCCGGCATCGGTGTAATAATTGGTCTGACGTGCATCAAAAGCGTAATTGTCTGTTATAAATGTATGTTTGAGTGAGCCATGAATATGCAGTAGTTCACACAGGTTGATAAGTCGTTCAAAGGAATTAGCCTGAGGGAATGGGACAGAAGGCTCTATCACGCACGGGTTATTTCTGATTATATTCCTGATGCTTTCAATATCGATGGCCTCACCCGTAAAGGCATATCTTTTCTCTTTTACCTGTCGAATGGAATTATAGTCATCTGCCTTATCAAAGGTGTATTCGCGCAAATGAAAGAGGCCATTGGTATAGGTCAAAAAGATGGGGTGAATACGCTTTCGCGATTGGCCCGACCAAAGGCGGAATGGATAGTATAGTTGGCGAATCAGGAAATCATCAGACAGTACATTTTTGGCTTCGATGAGGTAAATGGCCTCTTTACCTTCATAGCCGGCATCAATTTCAAGCTGTGCATTATTAACAGACATGCTAATGCTGCCCGATGTTGTTGATATATTGAAGTTAAACACTGATGAGCCCATACGGCCATTGATAGTGGGGTAGAGCTGTGTCTCGCCGGTAAAGTCAGTCAGTATGCCGGCTATAAATGCACAATTGATAGCCGTTGATTCACTTGTGATGTTGTTGTAGTCGATGCTTTCTATGTGGTTTGGAAAGGCTACGTTGACAATTGGCGGATGATGGCCTTTGAACGCATGAAATATTGTGAAATCAGAGATGATATAGGTGCCGCGAGAGTTCGGCAGGATACCCAGTTGGTGCTTTTTAAAAATTTCCGGCAGTTGTGATGAATAGTCAAATTTGGTCATCAACCGGGCTTCACGATAACGGTTAATAACTGATGAACTTATCTCAAAATAACCCGCTTGCTTAATATGCTGAAGAATATCCAGTTCATAAAAGAGGCTGTTCCAGGCCTGGTCGTTTTTTGAGAGCTTACTCATAGTTGCGTATCAGCACTTCATCAATGGCACCACGTTTTAAGGCATTGGAGTTAATGGCCCGTGTTGCCTTAACAATTTGTATGTCATAGTCTTTGTAGAGCTCATGAATGACGGGTGTTGATGAGTTGGATAAAAGAAACTTAACGCCTTTGTCGTTCAGTTGGTGGCATACGTTGCGCAGCCGTTCCTGTTCGGCCAGGTCAAAACCACCCTTCACATAGCCAGTAAAGTTAGCACTTTGTGATACCGGTACATAGGGTGGATCGAAATACACGAAATCATCTTGCTGTGCCGATTCAACCGCCTTCTCAAAATCGCCGTTTAATATGGTAATATCATTGGCATTTAGAAACTCACTCACCGCTCTTATGGTCACATCATTAACAATGTTGGGATTCTTATACCGGCCAAAGGGGGCATTAAATTCTCCGGCACTATTAACGCGGTATAGCCCATTATAGCAGGTCTTGTTAAGGTAGATAATGCGCGATGCTTTTTTAATATCTGAGAGTTTGGCAAAAGACGCCTGACGATCCAGCGCTCTCAACTCGTAAAAGTAGTCCGACTCGTTTTTGTGCCTTTTCAGGTCTTTGATTAATGCTTCAGGATGGTTTTTAATCACCTTATAAACATTAATCAACTCAGGATTAAAATCATTAATAACAGCTTTGCCAGGTTGAATGTTAAACAGGACAGCTCCGCCACCCACAAAGGCCTCGTAATAGCAGTTGTATTGCCGGGGCAGAAGTTGATTAATAGCCGGTATCAGCTGGCGTTTGCCACCAACCCATTTCAAAAAAGGTGCTATTAAACTGTTCTTCTCCATCTGCTATTCTTATTTCTGATGCAAAGTAACAAAAAATGACTTTCTATTCTTGTTCTGTTGGTAACTTATCAGGACGAAAAAAGCAGAACCTCTTAGAAGTTCTGCTTGTCTTTTATATTGAAAGATGTGCCTATTTTAAGAACATATCTGAAAACTCCTGTTCAAAGAAAAATTCATCAGCACCAAAAGCAGGTACTAAATCATCCATCCACTTGGCTTGCGCATCGTACTTGGCAAAGAATGGGCGTGCTACCCAATTGCTTTCACGTCCCTGGATGAACTCAAGTGTGTACACCTTTTCACCTTTTATCTCTGATACGCCAACAATACGTACTTTACCAGGTGTGCATGACATACTTGGTCCGCGCACTGTACGGCAGATGCCACTTACATTCTGGTAGGCTTTTTGGAAAACTTTCCAGGCATCGGCCAATGATACACCAAAGTACTTCTGAGCGCCTGTATCACGTGCAATAAACATGTAATAAGGAATCAAGCCCAGGCTCACCTGCATTTGCCACATAGTAGACCAAATCTCAGGTTTAGCGTTGATGTTATTTAATAACGGCGATTGGGTACGTATTTGTGCGCCGGTAGCGCGTATCTTTTTAATGGCTGCCTGTACTGCTTCAGTTTCTAACTCGCGGTAGTGGTTAAAGTGCGCCATAAAGGCTAAAGAGATACCTGCATCAGTTACCTTTTTAAAGGCATTTAGCACTTCATCGGCATCGCTGTCGGTCAGGTAGCGATATGGCCAGAAACCTAACGTTTTTGAACCGATACGGATGTTTTTAAGGTGAGGAATATTGGCCTCCACCAAGGCGCTTAAATAAGCATCCAGCATTTGCCCCTTCATCACCATTGGATCGCCTCCTGTAATTAACAAGTCAGTAATTTCAGGATGCTGTTTCAGGTATTCAATAACGTAATCAATCTCCTTCATGGCGAATTTCATTTCGTCCATGTTGGTGAATTGAGGCCAGCGGAAACAGAATGTACAATAGGCGTGGCAGGTTTGTCCCTGGGCGGGGAAGAACAGCATGGTTTCATCGTATTTATGCTGAACACCTGTTAGTTTAACACCATTGAGTTCCGGCACATTGTATTCCATTTGCCCGGCAGGATGCGGATTCAGTTTTTCACGAATTTTGTTAGCTTCTATTTTTATGGTTGCTTTATCGGCACCACTTTTCAGCACTTTTGCCATATGATTGAAGTCTTCCTCATCAAGCATGCCTTTCTGGGGGAAGTTCAAAATGAATATTGGGTCTTCTTTATAATTATCCCAATCTATTAATTCATTAACAACATAGCTGTTAGTTTTAAAGGGTAAAACAGTTCCTACCACTTCAATGCTAAAGATGTCCTCCTCCGAAAGTCTTTCGATTTGTGGAATTTGTCGATAATTGTGCAGCGCATAAATTTGATACTTCATAGGCATTCTCCATTTTTATTGATTCGGCAAATTATGTGCGGAATCATTTGTTAAAATTCCGAAACCGGGCATTTTTGAACGTTGCTAACCTTCATTCCCACAGCAACATGACCGAAAGTCTCGGGGGGTTAAATCATTACAAATGATGTGCGGCAAAAGTACAACAATTATAATTTACAACAAAATCCTTGAACTATCAATTGATAATTTAATAAAGAATAAGATAGTCAGTTAGATAGCGTATGTTCGCTTCTTAAATAAGGAAAAGTGCTTACGATGATTAAGTATTTTTAACGTATTAGTTCGTTGCGATTGGTGTCAAGTTTCAGGAATACAAATAGTAAGAGAGTAAATCCCCACAGAGAGGAGCCGCCATAGCTAAAAAATGGCAGCGGGATACCAATTACCGGTGACAATCCAATGGTCATACCTATGTTAATGGCAAAGTGAAAGAAGAAGATGGCGGCCACACCATAGCCATACACCCTACTGAAGGTAGAATGTTGTTTGTCAGATAGATATAGTAGCCGGAGCAGCAGGGCAAGGAATAGGAGAACAACAGCAGTAGAGCCCATAAATCCCCATTCTTCACCCACAGTGCAGTAGATAAAGTCGGTAGATTGCTCGGGTACGAAGTTGAACTTTGTTTGTGTGCCCTGCAGGTAACCTTTTCCTGTTAAACCACCTGAGCCAATGGCAATTTTCGACTGATTAACATTGTAACCTGCTCCCAAAGGATCTTCCTCAATACCCAGTAACACATTGATACGTGTCCGCTGGTAATGCGACAGTACATCCTCGAAGAAGTAATCGGCAGTAAGTGCCAGAATAATAGCGCTCCAAAGAATTAATAAATAGGTGGGAATAAATTTATGGATGCGTTTTGAGATAGAGATGGACAAAAGGTAGATACTCACAAACAGGATGGCTGGAATCAATACATATTCCAAATCAATAGTTGAGTTGGAATATTCATACACTGCATAGCTGGCTCCCAATATAACACCTCCTATCACCAATGCTTTAAACAGATCTTTTCTAACGCCTTTAAAATAAAGAATACCAATAATGCTTAAGGCTATTAAGCCTAGTATGGTGGAGTTGGGTATGAGCAGCGTTAAAGTTGTTACAATACCGGCTATTAACCCAAAAGTCAGAATATAACCTGTTAAGCCTTCGCGGTAGAAAACAATGATAAACACGAAGTATACCAGTGCCGAACCGGTATCATTTTGTAAGAGAATAAGCAGCATTGGAAACAGTACCACCGCACTGGCCTTTACCAGATCGGTAAATTTTTTAAATGAGAATCCATAACGGCTCAGCGCCCTTGCAACCGCCAGGTTGGTGGCTACCTTCGATAGCTCGGCCGGTTGAAAGCGTATAGGACCAATCTCAAACCACGATTTGGCACCGTTAATTTCTTTACCAAACAGCAGCACTACCACCAGCAATAATATGGTAAAGCCGTAAAATATATAGGCAAATTCTACGTAAAACTTACTGTCGGTAATAAGTATCATGCCCACAAAAAGCAGCGAAAAACCAATCCATACTAATTGTTTAAAGTACTCTTTGCTGGTATCAAAAAACACCGGGTTCTCAGGATTAAAGTTAGCGGCATATATGTTTAACCAGCCAAAAATGACCAGCAGGCTGTATAGCCCCACTGTTATCCAGTCAATACTTTTATTGTAGCTTCTGTTCGGCATTGATTAAATCTCCTTCTAGCATGCGTTTTTCAATCCATTGACGATAAGGTGTCGAAATGCTGTCAGTTAAGTATTTTTCCACCATAAGGCTGGCAATAGGTGCTCCCCACCGGGCACCAAAACCACCGTTTTCAACATACACAGCAATGGCAATCTTCGGATCATCTTTGGGTGCAAAGGCCATAAAAATGGAGTGATCGTCTCCATGTGGATTTTGCGCTGTACCTGTTTTGCCACAAATGCTAATGCCCGGTATCTGGGCAATGCGCGCCGTGCTGCCGGCACCTCCCCAAACAGCCAATTCCATACCATTAACGATGGGTGCGAAATGCTGAATGTCTATATCTGTTTCGTGTATCTCTGCAAAGCGTTCATCTATCTCACTGTCTTCAATATCTTTGATGATGTGTGGTGTTAGAAAATGTCCTCTATTGGCTATCATGGCACCCATGTTGGCCATTTGCAATGGTGTTGTCAGTAGTTCCCCCTGCCCGATGGACAGCGAAATGACGGTGAGCGAACTCCAGCTTTTCTTATAGACCTTATCAAAATAATCAGCGTTAGGCACAAACCCGCGCACCTCATTCCTAAAATCGGAACCCAAGCGGTAGCCAAAACCAAATTTCACCAGGTAGTCTTTCCATACGTTAAAGGACTCCTGTATATTTTCGTATTTCGGATTATCCAGTATATTTCTTAGCTCGTAGCAGTAATAGGCATTGCAGGAGCATTGTATCGATTGAGTGAGGTTCAATGGTGAGTCATGCAGGTGACAGCCCACTGACAGCCCACGGGCAAAATAGCCCATAAAGCACTCGTGCGTAGTGTATGGCTTAAGCGTACCTTCCTGTAAACCAATCAGTGCATTGATGGTTTTAAAGGTCGAACCCGGCGGATAGGCTGATTGAATAGCTCTGTTGAGCAGCGGTTTTAATGAGTCGGTAAGCAGCACCGGAAAGTTCCTGGAGCGATCGCGGCCAATCAGCAGCGATGGGTCATAGTTGGGAGCGGACACCAGGGCGAGTATTTCACCACTTGAAGGTTCTACCGCCACAATACTGCCTATTTTATTTTGCATCAGCAATTCACCGTATTGCTGCAACTCTATGTCCAGCGACAGGGTGATGTTTTTACCGGCAATGGCAGCTGTATCGTGTTCACCACCTCTGAATGCGCCTTTCTCGCGGCCATGCACATCCACCAGCATGTATTTAACCCCTTTTTTGCCCCGTAATTCCTGTTCGTAGGTTTGCTCAATGCCGCTAATGCCCACGTAGTCGCCCTGTGAGTAATAGGCATCTTTCTTGAGCTGTCCTTCGCTGATTTCACCAACATACCCCAATACATGGGCAGCCGACGGATATTCGTACTTACGCAGGGTACGTCCCTGAACAAAAAAGCCTTTAAATTTATAAAGCTTCTCCTGAAATTCGCCGTATTGCTCAGCCGATAGCTGTTTCAGAAAGACCGAAGGTTTATAGGTGGAGATTTTGCGCGAGCGGATATCCTTACGCATCTGCACAAATCGTTCGCGTAACTGCTCAATGCTTAAGTCAAGCGACTCACAAAAATCAATGGAGTCGAAGGGTACAATATCGCGGGGTACCACCATCACATCATACACTGCCTGGTTGGATACCAGTAATTTACCGTTGCGGTCATACACCAAACCCCGAGATGGGTATTGTGTCACCTGGCGACGTGTATTACTTACTGCTGAAAACTTATAGGTTGGATCATGAACCTGAAGGATGAAGAGCTTAACAATAAATATAAGCCCTAATCCAACCATGATAGCCGCTATCAGTAATGTCCTGTTATTAATTCCTCCCACAGTTTACCTCCCTTGTTTTTTACCCTGACTAAATAGCTGAGCAACAATGATCAGTATTAACGTAAAAACAGTACTACTGAGTGCCCTTAATAGTGTTGAAAAGAAGTGTGTGAGTGAAAATACCTCAATGAAAAATAGGAATAGGTGATGACCCAGCACCAGTATGGCAGCATACCTTAAGAACCATCCAAGGCCATAGTAAGCCATGGTTGGAATGGTACCTGGCTGGTACTCTTCGCGTGGGGCAAACAAACGCAACACATAAGGTCTGAGGAAGCTAACAAACACAGTTGCCGAGGCATGCATGCCGGGTGTATTACTAAATAAGTCAACTGCCATGCCCGAAGTAAAACCTAGTAGCAGCAACAGCCAGCCCGGTGTTTCAAAAGGCAGGGTGATGATAAACAGTATGTACAGATAGGGGTTCACGTATCCGCTAAGCTGGATATTGTTGAGCACTAACACCTGTATAAGGGTGAAGAACACAAAATTGAACAGGTATCGTGGCAGGTAACTAATCATCTTCGGTCTCCTTTTCTAGCTTAATTTGTTCGTCCACTGAGCTGTGTCCAATAATTTCAACAAACGACAGGTTTTTAAAATCAACTGATAGTTTCACCTTGATGCGGTAAAAACTGGCTCCCTTTTCCAGTTCCACATTCTCTACATTACCCAGCAATATGCCTTCGGGGAAGATAGAAGAGTAGCCACTGGTAACCACCAAATCGCCCACATTCACTTCGGCATGACGCGGAATATCCAGCAGATACACGTACTGATACGAGCTGCCATCCCATTCTACTGAACCAAAGAAACCTGACTCCTTTAGTTTAGCCGAAATTTTGAGGCGGGTGTTGATAATAGAGATAACCGTTGAGTAATTATCTGATACGTTTTTGACAATGCCCACGGCTCCTTTATTGGAGATGACACCCATCTCGGGTTCAATACCGTTAAGGCGCCCTTTGTTGAGGGTGAGGTAATTAAAACGTTTATTGGTTGAGTTGTTAATCACACGGGCCGAACGGTAGATGTATTCCTGCATGCTCAGGCTGTCATACACCAGAGTAAAATAGTCTTTTGATGCACGAAACGATTCGGGCAGGCGACTGCGCAGATAGGCATTTTCGCGGGCTAAATCTTCGTTAATTTCACGCAGCATCAGGTATTCGGCACCGGCGTTATAGCTTTTAAATATGCCACCCGTGAGGGCATTGGAGGAAGAAAGGAACGTTGAACGTTGGTAGGCATTGTAGTTAAATACCAGCAGCAGACATACCAATTCAATGATGAGAAAGAGAATGGCAAAATGGTATTTGATAATAAAACGTATAAAGTCCCTCATGTATGGTTTCTGTTTTGCAACAGAAGCTGTTAGCTTCTAGCTTTTAAAATGTTCTCGACTCCGTTCGAACTGCTTTAATAGCGGCTCTATAGACGGAGTCGAGATGTATTTTACGCAGAAGCTTGCAGACTTCTGCCTGAAAACTTCTGCCTTATTATCTGATAAGGTATGGCAATATTCTGTGGCGGTTCTTAAGCGCAATGCCGGTGCCACGTGCCACTGCATGCAACGGATCTTCTGCAATGTGGAACGGGATGTTGATTTTATCCGATAAACGCTTGTCTAAGCCGCGTAACAGGGCTCCACCACCAGCTAAGAAAATACCGTTTTTAACGATGTCACTGTATAACTCAGGAGGCGTTTGCTCCAGTGCCGACAATACCGCTGTTTCAATCTTAGAGATAGATTTCTCCAGACAGTGTGATATTTCCTGGTACGAAACAGGTACCTCAATAGGTAAAGCCGTCATCTGGTTTGGTCCTTGTACAATGAAATCCTGTGGAGGCTCATCCAGCTCTGGTAAAGCCGAACCCACCTGAATCTTGATCTCTTCAGCTGTACGCTCACCCACCTTGATGTTGTGCTGGCGACGCATGTACTCCATGATGTCAGCCGTTAAATCATCACCGGCAATACGAATGGACTTATTTGTTACGATACCGCCCAGCGAGATAACCGCAATCTCGGTAGTACCACCACCTATATCCACCACCATGTTACCTTCCGGTGCTTCCACATCCAATCCGATACCCAGGGCGGCAGCCATAGGTTCGTATATCATGTGTACCTCACGACCACCGGCATGCTCCGATGAGTCGCGTACCGCACGAATCTCCACTTCGGTACTGCCCGATGGAATACATACCACCATGGACAGGGAAGGGGCAAAGAGGCGGGGCTTCTGATTAATCATCTTAATCATGCCACGTATCATTTGCTCGGCCGCGTTAAAGTCGGCGATTACACCATCGCGCAAAGGGCGGATGGTA
Organism: Carboxylicivirga mesophila; assembly: GCF_018271975.1. Taxonomy (GTDB): domain Bacteria; phylum Bacteroidota; class Bacteroidia; order Bacteroidales; family Marinilabiliaceae; genus Carboxylicivirga; species Carboxylicivirga mesophila. The sequence continues at coordinate 140,395 of NZ_JAGUCN010000016.1, forward strand.
TAGATATTATCGTGGGTTTTACCGTGCATCTGGCGGGCCTTTTCTCCAATGGCTTCCAGCTTGTCGGTCTTGCGGTTCAGCGCTACGATGGATGGTTCGTCAACAACAATCTTATCATTGTGAATAATAATGGTGTTGGCTGTACCAAGGTCGATGGCTATTTCTTGCGATAAGAACGAAAATAGTCCCATTCAACTGTATTTTTAGTGTTTAAAATGACGTTTTCCTGTAAATAACATAGCCATACCAAACTCGTTGCAGGCCTCAATAACTTCCTCGTCGCGGATGCTTCCGCCTGGCTCCACAATATACTTCACACCGTATTCGTTGGCAGCTTCAATGCTGTCGCGGAATGGAAAGAAAGCATCTGAGATAACTACTGAGTTGGCAATGTCAACACCCTCTTTCATGTTGAAACGTGGCATGGTCAGCTGGCGCATACTGTCAAGGCGATTGGGTTGTCCCATACCGGCACCTGTCAGCCAGAATGAACCATCGGCCTGCTCAGTTACCACGGCAATCGCATTACTCTTCAGGTGCTTACACGCTGTAATACCAAATTTAGCCAGTTCCATTTTGGTGGCGTCAAACTGCTTCTCAGTTACGTTTTTGAAATCTGTGTCAACGCCTTCGTCTTCATCCTGTACCAGGATAGCACCACTTACCGAGCGAATCAGTTTCTCGCCGGTCAGTTCATTCTTGATTGGTGTTTCCAATAAGCGCAGATTCTTTTTCTTGCCGAAAATCTCCAATGCCTCAGGTGTGTAGGCAGGCGCAATAATGATTTCTACAAATCGCTTGGCAAACCACTCAGCAATCTCGCCAGTTACTGTATCGGTAAAACAGATGATACCGCCAAAGGCAGAGATAGGGTCACCGGCCCAGGCCAGTTCAAGCGACTTCATAATGTCATTGGTGACAGCCAGACCGCATGGGTTGAGGTGCTTCACCACGGATACAGCCTGCTTGCCTTCGATGTGCCCAACCGAGTGGTAGGCATCGCTGGCCGCTTTCCATGCAGCATCGGCATCCAGCATATTGTTGTACGATAGAGCTTTGCCTTGCAATACATTGGCATTGGCCAATGAGGCACCCTCTTTCACGTTGTTGTATTTGTAAATAGTGGCTTTCTGGTGTGGATTCTCACCGTAGCGCAACACATCGCCGTTGTTCAGGCTGATACGCTCCATATCTGCTTTATCCTTATTGAAGAAGTTGGAGATGGCTGAGTCGTAGTGAGACGATACGCCGAAAGCAGCAGCAGCAAATTTGAAACGGTCTTCTAATGTTGATTCGCCATTTTGCTCTTTCAAAATAGCCAGTAAGTCGGCATACTGGTCTTTCGAAGGCACAATAATCACATCCTTGTAGTTTTTGGCTGCACCGCGAATCAGTGAAATACCGCCGATATCAATCTTCTCAATGATATCCTGTAAAGGAGCGCCCGATGCCACAGTGGCTTCAAACGGATATAAATCAACAATCACCAGGTCAATTTCAGGAATCTCGTATTGAGCCAGCTGCTCCAAATCTCCTTCGTTATCACGACGGGCCAGTATGCCGCCAAATACCTTAGGGTGTAATGTTTTTACACGACCACCAAGTATAGAAGGGTAGCTGGTTAAGTCTTCAACGCGCTCACATGGCACGTCTAAACTCTCAATAAAAGCCTGAGTACCACCTGTAGAATAGATGGTAACACCTTGCTGGTGCAATGTTGTAATAATTTCATCCAAGCCGTCCTTATGAAAGACGGAAATCAATGCCGATTTAACCTTTTTTAAAGTATTCATTTATATCCGTTTAGTTCTTTCACGCAAAAATAAGAAAATAAGCAATGCCAACAAGGTGCTTTTTCAGATTAATTAGAACGATTTTAGATTAGTTTGAAGGAAAGAAAAACGACTCAGTCTTTCCAATTTGGGTAGTAATGTAATACCGATTTAATATCAAAATCAGCCTTTGGTCCACATACTCTCAAAGACGCTTTTGTTTATTATTGGCATTAACCATTGCAATTTCACTGTTTCGATTAAGGCTCACATTGAAATGCAATTGATACTTAAAATGATTTTACCGCCTTTTGCACGCACATCTCCTTAAGTGTATAACTCAAGGCATCAAAAAGCAGCATCAAAAAGGTGGATAAGGTTGGGGAGGGCATTTGTTAATGTTTTGTTACCTGTGGTAAGTGATTTAAAAACAATCCCATGTAGTGGATTTTGATTTTGCAAATTAAATCTGTGTTAAGCCAACATTTTCAATTCGTTAAATGAAATTTTGAAGCACTTTGCGGTACGATATTGGCATGATTCAGGCGTCTGAACAAGTGGACAGACATGCCTGGTATATGAAAATCAAAATCGCTGATAGTTTCAAGGATTAGTAGACATTTTTTCAAACTGAAATGAATTCAAAAGGATTAATTCTGCTTTTAGTATTAATTAAAAGCACTGTGCTGTTTGCTCAAAACGGCCAGGTAATAGGTAAGATTACCGATAAGAAAACGGGTGAAGAACTGATTGGCGCCGCCATTATTGTGGAAGGCACCACCATGGGTACAACCACTAATTTTGATGGTGAGTTTAGCATGCCTCCCCTGGATGAAGGCACCTATACGCTGCGGGTTCAGTACATTTCGTACCAAACTGAAATCGTAAGTGATGTGGTGGTGAAAGAAGGGGCGCCAACTGTGCTGAGCATTGCACTTAGCCCCGCCGATATGGATTTGGGCGAAGTAATGGTGGTGGCGAAAGCCAATCGCGAACATGAAAATATGCTCTTGCTCGAACAGAAAAAAGCCATTGTAGCGGTTCAGAGTATTGGTGCACAAGAGTTATCTCGCAAAGGCATTGGTGATGCCGAAAGTGCAGTGAGTAAAGTTTCGGGAGTTTCTAAGCAGGAAGGCGTTAAAAATGTGTTTGTGCGGGGACTGGGCGATCGTACTTTGGCCACAACGCTCAATGGCTTTCCGGTACCATCGGAAGACCCGCGCTATAAAAACATTGCCCTGGATATGTTTCAGTCGGATGTGATACAGTCGGTAGGGGTCGACAAGGCTTTTACGGCCGATCGCACAGGCGATGTAGGGAGTGCCATTATTGATGTGCGTACTAAAGTATTACAGTCCGATGAGGTGCTGTCGCTAAGTGTTTCGGGTGGTGTGAATGCACAGGCAGCCCAGGGCACATTCTTAAAAACAGATGGCGTTAATGCCCTCGGCTTTGCCAATATCTACCAGGGACCTGCCGGCGGTAAATTTCCCGACAGCTATGCTTTTCAGAACAAACTGGACCCGTCAGCGGCAGGTTATGTGGGTAATCAGAGCTACACCCTATCGGCCGGAAAGCAGTTGAAGGTGAACGATAATCCGCTGTCGGTATTTGTCACCGGGGGGTATTCGTCTGATGTATCAAAGCAGGACGGGCATCAGCGCAACATGACCAACAACGGGACTATCTATAAAGATATGGGCATTGATAAATACGACATCAACACCAGCCACCTGCTGATGGCCAATGCCAATTACCAGTGGCGTAAAGACAATAGCCTGTCTTATAACTTTATGGCTATCCACACCAGCAATCAATACTTCAGCGAACTGGAAGGGTACGACAATGATGCCTTGCAGAGTGGTGCCGAACGCGATTCACTCTTACTGCATCGTCAGCAGATCAATGATAACGTGCTGCTGGTTAATCAGCTATACGGAAACTTTCGCCTGTCTGATAAACTGATGCTGGACGCCGGGGTAGCCGTGAATACCGTGAACAGCCATGAACCCGACCGCCGTATTAATTTCCTGTACATCAACGATGGCAAATACAGCACCTATACCCGAAAAGGCATGAATCAGCGTTTTTTCTCCGATTTGAGTAGTCAGGATATCAACAGCCGGCTGGCCTTCACCTATGACATGGGCGATGAGGATCGCATGAGCGCCATCAGTGCAGGCTATACCAATCGCCTCACCAGCGATCGCTTCAATGGGATACAATACGAGCAACGCCTGCAGAATACCGAAACCATTGTGTTTGACCGAAAAGAAGATGTGTCCTTCGACTATATTTATAATCAGGAGCGCTTTGACGCGGGGCAGATGCACCTGGAGCGTATTCACAGCTACTACGAGGTGAATAAATATGTGCACGCGGTGTATGCCAACGGGGTGTTTCAGCTGTCGCCCAGCCTGTTTGTGACCGGCGGCATTGGGCTCGACTATGTGGATATACTGGTTGATTTTGTGGGGGAGCTTGGTGAAGACGGCTCACTCAATGGCCGCCGCACCAACAGGCTGGACCAGCTGTTTATCTTGCCCAGTGCCAACCTGAAGTACGACTTAAACGAGCAACATACACTGCGGATGGGGGTGAGCCGCACTTACACCATGCCACAATCGCGCGAACTGTCGCCCTTTGAGTACATTGGCATGACCTTTAAGGAGCGGGGTAACGAAGAGCTGCGCCCGGCCACCAACAACAACCTGGATATTAAATGGGATAATTACCTGTCGCGAAGCGAGCTGCTGTCTGTTGGGGCGTTTTACAAACTGATTGAAGACCCCATATCGCGCTATAGCTCCAACAATGCCGGCGGTTTCCTGCTGTATGATAATGTGGGTGATGTGGCTACCGTGGCCGGCGTGGAAATGGAATTGCGCAAAAACCTGTTTGAGTGGGGTAACGACGACCGGGAAACGCTTTCGCGATTGAGCCTGGGCCTAAACGCCACTTATACCTATTCGCAGGTGAAGCTGCATGTTAACCCGGCCTCACAACCAACGGAGCCCAACTCGCAGCTGGAGGGAGCAGCTCCTGTTATTATCAACTCCGACATCAGCTATACCTATCGCCAACACAAGCGATCAGTAACAGGCTCGGTGTTGTTCAACTACTTTAGCGACCGTATGTACTCCATTGGCTACGATGGTATGCCCAGCCTGTATGAGCAGGGCGTGCCAACACTCGATGTGGTGGTAAGCGGCCAATTATCGTCGCGCCTGGGTGTGTCGCTCAAGTGTCAGAACCTGCTTAATCCGGCATTTGTCTACTACCGCGATTTGCCATCGGGCGAACGCCTGGAGCTGGAGCAGTTCAGAAAAGGATCGGCTGTAAGTTTCGGCCTTAACTATACATTCTAACAAAACGATGACGAATACAGACATTAACATTTAACACTAAATTTTTATTAAAATGAAGAAGCTAATCTTTATGTTGGCCGCAGTGGCCCTGACTTTTACCGCGTGTAACAAGGATGAAAAAATCTATGAAGAAGACAATGTGCTGGATGGCAACCTGCTGGCCGGTAACCTTAACGGCAGTCTGGAACTGGATGCCGAGGTGGAGTACCTCTTAAACGGGACTCTGAATATTCGTAAAGGCGCCAAACTGACCATTCCGGCCGGTACTACCATTAAGGCAAAGCCCGGTTTTTACAGTTATATAATGGTGGAGCAGGGCGGCAAAATCTTCATCAACGGAACAGCTGATGAGCCGGTAACACTGACATCGGCCGCTGATGAGCCAAAAGCAGGCGACTGGGGTGGACTGCACATCAATGGGTATGCACCTATCTCGGGCGCTACCGAAGGCACGACCAACGGAGCCGAGGTGGATGCCAGCAAAAAGTATGGCGGTACCAATGCGCAGGACAATTCAGGTTCAATCACCTATATGAAGCTGATGTACACCGGTGCCCGCTCGTCGGCAGATATTGAGCACAACGGATTAACGCTTAATGGAGTGGGTAATGGCACTACCATCGAAAACATCTACATCCCATATGGGGCCGATGATGCGATTGAGTGGTTTGGCGGAACAGTGAATGTAACTAACCTGCTGGTGGTGAACCAGGATGATGACATGTTTGATGTAACAGAAGGATGGTCGGGCACGCTGGAGAATGCCTTTGGCATCTGGACACAGGGATTTTCGTCAACCGAAGCCGACCCGCGCGGTATTGAAGCCGATGGCAACATGGACGGCAATGGTCCTGATCATGTGGGACAATCAGATTTTGTGATGCGCAACATCAGCATCGTCAACAACTCGGACACACCTAAATTCTCTGAAACACCTGAGGGTGCCAAAGGATTGCGTGAGTTGATTAAAATTCGTCGCGGTGCCACCGCCACGCTGGAAAATATTCTGCTGAAGAATGGCGACTGCGATGTGTTAATCGACTTCCAGGACTCGAAGCACGATGGAACACCTCAGTCAACCATCAGCTACTCGGTAGAAAGTGTTACCTACGATGAAACAACATACCCGGGCGGTGTGCGTCATCCAAAAGAAGGGGAGGCTACTGTTAACGAAGTGGCGGGTAATACCGGCTGTCCAAACCCTCAAACCCTGTTTATGTGGACCGGTTTCACCGAATGGAACTAATCCCCTTTGTTATCAGGTATAATCCTTGAATTCTATAGTAACGGCCCTGGCATTGTATAATGTCGGGGCTGTTTGTTATTGGCTCGTATCTGGGCTTACAGCTCTTTGTTTGCAAGGGAGGTGATTGAACCCATGGCCAATGTCTGTTGTTTTGCTTAAAACGCATTAGTCATGAATCATCGCCTTTACAAGCTAATAACTACCTGTATGCTGCTGTTGATGGGTGTGGCCATGGCACAGGCCACCGATTGGCAATTGAAAAAAGAGAAGGACGGCATAAGGGTGTATAATAAGCAGAAAGAAGGTACGCAACTGTATATGTACAAAGTAGTGGCTGCGGTGAAGGCCAGGCCTGAGGTGGTGTACCGGCAGGTCGTTGATTTTGCCGATAACCTGAAACACATGGAGCTGGTTGATTCCATCCGTTTCTTAAATCATCAACCCGATGAGCGTTATACCAACTACATGCGTATGAATATGCCCTGGCCGGTTAAAAACCGCGATATGGTGGTGGAGATGACGGTGACCAGAGCTGAAAAGGGCTATTACCTGGAGTCAAGGGTTTTGACAGACTATCTGCCTGCAAACCAGGGCATCATTCGCATAGAGGATTTTTATGAAAGCTGGACCATTGAAACCAGCGCTACTCCCGGCGAAAGCCAGATTGTTGTAAGCGGCTGGGTGGACCCGGGTGGTGCCATACCGGCATGGGTGCTTAAGCTGGCCAGTGTCAATGCACCTTACCGGTTTATTTCGGGCATACTTGGTGAGCTGGCACCTTCGTTTTCGTTAAAAGCCCAATAGCACCCGCTTATCATAAGTAGCACTTTCGGGCCTTTTTTTGCGCTGCTAGTACGCATAGCGTTAGTTGAATCGGGTAATTGAGAAAAAAAATGGCTTTTTATGCTTACTCTTCCAATATTAATAAACTACGCACCTCATGAATTATGTGGTGATAATTTATAAATCCGCCACGACAAGCACATTTAAAGCATAGATACTTTTTTGTGCGTTTCTACCGACATTAGCAACGTAGTTTGGGACCCATTGGCATAGACGGAGGAAAGAAAAATTTGGTGTCAGGCTGTAAATCTTTAAATTTTTCCCGGAGTGATGACTTAATGGGTAAACAAGTGCTTTAGTCGGCGGCTTTTTTTCTCACCTTTTTGAGCTGGAGGCAAAAAGGTGAAGCCTCAACGGCTTGAGTTGAAAAATGATTTTTTAAATGCAATTGTCAATAGAGATGCGATCCTTTAACCTCACATATAAATATTCTTCGACATTTATTAAAACACAAATAGTATATTCGTTGGTAAGTAATATCATCAAACTCTATGAAATATAAACTTAAACTACCGCAGCCATTAACTATTGAAGAATTAAAATACAAAGTTGAAAATGGTTATCGCTTCAAAGCTTTCCAATATTGTTTCTCACCCATATTTGCCACCTATTACCCTTTCTCGCCAGCGTTTCTTTTAAAGGATGGGGAAACGGCCAAACCTCAAATTAGAAAATACAATATGATTTCAGCCATTTTTGGTTGGTGGGGTGTTCCCTACGGGCCTTTGTATACCATTCGTTCCATGAGGTTTAATCTGAAAGGAGGGCTTGATGTGACTGATGATATTTTGAAAAACATTACAGAAGAGGACCTAAGTAATAACTGCGTGCATCTGATAGAAACAACTTTACTATATAAACAGCCAGCGAAGAGTGATATCAAAACGATGAACAAGCTGGTGCGCGATTATACTTATGATTATAACCTAAAGGAATGTTATGCGGCCTGGGCTTTGGAATACAGCAATGTATTTTGTGTTGGGCTTAAAGCAGACACTAATTTTGACAAATATGCAGTAGCTTTTCAAGCTCATCTTCGCAAGAAGTTCTATAAGCATATTCAGATTGATATTATTGATATGTCGCTAGAGGAGGAGGCTGTGGATTTGTTGCGTAAGCAAGGTACTCAGCTTATTGGCCGTTAAGAAACAGAATACGGATTGCATCTTATTTTCGAAGCGCACATTAAGCTGCGTTTCCTTCCGGGCACCAGGCACTATGCACCATTTTCGGACTTCGGACTCCCGTGCTTCGGACTCGTAATTTACCGCTGAGTAAAAAGAGGACGCTGAGGGTGTAAAAAATCCCCCTCTCCCTTCGGGTATCTCCCCAAGGGGCGAATGCTTCTGCACCCAATCTTCCACTGGGACAAGGAGCTTTTGCGCACCATGCACTAAATCCGGACTTCGGACTCTCGTGCTTCGGACTATACCCGTTTTGGAATAGAACATCTAAGCAGTTATACGTCTTAATAACTCATCGATAGAGCTGCTGTCAGTATCAGCCTCTGTATAATCAAGCGCCTCAAACTCGTACCATAAGTAGTCATTTAAACCAAAAGCATTTAGACGGTGGAAGCTAAATCGGGGGATATGCCATGCATCCGGGTCAAACCAGCAGCCTTCTATTAAATGCGATTCAATGCTTTGTCTGATCTGTTCTAAAGGCAAGTGTTTGGGATTGGAAAACACTACCTCGCCAGCTCTGACCAGATAATAGTGCTATTTTCTATGAGAGATAGTTGCCTTTTTAAATAATGTCACCTTCTCCTTGAGGATTTATTCCACCAGAGCGGAAAGGCTGGTATGAGGTGATAATGTTATAGATTATTAACCTGAGTTCGATTAAAATTACAGAGCTCAAACTTTCTTAAATAACTGATTTACAATGCGAATTTTAGAAGCGTAGCGAGCTACGGTGATGAAATTTAAAGCAGTAAATCGATTATTTAAGGAAAAGCTTAGAGTTTCACTTATAAATATTCATTTTCATC